>CAWKFR010000001.1:0-920429 GCA_963848885.1 uncultured Thermoleophilaceae bacterium
CTGCCGACGCGGTCGTGCTGACCTGCCCGCTGGACGTGTTCACCGGGGAGCGCTTCGGCGCCAGCTCGAGTGGCGCGGGATCCTCGTCCGCAGCGTGCACGTCCCGCACGTCGATCACGCCCAGGGCGCGATGGTCGTGAACTACCCCGGCCTGGAGTATCCGTTCATCCGCATCCACGAGACCAAGCACGCATCGCGCCAGCAGATCGAGGCACGGTGCTGGGCTTCGAGTTCACGAACGCGCCGACGCGCTACTACCCGATCGAGACCGAGCGAACAGGCAGCTGAACGACCGCTACCAGGGGTTCCTGCGCGAGGAGATCGGGCCGCGTGTTCTTCGCGGGCCGGCTGGCCAACTACCTCTACATCGACATGGACGACTGCATGCGGCAGGCGCTCGACGCCGCCGAGGAGGTCCTCGGCGCGGTGCGCGCCGCCCCGCGCTGACCATGCCGCGCTACTTCCTCGACCTGCCGGAGGACGAGCACTCCGCGTCCGTGGGACCCGCACGCCGGCCCGCGGCCCGAGCGGCCCGACACGCGCTACTTCGGCGCGGTGTTCACGGAGATGGAGAAGGGGCTCTCCGACCCGGACATCGACGTCTACCTGACCTGGGACGTGGAGCGCCTGCCCGCCTACGGCGAGTCGGTGGTGGCGGTCGTGCTCGGCGACGAGGTCGGCCAGATCCCGCGCTACGTCGACCGCGTGCGGGCGGTCTTCAAGTGCCACGGCACCCACCCGGTGCTGGGCTCGGGCCCCCTGCGCGACCCGAGCCTCAAAGGCCTGCTCGCCCTCGCCCAGTACGGGGTGCGGTGGGCCAAGTGGCTGCCCGGCGGCGCCGCGCACGGGCGGCGCCTGGCCGGCCGGCGGCTGCGCGCGCGCCGGCTCCGGCGCCGGTGGTCACGATCCCGGTCGGCACCTGCAACCAGCTCGACCTGCCGCTGGTCCCGATCGGCGAGCGCGCCAAGGACCTCTTCTTCGCCGGCAGCCTGGAGCACCAGGAGTCGCTGCGCGACCGGCTCGGCACGCCGAAGACGCGCGCGCGCCGGGAGTGCTTCGACGCCGCCGAGGCGCTCGGCCGGCGCCGGCCCGAGCCTGCGGCTCGACCTGCGCGTGACGCACGGCTTCGACGCGTCGGTGGCGATGTCGCCGGAGGTCTACTCGCGAGCGTTGATGGACTCGCGAGGTCTGCCTGGCGCCGCGCGGCACCGCCACGGAGACCTGGCGGATCTCGAGGGGCTCCGCTACGGCTGCGTCGTCGTGGCCGATCGCCTGCCGGAGAATCGCTTCTTCGGCGGCGCCCCGATCCTCCAGATCGACCGCTGGAACCGCCTCGAGGCGACGATCGCGCCGCTGCTGGACGACCCCGCCGCGCTTCGCCGATTGGCACGCTCGCGCGCTCGCCTGGTGGCGCGACCGCTGCTCGGAGCCCGCCCTCGCGGGTTACATAACCGAGCACCTAAATACGCAGTCGCGCGTTTGATCCCGCTCTGTAACGGCGAAAGAGACCTTTGATTGCCGTTGAATACAGAGTTATGAGAATTCTCTTCCTCAACCACACGGGCGCCGCGAGCGGCGCGGAATTTGCGCTTATGCGCCTGGTTAAGGCGGTGAGGAGGCGCCATCACGTCGCGGTGGCGTGCCCGGGCGGCGGCCCGCTGGCGGACATGCTGGACGACGCCGCCGTCGAGCACATCCCGCTCCCGGCGTTCGAGGCGAGCCTGCGGCTGGACCCGATCCAGACGCCGGTGAACATGGTCGTTTGGGCGCGGGCGGCCTCGCCCTCTCCCGCGCCGCGCGGCGCTTCCGCGCCGACCTGATCCACGCGAACACGCCCCGTGCGGGCCTGGTGGGGGCGCTCGCGCAGCGCCTCGGCGGGCCGCCGCTGGTCGTGCGCGCCCACGAGCACGTGCCCCTCAATCGCGCTCGGCCGCGGAGTGCGCTACGTGCTCGGCCGCTCGGCCAACGCGATCCTGACCGTCTCGCAGGAGACCACCCGCAGGTTCAACCTGGGCCTCGACCGGCCCGTGGCGACTCATCTACAACAGCTTCGACCGCGAGCGTTTCGACCCCGATCGGGTCAGGCCGGCCGGTGTGCGCAAGGAGCTCGGCATCGAGCCGAAGGCGGCACTCCTGGGCCAGGTCGCCCAGATCACGCCCTGGAAGGGCCAGGACACCTCGATCCGCGCTCTGGGGCAGCTGCGCGGCGAGGGCGTGAACGCCCACCTGCTGATCGTCGGCAACATCGCGTTCTCGGGGAAGGGCGTCCGCTACGACAACCACGCCTACCTGGAGTCGCTGCACCGGCTCGTGGACGAGCTGGCGCTGCAGGACAGCGTCCACTTCCTCGGCCAGCGGCGCGACGTGCCGGGCATCCTGCGGGAGCTCGACCTGTCCCTGCTGCCGTCCTGGGACGAGCCGTTCGCGAACGTGATGCTGGAGAGCATGGCGATGGAGACGCCGCTGCTCGTCAGCAGCGTCGGCGGCGGCCCCGAGCTGGTGGAGGACGGCGTGTCCGGCCGCGTGCTGCCGCCGAAGCGTCCGGAGCTGTGGGCCTCCGCGGTCCGCGACCTGCTGGGCAACCGCGAGGCGCTCGCCCGCATGGGCACAGGCGCCCGGGCGGCGACCGCCAGCTTCAGCGACGAAGTGCATGCTCGTGACATGCTGGACGTGTATGAGTGCGTGCTGGCCCAGCCGCAGCCCGATCCCGCGAGCGTGGCCGCCCTGGTCCCGCGCGCGGTACAACGGCTACCGCAGCCACGGAAACGGAAACACGGAGGCGCAGCGGCGCGAGCCACATCGCCGCATAGCCCGTCCGCGCAGCTTCGTCGCGCGCGGGCGTTCACTGGCGGCCTCGGATCGGATCGTCCCGTGAAAATCCTGCTCGCGAACCACACGAGCGCCTGGAGCGGCGCGGAAGTATCGCTGATGAGACTCGTCGCGGGGCTTCGCGACGAGCACGACGTTGCATCGCATGCCCTGACTCCGGGCGGCTCGCGAAGGAGGTCGACGCGCAACGGGATCCAGCGCATGTCGCTGCCGATGGTGGACGCCAGCCTGCGCCTGCACCCGGTCGCAGACGCCGAAGGGCCTGGGGCAAGCTCGGCGCCGGCGGCGTTGCGCTCGCGAAGGCCGCGCGCCGCTTCAAGGCCGACGTCATCCACGCCAACACGCCGCGCGTGGGGCTGATGGCCGCCGATCGCGCGCGCCGCGGCGCGCCCCCGATCGTGGTGCGCGCCCACGAGCACATCCCGCTGACCCAGATGGGCCGGGCGGTGCGGTCGGTGATCGTGCGCACCGCCAGCGCCGTGGCCGCGGTGTCGGACTTCACGGCCGAGCGCTTCAACGAGGGCCTCCCCCACCCGGTCGCGACGCGCGTCTACAACAGCATCGACCACGCCCGCTTCGACCCCGCCCGCGTGAGCCCGGCGCCGGTGCGCGAGGAGCTCGGGCATCGCGCCCGGACGCGCGCGCTGATCGGCCAGATCGCCCAGATCACCGCGTGGAAGGGCCAGGACACCGCCGATCCGCGCGCTCGCCGAGCTGCGCGGCGGCGGCATCGACGCGCACCTGCTGCTGGTCGGCCAGATCGCCTTCGGGGGCAAGGGCGTGCGCTACGACAACCACGCCTTCCTGCGCGACGCTCGAAGAGCTGGTCGACGAGCTCGCGTCCGGCACGCCGTCCACTTCCTGGGCAGCGCGGCGACGTGCCGGAGATCATGCGCGCGCTGGACCTGACGCTGCTGCCGTCCTGGGAGGAGCCCTTCGGGCTCGTGACGGTCGAGAGCATGGCGCTCGGCACGCCGCCGCTGGTGAGCGCCAACGGCGCCGGCCCCGAGCTCGTCGACGACGGCGTCAGCGGCCGGCTGCTGCCGCCCGAGCAGCCCGAGCGCGTGGGCCGCCGCCGCGCGCGAGCTGCTCGAGGACCGCGCGCGCGCTGCGGCGCATGGCCGCGGCGCGGGCCGGCCGCCGCCGCGCCGTTCCGCGACGACGTCCACGCGGCGCGAGATGCTGGCCGTCTACGAGCGCGCGATCGCCGAGCCGCGCCCGGCGCGCACCGGCGCCGATGGCCGCCGCGCGCGACGAGCGACAGGGCCGATGGCGGAGCTGATCTGGCGCCTGCGGCGCCGGCCGCACGCGGCGCGGGGCGCCGGCAGCGACCTCGGCTTGGGTCCTGCTGGTCGGCGGCGCCGCGGCGCTCGTCCTCGGGGTCACGATCACGGTCTCGCTCCAGGCGGCGTGCGCGCTCGTGCTCGTCGTGCTCGTGGTGCGCTCTACCAGTACGACCGCGCCTGGGGCATCGACCGCGTGTTCGTCCTGTGGCTGCTGGTGCCGGGCCTGCGCCGCGTGTTCGGCCTGATCACGGGCTCGTCGAACAACGACCCGCTGTCGCTGGCGCCGTTCCTCGCGACGGCGCGCTCGCGGCGATCGAGCTCGCTGCGCGTGCACGTGCCGACCAACATCAGGCGCGATGCTGCTGCTGGCGGCGGCCGGCTTCGCGATCGGGCTGCCGGTGGGCTTCGTGGCCGGCCCGCGCTCGGCGCTGTACGCCTTCATCGCGTACACGGCCGGCGTCTGCGGCGCCGTGCTGGGATCGGCGAGCGCGCGCCCTCCAGGCAGCACGCTGCGGCGGGTGCTGCTGTTCGGTGGTCCCGGTGATCGCGGTCTACGCGATCGTCCAGCGCGCCTCCACCTGCCGACGTGGGACCAGTAGTGGCTCGACGCCAGGGACTTCGACAGCATCGGGCGTGTCGAGGACGGCGAAGGTCCGCGTGTTCGGCGACGCTCAACAGCCCGGGCGCGCTGGCCCCGCTGCTGGCACTGTCGCTGCTCTGCTACCTGACCGTCCACACGGCGCGCGGCGATCGCGATCGCCGGCGCCGGCGATCGTGACGGTCGCGCTCTCGCTGACGTTCGTGCGCTCGGCCTGGTTGGCGCTGATCGCGGCGGGCATCGCGCACGTGGTCGTCTCGCGCGGGCGCAGCGCGCGCGTCGTCTTCGGCGCCGGCGGCGGTGACCGTGGCGGCAACCCTGGCGCTGTCGCCGGTGAGCCACGACGGCGCAACGACGTGGTCGAGCGCTTCGAGACGATCGACAACCTCGGCGCGCGACGACTCGGCGACGACCGCTCGGCGACCTCTCGGCAGCACGCTGCCCGGCGGCGTCGGGGCGCCGCTCGGCCACGGGCTCGGCACGGCGGGCGAGTCGACGAAGCTGAGCGGGAGTCGGAGCTGCGCGCCCCCGACAACGGCTACCTGTCGCTGATGTACCAGGTCGGGCCGATCGGGTTCCTGCTGGTGATGGTCGCGCTGGGCTACATGCTGCGTCGCGGCGTGGAACGGCGCCGAGCGCGCGCTCCCGGCCAGGAGCTGCGCTGGCTGCTGTTCGCGATGCTCGATCCTCCTGCTGGTGCTGCTGCCGCCGGCGACGAGTTCTACGGCAGCCACGGCGTGATCCTGTGGTTCATCGGCGGCTCAGGTGCTGGCCTACGACTTCCGCCGCCGCCAGGCGGAGGCCTCGGTGCGTCGTCAGGCCGAGGTATCTGCGCGCGGCGCCGCCGAGGCGCCCGCCGCCTCCACGTAGATCCGCTCCAGGCGGTCGCCCACGCGCGACCAGGCGAAGCGCTCCTCGACCACCTCGCGGTTGCGCTCGCCCATGGCCCGGCGCAGGCCGGGGTCGACCAGCAGCTCGCTCCAGCGCGGCCGCCAGCGCCGCGGCGTCGCCCGGCGGCACCTTGCGCCCGCCGTCGTCGGGCACGAGATGGCGCAGCCCCCCGGCGTCGGTGGCCACCACGGGCCGGGCGCAGGCCATCGCCTCCAGCGCCGTCATGCCGAACGGCTCGCCGTAGGAGGGCGGGCAGTAGACGTCGCCGGCCTGCATGGCCGCGGTCACGCGGTCGCGCTCGACGTGGCCGAGCAGCTCGACGCGGCTCAGGGCCGGCGTCTCGCGACGCGGCGCGCGCCGCGTCGTCCTCGGGGCCCGCGCCGGCGACGCGCAGCCGCGCGCTGCGGAGCCGCTCGGCGCCAGCCGCTCGAACGCGTCGAGCAGGACGTGGATGCCCTTGCGCACCTCGAGGTTGGCGAGGAACAGCACGTCCTGGCCGGCGCCGCGGGCGCCGCCGGGGCGCCAGGCGCGCTCGTCGATCCCGTGCGGGAGCTCGTGCACCCGCAGCGACCGCGCGGCGCCCGGGTCGAGCTTGGACGCTGCCGCGCGGCGTGGACAGCAGCACCGTGGTCGCGCGCCGCTGCTGGGCGCGCGCGCACCAGCGCGCTTCGCGCGCAGCGCCGCCGAGCCGACCGGCGCGTCGCGCGCCGGGGCCGGACGCTGCCCAGCGGGCACGTAGGGGCCCGAGCACGAGCGGCGCGCCGTGCGCCCGCGAGCGCGAGCTGCAGGCCCGCGTCGACCGGGTTGAGCTGGTGGACGAGGTCGAAGCGGCGCCGCGGCCAGGCGCCGGAAGAGCCGCCGCGAGCCGCCACATGGACGCGGGCCGGCCCGCCCACGCCGGGCGCGGCGGCGGTCCCACGTGGTGATGTGCACGGTCGGGGGCAGCTCGCGGCCAGGTCGACGCGGTGGGCGGCGACGTGCAGCTCGTGCCCGCGCGCGGCCATCTCGCGATGAAGCCAAGCGCCACCAGCCCGTCGCCGTGCGGCAGGTGATCGGTCAGCATGGCCGACGGCGCGATGGCGAAGACGCGCCGGCACGATGTTCAAGCCTCGCTGGGGCATCCCCACTTGCGCCGGATCCATGGATCCTTCATGTAGCCTGATTCTTTCGTGGCCTCTCCAGAGAATCCCATCCCCTACGGCGTGGAACCGACCGACTAGCGAGCATGTCTCCCTGCTCTCGGTCCTGCGCCGCCGCGCCCTGATCGTCGTGATCGCCGACCCTGCTGGCGGCCGGCGCCGCGGCGGCGCTTCGCCTACGCCACGCGCGACAGCTACGAGTCCACCGCGAAGCTCGCTGTTCAGCCAGACGATCGGTCCCGAGCGCAGGCCTCGGGGTGCTGCCCGGCACGCCGGACGCCGACAACCTGGCCGCCGACAACGCCGCAGATGGTCGGCTCGCGCGCGGTCGCCGTGGCCGCGGCGCAGGAGCTCCAGGCGCAGCGGCCAGGACTGTCGGCCGACGACATCCAGGAGACGGTCGCGCGACCGACAGCCAAGGACACCGACGTGGTCACGTCGCGGCCGAGGCCAAGTCCGCCAGGAGCGCGCGCGCGAGCTCGCGACCGTCTACGCAGAGAACGCGCAGCGACTGGCCGACAGGACCAGCGCGGCGCAGGCCGCAGGGCGCTCGAGAACGTCCAGGCACAGCTCGCCGAGGTGCCGCCCCCGAGCAGCAGATCGCGGCTCGCGCACGACCTGCGCTACGACGCCAGCGGCTGCGCACGCTCGCCGAGACGGGCACCGGCAGCCCGCGCATCATCCAGCGCGGCTACATGCCGACCACCGAGGCCGGCAACCCGATCCAGACGATCGTGCTGGGCGCCCTGTTCGGCGTGCTGCTGGGCGTCGGCCTGGCGCTGCGTGCGCGAGCAGGCCGACCGCAAGCTGCGCCGCACCGAGCAGGTCACGGCCGCCTTCGACGCGCCGGTGCTCACGACGGTGCCGCGCAGCCGTGCGCTCAAGCGCCACAAGCCGTTCGCGGACCTGCCGCCCGCAGGTGGCGGAGGCGTTCCGAATGCTGCAGATGAACCTGCGCTTCGCGCGCGCCGAGCCGGTGCGCAGCGTGCTCGTCACGTCGGCGCGCACCGGCGAAGGCAAGACGACGGTGGCCTGGAACCTCGCCGCGGCCGCGGCCTCCGGCGGGCTGTCGGTGGCCCTCGTCGAGGCCGACCTGCGCCGCCCCAGCCTGGCCGAGCGCTACGACCTGGAGACCGCGCCCGGGCTCGCGGAGGCGCTCCAGGGCGAGGTGTCGATCTCGGCGGCCCTCCAGACGATCCTGCCGATTCCCGGCAGCGCCAACCCGGTCGGCCATCCGCGTCCGCTGCACGTGATCGTGGCCGGCTCGCCCGCGCCCAACCCGTGGGCGCTGATGCAGTCCTCGGTCATGGCGCGAGTGCTCGAGGTGCTCCGCAAGGACCACGACCTGGTGGTGATCGACACGCCGCCGATGCCGCACGTCGTCCGACGCGATCTCGCTGCTGCGCCACGTCGACGGCGTGCTGGTCACGGCCTCCGTCAACTCCACGCCGCGGCCCGGAGGCCAGCCGCCTGCGCGACCAGCTCCAGGGCCTCGACGCAAACGTCCTGGGCGTCGTCGCCAACGGCGGGTCGGCGATGAGCGGCTACGCCGCCTACGCGCGCGCCACCGCCGCCACGACGGCCTCGGCGGAGCAACGGCGGCGACGGCCACATCGGCACGCCGATGGACGTCCGCGATCCCGCGGATCCGCCTCGAACGCTGTAGCTCCCGTTAGCATCGAGAGCATGGGCAAGCTCTCCGAGGAGACCGCGTCGGCGATCGCCGAGGCGTCGCCGCTTGCCGCGAACCTCGCGTGGCTGCTCTCGCAGGCGAGCTACACGCTGACCACCGAGCTGACCGCGGCGCTCGAGGGGCTGGGCGTGTCGCCGCGGGCCTATCACGTGCTCAAGACCGCCATGAAGGGCGAGTTCACCCAGACCGATCTGACGAAGATGATCGGGCTCGACAAGACCACGCTGGTCGTCACGCTCGACGAACCCAGGCCGCCGGCCTGGCAGAGCGGCGCCCGTCGGCAGGGGACCGGCGCGCCCGCGTGATCTCCGTGACGAAGGCCGGCCAGCGCAAGATCCGAGCCGCCGACGAGATCGTCGAGCGCATCCACGCCGACGTGCTCGCCACCCTCCCGCCGGCCGAGCGCAAGGCCTTCCTGCATTCGCTCACCACGCTCGTGTGCAGTCGGCTGGCCGACCCGGTGGTGTGCTCGCAGCCGGTCCGCCGGCGCGCGTAGGCCGCTCGCCAACATTCGGTTAACAACAGATCGTCTCGTACGGGATGATCTGCTACGGTCGAACGATGCATGCCGTAGACGCAAAGACAGACCGTGACCGCTGGGCCGCCCTGCTGGTGCTGTGCGTCGGGTTCCTGATGATCATCCTGGACCAGACCATCGTCAACGTGGCCCTGCCTTCCATCCAGACGGACCTGGGCTTCACCCAGTCCGGCCTCGCGTGGGTCGTGAACGCCTACCTGATCGCCTTTGGCGGGCTGCTGCTGCTCGCCGGCCGCGTCGGCGACCTGATCGGGCGCAGGCGCGTCTTCCTCGCCGGCCTGACGGTGTTCACCGTGGCATCGCTGCTGTGCGGCCTGGCCCAGAGCCAGGAGGTGCTGATCGGGGCTCGCTTCGTGCAGGGCGTCGGCGGCGCGATGGCGTCCGCGGTCATCCTCGGCATGATCGTCTCGATGTTCCCGCAGCCGGCCGAGCAGGCCCGCGCGATCGGCGTGTACAGCTTCGTCGCCGCCGCCGGCGCGTCCATCGGGCTGCTCGCGGGCGGGGTGCTGACCGAGGCCATCAACTGGCACTGGATCTTCTTCGTGAACCTGCCGATCGGCATTGCCACGGCCGTGGTCGCCTGGCGCCTGCTGGATCCCGACGAGGGCATCGGCCTCGAGCGCGGCGCGGACGTGCCGGGCGCGCTGCTGATCGTGGGCTCCCTGATGCTCGGCGTGTACACGATCGTCGAGGCCAGCAACTACGGCTGGGGCTCGCTGCACACGCTCGGCCTGGGCGCCGTCGCGGTCAGCCTGCTAGCCGGCTTCGTGCTGCGCCAGGCGCGCGCCACCAACCCGCTCGTGCCGCTGCGCATATTCCGGTCGCGCACCGTGACCGGGGCGAACCTGATCCAGGTGCTGATGGTGGCCGGGCTGTTCGGGGTGTTCTTCCTCGGCGCGCTCTACATGCAGCGCGTGCTGGGCTACGACGCGCTCGAGGTCGGCCTCGCCTTCCTCCCGGTGGCGCTCGCGATCGGGGTGCTCTCGGTCGGAGTGTCAGCCCGCCTGGTCACGCGGTTTGGCGGGGCTCAGACGCTGCTCCCCGGCCTGGTGCTGATCGCGGCCGGGCTGGCGCTGTTCGCGCGCGCCCCGGTGGACGCCACGTACGTGGCCGACATCCTGCCGTCGATGCTGCTGCTCGGCGTGGGTGCCGGGCTCGGGTTCCCGGCGCTGATGACGCTCGCGATGTCGGGCGCCACCGCCAGCGACTCGGGCCTCGCCTCCGGCCTCGTGAACACGACGCAGCAGGTCGGCGGCGCGCTCGGCCTGGCGGTGCTCGCGACGCTCTCGACCACGCGCTCCGACGGCCTGCTGGCCGACGGCGAGTCGACGGCTGCGGCGCTCACGGACGGCTACCACCTGGCGTTCGCCATCGGCGTCGGCCTAGTGCTGGGCGCGATCGCGCTCACCGTGGGGCTGCTGCGCACGCAGCCGGCCGCCGCGGTCGCCGAGGTCGAGCCCGACGCCGAGGTGCTGCTGGAGGAAGCCGCCTAGCCGAACTCGGGGCTGCGCCGGCTGAGAACGTACGGGATCGTCCTGGCCATGATCTTGGCGTCGAGCCAGAGCGACCAGTTGGCGCAGTAGAGGTAGTCGATCGTGACCATGTCGCTCATCGGGACCCGGCTCGACCCGAGGATCTGCCAAGGGCCGGTCATCCCGGGAGCGACGTGGTAGCGGCGCCGCTGCCAGCCCGAGAAGAGGCGGTCCTCCTCGAGGATCAGCGGCCGCGGGCCCACCAGGCTCATGTCGCCGCGCAGCACGTTGAAGAGCTGCGGCAGCTCGTCGAGCGAGCGGCGCCGCAGGAAGCCGCCCGATGCGCGTCGTGCGCGGGTCGTTGGCGATCTTGAACATCGGCGCGGCCTCGTTGCGCTCGAGCAGGTCGTCCTTGAGCTGGTCGGCGTGGTCGACCATCGTCCGGAACTTGAGCACCTCGAACTCGTCGCCGTGGCGGCCGACGCGCTTCTGGCGGAACAGGACCGGGCCCCGGGAGCTCAGCTTGATCGCCACCGCGATCGCGAGCAGCAGCGGCGACAGCACCACCAAGAGGCCGGCGCCGACCACGAAGTCGAACACGCGCTTGAGGAAGCGCGACGACGGCGACAGCCCGAAGCCGCGCACGCCGAGCAGCATGTGGCCGCCGAGGTCGTCGAACTCCACCGACGTCCCGATCACCTCGAGCATGCGCGGCAGCACGGCCACGCGCACGCCGCAGGCGGTAGCCAGCCGGATCACGTCGACCACGTCCTCCCCGCCCTCGTGCGTCGGCGCGACGACCACGCGCTCGACGTGGTGGTGCTCGAGCACCCTCGGCAGGTCGTCGATCGTGCCGAGCAGCTTGTCGGGCGGCGTAGCCGGGCCGTCCTCGACCGACACGCGGCCGACGACGGTCGCGTTGAGGCTCGGGTCGGCGCGCAGCTTGCGCCTGACGCGGCGGCAGAGGCGGCGTCGCCCACGATCAGCACGCGCTCGCTGGGGGTGGTGCGCACGATCACGAAGCGCGCCCCGCCGCGCGCGACCAGCAGCACCACGGTGATCAGGCCCCAGAGCAGCAGCGGATGCGAGCGCCCCTGGAACTGGAGCGCCTGCACGGCTTCGACCACGAGCGTGAAGATGGCGGACACCGCGACCAGCGCGGGTCCCTCGTCCAGCGTCGTCTTGTGCAGGACGAACTGGTCGCGGTCATACAGCCCGGCCATCTTCGCCAGCAGCACGTAGAAGGGCAGCAGGATCGGCACCCAGATCGTGAAGTGCGCTCCGCTGAGCGCGGACACGACCAGCAGGGAGAGGACCACGGACGCCACGTCCGCCACCACCAGCGCCAGCCGCCCGATGTTGTCGCGCCGGCGCGCGCGCATCGGCAGCTCGAGGGAATCGAGCGGGAGCTGGGCTACCGCAAGGGCGGCGAGGGTGCGGTCCTTCAGGGTCGATTCATGCACGACGGTCCAGTCTCGCGCCTAATCCGCGATCCGGCAAACGACAACCGTCGAGCGGTCAGCACAGCGGCCCGCCGCTACCGGCAGCGGCGGGCATCCGTGCTCTTGCGGCACCCCTGGTACTTCGCGGCGATCTTGGTGTAGGTACGCAGGATCGGCATCGCCGAGAACACGCCGCTCCGAACGCGCGTGAGCCCCGCGTAGCGGAAGGACATGACCGAGTCGGCGCCCTTGCGGTCGTACTGCGTCGCCCACGTGTACCAGTACGCCTGGGCCACGCCCAGCTTGCGGCGCTGCTTGGCGAGGCGGCTGTAGCCCAGCCTCAGGCGCTGGTTCTGCCCCTTGGTCGTTGTCTCCAGCCCGAGCAGGGCCCGCTTCGGGATCTTGCCGACCGACGCCGGCCAGCTCAGCTCGGTGATGATGATCGGCACGCGCCCGTCGCGCGCCCGGCGCGTCTCCTTGCGCACCAGCCGCACGATCTCGAGCATCTGGTCGATCGTGCCGTCCACGGACCGCTTGTTGATCGTGAACGGGTGCACGGCGATCTGGTCGAACCAACGCTTCCCGCCGGCCTTGTAGAGGTCCCGGGTCGCCGCCCATTGGCTGTAGTTCGGGGCGGCCACGAACGACCCTGCCACCACCGTCGATCCCCGGTCCTGCGCCTTGATGGCCTGGTAGGAGGCCTTCAGCAGCTTGTTGTAGCTCGGCGCCCACGGCCGCTTGCTCCAGTGCCAGGGCGCGTTCTGCTCGTTCCAGATCTGCCAGTGGCGGATCGGCGCCTTCGGCAGCGTCGGGTTCAGCGTCCAGAACGTGCCGTTCGGGCCGTAGCGCGCGGCCAGCTGGCCCATCAGCGCGCCGAACACGGCCGGGTCCCTGGGCGGCGCCCTGAACCAGTCGCGGCTCCTCGGCTTCGAGCTCGCCCAGAGCGGGGTCGCCGTCACGTTGAGGAGCACCTGCAGCCGGTGCGCCGACGCGACCCGCAGGAGCCGGTCGATGTTGGTGAAGCGGTAGCGCCCCTGGGACAGCTCGAGGTCCTCCCAAGCCAGCGCGATCCGGACCGACTCGACGCCCGAGCTCGCCATCCTTCCGAACTGCTGGTCGAGCACCGTGTCGGAGACTCGGCCAGGATAGGCCAGCTCCGGCGGCACGACCGTGCCGAAGAAGCCGAACGGCACCTTCCGTTTCGCGGCCTCGGCCGGAGCGGCGGCGATCGTAAGGGCCACCAGGGCGGCCAGGGTCAGCAGCAGCGTGGAACGGCGAAGGCGGATCATCGCGAAGGACCGTAGCAAGCTTCTTATGTCCCCCTCGCCGGTTGCCGAGGCCACTCGGCTAGCGGCATCGGCGTGCGTTCGAGGTCTTGCGGCACCCTTCGTAGCGGGCCGCCAGGCTTGCGTACACACGCAGGATCGGCATCGGCGAGAACACCCCGCCCCTCCACCGCGTCAGGCCGGCGTAGCGGAACGAGGGATCCTGCTCGGAGTTCCCGTCGTACTGGGTCGCCCAGGTGTACCAGTAGGTCTCGGTGATCCGATGCCTGCGCCGCACCTTGGCCAGCCGCCGGTACACCGCCTTCATCCGGGCGACCTGTCCCCTTCGGGGTGGTCTCGAGGCCGGTCAGGCTGCTCTCCGGCAGCTTCCCGACCGCGGCCGACCAGGTCAGCTCGGTGAGGATCACGGGCTTGCGGGCGTCGTGGAAGGTGCGCATCCGGTCGCGGACGAAGTCGACGATGTCGATCACCTGGTCGACCGTGCGGCGAACCGAGCGGTCGTCGTTGGTGAACGGGTGGATCGCGACGACGTCGAAGTAGCGCTTGGCGCCCGCCTCGTAGAGCGCCCTCATGCCGTCCCACGGCGAGAACCTGCCGACGTGCACCAGGGAGCCGGCCACCACCCTGGCGCCGCGATCGGCGCGATGGATGGCCGGGTAGGCGGCCTTCAGCAGGGGCGTATACACCTTCGCCCAGGGCCTGCTCTTCCACATCCAGGGCGCCATCTGCTCGTTGTAGAGCTGCCACTGGCGCACCGGCACCCGCGGGAGCGCGGGGTTGGCGGCCCAGAAGGTGCCGCGCGGCCCGTAGCGCAGGACGAGCCGGCGCATGAAGGCGGCGAGCACGCGCGGATCCCGGGGTGCGTACAGATGGGGAGTGGCCGAGCGCGGGCGCGACGACGCCCACGGCGGCGTGATCATCACGTTCGCCGTCACCGCCATCCGCCGCCGGGCCGCCCCGCCGACCAGGCGATCGGTGGTGCTCCAGTCGAAGCTGCGCCGGGCGGGCTGGATGCGCGCCCAGTTGAAGTAGGCGCGCACGGTCTCGACGCCCGAGCGGGCCATCAGACCCATCTGCTCCGTCAGCGCGGCGTCCGGCACCTGCGCCGGGTCCGACAGCTCGGGCGACATGGCCGTGCCGAAGAACCCGAACGGCACCTTCCGCTTGGCGGCGTCGGCGGGGGTCGCAGCGATCGCCGCGGCCACGAGGGCGACCAGCGAAAGAAGGGCGAGGCGGCGGGGCGGAGCATCGGCGAAGGAACGTAGCGGACGGCCTCCGGCGCGCCGGTTGCGTAAAGCTGTGAATCGTGATTCACTTCTTCGTCATGCCCTACCGCCCCACCGAGCAGACCGAGGCCCGCAGGGCGGCCACCCGCGAGCGGATCGTCGCCGCCGCGCTCGACCAGGTGGCCGAGGGCGGCTACGCCTCCGCCGGCGTCCAGGCGGTGGCGGCGCGCGCCGGCGTGGCGGTCGGCACCGTCTACCGCCACTTCCCCTCGAAGGCCGAGCTGTTCGCCGAGGTGTTCCGGCGCGCGTCGCAGCGCGAGCTCGACGTGGTGGCCGAGGTGACCGGCGCCCGACGGGCGCCCGCGCGCGAGCGCGTGGCCGCCGCGCGTCGAGGCGTTCGCCCGCCGCGCGCTGGCCGGGCCCGTGCTGGCCTACGCGCTGATCGCCGAGCCGGTCGACCCCGCGGTCGAGACCGAGCGCCTGCGCTTGCGGCGCGGCTACCGCGACGCGTTCGCGGGCGTGCTCGAGGACGGCGTCGCGCGCGGCGAGCTGCGCCCGCACGACACCGCGCACCGTGGCCGCCGCGCTGGTCGGCGCGCTCGGCGAGGCGCTCGTCGGCCCGCTGTCCGACGCGACGACGGCGAGCGCCCGACGAGCCGCTGGTCGCCTGACGTCGCCACCCTCGTCCAATCCTCGTGAGGAGGCACTGCCTGCCGTGCTCGACGAGCGCGTCCACGCATGAGGTCACGAACCAGGCGCCGCCGCTCGCGCCCTACAACGTCTTCGAGGCCGACCTGCGCGCTGCGCGAGGCGCTCGAGCGCGAGGGCGGCGGCTGGGGCGTCGACCGCGCTGCGCGACACCGGCGAGCTGGCCGGCAGCGCCCGAGGCGCTCGAGCACTCCGAGCGCTGCGAGCGCAACGAGCCGTCCTGCGCACCCACGACCGCTACGGCAACCGCGTCGACGAGGTCGAGCTCGACCCCTCCTGGCACTGGCTGCTGCGCCAGGCGATCGAGCGCGAGATCCACTCGCTGCCCTGGCGCGACCCGCAGCCCGGCGCCCACGTCGTGCGCGCCGCGCTGATGTACGTCTGGAGCCAGGTCAACGCCGGCGTGATGTGCCCGGTGTCGATGACCTACTCGGTGATCCCCGCGCTGCGCGAGAACCCCGAGCTGGCGGCCGAGTGGGAGCCGCGCCTGACGCGGCCCGACTACGACGACGGCGCGCTCGCCGGCATGGCGATGACCGAGAAGCAGGGCGGCTCGGACGTGCGCGCGAACACCACCCGCGCCGAGCCGCGCGGGCGACGGCACCTACGAGATCACCGGCCACAAGTGGTTCTGCTCCTACCCCCCGTGCGACGTCTTCCTGACGCTCGCCCAGGCGCCCGCGGGCCTGTCGTGCTTCCTGTTCGAGGGCGCGCGACCCGGGCTTCCGGATCCAGCGCCTGAAGGACAAGCTCGGCACGCGCTCGCTGCCGTCCTCGCGAGGTCGAGTTCCACGGCGTGCGCGGCCGGCTCGTCGGCGAGGAGGGCCGCGGCGTGCCGACGATCATCCGGATGGTCAACCACACCCGGCTCGACTGCCTGATCGGCTCGGCCGCCGTCGATGCGCTGGGGCACCGCCCAGGCCGTGCACCACGCCCGCCACCGCTCGCGCGTTCGGCAAGCTGCTGGCCGAGCAGCCGGCGATGCAGAACGTGCTGGCCGACCTGGCGATCGAGTCCGAGGCCGCCACCGCCACCGCGATGCGGATCGCGCGCGCCTACGACGAGGACGACGCGCCGTTCCGGCGCTTCGCCACCGCGGTCGTCGAAGTACTGGGTCTGCAAGCGCGCGCCGCCGCACGCCGACGAGGCGCTCGAGTGCCTCGGCGGCAACGGCTACGTCGAGGAGTCGGGCATGCCGCGGCTGCTACCGCGACTCCCCGCTCAACTCGATCTGGGAGGGCTCGGGCAACGTGGCCGCGCTGGACGTGCTGCGCGCGATGGCCAAGGAGCCCGAGGGCCTGCCCGCCTTCCTGGCCGAGGTCGAGCTGGCGCGCGGCGCCAACGCGCTGCTCGACGCCCACGTCGACCGGCTGAAGGCGCGTCGCCGCGCTCGCCGACGGCGACCCGCAGTGGCGGCGCGCCGCGATCGTCGAGGACCTGGCGCTGGCGCTGCAGGCGCTGCCTGCTGGTGCGCCACGCGCCGCCCGCGGTGGCCGACGCGTTCTGCGCCGGCCGGCTCGGGCGACGGCGGCCGCGCGTTCGGCACGCTGCCGGCCGGCGTGGACGCCGCCGCGATCGTCGAGCGCGCGCTGGCGGCCTGGCGCGCAGGTGGTGGAACGGCACCCGGAAGTCGACGATCTCACGGGCAGTCACCTTGCGCCGCGGGCGCTCCGACCAGCGCCGAGGCGTCCTTGCAGCACGACGAACAGCAGCGCCCGGTGAACGCGCAGCGCGCCGCAGGCCGACCCGGTCGAGCTCCAGCAGCGCGCTCTCGGCGCGCGCGCCGAGCGCGCGCGCGGTGACCGGCGCGACCGCGTTGTTGAGCGCGCGCGAGCCGGTTCCAGGTGCGGTGGCGGTCGGCCGGCTCGCGCAGCTCGCGGCGGTGAGCCCTCGACGAGGCCGGCCGGCGGCCGCCGTGAGCGGGCTGACGATCGGGCGCGCGACCACGCGCAGGCCGCCGCTCGCGCTCGAGGAAGGCGAGGCTGTCGAGCGTCGAAGCTGTTGATGTGCGCGTGCGGCTCGCCCGAGCCGCGGTTCTCCTCCACGCGGTCCTGCGGACTCGTGCGGCACCGTGATCACCACCGCCGTCCGCGCCACCCGCAGCAGCTCCGCCAGCGCGACGCGGAAGTTCGACACGTGCTCGAGCGTCTCGCTGCAGAGCGCGACGTCGAACTCGCCGTCCGCGAACGGCAGGTCGTGCAGGTCGCCGGCGCGCGCGGTAAGCCCGAAGATCTCGCGCGCGCGCTCGCAGGCGCTCTCGGACAGGTCGGTCGGCCACGACCTCGCGCCCCGAACAGCCGCGCACCAGCTCGGCCTTGTAGCCCTCGGCCGCGCCCGACGTCGAGGCACGAGTCGAAGCGCAGCTGCGGCGAGCGCGCGCATGATCTCGAGCGTCCGCACGTAGCGCGGCAGCAGCGACGGCTCGCAGTGACCCGCGTCGAAGCCGTAGATCGGCTGGTGGGCCAGGTACACGCCGTCCGGCCAGGTCTCGCCGAAGCGCCGGTCAAGCCAGCGCCCGGGTCTCCTCCGTGTAGGTGTCCATCGGCGCCATGCGGAGGCGAGCACTCTACCCGCGGTTAGGCTGCGGAGCCGCTGCTGGACACGCTCGACTACGAGGTCGACGGGCGGATCGCGCGCATCACGCTCGAACCGGCCCGAGCGCGGCAACGGCATCACGCTCGACGATGCCGCGCGAGCTGGCCGAGTGCGTCGAGCGCGCGAACCTCGACCCCGCGGTGCACGTGATCGCGCTGGCCGGCAACGGCAAGGGCTTCTGCGGCGGCTACGACCTGGTCGTCGGCCGAGGGTCAGGGTCGGGCGCCGAGGCCCCGCGGCTCGCCCTCGACCCGCGGTCAGGCCGCAACCACGACCCGCGCGGCACCTGGGACCCGGTGGTCGACTGGCAGATGATGAGCCGCAACCTGCGCGGCTTCATGAGCCTGTTCCACTCCGACAAGCCGGTCGGTCTGCAAGGTGCACGGCTTCTGCGTCGCCGGCGGCACCGACATGGCGCTGTGCTCGACCTGCTGGTGATCGCCGAGGACGCGCCGCATCGGCTACCCGCCGGCGCGCGTCTGGGGCGTGCCCGACCTCGGCGCTGTGGGCGTACCGCATCGGCGACCGAGCGGGCCAAGCGCCTGCTCTTCACCGGCGACCTGATCGACGGCGCGCGAGGCGCTCGAGTGGGGCCTGGCGATCGAGGCGCCGCCGGCGGCCGAGCTCGACGAGCGCTTCGAGGCGCTGCTCGAGCGGATCGCGCTGACGCCGGTCAACCAGCTGGTGATGATGAAGCTGCTGGTCAACCAGGCGCTCTACGCGCAGGGCCTGCAGGCCACGCAGATGCTCGGCGTCGTTCTTCGACGGCATCGCCCGCCACACGCCCGAGGGCTACGCGTTCGCCCAGCGCGCCGCCGAGGCCGGCTTCAAGGAGGCGGTGCGCGAGCGCGACGAGCCGTACGAAGATGACAGCCGGGCTCGCGCCCCGGACCGCTGATGTCTGCCGGTCCCGGGGCTCGCGCCCCGGACCCCCGCTGATGTCTGGCCGGTCCCTGGGCTCGCGTCCCGACCCCCGCTGATGTCTGGCCGCGCGTTGAGGGGCTCGCGCGCCCGGACACCCGTGCGGTCTCGCCGCCCGCGGCGCGGCTGAGGCGCGTCGTGGCCTCGCTCTCCACAGAGCACCAGGAACGTGGCGAGCATCGTGCTCGTCGTGCTCGGCGCGGTGCTCCTGTTCGCCGGCGCCGTCAGCCTGTACGCGCGCGAGCAGGTGATCGACCGCGAGGCGTTCGTCGACCGGGCCGACGAGGCGCTCGGGACGACGACGTGCGCAAGCTCGTCGCGCGCAAGATCGTCATCAACCTGATCGACCGCGGCTCGGCCGACCTGGTGGCCGCGCGGCCGCTGCTCGAGTCGGTGGTGGAGGCGGTCGTCCAGACCCATCCGTTCCGGCGCCTGTTCCGGCACGCCGCGGGCGAGGCCAACCGGGTCTTCTTCGTCCGCGACCGATCGAGAACGCGCTCGTCAACCTCGGCGACACCGCTGACCGTGATCGAGTTCGCCGTGCGCTCGGTCTCGCCGCAGGTCGCGCAAGGAGATCCCGACGGACTTCGACCCCGACGTGCTCACGCTCAGCCGTGACGACTTCGCCGGCCAGACGCTGGCGACCGCCGACAAGCTGCGCCTGCTCGGATGGCTGCTGCCGCCGCTGGCGGTGGTCGCGTTCGCCGCAGCGGTGGCGCTCGCCCCGGACCGGCGGCTGGCCGTGCTGCGCGCGGCGTCGGGGTGGCGGCGGCCGGCACGCTGCTCGCGATCGCGCTGCTGGTCCTGCGCAGCCCGCGTGCTCGCCGGCGTGACCGGCGAGCGACGAGGTGACCGACCAGGAGGTCCGCGATGCCGTCGCGGGGGTACTGGACGCCTATCTGGGCGACATGGTCTCGTGGGGCCTGCTGCTCGCGCTGCTGGGCGTGGTCCTCGCCGGCTCGGCCGCCGCGCTCGACCCGGGCGACGTGAAGGCGCCCGCCGAGCAGCTGCGCGCGGCGCCTGACTGGAGCGCCCGAGCACCGTCGCGGGGCGCGTGCTGCGCGGCGTCGCCGTGCTCGCGCTCGGGGTGGCCGTCGTGCTCCGCGCCGACGCTCGCCCTGCAGGCCGCCGCCATCGCCGGCGGCACCTACCTCGTGTTCTTCGGCGTCACCGAGCTGCTCGTCCTGCTCCAGCGGCGCGACCAGACCGCGGCCGAGGGAGAGGCGCACGCGCCGGCGCGCCCTGATCGGCGCCCGGTGGCGGGCGCTGCCGTGGCGGTGGCTGGCTGCTGCTGCTGGTGGCGTCGTCACCAGCGGCGATCCCCGGGCGCCCGTCGCCGGCTGCGACTCCGCCGGGGTGCAACGGCTCGAAAGCGCTCTGCGACCTGCCGCTCAACGAGGCGGTCTTCGCCGGCACCCACAACGCGTTCTCCGCGGCCGAACAGCCCGGGCTGGTTCATCATCAACCAGCGCCGCACGATCGCGCGGCAGCTGGAGGACGGGATCCGCCTGTTCCTGATCGACCCGCACTGGGGCGTGGAGACTGCCAACGGCCGCGTGCGCACCGACTTCGAGCGCGAGGGCCGCAGCCGCAACAAGGTGGCGAAGGCCATGCCGCCGGACGTGCTGGCGGCGGCGGAGCGGCTGGCGGCCGGCTCGGGGCCGGGGACGCCACCGGCGAGCGCGACGTGTTCCTCTGCCACACGGTCTGCGAGCTCGGCGCCACCCGCATGGTCGACGTCCTCGAGCAGATGCGCGAGTTCCTGGAGGCCGATCCCGGCGCGGTGCTCATCCTCTTCATCGAGCCGTACGTGAAGCCGCGCGAGATCGAGAAGCGCTTCGAGCAGGCGGGCTCGACGCCCTACCTGGCGGAGCTGTCGCGCGACGAGCCGCTGCCCACGCTCGGCGAGCTGGTGGACTCCGGTCGCCGCATGGTCGTGTTCAGCCGAGAAGGACGCGGACGGGACCGTGCCCTGGTACCTCGACGGCTTCTCGTTCGTGCAGGACACGCCGCTGGGCGCGACGAACGTGCACGAGCTGCGCTGCACGCGCGAGCGCGGCGAAGCTTCCAGCCCGCTGCTGATGCTCAACCACTGGGCCGACCTGTTCCCGCCCCGCTGCGCGCCAACCGGCCGTTCCTGACCAAGCGCTTCCTGCTGGAACGGGCCCACCGCTGCGCACCGCAAGCTCGGCCTGCCGGTCAGCATGATCGCCGTCGACTTCTATGACCAGGGCAAGCTGGTCGAGGCGGTCGCCGAGCTCAACGAGGAGCGCGTAAAGGCCGCCAGGGAGCGCGGCGACTAGTCGTCGAACTCGCCCGAGAACAGCGCGAACACCCGCCCTGCGGATCCTCGGCGACAAGGAAGCGCCCGCTGGTACCGACATCGGCTCGACCACGATCACCGTGCCGCCGAGCTCCGGAATGCGGACGGCGTCGTCGTCGACGCTCTTGCAGCCGAAGTAGACCAGCCACGCGACGGGCGGCCGGTCCCCCAGCATCGCCGGCGTTGAGGCGGTCGCCGTTGTAGACGCCCCAGTAGGGCTGGTCGCCCTCGACTGCGGCTCGAAGCGCCACCCGAACAGGCCCTCGTAGAACTCCTGTGCGCGGGCCGGGTCGGTCGTGTTGAGCTGGTTCATCGTCAGCGCCCCCGGCTCGTTGACGCGGCCGCGCGCCGGGGTTGCGCGCGCGGCTCCCAGAGGTCACCACGGCGCCGTTGCGGGTCGGCGAACATGGCCATGCGACCGGCGTCCGTCGACGTCGAAGGGCTGGCCAGCCAGCTGGCCGCCCTGCTGCTCGCGGTCGCCGGCGGCGTCGTCGGCGCTCTCGACGGTCACGTACGAGTTCCAGGCCGTCGGCTGCCCCTCGCGCGCCGGCGGACAGCGCGCGCCACGTCTTGCGCCCCTCGAGGAGCATCGTGTAGACGCCCGCCGCCGGGGATCGGGTTGTCCTCGGGCTCCCAGCCGAACAGGTCGATGTAGAAGGCCTTCGCCGCGTCGGGGTCGGCGTGGAGAGGTCGACCCAGCTGAACAGTCCCGGTGCGTATTCCGTGCGTTCGCCCATGGCGCGCGACCCTACCGAGACAGCGCGCGGTTCACGAAGTGCTGCGGAGCCGCCGCCCGCAAACCTGCGACCGTAGGATCGCGGGCCGCATGTCCGCCAACCGCATGACGATCCTGATCGCGGCGCTCGCCGCCGTCGCGATCGCCGTCGTGCTGTTCACGGGCGGCGACGACGACGACAAGCCCGCTCCGCCTCGCGAAACCTCTGAGCAGGCCGACACCCCCGCTCCGGTGGGCGACGCGCATGGCGGCGGCCACGAGACCGGCGGCGGAGCGGACCCCCAGCCCGAGCCCGAGCCAGAGCCAGAGCCAGAGCCGGTCACCGTTCCCGACGACCCGGACGCCGTGCGCGGCACCGACCCCTACGCGCTCACCCGGCCCGCCAACCTGCGCCGCGCCCTGGCGGTGCTCGACCGTCGTCGGCGCGCCGTGAAGGGCGCCTTCGACGCGCTGCGCGTCGCGCCCGGGCGGATCGACACGGTAATCGTCCACCCCGACGACCGGCGCACCAACATCCAGGTCCGCGCCGACCACGAGATCGCCTTCGAGACCACGCACGACTTCCCCACACAGGCCGGCTTCCGCAAGGGCGGCCTGACGGCGCGCGACGTGGACGTCCGCGCCCCGGCGCGGCTGCTGCGCGGGATCGACGGCCGCCGCCGAGGCAGCGCCGCGCGCGACGTCGACTACGTCGTGATCGGCCGGGACATCATCGACTTCGACGTCGACGTGGCCGCCTACATGCGCATCCGCACACCCCGCCCGCGCCACTTCCGGCTCGAGGGCGGCCGGGTCGAGGCCTTCGGGTAGGCTCGCCGCCATGACCTCCCTGCGCGAGCGGCGCGAGGCGGTGGTGCGCGAGCACATGGAGTCGGAGAACGAGCACGACTTCGACACGACGCTCGGCACGTTCGGCCACCCCGCTACGAGATCGTCCCGACCGGCGAGGTGCACGACGGCGCCGAGGAGGTGATGGCGCTACTTCAAGGAGTCGCGCACGGCCTTCCCGGACCAGCGCAACGAGCTGCTCGCGATGCACCACGCCGACGACGCGGTGATCGTCGAGTTCAACCTGATGGGCACCCACCGCGGCCCGCTGCGCGGCATCGCGCCGACGGCCGCGAGTTCACCTGCCGGATGATCGCCGTGTTCGAGTTCGAGGGCGAGGGGATCGTCTGCGAGCGCGTCTACTTCGACGCGGCGACGATCCTGGCACAGCTGACCGCGGGCGGCCCCACCATCGCATCCGGCTGCGACAGTCCGGTTTGAGGGGTGGGCCCCCAAATGCACCATATGGGTGCCGTTCGGGGCCCACCCCCGATGCGTCACCCTTCGTTGCTGCAGTAGCGCGGCCGCGTACCCCGGCAGCCCCCCTTGCGTTGAAGGCGGGCGGCTAGCCCGACGTGACCTCGAGGAACGCCTCGTAGCGCTTGACCTCGCGCTCGGCGCGGGCGCGCTCCTCCGAGCCCTCCTCGGCGCGCTCGGCCGCCTCGCGGGCCTCCTTGAGGCGCGCCTCGAACGCCGAGCGGTCGATCTCGTCGGGGGCGATCGCCTCCTCCACGAGCACCAGCGCGGAGTTGTCGACCACCTGGAGGTAGCCCTCGCCCTGGGCGAAGCGCACCACGTCGGAGTCCGACTTGTAGAGGCGCAGCTCGGTCGGCTCGAGGATCGCCATCAGCGGCGCGTGGTTGGCCAGCACGCCGATCGAGCCGGTCGTCGTGCGGGTGGAGACCATCTCCACCTCGTCCTCGAAGACCTTCCCCTCGGGGGTCAGGACCTCGACCGGGAAGCTAGTCCTCGCCATCGCCGCTCCCCTTCGCCGCCTCGACCACGTCGTCGATCGTGCCCTTCAGCAGGAACGCGCGCTCGGGGATGTCGTCGTGCTTGCCCTCGATGATCTCCTTGAACGAGCGCACCGTCTCCTCGACCGGCACGTACGCGCCGGGCGTGCCCGTGAACTGCTCGGCCACGAAGAACGGCTGCGACAGGAAGCGCTCGACCTTGCGCGCCCGCTGCACCGTCAGGCGGTCCTCGTCGGACAGCTCGTCGATGCCGAGGATGGCGATGATGTCCTGCAGCTCGCGGTAGCGCTGCAGGATCTCGCGCACGCGGTTGGCCACGTCGAAGTGCTCCTCGCCGACGATGTCGGCCTTGAGGATCGTCGAGGTCGAGTCGAGCGGGTCGACGGCCGGGTAGATGCCCTTCTCCGAGATCGCGCGCGACAGCGTCGTGGTCGCGTTCAGGTGCGCGAACACCGACGCCGGCGCGGGGTCGGTGAGGTCGTCGGCCGGCACGTAGATCGCCTGGATCGACGTGACCGAGCCCTGGCGGGTCGAGGTGATCCGCTCCTGCAGCTGGCCCATCTCGGTCTCGAGCGTCGGCTGGTAGCCCACCTGGGAGGGCATCCGGCCGAGCAGCGCCGACACCTCGGAGCCCGCCTGCACGAAGCGGAAGATGTTGTCGATGAACAGCAGCACGTCCTGGCCGCCCTGCTCGCGGAAGTACTCCGCCATCGTCAGGCCGGACAGGGCCACGCGCATGCGCGCGCCGGGCGGCTCGTTCATCTGGCCGAACACGAGCATGGTCTTGTCGATCACGCCCGACTCGGTCATCTCGAGCCAGAGGTCGTTGCCCTCGCGCGAGCGCTCGCCCACGCCGCAGAACGCGGACAGGCCGCCGTGCTCCGTGGCGAGGTTGTGGATCAGCTCCTGGATCAGCACGGTCTTGCCCACGCCGGCGCCGCCGAACAGGCCGACCTTGCCGCCCTTGGCGTAGGGCGCGAGCAGGTCCACGACCTTGATGCCGGTCTCGAAGATCTCGCGCGTGGGCGTGAGGTCCTCGACGTTGGGGGCGGGACGGTGGATCGGCCAGCGCTCCTCGAACTCGACCTCGCCCTTCTCGTCGATCGGCTCGCCGAGCAGGTTGAAGATGCGCCCGAGCGTGCCCTCGCCGACGGGCACGGTGATCGGGCCGCCGGTGTCGCGCACCTCGACCCCGCGGGCGAGGCCGTCGGTGGCGTCCATGGCGACCGCGCGAATGCGGTCGTCGCCGAGGTGCTGCTGCACCTCCAGCACCAGCTTGGTGTCCTCGCCGTCGCGCTCGAGCGTGATCTCGAGCGCGTTGTAGATCTCGGGCAGGTGCTCGGCGGGGAAGGCGACCTCCACGACGACACCCTGGATCTCCTCCACGGTCCCGGCGTACTGTGGTCTGGGTTGCGGCTTCCAAATCGTCTCCTTATCTCAGGCCTTCTGCACCGGCCACGACTTCCATGATCTCCTGGGTGATCTCCGCCTGGCGCTGGCGGTTGGCCTCGAGCGTGAGGTCGTCGATCATGCTCACCGGCGTTGTCCGAGGCGTTGCGCATGGCGCTCATGCGCGCGCCGTGCTCGGACGCCGTCGACTCGAGCAGCGCCCGATAGATCGAGATCTCGACGTAGTCGGGCACGAGCCGCGCGAGGATCTCCTCGGGGTCGGGCTCGTAGATCCAGAGCGCGCGCGAGTGCGGGTCGTCGTCATCGTCGCCGTCCTCGTCGCCGATGCACGTCCGCCTGCTGCAGCGGCAGCAGCGTCTCGTGGCGCACCTCCTGGTTCACCGGGGAGATGTAGCCGTTGTAGAAGACCTCGACGCGGTCGACCTTGTCGTCGACGTAGGCGGAGGTGAGGCCGTCGGCGATCGCGCGCGCGTCGGCGAAGGCCGGGCGGTCGGTGAAGCCGGCCCAGCTGGCGCCGATCTGCAGCTCGCGGAACGTCGAGCGACGAGATGCCGCGCCGGCCGGAGGCGTACCAGAGCACCTCCGCGCCCTCGCGGCTCAGCTCGCGCGCGCGCGCGTTGCCGGCCCGGATGATCTGCGAGTTGAACGGCCCGGCCAGGCCGCGGTCGCCGGTCACGAGCAGGATCCCGACGCGTGGACACCTGCTCCTTCTCCTGCAGGATCGGCAGGTTGGGGATGTTGTCGGCGGCCTGCGAGGCGCGCGAGGTCATGCGCCGCAGCGCGTCCGCGTACGGCCGCAGGTGCTCGATCCGCTGCTCGGCTCGGCGCAGCCGCGCGGCGGAGATCATCTCCATCGCCCGCGTGATCTTGCGGATGTTCTTGACCGACGCGATGCGGCCGCGGATGTCCTTCAGGGAAGCCATCGGCTACGACGCGGTGGCCGCCTCCTGCTCCTCCGCCTCGGCCTCGTCGCCGTCGGCCTCCTCGCCGCCGTCGCCGTCCTGGTCGCCCTGCGGATGGCGGGCCTCCTTCTCGCGCTCCTCCTCGGAGAGGATGCGGTCGGACTCGCCCTCCTCGAGCGGGTTGCCCTCGGCGTCGAAGTCGGGGCCGAAGTCGTCGATCGCCTCGGCGATGTGCTTGCCGAGCTTCTCCTCGATCGAGTCGTCCCAGTTGCCCTCGCCGATCGTGCTCCATCAGCTCCGAGTCCTCGGAGCGCAGCCGCTGGAGCAGCATCTCGAGGAACTCGCGGACGCGCTCGACCTTGATGCGGTCGAGGAAGCCGCCGGTGCCCGAGTAGATCGCCGCCACCTGGTTCTCGATCGGCCACGGGTCGCGCTCGTCCTGGTTGAGCGACTCGACCAGCCGGGCGCCGCGGTTGAGCGTGGCCTGCGTGTCGGCGTCGAGGTCCGAGCCGAACTGGGCGAACGCCTCCAGCTCGCGGTACTGGGACAGCTCGAGGCGCAGCCTGCCGGCCACCTTGCGCATCGGCGTGGTCTGCGCCGAGCCGCCCACGCGCGACACCGAGATGCCGACGTTGATCGCCGGCCGCACGCCCGAGCGGAACAGGTCCGACTGCAGGAAGATCTGGCCGTCGGTGATCGAGATGACGTTGGTCGGGATGTAGGCCGACACGTCGCCGGCCTGCGTCTCGATGATCGGCAGCGCGGTGAACGAGCCGCCGCCGAGCTCGTCGGACAGCTTCACCGAGCGCTCGAGCAGGCGCGAGTGCAGGTAGAAGACGTCGCCCGGGTAGGCCTCGCGGCCGGGCGGGCGGCGCAGCAGCAGCGACATCTGCCGGTAGGCGAAGGCGTGCTTGGTGAGGTCGTCGTAGATCGCCAGCGCGTGGCCGCCGTTGTAGAGGAAGTGCTCGGCCATCGCCGCGCCCGCATAGGGGGCGAGGAACTTGATCGGGGCGGCCTCGTCAGCGGGCGCCGCGACGATGATCGTGTGGTCGAGCGCGCCGTTGTCGTCGAGCTGCTGGGCCACGTCCACCACCGTCGACATGCGCTGCCCGACGGCGACGTAGACGCACTTAACGTCCTTGCCCTTCTGGTTGATGATCGTGTCGATGCAGATCGACGTCTTGCCGGTCTGGCGGTCGCCGATGATCAGCTCGCGCTGGCCGCGCCCGATGTTCGTCATCGCGTCGATCGGCTTGATGCCCGTGAGCAGCGGCTCCTTCACCGGCTGGCGGGCGACCACGCCGGGTGCCTTGAACTCGGCCGGGCGGGTCTCGGAGGTGTCGATGTCGCCCTTGCCGTCGAGCGGCCGGCCGAGCGGGTCGACGATCCGGCCGAGCAGGGCGTCGCCGACCGGCACCTGGAGCAGGCGGCCGGTGCGCTTGACCTGGTCGCCCTCCTCGATCTTGTCCCATTCGCCGAACAGCACGACGCCGACGTTGTCGGACTCGAGGTTGAGCGCGAGCCCGGTCACGTCGTGCGGCAGCTCGAGCAGCTCCGACGACATGACGTTGTCGAGGCCGTGGACGCGGGAGATGCCGTCGGCGACCGACAGGACCGTGCCGACCTCGGACAGGTCCGCGCCGCCGTCCTCGAGCCCCTGGATGCGCTCCTTGAGGATGCTCGTGATCTCGTCTGGCTTGATCTGCACTTTTCGGGACTCCTTAGGCCGCCTTGGCGACTTGCTTTCGAAGTTGTTCGAGTCGGTTGCGGACGGTGGCGTCGAGGACCATGTTGCCGACGCGCACCATCAGCCCGCCGAGGACGTCGGGGTCGACGTTCGAGGACAGCTCCACGCGGCGGCCGGTCTGCTCCTCGATGCGCTTGCCGATCTCCTCGACGAGGCCGGCGTCGAGCTCGGTCGCGCTCGTGACCGTGACCGGCAGCAGCTTGTTCTCCTCGGCCCAGAGCCCGTCGAAGATGCGCCGGATCCGGAACAGCACCGGCATGCGGTGGCGCTCGGCGAGCAGCTCGAGGAAGTTGAGGAGGCGCTCGTCGGCGTCGCTCACGATCCGCCGGATGCCGTCCTTCTTCTCCTCGCTCGAGAAGTAGGGGGAGAACAGGAACACCTGCAGGTTGCGGTCGCTCGTCGAGCGCGTCCGCGAACTGCCCCAGCTCGTCGTGCACGCGGTCGAGGACGTCGTCGTCCTTGGCGGCCTCGAACAGCGCGCGCGCGTAGACCTCGGCGATCTCTTCCATGGCCTAGTTCGTGCTCTCCTTCGCGAGCGTCGAGAAGTCGACCTCGCCCAGCGCCTCCTCGATCAGGCGGCGGTGGTCGTCCGGGGTCAGCGACTTGCGCGTGACCTTCTCGGTGGCGAGCACCGTCAGGTTGGCGACCTCCTTGCGGATCTCCTCGAGCGCGCGGCGGGTCTCGGCCTCGATGTCGCGGCGCGTGGCGGCCATCAGCTCCTCGCGCTGCTTCGTCGCGGACGCCTTCGCCTCGTCGGCGAGCGCGTCGGCGGCCTTGCGCGCGCGGACGGTGATGTCCTCGGCCTGCTCGCGCGCCTCGCGCAGCCGCGCGCGGTACTCCTCGAGCAGCTCGTCGGCCTCGCGCTTGGACTGCGCGGCGTGCTCGATCGACTCCTCGATCGCCTGGCGGCGCTTGTCGAGCGCCTCCGCGATGCGCGGGAAGGCCAGCTTGTTCAGCAGGAAGAGCGTCGTGCCGAACGCGAGCAGCGTCCAGATCATCAGCCCGACGTTGGGGCTGACCAGGAAGCTGCCGCCGCTGTCCTCCTCGGCGGCCAGGAACAGGATGTCGCCCAGGCCGCCCACCTAGAGGAAGAAGGCGATCAGGCCGAAGATGAACGCGTAGAAGACGATCGCCTCGGTGAGGGCGAAGCCGAGCCACTGGATGCTCGTGATCTCCTCGCGCATCTCGGGCTGGCGGGTGACCGACTCGATCACCTTGCCGAAGATGTAGCCGACGCCGATGCCGGGGCCGATCGTGCCCAGCCCGGCGCCGACGCCGAGTGCGATCGCCTTGAGGCCGTCCGTTGGGTCGGCCGCCTGGGCGAATGTGGTCAGAACTGCCAGATCCATTGATCCTCCTTAGTGGTCCCCATCAATGGCCCCCGGCGGTTGCCTCGCCGAAGTAGATGGACGTGAGCGTGGCGAAGATGAAGGCCTGGAGCGTCGCGATCAGGCCGACCTCCAGGCAGAAGAAGGCGATCGCGATCGGCAGCGTGATCCAGCCGAGCGACGGTCAGCCCGAGCAGCACGGCGAGCCCGCCGCCCATGAACAGGATCAGCAGGTGGCCGGCGAGGATGTTGGCGAAGAGTCGGACGGAGAGCGAGATGATCCGCATGAACTGCGAGATCACCTCGATGAAGAAGATCGGGACCGCAGCGGGTCCCGATACGCCGGCCGGCAGCCAGCCCTTGAGGTACTTGACCAGGCCGTGCCTGCGGATGCCCTCGATCTGGTAGAGCGTGAACACGGTGAGCGTGAGCACGAGCGGGATCGAGAGGTTCGCGGTCGCCGCGTAGAGGGAGAAGGCCGGGATGGCGAGGCCGAAGACGTCGACCGTCTCGTGGCTGTTCACCGGCAGCGGGATGTAGCCGAGCATGTTCGAGAACCAGATGAAGAAGAACAGCGTGGCGACGAAGCGGGAACCACTTGGCGGCGGCCTCCGACGGCATGTTGTTCCTGGCGATCTGGTTGTAGGTGAGGTCGTACGCGCCCTCGATGACCGTCTGGATCCGGTTCGGCTTCTCCTCCATGCGGCGCGCGATCAAGACCATCGTCCCGATCGTGAGCACGCAGGTGATCAGCAGGTAGAGGACGGCCTTGTTGAACGACAGGTCGAGGCCGCCGATCTGGATCGAGATCCAGTCCTCGAGCTTGAACTCGTCCTGGGGCTTGAAGTCCTCGTTCTTGCCGTCGGAGCC
This sequence comes from uncultured Thermoleophilaceae bacterium, assembly GCA_963848885.1. GTDB lineage: Bacteria > Actinomycetota > Thermoleophilia > Solirubrobacterales > Thermoleophilaceae > JACVRW01. The sequence continues at coordinate 29,743 of CAWKFR010000001.1, forward strand.
GAAGATCACGTAGAGCGCGATCGCGACGAGCAGGTAGACCGCGAGCCCGATCAGGAACTTGCGGCGCATGCTCACTTGCGCTCCGGTTCGAAGGGACGGCCGATCAGCTGGCCCGTGAAGTAGAACGTGAAGAGGGTGATCGACAGGATCGCGGCGGACAGGCCCGCCTCGCGCTCGGACAGGCCGACGATGAAGATCGAGCCGGCCACGATCCAGCCGCGCGCGATCATCGAGCCGGTCAGCAGGCCGGCGACGGTGCGCGGGTCGTCCGATTCGCGGGCGCGCTTCTCGATGAGGGCCTGTACCCCGCGCTGGACCAGCCAACCCGTGGCGGCGCCGGCGTAGCCGAGCAGCGGCAGGCCGGCCGCGACGAAGATCGGCAGCGCGAGCGCCAGCAAGGCGAGGTCGAGGTACCGCAGCATGCGCAGCGGCATGGGGTCAGATGCTTTCAGAGCGTGCGTCGTCAAGGGGGTGACGCGGGGAGGTCGACGGGCCGGCTGCGTCGGGGCCCTCCCTCGCGGGGTCCGAACGGTACATGAAACCCGGACTTTGTGACTACTTTGTGACAGTTGGCTCGGGGGTCGTCTCAGGCGTCCGAGACGTCGTCCGCCGCCAGCCATTGGCACCTCTGACCGGTGATCTGCGCGATCCGGTCGTAGTCCTCGTCGTAGTGGAGCACCGCCAGCCCCGCCGCCTCCGCGGCAGCGGCGATGAGCAGATCCGGGTGCTTCACGGACCGCTGGTGCGCACCGCCCTGCCGCGCCAGCTCGCCGTACACCCACAGCCCGCGCCGCCAGTGGGCCGGCTCGATCGGTACCTGAGGGAGCGCATCGAGGTCCCCCGCCAGCTCCTCGAATTCGGCAGCGTTGCGTGCGCTCGCCAACAGCTCGAGCTGGACCATGTCGCAGATGGCGACCTCACCCTCGACGAGCAGTTCGTCGAAGCGTCGCCTCGACCCCTGCTCGTCGGAGCGTCGCGACCGAATCCACGCGCTCGTGTCGGCCAGCAGCACGTGGCTACGGCTCGCGCGGTCGGCGCAGCTCCGCCAGCCCGTCGAGCGTCAGGTCGGGGAAGTCGCGGGCGGCCAGGCGGCGGCGGCGCGCGCGAGCGACAACATCCTCCATCGCGGCGTGCACGGTCGCCGTAGTCCCCTTCGTCCCGAGGACCTGCGCTGCCTGCTCCACAAGGTGTATGTCGACGTTCATATTCGTGCGCCTTCTCACAGGCCCAAGATACACATCGCCGGAGCGGTTACGCTCGTTGCTTGCTCCGCACTCTCCTAATCGCCTGCCTCGTCCTCCTCGCCCCCGCCGCCGCCTCGGCCGACCCCTACACACCCCCGGGCGGCAAGGTCCTCTGGGGTGGCCAGGGCGGCTACAAGCCGGGCGCGATCGGCGCGTTCGAGCAGCAGTCGGGCAAGCACCCGGCGGTCTTCAACTACTTCATCGACTGGCGCGGCGACTTCAATTGGCTCGGGCTGCGGCTCCAGGACGCGGCGCGCGCGGGCTCGCATCCGATGCTGTCGGTCGGCACCGAGAAGACGGGCCTCTCGCTGCGTGACCTCGCCCGCGGCGGTGGTGACGGCTTCCTCGTCGGCCTCAACCGGCTCGTCGCCGAGACCGGCCAGGTCGTCTACCTGCGCCCGCTGTCGGAGATGAACAACTCCAACAACCCGTACTCGGCCTACGACGGCAACGGCAACCCGCGCGGTCCCGCCTACACCCCGGCCTGGTTCAAGAAGGCGTGGCGGCGGATCGCGCTGGTCGTCCGCGGCGGCAGCGTCGCGCGGATCAACGCGAAGCTGCGCCGCCTCGGGCTGCCGCCGGTGCGGTCGGGTGGAGACCTGCCCCGCGCGAGGATCGCCCTGATGTGGGTCCCGCTCTCCTTCGGCAACCCGGAGATCCCGAAGAACCACCCGATCCACTTCTGGCCCGGCAAGGCCTACGTCGACTGGGTCGGCACGACCTGGTACTCGCCCTACCGCAACAGCTCCGCGTTCCACCGCTTCTACAGCAACCCAAGTGGCGCTCGAAGCCGTTCGCCTTCGCCGAGTGGGGCGTCTGGGGCGCCGACCGGCCCGACTTCGTCCGCCAGTTCTTCGGCTTCGTCAAGTCGCACGAGCGCGTGCGGATGGCGGTCTACTACCAGTCGGCCACGCTCAAGCCCGAGTTCGCGCTCGCCAACCACCCGGCGAGCCGCGCCGCCCTGCGGCGCGCCGTCAGGTGGCCCCGGCTGACGGGCGTGGCGCCCTGAGCCCGTCCCCGGGCCGCAGCACCAGCACCTCGCCGGGCGCGTGCTCGAGCAGCCAGGCGACGTCGGCCGCCTCGAAGCCGTCGCTGCTGGTGGTCCGGGCCGGCACGACCAGCGTGTCGTAGCTCTCGTGCTCCACCAGCGCCTGGAGCGCGTGGCGGTGCGAGCGCCCGCGCTCGATGCGCGAGTCGACCGGCACCCCCGCCCGCGTCGCGCGCTGCTCGATCAGCTCCATCACGGGCAGCGCGGCCTCGGACACGCGCACCGGCGCCGCCGACTCCAGCGCCAGGTGGTGCGGGATGACGACCAGGTAGGCGGGCACGAGCGTCGCGTCCTGGGCGCGCGCCAGCCGCAGCGTCGCGTCGAGCGTCGCCCGCGACACGGTCGGCCCGATGAACGGGAACAGGATGCGCCGCTCACCGCCGGCCTGCGGGGCGCGCCGGCGCACCCTCACGCGCTCGGCTCCAGCCGCCGCGAACGGTCGGCCACGATCCGGACGTCCACGCCGGGCAGCTTGCGCAGCAGCCGGTCGGGCAGCGACTCGGTCAGCCGCCGCAGCCCGGTGTGCGGGTGCGGCTGTCCGATCAGCACGTAGGTGGTGCCCCGCTCGGTCGCCACCCGCGCGGCGGTCTCGACCAGGTCGTCGCCCTCCTCCACGAGCAGGGCGGCGCCGAGCACCGACGCCAGCCCGCGCAGCGCCTCGAGCTGCGTGCGCTCCTCCCCTCGCGGCGGCGCCCCCGGCTTGAACACGTAGAGCAGGTCGAGCTCCGCCCCCAGCCGCTGGGACGAGCGCCAGGCGCGGCGCACGAGCCGCTGCGAGCGCGGGCGCGGCGTGACCAGCGCCAGCACGCGCTCGGCGACGGCCTGCGGGCGCCTCGTCGGCGAGCAGCTCCTCGCGCGTGCCCAGCAGCTCGCCGGCCGGCAGCGCTCGCTTGGACTCGACCTCCTCCGCGGTCTGGCGCAGCACGACCTCGCGCAGCGCCGCCAGGTTCTCGACGCGGAAGAAGTTGTTGAGCGCGGCCGGCACGCGCTCGGCCGGGTACACCTTCCCGGCGCGCAGCCGGGCGATCAGCGCCTCCGGGGTCAGGTCGACCAGCACGACCTCGTCGGCGGCGCCGAGCACCTGGTCGGGGAACGTCTCGCGCACGCGCACTCCGGTCAGCTCGGCCACGCGGTCGTTGAGCGACTCGAGGTGCTGCACGTTGACCGTGGAGAAGACGTCGATGCCCGCGTCGAGCACGTCCTCGATGTCCTCGTAGCGCTTGGCGTGCTCCAGGCCCGGCGGGTTGGTGTGGGCGAGCTCGTCGATCAGGCACACCTCGGGCGCCCGCTGGAAGATCGCCGGCAGGTCCATCTCGTCGACGGTCGAGCCGCGGTACTCGACCGCACGCCGCGGCAAGCGCTCGAGGCCGCGCGCCTGCTCCTCGGTCTCAGGCCGCTCGTGCGGCTCGAGGTAGCCGATGACGACGTCGCGCCCCGCGCCCTGCTCGGCCCGTCCCTCCTGGAGCATGCGGTAGGTCTTGCCGACTCCTGCGGCCATGCCCAGGAAGATCTTGTAGTGGCCTCGCACTACGCCCCGAGCACATTGTGGACCAGCAAGTCGATCAGCTTGATACCGACGAAGGGCGCGATCAGGCCGCCGAGCCCGTAGATCAGCAGGTTGCGGCGCAGCAGGGCGGTCGCCCCGATCGGCCGGTAGCGCACCCCGCGCAGGGCCAGGGGCACCAGCAGCGGGATGATCAGCGCGTTGAAGACGATCGCCGAGATGATCGCCGACTGCGGCGTGCCCAGGTCCATGATGTTGAGCCTGTCGAGCGGACCGTCGCCGTTGCCGGCGGCGTAGGTCGCCGCGAACATCGCGGGCAGGATCGCGAAGTACTTGGCGACGTCGTTGGCGATCGAGAAGGTGGTCAGCGCGCCGCGCGTGATCAGCAGCTGCTTGCCGATTTCGACGATCTCGATGAGCTTCGTCGGATTGGAGTCGAGGTCGACCATGTTGCCGGCCTCGCGCGCGGCCTGGGTGCCCGTGTTCATCGCGACGCCCACGTCGGCCTGCGCCAGCGCGGGCGCGTCGTTGGTCCCGTCGCCCGTCATCGCGACCAGGCGGCCGTCGCGCTGCTCCTCGCGGATCAGCTCGAGCTTGCGCTCGGGGGTCGCCTCGGCGAGGAAGTCGTCCACGCCCGACTCGTCGGCGATCTTCGCCGCGGTCAGCGGGTTGTCGCCCGGTGACCATCACGGTGCGGATGCCCATCGCGCGCAGCTGGTCGAAGCGGTGGCGCATCCCCTCCTTGACGACGTCCTTGAGGTAGACGACGCCCAGCACCTGCGAGTCGCGCGCCACCGCCAGCGGCGTCCCTCCCTCGCTCGCGATCCGGTCGACCGCGCGCTTGAGCTCGGGCGGAGCCTGGCCGCCCTCGGCGGCGACGAAGTTGATGATCGCGTCGCCCGCTCCCTTGCGCAGCCGCGTCCCGTCGAGGTCCACCCCGCTCATGCGCGTCTCCGCCGAGAAGGGGACGAAGTTGGCGTCCGAGTCGAAGTGGTGCTCGCGGATCCCGTACTGCTTGGCGAGCACGACGATCGAGCGGCCCTCGGGCGTCTCGTCGGCGAGCGACGCGACCTGCGCCGCCTCGGCGAGCGCCGACTCCTCGACGCCCGGCATCGGCACGAACTCGGTCGCCTCGCGGTTGCCGAGCGTGATCGTGCCGGTCTTGTCGAGCAGCAGCACGTCGACGTCCCCGGACGCCTCCACGCTGCGACCGGACAGCGCCAGCACGTTGCGCCGCACGAGCCGGTCCATCCCGGCGATCCCGATCGCCGACAGCAGCGCGCCGATCGTCGTCGGGATCAGCGCGACCAGCAGCGCGATCAGCGTCGCGATCGACACGCTCGTGTCGGCGTACTCGCTGAACGGCCGCAGCGTCACGACCACCACCAGGAAGATCAGCGTCAGGCCCGCGAGCAGGATGCCGAGCGCGATCTCGTTCGGCGTCTTGCGCCGCGACGCCCCCTCGACCAGCGCGATCATGCGGTCCAGGAAGCTCTCGCCCGGGAGCTGCGTGATCTCGACGACGATCCGGTCGGACAGCACCTTGGTCCCGCCGGTGACCGCGCTGCGGTCGCCGCCGGACTCCCGGATCACCGGGGCGGACTCGCCCGTGACCGCCGACTCGTCGACGGAGGCGATCCCCTCGATCACGGTGCCGTCGCCCGGGATGAACTCGCCGGCCTCGACGACCACGACGTCGCCGCGGGTCAGCTCCGAGGCCGGCTTCTCGCTGCCGTCGCGCAGACGCGCGGCGGTCTCCGTGCGCATCGCGCGCAACGCGGCGGCCTGCGCCTTGCCGCGGCCCTCGGCGAGCGCCTCGGCGAGGTTCGCGAAGACGACGGTCAGCCAGAGCCAGATCGCAACGGTGAAGGTGAACCAGGCGGGCTCGTCGCCGCCGCCGAGCGGCGCGCCGCCGAACGCCTGGATCAGCCAGCCGCCGGTCGTGATCGCGGCGCCGATCTCGACGACGAACATGACCGGGTTGCGGATCTGGACGCGCGGGTCGAGCTTGGTCAAGCTCGCCCAGAGCGCCTCGCGCAGCACCGCGCCGCCGAACAGCCCTCCGTCCTGGCGCTTCATCGAGCTCCTCCGTCCGCGTCGAGCGCCAGGTTGAGCTCGAGCACGTTCACGCCTGGCTCGCCCAGGACGCCGAGCCCGCGGTCGTCGGTGTTGTCCTCGATCAGCTGGCGGACGCGTTCGAGCGGCAGCCCGCGCACCTCCGCGATGCGGCGGGCCTGGATCGCCGCGTTCTCCTTGGAGATGTGCGGGTCGACGCCCGAAGCCGTGGTCTGCACCGCGTCCGGCGGCACGTCGCTCTTGCTGAGACCCGGGTTGTACGGGCGCTCGAGCTTGAGGTACGCGGCCAGGTTCTCCTCGAACATGGCCCTGAGGTCCTTCGAGTTCGGACCCAGGTTGTTGAAGAAGGTGGCCGCCGGGTTGTAGCCGGTGACGGAGGGCCGCGACTGGAAGTAGCGCGGGTCGGCCTCGAGGATGGGGTTGCCGTCGGCGTCGAGCTTGTCCTTGCCGTCCGGACCCTTCACGGGCTTGCGGAAGTCCTGCCCGATCAGTCGCGAGCCGACGACCTTGCCGTCGCGCTCGATCTGGCTGCCGTCGGCCTTGTTGGGCCAGAGCACCTGCGCGATGCCTGTGGTGGCGAGCGGGTAGGCCAGCCCGAGCAGGACGGTGAAGACGAGGATCGCCAGAGCGGAGTTGATCAGGTCGCGTCGCATCAGAAGAGGTGGTCGGTCAGTCCCTGCACGATCGGGCCGAGCAGGAAGGCGGGGAAGAAGGTCAGCGCCGCAACCAGGACGATCGTCCCGATCAGGAGCACCACGAAGATCCGGTGTCGGTGCGGAACGTGCCGGGGCCGAGCGGCGCCACGCGCTTGGGGGCGACGGCCCCGGCCACGGCGAGCGCGGCCACGAGCGGCACGAAGCGGCCGAACAGCATCGCGAAGCCGCCGAGCAGGTCGGCGAAGGTGATGCCGAAGGCGCCGGCGTTGGTCCCGTTCGGCTGGAGGTAGCCGGTGTAGCCGGCGAACGCCGAGCCGTTGTTGTTCGTCTGCGAGACGTAGGCGTAGAGCGTCTCGGAGAAGCCCTGCGGGCCCGGGTTGTAGATCGACGGCGCGCCCCACTTCGTGGAGATCGCGGCCGCCGTCGCCGTGAGCACCGCGAGCGGGACGAACAGCGTCCCGATCATCACCAGCTTGACCTCGCGCGCCTCGATCTTCTTGCCGAGGTACTCGGGCGTGCGGCCGACCATCAGGCCCGCGATGAAGACCGCGAGCACGACGAACAGCAGCATCCCGTAGAGGCCCGAGCCGACCCCGCCGAAGACAACCTCGCCGGTCGACATGTTGAACATCGGCACCAGGCCGCCGAGGCCGGTGAGCGAGTCGAACGCGGCGTTGACGGCCCCGCAAGAGGCGACGGTCGTGACGGCCGTCCACAGCGCGGAGTTGGGTATGCCGAAGCGGACCTCCTTGCCCTCGAGGTTGCCCGGGTCGGTCGGCGACGCCGGCGAGGTGCTGGGCGGGCGTCGCGTGGACCTCGGCGAGGTAGACCGCGGCCACCGAGCCGACGAACATGAGCAGCATCGCCGCGTAGATGGCCCAGCCCTGGCGGCGGTTGCCGACATAGCGGCCGAACATCGAGGTCAGCCCCGCCGGGATCAGCAGGATCAGCAGCAGCTCGAAGAAGTTCGAGATGCCGCTCGGGTTCTCGAACGGCATCGCGCTGTTGACGTTGAAGAAGCCGCCGCCGTTGGTGCCGAGCTCCTTGATGACCTCCTGCGAGGCGACCGGGCCGAGCGCGAGCGTCTGCTCACCGCCGGCGAGCGTCCCGAAGGTGTCGTACGGCGACAGGTTCTGGATCACGCCCTGCGAGACGAGGAAGAGCGCGCCGACGATCGAGATCGGCAGGAGGACGTAGAGCAGCGTGCGCGTCAGGTCCTGCCAGAAGTTCCCGAGCGACGCGCCCGAGCGGGAGGCGAACCCGCGGATGACGGCGATCGCGACCGCGATGCCCACCCCCGCCGAGACGAAGTTCTGCACGGCCAGGCCGGCCATCTGCGAGAAGTACGTCATCGTCGTCTCGCCGCCGTAGTACTGCCAGTTCGTGTTCGTGACGAACGAGGACGTGGTGTTGAACGTCACGTCCCAGGTGCCCGAGTGGAAGCCCTCGGGGTTGAAGGGGTGGATGCCCTGGGTGCGCAGGATCAGGTAGAGCGCGCCCCAGAAGAGCGCGCTGAAGACGATCGTCGTGCGCGCGTAGGCCTTCCAGTCCTGGTTGACGCTCGGGTCGACCCGAGTCAGCCGGTAGGTGAGCCGCTCGAGCGGCGCGAGCACGGGCGTGAGGAAGACGCGCTCGCCGCGGAAGACGCGCGCCATGTACCCGCCGATCACCGGCGTCAGCGCGGTCAGCAGCGCGACGTAGATCGCGATCTGCAGCCAGCCCTGGGCGGTCACAGCTTCTCACCGCGCAGCAGCGCATAGAGGAGATAGGCGAACACGGCCAGGGAGACGAGGAGCCCGAACAGCTCCGCGGCGCTCATACGCGGTCGAGCCCCTCGAGCATGACCCAGAGCGCCACGAAGGCGAGCAGCGCGAGGACGATGGAGAGCAGGTCAGCCAAGGTGCAGCGCCGCCCGCGCGTGGGTCAGCCGCGCGTGCAGCGCGCCCTCGTAGCTCGGTGAGTAGATCGGCGAGCTGCCGTCGGTCAGCAGCTCCTCGACCAGCGCGATGCCGCGCGGGCTCAGCTCGTCGTCGCTGAGCAGGTCCTCGGCGATCGCCACCAGGAACCCCCGCTCGCGGAGGACCTCACGGCGATGAACCGGAACGGCGGCGCTGTAGAAGCGCTGCGGGTAGTCCGCCTCCTCGAGGATGTTGCGGATGCCGGCTGCGAAGCCGGCGCGGCAGCGATGGGAGGTGAGTTGACGCGCACGGCGGTTGAGCTCACGGGCTCGTCGAGGGGTCGGCGCCGAGGGCGATCCGCCGGTCGAGGGTCCCCGCTGGAGCCACACCCGGGCCGGCTCGAAGATTCCTGCGGAGTTCATGGAACCGAGTCTCGGCCCCGCCCGGGCAAGGATCCGTCAAGAATCCCGGCGCCGGTATCAAGAAGGCATCAAGCCGCGAAGCGGTACCCGATGCCCGGATCGGTGCGGATGTAGCGCGGCGCCTGCGGGTCCGGCTCGACCTTGCGGCGCAGGTTCGCGATGTGCACCCGCAGCGTGTGCGTGTCCTCCTCGTAGGCGTGCCCCCAGACCTCGCCGAGCAGGGCACGATGGGTCATCAGCCGGCCGCGGTTGCGCGCGAGCACGCGCAGCAGGTCGAACTCCTTCGGGGTGAGGTGGATCTCTTCCCCTCGCGGGTCACGCGGTGGCCGGCCAGGTCGATCTCGAGCCCGTCGACCGACAGCGAGGGCTCCTCGGGCGTGCCCGCGCGCCGCAGGGCCGCGTTCAGCCGGGCGATCAGCTCGTCGGGCCCGAACGGCTTGGTCACGTAGTCGTCGGCGCCGGCGTCGAGCGCGCGCACCTTCTCCTGCTCCTCGCCGACCGCCGACAGGACCAGGATCGGCATCTGCGACCACTCGCGGATCGAGCGGCAGATGTCGATCCCGTTGCCGTCCGGCAGGATCAGGTCGAGGATGGCGGCGTCGGGCGCGCGCAGCGAGGCGGCGTCGAGCGCCTCCTCGGCCGTCTGGGCCGTGATCACCTCGAAGCCGGCGTCGCGCAGGATGACGCGCAGCGCGCGCAGGATCTGGGTCTCGTCGTCGCAGACGAGGACGCGGCTCATTCGACCGCCTGCGCGCCGGCCGGCTGCTCGGCGGGCACGGGCAGGCTGAGCACGATCGTCGTCCCCTGGCCGGGCAGCGACTCGGCCCTGATGCGCGCGCCGTTGGCCTCCAGGAAGCCGCGCGCGATCGCCAGCCCGAGCCCGGTGCCCGACCCCTCGCCCGGCGAGTGGAACGGCTCGAAGATGCGCTCCAGCTCCTCGCGCGCGATGCCGGGGCCGCGGTCGCCGATCCGCAGCAGCACCTGCTTGGAGGCGGCCCGCGCCCGCACGCTCACGGGCTGGTCGCCGGCGAAGCGGGCGGCGTTGTCGAGCACGTTGGCGATCGCCCGTTCGAGCTGCCCGGCGTCGGCCTGGAGCAGCGGCAGGCCGGCGTCGATCTGGACGTCGAAGCCGCCCGGCGGCTCGCGCACGCCGTCGATCGCTGCCCGCACGAGCTCCTCGACCGAGCACCAGTCGGCGCGCGTCTCGACGGCGCCCGCCTGCAGCTTCGACAGGTCGAGCAGGTTCTCGACCAGGCGCGACAGCCGGTCCGTCTCCAGCTCGATCACGGAGGTGAGCTCCGCGCGCGCCTCCGGCGACAGGGTCTGGGAGGACAGCCCGCCGGCCGCGGTGGTGATCGCTGTCAGCGGCGAGCGCAGGTCGTGCGAGACCGAGCGCAGCACGGCCGTCTTGACGACGTTCGAGCGGCGCAGCGCCTTGGTCTCGATCACCTGCGCCTCGAGCTCGTCGCGCCTGCGGGCGGCGGCCACGAGCGTCTCCAGCGAGGGCACCACCCTGTCCTGGAGGGCGTCGAGCACGTTCGGCTCGATGTCGCGCGGCACCATCACGGTGCCCACCCGCGAGCCGTCCACGAGCAGCGGCAGCGCGCGGCGGCGCTCGTCGGAATCCGTCCACGACAACTCGATCGACACGGACGAGAGGTCGAACGCCGCCGCGATCTGGCGGCCGGCCGAGCGCAGCGACTCGTCCAGCACCGTCCCGCCCAGCAGCAGCCGGGCCATCTCGGCGGTCAGATCGGCCTCGCGGCGGCGCGTCTCGGCCTCCTCGGCCCGCGCGCGGGCCGCACCCGCGAGCCCGCTGATCGCGGCCGCCGCGATGAAGAAGACGCCGAGCGCCACCCAGTTCTCGCCCTCGGCGATGGTGAAGCCGCCGGTCGGCGGGATGTGGAAGAAGTTCCAGGCCGCCGCGCCGAGCACCGCCGTGAGCAGGCCCAGGTAGAGGCCCCAGTAGCTCGACACCAACAGCACGGCGAGCGTGTAGACGACCCCTGTGGAGACGACGGGGACGACCTCGCGGAGCGGATAGATCAGCAGCGTGATCAGCGCAACCGAGCCGACCGACGCGGCGAGCCCTACGAGCGGCGAGCGGTACCGCAGCACGCTCCCATGCTAGGACGCATGCGACAGGGAACGCGGCTTGCTGCCGACGAGGATCGCGAGGAACACCTCGACGACCGTCGCGTCGAACTGGGTGCCGGCGCCGGCCTGGAGCTCGCCGATCGCGGCCTCCTCGCCGAGCGCCGAGCGGAAGGCCCGCTCGGAGGTCATCGCCTCGTAGGCGTCGGCCACGGCGAGGATGCGCGATTCGATCGGGATGTCCTCGCCGACCAGGCCGTAGGGGTAGCCCTTGCCGTCCGGGCGCTCGTGGTGGGCGAGCACCCAGGCGCGCAGGTCCTCCAGCTCCGGGTGGGCGAGCAGGCGCGCGCCGATCTCGGGGTGGGTGCGGATCGAGTGCCACTCGTCCTCGGCGAGCGCGCCGGACTTGGTCATGAGGCGGTCCGACACGCCCGTCTTGCCGATGTCATGCAGGATCCCGGCGAGGCGCACGCGCTCCACGCGATCTGACTCGAGGCCGAGCTCTCGGGCCATCAGCTCGGCGTAGCGGCCGACCGTGTGGCAGTGGCCCGGGCTGCCGGTGTCGCGCACGTCGAGCTCCTCGGCGAGGCCGATGATGCTCGACAGCTGCGGCTCGGTGCTGTCGGGCTGGAGCAGCTCGTCGAGCATGCGGGCGACGTCGGCGCAGTAGACGACGGAGCGGTCGCGGCCGAGCTCGACGGCGGCGTCGACGGCGCGGGTCGCGGCCCCCATCAGCACGCCGAACTGGTCGCCGTGCTCGGGGAAGCTGGCCACGCCGAACGAGATCGTGAGGGGCAGGGACCGGTTGCCGAAGGTCTGGCGGCTGGCGCGCCGCAGGCGCTCGGCGACCAGGAAGGCGCCGTGCTCGTCGGTCTCCGGCAGCAGGACGCCGAACTTCTCGCCGCCGATGCGGCCGGCCGAGTCGATCCGGCGCTTCCACTTGTTCATGTGCTCGGCGACCTGCTTGAGCGCCTTGTCGCCGTCGCCGTGGCCGCGCTCCGCGTTGAGCCGGCCCATGCCGTCGATCTCGCCGATGATCAGGGAGACCGGGCGGCCGGTGCGGCGCGAGCGGTCGAGCTCGAAGTTGAGCATCTCCTCGAAGGCGCGGCGGTTGAGCAGCCCCGTCAGGGCATCGACGCGACTCGCCTCGGCGAGGCGGACGGCGAGCGCGGAGAGCTGTCGCCGCTGGTGGAGCACCACGACGAGCAGGCCAAGCGCCGCGGCGGCGAAGACGACCGTGGGGCCCATTCCAGGTTTGTTATCGGCCGCATATGGGCGTCTCCTTTAGCTTTCGGCGCCGCATGTGGCTCCAGGAGCAGATCACGCTGCGGCCGCGTCCGCGCGGCTTCCACCTGATCACCGACGAGGTGCTCGAGGGCGTGCCCGAGCTGCGGTCGCTGCGGGTCGGGATTGCGCTCGTGTTCATGCAGCACACGTCCGCCTCGCTGACGCTCAACGAGAACGCCTCGCCGGACGTGCGCCGCGACTTCGGAGCGTGGTTCGACCGGGCCGTTCCCGACGGCGCCGACTACTTCGCGCACACGCTCGAGGGCCCCGACGACATGCCCGCCCACATCAAGGCCTCGCTGCTGGGCGCCTCGCTGACGCTGCCCGTCAGGGACGGCCGGCCGGCGCTGGGCACCTGGCAGGGGATCTACCTGTGCGAGCACCGCGACGACGGCGGGGCCCGGCGGGTGATCGTGACGGCGTTCGGAGAGACCTAGTCCGTCCTCCGCATATGCGAACATGTGTTCGTGCGCTGGGACAACCTGAAGGTCGAGACGGAGGCGAGCCACACCCTGCCGGGCTACCGCGAGCCCGCCGCCGTGCGCACGTTCGACGCCCCGGAGGCCCTGGACGTCCGCTTCTACGAGGTCCAGGCGAAGTCGGTGCTGAACAAGGTGCCGAAGGCGTCGCGGATGCCGTTCCGGTGGACGATCAACCCGTACAGGGGATGCACTCATGCGTGCACCTACTGCTTCGCTCGCCCCACCCACACCTACCTCGACTTCGACGCGGGCCGGGACTTCGAGCGCGAGATCGTCGTCAAGGTCAACACGCCGGAGGTCGCCAGGGCGGAGCTGATGCGCCGGTCGTGGAAGCGCGAGCACGTCGCGCTGGGCACCAACACCGATCCGTACCAGTGGGTCGAGAAGAAGTACGAGCTGCTGCCCGGGGTCTGGGAGGCGATGCGCGACTCGCGCACGCCCAGCTCCGTGCTGACCAAGTCGCCGCTGCTGCTGCGCGACATCGAGCTGTTCAAGCAGATCCCCAGCTTCGCCGCGAACCTCTCGATCCCGACGCTCGACGAGAAGGCGTGGCGCGCCAGCGAGCCGCACACCCCGCACCCGCGCAAGCGCATCGAGGCGGTCGCCGAGCTCAACCGGGCGGGCATCGCCACCGGCGTGCTGATCGCGCCGCTGATGCCCGGCGTCAACGACTCGCCCGAGCAGGTCGAGGAGATCCTCGAGCTTTGCGCCGAGGCGGGCGCGGTCTCGATCGGCGGCATCTGCCTGCACCTCCGCGGCGAGGTGCGCGGCGTCTTCATGGACTGGCTGCGCTCGTACCGGCCCGATCTCGTCCCGCGGTACGAGGCCCTCTACGCGCGCGGCGCCTACGCGCCCAAGGACGAGCGCGAGCGGCTGTCTCGCCTGGTCCGCTCCGGGCGCCGCGAGCTGGGGCTGAGGCGCGATCCGGCCGGCGACCCCGGCGGACCGGAGGACTCCGAGCCGCGAGCTGGCGGCGCCGCCGCCGGAGCAGGCGAGCCTGTTCTAGCGGCGCGGCGCGCCGTCGGCGCCCAGGGACTCCAGCAACGCACGGCCGCGCGGCGAAAGCCGGTAGCCGACCGGCAGGCTCTCCGTCAGCCCCAGCTCCTTCAGCTTGCGCACGTCGGTCTTGAAGGGGAGCTTCTCGCGGCCGACCGACTCGGCGAGGTCGGCCGCGCGGACCTCGGGCCGCTGCGCGATCAGCTCCAGCGTCTGGCGCGTCCAGGGCCCGTGCCCGCTGGCGCGGTCGAGCCGCCCGAGCCGGGTGCGCAGCCGGTCGAGCTCCTCGCCGTCTAGGTCGGCCCGCTCGCGCAGCGCGCTGCGCTGGTCCTCCCTCTCCCAGTGCAGCTCGACCCGCCAGATCTGGGCGTCGCCGCGGGCGTCGAGCTCGCCGAACAGCTCCTCGAGCGATTCGTGTCCGGCCCGCGCCGCGTCGGCTGGCGTGATCTCGTCTCGCTCCACCGGCGCGACGGAGTCGATCCGAAGCTCGCCGACGACCGTCCGCTGGCGCCCGCCGGCGCGAGCGCGCGGCCGGTCCCAGCGGCGGAAGGCGAGCGTGATCTCGCCGGCTCGGATGCCATCCAGCGAGCGGCGGCGGAACAGCACGTCAGTCCGGGCGAGTGACGGTCTCGAACTCGCCCGTCCCGACCTCGCGGTCGATCTCGCCCTCGATCTCGTTGGCGCTCAGGGCAGCGATCTCGCCCGTCTCGACCTGGCGCTGGATCTCCCGCTCGCGGAAGCGGCGGAACTTGAGGATCTCGAGCACCAGCACGAGGTAGACGCTGGCCGCGATCGCGACCAGCGCGAACGCCACGATCACGAGCGTCCAGCCGACGTGCAGGGTCCCGTCGTCGTCGGAGTACGGCACGAAGCGCATCGCCAGCGCGAGCGCGGCCAGCGACAGCGTCCAGCCGTACAGGTAGAGCACCGTGCGCCGCTGGGAGAAGCCGATGTTCGCGAAGCGGTGGTGGAAGTGCCAGCGGTCGGCCGAGTAGACCGGGCGCCCGTACTTGATGCGCTTGGCGACGACGAAGGTCGCGTCGAGCGCGGGCACCGCCAGGATCAGCAGCGGGAAGAACAACGCCACGACCGCGGCGGTCTTCAGCACGCCCTGGATCGCGACGCATGCCAATAACAGCCCGAGCAGGTTCGAGCCCGCGTCGCCCATGAAGATCGACGCCGGGTGGAAGTTGTGCCAGAGGAAGCCGATCGCCGCGCCCGCGGTGAGCGCGGCGAGCACTCCGGCGGCGTCGCGGTTGAGCGACAGCGCGATGATCGCGAAGGTGGCTGCCGCGATCGTGCAGACGCCCGCCGCGAGGCCGTCGGCGCCGTCGGTGAAGTTGACGACGTTCATCACGGCGACGATCCCGAGCAGCGTGAGCGGGTAGCTCCAGTCGCCGAGCTCGATCGGGTCGAGGAAGGGCAGGGTCACGTTCGTCGACGCGCACCTCGCACCAGACCGGGATGGCGGCGGCCGCGAACTGGCCGGCCAGCTTGACGAGCGGGTGCAGCCCGTCGGGACGGACGTCGTCGATGGCGCCGACCAGAGCGATCGCGATCGCGCCGGCGACGATGCCGCGCGTTTCCTGGTTGGCCGGGAGGAACAGCAGAGCGGAGACGACCGCGGCGGCCAGGATCGCGAGGCCGCCCAGGCCGGGAACGGGCCGGTCGTGCAGGTCGCGCTCGCGCGGGTAGTGCACCACCCCCATGCGGCGGGCGAAGCGGGCGGTGGGCGGCGTTACCGCGAAGGAGATCACGGCCGCGACGAGGAACGCCCAGAGGGCATCGAGCTCGTCCATCCGGGTCAGGGTACCCGGCGGCCCCGGCGAATCCTGTGCGTAGACCGCGCAGAACCGAGGCGGCCAAGGAAGCAGGGCCGAACGCGTGCTGGGCACGCGGAGGCCCGATGACGCCGGCCGGCGACGGTTGTGCGCGGTCTAGACGGTTTCGGGCACTAGCTGCGGATACAGCGGATACCGCTCCGCGAGTGCCCGCGTGCGCTGCGTCAGGTCCGCGCGCTGATCGTCCGAGAAGTCGCCCGTCAGCGCCTCGCCGATGATCTTGCCGACCTCGCGGAACTCGTCCGCGCCGAAGCCGCGCGTGGCGAGCGCCGGCGTGCCGATGCGCAGGCCGGACGACACCGCCGGCGGGCGCGGGTCGAACGGGACCGCGTTGCGGTTGACCGTGATCCCCACGTCGTGCAGGCGGTCCTCGGCCTGCTGGCCGTCGAGGTCGGACTCGCGCAGGTCGGCGAGCACGAGGTGGACGTCGGTCCCGCCCGTGAGCACGTTGACGCCGGCAGCGAGCATCTCCTCCGCCACGAGCGCCGCTCCCTCGCGGGTGCGCGTCTGGCGCTCGCGGAACAGCTCGGACTGGGCGATCTTCAGCGCCACCGCCTTGCCGGCGATCGCATGCATGAGCGGCCCGCCCTGGTGACCAGGGAACACGCGCGAGTTGATCTTCTTCGCGTACTCCTCGCGCGACATGATCATCCCGCCGCGCGGCCCGGCGAGCGTCTTGTGCGTGGTCGTGGTGACCACGTCGCAGTAGGGGATCGGGCTCGGGTGCTGCTCGGCCGCGATCAGCCCGGCGAAGTGGGCCACGTCGGCCATCAGCAGCGCCCCGACCGAGTCGGCGATCTCGCGGAAGCGCTGGAAGTCGAGCTGCCGCGGGTAGGCCGACCAGCCGGCGATGATCAGCTTCGGCTTCGAGTCCTCGGCGATCTGCT
This sequence comes from uncultured Thermoleophilaceae bacterium, assembly GCA_963848885.1. Lineage (GTDB taxonomy): Bacteria > Actinomycetota > Thermoleophilia > Solirubrobacterales > Thermoleophilaceae > JACVRW01. The sequence goes on from CAWKFR010000001.1 coordinate 46,178, forward strand.
GGAGCTCGTCCATGTCGAGGCGCGAGTCCTCCTCGCGCACGCCGTAGGAGACGATGTCGAAGTAGAGCCCGGAGAAGTTGATCTTCATCCCGTGCGAGAGGTGGCCGCCGTGGTCGAGGCGCATCCCGAGGATGCGGTCGCCCGGGTCCAGCAGGGCCATGTAGACGGCCGAGTTGGCCTGCGCGCCGGAGTGCGGCTGCACGTTCACGTGCTCGGCTCCGAAGACCTCCTTGGCGCGGTCGATGGCGAGCTGCTCGGCCACGTCGACGAACTCGCAGCCGCCGTAGTAGCGCTTGCCCGGATAGCCCTCGGCGTACTTGTTGGTGAGGACCGAGCCGCTCGTGTCGAGGATCGCCTGCGGCACGAAGTTCTCGGAGGCGATCATCTCGAGCGTCGTCTCCTGGCGATTGGCCTCGTTGCGGAGCACCTCCGCGATCTCGGGATCGACGTCGGCGACCGGCTTCGTGAAGTAATCGGGGCTCAGCTCGCTCATCGGCAGGACCGTAGCACCGCCTCCACACGGTCCCGTGGGACCGCGCCCTCGCGCAGGATCTCGAAGCTGCGCTCGCCCTCGAAGGCGGTCAGGTCGACGACCGTGGAGGGCGTGCCGGGCAGCTCGCCGGCGTCGAGGACGAGGTCGACGGCGCCCTTGACGAGGGGTCGACGTCCTCGATCCGGTGCGCATCGGGCTCGCCGGCTCTGTTGGCGCTCGACTGCAGGACCGGCCAACCGACGGCGGCCAGGGGGGCGAGGGCGCCGTCGAGCGCGGGGACCCTCACGCCGAGCACCTCGGGCCTGTCGGCGCAGGCGAGCGGGAAGCGGCGCGCGGGGTTTCGGCACCAGCAGCGTGACCCCGCCCGGCAGCAGCGCCTCGAGCGCGGCGCGGGTGCGCGGCTCGAGCTCGGGCAGCGCCGCCAGGGCGAGCTCGACACCGAAGAACATGACCGCCGCGGGCCGGTCCGGCCGGCGCCCCTTGATCGCGTACAGCCGCCGCACCCCCTCGGCCGAGTCGGGCTCGGTCGGCAAGCCCGTAGACGGTGTCCGCGGGGAACAGCGCCACGCCGCCGACCGCGATGCAGCGCTCGAAGGTGGCGACGTCGTCGGGGGCGAGAGCCACGCGCCGTACGTTATGCACGGTCGACGTCGAGTCGCGGCGCCGACGGTCACCCGGGCAGGCCGGCGAGGTCGGGACAGACGCGCGGCGAGCGCAGCAGCCCCCTCACTGCTGCCGTTTGCGACGGGCGCGTGCTCCAGCGCCAACCGGAGTCCCGGGCGGCGCCTGGGCCACCACCGAACGGATCGCGTCCAGCCCATCGGCCCCGGCCACCAGCGCTTCGCGCGGCTCCCACAGCCGGATCTCGGGAGCGAGCCCCGCCCACTCGTCCTCGCGGACGTACGGCAGGTTCGCCACGACGAGATCGAACGGCCCCGCTGGAAGCCCGTCGTGCACGAACGCCTCGGACAGCCCGTTCGCCCGGGCCACCGCAACCGCGTCCGGCGACGCGTCGGATGCCGTCACGACCAGATCGGGCCGCTCGTCGCGCAGCGCGAGCGCCACCGCGCCCGAGCCGGTCCCCACGTCGTGCACCCGCGCGCCACCCGGCAGCTCGAGCGCCACCTCGACCAGCAGCTCGGTCTCGGGCCGCGGGATCAGCACGCGCGAGTCGACCCGCAGCGTCGAGCCGCCGGAAGCCCTTGACGCCCAGGATGTAGGCGACCGGCTCGCGCGCCACTCGCCGCCGCACCCGCTCGCCGATCACCCGCGCCGCCGCGCCCGGGACCGCCAGCGACGGGGTCGGCCACGAGCGCGGCGCGATCGACGCCGAGCGCGTCGGCGATCAGCAGCTCGGCGTCGAGCCGCGGCGTGTCGCACGCCCGCCGCCGTCAGCGCGTCGACCGCGGCGCCGACCGCGTCGCGCGCGGTCACACCGCCGAGACTTCGAGGCTCCGTCGCTTGTCCTCGGCCTCGAGCGCCGCCGTGAACTCGTCGAGCTCGCCGCCCAGCACGCCGGGCAGGTTGCCCTTGGTCAGCCCGACGCGGTGGTCGGTCACGCGGTCCTGCGGGAAGTTGTAGGTGCGGATCTTCTCGGCGCGCTCGCCCGACCCGACCTGCGCCAGCCGCTGCGCGGCGACCTCGGCCTGCTGGGCGGCCAGCTCGCGCTCGAGCAGGCGCGCCCGCAGCACGCGCATCGCCCGGTCGCGGTTCTGAAGCTGGGACTTCTCGTCCTGCATCGAGACCACCACGCCCGGTCGGCTTGTGCGTGATCCGCACGGCCGAGTCGGTCGTGTTGACCGACTGCCCGCCCGGGCCCGACGAGCGGTAGACGTCGATCTGCAGGTCGTTGGCGTCGATCTGGACGTCGACATCCTCGGCCTCGGGCAGCACGGCGACGGTCGCCGTGGACGTGTGGATGCGGCCCTGCGACTCGGTCTCGGGCACGCGCTGCACGCGGTGCGTGCCGCCCTCGTACTTGAACACGCTGTAGGCGCCCTGGCCCTTGACCGCGAAGGTGAAGTGCCCGTCGCCGAGCTCGAGCGGCTCCTGCTTGAAGCCGCGCCGGTCGGCGTAGCGCGACAGCATCCGGTAGAGGTCGGCGGCGAACAGGCCGGCCTCCTCCCCGCCGGTGCCCGGCCTGATCTCGACGATCACGTCCTTGTCGTCGTTCGGGTCCGGCTCGACCATCGCCAGCCGGATCTCCTCCTCGAGCTGCCCGAGCCGCTCCTCAGAGGCGCGCAGCAGCTCGCGCAGCTCCGGGTCGTCGCCGTCCTCGGCCAGCAGCTCGCGCGCGCCCGCGGCGTCGTCGGTCGCGCGGCGCCACTCGTGCGCCAGCCGCTGGGCCGGCTCGAGCGTGCGGTAGGCGCGGCCGACCTCGGCGTAGCGGCGCTGGTCGCCGATCACCTCCGGGTCCGCCATCTGCTGCGGAGAGCTCGTCGAAGCGGCTCTCGATCTGCTCCACGAGCCTCTCGATCACGCAGACAAGGGTACGACCCCCGCCGCCGGAGGCTCGACCGGGCGGCGCCCCCAGCGGGCGCGCTCGGCGAACTCGAGCAGGCGGTCGAAGTAGCCCTCCACCGGCGGCGCCGGCGGATGGCGGCGATCGGAGAAGCGCACGCGCATGGAGAAGTACGGGAAGTAGACCTCCATGCGCCGCACCGCCTCGCGCCTGGCGCGCGCCCAGCCGGCGCATCAGCAGCGGGTGCACGAGCCGCCGGTAAAGGCCGCGGCGGGAACACGGGCGGCGCGGGCCGCTCGAACCCCCTCGAGGCCAGCTCCATCAGCCGCCCGACGGTCGTGGCGTTGCGGCCGGCGACGAGGTGGAAGGTCCCGTCCGGCCCCTCGCGCGAGAGCTGCTCGGCGGAGTCGGCGACGTAGTCGACCGGCACGACGTCGACGGGCGAGCTGCGGCGGGCGGGCAGAGCCCGGATCGCGCCGCGGCCGAAGGCCCTCAGCGGCGGGTAGAGCACGTTGAACGAGGACGTCCAGCCGGTGCGGCTGTCGCCCACCACGATGCTCGGCCGCAGGACCTGGAGCGGCAGGTGCGCGAAGCGGTCGCGCAGCAGCCGCTCGGCCTCGAACTTGGAGCGCTCGTACGGGTTGCGGAAGCCCTGGCCGACGTCGAGGTCGTCCTCGCCGAAGTCCCCCCTGTGCGCGCCGGCGACGTACGCGGTCGACACGTACGTGAGGCGGTCGAGCCCGCCGCGCGCCGCGCAGCGCTCGGCCAGCTCGGCCACGCGCGCGGTGCCCTCGACGTTGACGCGGCGCGACTCGGCCAGCCCGAGCGAGAACGACACCGACGCCGCGCAGTGGATCAGCGTCGAGGTCCGCTCGGCGAGCGCATCCGTGCGCGCGGCGTCCAGGCCGAGGCCGGGCCGTTCGAGGTCGGCGGCCCAGACGCTGCAGCCGCTCGTGCCGCGGCAGGCGCTCGGCCGCGGCCTCGTCGTCGTCCGCGCGCACGAGCGCGTGAACGTTTCGATCGTCACGTTCGAGAAGACGGCGCAGCAGCTCGCGTCCTACGAAGCCGGTCGCGCCGGTAAGCAATAGGTCCCCCATCAGGGAGTGGTCCCAGGTTGCGGGCGCGGCTCAAGTGGCTAGGCCACGACCTCCATGCCGACCAGGTCCTCGTCGCTCGCCGCGCGCGGGTTCTCGACCGCCAGCACCGCCTCGAGCGCGGCGATCGCGACCGCGAGCTGCGACAGGTCGGGCTCGCGCGTGGTCAGCCGCTGGAGCTGCATGCCGGGCCACATCAGCGCGCGCGCCCAGCGCTTGGTGCGGTTGCGGCCGAACCACTTGATCAGCTCGAAGGCCAGCCCGGCCACGAGCGGGATGCCGACGACGCGCGAGACGAACAGCCACGTGCCAGTCGAGCTTGCCGAGCGGGGCGAACACGACGATCGCGACGATCATCACCAGCAGCAGGAAGCTCGTGCCGCAGCGCGGGTGGAAGCGCGAGTAGCGCTGGGCGTTCTCGGGCGTGAGCGGCTCGCCGGCCTCGTAGCAGGAGATCGTCTTGTGCTCGGCGCCGTGGTACTCGAAGACGCGCTGGAGGTCGCGGCATGCGCGAGATCAGCCACAGGTAGGCGAGGAAGATCGTGATCCGGACCAGCTTCTCGATGATCACGAACACGAGCCCGTTCGGGATCGAGTCCGGGAACAGGTTGGTCAGGCCGGCCGGCAGCAGGAAGAACAGGCCGACCGCGAACAGCCAGCGCGAACACGATCGTGCCCGCCCAGGCGCCGCCGCCGATCTCCTGCTGCTCGCCCTCCTCGTCGGGCGGGCACCTGCGCGTTGGCGGAGATGCCGAGCGCCTGAAGCCGATCTTGAGCGACTCGGCCAGCGCGACCACGCCGCGCACGATCGGCAGGCGCAGCAGCCGGTGGCGCTTGGTCCACGAGACGAGCGGCTCGGAGACCACCTCGATCTCGCCGTGCGCGCCCTCCTTGGGGTCGGGCTCGCCGGCCGCGAGCTGCTCCGGCGAGGGCTTGCGCACCGCCACCGCCCAGGTGGAGATGCCGCGCATCATCACGCCCTCGAGCACGGCCTGGCCGCCGACCGGGGCGTCCTTGGTCGCCTCCCGCGATGCTCGGGCGCGGTCGACCGTTGGTCGACGGGGACGGCGCTCACCGCACCGATGGTATCGGCGCGCCGATCGCCGGCCTTGAGCTCACGGCAGATCGGCGCAGGCGACCTCGTGCGCGTTGTCGGCCTCGTGGACTCGACGATCACGCCGTCGGGGTCGGCCGCGGCCTCGACCGAGCGGTGCAGGCCGGGCCCGGGATCCCGATCACGCGCGCTCGCCGGGCGCCAGCGCGGGCACCGTCGACGCGTGTCGACGACCTCGCCGTCGACGGAGAGCGCACGGGCACGCCGGTCGCCGGCGGCGCTGCCCTCGTTGCGTCACGCAGGACGCGGTAGCGGACCACGCCCGCTCGGCGCCGGCTGGCGCGCGACCGGCGTGGCCGCTCAGGTTGGGCAGCACGTCGAACTGGCGGCAGGCGCGCGAGCGGCGCTGCGCGCGTCTGGAGCACGTTGCCGTCGCGCGTCGTACCAGCGGTAGTCGACCTGCGCGCGGTAGAGCGAGCCCGCCTCCAGCCCGCGCACGCGCTGCTTGTAGGCGAAGCGCCCACGCCGGGCTGGACTTGCGCCAGCGCGCCCAGCCCGGGCGCCTTGACGCGCGTGGAAGCCGCGCCGCGCCGCTTCTCGAGCAGCTTGAAGCGCAGCCACATCCGCTCGGCTGCCGCGCGATCTGCCGCATGCGCGCCGACGAACAGCGCCGACGCTGGTCCGTCGAGTCGAGCAGCACTCGACCTTGACGCTCGCCGCGGCCGTCGCCGGCGGCGGCGCGTCGGCAGCGCGCCGCGCGGCGAGCGGCGGCCGCGCAGCGACGGCGCTGATCAGGAGCCTCCGACGCATGCTCCGAGAGAACAGCGCCGGAGGCGCCGGAGTTGCGCAGTTTGCAGGCTGCTTACCGTGCCGGCGCGCGCGGCGCGGCGGCGGAAGCGCTCGACGCGGCCGCCGGTGTCGACCAGCTTCTGCTGGCCCGTGTAGAACGGATGGCAGTTGGAGCAGATCTCGACGTGCAGCTCGGGCTTGGTGGAGCGGGTCCAGAACTCGTTGCCGCAGGTGCAGCGCACGTGGGCCGGCGACGTACTCGGGGTGGATCTCGGTCTTCATCGCCTCTTCGATTCTAGCCGGCGGCGCCGCACGGCCGGCGCCTGAACCAGGCCCGCAGCCGCGCCCACCAGGTGCGACGGGCGCGCGAAGCGGGCCGGCGCCGGCTGCTTGGCGCGCACCAGCGCGATCCACTCGTCGAGCGGCATCGAGCCCTCGATCAGGCGCGCCAGCGCGGAGATCACCGGCGCCTCGAGCCGCTGCGCGCTCGATCGCGTGGGCGAGCAGGCGCACCGTCTCGAGCGCCTCGACCGCCTGGCCGAGCCGCTCCGGGATCTCGCCGGCGGGCACGCCCTCGGCGAGCAGCTCGCCGGCGCTGCGGTTGCGCGACGTGGGCGCGAGCGCCGTGGCGACCAGGTCGCCGGTGCCGGCGCGGCCGACGAACGTGCGGGCCTGTCCGCCGCTGCGCTCGGCCAGCGCGAGCACCTCGAGGAAGATGTCGGCGGCCGCCATCCCGGCGGCGTTGAGCCCCTGCGCCTGGGTGGCGCCGACCGCCACCGCGGCGGCGTTCTTGGCCACGCCGGCCAGCTCCACGCCGACCGGGTCGTCCGAGACCTCGCAGACGACGCCCGAGCGCTGGAACGCCTCGGCCACCCGGTGCGCGAGCGCCTCGGAGCGCGAGGCGCAGACGAGGCCGGCGCCCGACTCCACCATCTCCCGCGCGTGCGCGGGGCCGCCGACGCACGCGACCCGCTGCGGCCCGAAGGCGCGCTCGAGCGCGACGGTCGGCGGCAGTGCCCTCCGGCGGCACCAGGCCCTTGGCCAGCGAGACGATCCCGGCGCGCGGCCGACACGCCCAGGCCGCTCAGCTCCGCGAGCGCCTCGGCGCAGGCCCTTCGACGGCACGGCGAGGAAGACCAGGTCGGTGCGGCGCGAACTGGTCGTCGCGCGCGCCGAGCGCGCGCACGTGCAGCTCGCGCGGGAGCTCGACGCCCGGCAGGTAGCGCTCGTTGTGCGCGTGCGCCCCAGCTCGTCGGCCTGCTCCTCGGTGCGGCACAGCAGCGTGGTGCGCAGGCCAGCCCGCTCGAGCAGGACGGCGACCGCCGTGCCAAAGGAGCCCGCGCCCACTACGGTGGCGCGACGTGGATGCTCGCCCGGATAGCGGATGGCGGCAGGCTACGGCAAGCCTGCTCGCGGCGGCCCTGGCGGCCACGCTCATGGCGGGCTGTGACTCGGACTCGGCCGACGCCGGGCAGCGCTTCACACCGGGCCTGGTCGCGACCGCCAACCACGCCCGCTCCGCGGCCGCTGCGAAAAAGCTCGGCGCCTCGATCGTGCGGGTGGAGTTCGACATCGGGACCGCCCCGCGGCCATGCGCGACGACCTCGCGGCGATCAGGCGCAGCGGCGCGCGGCCGCTGCTGCTGGCGGGCTTCCACGGCCGGATGCCGACCGCCGCCGAGGCGCGCAACGTAGGCGCCTGGGCGGCTGCTTTCGGCCCCGGCGAGGGCCGCCGGCTCCCGGTCGAGCTGATCGAGTTCGGGAACGAGACCTCGTACGGCGACCAGTACGGCGACAGCTTCAGGGACGCCTCGTACGCGCGCCGGGCCGAGCTCTACGCCACCCGCTTCGCGCAGGCCCACCGCGCGATCGGGCGGCGGACGTCGGCCTGCTCGCGCAGGCCGACGACGGCGGGACCCGCTCGTCGGTCTGGGTGACGCGCATGTTCGCGGCGGTGCCGAAGCTGGGCCGGATGGTCGCCGGGTGGACCGTCCACCCGTACGGGCCGCGCGACACCTGGGCGCCGAAGCTGCGCCGGGTGATCGCCCAGACGGCGGCGATGCGGGCTCCGGCGCGCGTGCCGATCGACGTGACCGAGTACGGGATCAGCTCGAGCGGCGGCGACGAGCTGAGCGACAACTACGGCTGGCCGGCCGACATGACCTACGCGCAGGCGGCCGCGGCCCTGCGGCAGACCGTCGCCGGGATGCGCGCCGATCGCGAGATCCGCGAGCGCCTGCGGCTGTTCCTCGTCTACTCGGCGTACGACCTGCGCGCGCCGGGCGCGACCGACGACCGGGAGGCCTACTTCGGCGCGCTCCGGCAGGACCTGTCGGCAAAGGGCGCCTACACGCGAGAGGTGCGCCGGCTCTTCCATTAACGCGAGTCATGGCTGCCAGCAGCGCTCGGCTGAGCACGCGGGAGCGCAGACCGAGCGGCTGCACGCTGGCCGATCGCCCTGGTGTGGCGCGTAGCGATGGCGCCGGAGCTGCGGGCCGCCTAGCCGCAGCGCTGGCTGGGCGGCGGAAGCTGCCCAAAAGGTGAAGCTGCCTTGCGCGGTCGTAGTTCAGGGTGGATCATCGGCGAGTGCTTCGAGCCAGGACGGCCGTTGCGCTACTGGTCCTCGCGGGCCTCGCCGGCCCGGTTGAGTCAGCCTCTGCGCTCCGGTCGGGCGGCTCGCCCAGCTCGGCGGCGAGCGCGGCTGCATACATCGGACGGGCATCAACCGCTGCGCCATGGCCCGGGGCGTGGAAAGTCCGCAGGACATCGTCGTCAGCCCGGACGGACGGCACGCTTACGTCGCCTCGTACGGCAGCCACGCAGTGGCGGCGTTCGAGTCGGGACGCGGCCACCGGGCGGCTGACCCAGCTGCCTGGGCGACGCGGTTGCGTCGCGCATCTCGGAGCCGGGCCGTGCGCGCCGGCGCGGGCGCTCGCGCGCCCCTCGAGCCTGGCGATCAGCCCTGACGGTCGCAACGTCTACGTCACGGCCGCCGGGAGCAACGCGCTGTCGGTCTTCGCCCGCAACCGCCGCACCGGTGCGCTGACGCAGCTGCAGGGCGAGAGGGGATGCCTGAGCCAGCTGCAGGGCGGAGGGTTGCTTCGACGGACGCGCCCTGAACGAGCCTGTCGCCGTGACGGTCAGCCCCGATGGGCGCCGTGTATACGTGGCGGGACGGCGCTTCCCGAGTGCCGTGGCGATCCTCAGCCGAGCGCGCGACGGCTCGCTCACGCAGCGGACGGGGGCGGCGGGATGCGTGGCGTACGAAGCCCGAGACGGCTGCGGCCGCGTTCGCGCGATGCGCTCTCCCGAGGATGTCGCGGTGAGCCCGGACGGCAGGACCGTCTATGTGGCGGCGATGCGCAGCAACGCCGTGGTCGTGTTGCGGCGTGACCTCGACTGGTCTGTCCCAACCCGAGAACGGCGACGGCTGCATCGCGATGAGCGCGGCCGAGGGCTGCACGGTCGGGCATGCGCTCAAGGGCCCGGTCGACCTGGCCGTCTCGCCGGATGGGCGCAGCGTGTACGCGGCCGCCGCGAGCTCGCGACACGATCGCGAGCCTGCGCAGCGACCGCTCCAGGCGGCGCGCTGACGCAGGCGCGCGGCCGATGCGGGCTGCATCAGGCAGAGCGGCAGCCGGCGCTGCGCTAGCCGGGCGCACGCTCGACGAGGTCTGGAGCCTCGCGGCCAGCCCCGACGGCCTCAATCTGTACTCGGTCTCTTCGAAGGTCAACGCGATGGGCGCGCTGATCCGCACGCGCGCCAGCGGCAAGCTCGCCCCGCTGCCGGGCCGTTATGCGTGCTTCATCAGGGGCGGCGGCTTCGGCTGCCCGGAGGGTCGCGGGTTGACGGTCGCGGTCGCGGTCACCGTCAGCCCCGATGGCCGCAACGTCTACGTGGCATCGGAGGACGCCTACCTGGGAGGGCTTGCGATCTTCCGGCAGGTACGTGCGATGACGGCGCCTGGCGGCGGCGCTGCTGGCCGGGCTCCTGTTGGTGGCTGGCGGACGGCCCACGGCGCAGAGGCCCCCGGCCAGGATCGCGCAGCGCCCGAACGTGGTGCTCCTGATGACCGACGACCAGACGGTCGGCGACATGGCCGTCATGCCTCTCACGCGCCGACTGATCGGAGGGGCAGGCGTGACCTTCACCCGTTCGTACGTGTCGTATCCACTGTGCTGTCCGTCGCGGGCGACGTATCTGACGGGCCAGTACACGCACAACCACCACGTGCGCTGCCTCTACGAGAAGTGCGGCGGGGGCTACGGCAGCCTCCGCACGCGCGAGTACCTGCCGGTCTGGCTTCAGCGGGCGGGCTACGTCACGGCGCACATGGGCAAGTACCTCAACGGCTACGGGAGCGAATGGGCCCGCCGTGGACCCACCGGGCTGGACCGAGTGGTACGGGCTGATCGACCACAGCACCTACCGGATGTGGGGATACAGGATGTTCGAGAACGGCCGACGTGCACGAGTACGGCAAGCCGCTGGCCGAGCGGGCGCGGACGTACCAGACCGACGTGCTGAGCCGGAAGGCCGTGTCCTTCATCGCGCGTCATGCGCCGGAGCGTGAGCCGTTCTTCCTGTCCGTGGGCTTCCTGGCCCCGCACCACGAATCTGGCTATGTCCAGCGACTGACAGGCCAGCTCGTGCGCCCCGCGCCCAGGCACCGCGGGCGCTTTCGCGACACGCGATTTCCGCTCCCGCGAGGCTACGACGAGGCGGACGTCTCGGACAAGCCTTGGTTCCTTGGGCGCTGGAACCATCGCCTGACCGGGGCGGAGCACGCTCGCGATCGCGTTCAGGAAGCGGCTACCGGCGGGAATCGCTGCTGGCGGTGGACGAGGCCGTGGCGCGCGATAGTCAGGCGGCTGGCGCGCGAGGGCGAGCTGGACAACACCTACGTGATCTTCACCTCGGACAACGGCTACATGCAGGGCGAGCATCGCATTCCGCTGCGGCAAGATGGTCCCCTACGACCCGTCGACGCAGGTGCCGCTGCTGATCCGCGGCCCGCGCATGCTCCGCCACCGCAGCTCGAAGGCGCTCGTGGGCAACGTGGACCTTGCCCGACGATCCTCGACGCCACGCCCGCGCGGGCGGGGCTGCGCCTCGACGGTCGGTCGATCCTGCCCGTTCGCGCGCGACGTGCGCCTGCGCAGCCTGCGTCCGCTCCTTCACGAAACCGGCGGCATGGGCGCGTTCGGGCGACACACGTCGGAGGAAGGCGCGAAGGGGCAGCAGCCGAAGGTGCCGGCGTGGCGGGCGGTTCGCACGACGCGCTGGCTGTTTGTCGACTACGAGGGCGGCCAGCGCGAGCTCTACGACCTCAAGCGTGACCCGGCCGAGCTCAACTCGCTCAGCGGCGACCCGCGTTACAGGGTTCGCCTGAGGACGCTGCGCCGCATCCTGGCCGATCTGTCCACCTGCAAGGGGCGGGCATGCCAGGAGTGGGCGGACGCATCGGTGCGCTAGTCAGGCTGCGGGCCGCCTAGAGCCCGGTGCGGACGGCGAGCCGCCCGGCCTTCGCCTCGGCGCTCAACTCGGCGAAGTCGCGCTCGTTCTGGTCCGCGTAGGCCTCGGCGAAGTCGGCCACCGCCTCGTCGAACGCGTCGCTCCGACCCGAGGTAGGCCGCGATCGCGACGCGGTCTCCGGAGCGGGCATGCGCCCGCGCGAGCGTCCACCCGCAGACGCTGGCCGTAGACGCGCGAACCCGCCGGCGTCCATCGCCTCGACCTCGACCGAGCGCTTCCCGTCCCAGAGCTGGCGCACGTAGAAGTCCCGCTCGCTGCCCGTCGATCCCCATCGCCCGCACCCACCCGAGGAAGATGTCGCTGGCGGCCTGCATCAGGCGCTGGCCCTCGACCACCCGGTGGCCCTGGTTGCGCGAACCGGCTCGTGCCCGCGTACGGCTCGAGCACCGAGCGCTGCGCCTCCTTGGCCTGGAGGAACAGCGGGTCGTCGTCGTCGCGCCCGAGCAGCAGGATGATCCAGGCGCGGGTGCCCGACGCTGCCCACCCCGACGACCTTGCGGGCCGCGTGCGACGTAGTCGGTACCGCGCGAGCGAGCATGCCGGCGGTCGCGCGTGGAGGCGTCCGGCGGTAGGCGGCATCGAGCCGTCGCGCAGCGTCGCGCTCGATCGCGCCTCGCTCGGCCGCGAACAGCTCCTCGATGGGGACGATCAGCGGCGGGTCGCTCACGATCCGGCGCTCGTCCGTCGACGCGCTCGGTGAGCTTGCGCGAGCGCCCGCACGCTGTCCTTGTTCCGGGCCTTGGCCACGTCCTTCTCGAGCGCCTTGCAGCCTCTTCTTGCTCGACGCTCGGCCCGCAGCGGTCGCAGCAAGGCCTCGACGTCGAGCCGCGCGTACCAGACGTCCAGGTCGCTCATGCCGGCGAACCGCGCGCATCGCCTCCCGGTACGCGCGCGACCGCGGCGAGCGCGATCGCGCGGCGCTCCGCCTCGGCGAAGCCGCTGCTCGCGCCCGGCGATCGCGAAGCTGGCCGCGAGGCGCTTGACGTCCCACTCGAACGGGCCGGGAAGCGTCTCGTCGAAGTCGTTGATGTCGAAGACGAGGCGCGCGGTCCGGCGCCGCGAAGACGCCGAAGTTCGACAGGTGCGCGTCGCCGCAGAGCTGCGCCGTCGAGCCCGGACGTCGGGCGTCCGCGCCAGGTCGGCGGCCATGATCGCCGCCGCGCCGCGGAAGAAGGCGAACGGCGAGGCGAGCATGCGGCCGTAGCGGATCGGCACGAGCTCGGGCACCCGCGACTCGTCCTGCGCCGCCAGCACCTCGCGCGCTGGGCGGCGGTCGGGCGCGGGGTCCACTCGCGATGGCTGGAGCGGGGGACCTGCTTCCGGGCTTCCTTTCCGCGAGCGACCGAATCGGTGACGGCCACGCCCCGAGATTGGCACCCGGCCGCCGTCCGCGCGACCGACGACCGGGAGGCCTACTTCGGCGCCCTGCGCCACGACCTGTCGGCGAAGGGCGCCTACACGAGGGCGGTGCGCCGGATCTTCCATTGACGCCGGTAGGGTGCGGCCGGTGCGGTACTGGCCGACAGCCGCCCTCGCGCTGGTCGCGCTGCTCGCGGCCGCCGCCCCCGCCTCGGCACGCGTCACCTTCTACTTCGGGCTGGAGCGCCCCGAGGGCGCCGCCCGGGCCGCGTGGTCGGCGGCCGGGGACCCGTCGTCGGGCACCTACCGGCACTTCCTGACCCAGGCCGCCACGGCCAAGCGCTACGGGGCCAGCCCGGCGACGATCCGGCGCTTCAAGGGCGCGGTTCGCCGCCACGGGCTGCGCGCGCGGGTCGATCGCTCGCGCGTCTTCGCGCGAGTCAGCGGCAGCGTGCGCGGCTTCCAGCGCCTGCTGCGCATCCGCATCCGCAAGCAGTTCAACAACGACGTGTTCGCGAACACGTGGTTTGCAGCGGGCAAGCGCAAGCCCCGCCTGCCCCGCGACCTGCGGCCGCTCGTGCGGGAGGTGGTGGTGAGCTACGCCCGGTCAACGCGCGCTCCGCGGACGCGGACGGCGGCGGCCCCCGGCGCCCCAGCCCGGCAACGCCGGCACCTGGACGCAGGGCTGCGCCGCTGCCCGGGCGACCGGCGCCTACGGCTTCCCGCAGGTGCGCACCGCCTACGGGCTCGACGCGGTGGGCACGGGCGCGGGCGGCTCCGTGGCGATCGTCAACGCCGGCGAGGGCGCGCCGCGGCAGGACATCGACGCCGACGGCTCCTGCTTCGGGCTGGGCGGGCTCGCCACCCGCACGCTGCTGACCGACGGGCAGGCTAAGCCGTTCGGGAGAGGCTCGTTCGAGCCCCAGGAGGACATCGGGCTGACCCGCGGGATGGCGCCCGGGCTGTCCTCGGCGACGTTCTCCCAGGTCTGGCTGGCGACCGAGCTGTGGTTCCTCGGCGCGTCGGAGGTGCTCGACACCCGCTCGCTGCCCGACTCCTTCTCGATCTCCTACGGCGAGTGCGAGCGCGACATCCGGGGACGGACCGCCACTCCCTCGTCGCGCGCGGGCGCCAACCTGCTGGACGCGCTGCTGGTGCGGCTCGGCCTGACCGGCGTGAGCGCGTTCGCGTCCGCCGGCGACTTCGGCTCGACCTGCAACGGGCAGCCCGTCCCCGGGGTCGCGTGGCCGGCCTCGTCGCCTTACCTGACCGCGGTCGGCGGCAGCCGGCTGGTGCTGAACGCGGCCAACCAGCGCGTCGACGAGGTCGTCTGGAACGACCTGGCCTGGCTGTCGCCGAACAACGGCGGGGGCGCGGGCGGCGGCGGCGCGTCGGCCGTGTCGGCGCGGCCCGCCTACCAGAGCGGCCTGAGCGTGCCGGGCCGGCGACGCTCGGTGCCCGACGTGGCCGCCCACGCCTCGATGCTGCCGGGCTGGCCGGTGGTGATCGACAACAACTGGATCGAGGACGCGGGCACGAGCGCCGCGTCGCCGCTGGTCGCGGGCGCCTTCGCGGTGCTGAGCGCGAGGGAGCGCGCCGCAGGCCGGCCGCCGCTGGGGCCGGTGAACGGGCTGCTCTACGCCCGGCCCGGTTCGATCTTCGACATCGTCAGCGGCAACAACGGCTACAGCCGCAAGGTGCCCGCCCTCCAGGCCAAGCCGGGCTACGACCAGGCGAGCGGGCTGGGCGTGCCGCGCTTCGACGCGCTCGCGGCGGCGCTGCCACCGCCGGCGCCCTAGATCGCAGCCGTCCCTGGCAGCCCAGCGTCACGCATATGGTGCATCTGGGTGACCACCCCCTCGTGGGGGTGGCCCCTCAGGTCTGCTGGTAATTCGGGCCGTCGCCGCCTTCCGGCGGCGTCAGCCGGCCGCCCTTGGCGGTGATCGCCCCGCACTGCACGCAGTTGGACGGCGTGATCTGCAGCTTGACCTCGTGCTTGGGGTCGAGCTTGCCGTTGCCGTTCTGCGAGGCCGCCTCGAGCTCCTCGTCGGGCACCTCGTAGACCTGCGCCGGGCACATGTTCTGCCACATCAGCGCCACCTCGAGCGGCACCTTGTCCTGGATGCGGATGTGGTTCGGCGCGTCGTCGCGCGTGGCGTTGCCCGTGGCGAAGACCGAGGACAGCTTGTCGAACGTCTGCTTGCCGTCCGGCTTGGGGTACTCGCGCTCCTTGCCGATGAACACGTCCACCGTGGCGTCGTCGTGGGTCGCCCAGCGCCCGCCGGGGAAGCGCCCGCCCGAGATCTCCATCATGTTCGCGATCGCGCCGCCGACGAGGAAGCCCTTCGCGAACGGCTGGCGCATGTTGCGCGAGCGGTAGGTGTCCGCCTGGATCTCGGAGCCCTCGACCTTGGCCTCGTAGTTCGACAGGTCGTCGCACGAGCCGCCCGCCTTCAGCCGCTCGTAGATCGCCTCGGCGGCGAACATCCCCGCGTGCATGGCGTAGTGGACGCCCTTGAGCGTCGGCACGTTGACCATGCCCGCGCCGTCGCCGCAGATAGCCATGCCGGGCGCCCAGAGCTGCTTCGGCCGCGCCCAGAAGCCGCCCGACGGCAGGGTCTTGGCGCCCCAGCCGACGCGCTTGCCGCCCTCGATCAGCTTCGCGACGAGCGGGTGGCCCTTGAGCTCCTGGAGCGCGTCGTGGACGGAGAAGCGCGCGTCGCGGTAGTCGAGCCCGACCACCAGGCCCATCGAGATCTTGTCCTCGCCCATCGGGTAGATGAACGAGCCGCCGAACTCGCGGTACTTGGCCGCGAACCGCAGCGGCCAGCCCATCGTGTGGATGACCCGGTCGAGCGGCTGCTCGACCTCCCAGACCTCCTTCACCCCGAGCTCCCACTGCTGCGGGTCCTCCGAGCCGAGCTCGAAGTGGCGGATCGCCGCGCCGGTCAGGTGGCCCTGCGTCCCCTCGCACAGGACCGTGGCCTTGGCGATCAGGTCGGCTCCGGGCTCGAAGTTCGACAGCTCCTGGCCGTCGCGGCCCCGGCCCTTGTCGCCCGAGCGGACGCCGACCACGCGCCCGTCGTCGACGAGCAGCTTCGCGCCGGCGGTCTCGCCCAGGATGTACACCCCCGCGTCCTCGGCCTGCTGCGCCAGCCAGCGGCCCAGCTGGGCGACGGAGGTGACGTGGTTGCCGTGGTTGCGAAACGGCGGCGGGGTGGGCTTGAGCGGGATCGCCCGCTTGCGGTTCGGCAGCAGGTAGACCGTGTCCTTCGGCACCGGCCCGTAGGTGGGCCAGTCCTCCTCGGGCAGGTCCGGGAACAGCTTCTGCATCGCCGACGGCTTCATCATCGCCCCCGACAGCAGGTGCGAGCCAGGGCCCTTGCCCTTCTCGACCAGCGCGACCGGCACCTCTCCGAGCGACTCGAGCAGGGTCTCGTCCTCGGCGAGCAGCTGGGTCAGCCGGATCGCGCAGGCGAGCCCCGCCGGGCCGCCGCCCACGATCGCGACGCCCACCTCGATCCGCTCGTCCTCGGGATCGACGGGCGCCCCGACGAACTCCTTGCCGGAGTCGACGGGGGGCGGGAACTCAATCGGAGCGGTCGACACTGCCTAGCCCTTCTTCGCCTTCACTGCCTCGGTCAGCTTGGGCAGGATCTTGTTGAGGTCGCCGACGACGCCGAGGTCGGAGAACTCGAAGATCGGCGCGTTCGGGTCCTTGTTGATCGCGACGATGTTCTCGGAGTTCTGCATGCCGACCTTGTGCTGGATCGCCCCCGAGATGCCCGCCGCCAGGTACAGCTTCGGCGCGACGGTCTTGCCCGTCTGGCCGATCTGGGCGGCGTAGGGGTACCAGCCGGCGTCGACCACCGCGCGGGTGGCCGCGACGGCGCCCCCGAGCGCGTCGGCGAGCGACTCGGCCAGCTCGAAGCCCTCTGCCTTGCCGAGCCCGCGGCCGCCGGCCACGAGGATGTCGGCGTCCTCGATGTTCACGTCGGCGCCGCGCTGCTCGCCGCGCTGGACCATGACCGCCTTGGTCGAGTGATCCTCGAGCTGGACGTCGACGTCCACGACCTCGGCCGTGCCGTCGCCGCCCTCGGCGGTGTCGAACGCGTTGAGGCGGCCGATGATGATCCCGGGCTCGCCGACGTAGCCGACGTCCACGATCGCCGAGTCCTGCAGGATCGGCCGCTCTGCGACGAGCTTGCCGTCCTGGGCCTTGACCGCCGTGACCTCCATCGTCACGCCGGCCCCGAGCCGCGCGGTCAGCCCCGCGCCGATCTCGAAGCCGAGCAGGCCGCCGCCGAACAGCGCGTACTTGTAGCCGTCGTCCTGGATGACCTTGGCCATCACGTCGACGACCGGCTGGGCGAGCCCCTCGGGCGCCTTGGCGCGGTAGACCTTCGCCACGCCGTACTTGCCGAGCGAGGCGCACAGGTCGTCGGTGAGGTCGTCGCCCCCGACGACGACCGCGGCGGCCTCGCCGCCGATCTCCTTGGCCAGCTTGGCCCCCTCGGAGACGGCGCCGAGCGAGTTCTTGTTGAACTCGCCCTCGTAGTGAAGTGCGTAGACGAGGACGCTCACTACGCGGCCCCCCGGTACCGGCCGCTCATGCCAGCAGCTTCCTTTCATCGAGCCAGGCGACGATCTTCTCGACCGTCTCGTTGGTGTCCTCGTCCTCGATGATCTCGCCGGCTGCCTTCTGCTCCGGCGGGTTCACGGCGAGGACCTCGGTGCGCGAGCCCTGCTCGCCGACGCGGTCGGCCTCGATGCCGACGTCGCCGACGGCCTTCGTGTCGAGCGGCTTCTTCTTCGCGCCCATGATCGCCTTGAGCGACGGGTAACGCGGCTCGTTGATGGCGTCGCCGACGGAGATGACGGCGGGCAGCTCGACGTCGACGGTGTCGTAGCCGTACTCGGCCTGGCGCTCGCAGCGCAGCTTGCCGCCCTCGACGTCGATCTTGATGACCTGCGTCAGCGACGGCATCTTCAGGTGGTCGGCCACGACGGCGCCGATCGTGTAGCACTCGCCGTCGTCCGACTGCTGGCCCAGCAGGACCAGGTCGGGCGACTCGGACTCGAGCACCTTGGCCAGCGCGTAGCCGGTGGCGCAGACGTCCGAGCCCGACAGCGCGGCGTCGGTCAGGTGGACGGAGCGGTCGGCGCCCAGCGAGACTGCCTTGTGCAGCGCGCGGAAGGCCGACTCCGGCCCCATCGTGACGGCGACGATCTCGTCGACGTCGACGGCGCCTCCCTCGCGGATCTGCATTGCAGCCTCGATCGCGTGGGTGTCGAAGGGGTTCAGGTTCTTCTCGCCCGAGCGGTCGAGGCGCTTGGAGTTGGAATCCATACGCTTCTCGACCGCCGCGTCGGGCACCTCTTTCACGAGGACGCAGATCTTCACGGGAACGGTTCTCCTTCTTCGATCCTGAGCGGCGGACGGCGGCTTCCAGCCCGCCGGCGGGGCCAATGTTACCCCATTGACTGACGAGTCAATCGCTTGCGCCCAAAACAAAGGGCCGGCCCCGGGGGAAGGGGGCCGGCCCTTTTCTCAGGAGGCGCCTGAGAGGTGGTATGGCGTCAAACTCAGGCCGAGACCAGCTCCGGCACCGCGTCTCCCACAGGGGAGAGCTCGTCCTCGATCACCTCGGCGCGCTCGATGTCGCGCTCGCGGACCAGCCACAGCGCGGCCACCGCGCCGGCGATGGCCAGCAGCCCGCCGAGCATGAGGATCTCGTTGATTCCCGCCAGGAAGCCCTCGCGAGCCGCGCCGGCCACGGCCTCGCGCTGGCCCGCCGGGACGTTCGCCACGGCGGTGTCGAGGTTCCCCGAGGAGATCGCCTCGACCAGCTGCCGGGGCCGGTCGCCGGTGGCGCCGGGGGTCCCGGCCAGCACCTGCTCGACCTTGTCGGCCCCGCGCCCGAGGAAGATCGCTCCCCAGGCCGCGATGCCGATCGCGATGCCGACCTGGCGGAACGTGTCGTTGATCCCGGAGGCCATGCCGCTCTGCTCCTTGGGCACGACCGAGACCGCCACGTCGGCGATCACCGGGTTCACCAGGCCGATGCCGATGCCGGCCACGATGAAGCCGGGTAGCAGCGTGGTCCACTCGTCGTCGGTGCCGATGCCGCCCATCAGCAGCAGCGCGCCGCCGACCAGCACCAGGCCGCCGGCGAGCAGGAAGCGCGCCTGGACCTTCGAGATCAGCGCGCCCGTCGCGGCGGAGACGAAGAACGTGGTCATCGTCAGCGGCAGGTAGCGCAGGCCCGCCTCGAGCGGCGAGTCGCCCAGGAAGCCCTGGAGGTAGAACGTCAGGTAGAGGAACAGCGCGAACATCGACGCCGAGATGCCGGCGGCCGCCAGCTGCACGCCCGTGAAGGCGGGCTTGCGGAACAGCCGCAGCGGGAGCATCGGCTGGGACACGCGCAGCTCGATCGCCAGGAACAGCGCGATCAGCACGCCGGAGGCGGCGAACAGGGAGACGATCAGGGTCGAGCCCCAGCCCTCGTCGTTGCCGCGCAGCAGGCCGAGCACGAGCAGCAGCAGCGCGCTCGAGAACGTGACCAGGCCGCCCCAGTCGATCCGCGAGGCGTTGGGATCGCGCGTCTCGCGCAGCTTCGTGTACGTGATCACGATGGCCGCGACGCCGATCGGCACGTTCAGGAAGAAGATCGACTCCCAGCCGAGCGCGTCGGTGAGCGCGCCGCCCACGAGCGGACCGGTCGCCACGGCCACGCCGATCGTGGCGCCGTAGACGCCCATCGCCACCCCGCGGTCACGACCGGGGGCGAACTCCTGCGCGACCAGCGCGAGCGAGACGGCGAACATGATCGCGCCGCCGATGCCCTGCACTGCCCGGGTGATGTTGAGGAACGTCGGGTCGCCCGCGAACCCCGCGAGCAGCGACGCGCCGGTGAAGATGATCAGCCCGGCTGCGAAGACGCGCCTGCGGCCCAGCCTGTCGGCGAGCACGCCGGCGGTGAGCACGAGCGCGGCGAGCGACAGCGTGTACGCGTCGATCACCCATTGAAGGTCTGTGAAGCTGGCGTCGAGGTCGTGCTGAATCGCCGGCAGGGCGGTGTTCACGACCGTGATGTCCAGCAGCAGCATGAAGGTCGCGACGCTGACCGCGAACAGCGTCCACCACTTGCGATGCATATCTATCCCGTCTCCTTGCATTGCGGTCTACAATTCGTCAGGTAGCCTTGTCAGGCGGCATTATCAAGTATCCTGACGATAAAGTCAAGCTGCCTTACGATATGACCGCAGATCAACCCCTCAGCCCCCCACCCCGGCCGCTCCCGGCGCTCCTGATGGGCGTCAAGCTCGCGGCGATCGAGAAGCTGCACGGGCGCATCGCGCACGCCGGGCACCCGGACATCCGCGAGGGGCACGGGTGCGTGTTCGGGTTCATCGACCTCGACCACGGCTCGCGGCTGACCGAGCTGGCCGCCGAGCGCCGGCCTGACCAAGCAGGCCGTCGGCGAGGCGGTCACCGAGCTCGAGCGGCTCGGCTACGTGACGCGCGTGCCCGACCCGCAGGACGGGCGCGCGAAGATCATCAAGCTCACCGACCGCGGCCTCGACGCCGTCATCAAGGGGCGCCGGATCTTCGCCGAGATCGAGCGCGAGTGGGCCGAGCAGATCGGCCCGGAGCTGATGGCGAGCTTCCGCGAGGCGGCGGTGCGGATCGCGGCACTCGAGGGCGCCGCGACCGAGTCGGGCGGGAGCGCGCGGCGCGCGGCCTAGCTCGGGACGGCCTGCTTGATGTAGTCGATGATGCCCTGCACGGGCGCGCCGGGCGTGAACACCTCGGCGACGCCGAGCTGCTTCAGCTCGGGGATGTCGTCGTTGGGGATCGTCCCCCCGACCACTAGCACCACGTCCTCCGCGCCCTCGCCCTTGAGCAGCGCCGCGATCCGCGGCACCAGCGTCATGTGCGCGCCGGACAGGATCGACAGGCCGACCGCATCGGCGTCCTCCTGGAGGACCGTCTCGACGATCTGCTCGGGCGTCTGGTGCAGCCCGGTGTAGATGACCTCCATGCCGGCGTCGCGCAGCGCCCTGGCGATGATCTTCGCGCCGCGGTCGTGCCCGTCCAGGCCCGGCTTGGCCACCACCACGCGGATCTTGCGTGAGCTCACGGGCCGGAGATTAGCCCGCTACCAGCCGATGCGGCCCGTCGGCCGGGCGGGCTGGGGCGCGGTGCGCCGGCGCAGGTAGCCGCCGAGAGCGAGCGTCGCCAGGCCGAGCACGACCAGCCCGCCGACGTCCAGTCCCGTCGACGGAAGCGAGGGACCGCTGTCGGCCTGCGAGCCGGTCCCGGTGGTGCCGCCGGTCGAACCGGTGTCCCCGCCGCTCGTGTCGCCACCGCCGCCCGTCGACGCGGCCACGACCGTGACCGTCCCCTTCATGAACGGGTGCGGCGTGCAGATGTAGCTGAACGTCCCGGCCTGCGTGAACGTGTGCGAGCCGCTGCCGCCCTTGTTCATGATGCCCGTGTCGAAGCTGCCGTCGTTGGCCGTGGCCGAGTGCGCGGTCGGGCCGCTGTTCGACCAGGTCACCGTGTCGCCCACGTTGACCGTCACGCCGCTCGGCGAGAACTTGAAGTCGCTGATCGTGACGCCGGTGGAGGCGGCCGCGAGCGCGACCGGCTTGTCCTTCTGCTTGGCGTCCTGGCCGGGCTCCTCGTCGCTCAGCGCGGGCTCCGCGGCGGGCGCTGCCGGAGCCGCGGGCGCTGCCGGGGCGGCGGGCGCGGCCGCCGCGGGCGCGGGCTGTGCCGGCGGCGCGGCCGGGGCGGGCGCAGCGGCCGGCGGCGCCGGCTCTGCGGGCGCCGCCTCGGTGGCCGGCGCGGGCGCCGGCTGCCGCCGGCACCGTGGTGGTACCCGTCGGGGGCTCCTCGGAGGCCGACAGCGGGGCGGCGATCGCCAGCACGGCGACCGCGACGTAGAGCGTGTAGATCGAAAGACGCCGCACGAGGCCCATCAGCCTACCTATACGCAGCGGGCCTGCAAAAGGTTCGGCCGTTCGCCTAGAAGACCGGCGTTTCGGTGTAGGTCCCGAACACGTGCTGGAGCGACTCGACGATCTCGCCCTCGGTCGCGTGCGCGCGCGCTGCGTCGAGCAGCGGCTCCATCAGGTTGCGGTCGGCGGCGGCCGCCTCGCGCAGGTCCGCGAGCGCGGCCTCCACGGCCTCGGCGTCGCGACTCGCGCGGACCGCCTGGACGCGGCCGATCTGCTTGCGCTCGAGCTCCGGCGGGATGCGCAGGAGCTCCAGGTCGCGGTCCTGGGCCTGCTGGTAGCGGTTGACGCCGACGATGATCCGCTCGCTGCGCTCGATCTCCTCCTGGAGCGTGAACGCGGCGTCGGCGATCTCGCGCTGGGGGTAGTTCTGCTTGATCGCGTCGACCATCCCGCCCAGCTCGTCGATCTTGGCGAAGTACTCGTAGGCCGCGGACTCCATGCGGTCGGTCAGCGCCTCCACGAAGTACGAGCCGCCGAGCGGGTCGATCGTGCTCGTCACGCCGGTCTCGTGGGCGATGATCTGCTGCGTCCGCAGTGCCAGCCGCACCGCCTCCTCGGTCGGCAGCGCGAGCGCCTCGTCGAAGCTGTTGG
Organism: uncultured Thermoleophilaceae bacterium; assembly: GCA_963848885.1. Classification (GTDB taxonomy): domain Bacteria; phylum Actinomycetota; class Thermoleophilia; order Solirubrobacterales; family Thermoleophilaceae; genus JACVRW01. The sequence continues at coordinate 68,578 of CAWKFR010000001.1, forward strand.
TGTGCAGCGACTGGGTGCCGCCGAGCACGGCCGACAGCGCCTCGGTCGCGGTCCGCACGACGTTGTTGAGCGGCTGCTGGGCCGTCAGCGAGACCCCCGCCGTCTGGGTGTGGAAGCGCATCAAGCAGCGAACGCTCGTCGCGCGCGCCGTAGGTGTCGCGCAGCTCGCGCGCCCAGATCCGCCGGGCGGCGCGGTACTTGGCGATCTCCTCGAAGAAGTCGATGTGCGCGTTGAAGAAGAAGCTCAGCCGCGGCGCGAACTCGTCCACGCCGAGGCCACGCTCGATCGCCTCCTCGACGTACGTGAAGCCGTCCTTGAGCGTGAACGCCAGCTCCTGCTGCGCCGTCGAGCCCGCCTCGCGGATGTGGTAGCCCGAGATCGAGATCGGGTGCCAGCGCGGCATCCGGCGTGCGCAGAACTCGACCATGTCGGTCACCAGCCGCATCGCCGGGTCGATCGGGAAGCACCACTCCTTCTGAGCGATGTACTCCTTGAGGATGTCCGTCTGGATCGTCCCGGCGAGCTGCTCGGCGCCCACGCCCTTGCGCTCGGCCGCGACCACGTAGAACGCCAGCATCACCGCCGCCGGGGCGTTGATCGTCATCGACGTCGACACGGCCCCCATGTCGATCCCGCCGAACAGCGTCTCCATGTCGTCGAGCGAGTCGATCGCCACGCCCTCGCGCCCGACCTCCCCCTCGCTGCGCGGGTGGTCGGAGTCGTGCCCCATCAGCGACGGCATGTCGAACGCCGTCGACAGCCCCGTCTGCCCATGGTCGAGCAGGTAGCGGAAGCGCTCGTTGGTCTCCTCCGCCGTGCCGAAGCCCGCGAACTGGCGCATCGTCCAGAGCCGGCCGCGATACATCGACGGGTACACGCCGCGGGTGAACGGGAACTCGCCCGGGAAGCCGATCCGATCGGGCTCGGGCAGGTCGGCCTCGGTGTAGAGCGGCTCGACCGGCTCGCCGCTCAGCGTGGTGAACAGGGCGTCGCGCTCGGGCGTCCGCGCGTAGCGCTCGCGAAACCAGCGCTCGGCGTCGGTGATCGGTCGCGCGGGGGCTGCCATGCGCCTCAGTCTAGGCCCGAACCTCGCGCAGGTAGAGCGCGGCGGTCCAGGAGAAGTCCCTCGCGCCGAGGCCGCGGCCCGTCTCCGGCAGGACGTACTCGCGCATCCCGCCGCGCGCGACCGCCTCGAGCATGCGCCGCCGCAGCTCCGCCGCGAGGATCGGCTCGCCGTGCCCCTCGAGCGCGTGGGCGCACAGCCAGGTGACGTTCGCCCAGACCGGCCCGCGCCAGTAGTTGCGGTCCGAGCGCTGCGGGTGGTCGCGGTCGAGCGAGCGCACCCCGAAGGCCGAGGCGAGGGCGCCGACGCTGACGAGGTCGCGCGCCGCCTGGAGCTCGCGCACGCCCAGGTCGGGCGTGAGCAGCGCCAGCGCCGAGCCGGCGCTCGTCGGGGCCAGCGTGGTCGAGTCGACGGTGTCGGCCGAGCGGATCAGCCCGTCCGAGCCGGCGCGGGCGCGAAGCGCGCCGCTCACGCGCTCGGCGATGACCCGGCTCTCCTCCGCCATGCGCGGCTGGCCGAGCCGGTCCGCCAGCCAGGCCAGGTCGGCCGCGCCGCGGGCGAGCATCGCCGAGAAGCCGGCGTCGAGCACGCGGAAGCCGCCCTCCGCCGCCAGGCGCGGCTGGTCCCAGCCGCAGGCCGTGCCCTGGCGGACAAGCGTCAGGTAGCGCCGGTAGTGCTCGTCGGTGGGGCGCTCGGCGGCGTCGACGGAGTCGGTGTCCTTGCGGTGCACGACCGTCACCTCGGGCGTGACGCGGAAGAGCGGGTCGTCCCACTCGATCGAGTTGTCGCGGCCCGACTCCCACGGGTGGATCAGCACCGGCTCGCCGAAGCCGTGCGGGTCGCGCGCCTGGAGCAGCCAGCGATGCCAGTCGTGGAACGGCCCGAGCAGCGCGGCCGCGCGGCGCTCGTCGGGGTGCTGCTCGAACAGCAGGCGCGTGCAGGTGGCCGCCACCGGCGGCTGGGTGATGCCCGAGATGCGCCGGCCGTCCGCGCTCAGCCGCCGGCCCCACCAGGGCGGCCCGGGCAGGTAGCGCGCGTAGGGGCGCGCCACGAGCGTGGCGAGCCCGCGCAGCCGCGGCCCGATGCGGTCGGGCACGCGGGTGTGGAAGGCGATGTGCGGGATCATCCCGCGCCGGTCGCGCGCGCCTGCCAGCGTCTCGAGCTCGGTCCACGCGCGGCCGGGGTCGAGCGCCGCCCAGCCCAGCGCAGCGAGGGCGGAGTCCCAGTTCCACTGGTGCGGATAGGTGGCCCGCGACGGCACGGAGTAGGTGCCGGTGTCGTTGTGGCGCAGAACCTCCTCGGCGCCCAGGCGCAGGTCGATCGCTTGCGCCGTCGCCACCTGTCTTTTCTACACCAGGCGGAACCGCCTGCGCTGCTTTTGCTGCGGCCGCAGCCGGGCGAACGCGTAGCCGCCACCGCCGCCGACCAGCGCCACCGCGAGCGTGGCGCCGCCGATCTTCAGCATCGGGCCGAGCCGGTCGAAGCGCATGATCCGCCACCCCTCGGCGCGGGCGACCTTCTCGAGCGCGGCGTCGGGGTTGACCGCCACCGGGTGGCCGACCGCGCGCAGCATCGGCAGGTCCGACTCGGAGTCCGAGTAGGCGTAGGACTCGGCCAGGTCGATGCCCTCCGCGGCGGCGAGCGCGCGGATCGCCTCGGCCTTGCCCTCGCGGTAGGTGAACGGCCCGTCGGGCCGGCCCGTGTAGACGCCGTCGCGCACCTCGGAGCGCATCCCCACCCCGCCGTCGAGCACGAGCACGTGCGCCAGCACCTCGGCCAGCTCCTGCGAGGCCGCGGTGACGATGTAGGCGGGTCGCCCGGCGTCCTGGTGCGCGTAGGCCTCGCGCAGCACGTCGCGGTAGAGCAGCGGCAGGATGCCGGCCAGCACGTCGGGTCCGAGCCGCTGGAGGTCGACCACGCGCTGCCCGGCGAGCGCGTCGAGGATGCGCTGGCGCAGGGCGTCGGTGTCGGCGTCGGTGCTGCCCTGGAGGCGGAACTTGATGTTGGCCCACGCGTCCCGCGCCAGCTGGCGGCGCGAGAGCAGGCCGTGCTTGTAGGCGGCGCGCCCGAAGTGGAGCGCGCTCGAACCCTCGATCAGCGTCTTGTCGAGGTCGAAGAAGGCGGCGCCTGTCATCGGGCCCACGCCGCGCAGCAGGCCTCGACTAGCCCCCGTTGACTTCGACGATCACGGCGTCGCCCTGGCCGCCGCCGGAGCAGATCGCCGCCACGCCGAGCCCGCCGCCGCGCCGCTTCAGCTCGTTGACGAGCGTCATCAGGATGCGCGCGCCGCTCGCCCCGATCGGGTGTCCGAGCGCGATCGCGCCGCCGTTGACGTTCACCTTCGACTCGTCGACGCCGAGCATCCGCATCGAGTTGAGCGCGACCGAGGCGAACGCCTCGTTGATCTCGAACAGGTCGATGTCGTCCACCGACAGGCCGGCCTTCTCGAGCGCGGCCTTGGTGGCGTTCGCCGGCGTGCGGGCGAGGTACGGGAAGTCGTCGGCGACGGCGGCCTGCGCGACGATCGTCGCGAGCGCCGCGCGCCCGTTCTGCTTGGCCCAGTCGTCGCTGGCGAGCACCATCGCGCCGGCCCCGTCGTTGACGCCGGGGGCGTTGCCGGCCGTGTGCGCGCCGTCCTTGTGGAACGCGCCGCGCAGCTTGGCGAGCGACTCGAGCGTGGAGTCGCGGCGCGGCGCCTCGTCGATCTCGACCGTCGTGTCGCCCTTCTTCGACGAGATCGTGACCGGCACGATCTCCTCTGGCAGGCGGCCCTCGTCGGTCGCCTGGAGGGCCAGCTCGTGCGAGCGCAGCGCGAACTTGTCCATGTCGGCCCGCGTGATCTCGAGCTCCTCGCCGACCTCGTCGGCCTCCTCGCCCATGTGCTTGCCGCTGAACGGGTTGCGCAGGCCGTCGTTGACCATCGCGTCGAGCGCCTTGGCGTCGCCCATCCGGTAGCCGAAGCGACGCCTGCTTGAGCAGGTAGGGCGCGCTCGACATCGACTCCATGCCGCCGGCCACGGCGACGTCGAGGTCGCCCGAGCGGACCGCCTGGTCGACGATCCCCGCCGAGCGCAGTCCCGAGGCGCAGACCTTGTTGACCGTCTCCGAGGGGACCTCCTTGGGGATCCCGCCCTTGATCTGGGCCTGGCGGCTGGGGATCTGGCCCTGGCCCGCCTGGAGCACCTGGCCGAACACGACCTGCTGGACGGCGTCGGGCGCCACCTCGGCGCGCTCCAGCGCCGCGGCGATGGCGGTGCCACCGAGGTCGGTGGCGTCGAGGGAGGCGAGGCTGCCGCCCATCTTGCCGAACGGCGTCCGGGCGGCGCCGAGGATCACGGTCTTGGGCATCGAGTTCAGTCTCCTTGGTGCACCTTTGGTGCACGCAACGTTACCTGCGCGCGCTGGTCAGGGGACCCGGGCGCACCCGGCCGAGCCGGGTGCTTCCGGCTAGGATGCCCGCCTCGTGAGCCTGATCCGCGTGACGACCCGCAGCGGCGCCCCCGAGGACACCGCCGCCGACACCCGGGTCGTCGGCCTCTTCGAGGGCGAGGCGCCTCGCCGACGAGCGGCTCCAGCGCCTGGTCGACCTCGGCGAGGCGAAGGGCGGCCTCAAGAAGGTCGCCGTCGCCCACGAGGACGCGCCGGGCGGCGGCCAGCGCCGCGTGCTGATCGCCGGGCTGGGCAGGCGCGACGAGTTCGACGCCGAGCGCGCGCGCGTCGCCGCCGCCGCGGCGGCGGGGCGCGCCAAGGAGCTGGGCACCGTCTCGCTGTCCTGGGCCGCGCCCGAGGGCGACGGCGTCGCGGCCGGGCTGGTCGAGGGCACGCTGCTCAAGCTCTACTCGTTCGACCGCTTCAAGTCCCGAAGAACGACAACGGCGACGACGGGGTCGAGTCGCTCGAGCTGGTCGGCGCGGACGACGCCGAGGTCGAGCGCGCGCGGCGGTCGCGGCCAGGGCCGCCAACTCCGCCCGCGACCTGCAGAACCTGCCCGCGAACTTCGCCACGCCCACCTTCCTCGCCGAGCGGGCCGGCGAGATCGCCGACGAGCACGAGTCGCTCGAGCTCGAGCTGTTCGACCGCGAGGCGATCACGGCCAACGGCATGGGCGCCTTCGCGGCCGTCGCCCAGGGGACCGTCACCGAGCCGCGCCTGATCGTGCTGCGCTACCGGCCCGCCGGACGCCACGGGCCCGCACCTGGCCTTCGTCGGCAAGGCCGTGACGTTCGACACCGGCGGGATCTCGATCAAGCCCGCGGCGAAGATGCAGGAGATGAAGTTCGACATGTCGGGCGGGGCCGCCGTGCTCGAGGCGACGGCGGCGATCGCGCGAGCTCGGGCTGCCGGTCACGCTCACCGCCGTCGTGCCGTCGACCGAGAACATGCCGAGCGGCAACGCCGTCAAGCCCGGGCGACATCGTCACCGCGATGAACGGCAAGACGATCGAGATCAACAACACCGACGCCGAGGGGCGGCTGATCCTGGCCGACGCGCTCGCCTACGCGGTCGACCAGGGCGCCGAGCGGATCGTCGACCTGGCCACGCTCACCGGCGCGGTCCTGTTCGCCCTCGGCCACACCTACGCGGGGCTGTGGTCGAACGACGACGACTGGCTCGAGCAGGTTCGGGGCGCCGGCGACGCCTCCGGCGAGATCGGCTGGCGCATGCCGCTCCACCCCGAGTACTTCGAGCTCACCAAGGGAACGGTGGCCGACCTCCAGAACGCGGCGGAGCAGCGCGTCGGCGCAGTCCAACTACGCCGCCGAGTTCCTGCGCCAGTTCGTCGACGACCGCCCCTGGGTGCACGTCGACATCGCCGGAACGGCCTGGGGCATGACCCGGAACTACGTCGGCAAGGGCGCCAGCGGATTCGGCACCCGGATGCTGATCGAACTCGCTCGCAGCGCGGCTTCCTGACGGTTTCACGGGGTTTCCCGTGCTGTTTCACGCTGTGTGACATGGATCACATAACGGTTTGGGGACCGTTTCCGGTGGCTACTTTCGCGGCGTAAGCCGGAAACCGGCCCTGTTCGCGCGGCAGGGGGAGATAGCGCGCGGACACGGCAAGCCCTGGCGGCGCCGTGGCGCCATGCCGGGCAGTCCCACCCGGAGGTGAGCTTCTCTGTCTCGACGGAGAGCGATCGTCGCGTGCGCATGCGCGGCGGGAGTGGCCCTGGCCGCTCCCGTCGCGGAGGGGCGTCCAAGCCAGCAGTTGTTCGTTGCCGAGACCGACGCGTTCGTGTCCGGCCTCGAAGCTGCCGGGGGCGGCCCTTCAGCGCACGTATCTGAAGCTGTACAAGACAACCAAGCGACCGGGGTGGCCACCCCGGGAGAAACATCCTGTTCAACGGCGTCGCGACTCGGAAGGGTCGCGTGCGGGCGGCCACCCGCTCTGAGCTGCGCCACTCGATCCGCATCATGAGGCGGTCCGCCGCCCCGGTCGCGGCGAGCCCACAGCTGGAGGCGATCGCCCAGTGCGAGTCGGGCGGTGACCCGACCGCAATCGGCGGTGGCGGCCTCTACCGGGGCAAGTACCAGTTCTCGGTAGGGACCTGGCAGTCGGTCGGCGGCAGCGGCGACCCCGCCGCGGCCCCCGAGGCCGAGCAGGACAGGCGCGCGGCGGATGCTGCTCGCCCGTGACGGAGCCGGCCAGTGGCCGGTCTGCGGAGCGTGAGTCGCATGCGACGGATCGCTCTCCTGCTCGCCTGCGTCTGCGTCACGGCGGTCGCGCTCGCGCCCGCCGGCCAGGGCGCTGGCCAGCGCGGCCGCTCAGGCGGTCGCCCCGACCGAGCCGGCGGCGGCCAAGCCGGCGCCGCAGCGGTTCCGCGAGGCCTACCGGCAGTGGCGCTCGCGCCTGCAGCCACCACGGCCTGTACGTGGGCCGCGACCTGCTCGGCGCGGGCGGGCAGGCGCGCGCGGCCGAGGACACCGCCACCGCGGCGACCAAGGCGAGCTGCGCCGGTCGATTCACCGGATGCAGCGGCGCTGGGGTCGCTGGCTGCGCCATGACCCGCGTGGCCGCGCGGTCGCCTTCAAGCTGAAGGTGCGCCGCGCGGTGCCCGCGTGGGGCAAGGCGCAGCTGCGCAGCATCGCCTGGTGCGAGTCGAAGAACAACCCGCACGCCGTCGGCGGCGGGGGTGCCTATCGCGGCATGTACCAGTTCTCGGTCAGCACCTGGGCGGTCGTCGGCGGATCCGGCGACCCGGCCTCGGCATCCCGCTGGGAGCAGACCTGGCGGGCGTGGCTGCTGCTCAGCCGCCACGGCAGCGGGCACTGGCCCGTCTGCGGCTGACCGCGGCCGGGGGGCCCGCCTGCGGGCGGGCCCTCAGGTCCGCGGCTCCCTGCGCTCCTCGTCGCGCACGACCTCACCCTGCTCGTCGCGCTCGAGGTGGCGCTCGCGCTCCTCGGTGGGCGTGCGCGTCTGCTCGTGATGCTCGACGCCGTCGCCGTTCTCGCCGCCCCATGCGAGGTGATGCCCTCCACCCCGCCGCGGTCGTAGCGCTCGGCGGCCTCCTTCTCGTCCACGTCCGGGTCGAGCGCGGCTGCCTCGAGGTGCCGGTCGCGTGCCTCGCGCTGCTGGTCCTCGGCCACCACCGCTTGCTCGCGCGCTGTCGCCTCCTCGCGGCGCGCCCGCGCGGCGCGCTCGTCGGCCTCCGCCTTGGTGCGGTCGGCCTGCGCGCGGCCGACCTCGGCCTCGCGCCTGATCTCGCCCGCCTCGTGGCGACGGTGTCGAGCCGGCGCTCACGCGCGCGGCGTCCGACCAGCCACAGGATCGCCAGCACGATCAGCGCTGCGACGACGATGGCGATGATTGCTCCAGTGCTCATGTTCTCTCCTCTCCTCGCTCCCCCCCTGGCTACCCGCCTTTCCGCGTGCGTAAGCGCTTCGATCGCCTCGTCGAGCACGTCATCGCGCTTGCAGAACGCAAATCGCACGATCGAGCGCACCGCGCCCTGCGGGGTGCTGCTGAACGCCGACAGCGGGATCGCCGCGACGCCCGCCTCGTGCGGGAGCCGCTGGCACAGGCGCGCCGCGTCGTCCTCGCCGAGCGGGCGCGCGTCGGCGTTCAGGAAGTAGGTCCCGGCCGACGGGAGCACCTCGAAGCCCGCCTCGCGCAGGCCGGCGGCGAGGCGGTCGCGCTTGGCCCGCAGCGACGCGGCCAGCGTCGTCGGCCGAGCAGCCCGAGGCCGACCGCCGCGGCGTGCTGGAGCGGCGTGCCGCCGGCGAAGCTGAGGAACTGCTTGACGGCGCGCACGCGCTCGACGAGCGCGGCGGGGCCGGTCACCCAGCCGACCTTCCAGCCCGTCAGCGAATGCGTCTTGCCGAGCGACGAGACGGTCAGCGTGCGCTCCCACATCCCCGGCAGCGTCGCGAGCGGCACGTGGCGGCCCGTCGTAGACGAGGTGCTCGTAGACCTCGTCGGTGATCGCGATCAGGTCGTGCTCGCGGCAGAGCCGCGCGAGCAGCTCGAGCTCGTCCTCGTCCAGCACGCGCCCGGTCGGGTTGTGCGGCGAGTTCAGCAGCAGCACGCGGGCGGCCGGCGCCGACCTCGACCTCCCCGAGCCGCCAGCTCGGGCGGCTCGAGCACGATCGGCCGCACGCGCCCGCCGGCCAGCTCGACGATCGGGGCGTAGGAGTCGTAGGCGGGGTCGAGCACGAGCACCTCGTCGCCGGCCCCGACGCAGGCGAGCAGCGCGGCGGCGAGGCCCTCGGTGGCCCCGAAGGTGACCTGCACCTCGGTGTCGGGGTCGGGCTCGAGCCCGTAGTGGCGGCGCTGGTGGGCCGCCACGGCCTCGCGCAGCGCGGGCACGCCCGGCAGCGGCGCGTACTGGTTGTGCCCGTCGTGCAGCGCAGCGGCCGCGGCGTCGACGATCACCGCCGGGCCGTCCTCGTCCGGGAAGCCCTGACCGAGGTTGATCGCCCCGGTGCGCTGGGCGAGCTCGGTCATCTCGGTGAAGATCGTCGTGGCCACCGCTGCGGCCGCGGAGCTTACGTCGACGCGGCCTCGTGGCCCTCGATGTCGTACTCCTTCAGCTCGCGCTTGAGCACCTTGCCGGTGGCGTTGCGCGGCAGCTCGTCGAGGAAGACGATCTCGCGCGGCACCTTGTAGCGCGCGAGGTTCTTCTTCACGTAGTCCTTGAGGTCGTCCTCGCTGACCTCCTTGCCGCGCTCGAGCACCACGAACGCGCGCAGGCGCTGCCCGAAGTCGCGGTCCTCGACGCCCAGCGCGGCGGCCTCGGCGACCGCCTCGTGGCGCGCCAGCAGGTCCTCGATCTCCTTCGGGAAGACGTTCTCGCCGCCCGACACGATCATCTCGTCGTCGCGGCCCTCGACGAACAGGCGGCCGCCCTCGTCGAAGCGGCCCACGTCGCCGGTCGCCATCAGCGAGCCGATCACGTCCTTGGTCCCGCCGCCCGGTGTAGCCCTCGAAGAGCATCTCGTTGCCGACGAAGATGCGCCCGGTCGCGCCCTGCGGCGACCTCCACGCCGCTCTCGTCGTAGAGCTTGACGACGGTCCCGCGCGGCGGCTTGCCGGCCGTGCCGGGCGCGGCGCGCATGTCGGCCGGCGTCGCGATCGACGCCCACGCCACCTCGGTCGAGCCGTAGAGGTTGTAGAGCGTGTCGCCGAACGCGTCCATCCAGTCGTTGGCGAGGTCGCCGGGCAGGGCCGAGCCGCTGGCGGCGACGACCTTCAGCGACGACGTGTCGTACTTGGCGCGCACCTCCTCGGGCAGCTCCATGATGCGCTGCATCATCACCGGCACCACGACGAGCGAGTCGCGCGGTAGCGGGCGATGTCGGCCAGGCACTGCTCCGGGTCGAACTTGCGCCGCAGCACGTAGGTCGAGCCGAGGATCAGGCCGAGCGTGAAGTGCGCGAAGCCCCAGGAGTGGAACAGCGGCGCGGCGATGTAGGTGGTCTGGCGCGCCTTGAGCGGGATCCTCGAGAGCAGCGCCACCGCCGGGTCGAGCGACTGCGGGTTGGAGCGCGACGGCGCCCTTCGGCGACCCGGTCGTGCCGCTCGTGAGGATCACGGCGCGCCCCTCGCTGCGACGGCGGCACCACGTCCGCGGGGTCGCCCTGCGCGATCAGCTCGTCGATGGTGGGGTCGTCGCACCGCTCGGAGTCGTGCCAGGCGACGACGCGCTTGCGGCCCTTGCCGGCCTCCGCCAGCAGCCCGGCGAACTCCTCGTCGTAGATGATCGCCTTCGGGCCGCTCGCGCTCGACGACCTCGGTCAGCTGCGGCCCGGCGAAGGCGGTGTTGAGGTAGAGCGAGTTGGCGCCGAGCTTCGACACGGCGAAGGTCGACTCGACGAAGCCGCGGTGGTTGCGGCACATGATCCCGACGCCGTCGCCCTCCACGACGCCGAGGTCGGACAGCGAGTGCGCGAGCGCGTTGCTGCGCGCGATGGACCTCGGAGAAGGTGAGCGTGCCGAGCTCGTCGACGATCGCCGTCTCGTTCGGGAAGCGGTCCGCCAGCGCGATCGAGCCCGCCGCCGGGCTGCGCCCCCAGCGCATCAGCGTCTGCACGAACTTGAGCAGGCGGTCGGGCCGCATCGGCCGCACGACGCCGGCGTCGATCAGGATCTTCACGCTGCCGAGCTGGTAGGCCACGCGGCCCGGAATGCTCATGCCTTCGCTCACCTCGTCAGAACCTCCCTCGATCTCCGCCTTGAGATTGTGAAGGGTGCGCTCCAGATTGCTCGCCACCATCGGCTTCGACACCTGGTCCGCCACCGCCCCGAGCACCCCGCCGGGGGCGTCGTAGGCCAGCCGCAGTGTGACGCGAGTGCGCGAGTCGTCGGTCTCGCGCAGGCGCCAGCGCAGCCGCTGGTCGATGCCGGTGACGCTGGTCCAGGCGAGGTCGGCCGGCTCGTCGAACTCGACGATCTCGACCAGGCCGCCGACTTCGGCCGACCCGACCCGCAGGTGCACCGTGTAGCGGGCGCCCGCCCCGCGCTCGGGCCCGTCGTCCTTGCGTCTGCACCTGCGTCGCGCCGCGCCATGAAGCGCGGGTAGGTGCACGGGTCCGCGATCAGCTCCCAGACCTCTTCCGCGAGCGGCGTCGATGACCGTGGTCTTCTCGATCCTCATCCGAGCACCGGCAGGCGGCGGTCGGCCTGGAGCGCGGTGAGGCGTGCGCTGCATCCGCTCGATGATGATGTCGTAGGCCTCGTCGACCTCCAGCTCGCCCACGTCGATCGGCTCGAGCACCTCGACCGTGATCTTGGCGGGCAGCGGGATGTGGCCGAGCATGTCGCCGACGTTCACCACCCAGGGCAGCGACAGCGAGATCGGCAGGACCTTGAGCCGGAACATGCGGTCGAGGCCCAGCAGCCGGGCGAGCCCCTCGCCGCGGCTCAGGAAGAGCGCCGTCTCCTGGCCGCCGACGGACACCACCGGCACGATCGGCACCCGCTTCTGCTTGGCGAGCCGGATGAAGCCCTTGCGGCCGTCGAAGTCCACGACGGCCGACTCCCAGGACGGCCGGTGGACCTCGTAGTCGCCGCCCGGGTAGACGAGCAGGGCGGCGCCCTGGTCGAGCGCCCGCTCGGCGTTCGCCGGCGTGGCCGCGACCGTCCCGTACTTGCGCAGGAAGCCGAGCCCGGGCGCCGACAGGACGAGGTTGTGGGCGAGCTGGTGGAAGCGCCGCTCGACGCCGAAGTAGGTGCTGAAGGCGAGCGTGAAGACGGTCGTGTCCGGCGTCAGGTTGCCGCCCGAGTGGTTGCCGACCAGCAGCACCGGACCCGTCCTCGGGAATCCGCTCGAGCCCGCGCACCCTGGCCCGGAAGTAGAGGCTGGCGAGCATCCAGAGGCGCGGCAGCGTCTCGCGGATGTAGTCCGGGTCGCGCTCGTCGAGGTCCGCCGCGGGGACGCGCCTCTGAGCCTGCTCCGCCACCGCTGCGATCGCGCGGCCCGGCAGGCCCGCGCCGGGGATGCTCACGCCGCCTTGGCCGCTCGCCGCGCGAACGCCGCAGGGCGGAGCTCCGGCCAGCTGGAGGGCGGTCCGGCGGGCCGGCGGATCTTGTGCGGCTCGCCGGCGGGCAGGTCGCGCAGCAGCTCGCGCAGCTCGGGGCGGCGCAGCTGCTCGCGGACGGTGCGGGCGGCGGTCTCGATCACCTGCTGGCGGCGCTCCGGGCTGGCGCTCATCAGGTTGTGGCCCATCGCCGCGTGGTCCTCGGAGGTCGGCTCGATCAGGAGCACCTCGGTGCCGAAGCCGCGCACCTTGCGCGGCCTCGTGCGCGAGCCGGCGCCCGTTGGCCTGGCGGCTGAGCGTGCCGAGCCAGTCGCGCGGGTCGAGCGCGCCGAGGCGGTCGAGCGGCCCGCCGCCGTCGCTGCCCGGCTCGCCCAGCTCGGTCCCCGACGACAGCGGGTTGAGGCAGACGACCAGGTCGAGGCCGCGTCCGGCGAGCAGGTCGAGGTTCGAGGCGGAGCAGACGCCGCCGTCGACGTAGCGGCGCCCGCCGATCTTGACCGGGCGGTAGAAGCCGGGGATCGCGCAGGAGGCCGCGACGGCCTCGGCGATCTCGGCGTTGGGCGAGTCGAGCCGGCCGAACGGGATGCGGCGGCCGCTGCCGTAGTCGCAGGCGACCGCCCAGTAGTTGGGGTGCTCGACCCACGAGCCGGCCACCGCGCGGCGGACGATGTCCTGGAGCGAGTCGGTCGAGATCAGCCCGGCGGGCAGCCAGCCGGCCATCAGCTGGAGCGGCGTGTGGCCGAGCGGGTTGGCGAGCGCCGTGAGCGCCATGCGCAGCGAGCCCGGTCCGAGCGGCGGCAGGCCGCGGTGCAGGCGGAAGACGGCGCCGGCGGCGCGGTCGGCCTCGGCGGCCGGGCTGCCGTCGGCGGCGGCTGACGCCCGTCGAACGACTCGCCGGCCGAGTGGGCGACCATGAACCAGGGCGGCACGCCCGCCGCGCTGAGCGCGCCGATCATCGAGCCCGCCGAGGTGCCGACGATGAAGTCGGCGCTGCCGGGATCCCAGTCGGTCTCCTCGGCGAGCGCGTGCAGGCCGCCCGTGAGCCAGGCCCCGCCGAGCACTCCACCGGCGCCCAGCACGAGACCGACCCTCACGCGGCGCCCCCGTACCCGAGCGTCATGAAACCGACTTACCCCCAATAGGGATCCGAAAACTCGCCCTGCATCGTCCTTTCCAGCCTAAACGTGTGCGCGGCGCCGCTCCAACCCCACCGCCAGCGCCCCCGCGATCCAGGCGAGCGCGACCGCCGGGCGCGGCAGGCCGAGCAGGTCGCGGGCGACGAAGCCGAGCGCCGCGCCGCCGGCGAGGACGCACCAGGCGGTCGTGGCCCATTCGTGCGCTCGCCGCATCTCGCCGCCCACGCGTCACCCGAACAGGAACGACAGCGGGTCGAGGCAGTCGTTGACGATGTCGACGGCGTCGTCGAGCGGGACCGACTGGCGCGGCGTCAGCGGGTGCTCGCGCTCGTACTCGTAGCGCCGGTAGGCGAAGCAGGCCAGCCAGGCGTGGCCGAGCGCCTCGCGGCCCCTGGGCAGCGCCCGGGCGGCGCGCGACGCCGGCGGCGTCGGCGACGGCGCTGCGGCGCGCGGGACGGGCGCGCCGGCCCGCGGCGAAGCCGCGTGCCCGCCGCCTGCACGCGCCGCGCGTCGTCCGCGCCCCGCACGCGTCGCGCGCGGCGCACACCATCCGCTCCGGCGACCGCCTCCCCCAGCTCCCGCCCGGACTCGCCCCGAGCCGCCTCGCGCCCGCCGGCCACCAGCGCGCCCAGCACCAGCGCCACGCCCAGCACGAGCCCCACCCACTCGACCGTCGCCTGGCCGCTCTCTGCACGCTTCCCGTGCATCGCCCGGCGACCGTACGAAGCGCCCGCGCGACGGGTGGGGCCGCGAGCGCGACAAGTCCGCACCCGACGTGCGACAAGCGCGGAGTTTTTCCTTAACACGCACTTAATCCAAGCTCAATCCGCTCCTATTCCTCCGAGCCTTGACAGAACCCCTCCGCATACTGAGAGGGTCCGCGGCGATGGCGAGCTCCGGCTCTACGACGAGCACCGGCTCCGGCTCCGGCTCGTTGAGCTCCCTGCGCGAGTTCAACCGCCTCCGCATCGTCGACTTCCTGCGCACCAACGGCACCGCCAGCCGCGCGGAGCTGTCGCGCCGCACCGGCCTGTCGCGCTCGACCGTCTCGACGCTCGTCTCCGACCTCCAGCGCCGCGGCCTCGTCGTCGAGCGCGCCGGCGAGTTCGCCGGCGAGGGCCAGCCCGGCCGCCCCGCCGCGCTGCTCGAGCTCGACCCCTCCGCCGGCGCCGCCGTCGGCGTCGACTTCGACCACGACAAGGTGCGCGTCGCCGTCTCGGACCTGTCGCGCAGCGTGCTCGCCGAGGCGTCGGCGCCCCACGACGTCGACCACGACGCCGACGGCGCCCTCGACCTCGCCGCCGAGCTGATCGAACAGCGTCGTCGAGGACGCCGAGCTCGAGCGCGAGCGCCTGCTCGGCGTGGGCATCGCGCTCGCCGGCCCGATCGACCACGACAACGGCTCGCTGCACCCGTCGGACGTCCTGCCCGGCTGGTCGGGCGTGGACGTGGCCAGCGAGATCGAGAAGCGCGCTGGAGACGCCCGGCCTACGTCGACAACGACGCCAACCTCGGCGCGCTCGCCGAGGTCACGCTCGGCGCCGGGCGCAACGCGCGCTTCGCGGCCTACGTGTCGATCTCGTCGGGCATCGGCGCCGGCATCATCGTCGACGGCCGCCCCTACCGCGGCCACCGCGGCACGGCGGGCGAGATCGGCCACGTCGTGGTCGACCCGCAGGGCCCGATCTGCCGCTGCGGCAACCGCGGCTGCCTCGAGACGCTGGCGTCCGGGCCCGCGCTGCTGCGGCTGGTGCAGGCGAGCCGCGACGAAGAGCTGACGGTGAAGCAGATGATCGAGCTGGCGCGCGACGGGGACGCCGGCTGCAGGAGGGCGATCGCTGACGCCGGTCAGGTCGTTGGAGGAGTAGTGGCTGGGCTGGTCAACCTGTTCAGCCCCGAGATGGTCGTCATCGGGGGCGACCTCGGGGAGGCGGGCGACCTGTTGCTGGACCCGCTGCGGGAGGCGGTGCGCAGGGACGCGCTGCCGGCCGCCGCGACGGACCTGAAGGTCGTGGCGGGAGAGCTGGGCGAGCGGGCCAACCTGCTTGGCGCGCTCGCGCTCGTGCTCATGCAGTCGGAGCACGAGGTCGCCGCCCGCGTTGCCGGGAGCGCGGCGGCATGAGCCGTAGAGAAGCACAAAGCAACCAACAAACAAAAGAGGAGAGGGACGTGTCCAAACGCAGAAGCCTCTGGGCGCTGGCGGCAGCCGCCGTCCTGGCCATGAGCGTTCTTGCAGCCTGCGGCGGACGACGACGACAGCAGCAGTAGCGACAGCGGCGGTGGCGGCGGCGGCGACAAGCCGAAGGTCGCCGTGCTGCTGCCCGACTCGAAGTCGTCGGTGCGCTGGGAGACGGTCGACCGGCCGCTCCTGCAGAAGGCGCTTCGAGACGGCGGCGTCGAAGCCGACCATCACGAACGCCGAGGGCGACAAGTCGACGCAGCAGCAGCAGGCCGAGCAGGCGATCACCAACGGGGCGAAGGTCATCCTGCTGGTGAACCTCGACTCGGGCTCCGGCGCGGCGATCGCGGCGAACGCCAAGTCGCAGGGCGTGAAGGTGATCGACTACGACCGCCTCACGCTCGACACCGACGCGCAACGACTACTACGTGTCGTTCGACAACGAGGAGGTCGGCAAGCTCCAGGGCGAGGGCCTCGTCAAGTGCGTCGGCGACAAGCAGGGCGCGCAACATCGCCGTCCTGAACGGCTCGCCGACGGACAACAACGCGACGCTGTTCAAGAACGGCTACGACTCGGTCATCAACAAGAAGTTCGACGCGGGTGACTGGAACGAGGTCGACGATCAGTCCGTGCCCGACTGGGACAACCAGAAGGCGCTGACGATCTTCGAGCAGATCCTGCAGAAGGCCGACAACAAGGTCGACGGCGTGCTCGCGGCCAACGACGGCCTCGGCAACGCGGCGATCTCGGCTCTGAAGCAGCGCAAGCTGCCGCAGATCCCGGTGACGGGTCAGGACGCGACGCTCGAGGGCATCCAGAACATCGTCAACGGCGATCAGTGCATGACCGTCTACAAGGCGATCGAGAAGGAGGCCCAGGCGGCGGCCGACCTCGCCATCGCGCTCGCGAAGGGCGACAAGGTCGAGGCCGACACCGTGCCGATCGACAACGGCACCCACAAGGTGCCGAGCGTGCTCGAGAAGCCGGTGCCGGTGACGAAGGACAACATCTCCGAGTACTTCGGTAACCCCGACTACCCGACGAAGGCGGACATCTGCGCCGGGAAGGTCGCGGCGAACTGCAAGAAGCTCGGGCTGTAGTCGCGAGGCTGACGTGGCAGGCCCCGGGGCGCCGCTGGCGCCCCGGGGCCGCGCCGCGTAAAGTCGGCGCCGCGAATCCGGGAGAGAGGGACTTCATGACCGACACACCGCTCCTCGAGCTGCGAGGGGTGAGCAAGCACTTCGGCGCCGTGATCGCCCTGCACGAGGTCGACTTCAAGGTGTATCCCGGGTGCGTCACGGCGCTCGTCGGGGACAACGGCGCCGGCAAGTCCACGCTGATCAAGTGCGTGGCGGGCATCTACCGCATCGACGGCGGCGAGGTCCTCTACGACGGCCAGCCGGTCAACATCAGCGGGCCGCGCGCGGCCGTCCGACCTCGGCATCGAGGTCGTCTACCAGGACCTCGCGCTGGCCGACAACCTCGACGTCGTCCAGAACATGTTCCTCGGGCGCGAGGAGCTCGAGCCGCTGCGCACGCTCGACGAGATCAAGATGGAGGCTCGCGCGCGCGACACGCTGGAGAGCCTGTCGGTCACGACGATCCGCAGCGTGCGCCAGACCGTCGCCGGCCTGTCCGGCGGTCAGCGCCAGTCGGTGGCGGTCGCCAAGGCCGTGATGTGGAACTCGCGCCTGGTGATCCTCGACGAGCCGACCGCCGCGCTCGGCGTCGCCCAGACGCGCCAGGTGCTCGACCTCGTCAAGCGCCTCGCCGAGCAGGGGCTCGCCGTGGTGCTGATCTCGCACAACCTGCACGACATCTTCGAAGTGGCGGACAACATCACCGTGCTGCGCCTCGGCCAGAACGTGGCCGAGTTCAAGCGCACCGAGGTGACGCAGGAGCAGGTGGTGCACGCGATCACGGCCGGGAAGCTGACCAAGGTGCCCGGCGTCGTCGACACCCCGAGGAAGAGGTGGTCGCGTGACGACCGCCGAGGCCACCGCAGACGGACACACGGCGGCCTCGGCCGGCGCCGTCCGCGACTGGTGGACCGACGTCCGCTCGGGCCAGCTCGGCTCGCTGCCGATCATCATCGGCCTGATCATCATCGCGATCGTCTTCCAGTCGCAGAACGACCGCTTCCTCACCGCCAGCAACTTCGTCAACCTGATCGTCCAGTCGGCGGCCTTCGCGACGATCGCGATGGGCATCGTGTTCGTCCTGCTGCTGGGCGAGATCGACCTGTCGGTCGGCTACGTCTCGGGCGTGGCGGGCGTGATCGCCGCGGTGCTGCTGATCCCGGACGGCAACGAGGTGTCGACCCCGATCGCCGATCGCGCTGGCGCTCGGGTCGGGCATCGCGATCGGCACCTTCCACGGCCTGCTCATCACGAAGATCGGGATCCCGTCGTTCGTGGTGACGCTGGCGGGGCTGATCGCCTGGAACGGGGTCGTGCTGCTGTTGATCGGCAGCCGCGGCACCGTCGTGCTGCAGAACGACTTCCTGATCGGCCTGGCCAACGACTTCCTGCCCGACTCGACCTCGTGGATGCTCTGGGGGGTCGCGGTGCTGATCTTCGCCGGGATCGAGCTGAACGAGGTACGCGTGCGCCGCAAGGCGGACCTCGGCCACGACCCGTTCAGCCTGATCGCGCTGCGCGTCGGCGGCGCTCGCGATCTGCCTCGGCGCGGTCGTCTACGTGGCCAACCAGGACCGCGGCATCCCGTACCTGTTCCTGCTGGTCGGGTTCTTCTTCCTGCTCTGGAGCTTCGTGCTCGGGCGGACCCGCTTCGGGCGCTACGTGTACGCGGTCGGCGGCAACACCGAGGCGGCGCGCCGAGCCGGCGTCAACGTCGACCGGATCAAGATCGCCGTGTTCGCGATCTGCTCGTTCATGGCGGCGGTCGGCGGCCTCGTGCTGGCGTCGCGGCTGCGCTCGGTGGACACCAACGCCGGCGGCGGCTCGATCCTGCTCTACTCGATCGCGGCGGCCGTGATCGGCGGCACGTCGCTGTTCGGCGGCGTCGGCCACATCAAGAGCGCGATCCTGGGCGCGCTGGTGATCGCGTCGATCGACAACGGGCTGGGGCTGCTCGGGCTGGGCTCGGGCGAGAAGTTCGTGATCACCGGAGGCGTGCTGCTGCTGGCGGTCACGGTCGACTCGCTGTCGCGGAAGGCTCAGGCGCAGTCCGGAAGAGCGTGACGGACAGGGTCGGGTTCATCACCGGCGCCAGCCGGGGGGTCGGCGCCGCCGTGGCGCGCGCGTTCCACGGCGACGGCATGAAGGTCGCGCTGGCGTCGCGCAGCGGGGACGACCTCGGGCTGCGGCGCTCGGGACTCGAGTGCGACGTGCGCGACCCGGACGCCGTCTCGGCCGCGGTCGACGCGACGGTGGCGGAGTTCGGCCGGCTCGACGTGGTGGTGGCCAACGCCGGCGTCGGCGCCTACGGGCCGTTCCTCGAGATGGACCCGGAGGACGTCGAGGCGATGATCGACATCAACCTCAAGGGCACGCTCTACACGGCCCGCTTCACGCTGCCCGCACCTGATCGAGAGCAAGGGCGACTTCGTCTCGCTCGCCTCGGTGGCCGGGCTGCGGGCGTTCCCGGGCGAGGCCGTCTACAACGCGTCGAAGTTCGGGATGCTCGGCTTCACGCGCGCGCTCGACCACGAGCTGCGCGAGCAGGGCGTGCGCGTGACGAACATCGCCCCGGGCGGGATCGCCACCGACTTCGCGATGGGCTCGGGGCGGACGCCCGACTCGGTCGAGGGGATGATGTCGCGCCGAGGACGTCGCCGACGTGGTGCTGTTCACGGTCAACCAGCCGCGCAACCTGCGGATGATGACCGTGTCGTTCCGGCCGATGAACGAGGGGTCGTGGGGCTGAGGCTCGGGCTCCTCTCCACCGCGCACATCAACGAGAAGCTCGTCGCCGGCGCGCGCCTGGTGGACGAGGTCGAGGTGGTGGCGGTGGCGTCGCGGGATCCTGGACGCGGGCGAGCGAGCAGGCGTCGTCGCTGGAGCGTGCCGCGCGCGCTCGGCTCCTACGAGGAGCTGCTGTCCGACCCGGACGTCGACGCCGTCTACATCTCGCTGCCGAACTCGATGCACGTGGACTGGTCGGTGCGGGCGCTCGAGGCGGGCAAGCACGTGCTCTGCGAGAAGCCGCTGGCGCGCTCGGTCGAGCCGGTCGAGCGCGCCTTCGACGCCGCCGACGCGGCCGGGCGCGTGCTCGCCGAGGCGTTCATGTGGCGCCACCACCCGCAGGCGCAGCGGCTGGTCGAGCTGCTGCCGCGGGTCGGCGAGCTGCGCGTGGTGCGGGCGCAGTTCTCGTTCGCGCTCGACTCGCTCGACCCGGCCTCGAACATCCGGCTGTCCGGCGAGCTCGAGGGCGGGGCGCTGATGGACGTCGGGTGCTACTGCGTGAGCGCCGCGCGGCTGATCGCGGGCGAGCCGGTGGCGGTGACCGGGCAGGCAGGTGCTTCGACGAGGTCGACCTGCGCTTCACGGGGACGCTGAGCTTCGCGAGCGACGTGCTGGCGCACTTCGACTGCGGGGTGGACACCGCCGACCGGGCCGAGCTCGAGGTGGCCGGCTCCGCGGGCGCGCTGCTGCTGCGCGACCCGTTCCACTCGCTCGAGCCGGTGATCGAGGTGCAGGGCGGCGGACGGGTCGGTCGAGCGCGTCGAGGCCGAGCGGGACAACCCGTACGCCTGCGAGCTGCGCGACTTCGCGGCGGCGGTCGCCGGCGAGCGCTCGCCGCTGCTGGGGCGCGAGGACGCCGTCGGGCAGGCGCGCGCGATCGCGGCGCCTGTACGAGAGCGCCGGAAGCGGCGCGCGCGTACCCGGCTCTAGCGCGAGCATAGGTGGCGTGGGCATGGTCACGACCGCCAGACGCCGAGCCCCCGCGGGGATCGCCTCGCTGGCGCGCCGCTACGACCCGGACGTGATCGACGTCCCGGGCGGCCGCGCGCTGGTGCGCCTGCACGTGCAGCGGCGGCGAGGACTGGGACGCGCGCATCAGCGGGCCGGCGGCTGCGGGTGGTGCCGGCGCGCGACAACGGCGAGCCCGACGCGACGATCGCGGCCGACGCGGCGACCTGGCGGCGGGTGGCCGAGGACGTGCGCGGCGGGATGACGGCGTTCCAGCAGGGCCGCCTGCGGATGCGCGGGAGCCTGCACCTGGGCGTCGGGCTGCTGGCGGCGACGAGCGGGTCGGACGAGCCGGGGCGGCTCTCGTTCGAGACGCTGCGCACGCCGCTCGGGCCGGATCTCGGTGCTGTCGGCCGGCGTGGGGCCGGAGGCGGTGCTGTGCCTGCACGGCCTGGGCGGGACGAAGGCCTCGTTCCTGCCGACCGTCGCCGCGCTGGCCGACCGCTACCGGGTGGTGGCGATGGACTTCCCGGGCTTCGGCGAGTCCGACAAGCCGATCGGCGCGCCCTACGACGCCGAGTGGTTCGCCCGCTCGGCGTTCGACACGATGGACGCGCTGGGGTCGACGAGGCGCACGTGGTCGGCAACAGCATGGGCGGCCGGGTGGCGATCGAGGCCGGGTTGATGCACCGCGACCGGGTGCGCGGGCTGGTGCTGCTGTCGCCCGGCGCTGGCCTGGCTGCGCGACCGCCGCTGGGCGCCGGTGGTGCGCCTGCTGCGTCCCGAGCTGGGGCTGCTGCAGGTGACGCCGCGGCCGGTGGTCGAGCGGGTGGTGCGCCGGCTGGTGCCGGGCGGCGGCAAGCGGCTGGGCGGCCGCGGGCGTCGACGAGTTCCTGCGCGCCTACCTGACCCCGCGCGGCCGAGCGGCGTTCTACGCGGCGGCGCGCAACATCTACCTGGACGAGCCGCACGGCGAGGACGGCTTCTGGAGCCGCCTGGGCGGCCTGGCGCCGGACGCGCTGTTCGTCTGGGGCCGGCGCGACACGCTGGTGCCGATCGCGTTCATGAAGCACGTCGAGCGAGCGCTGCCGTCGGCGCGCCACGTGGAGCTCGACTGCGGCCACGTGCCGCAGCTGGAGCGGCCGCGCGAGACGCACGCGGCGATGGCTGGAGTTCCTGCGGACGAAGTAGCGGCGCGGCGGCGCGGCGCCGCAACGGCAGCGATACGGGGGCTCGAGCTGGGCCGCTTTCCGGGAATCGGCGGGTCCAGGCCCGCGCTCGCACCGGCCGCGTCCAGTGCTGCCCGTCGCGCCGAGCGCCGCCGCCGCCAGAAGTCGCCGCCGCCGCCGAAGTCCCCGCCCCCGCCGCCGAAGTCGCCGCCGCCGCCGAAGTCCCCGAAGTCGCCCGCGTCCGGCGCCGCGGCCTCGTCCCCGCCGAACATCCCGCCGTCGCCGTCCAGCATCGACCCGAGGAACAGGCCGGGCACGAGGCCGCCGCCGAAGAACCCGCCCGCGAACGGCCCGTAGGCGGGCCCGGCCTGCCAGTAGGGCACCTCGCGCCCGTTCGACGGCGACCTGGCGCACGGCTGGGTCCTCCCCGTCCTTCACCCGCACCGCGTCCGCCGCGCAGGCGGGCACCGACCGCGGCTCGCCGCCCGGCGGCGCCCACTCGACGTCCTCCACCGACGGCCCGTGGCGCGGGTCGAAGAAGCAGGGCGGCCGGCGCTCGGGCACGGGCCGGCCCTCCATCCGCGCGCGGGCGGCCTCCATCTCCCAGCGCCCCTCCTCGAGCCGCTCCGACACCCGCGCAGGTCCTCCGGCCGCCGCGCCCCCTCGAGCGCCTGCTCGGCGAGCTGGTAGTGCTCGACCGCGACGCCGTAGTGCTGCTTGGCCTCGGCGTCCGCGTCGGGCATGTCCATGTCGAGGTCGAGCGCGCGGATCTCCTCGCCGAGCGCGATCACGTCGTCGCGGGCGACGCCGCGCGCCTGCTGCGAACTGCGCCTCCTCCTCCCGGCGCCGCCGGCGGCGGCGGAACAGCGCGAACAGGCCGACCGGCACGGCGATCAGGACCGAGCAGCAGCCAGCCCTTGCCGCCGCCGCCGTCGCTCCCGCCCCCGGCGCCGCCCGACTCGCCGACGCCGGTCTCGCTGCCCGCATCCCCGCGCGCCTTGCCGACGCGCCGCACGAAGTCCGACAGCACGGCCGCCGTGCCGTCGTCGCGCTTGGCGTCGAACGCCTGGCGGCGCGAGCTCGCCCGCCTCGCCGGCCGGCAGGACGCCCTCGGTCGCCCCGGCGCGGAACGAGTTGCCGATCACCGCCGCGTACACGCCCGGCTCGCCGACCTGGTCGGCGATCTCGCGCAGAGCGCCCTCGGGGCTGCCGCCGGCCTCGTCGAGCGCCGACGCCGGGCAGCACCGCGATGTAGAGCGGACCGGCGTCCTCGTCGGAGATCGGCGCGCGCAGGTCGTCGGCCTCGTCGTCGGAGATGGCGCGCTCGGCGTCCGGAGTCCACGTAGACGGGGTCGAGCTTGAGCGTGTCGGCGGCGTGCTCGAGCGTGCCCTGCGCCAGCGCGGGGCTGGCCGCCAGCGAGCAGCGACCGCGATGGCGATGAGGAGGATGCGCACGATCTTTCGCTACCCGCCGGGACACGGTACAACCTGCTCGTGAGCCTTCCTCCTGGTCCCAGGCTCCCCCGGCTGGCTCAGGCCGCGATGGTCACGGCCGCGCCCTACGCGTGGATGGCCAAGCGCCGCGAGCGCTACGGCGACGTGTTCAGCTCGCACTTCCCGTTCTTCGGGCGCGTGGTCTACGTGGCCGACCCGGCGCTCGTGAAGGAGGTCTTCACCGGCGACCCGGGCGTCTTCCACGCCGGCGAGGCGAACGCGACGGTGCTCGGCGACGCCCTCGGCGACAACTCGCTGCTCACGCTCGACGAGGGCCGGCACCTGTCGCAGCGCAAGCTGCTGCTGCCGCCCTTCCACGGCGCGGCGGTGCGCCGCTACGTCGACGTGATGGCGGAGGCGACGGCGCGCGAGGTGGACCGCTGGCCGGTCGGCAAGGCGTTCGCGCTGCGGCCGCACATGCAGGCGATCACGCTCGAGGTGATCCTGCGGGCGGTGTTCGGCGTGCGCGACGGCGAGCGCATGGACCTGTTCCGCGAGCGCATCCCGCGGCTCGGGAACCTGTCGAGCGTGCTCGACTGGCTGCCGTTCATGCAGCGCGACCTGGGCGGCCTCACGCCGGCGGCGCGCTTCCGCAAGGCGGTCGCGGCGGTGGACGAGCTGATCTACGCGGAGATCGCGGAGCGGCGCGCGCGGCGACGGCGGCCGACCGCGACGACGTGCTCACGCTCCTGCTCGGCGCCCGCCACGAGGACGGCTCGCCGATGACCGACGTCGAGCTGCGCGACGAGCTGATGACCCTGCTGACGGCCGGGCACGAGACGACGGCGACCGGGCTGTCGTGGGCGTTCGAGCGGCTGCTGCGCACGCCGCCGGGTGATGGAGCGGCTGCTCGAGTCGCTCGACGACGACGAGTACCTCGACGCCGTCGTCAAGGAGACGCTGCGCGTGCGGCCGGTGATCGTGGACGTGGCGCGCAAGCTGACGCGCGAGACGGAGGTCGCCGGCTGGCGGCTGCCGGCCGGGACGATGGTGCTGCCCGCGATCGCGGCGATCCACGTGCGCCCCGACCTCTACCCGGCGCCCGAGCAGTTCCGCCCCGAGCGCTTCCTCGAGGACGGCGCCGAGTCGTACGCCTGGATCCCGTTCGGCGGCGGCGTGCGGCGCTGCATCGGGGCGTCGTTCGCGCAGGTGGAGATGCGGGTCGTGCTGCGCGAGGTGCTGCGCCGGGTGCGGCTGCGAGCCGACTCGGCGCGGCCCGAGCGCCCGCAGGTGCGCCACGTGACGGTGGTGCCGGCGCGCGGCTGCCGGGTGGTGGTCGAGGAGCGGCTGGCGCCGGAGGCGGCCCCGCCGGCGGAGCTCACCGCGGCGCTCACCGCTACGCTGCCCACGGGCCGGCGCGAGTCGATCCGGTAGGTGACGCCGCCGCTGCCCTGGCGCAGGGTGATCACGTACGGGGTGGAGAGCGACCAGCCGCCGTCGAAGCCGCCGAAGACGTCGTTGGCGCCGGCGTCGTAGCCGGCGCCGAAGGCCCGCCCGGCGCGGGCGCGGGCGGCCGGCGCGCGCCGAGGCCGTCGCCTGGAGGGCGCGACCCTCCCGGAGGCCGGCGGCGCGGCCGGCGCGCTCGCCCTCGGCGCGGCCCTCGCGGCAGGCCGGCCGCGAAGCCGTCGTCGCGCGCCCCGTCCCGGTCTGCGCTCGCCCGGCCCAGCGCGAACAGGCCGCCCGCCGCGGCGACGCAGGCCAGCCCGAGCGCGATCTTCGAGCGCACGCAGCGGAGGCTAGGCCAGAGCGGCGGCGGACAGGCCTGCCAGCGCGAGCAGCTCGGCCGCCGGGCGCTCCGGGTCGTCGAGCGCGGCCGCGAGCTCCGCGCCCGCGAGCCGCTCGACCTTCGCGCGCAGCGCCTCGGCGTCCATCGGCTGCTGCGGCGACCCGAGCGCGGCCTCACGCGCGCGAGCTCCTCCCCGCCGCCGCCGCTCAGCACGAACTCGGACTCGCGCAGCGCCGCGTCGGTGCGGACCTCGATCGACCGCGCCCGCTCCACGGCCGCGCCGTCGACGCCGTCGAAGCTCTCCACCGCCGGCGGGCCGTGCAGCAGCGTGTAGGCGGTCAGGTAGGGGATCGAGAACTTGGCCTGCAGGCCGTCCGCCGGCTCGGGCCCCTCCCCCGCCGCCTGCAGCGAGACCGGGTGGACGGTCACGGTCAGCGCCTCGGGCGCCTCCCGGTCGAGCCGGTCGGCGGCCTCGATCGCGCCGTGCGTCTGCAGGCAGCAGGGCCACGCCTTGATCCAGTTGTCGGCGATCGCGAGACCCGCCGGGGCGTCGACCCCGCCGTCCGGCTCCGCGTAGCGCCCGCCGGTCGCCTGCTCGAACCCCGCCGCCGCCGCGTCGAGCGGCACCCGCGCGCCCGCCTTCGCCAGCCGCGCGGCGGCGACGCCGCCGCCGCCGCCAGCCCGACCTGCAGCGACTTGCCGTCCGAGCCGAACGCCGCCCGCAGCCCGCCCGCGCGCAGCAGCGCGATCGCCACCGCGTCGTCCCGCGGCCGCCCAGCAGCGCCGCGGCCGCCACCGCGGCCCCGACCCCGCCGCAGACCGCGGTCGGATGCCAGCCGCTGTCGTAGAGCGCCGGATGGCTGGCGCGCGCCACCGCGCCCATCGCCTCGAAGCCCTCCGCGAACGCGTCGAGCGCCGCGCCGGCGCTCAGGCCGAGCTCGGCCGCCACCACCAGCGCGGCCGGAGCCGTCGGCGCGCTCAGGTGGGCGAGGCCAGGCAGATAGGTGTCGTCGAAGTCGAGCACGTGGCCGGCGGTGCCCGCGAACGCCACGGGGTCGCCGAGCTCGCGCGCGGCGCGCGCCGCGGGCTCGTCGCGGCCGCGCGCGGCGCAGGCGAGCCAGTCGAGCAGGGCGACGGAGTAGCGCGGATCACACATGGTCAAGGCCGTCGCGGAACTGCTTCGCCCCCATCACCTCGCCCCGTGCGCGCGCACCCGCTCGGCGAGCTCGCGGTCGGAGGTCACCACGCGCAGCTCGGCCGGGTCGGCGGCGTCGGCGACCAGCGCGGCGATGTCGTCGTCAGCCGCGTTGCGGCCGCCGCGCGAGGCGAAGCGCACGTCGATGTCGCCGGCGTCCTGGACCGCGAACGGGCGGCCGTCGAAGACCACCGTCACCGGCTCGTCCAGCGCCTGCAGCTCATGGACCAGCTGCTGCATCGCGCCCGGCCGGTCGTGCCACCAGCCGGTCGGCCGCGAGCCGATCACGTTCATGCCGTCGACGATCCAGCGCGTCACGACAGCCCGGCCAGCCGCTCGCTCTCCTCCCACAGCCGCCGGCGCGCGTCGGCGTCGTCGGCCTGCGCGTCCGGCCGCCACTCGCGCGTGCCGTTGAAGAAGCCGCCGGTCACGCCGTCGAGCGCGGGGTCCGGCGATCAGGCGCAGCGTCGCCTCCACCCCCTCCTCCACCGAGCTCTGCGGCGTCCCGCCCGGGCCGAGCACCATGTTGGTGTCCATCAGGGTGGCCGGGTGGAGGGCGTTGACGGTGACGTCGCGGTCGCCCAGCCGCTCGGCCAGCTCCGCGTGAACAGGATCTGGGCGAGCTTGCTCTTCGCGTAGGCGTAGTAGCCGTTGAAGTCGTGCTCGTACTGCGAGGTCGTCGAAGTCGAGCGGGTCCTGGCCGATCGACGAGACGTTCACGATGCGCGCCGGCTCGCGCAGCTTGGGCAGCAGCAGCGCGGTCAGCAGGAAGTGCGAGAGGTAGTTGACGGCGAAGGTGAGCTCGTAGCCGTCGGCGCTCTCCTGGCGCTCGGGGATGACGATGCCGGCGTTGTTGACGAGCGTGTCGAGCTCGTCGACCTCGCCCGCCAGCGCGCGCACGTCGTCGAGCCGCGCCAGGTCGGCGGTCAGGCCGCGCGCCGCGCCGATCTCGCCGGTCACGCGCGCGACCTTGTCGGGGTCGCGCCCGTGCACGAGCACGCTCGCGCCGCGCCCGACCAGCTCCTCGGCCACCCGCCGGCCGTGCCCGTCGGTCGAGCCGGTGACCAGGATCGTCTGCTCGTCGAGCGGCCTCATCGTCGCGTCCTCCGCACGTAGGCCACGAGCGCGCCGACCACGATCAGGCCGGCGAGCGCCTGCAAGCCCGATCCGAACACCGGTGCCCTCGTCCTCGGTGGCGTTGGCGATCGCGCCGAACAGCACGGTCGCGCCGAAGAAGACGACGAGCGTCCAGAGCAGCGTGTTGCGATCCACGGCGGGTGACGATACCCGCGGGCTACGCTCGGGCGGTGAGCGACCGACCCGAGCTGGCCGGCGCTGCTGGGCGCGCTGGTGATCGCCTTCTCGGCGATCCTGGTGCGGCTGGCCGAGGTCTCGCCGGCGACGGCCGCGTTCTTCCGCTGCGCGTACGCGCTGCCGCTGCTGGCGCTGCTGGCGTGGCTGGAGCGGCGCCGGCACGGGCCGCGCGAGCGCCGCGATCGGCTGCTCGCGCTGGCCGCCGGGGTGATCTTCGCGGCCGACCTGATCTTCTGGAACTACTCGATCGAGGCGGTCGGCGCCGGGCTCGCGACCGTGCTCGGCAACGTGCAGGTGGTGCTGGTGGCGCTGATCGCGTGGGCGGTGCTGGGCGAGCGGCCCGCGTCGCGAACGCTGGTGGCGATCCCGATCGTGCTGATCGGCGTGGTGCTGATCTCGGGCGTGGTCGGGGCGGGCGCCTACGGGGACGACCCGCTGCTCGGCGTGATCTACGGGCTGCTGACGGCGATCTCGTACGCGCTGTTCCTGCTGATCCTGCGGCAGGCCGGGAGCAGCGACCGGCCGCCGGCCGGACCGCTGTTCGACGCCACGCTGTCGAGCGCCGTCGCCTTCGCGCGATCGCGGGCATCGCGATCGGCGACATCGACTGGGTGCCGGGCGCTCGAGTCGCAGGCGTGGCTGGTGCTGCTGGCGCTGTCGTCGCAGGTGCTCGGCTGGATGCTGATCTCGGTGTCGCTGCCGCGGCTGCCGGCGGCGCTGACGTCGATCCTGCTGATGCTGCAGCCGGTCGGCACGGTGCTGCTGGGGGCGGTGCTGCTGGACGAGGCGCCCTCGGCGGTCCAGCTGAGCGGGGTGGCGATCGTGCTGGCCGCGGTGGCGTTCGCGACGCTCGGGCGCGCCGCGCTCGCCGAGCCGCCTGAGAGAATCGGCGTGATGCCCCACTACCAGCGAGCCGGCTGGTTCACCAAGAACGTCTTCAACCGGGTGGTGGCCGGCTCGACCCGGCTGGGCGTGAGCTCGTGGGGCTCGCGCGTGCTGGAGGTGCCGGGGCGCAAGAGCGGCGAGCCGCGGCGGACGCCGGTGAACCTGATGACGTTCGAGGGGCAGCGCTACCTGGTGGCGCCGCGCGGGCACACGCAGTGGGTGCGCAACCTGCGCGCGTCGGGGTCCGGGCGGCTGCTGGTCGGCCGGCGCGCGGAGGAGTTCTCGGCGGTGGAGCTGCCGGACGCGGAGAAGGTCCCGCTGCTGCGCGCCTACCTGAAGAAGTGGAAGTGGGAGGTCGGGCAGTTCTTCGGAGGGGTCGGCGCCGGACGCGCCGGAGGAGGAGCTGCGGCGCATCGCGCCCGACCACCCCGTTTTCAGGATCAGCTGACCTCGCGCAGCCGGCCGGTCTCGACCTCGTAGACGAAGCCGCGCACGTTGTCGGTGCGCGGGACGAACGGGCTGCTCCTGATCTTCGTCGATCGAGTCCCTGACGTTCTGCTCGAGGTCGTCGAAGGCGTGGAGCGCGCCAGTCGGGCCGCTCGCCGGTCTCGGCCTCGAGCTTGTCGGCGAACTCGTCGTCGGTGAAGGTGAGCATGCCGCAGTCGGTGTGGTGGATCAGGACGATCTCCTCGGTGCCGAGCAGGTTCTGGGAGATCGCGAGGGATCTGAGCGCGTCGTCCGAGACGACGCCGCCCGCGTTGCGGATCACGTGGGCGTCGCCCTCGCTCGAGGCCGAGGACCTTGGCGGGGTCGAGCCGCGCGTCCATGCAGGCGAGCACGGCCAGCTTGCGGGCGGGCGGGAGCGGCAGGTCGCCTTTGTCGAAGCCGGACACGTAGGCGGCATTGTTGTCGAGCAGGTCGTCGGTGAGCGTCGTCATGCGGCTGCTTCCAGTCGGGGTCTCGGCGGGACGTGGGTGGCGCAGCAGGGCGCCGTCGTCGGCGACCTCGTAGGTGCCGACCCGCTGCAGCGGCGGCGAGTAGGCGTGGAGGGTGGTGGCGGGCCCGGTGCCGGCGTGCCGGACGCGGTGGATGGCCTCGCGGGCGATCGTGACGGTGTCGCCCGTCGCCGAGCGTGCGCTCGACCGCGCCCGGTGAGCGCGAGCCGCTCCTCGGTGATCTCGCCCTCGAGGACGGCGATCGCGGCGGCGCTGTGGTCGTGGTCGTGGAAGCCGGTGTCGTGGCCGGGCATCCAGCAGACGAGGTAGATCTCGACGTCGTCGTCGCGGTGGAGCAGCACGTAGGTGCGCTCGTCCGGGTCGTGGCGTGGCGAGCGGCGCCAGGCGCTCGCGCGCCGCCCAGCGACTCCAGCGTGCGCGCGCAGCTCGCTCACGCCGAGGCCCCGCGCGCCGCCGGCACCCAGGTGTAGCCGAGGGCGCGATCGGGGCGCGCTGGTCTTGACGAGCTGGGCGAAGCCCTCGCCGAAGGCCTGCTCGACGGGGTCGTCGGCTGGGTCGTCGACCGGGATAGTCGGTGCCGTGGACGAGCTGGCCGATGCCGACGGCGGTGGCCATGGCGCCCGACGGCGCGCGGGCCGTAGGAGGAGGTGTCGTAGAAGGTGAGCGGGTCGGCGAGGGCCGGCTCGGCGCCGGGACCGCCCTTGGTGGCGGTGCGCTCGGCCTGGAGCGGGGCGAGGCCGGCGAGCAGGGCGAAGATGGCGCGCAGGGTCGGGCAGCTGCGGGCGGACGCGTGCGTGGAAGGGTGCCAGGCGGCGTGCTGCTGGGCGACGTAGCCGGTGGCGGGCGACCACCAGGCGGGCTCGTCGCGCGGCCGCCCGTGGCCGGGCCGGGGTGGATGAAGACGGGGGCGCCGGCGTCGGCGACGGCCGGCGCAGCGTCGCGCTCGGCGCCGCTGCAGCCGGGGCGGCCGAGCGGGCAGGCAGACGCCGGCCGCGCCGTCGGCGATGGCCTCGCGGGCGAGCTCGGCCTCGCCGTCCGCCGGCAGGGACCGCGGGGTGGCGGCCCACCAGCCGAGCTCGTCCGGCAGCTCCGTGGCTGCTTCCTGCCAGGCGGCGACGGCAGCGAGGGCGTCGCGCGCGGGCAGCGCCTCGAGGCCGACGGGCGGCGAGAGCGCGACGAGCGCCCGGTCGACGCGCAGCCTGCGCGCCCGCTCGGCCGGATCGTGGTCGGCGGGTCGACGTCGAAGCCGGGCTCGGCCGGGAGGTCGACGTGCCAGCGGTCGCGGCGCCAGCTGGCCTTCGGGGGACGCCACGGCGCTCGAGAACGCGCAGAACGGCCTCGGGCCAGAGGTGCTGGTGGACGTCGACGGAGCGCATCGGCGCGGACTCTAGCGTATTGTCCATAAAGTTGGTCGAGAATACCGGGAATGCACCAGCTGCCAGGGACTCTCGCCGCCGGCGAGCGCCAGCACCCACCTCTCCGAGAAGCTCCCGCCGACTCCTTCGATCCCGCTCACCACCGCCGCCGTGTCCCGGTCCTCGACGTAGCGCCGCCCGCCCACCTCCACCTCGATCGTCATCGTCGCCGGCTCGCGCGACACGTCCACCGCCACGATCCTGATCTCGCGCACGCGCGGGCCGCGCACCACCACGCGCGTCTTGCGCGACGCGTCGCCGCCGTAGAGCAGCTCCGACACCGCCTCGGGCGTCGCCACCTCGAGCAGCGCCGCGTCGTCGCCGTCCACCGCCTCGGCCCACGCCGCCACCGCTCGCCGCGCCGCCGCCTCCAGCACGTCCGGCGCGAAGCGGGCGTCCGCCAGGGACAGGTCGAGCGCGTGCTCGCGCGCGCGTGCCCTCGAACGACACGATGGCCAGGTCGGCCGTCGTGAACCCCGGCGGCAGCCCGTCCTCCACCGCCAGCTCGGTGAGGGCCTCGTCGGCCACGCTGGAGTCCGACCAGGGCGACGCGACGATCTCCGAGTCGAGGTGGTGGTCGCCCTCCGCCCGCTGCTCGATCGACACGACCTTCCAGCCCGCCGAGTCGGCGGCGCGCCAGCGTCCAGTACTCGACACAGCGTGACCTGCTCGCTGCTTCGCCTCCTTGCGCATGATGACTTTCCGGCCGCGGTCCACCACGAACGCCCGCAGCCGACGCCGTGATCCGCACCACGGCCCGGTCCTCGGTGTCGTCCTCGCGGTTGACGAGCCCCACGTACTCGATCTTCGGCGGCTCCAGCACCGACACGCGGTTGTGCCAGCCCTTGCGCTCGAAGTCGGCCAGCCGGCGCTTCCACTCCACCATCAGGTCGTCTCCGACCAGCGCGCGACAGCCGCTCGGCGTCGCGCGCGTCCCACGCCTCCTGGCACGCCACGAACAGCCCGCGCGCGTGCGGCCTCCAGCTCGTCCGCCGCGAAGTAGGAGTCGTCCTCGGCCGCCTCCGCCGACGCCGTCCGCACGCGCTCGTCGCGCTCGCGCACCTTGCCCGGTAGCGCCAGCTGTGGATCGCCAGGTAGAGCAGGAAGACGCCGAACGCGCCGAAGATGAACACCGCGACGATCGGGTTGCCCGACCCGGACCCCGAGCCGCCGGAGCCACCGCCGCCGGAGAAGCCGCCTCCTCCCCCGCCGCCGCCGAAGCCCGAGCTGCCCGACCCGGCCTGGGCCACACCCAGTCGAACGCGTGGAGCGCCGCCGTCACGCCGGGGATGGTAGGTCGCCTCAGTAGCGGGTCGTCCGCAGCTCGGGCTGGCGCAGCGTCGACTCCCAGTCGACGGCGACCTCGCCGTCTCCGGAGAGCAGCACGTCGATCGGCGTGCCCACGCGCGACGTCGTCCCCCGGCCGCAGCCGCGCCAGCGCCAGCAGCGGCACGCGGTCCCTGATCTCGACGGTCCTGCCGTCGGCCAGCTGCAGCGCGATCTGCCACTCGTCGCGCTGGTCGACGCGGGTGCGCAGCGGGGTCAGCGACACGAGCCCGGCCGACGCCAGGCTCCACTTGCCCGCGGCGCTCGTCGAGCTCCTCCGCGCTGCCCGTTCAGGTCGTGCACCTCGATCCGCCCGCGCGCCGGCCATTCCGAGCGCGGCGGCCAGTCGTACTGCTCGTGGGCGGTGGGGAAGCGTCAGCTTGGCGCCGACCCACTCGCCGGTCGCGGTCCAGTCGATCGCCGCGACGCCGCGGTCGTGCTCGTGGGCGAGCACCATCACGCCGGCCCCTGGGCCGACGACGCCCCGCATCTCGCGCGGGATCGTGCTGGCGGACGCAGCACTCGGCGTCGCCCTCGGGCCGGCGCACGGTCATCCGCACCAGCGCCACCTCGAGCACCCGGCCGCCCGCCTCGATCGCCGGCAGGTCGGCCACCGCCGTGATCACGGCCGCGCACGACAGCCGGCAGCCGCGCAAGCTTCTCGGCCACCTCGGGGTCGAGCACGAACTCGACCGTGTCGCGCTCGTCGGGCTCCGCGGCGGGCGGCGGGCGGCGGGTCCTGCTCGACGCGCCACTCGAGCGGCGGCGGCTCAGAGGGCGGCTGGGCGGGCTCGCGGGCCGGCGGCGGGCCCTCGGCGAACGCGCGCAGCAGCCCGCGACGGCGCACGCGCTCACGAAGCTCGTTCAGGTCGATTCGTCGGTCTGCCACGGCAACGCTCCCTAATCGAGCGTAACCCACGTGGGTAGGATCCGCCCCCGCTAATGGACCTGGATCTGACCGACGAGCAGCGCGAAATCCAGCGCCTGGTCGGGATTTCGCGCAGGGCGAGGTGAAGCCGGTCGCCGAGGAGCTCGACCGCACCAAGGCCTTCCCGTACGAGATCGTCGCGCAGCTCGGCAAGCTCGGCCTGATGGGCATCCCCCACCCGCAGGAGTACGGCGGCGGCGGGGCCGGCAACCTGGCCTACGCGCTCGCGATCGAGGAGCTGGCGCGGGTGGACTCGAGCGTCGGGATCACGGTCGCGGCCCACACGTAGCCTCGGCACCTGGCCGATCGTCGCCTTCGGCAGCGAGGAGCAGAAGCAGGAGTGGCTGCCGCGGCTGACCAGCGGCGAGCAGCTGGCCGCCTTCGGGCTGACCGAGCCCGAGGCGGGCTCGGACGCAGGCAACACGCGCACGCGGGCGAGTCGCCGAGAACGGCGACTGGGTGATCAACGGCGCCAAGCAGTTCATCACCAACGCCGGCACCGACATCACCGGCGCTCGTGACGATCACCGCCCGCACCGGCGACGACGAGGTCTCCAACATCATCGTCCCCAACGGCACGCCCGGCTACGAGATCGGCGAGCGCTACCGCAAGATGGGCTGGAACGCCTCCGACACGCGCCCGCTCAGCTTCGAGGACTGCCGCGTGCCCGCAGGACAACCTGCTCGGCCCGCGCGGCCAGGGCTTCAAGCAGTTCCTGCAGACCCTCGACGGCGGGCGCATCGGCGTCGCCGCGATGGGGCTCGGCCTGGCCCAGGGCGCGCTGGACGAGGCGCTCGCCTACGCGAAGGAGCGGATCGCCTTCGGCAAGCCGATCTCCAAGTACCAGGCGATCCAGGCCAAGCTCGCCGACATGTCGACCGAGATCGAGGCCGCCCGCCTGCTGACCTACAGGGCCGCGCTCGAGAAGGACGCCGGCAAGCCGTTCGGCCTGACCGCCGCGCAGGCCAAGCTCAAGACCGGCCGCCTGGCGGTGCGCGCCGCCGAGGAGGCCGTCCAGATCCACGGCGGCTACGGCTACATCGAGGAGTACCCCGTCTGCCGCTTCTACCGCGACGCCAAGATCCTCACGATCGGCGAGGGCACCGACGAGGTGCAGCAGATGGTGATCGCGCGGGCGCTGGGCTGCTGAGCGAGGATCCGCGCTCGATCCGCGCCAGCGCCGCCTCGTCCACGTGGCCCATCGCCTCGAGCTCCACGCCGGGTCGGCAGCTCCACGTGCAGCGTCGCCGATGTTCTCGATCCGCAGCCGCCCGGCGCGTGCCGAGTCACGTCCAGCACGTGGCCGCCGCGCCGTGCGGTCGTCGGTGATGAAGTGCAGGTGGTAGCCGGTCACCTCGCACGACCGGATCGGCGTAGTCGGGAAAGCGGAACGCCGACCACGGTGCCGCTCACGTCCGCGCAGCTCGAAGACGTGCTGCTCCGCCGCCACCTCGGCCAGCGGCCGGTAGGGCGGCTGCTGGCGCGGCACCGAGCGGGCCGCGCACCAGCTCGAACTCGCCGTCGAAGCGCAGCGCGCAGGCCGGGCCGCGCGAGCGCGCCGCCGTCGGTCTCCAGATCGCCGTCGACACGTCCGTCGACGTCGCCTCGAACGCGACCACCACCGCGAACGGCGTCCGCGCCGACGCGACCGCGTGCACGACGCCGTCCACGTCCGCTCGGTAGAAGCGCCCGTCCAGCGCGATCATCTCGCCGTCGAGCCCGTTGAGCGTCCCGAGCCCGAGGTCGCCGTGCTCGGCGAGCTCGGCGAACGTGAGGTCGCCCTCGTAGGCGCCCTCCAGCAGCGCCGCGATCGTCGACGCCTGGAACAGCACGTGCGGCTCTCGGTCGGCGTGCGCCTCGGCCGTCGCAGCGCTTCCACGTGCAGGTGGCGATCAGCCGCTCGTCGAGCACGCGCCGAGTCTGGCACCTTGATCCGGCCTCGCGAGAGGCGTAGCTTCGGCCGTGGACTTGCAACCCCCGACGGAGGAGGACTCCATGGCCGATGCTGGCTTGTTCATCGGTTGGGGCCAGGTGGTACGCGGGCGCGAGGGGCCCGGCGGTCGACGGTTTCAACGAGACCGTCGAGTTCTTCGGTCAGCTGCCAGGGCGACGGGCGGATCGAGAGCTTCGAGATCTGCTTCCTCGACCCCCACGGCGGCGACCTGGACGGCTTCATGCTGCTGCGCGGCACCACGGAGCAGATGGACGCCGTCCGCGCCGACGAGGAGTTTCAGCGCCACATGACGCGCGCGAGCCTGCACGTCGACAACCTCGGGATGATCGGCGGCGTCGCTCGGCGAGGGCATCGCCCGCCAGATGGCGATCTTCCAGGAGGAGATCGGCGCGCTCGTCTGACCCAGGCGACCGGGCGGGGCAGAGCCCTAGTCTGCCCCGCCATGCGCCGCGCCCTCGCCCTGTGGCTGCTGCTGTTCGGCGTCTACGCGGCCACCATCGGACTCGACTCTGACGGCGACGCCCGCTACGCCGGCGACGAGCCGCACTACCTGCTCGCCGCCGAGTCGCTCGCGCACGACGGCGACGTCGACGTCGCCGACGAGTACGCCGCGCGCGCCTACGACGACTTCCACGACGGCGCCCTCGCGCCCCGCGGCCAGCGCACCAAGGGCCGCCTCAACGAGCCCTACGGGATCGGCTTCCCGCTGCTGATCCTGCCCGCCTACGCGCTCGGCGGCGCCGAGGCCGTCGAGCTGTTCCTGGCCGCGCTCGCGGCGCTCGCGCTGGCGCTCGCCTACCGCCTGGCGCTGCGCGCGGCGCCCGACCCGTGGGCGCTCGGCGCCGACCGCCGCGGCCGGCCTGAGCGCCGCCGCTGCTCGCCTACGGCACCGCGGTCTACCCCGAGCTCGACCGCCGGCGCCGTGCTCGCCGGCGCCGCGCTGCTCGCCCTCAAGCTCGACGACCGAACCGGCTGGCGCGCCGCGTTCGGCTGCTTCGCCCTGCTCGGCGCCCTGCCCTGGCTGGGCGTGCGCTTCGTGCCCGGCCGGCGTCGTCATCGGCGTGCTCGCCGCCCGCGCGCTCTGGCGCTCGCGCCGGCGCACGCTCGCCGATCGGGGCGGTGGAGCTGTCGCTGTTCAGCGTCGCGCTCTGCGTGGGCATCAACGAGGCCCTCTACGACGGCCCCACCCCGTACTCGGCCGGCCGACTCCGCCACCGGCGCGTCGACGGCGTCGCCGACTACCTCGGTCGCCTGCCGCGCCTCGCGACCCTGTTCGCCGACCCCGGCTTCGGCCTGCTGCGCTGGGCGCCGCTGTTCGCGCTCGCCTTCGTCGGGCTCTGGTGGCTCTGGCGCTCGCGCCGCGACCGCCTCGTCCGCGCCGTCTCGGGGCTGCACCGGATCGAGCTGACCGCCGGCCTCTGCGCGGCCGTGCTGGGCGTCCAGCTCGTCGTCGCCGTCCTGCTCGCCCCGACCGCCGACACGGTTCCGTTCGCGGCCCGGCACCTGATCCCGGCGCTGCCGCTCGCCGTCCCGCTGGTCGCCGTCGGCCTGCGCCGCGCTGCCGCGCGTCGGCGTCGGCCTGATCGTGCTCACGCTCGCGATCTCGGCCTGGACCTACGCGGACGCCCGCTGGGGCGGCGGCTCGCTCTAGAGGATCGTCGTGCGGCGGGTGGCCTCCCACCAGCCGTCGAGCTTGTCGGCGAAGACGCTCGGCCTGTCGGCGTAGATGCCGCGCGCCGTAGGCGAACGCCTCCGCCTGAAGCTCGCGGCGCCTGGCTCTCGACGATCACGTCGAAGCCGCGCAGCAGCGGGTCGCCGCCGTCGAGCGCGCTCGCGTGCTCGTGCGCCCAGCTCGAGCAGGACGCGTCAGGTCGTGCTCGTCGCCGAGGCGGTCGGACAGCTCGTGCGCCTCGTCGGCGAGCGCGCTCATCACCGGCCGCCAGGCGTCCTGGAGCAGCGTCACGTGGTACCAGAGGTCCTTCACCCGCTTGCGCCACTCGTGCATGTGCTCGGCGCTCGGCAGCTCCTGGGCCGCCCTGAAGCCGCGCCGGCCGCGCCGGTAGCTCCGCCTCAGCCCCTCCTCGAACGCCTCGAAGCCGTCCGCGTCGAGCGGCCAGTCCGCGATCCGCTCGCGCGCCGCCGTGAGCGTCTCGATCGCCGCCTGCGACGCCGGGCTGCAGCGAGCCCGCCGACAGCCGGAAGCGGTGCGCCACGAGCGCCGGGCGCAGGCGGCCGCCCGCGCCGGGCAGCTCGCCGTAGACGCTCCTCGAGGTCGCCGAGCGTGGCGAGCATGACGTCGGCGTCGCGCATGCCCGGCCAGCTCGCGGGCCGTCTCGCGGAAGCACGCGTTCTCGCGCGCGGTAGACGTCCTCGCCGAGCTCGTCGCGCACCAGCCGCAGCAGCGCGCGCAGCTTCTTCATGTCCTTGCGCGCCTCGTGGACCGCCTCCTCGCGGGTGCTGTCGGAGGTCGCCGCGCAGCTCGTCGAGCGCGTGGTCGATGCGCCCGCGGGCGACCCGCCGCACCTCGTCGGGCACGGGCTGCGCCGGGTCGATCCGGAAGGCCCGCGTCGGACATGCTTCGAGCCTACTCTCCGGTCGAGCAACTTGGCGGCCGCGCTGGCCGGGATCGAGCCGGCGCGCCACGACCTCGTCGAGCAGCTCCTGCACCGACTCGTCCTCGCGCGACCTGCTCCTCGAGCCGGCGCCGCAGCCGGTTCGCGGCCAGCGCCAGCACCTCGTTCATCAGGTTGCGCCGGCGCCGCTGCGCGAGCGTGCCCTGCTCCTCGATGAAGGCGTGGTGCTCGTGGATCTTCTCGGCCAGCTCGTCGATCCCCTCGGAGCGGCTCGCCTCGGTCTTGACGATCGGCACGCGCCAGCCCTCCTGGGGGGCGAGCGACAGCGTCCCGCGGATCTCGCGCACCATCGTGTCGGTCAGCGGGTGGTCGGACTTGTTGACGACGATCACGTCGGGGATCTCCATGACGCCCGCCTTGAGCGCCTGGACGGAGTCGCCCGAGCCCGGCATCAGCACGAGCACGACCGTGTCGGCGTGGTCGATGATGTCGACCTCGGCCTGGCCGACGCCGACCGTCTCGAGGAAGACGTCGTCCTTGCCGCTGGCGTCCATCAGCAGCGCGGCCTGGAGGGTCGCCTCGGACAGCCCGCCGAGCGAGCCGCGGCTCGCCATCGAGCGGATGAACACGCCGGGGTCGAGGAAGTGGTCGGCCAGCCGGATGCGGTCGCCGAGCAGGGCGCCCTGCGTGAACGGGGAGCTGGGGTCGATCGAGAGCACCGCCACCTGGCGCTCGCGCTCGCGGGCGTGCTCGATCAGGCGGCCGATCAGGGTCGACTTGCCGACGCCGGGCGGGCCGGTGAAGCCCACGACGGCGGCGCGGCCGGTGTGCGGGTAGACCTCGCGGACGAGCGCCCAGCCCTCCGGGTCGTCGTTCTCGACGAGCGAGATCGCCCGCGCGAGGGCGCGCTTGTCGCCGGCCAGCAGGCGCTCGGCCAGTTCGGCGGCGGTTTTGCCTTGAGCGGACATGTGGCGCGCGAATCCTAGGGCCCGGGTACCCTCGCCTGCGTGTCTCGACTGATTCTCATACTCACGCTGACCCTAGCCACCATGGCCGCCGTCACCACGTCGTCGGCGAGCGCGGGTTACACCGACCCCTTCGCCTGGAAGAAGTGCCATTCCAAGGTGGACTTCAACCTGAAGATCACGGCCGCCAAGGCGGTGCGCTGCAAGGGCGCCAAGCGCGTGATGGCCGGCTACGACGGCCAGATCAAGCGCAAGTTCAAGGCGAGCGGCTACCGCTGCAAGCGAGTCAAGGGCAGCAGCCTCGCCGGCACCTGGAAGTGCTCGAAGGGCAGCAAGGCCTTCAAGTTCAAGTTCGCCGACTAACCGCGCACGTCGAAAACCCACACCCGGCGCACCGGGTGGCGCGGCTTGCCCGGCGAGTGACTCCATGACAGGTGGAGGTGCGGCGGGCAGCCGCGCCTGGGCCGGCAGTGCTGCGGGTCGCCGTGGTTGGCGTCGCCGTTCCAGCCGACCCAGCGAAACGGCGGGCGCGTGTGGTTCTGGCGCGGCTCGGCCCACCTGGCCAGCCGCGCGACCTGGCGCCAGCTGCCGCCCGGGCCCGGGTAGAGGTCCACGGCCAGCCCGAGCGGATGCTCGCCGAGCGGCTCGTGGCCCGTGGTCGCGTAGCCGTCGCCGACCCGGACGCGGTAGCGCCGGATCAGGTAGAGGACGTCCGGCAGGATGCGCCGGTCGACGCGCGCCCAGGGCTGGCCCGGGACGCGCACGAAGCGGCCGCCGCCGGTGATCGGACGCA
Organism: uncultured Thermoleophilaceae bacterium; assembly: GCA_963848885.1. GTDB lineage: Bacteria > Actinomycetota > Thermoleophilia > Solirubrobacterales > Thermoleophilaceae > JACVRW01. Next base: position 107,504 of record CAWKFR010000001.1, read on the forward strand.
GCCGTCCGGCGCTGCCGGGCGGCCCGTAGTCCACGCGCTCGCAGGCGAAGTCGAGCTCGTCGAGCACCTCGGCGCGGACCGTGTCGCGGCCGGAGCCGCAGGTGGCGACGTCCGCGACCTTGTCGCGCAGCACGATCGAGTCGGCGCCGGCGCCGCCGCTGGCCGAGTCGCCGCCCGTGCCGCCGTCGAGCACGTCGGCGCCGTCGCCCCCGGTCAGCACGTCGTAGCCCTCGTCGCCAGAGAGCGTCGCCGAGGCCGGGCCCACCGCCGTCAGCCCGTCGTCGCCGCTGCCGCCGCTGACGTCGGCGGGGATCGAGACGGACAGGGTGAGGCTGTCGTCGCCGTCGCCGAGGTCCGCCTCGAGCCGCGTGGCGCCCGTGCACGAGAGGCCGCCCGGGACCGCGGCGCAGCCCGGCCCTGGCGTCAGCGGCGCGCCGCCGTCGACGACCAGCAGGGCGCCCGGGCCGGCGCCGACGCTGATCGCGTTGAACTCGCCGGGGGCCGTGGTGATGCGCAGCGCGTCGGCGTCGACGGCGGCGGTCGACGCGTGCGCTGCGGCCGGCGCGAGCGCCAACAGCAGCGACGAGGCGAGCAGCGCGATGCCGCGCCGAGCAGGGTTTTGTTGCGTTTGGGGGTCTATAGGCCCCCTAATGCAACACGAGTCCGGCTACTCGTACGCCAGCGCCCGCAGCACGTCGAGCCTGGCGGCGCGGCGCGCGGGCCAGATCGCCGCCAGCACCCCGGCCAGGGCGGCCAGGATCAGCAGCACGACCAGGGTTCCGATCGGGTAGGAGAGCTCGAAGCCCTCGTCCGCCAACGGGCGCGACACCAGGGTCGCGAAGATGACGCCGAGGATCGTGCCGAGCACCGCCCCGATCAGCGCCGTGATGACGGCCTCGTAGCGGACCAGGCGGCGCACCTGGCGGCGCGACATCCCGACCGCCCGCAGCATGCCCAGCTCGCGCGTGCGCTCGTGGATCGAGAGCGCCAGCGTGGTCACGATGCCGAGCAGCGAGATCACGATCGCCAGCGCCAGCAGCACGTAGAAGAAGCCGACGAGCTGCTGGATCTGCTCCTCCTGGTTGTCCTTCAGCTCCTTCTGGTTGAGCGTGTCGACGGTCGCGTACTTCGCCTTGACGAGCTTCGAGACGTCCTCCTTGACGCGCTCGGCGTTCGCGCCCTGGTCGAGCTTGATGAACGTCATGCTCGGCTCGCGCGCGCCGAACCGCGAGCGCAGCAGCGAGTCGGTCACGACCGCGTTGCCGAGCAGGTCGGCGTTGTCCTTGACGGTGCCCTCCACCCGGAGCGTCTGCGGGCGCTCGAACGCGGTCTGGACCCTGATCCGGTCGCCGACGTCGAGGTTGTTGTTCTTCGCCCACGCGTCGTCGAGCACGGCGCCGTCGCCCGACAGCGACGAGATCGTGCTCGGCGAGCCCTGCTTCCAGTCGAGCGAGAGCACGTCGTTCACGGTCGACGGCTGGACCGCCGACACGCGGATGTCCTTGCCCTTGTAGACGCCCCCGGCGAAGCTCAGCGACGAGACCGTCTTCACGCCCTGGACACTCTCGGCCTCGCGGCCCGCGCCGGAGCTGATCGGCGAGAAGCCGTCGACGTTCTGGAGGACGATGTCGCCCTGGAAGTTGCGGTCGATCGCGTTGCCGATGGACGCGCTGATGCCGGCGGCGAAGACCGTCACGAACACCACGACGGCGAGCCCGATCATCAGCGCGCCGGCCGTGACCGCCGTGCGGCCCGGCTTGCGCACCGCGTTCTCGCGCGCCAGGCGGCCGGTCAGGCCGCGCAGCCGCTCGAGCGGCCAGCCGATCAGCGACGCCAGCGGCCGCACCAGGCGCGGGCTGAACATCGAGACGCCGAACAGGGTCGCCACCGCGCCGCCGCCGACCAGGGCGGCTGCCGCGTTGGAGTCGGAGATCGACCCGAGCAGGCCGTACGCGGCCAGGCCCAGGCCGCCGACCATCAGCAGCACGGCCACGGCGGTGAAGAGCTTGCCGCGGCCGCGCCCCTCCGGCAGCTCGGCCTCGAGCAGGGCGGCCATCGGCGACACGCGCGTGGCGCGCAGCGCGGGCGTCAGCGCGGCGGCCAGCGTCACGAGCAGCCCGACGACGACCGACACGATCACGGTGCGCGTCTCGATCACCATGCCGGTGTTCGGCAGGTCGATCCCGAAGCTCTTGAAGATCGCGTTCAGGGCAGCGGCGAAGCCGATGCCGGCGAACACGCCGAGCACCGCGCCGAGCATGCCGATCACCACGGCCTCGAGGATCATCCCGCGCAGGATCTGACCGCGGGTCGCGCCGAGCGTCCGCAGCATCCCGAGCTCGCGGATGCGCTGGGCGACCGTGATCGAGAAGGTGTTGAAGATCAGGAAGCTGCCGACCAGCAGCGCCACGCCGCCGAACACGAGCAGGATCACGCGGAAGAACTTGAGCTGATCCTTGATGTCCTGCGACTGGCGCGCGGCGGCCTGGGTCCCGGTCTCGACGATCAGGCGCGGCGGCATGACGCGGTCGATGCGCTGCGCGAGCAGCCTGGCCGAGACGCCGGGCTGCGCCTGCACCGAGATCCCGTCCAGCTCGCCGACCTTGTCGGTCAGCCGCTGCGCCTCGGGCAGCGTGAGCTGAGCGGTGCTGGAGCCGCCCGAGGCGGTGTCCCCGAGCCGCTGGAGGCCGACGATCCGGTAGGACTTGACGCCTGCCTCGGCTGCGATCCGCAGCGTGTCGCCGATCTTGAAGTTCTCGCGGTCGGCCGTGGAGGTGTCGATCGAGGTCTCGTCGGCGCGTGGTCGGCGGGCGCCCGTCGACGTAGGTGAGCGTGTCGAACGGCTTCTCGGCGGTGGAGGAGACGAACTCGGGGGCGAAGCTCGAGCTGAGCTGGTCGCCCTTGGCGTCGACGAAGCGGACCACCGAGAAGATCCCGCCCTCGGCCTTGCGCACGCCGTCGACCTCGCGCACCCGGTCGAGGTAGCGCGCGGGGAAGGGCGGCGGCGAGGCGGCGTCGCCCTGGGCGGTGGTGCTGGAGGAGACCGCGACGTCCGTGCCCGCATAGGCGACGTCGAAGATCTCGTCGAACGACTTGTTGATCGTGTCGGTGAGGACGTAGCTGCCCGCGATGAAGGCGACTCCGAGCAGCACGGCCAGCGCCGTGACGAAGGTGCGCAGCTTGCGCTGCGCGAGGCCCCGGAACGAAACCTTGGTCAAGCCACTGCCTTCATCAGCTCGATCACGTCGTCGGCGGTGCCGGCGGCCGCGTCGTGCACGATCAGCCCGTCGCGCAGCACGATCAGCCGGTCCGCGTGCGAGGCGGCCTCGGGGTCGTGCGTGACCATCACGACGGACTGGCCGAAGTCGTCGACGGACTGGCGCAGCATGCACAGCACCTCGTCGCTCGACTTGGAGTCGAGGTTGCCCGTCGGCTCGTCGGCGAACACCACCGCCGGCTTCGACACCATCGCCCGCGCCACCGCCACGCGCTGCTGCTGGCCGCCCGACAGCTCTGCCGGGTGGTGCGTCAGCCGGTCGCTCAGCCCGACCGTCTCGACCAGCCGGCGCAGCCAGTCGTCGTCGACCTTGCGGCCCGCGATCGAGAGCGGCAGCACGATGTTCTCCTCGGCGGTGAGGACCGGGATCAGGTTGAAGAACTGGAAGATGAAGCCGAGCTTGTCGCGCCGCAGCCGCGTCAGGTCACCGTCGTCGAGGTCCGAGATCTCGACGCCGTCGAGCACAACCGAGCCCGAGGTCGGGCGGTCGAGCCCGGCGAGGATGTGCATCAGCGTCGACTTGCCGGAGCCCGAGGGTCCCATGATCGCGCTGAAGCGGCCGCGCTCGAACTCCACGCTCACCCCGGCGAGCGCGTCTACGGCGGCGTCTCCCTCGCCGTAGCGGCGGCACACGTCGGTGGCGGTGACGATCGAATCCATGGCCTGCAGATTTGCAGGTGAACCCCGGCGTTGTGGTACGGATAGCCCCCATGAGCGACGACATGTGGGGCACCGGCAATTTCCACGCCGTCTCGGAGAAGATCGCCGGAGCCGGGGAGCAACTCGTCGAGTCGGCGGGCGTCGGTCCCGGGCAGGACGTGCTCGACGTCGGGTGCGGCAGCGGCAACGCCACCATCCCCGCGGCCAAGCTGGCCGCGCGCGTCACAGGGCTCGACTCGTCGCCCGGCCTGATCGAGGTAGCGCGCGAGCAGGGCGCCGACGCCATGGTCGAGATCGACTGGATCGTCGGGGACGCCCAGGACCTGCCGTTCGAGGACGACTCCTTCGACCGCGTCATCTCGATCTTCGGGCACATGTTCGCGCCCGACCACGAAGCCTCCGCGCGCGAGCTCAAGCGGGTCTGCCGGCCGGGCGGGCGGATCGCGATCGCGTGCTGGACGCCCGAGGGCAAGCTCGGACAGATGTTCAAGCGCATGAGCGCCCTCCAGCCCCCGCCCCCCGAGGGCTTTCAGCCGCCGGTGCTGTGGGGGACCGAGCAGCACGTACGCGAGCTGCTCGGCGACGGCGCTCGGTTCGAGCGCCACGAGGTCGAGTGGGTCGACGAGTCCGCCGAGACCTACGCGAGGTTCATGGAGGACAGCTTCCCGCCGCTGCTCGCCGCCCGGGAGCGGGTCGGCGACCAGCAGGTGCACGACACCTACGTGGGCTTTCTCGAGGAGGTCAACGAGGCGGACGACGGGGGCTTCCGCTTCCGCGGCGAGTACCTGATCAGCGTCGTCGACGTTTAGAGCGCTGTCCGCTCGAGCACGTCGATCTCCTCGAGCGCGTGGCCCGCGCCGAGGACGACGCAGGTGAGCGGGTCGTCGGCGAGGGCCACGGACACGTGCGTCTCCTCCTGGAGGCGCTCGGCGAAGCCGCGTAGCAGCGCGCCGCCGCCCGCCAGCAGGATGCCGCGCCGGGTCAGGTCCGCCGCCAGCTCCGGGGGCGTGTTCTCGAGCGCGTCCTTGACCGCGTCGATGATCTCCGACACGAGCGGCTCGACCGCCTCGCGCAACTCGGCGCCCGTCACCTTCGCCTCGCGCGGCAGGCCGGTGGCCGGGTCGCGCCCGCGGACCTCGGTCTCGAACTCGCTCTCGTCCGGCACGCAGCCGCCGACCTCGAGCTTCACCGACTCCGAGGTCCGCTCGCCGATCGCCAGGCGGTGGTGGCGGCGAATGAAGCTCGCGATCGCCTCGTCGAAGTCATAGCCGCCCACCCGCAGCGACCGCGACACGACGATCCCGCCCAGCGAGATCACGGCGACCTCGCTGGTTCCGCCTCCGATGTCCACCACGACGTTCGCCATCGGCTCGGCGATCGGCAGACCGGCCCCGATCGCCGCGGCCATCGGCTCCTCGATCAGCTGCACCGAGCGCGCCCCGGCCGCCAGGCAGGCCTCCTCGAGCGCGCGCCGCTCGACGTCGGTGATTCCCGACGGGGCGCACATGACGAGGCGCGGGTGCGCGAAGCGGCTCTTGTGGACGCGGCCGATGAAGTGGCGCAGCATCGCCTCGGTCGTCTCGAAGTCGGTGATCACGCCGTGGCGCAGTGGGCGCACGGCCGAGATCGAGGCCGGCGTGCGCCCGATCATGCGCTGCGCCTCCTCGCCGACTGCGTGCACGTCGCCCGTGCGCGTGTCGACCGCCACGACCGACGGCTCGGACACCCGGATGCCCTCACCGCGCAGATAGGCGAGCGTGTTGGCCGTGCCCAGGTCGATCGCGATGTCGCGCCCGCCCAGGCGCGCTCGATGACGTTGGCGTCTGCGCAAAAGTGCCTGCAAGCCTACGGGTTTCCCCGCGCGGGGCTCAGGCCCGCAAGAAAGTCAGCACTGCCAGCACCCGCCGGTGGTCCTCCTGGCGCCGGGGGCAGGCCGAGCTTGCCGAAGATCGAGGTCACGTGCTTCTCGACGGCCCGTTCGGTGACCACCATCTGCGCCGCAATCGCAGTGTTGGAGCGGCCTTCGGCCATCAGCTCGAGCACCTCGCGCTCGCGCGGCGTGAGCTCCTCGAGCGGGTCCTCCCGCCGCGCGCGGCCGACCAGCTGCGACACCACCTCGGGGTCGAGCGCGGAGCCGCCGTCGGCGACCCGCTTGACCGCGTCGACGAAGCGCTCGACGTCCGCCACGCGGTCCTTGAGCAGGTAGCCGACCCCGCCCGCGGCGTCGCCGACCAGCTCGAGCGCGTAGCCCTCCTCGACGTACTGCGACAGCACCAGCACGCTGGTCCCGGGGTGCTCGGCGCGGATCTTCAGCGCCGCGCGCAGGCCGTCATCGGTGTTCGTCGGCGGCATGCGGATGTCGACGACCGCCACGTCCGGCTTGTGCGCGTTGACCTTGCGCAGCAGGTCCTCCGCGTCGCCGGCCTGGCCCACGACGTCGAAGCCCCACTCCTCCAGCAGGCGGACGACCCCCTCGCGCAGGAGGACCGAGTCGTCGGCGACGACTACTCGCACGGGATGCGGGCGGTGACGGTCGTTCCCTGACCGGGTGCAGAGTCGATTTCCAGTCGTCCCTCGATGACCGCGAGCCTATCGGCCAGACCACGCAGACCCGTCCCCAGGTCGGGGTCCGCCCCGCCCACGCCGTCGTCGGCCACGCGCACGACCAGCCGGCCGTTGACGCGCTCGACGTCGACCACCGCGTGCGTCGCGGCGGCGTACTTGGCGACGTTCGTGAGCGCTTCGGCGACGACGAAGTAGGCGGCCAGCTCGACGGCCTCCGGCAGCCGCCCGCCGGGCAGGCGCTGCAGCTCGACCGGCAGCGGCGCGCGCGTGGCGAGCGTCTCCAGCGCGGTGTCCAGCCCCCGGTCGCTCAGCACCGCCGGGTGGATCCCGCGCGCCAGCTCGCGCAGCTCCCCGAGCGCGGCCTCGAGCTCGTCGCCGGCGCCGTCGAGCAGCCGCTCCGCGCCGGCCGGGTCGTCGCGCAGGCGGGTCCGCGCCAGCCGCATGTTCAGCGCCATCGAGACGAGCCGCTGCTGGGCGCCGTCGTGGAGGTCGCGCTCCAGGCGGCGGCGCTCCTCGAGCCCGATGCGCAGCATCCGCGACCGCGAGGCGCGCAGCTCCTCGACCTTCGAGCGCAGCTCGGCGTCCAGCCGCTCGTTCTCGAGGGCGAGCGACGCGGCCGCGCCGACCGTGTCGAGCCAGCCGCCCTGCCCGTCGGCGACCACGGCGTCCTGGACGATCGCCGCCACGCAGTCGCCGTCGCGCTCGACCTTGGTCACGGCCCGGCCCGAGCCGGGCGCGGGCAGCTCCACCGGGTGGCCGCGCGCGTCCACGAAGCGCTGGTCCTCGGGCAGCCAGTAGACGAGCTCCAGCGAGGGGTCGCCGAGCGCCTCGGCGAGGGCGTCGCGCAGCTCGCCGCGCCGCGGCGTCTCGCCCAGCCGCGCCATCAGCTCGCCGACAGCGCCGCTCTGGATCATGCGCGCCCGCACGAGCGTCCCCAGGAACAGGAACGGCACGAGCGCGAAGGGGACCATCGAGATCACCCAGATCACGTCGAGGGCGTCGTGGTTGAGGCCGCCCGCCTGGAGCGCGACCAGCAGGATCAGCAGGAACAGCACCGCCACGCCCGCGGAGTAGACGGGGACGAGGAAGCGCCGCTGGGCCGGGGTCGCCCGGCGCCAGCGCCGCACGAGCACCACCAGCACCGCGCCGATCAGCAGGACGCCGATGCCGTTGAGGATCGTCCCGAGCGTCCTGACGAGCGACTCGTTGGCGTGGACCAGCAGCACGTTGTCGGGGCAGTCGCCGCAGTCGAGCTGCCTCGGGTCGGCGAACAGCCAGAGCGGCAGCACGCCGACCGTGGTCACGAGGTAGGCGGTCGTCACGATGCGCCGCTCGGCGACCGACTGGAGCCTCCCGGTCGGGAACGCCAGCAGCAGGTGCATCACGACCGCGAAGAAGACCGCGCCGAAGAGCTGGCCGACGGTGAACACCAGCGGCAGGTCGGAGAAGCCGCTCGCCGCCAGCAGCCAGGCGAAGCCGGTGGCTGCCATCAGCATCCCGACGCGGTTGTCGGGACGCCGCCCCCAGGCGAACAGCCCGGTGGCGATGAACACCCAGCCCGTCAGCACCGCCCCGGCGCCCCACGCGCCGGGCGCCTCGAGCGTGTCGTTCGTCAGGAACAGCGCCAGGACGGCGAGCCCGGACAGCAGGCCGGCTGCCGCCAGCGCCCAGAGGGCGCGGCGCAGGCTCCTCATTCGGGGGTCACAGGAGCGCCTCCAGCGCGGACCCGGAGAGCTCCGACTTGGGGATGAAGCCACGCACTCCGTCTCTCCCGGCGAGGAAGCCGAGGTCCTCCACGTCACGGCTCGAGGTCAGCACGATCGCGGGCGAGCCGCCGTTCTCGGTCAGGCGAGCCGCCACCTCGAAGCCGTTGATGTCGGGCAGCTGCACGTCGAGCAGGACCACGTCGGGGTGAAGTCGCTCGACGGCCTCCAGGCCGCCCATGCCGTCCTCGGCCTCGCCGACGACGTCGAAGCCCTCGCACTCGAGCAGCATCCGGGCGCTCGCCCGGAAGCTCGGGTGATCGTCGACGATCAGGACTGAGGTGGCCATGGCGCAGATTCTCGCCATAGACGGGCGTTTCGCCAATACGGATACCCACACCTGGGGCGAACGTATGATCCGGAGCGCCGATATGGAGAGCTCAGCAGAGCCGATCGCCGCACCTCCCGCCGACCTGCCGCCCGAGCTGCGCGGGCCGCCGCCGCCGCTCCACGGCGGCCCGGTCACCCTGCTTCGCTTCATGCGCCGCAACCGCATGCTGAACGCGAAGTACGCCGTCCTGCTGCTGCGGCTGGCCGCCTGGAAGCTGCGCCTGCGGGGCCGGCTGCGGCTCGACGGGATCGCCTTCATCGGACCGGGCTGCCGGCTCGAGGTGGGCCCGAACGCGGTGCTGGAGCTGGGCCGCTGGTCGTGGCTCGGGCACGGCTGCAAGATCCGTTGTCACGAGGGCCGGGTGGCGTTCGGGGCGAAGAGCGTGATGGGCCAGGAGTGCACGATCTCGGCCTACCAGAGCGTGACGATCGGCCGCGAGTGCGTGATCGCCGACCGCGTGATGCTGATCGACTTCGACCACGGCACGGTGGAGTCCGACCGGCCGGTCCGCCTCCAGGGCATCTACAAGCGCGACGTGCTGGTCGGGCACAACGTCTGGATCGGCTACGGCGCGTGCATCCTGCGCGGCGTGACCGTCGGCGACAACGCGATCGTCGGCACCAACGCCGTCGTCACGCGCGACGTGCCGGCCAACGCGGTCGTCGGGGGCGTCCCGGCGCGCGTGCTGAGGATGCGCGAGACTCCCGAGCAGATGCGCTTCGAGTGAGGGCGCGCCGCGAGCGAGCGCATTCGGAGGACTGGTTCGGCCCCGAGCGAGACCTGTGGTGGAACGCGGACTATCTCGCGCTCCTCGCAAACCGCCTCGAGCTCGGCGGCGTCAGGCGCTGCCTGGACGTCGGGAGCGGCGTCGGCCATTGGGGTCGGTCGCTGCTGGGGGTCCTGCACGCCGACGCGACAGTGACCGGAGTCGAGCGCGAGGAGCGCTGGGTCGACGCCGCGCTGCGGCGGGCTTCCGACGAGGGCCTGGCCCAGCGGCTCAGCTACGTCCAGGGCAGCGCCGAGGAGCTGCCCTTCGCCGCGGGCAGCTTCGACCTCGTCACCTGCCAGACCCTGCTGATCCACGTCCCGCGGCCGGCCGAGGCGCTGGCGGAGATGCTCCGCGTGCTGAGACCCGGCGGGACGATCCTCCTGGCGGAGCCGAGCAACCAGGCCAACCAGCTCGTGGCGAACAGCGTCACCGCGCGACAGGACCTCGAGCAGCAGCTGGGCAGGCTCCGCTTCTTCCTGACCTGCCAGCAGGGCAAGGCCGCGCTGGGCGAGGGGAACAACTCGGTGGCCGACGAGCTGCCGTTCCTGCTCAGCCAGCTCCAGGTCGAGGACGTGAGCGTCTCGATCGCAGACCGCGCGCTGCCCGTGCTCCCGCCCTACTCACCAGAGCAGGAGGTCCTGATCGAGGCGGAGCTCGAGCAGGTGCGGCGCCAGATGGGGCCGTGGCCACGACCAGAGGCCCGCCGGTACTTCATGGCCGGCGGCGGGACCGCCGATCAGTTCGAGCGCGAGTGGGCGGCCCGGATGGAGGAGAACGCCGAGACCGCCCGGGCGATCGAGCGAGCCGAGTTCTGGTCGCCGGGCGGGCATCTTCTCTACGTCATATCGGGCACGAGGTCGAAGCTGAGCGCATAGGATGCGCTTCGCATGAGACGACTCGCGTGGGTGGCCCTGGCCGGTGTGGCGTTGACCGTCACCGGCTGCACGCTCAACCGCCCCGCCGACCCGGTCGTCATGACCGGCGCGCAGCTGCCCGCGCTGCAGACCGTCGCCGCGGGCGACGTGGTCGCCTTCCGCTACGTCAACGGCTGGGACCAGGTGCCCGTGCAGGTCGACGAGCGCAAGCAGGTCGACCTGGGCGCCGTCTACAACAGCACGCCGATGGGCTTCACGACGACCGTCTACGCGGACCCCGGCACGTTCACGGGGGCCGACTCGAACGCCAACGTCGACGCCGACGACGAGGTCGCGTTCATGGCCAAGGACGTCGGGCCCCAGGCGCCGTCCAACGCGGGCACGCCCGCGGGAGTGGTGGCCGGCAGCGGCGTGAGGGTCAGGGTGCACAGCTCGCTGGGCGGCGGCGCCGACGGCTGGGTCTACCTGTACAAGCGCAGCGGCAACCTCAGCCCGGGGGCCGGCCAGAGCTACGTCACCTACAACTTCAACCTGCTGTCGGGCGCGTACAAGACGACCTACAAGCTCCAGGACGGCCCCAACCCCGAGGACTCGACGGTCACGACGCCGTACTACACCGACCACTTCTCGGACCGCTGGCTCAAGGACGGCCTGCGGGTCAAGACCGGCGGCGCCTCCGCGGCGGACATCCTCGACCGCGCCAAGGCGACGCTCGGCCCCGGCGTGTGCGGGCGCTCGGAGGACACGTTCGACGACGCCGAGGGCGCGTTCATCGCCAACAAGTCCGGCCCCGTGCGCGCGATCCGCTCGTACATCGGTGCGAACAGTGGCCCGCTCACCCAGCGCGAGCACATCTTCTACGAGCAGCGCGAGGACGTCCGCACGTTCCTGCGCGTCCACTCCGTCCCGGGGCCGTGGGACTTCTTCGACTACTCGTCGGCCGCCGTCGGCATGACGTACAGGAACAACCTCAACACCGGCGGCGTGAGGATCGACGGCAATCCCGACTCGCCCGCGAGCGGGCGGCTCACCTGGGAGTCGGTCGACGGTCCCCAGGGCGGGCTGTCGATCTCCCACTTCCTGACGACCGACATCGCCGGCCTGAACAACACCTCGCACTACCTCGACGACAGCACGCCCGCGGGTGGCGCGGAGACGCAGTGCACCGGCGACGCTCAGGCGATCGGCGAGAGCGGGCCGTGGCTCAACTCGGGCCTGCCGAACACCGACCCGCGCAACGCGCCGTTCAACTCGCTGGCCTCCACCCGCACGGTCTACTTCGAGGCGCCCGGCAAGGCCGACGGCGCCGCCCGCGCGGCGCAGGCCGGCAGCCCGTTCAGCTTCACCGTGTCGAGCCAGCCGTAGCGCCGGCCACGATGCTGGCGAGCAGCGCCAGCGCCTGCTCCGACGCGCTGCCCGGCTCGGCGATGTAGACGACCAGCATCTGCTCGACGGCGCCCGCGACCGTGAACGACTCGAAGTCGAGCTCGAGCTCGCCCACCAGCGGGTGGACGAAGCGCTTGCGGCCGTGGGTCTTCTCGCTCACGTCGTGGCGCGCCCACAGCCTGCGGAAGTCTTCGCTCTTGAGGGAGAGCTCGCCGATCAGCTCGGTCAAGCGGGGGTCGTCGAGATCCGGCCCGACCAGGCCACGCAGGACCGCGACCGTGTTGCCCGCGACCTCCTCCCAGTCCGGATACCGCTCGCGCGCCTCGGGGTCGAGGAAGACCAGCCGCACCATGTTGCTGCTCGCCTCCCACCCGCCGTGCAGGGCCGTGGCGAGCGGGTTGGAGGCCAGCACGTCCATGTGCCGGCCGAGGATGACCGCCGGCGTCTGCGGCCATGCCTCCATCAGGCGCCGCAGCTGCGGGCGCACGCGCTCGGTTCGCCGCGCCGTCCGGCGGCGGCGCGGCGCGGGCCGGGCCAGGTCGTGGAGATGCGCCGTCGCATCGCGATCGAGCCGCAGAGCCCGCGCGAGCGCGTCGATCACCTGCTCCGACGGATGGCGCTCGCGGCCCTGCTCGAGGCGCACGTAGTAGTCGGCGCTCACGCCCGCCAGCGTGGCCAGCTCCTCGCGGCGCAGGCCCGGCACACGGCGGCGCCCGAGGTCCGGGAGCCCGGCGTCCTCGGGCCGCACCTGCTCGCGGCGGGCACGCAGGAACTCGCCGATGTTGTTGTCGCCTTCCACCGCCCTTGAAGGTACCCGGGGTCGCTCTCCGCCAAGGTGGCCCTGTCGCTACCAGGGTCGCCGGATCCCAGGGGAAACGCGGGCTCTGGCTAAGCGGCGGGCCGGCGCGCATCGTGTCCTCCATGAACGCACGCAGCATCCCTCTCTCCGGCCGCATTGCCGTCGTCACCGGCGCCACCAGCGGCATCGGATCCGCCACCGCCCGCAGGTTCGCCGAGGAAGGCGCGTCGGTCGCCGTGATCGGCCGCCGCCAGGAGCGCCTCGACGAGGTCGCCGCCGAGCTGGGCGCCCTCTCGGTCGCCGCTGACGTGGGCGACCGCGCGTCGGTCGACCGCGCCGGAGCAACGATCCGCGAGCGCCTCGGCCGGGTCGACCTGGTCGTGGCCAACGCGGGCCAGATGCTCGCCGCGCCGTTCGAGGAGGCCGACCCGGACGAGTGGAGCAGCATGGTCGACACGAACCTCGCCGGCCTGCTCTGGACCGGGCGAGCGTTCGCCGCCGACCTGCTCGCCGCCGCCGCCGAGGGCGAGCGGGCCGACCTCGTGCACGTCGGGTCGATCGGCGGTCACACCGTGTTCCCGAACTACGGCGTGTACGGGGCCACGAAGGCGGCCGTCGCCCACCTCACGCGCAACCTGCGGGCCGAGCTGGGCCCCCGCGGCGTGCGCGTGAAGACGATCGAGCCCGGCCTCGTCGCAACCGAGCTGGGGGACGGCATGCAGCACGAGGCCGGCAAGGCGGTGCTCGAGCAGCTGCGCACCGTCGTAGAGCCGCTCCCGCCGACCGACGTCGCCGATGCCATCGCGTTCGCGGTGGCTGCGCCTCCCAGGGTCAACCTCGCGGAGCTGATCGTGCTGCCGACCGCGCAGGGCTAGGGCTAGGCCCCGATGATCCCCTTGAGCAGCTCGTCGAGCTGGCGCGCGTCGACGCCGTGCTCGCGCTCGTAGTCGCGGCGCGACTGGTCGTCGAACAGCGCGAGCACGAGCTCCTCACGGGACGAGCCGAAGCGGCAGGCGGCCCGGTCGAGCCCGCGCAGGGCGATGTCCTCCACCACGCCCTCGATCCCTCCGATCGAGCTGCGCTCTCGGGTCTTGCAGGGGTCGGCGATCTGGACCGGCTCGGGCTCGAGCTGGGACTCGGCGATCGCGTAGCCGACCGGCACGACGACGGCCAGCGCGACGGCCGCGCCGATCAGCACCGCGGCGGGCGGGCCGCGGACGGGACGCCGCCCGCGCCCGAGCCGGAACAGCATCAGCACGGCGGCCAGCAGCGCCATCCCACCGGTGATCGCGAACGCCGGGCTGAAGGCGGCGTCGACCGCGGCCAGCACCACCTCGTCCAGGTCATCCCCGAGCTTGTCGATCGCCGCTCCCAGCTGCTGCGGCGACGAGTCGCCCTCCGTCCCCTGGCGCAGGTCGTCGAGCAGCCCCTGCGCGCTGTCGGTCCCGAGCAGCTGGTCGAGCCCCTTGGCGGCCTCGTCGAGCGTGCTCCCGTAGCTGTCCTCCAGCTGCTCGAGCCGGTCGAGCAGCTTGCCGCCGCCGCCCAGCTGGCGATCGAGCCGCTGGAGGCGGCTGAGCAGGTCGCGGTCGCCGGTGGTGATCCGGTGGCGCTCGCGTGCGAGCGACCGGGCGAGCGCGTCGCGCGGATCGTCGGTCTCCAGGTTGGCGAACAGCCGCGGCGCCAGCTCGATCTTGTCGGTCGGCGGCAGGGCGGCGTCGAGCACGAGCGCCGTGCCGCGCTCGCGCGCGAGCTGGACCTGGTCGTCGAGCTCGGCGGCGACGATCGGCGCCAGCAGGACGAGCGCGAGCGTGATGCCGGCGTGGCGCAGCGACAGCAGCGCGGCCGCCTGGCTGCGCGTGCGCTCGTGCAGCAGCTCGCCCGCCAGCGCCGGGAACGCCATCCCGAGCCCGAAGCCGGCCAGCAGCTGGGGCAGCAGCGTCCACAGCGCCGAGGCCTCCGGCAGGAACGCGAGCCCCGCGATCCCGCCCGCCACCAGCACGCAGCCGGCCAGCGCTCGCGGGCCCGGCGCCCCGGGGACGAACGAGCCGGCGACCGCGGCGAGGGGGAGCATCGTTACCGCCGCAGCCGCGGCCAGCGGCGCGACGCTCCAGCCGCTGACCAGCATCAGCACGAGCAGGAAGATCACCGCCGTCAGCGCTCCCGACAGCAGCGCGAGCGCGACCGCCGAGAGGACGTCGCGCGGCGGGCGCGGCAGCGCCTCGCGCACGGCGGCGATCGGGCTCGCCGCCAGCGCGGGGGCCGCCGCGAGCGCGATCGGCGCCTGCGCGACGAAGATCGCGCGCCAGTCGAACAGCTCCGTCAGGACTCCGCCGAGCGCGGGACCGGCGGCGGTCCCGGCCACTGCCGCGCCGACCCAGAGCCGGCGTCCCGCGCCGCCGCCGTCGAGCGCGTCGAACGCGGCCGCCAGCAGCGCAGAGGCGCCGACAGCCTGGAGCGCGCGCATGACCAGCAGCAGCTCGAGCGAGTTCGCGCTCGCGCAGCCGACCGACGCGGCCGCGAAGAGCAGCGCACCGGCGGCGCCGGTGGCGCGGTTGTGCAGCGCGGCGGACAGCGGCAGCGCGATCGTCAGCACCAGCGTGTAGACGCCGATGACGGCGGCGACGCCCTCGACGGTGGTCTCGAGCTCGAGCAGCAGCTGCGGCAGCGCGAGGGTCACCACCGCTGCGTCAGCGAGCGCCAGGCCGGCAGCGACGGCGATCAGGGCGCGTCTCACACCGGTCTTTCTAGCTCACGGGCGGTGCGGGTATCCGCACTGGCGCTTGGGTGCAGGCCGCATTGGACCCCCACCGCGCCGGACGCAGACTCTCCGTCATGGCCCAGCGGTCCAACACCAAGAGCACTGACAACCTTGCTGCGCGCGCCGGTCGTTGGAGCGCTCAGCACCGAAAGAAGGCCATCTTCGGGTGGCTGGCGTTCGTGATCGTCGCCGTCTTCATCGGCGGCTCGGTGGGCACTCGTACGCTGACCGACGAGGAGTACGGCATCGGCGAGTCCGGCCGGGCCGACCAGGCGATGTCGGACCACTTCCCCGACAAGGCCAATGAGAGCGTCCTGGTCCAGAGCCAGGACGGGGCGAGCAACAAGAGTCCCGAGTACCGGCGCGTGGTCGAGTCGGTCGTAACCTCGCTCGAGGGCACCAAGAACGTCCGCAACGTCCAGAGCCCGTACGCCGAGGGCAACGAGGGCACGCTGTCGCAGGACGGCAAGTCCGCGCTGGTCACGTTCGACATCCCCGGCAAGGAGAGCGCCGCCGAGGACAAGGTCGACACCGCCCTCAACGCCGTCTCCAAGCTCGACAAGCAGGAGACGGGCTACCGGATCGAGGAGTTCGGCGACGCCAGCGCGAGCAAGGCGCTGAGCAAGGCGTTCGAGGACGACTTCCGCAAGGCGGAGGTCACCTCGCTGCCGATCACGCTGATCATCCTGATCCTCGCTTTTGGTGCGCTGCTGGCGGCCTTCGTGCCGCTGCTGCTCGCGATCACCGCGGTCGCCGCGGCGATCAGCCTGATCGGCCCGATCAGCCAGATCTGGCCCGTGGACGAGGCGATCAGCTCGGTCGTGCTGCTGATCGGACTCGCGGTGGGCGTCGACTACTCGATGTTCTACCTACGGCGCGAGCGCGAGGAGCGGGCACGCGGGCGCTCGGAGGAGGCCGCGCTGCAGGCGGCGGCCGCCACGTCCGGGCGTGCCGTGCTCGTGTCCGGCATCACCGTGATCGCGGCGATGGCCGGCATGTACTTCGGCGGCGCCGCGACGTTCATCTCGTTCGCCACCGGCACGATCATGGTGGTCGCGATCGCGGTGATCGGGTCCCTGACCGTGCTGCCCGCAGTGCTGTCGAAGCTGGGCGACCGGGTCAACAAGGGCCGCGTGCCGTTCCTGCGGCCCGAGAAGCGCACGGGTGAGCCGCGCGCCTGGTCCTGGTTCCTCGACCGCGTGCTGAAGCGCCCGCTGGTCTCGGCCATCGCGGCCGCCGGCGTGCTGCTGGTCCTGGCGATCCCGGCGCTGCACATCCACACCGCCGACACCGGCGTGGACGGGCTGCCCCGCTCGCTGAGCGTGATGAACACCTACGACCGCATGCAGGCGGCGTTCCCGGGCGAGCAGTTCTCGGCGGACATCGTCGTGCAGGGCGACAACCTCGACAAGGCTCAGATCTCGTCGGCTGCGCAGCAGCTGCGCGAGATCGCGCGTGAGTCGGATCAGTTCAACGAGCCGATCACTGTCGAGTCGAGCCCCGACCGCAAGGTCGCGGTGATCGAGGTCCCGCTGGCCGGCAGCGGCAGCGACGACACCTCCCTGGACGCGGTGAAGACGCTGCGCTCCGAGGTCGTGCCGGAGGTGCTGCCGCAGGTCAAGGGCGGCGAGGTCGTCGGAGTGTCCGGCTTCAGCGCCGGCTCGCTCGACTTCAACGAGCTGATGTCACAGCGCATCTGGCTCGTGTTCGCCTTCGTCTTCTCGATGGCGTTCGTGCTGCTGCTCGTCACGTTCCGCTCGATCGTGATCCCGATCAAGGCGATCGCGCTGAACATGCTGTCGGTGGCCGCGGCCATGGGCATCGTGACCTACGTGTTCCAGGACGGCCACTTCGAGGGCTTCCTGAACTTCGACTCGACCGGGGCGGTCACGTCCTGGTTCCCGCTGATGCTGTTCGTGATCCTGTTCGGCCTCTCGATGGACTACCACGTGTTCATCCTGAGCCGGATCAAGGAGGCGGTGGACCGCGGCGAGTCGACGGACGACGCGGTGAGCCACGGGATCAAGTCGACCGCCAGCGTCGTGACGGCGGCGGCGATCGTGATGGTCGGAGTGTTCGGGATCTTCGCGACGCTCCAGTTCATCGACATGAAGCAGTTCGGCGTCGGCCTGGCCGCCGCGGTCCTGCTGGACGCCACGCTGGTCCGCGGCGTGCTGCTCCCGGCCACGATGAAGCTGCTCGGCAAGTGGAACTGGTACCTGCCGAAGTGGCTCGAGTGGATGCCCAAGGGCCCCGCGCTCGAGGGCTCGCCGGAGCCGCCCACCGAGCCGCACACCGAGCGCGCGCCGGTGCGCCCCGACCCGCGTCCGGCCGAGGCGTAGGCCACGCCGACATACCGCCACCCCCTGCCGACGTTCCCAGGGACCGGGGCGCGAGCCCCCGGATGGCATCGATTTGGAGCCCGCCCTCGTGGCGGGCTCCGGTCGTTCTAGCGGGAGCTCGGGACGGCCAGCGGCGCCTCGAGCGGCACCTCGCGCGGGCCGACGAGGCGCGGCAGCCGCCGCTTGTTGCCGCTGAAGCCGACGGTGGCCAGCAGGCGCGCCGGGGTGCCGCGCGGGATCGCGACATCGACCGAGTACGTGCAGTTGCGGGCGACCTTCGCCTTGCGGGTATGCCAGGTGCGCTTGCTCCCGAGCACGCGCAGGGTCACGGTGCCCTTGCAGGCGCCGCGCGGGCGCAGCCGGCCGCTCGCTCCGACGAGCGCGGTATGGCGCACGAGCTTGGCGGTCAGGCTCTTGACCGGGCGCCGGCCGAGGGCGCGGGCGGCCATCCAGGGGTCGTCGGTGATCAGCGCGTCGACCTTCGCCCGCCCGGCGGCGCGGACGTCTGCGCGCTTGTTGAGGGTGTAGGGAGCGACCGGGTGCCGGGCGCGGTGGGCGGCGGCCACGAAGCCCGGGGCGAGCGGCCACTGCGGCGACAGCCACCTGTACCCGGACGAGTCGGCGAGGTCGATGACGCCCTGGTCGGAGCTGAAGGTCAGCAGGCTGGTCGCGACGCCGCGCAGGCGCTTCTTGGCGACGTCGAGGTTCCCGGCGATGAAGCTCTGGATGAGCAGCTGCGAGCGCGGCAGGCCCGACGCGATCACGACGTCCATGACCCGGTTCGCGTAGGCGGGCGTCGGGTCCCAGTCGGGGTCGGTGGGGACGTTCTTGATCTCGAAGTTGACCTTGGCCCCGGTCAGGCGGGCCAGCTCGAGCACCTCGGCGATCGTCGCGATCGAGCCGCGCGGCGACACGCTGCGCGTGGCGAGGCCGCCGCCGGGGCTGCCGAGCACGTCGGGCTTGCAGCGGCGCAGGGCGGCGCGGGTGTAGGTGCGGAGCTCGCCCGTGCAGGTCGTGGTGCGGTCGAGCGTGGCGTCGTGGAGGGCGACCGGGACGCCGTCCTTGGTCAGCTTGGCGTCGACCTCGAAGACGAAGCCGTCGCGCGCCGCGTGGCGGTAGGCGTCGAGCGACTCCTCGGTGAAGGAGGGCTTGCCGTTGACGACGGTGCCGCCGCGGTGGGCGTGGATCTCGGGCGGCGTGGCGCTCTGCGCCACCGGGGCCGCCGCGCCGGCGGTCAGAACGGCAGCAATGAGGGTGGCGCGAGCCTTGTTGAGCACCGCGGCCAGCCTAGCTGGCCGCGCCGCGCGCCGGACTTTGTAGTCAGTCGCACGATAGGATGCGCGCGACATGGACTCGTCGCTCGATCTCGGCCGGGCCGCTCTCGATCACCTCTGGCTGCACTTCACGGACATGGGCGGCTACGAGGATCCGGCCGACCTCCAGGTGATCGTCAAGGGCGACGGCTGCTACCTCGAGGACTCCGCCGGCCGCCGCTACCTCGACGCGCTCGCCGGCCTCTTCTGCGTCAACATCGGCTACGGCTACGGCGAGGAGATGGGCGAGGCCGCCGCAGCGCAGATGCGCGAGCTGCCGTTCGCCATCAACTGGACATTCGCCCACCCGCGCTCGATCGAGCTCGCCGCCGAGATCGCCGGACTGGCCCCCGGAGAGCTCAACCGCGTCTTCTTCGTCTCCGGCGGCTCCGAAGCCGTCGAGGCGGCCTGGAAGCTCGCCCGCCAGTACCACGCGGCCCGCGGCGAGCGGCGCTGGAAGGCCGTAGCGCGCCGGGTCGCCTACCACGGCACCACCATGGGCGCCCTCTCGATCACCGGCTGCACCGACCTGCGCACGCCGTTCGAGCCGCTCGTCCCAGACGCCCTGCACGTCGCCAACACCAACCGCTACCACCGGCCAGAGGGCGAGACAGAGGAGCAGTTCACCCGCTTCCTGCTGGACGACCTCGCCGCGGCCATCGAGCAGGCCGGCCCGGACACGGTCGCGATGGTGATCATGGAGCCGGTCCAGAACTCGGGCGGCGCCTTCATGCCGCCGGCCGGCTACTTCGAGGGCGTGCGCGCGATCTGCGACGAGCACGGCATCCTGCTCTGCGCCGACGAGGTGATCACCGGCTTCGGCCGCACCGGCCACTGGTTCGCGTCCGAGCGCTTCGACATCCGGCCCGACCTGATCACCTCCGCCAAGGGGCTCTCCTCCGCCTACGCCTCGATCGGCGCGCTGATCGCGAGCGAGCGCGTCATGGAGCCGTTCAGCAAGCCGGGCTCGATGTACACGCACGGGATGACGTTCGGCGGCCACCCCGTCCAGGCGGCGGTCGCGCTCAAGAACATCGAGATCATGAAGCGCGACGGCATCGTCGACGGCGTGCGCGCCAACGAGGCCACCTTCCGCGCCAGGCTCGAGCGGCTGCTCGACCTCCCGATCGTCGGCGACGTGCGCGGCTGCGGCTACTTCTACGCGATCGAGCTCGTCAAGGACAAGGAGTCGCGGGCGAGCTTCGACGAGCAGGAGTGCGACGAGCTGCTGCGCGGCTTCGTCTCCCCCGAGCTGTTCAAGCGCGGCCTGCTCTGCCGGGCCGACGACCGCGGCGACCCCGTCGTCCAGATCTCCCCGCCGCTGGTGGCGGGGCCGGAGGAGTTCGAGGTGATCGCGTCCACCCTCGGCGGCGTGCTCGAGGAGGCCGGCGAGCGGATGCGCGTGGCGGCGTGACGCGGCTTTAGGAGGTCCTTAGGCCACGGCGTGCGGGGCGCGCGTATACCCCCGCATGAAGATCACCCTCACCGCACTGGCCCTGACCGCCGCCGTCGGCCTGGCGGCGTGTGGGGGCAACAGCGACAACAATGGCGCGGCCACCGCCGCGACGAGCCACACCGTCTCGTCGTCGAACATCAACGGCGCGAACGTCCTGGTCGACTCGAAGGGCGACGCCCTCTACACGAACGACCAGGACACGAGCGGCATGATCAGCTGCACGAACGGCTGCACGTCGATCTGGCCGCCGCTGACACCACGGGCAAGCCGACCGCCGCGTCGGACGTCTCGGGCAACGTCGGCGTGGTGAAGCGTCCCGACGGCACGAGTCAGGTGACCCTCGACGGCAAGCCGCTCTACCGCTTCGCCCAGGACGGCGGGCCCGGCAAGGTCAACGGCGACGGCGCCAAGGACAGCTTCGGCGGCCAGCAGTTCAGCTGGCACGTCGTCAGCACTGGCAAGTCCAGCTCGAGCTCGGGCTCGAGCTCGAACGGCGGAGGCGGCAGCTACAGCTACTAGCGCACGCGGAAGGTCGTGCGCGCCAAGAGCGAATAGCCGTCGTCCAAGAACAGCCCCGCCACGTAACGGCCCGGCTTGAGCTTCGCGTACAGGTCCCCTGGCGCGAAGCTCAGCCTGCCGTGCGGCCGCGCGCCCAGGTAGCTGAAGCCGAGGTAGTCGTACACGTCGAGCGGGCCGGCGCGGTAGATCCCGACCCAGTCGAGCTTGTTCCCCGGCGCGTTGCGCCAGCGCAGGCGGATCGGCTCGCCCGCGGCGAAGCTGCCCTGGACGGCCGAGATGCGCGGCCGGGCGCCCCGCGGCAGCACCCAGAACGGCGAGCTGGCCTGGACGGCGCCGTCGCGGCCCAGCAGCGCCGCCCGGTAGGCGCCCGCGCCGAGCGGGCGCGTGCCGAAGAAGGCCGCCAGGTGGTCGGTGGCGTCGAGGATCGGGAGCGTGACGATCGGCCGGGTGCCGTGGGCCGGCAGGATCCCGATCCGCCGCCCGCTGCGGCCGCGTCGTCGTGTAGCGGATCGTGAGCGTCTGGCCGAGGCGCGCCACGCGCGGCGTCGCGCTCACCAGGCGTGGCGCGGGGCCGGGGACGGCGTCGAAGGTCGAGGCGACCGCGCGGTGGTCCGACCCCCACCGGTCGAGGCCGACGTCCACGTCGGGCCCGCCCGCCTCGCCGACCAGCTTGCTGGCGAGCGTCGTGGACGGCCCGCCCGCCATGACCCAGTCGATCCGGTCGAGCGTCTCGCGGGGCTTGATCCGCGGCGGCGGCGTCCCCGCGGTCCAGGTCAGACCGGGTCGCGCGACCGCGTCCGGCCAGGCCTCGCGGTAGGAGTCGCGCAGACCCGCGTCGGCCATCGCCTTCGAGACCGGCCACTCGAGCGTCGGCCAGTCGAGGTGCGAGGGCGAGTTCATGTCGCCGGTGAGGAACACCGGCACGCCGCGCCGCGCGAGCCTCGCCAGAGGTCGCAGGTAGGGCTTGATCTCGGGTAGGCGCGTCTCGCGCTCGAGCTTGAGCACGGCCGCGCGGGAGCGACCGTCGCGGATCCACTCGGGTCCGTAGGGCGTGGCGGTCAGGTGCACGTTCGCGATCGCGACCACGTGATCCTGGTCGACGGCCGCATACCCGATGCGCACGCCGCCGACGTTGGCGGCGAAGAGCGGGTAGCGCGAGATCACGTGCAGCGTCTCGTCGACGTACGCCAGTCCCGCGGAGCGGGCGATCCGGCGCAGCCGCCCCTCGGGCTCCTGCACGCCCACGATGTCCGCGTCCGCCGCGCGGATGGCGCGTCCGATCGAGGGGAAGTCGACCTGCACGCCGCCGTACCAGACGTTGAACGTCATCACGGTGACTGGCTCGGCCCGGGCGCCGCCCGGGAGGCCGAGCGCGACGAGCAGCGCGGCCAGCGCAGCGCCGACGAGGCGACGACTCAGGCGGGCGGTGGCGGCGACGAGCCGACCCCCAAGTCCCTGGACACGACCGCCCAGACCTCCGCCCGGGCCTGCTCGATCTCGAGGTCGCCCAGCAGCGAGCGCACGCCGAACCCGTCGCAGAGCGCCAGGATGCGATCCGCGATCCGATCGGGGTCGGCGGCCGAGTCGAACTCGCCGGCCCTCGCGCCGGCCGCGATCGCGTCGGCAAACCAGGCGCGCATGCGCTCGTACAGGTCCCCGGCCGTGGGACGCAGCTCGGGGTGGCGCACGGCCCGCAGCCACAGCTCGACCCACAGGATCCAGTCGCGCTCGAGCTGCCCCGGGTAGGGCAGGCACTGGTCGATCATCGCGGCGAGCTTGTGCGTGTGGTCGGGGGCGTCCCCCTCCTCCTCGCCGATGCGCACGTCGCCGGCCCGCTCGTACGAGTAGTCGAGCGCCTGCTCGAGCAGGGCCTCGCGCGTCTCGAAGTGGTAGTGCACGAGCGACGTCGAGACCCCCGCGTCCATCGCGATGCGCGCGATCCGGACGTCGTCGATGCCGTCGGTGGCGATGCGCTCGACCGCCGCCGCGAGGATGCGCTCGCGCGCGCCTTCGGCGACGGTTGTGTTCACGGTAGCTCGCCGAGGTCCGCGCGGATCTTGTCGGCGAACCAGCCCACCGCCGCCTCGGCGCCCGCCAGCGGCCCGGGCTCCCAGCCGCGGCTCTCCAGGCCGGCCTGCACGTTCGCCACCAGGTCCACGTCCTCCTCGCCCACCAGCTCGTTGACCTTGCGGTTGAAGAACTGCGCCAGCCGGGTCCGCGCCGACGCGCTCGGGTGCCGGTAGAGCATCGCGGTGTCGCGGGTCTGACGCGGGCCGTCGGAGTCGAGCTTCCAGACCCAGACCTGGTCGGGGTAGAGGTCGATCGCGGTGTTCGGATAGATGAACAGGTAGCGCCACACCGGCGGGTCCTCGCGCTCCACGCCCGGCATCGGCGTGACGAGCTTCTGGTAGGCGCGCTCCATCCGGTTTCCCGACGGCTTGTCGCGCAGCGGCGCCTCGAACCAGGCGTAGCTCTGCTGGAGGTCGACGTTGTAGCTCTTGTAGTCGTAGAGCCGCATCAGCCCGGGATGGGCGATCGGCACGTGATAGCCCTCGAGGTAGTTGTCGGCCACGATCTTCCAGTTGGCCGGCTGGGTGCCGTCCAGCGGGCGGTGCGGCTCGAGCCCCTCGATGCCCCACGGGGCCAGGCGCTCGGCCAGGCCCGGCAGCTGCTCGGCGAGCGGCTGGGCGTGCACGTCGAGGTTGACGAAGACGAGGCCCGCGAGCGTCTCGACGCGCACCGGGAACAGCCCAAGCGCGGACTTGTCGAGCCCGGCGATCGAGCGCGCCTCTGGCACGCCGATCAGGTCGCCGTCGAGCCGGTAGGTCCAGCCGTGGTAGCGGCAGCGGATCGCCTTGCCGCACTCCCCCGACCCGGCCAGCAGGCGCGAGCCGCGGTGGCGGCAGACGTTGCGGAAGGCGCGCAGCACGCCCTCCTGGTCGCGCAGCACCAGCACGGGCTGGCGGCCCGCTGTGGCTGTCATGTAGCTGCCGGGGTCGGGCAGGCTCGACACGTGCGCCGCGAACTGCCAGTTGCGCTCGAAGATCCGCTCGAGCTCGAGCTCCGCGACGGCGGGGTCGCGATAGAGCCGGGCGGGCAATGCGGCGGGGCGGAAAGCGGCTTCAGTAGCGGCCAAAACGTTATCCTGACTTTGTGATCAGTCGCATGATACCATGCCCTCGTGGGTGAAAACCAAGGCAGCGCACCAGGCCGAGCCTGGCGCTTGCCCACAGCCCGGACCCGCCACGCATGGCTTTCCATCACTCCAGAACCCGAACGCGAGCTGCCTGCGGCGATCGCAACGCTGCGCGCAGGACGCATGCCCGACGGGGCCGCAATCGCCGCGGAGCAGGAGCGGGTGGAACGCCTGATCACGCGCGGCAGCAGGCGTGCGTGGACGGCGTACATCGCCGAGGCGGCCGCGCTGGCGCGCGCCGCGAGCGCTGAGGACGAGGTCGCAGAGGCCCGCGAGCTCGTCCTCGAAGTAGTCCAAAACCACGACAACCTGAGACTGGGACTCCCCGGAGGAACCGAATGACCGCCACCACCGCGCCCCCTGCCCCGGCCACAGCCGCAGACTTCACACCCGAGCAGCTCGACCTCCAGGAACGCGCCCGGCGCTTCGTCGAGGACGTCCTGATCCCCAACGAGGAGCAGGCCGAGCGCGACGGCGGCAAGATCTCCGACGAGCTCAAGCAGCGCATCAAGCGCGAGGCGATCGACGCGCGCCTGTCCGGCGGGCTGCACGCCCCCGAGCACGGCGGCCAGGGCTGGACGAAGACCGAGTGGTTCCTCGTCGAGGAGCAGCTCGGCCGCTCGACCAACGCGCTCTCCTGGCACATGCCGGGCGCCTACAACGTGCTGGCCAACGGCTCGCCCGAGCAGATCGAGCGCTACCTCAAGCCCGCCCTGCGCGGCGAGCTGCACGATGCCTACGCCGTCACGGAGGCCGAGGCCGGCTCCGACCCGTCGGGCATCGCGACGACCGCCACCAAGAGCGACGGCGGTTGGGTGATCGACGGCGAGAAGTGGTTCGTGACCTACGGCGACATCGCCGCCGTCTACATCGTCATGGCGAACGCGCTCGTCGACGGCGAGAAGCTCCCGACGCTGTTCCTGGTCGACCGCGAGCTGGACGGGATCGAGGTGGTCGACGACCCGCCCTTCACCCACACCTATCCGCACGGGCACCCGACGATCCGCTTCAACGGCGTCGAGGTGGCTGAGGACGCGATCGTCGGCGGCCTCGGCGGGGGCGACGACCTCCAGCGCTCCTGGTTCACCGAGGAGCGCATCGGCATCGCCGCCCGCGGCGTCGGCTCGATGTGGCGGCTGATCGAGGACACCACGGCCTGGGCGCTCGAGCGCGAGCAGGGCGGCAACCGGATCATGGACTACCAGGGCGTCTCGTTCCCGCTCGCCGACTCTGCCGCGGACGCCGCCGCGGGGCGCCTGCTGGCGCTCGAGGTGGCGCGCCTGGTCGACGCGGGCGCGGACCCGAAGGTGGTCCACTCCAAGGCGTCGATGGCCAAGCTGTTCGTCAGCGAGGCCGCCTGCCGCTGCGCCGACCGCTGCCTGCAGATCTTCGGCGGGCGCGGCTACATGCGCACCAACGTGGCGGAGCGCTTCTACCGCGAGCTGCGCGTGGATCGGATCTGGGAGGGCACCAGCGAGATCCAGCGCCTGATCATCGCGCGCTCGCTGGAGCGCCGCGGGGTGGAGCGCACGCTCCACTAGCTCCGTGGACCTGTCGCGCCTGCTCCACCCGCGCACGATCGCGGTCGTCGGCGCGACCGACCGGGACGGGTCGTACGCCGGGGAGACGCTGCTCAACCTGAGGCGGCTGGGCTACCCCGGCACGGTCTGGGGAGTCAACCCGGGGCGCTCCGAGGCGCACGGCGTGCCGTGCTTCCCGACGCTGGCCGACCTGCCCGAGCCCGCCGACGCGGTCGTCGTCGCCATCCCCGCCGCCGGAGTGCCGGCGGCGGTGGAGCAGGCCGGCGCGGCCGGCTGCGGCGGGGCCGTGGTGTACGGCGCCGGCTTCGGCGAGATCGCCGACGGCGCCGAGCTGGAGCGCGAGCTGGCGACGGCGGCCGCGCGGCACGACCTGCCCGTCTGCGGCCCCAACGGGAACGGGATCGTGGCGATCCACGAGCGCGCCGCGCTCTGGGGCGACGCCCTGCGCCCGCTCGAGCCGGGCCGGGTCGCGCTCGTATCGCAGAGCGGCAACGTCGCGGTCAACGCGCTCGCCACCGTGCGCGGTCTGCGGCTGCACACGGTCGTCTCCTGCGGGAACGCGGTGACCCCGGACCCCGCCCGCTGGGTCAAGGCGCTGGCGGAGGAGGACGAGGTCGGGTCGATCGCGCTCTACCTCGAGGCCGACGGCGACGGGGAGCTGCTCTGCGAGGCCCTGGCGCGCTGCGCGGAGCGGGGCGTGGGCGTGGCGGTGCTCAAGGTGGGAGCGTCCGCCGCCGGCGCCGGTGCCGCGGCGGCGCACACCGGAGCCGTGGCCGGGGACCAGCGCGTGTTCCGCGCGCTCGTCGAGGAGGCGGGCGCGGCCTGGGCCCAGGACGTCCACCAGCTGCTCGAGCTCGCCAAGACGCTGGCCGTGCCCGGCGCGCGCCCGGCGGGCGGCGGCGGGCTCGCCGTGCTCACCTGCTCGGGAGGCGACTCGGCGCTCGCCGCCGACGAGTGCGAGCGGATCGGCCTCGCGCTGCCGCCGCTTCACCCCGACACGGGCGTGCGCCTGCGCGAGCTGCTGCCCTCGGCGGCGACGGTCGGCAACCCGCTCGACTACACCGCGCTGATCTGGGGCGAGAGCGACACCCTGCGCGACATCGTCGCGACCACCGGCGCCGACCCCGGCGTCGACCAGCTGCTCGTGCTGTACGACCAGCCGGCGGGGATCGACGGCGCCGCCGACGCGAGCTGGAGCGCGGTGCGCGAGGGGATCCTCGCCGGCGCGGCCGCGAGCGAGGTGCCGGTCGTGCTCGCCTCCACCCTGCCGGAGCTGCTCGACGACGAGGCCGCCGCACGCTTCGCCGCAGCCGGCGTTCCGGCGGTGGCGGGCCTGCGCACCGGGCTGGCCTGCGTAGCCGCGCTCCGGGACGCGCCGGCCGACCCGGCGCGCCTGCGCGAGATCGGCGCCGCCGCCGGGCGCGTCGCCGACAGGCCGTCCGCGGACGGCTGGCTTGCCGAGCACGAGGCCAAGCACCTGCTGCGCGCGGCCCGGCTGCCGGTCGTCGAGGGCCGGCTCGTGGGCGACGAGGACGACGCCGCCGCGGCGCTGGCGGAGCTCGGCGGGCCGGTGGCGCTCAAGCTGTCGGGCGCGGGGTTGCTGCACAAGAGCGAGCTGGGCGGGCTCGCGCTCGACCTGCGCTCCGAGGACGACGTGCGCGCCGCCCACCGGCGCCTCGCCGGGCTGCCCGTCGACGGTGCGTCCGTGCTGGCCGAGCTGATGAGCCCGCCGGGCGTCGAGCTGCTCGTGAGCGCGCGCACCGACGCGGTCGTCCCCGCGCTCGTGGTCGGCCTGGGCGGGATCTGGACCGAGGCCTACGACGACGTCGCGATCGTGCCGCTGCCGGCGGACCGGGACCGCGTCGAGGCCGCGCTGCGGCGGCTGCGCGGGGCTGGCCTGCTGACGGGCGGCCGCGGGCGCGCGCCGGTCGACCTGAGCGCGGTGGCGGCGCTGGCGGCGCGCGTCGGCGAGCTGGTGCTGGACGGCGAGCTGCGGCTGATCGAGCTGAACCCGGTGATCGCCCACGCCGGCGGCCCGGTCGTGGTGGACGCCGTGGCGCAGCGAGCCGCGCCGTGAGGGCGGTCGTCGTGGGCGCGGGGCTGGCCGGCCTGGTGGCGGCGGACGAGCTGCACCGGGCGGGCGCCGAGGTGACGGTGCTCGAGGCGCGCGACCGTGTGGGCGGCCGCGTCTGGTCGCGCCGGCTCGACAACGGAGCCGTCGTCGAGATGGGCGCCGAGTTCATCCTGCCCGGCAACACTGCGGTCCGAGAGCTGGTCGACCGTTTCGGGCTCGGCCTGTGGGACAAGGGCATGCGCTACGGCCGGCGCGAGCCGCGCGGCGGCGACCCGGTCAGCGCGGACGAGCTGTCCGAGGCGGCGGAGGTGGCCGGCCGGGAGCTCGGCGGCGCGCCGCCGGCTCAGACGGCGCGCGCGTTCCTCGACGGCCTCCGGGTGGCGCCGGGTGCGCGCGAGGCGCTGCTCGCACGCGTCGAGATCTCGAGCGCGAACAGCGCCGACGAGGTCGCCGCTCGCGACCTGGACGGGATCGCGCACGTCGACGCCGAGCCCGCGCCCAGCATCGCGGACGGCAACCAGAGCCTGCCGCTGGCGCTCGCGCGGGAGCTCGGCCACGCCGTGCGGCTGCGCACGCCCGTCGAGCGGATCGCATGGGGCGCCGACGGGGTGCGGGTCGGGGCCGACCTCGAGGCCGATGCCTGCGTGGTGGCGGTGCCGGCCTCCGTGCTGGACCGGATCGAGTTCGAGCCGGCCCTGCCTGCGGAGCGCTCCGAGCCGCTGGCGGCCGTGCGCTACGGCGAGGCGGCCAAGCTGTTCGTGCCGCTCGCACGCCCGGCGCCGCCGAGCGCGGTGATGTCCGTCCCCGAGCGCTACTGGGCCTGGACGGCGACCGGCGCGGCGGACGCAGCCGCAGCCGGTGGTGAGCGCCTTCGCCGGATCGCCGGGTGCGCTCGCCGGGTTGGAAGTCGCGTCCGGGCCCCGCAACTGGCTGTCGTCGCTTCGGCGGCTGCGCCCCGACCTCGAGCTCGAGCCCGTTGGCGCGCTGATGTCGACCTGGTCCGACGACCCCTGGGTGCGCGCCGCCTACTCGACCTCGCCGCCGGCCGAGCTCGCCCAGGCGAGCCGCACGCCGCTCGGGCCGCTGGCGTTCGCGGGCGAGCATCTCGGCGGGGAGTTCGCCGCGCTGATGGAGGGAGCGATCCGCAGCGGGCGGGCCGCGGCGCGCGGGCTGCTGGCCGGCCGCTAGCCCGGCGTCGCCGCGGTCGGCTCAGGCGCCGTAGCGGGCTCCTCGACCTTCCCGCGCGGCATCCACAGGTGCGCGGCGACGTAGCAAAGCACCATCACCCCGCCCATCACGTAGAAGACGGTCTGCGTGGACTCGGCGAAGTCGTGCTGGACGGCCTCGAAGACCCGCTGCGCGCCGCGGCCGGTGGACTGCGCCAGGCCGGGCGAAGCGTCGCCGCCGCCGGACTGCGAGAGCGAATCGGCGATCGCGTCGGCCCGCTCCTTGGGCACGCCGAGGTCGCCCAGCGACGCCTCGATGTTCGACTTGTTCTGGAGGATCAGCACGGTGCCGAGCAGCGCCAGACCGAGGCTCGAGCCGAAGTTGCGCAGGGTCTGGAGGATTCCCGTGGCCTCGCCGTAGCTGGTCGACGGCGCCCGGTTGAGCGCGTCGGTGCTGGCCTGGCCCAACACCAGGCCCATCCCGACCCCTGCCATCACGATGAAGATCCACTGGTCGCCGAGGTCGAGCTTCGTGAGCGACCCCGCCCAGAGGAACAGCCCGACGGCCGCCAGCGCGCACCCGGGCAGAACCGCCGCGCGCGCTCCGCGCGCGTCGAGGATGCGCCCGCCCCACTGGGAGCCCGCCGCGAATCCCCCGAACCAGACGAGCAGGTAGAGGCCGGCGCCGGAGGCGTCGTCGCCGAGCGCGATCTGCGCGTACAGGCTCGAGAAGAAGAACAGCGGGACGAACGCCATCATCATCAGGAACAGGACGACGTTGTCCGCGGCGAAGCCGCGGTCCCGGAAGATGCGCACGTTCATGAGCGGGTTCTCGACTCGCAGCTGGCGCTGCGCGAAGGCGAGCAGCAGCACGACGCCGGCGACGATGCAGACCCACGTCACGGGATCGCCCCAGCCCCACTTGCTCGACTGCTGGAGCCCCAGGACCGACAGGCCCATCCCGCCGGCGATCAGCCCGGTGCCCGGCCAGTCGATCGAGCCCGGCCGGCGGTTCTCGGGGATGTTCGCGCGGGCGGTCAGGATCAGCGCGACGATCGCCACCGGGACGTTGACCCAGAAGATCGCCCGCCAGGTCCATTCGGTCAGGTAGCCGCCGGCGATCGGCCCGACCGCGGTCAGGCCGCCGGTGATCCCGAAGAAGATCGCCATCGCCTTGCCGCGCTCCGCGACCGGGAAGGCGGCCACGACGATCGCCAGCGCGGCCGGGAACATGATCGCCGCACCGGCGCCCTGGATCACGCGGAACACGATCATCCAGACCTCGCCGGCGTCGCCCGTCGGCGTGGCGCCGCACAGCGCCGAGGCGCCCGCGAAGACGATCACGCCGATCGTGACCATGCGGCGGTGGCCGGCGATGTCCGCAAGCCGCCCGCCGAGCGCGAACAGGGCCGACAGCGACAGCAGGTAGGCGTTCACGATCCACTGCGTGCCGGTGGCGGACAGGCTGAGGTCCTTCTGCAGCTCCGGCACCGCTAGCGCGACGATCGTCTGGTCGATGAACGTCATCGCTACGGCGAAGATCATCGCCGCGAGGACCAGCCTGCTGCCGCCCCCGTTGCTCACTGGATTCGAACCATACCGCTGGCTCCATCCGGCCCGATGGGTTAGCTGCGCAGGCGATGGTCGAGCGCGACGTCACCCGCATCGCGGCCTTCACCGACGGCGTGATGGCGGTCGCGATCACGCTGCTCGTGCTCAACATCGAGGTGCCGACGCTCAAGCCGGGCCAGTCCCTCACCGACGCGCTGTTCGACGAGCTGCCCAGCCTCGGCTCCTACCTGATCGCCTTCGGGCTGGTCGGCCGCTTCTGGGTCGTCCACCACAACCTGTTCGAGAAGCTGCGCAGCTTCGACCGGACGCTGATGGCGCTCAACCTCTGCTTCCTCGCCGCGATCGTGCTGGTGCCGTTCTCCGCCAACCTGTACGACGACTTCACCGACGAGCCGATCGCCGCGGCCGTGCTGGGCGCCACGCTCGGCGCCGCCGCGCTGATCGACTGGTCGATGACGAGGCACGTGATGCGCAGGGGCCTGATCCACGATCGCCACCGCGATGCGACCCAGCCGTTCGCGGGCGCCGTCGGCCTCGGCTTCACCGCGGCCTTCGTGCTGTCCGTCCCGGCCGCGTACCTCAGCGTGCACCTCGCCGAGGCGCTCTGGATCTCGACGGTGGTGCTGCGCTACCCGCTGCGCAGGCTCGGCGGCCGGACCACCTCGCGGTAGACCGAGCCCACCTGGCGGGCGACGTCGGCCCAGTCGAACGTGAGCACGTGCTCGCTGGCCTCGGCGACGAGGCGGTCGCACAGCTCGGAGTCGGTCAGCAGCCGCTCGGCCATCGCCGCCAGCGACCCCGGGTCACGGGAGCGGAAGCGCAGCCCCACGTCGCCGTTGACGACCTCGCGCAGGCCGCCGGTGTCGGCCACCAGGCAGGGACAGCCGGACGCCATCGCCTCGAGCGCGACCAGGCCGAAGGGCTCGTAGATCGAGGGGACGACCGTGAGGTCGGCGATCCGGTAGAGCGAGTGCAGGACGTCGTCGCCGATCCAGCCGAGGAAGGTGCCGTGGTCGTCGAGGCCCAGCTCGCTCGCCTGCTCGCGCAGCTCGCGCTCGGCGGTGCCGGAGCCCGCCACGATGAAGCGCACGTCGCCGACGCGCTCGATCAGGCCCGGCAGCGCCTCCAGCGCGAGCTGGAAGCCCTTCTCGTAGACGAGCCGCCCGACCAGCAGCACGAGCTTCTCGTGCGGCTGGGCGAAGCGCCCGCGCAGGGTGTCGAGGTCGTCCACCGGCACGAGCTCGGAGGGGTCGATCCCGTTCGGGATCACCGCCACGCGCGACTCGTCCAGGCCGTAGATGTCGGCCACGTGCTCGCGCATGTACGCCGAGCAGGTGATCACGCGCTCGGCGCGGTTGGCCATCCAGCGCTCGACGCCGTGGATGTAGGACTGCGGATGGTCGTTGACCCAGCCCTGGTGGCGCCCGTACTCGGTCGCGTGGATCGTGACCACCCACGGCGCGCGGAAGCGGTTGGCGAGGTGGTGGCCCGCCGACGCGACCAGCCAGTCGTGGCCGTGCACGACGTCGAAGTCGAAGCGATCGCCGACCTCCACACCGGTCGCGAGCATGTCCGAGTTCATGTGCTCGATCCAGGCGACGAACTCGCCCAGGTCGCGCGGCCGCTCGGGCTCGCGCACGCGGTGGATGACGACGCCGCCGGCCTCCTGCTCGGCCGGATCCTGCTCGCGGCCGCGTGCGAGCACGTGCACCTCGACGCCCTGGGCGCTGAGGTTCTCGGCCAGCTTGCGGACGTGGCGGGCGAGTCCGCCCTCGATCAGAGGCGGGTACTCCCAGGACAGGATCAGCGCCCGCATCAGGGGGCGGTGAGGGAGGCCAGGTCGAGATCGGGCGCGAGGTTGCGCAGGTGAGGCTCCGGCACGCCGGCTGAGTCTGCCAGAGCGCCAAGTGCGGCGTCCAGGTCCTCGCCGTGCGCCTGCACGCGCACGCCCGGGTAGTCGCCGGCCAGCTCGCGGGTGGCCATGAAGGCCCAATCGCTCGCCTGGAGCGCCAGCAGCTCGCGCGCGGCCCGCTCGAGCGCCTCGCGCGGACTCGCGTGGCCGGCGGTCGCGGCCACCGTGCGCAGCTCCGCGCGGCGCGCCGCGACGGCCATCGAGCCGACTCGCGGAGAGTCCCACGTGGACATGTCCTTGTCCCGCCCCCAGGTCGACTCGGCGAGCTCGGCCTGGCGGTGCTCGGTGCGCTCGAGCCCCTCGCCGACGGTGACCAGCTCGAGGCCCTGGCGCGGCGCCTCGTCCAGCACGGCGGCCAGCCAGGCGGGCCCCTCGTACCACCAGTGGCCGAGCAGCTCGGTGTCCAGTGCGCAGCAGAGCAGCCCGCCGCCGGCGACGCGCCGGACGGCGCGCTCCACGAAGTCGCGCGCGTGCTCGCGCGCCAGCGCCAGGGCGGCGCCGCGGTCGTACGGCGCGCCCCCGTTGTTCCACGGCTTGAGGTCGTGCACGGTGCGGCGGTGGTAGTCGCGGTAGGTGTCGTGCGCCGGGTAGCCGTCGCTGTCGTTCCAGACCAGCTCGACGGTCGCCCAGTCGATCGGCACCGCCACCGGGCCGGCCTCGGTCGCGACGGGACGCAGGTGGTCGAAGCCCGCGACCGGCGTCTGGTCGACGCAGAACGCGCGCACCCCGTGGTCGGCCAGGTCGCGCTCCAGCCCCGGCGCGTAGGCGCACTCGGGCAGCCAGAAGCCGCCGTCCCAGCGGCCGAAGCGGCGCAGGTGCGAGGCGGTCCCGGTGGCCAGCTGGAGGCGCAGCCCGGCGTCGGTGGCGAGCAGCGGCAGCAGCGCGTGAGTGGCGGAAGAGGTCCACAGCTCCACGCGGTCGAGCGCGCCGAAGGCGCCCAGCAGGTCGCGGCCGCGGTGCTCGAAGGCCTGCTCGGCGAGCTCGTAGTCGCCCGCGGCCCGGCGCACCTCGGCGGCCAGCTCGGGCTCGTCCCCGCGCTCGAGGCCGGCGGCGTCCTCGGCGTGGATGGGAGCCCTGATCTCGCGCAGGAAGCTGAGGTAGCGGTCGCCCGCCTCGCCGCGCATGGCCTCCAGCTGGTCGCACAGCACCGGCGTCATGCCGATGGTCACCGGCGCGCCGTCGAGCAGCTCCAGCAGCGGCAGGTAGACGCAGGCGACCGCCTCCCACAGCCACTCCTCTCCGAACGGCCAGGTGCCGAAGCCCTCCACGTACGGCATGTGGGAGTGCAGCACCAACGCCATGGCGCCGGGGCGGCGCGCGCTCATCGCAGCACCGCGACGAAGTCCAGCGCGCGGTCGAGCGGCCCCTCGCGGAGCACGAAGTCGCGCGCCGAGATGGCCGGAGTGAAGCGGTCGTAGAACGGCTTGGTGATGCCGAGCCTTGCGTGCACGCCATCCCAGCCCGCGCGCAGCGCGAGCTCGTGTGCCTTGAGCTTGCGGGCGTGGAAGAGGCCGTACAGCTCGACGTGGTCGTAGACGCTCTCGCACAGCGCCCTGAACTCGCGCGCGCGGTACTCGCGCAGGTGCCAGGGGTTGTCCGACTTGTCGGCGCCCGGGGGCGCCAGCGTCAGCAGGTTCGGCGTCGAGACGTAGGCGACCGGCGCCATCGCCTTGAAGTGGGCGAGCACCTGCTCCGGCTCCTTGACGTGCTCGATCGTCTGGAGGAAGACGACCGCGTCGGAGGGCTCGATGAAGGTCTCGATCAGGTCGCGCACGAAGCGCACGCCCGGGCGGGTGTACTTGGCCGAGGCGTGCTCGAAGGCGTCGGGGTTCGCGTCGACCCCTGTGACCCGCCGGGCGCGCCGCGCCAGCACCGCGCTGCCGTAGCCCTCGCCGCAGGCCATGTCGACCACCTCGAGGCCGGCGACGCGCTCCGCGATCCACTCGTAGACCGCCAGGTGGCGGCGAAACCAGTAGTTCTCGGCCGGCACGTCGGGCAGCGTCCGCTCGCCCGTTAGCTCGAGCGGCGGGACCCCGTCCGGCTGGTGGCGCTGCACGGTCTCCGGCATCGGCGAGCAGTCTAGGTATTACCCTCCGCCGGCCATGCCGGCCGCAGCCGACACCATCCGCCAGGCGAACGTGCGCTACCACGACCTCGCCGCCGAGCACTACGACTCGAAGTGGGGGATCAACTACGACGAGGTCGGCCAGGCGCAGGTCGCGGGCAAGCTGCGCAAGGCGCTCGGCCCCGGCATGCTGCCGGCGGGCGGCTTCGGCCGCGCGCTCGAGATCGGGGCGGGCACGGGCTACTTCACCCTCAACCTGATGCGCGCCGGGCTGATCCGCTCGGGGGTCGCATCCGACATCTCGCCGGGGATGCTGCGCGCGCTGTCGGCCTCCGCCGAGGAGCTTCGGCTCGAGGTCGAGACCGTGGCCTGCGAGGCGTCGCGGCTGCCGTTCGAGGACGACAGCTTCGACCTCGTCTTCGGCCACGCCGTGCTGCACCACCTCCCCGACCTGCCCGGCGCCTTCCGCGAGTTCCGGCGCGTGCTGCGTCCCGGTGGCGTGGTCGCCTTCTGCGGCGAGCCGTCGCACTACGGCGACCGCCTCTCCTCGGTTCCGAAGCGGGGCGCCCTCGCGGTCGCGCCGCTGTGGCGCGCCGCTTTGCGGGCGCGCCCGCGCAGCGCCAACGGCGGAGCGCCGGCCGCCGAGGAGGACCAGCTCGAGCAGGTCGTGGACGTCCACGCGTTCACGCCCGGGGACCTGTCGCGCCACGCGAGCGTGGCCGGGTTCGCCGACGTGCGCGTCAGCGGCGAGGAGCTGGCCGCGTCGCTGTTCGGCTGGGCGAACCGGACGCTCGAGGCGACCGCCGAGCCCTCCGAGGTGCCCTGGGCCTGGCGCGTCTACGCCTATCGCGGCTACCTGCTGCTGCAGCGGCTCGACCGCTCGCTGCTGGAGCCGCGGCTGCCGGCGGCGCTGTTCTACAACCTGCTCGTCTCGGCTAGAGCGCCAGCGTAGGCAGGGCCGCGGCGAGCAGGAGCAGGGCGTCGACCGGCCTCGCCCGCAGCTCGAGCGAGCGCCTGCGCGCCGGGCGCACGACCGCCGCCTCCGTGACGACCCAGCCGAGCACGGCGTCCACGAACGGGACTACCCGCTTCGGCACGCCCCGCACCTGGCGCTCGAGCGACCTGGCGGCCTCCGCCAGCCGTCCCTCCGAAGCGATCTGGTCGAGCACGAGAGCGGCCTCGGGCGCAGAGGGCAAGCGGCGCAGGCGCGCGAGCGCCCGCTGCGAGACCTCGCGCAGCCCTTCCGCCCCGGCCGCCCCGCGCAGCCAGGTGGCGGTCATGACGAGCAGGCCCGCCCGGAGCGCTCGGCGCGCAGCCAGGTCGAGCCCCAGCCCGCCGCCCAGGCTGAACGCGAAGGCGCCGCCGGCGAGCAGGGCGGCGAACACCAACCCGGCCGGCAGGGGCTCCCGGTCGGGTCGAGCGGCAAGCCACGCGAGCGCGAGCCAGAGCGCGACGGCCGCCAGCAGCGCCCAGGCGGTGCTGACCAGCAGCAGCACGAACGCGACACCGGCGGCGAGCGCCACGGCCCGCGGGTCGAACCGCCGGCGCTCCGCGCGAGTTGCACGTTCGCCGCCTATGTCGCCGTCAACGTGCGACTCGCGGTCGGCCAGCTCGTCCCAGCGCGCCAGCCCGCGCCGGTAGACCAGCACCTGCACGACGCTCGCGAACGCCGCCCAGGCGAGCAGCCCGGCCAGGGTGAGCGCCAGCGCGTCGGCGCTGCCGATCTCGATGCCGACGCGGCGCCCGATCGCGTCATAGGTCCCGGCGTAGGCGTCGAGGCCGCCGGTGATCACCCAGATGAAGAACGCGGTGGTGGCCGCGTTGTGGACGAGCCGGATCGCCGCGCAGGCGAGCATCTGCGCCGGCGGCCGCCAGCCGCGCGCCTCGAGGCGGCCCAGCAGCGGGGCGGTGAGCGCCTGGGTGAGCGGGATCCCGAGCCGCGCGGGGCCGATGATCGCGACGGTCTCGAGCATCGCGGCCGCGCTCGCCCCGAAGCCGAGCCGGGCCCCGCGGCGCTCGGCGACGCGCGCCACCGCCACGCCGCCGGCCAGCGCGATCCAGAAGCCGCCCGCCGGCGCCGCCCGGGCGGCCAGGAACGAGACCACCGCCACGTGGGCCGGGCCGGAGGGAACGCCGCCCTGTTCAGACCTTGTAACGCTCGATCGCCTCGCGGCGCGCCTCGGCGTGGTCCACGATCGGCTCCGGGTAGTCCCTGCCGATCACGCAGCCGGCCAACTCCTGCACCTCGGCCGGCATCGTCCAGGGCTCGCTCAGGTACTCGTCAGGCACCTCGGCGAGCTCGGGGACGTGCATGCGCACGTACACGCCCTCCGGGTCGTAGCGCTCCTGGTGGCGCGCCGGGTTGTAGAGGCGCCGGAAGAACGGCTGCGGGTCGACCCCGACCGAGGCGATCCACTGCCAGTTGCCGTTGTTGTTGGCCTCGTCGCCGTCGATCAGCAGTCGCATGAACCAGCGCTCGCCCCAGCGCCAGTCGATTCCCAGGTCCTTGGTCAAGAACGAGCCGACCACGAGCCGCGCGCGGTTGTGCATCCAGCCCTCCGTGCGCAGCTGGCGCATCCCGGCGTCGACGAGCGGGAAGCCGGTCCGGCCCTCGCGCCAGGCGTCGAACGCAAGCTCGGCGCGGCTCCAGCCGATCGCCCCGCGGTAGCGCTCCTGGAACTCGGAGCGGGCGTTGCGCGGGAAGTTGAGCAGGACGTGGTGGTAGAAGTCGCGCCAGCAGAGCTGGCGCCGGAACTCCTCCGCCCCCTTCCCGCCCGGCAGCCGCGACTCGATCTCGCGCGGCGAGAGGCACCCGAAGTGCAGATAGGGCGACAGCCGCGAGCTGCGGTCGCTGCCCATCACGTCGTGATCCTCGGAGTAGGTCCTGACGTCCGAGCTCAGGAAGCGGGTCAGGCGCTCGCGCCCGGCCCCCTCGCCGCCCGCCAGCGGCTCTGCCACCTCCTGCTCCAGCCCGAGCGCGTCCAGCGCCGGGATCCGCCCGACCCGGACGCCGCTCGGCAGCGAGCCGAACGACCGCGGCCGCCCGATCACGTCGCGGCGCGGCTCGGCGAGCCACTTGCGGTGAAACGGCGTGAACACGGTGTACGGCTTGCCCGCCCCCGTCCGCGGCGCGTCGAGCTCGTCGATCGCGTGCAGGCCGGGGTGCGCGAAGCACTCGATGCCGACCGCCGCCCTGACGCGCTCGATCCGCCGCCGCGCGAACGGGCCCGAGTCCGCGCTGAAGTGGAGCTCGGTGGCGCCGGTGGCGCGGGCCAGCTCGGCCAGCTCGCGCTCCGGCGAGCCGCGCCGGATGACGAGCTGCCCGTCCATGCGCTCGCGCAGCTCGGACAGGCATTCGAGCATGAACTGGGTCCGCGGGCCCGACGCGTGCCGGCCCCGAAGCAGCCGGTCGTCGAGGCAGAACACCGGCACGACGCTCGACGACGAGTCGAGCGCAGCTCTCAGCGCCGGATGGTCGTGCACGCGCAGGTCGCGGGTGAACCACAGGAGGGAGGTCACGGGCGGACTAGGCTAAGCGGAGGATGGGCGACACCGTCGAACGCTTCCCCCTGTTCCCCCTCGGGCTCGTGCTAATCCCGCACGAGCTCGTGCCGCTGCACATCTTCGAGGAGCGCTACAAGCTGATGATCGGCGAGTGCCTCGAGCAGGACAGCGAGTTCGGGATCGTCTGGCTGTCCGACGACGGCCTCAAGGAGGTCGGCTGCTCGGCGCGCGTGACGAGGGTGCTCGAGCGCTTCGACGACGGCCGCATCAACGTCCTGGTCGAGGGCACGAACCCGTTCCGCCTGGTGCGCCGCATCGACGACCTGCCCTATCCGGCGGGTGACGTCGAGCCGCTCGAGGACGACGGCCAGGGCACGCCCGACGGCGAGGCGCTCGAAGCCGCGCGGCAGCGCTACGCCGACCTGGTCGCCGAGGTCACCGACGAACGGCCCGAGCCCGACGCGCTCGCCCGGCTCGACGCCTACGGCATGGCCGCGACGCTCGACGTGACGCTCGACGCCAAGCAGATGCTGCTCGAGCTGCGCTCGGAGCGCGAGCGCCTGGAGCAGCTCGAGGCTCTCTTCGGCGAGGCGCTCGGACGCATCCGCCACGCCGAGCGGGCCGCCGAGCGCGCGCAGGGCAACGGCAGCCTCAAGAGCTAGGACGTTTTCGGCGAAGCCAGCCCGGGAAGGCCACCTGCAGTTGCTGCAAGGCCGCCGGCGGGGGCTGTCAGCGGGGACCAGCTGCAGCCAATCCCGCCTCGGAGGAAGAGGGGAGGGGCCGGCCGCTTCTGCGCCGGCCCCTCCTCCTCTGCTCTCCCGCAGGGCCGAGTAGCTCGCCCAGCGCGGTCTCGAAGGCGCCTGGCAGGGCGGTGACCTCCGGGAGGGCGCGCGGGTCGGCGTAGAAGCCGAACTGCAGCCGGCCGAGGTACGAGAAGATCCCGATCGAGAGCGCATGCCCCTGCGCGATCGGCACGACCGGGTGGGCCTCGATCAGCTCGGCGCCGAGCATGTAGAGCGGGAAGTCGGGACCCGGCACGTTCGAGATCGTCAGGTTGAACAGCCGCGGGCTCGCGACGGCGCGCGCCGCGACCCCGCGCAACGGGTCGGGAAGCATGCCGAGCGCGCCGAGCACGGCCTCGCGCCCGGCCGGGCGGCCGTCGCGCTTGAAGGCAGCGGTCGAGCGCCGGATCTGAAGCAGGCGGGCGCGCGGGCTGGCGAGGTCGAGCGGCAGGGGCACGAACGCGAACGAGATGCGGTTGCCGAGCGAGTCGGCCTCGCCGACCCCGCGCACGTTGACCGGCACCATCGCCTTGAGCGGCAGCGGCCGCTCCCCACGGGCGAGCGCCAGCTCGCGCAGCGCGCCCGAGGCGAGCGCCAGGCAGACGTCGTTGACGGTCGCGTCCGCGACGACCTTGGCGTGTCGGACCTGCTCGAGGTCGACGGAGTGGCGGACGAGCGTGCGGCGCGGGCCGATGGGGGCGTTCAGCGCCGAGGCGGGCGCGGGCCGCAGGAGGTCCTCCCCCGCGGCCAGTGCGGCGCGCCTGAGCGTTCCCGCGATCCGCCCGGCGGCCGCGCGTGGCTCGCCGGCCATCCGCGCGGCTCCGCGGGCGACGCGCACGGAATCCTCGGCCCCCAAGGCGACGGCCCGCGCCGCCAGCTTCGTCGGCCCCGGGGTCGGTGGCGCCTCCCACGGCACCGGCAGCTCGGCCACCCCGTGCGGCTCGACGTCGAAGAGCAGCTGCGCGACCTCGACCGCCGAGCGGCCGTCCACGAGCGCGTGATGGATCTTGGCGACCAGCCCGCAGCGCCCGTCGGCGAAGCGCGGAGCCAGGCGGATCTCCCAGAGCGGGCGGCGCCGGTCCAGCGGCGAGGACAGCACGCTGTCGCAGAGCAGCGCGAAGCGGCGCTCGTCGAGCTCGAGCCCAAGCGTGCCGAGCGGCAGCACGTGATTGCCGACGTCGAAGTCGGGGTCCTCCACCCAGAACGGCTCGCCCATCCCGGGCGGCGGCCACGCGAGGCGGCAGCGGAAGCACGGCACGCGCTCGAGCCGCGCGGCGATGTGGCGGCGCAGCCGCGTCAGCGTCGGGCGCGGCTGGCCCTCAGGGAGCCGGAAGGTGGCGCTCCAAGCCACGTGCATGTGCGCTTCCGGGCTCTCGACGCGCAGGAACGACCCGTCGATCGGTGATAGACGCTCGGCCATGTGGACAGCGTGCCCGGCGAATGTGAGCCGGGCATTAGACGACCGTCGGAAATCGCGCCCCTGGGAATCGACAGTCAGTCGACCAGCTCGGCGTGTCCGCCCCGGCGCGGGTCGCCTCCGCCGCTCAGCTCGCCGTTCTGGGGATTGCGCGCCACGGCCTGCACGCCGCCGAAGAAGAGGTTCTGCTCGGACCAGCGCCTGACCGTCCAGCCGCCCTGCTCGAGCTGGGCCAGGGCGGACTCCTCGACGCCCGGCTCGGCCTCCACCTCTCGGCCCTCGACGTGGATGCGCGCCCTCGCCACCGCCGCCTCGGCCGGCAGCCCGTGGTCCGTGACCGCGAGCAGCGTCTGGAGGATCGCGGAGCGGATCCGGTTGGAGCCGGCCGAGCCGAGCGCGACCTCGGGCCGCCCGTCGCGCAGCGCCATCGTGGGGGCCATCATGCTCGGCACGCGCGCGCCGGGCTCGTGGCGGTGGTAGCCGAGCGGGTTGAGGTCCTGCTCGCCGAGCATGTTGTTGAGGTGCATGCCCGTGCCGGGCACGACGACGCCCGAGCAGGAGCCATTCGAGCAGGTGACCGTCGCGCAGCCGCCGTCGGCGTCGAGCACCGCGATATGGGTCGTGTTTCCGAGGCGCGAGCGGACCTCGGTGGCCACGTGGTCGAGCGCGTCCTTGCGCAGGAAGCGCTCCAGGTAGCCCTCCTGCCCCAGCCCGGCCAGGAACTCCTCGTCGCGCGCGCGGTTGGTCGAGGCGATCACCTCGGCGATCACGTCGGGCCCGTGCGGTCGCTCGAGGCGCTCGAGGATGCCGAGCGCGTCCGCGATCAGGATGCCGCCGGACGACGGCGGCGGGTTGGTCAGCACCTCGCGGCCCTGGTAGTTGACGCGGGCGGGGTCGCGCTCGACGACCTCGTAGGCCGACAGGTCCTCGCGCGTGAGCAGCCCGCCGTGCTCGAGCACCCAGTCGCTGCAGGCGCCCGCCACGTCGCCGCTGTAGAGGAAGCCGGGCCCCTCGGCGCCGAGCCGGTCGAGCAGGTCGCCCAGCTCGGGAAAGCGGAAGCGGCCGCCCTCGCGCAGCAGCTCGCCGCCGGGCGCGTACAGCTCCGAGCACTCCTCCGTCGAGCGGAAGATCGGCGAGAGGATCTCGAACAGAAAGGCCTGCATCGGGACCACGTCGACGCCCTCGCGCGCGGCCCGCGCCGGCCCCGCGGTGAGCTCGCCGAGCGCGACGCTGCCGAAGCGCTCGAGCGCCTGCCCGAGGCCGATCGGGTTGCCGTAGGCGCCGCACGAGGACGGCCCGACGTTGAAGCGCTGGACGGCGTCCTCGGAGAAGTGGATGTCGATCGGCGTGAGATCCGCCGGCTCGAGCTCCCGCATCCCGCGCCCCGGGGCGGCGACGAAGAAGTCGAGCAGGTGGTCCTCCCCGCCGGCCGTGTGGACGAGCATGAAGCCACCGGCCCCGGGCCCGGTCAACGGCGACTCCGCCACCCACGACATCAGCACGGCGGCCACGGCCGCATCGACCGCGTTGCCGCCCGCCCGCAGCACGTCGGCGCCCGCCCGCGCGGTAACCGGATGACCTGCGGCGACGACCCCTCTCATGAGGGGACCGAACCTAGCGCGGGATGAATTCCGGGACGTCGACGTCGTCGAGCGTCCCGGCGCCGCGGGCGCGGCGCACGCGTGGCTCGGCGTCGGCCGGGATGCCCAGCTCGCGATCGTCCCCGCGCGGCGTGGCCCGGTGCTGGGGGCGGTCGCCGTAGCCGGTGGCCACAACCGTCACCCACACCTGGTCGTCGACCTTCTCGTCGACCATGGCGCCGAAGATGATGTTGGCGTCCGGGTGGGCGGCCTCGGCCACCGCCTTGGCGGCGTCGTTGACCTCGAACAGCGACATGTCGGCCCCGCCGGTCATGGACAGCAGGATCGACCGCGCGCCCTCGAGCGACGTCTCCAACAGGGGCGACTCGATCGCGTGCGCCACCGCGTCCATCGCGCGGTGCTCGCCCGTGCCCATGCCGATCCCGAGCAGCGCCTGGCCGGCCTCGGCCATGATCGTCCGCACGTCGGCGAAGTCGAGGTTGATCAGGCCCGGCAGCGTGATCAGGTCGGAGATGCCCTGCACGCCCTGGCGCAGCACGTCGTCGGCGACCCGGAACGCGTCGACCATCGAGGTCGTCTTGTCGAGCACCGTCAGCAGCCGCGCGTTCGGGATCACGATCAGCGTGTCCACCTCGCGGGCGAGCGCCTCGACGCCCTGCTCGGCCTGCTCGCCGCGGCGGGCGCCCTCGAACGAGAACGGCTTCGTGACGATGCCAACCGTGAGCGCCCCCACCTCGCGCGAGATGCGCGCGACGATCGGCGCGGCGCCCGTGCCGGTGCCGCCGCCGGCGCCGGCCGTGATGAACACCATGTCGGAGCCCTTGAGCAGCGCCTTCAGCTCGTCGTAGTCCTCCATCGCCGCGGAGCGGCCGAGGTCCGGGTTGGACCCGGACCCGAGCCCGCGCGTGATGTCGCTGCCGATGTGCAGGCGGTTGCTCGCGGCGGACTGCTCCAGCGACTGGGTGTCGGTGTTGACCGCGAGGAACTCGACGCCCTCGACCTCGGCCTCGATCATGCGGTTGACCGCGTTGACGCCGGCTCCGCCGACGCCGACCACGCGCAGCACGGGCTCGGTGACCTTCGTGCCCGACGGCATCGCGTAGGGCGAGCGCTCCGGCTCGGGGTCGCGGCGCACCGGCGGCGCGGGCGAGGAGTCGCGCTCGAGGATGTTCTCGGGGATGTCCGAAGAGAAGACCGAGCGCAGGCGCTCCTCGGGCGAGGGCACGCCCTCGTAGCGGCTCCAGCCGCGTTCGCGCGGCTCCTCCTCCTCGCGGCGGCGGGCGCGCTCCTCGGCGCGGCGCGCGGCCTCGGTGGCGCGCTGCTCGAAGTTGCGCTTCCTCGGCCGGCGGCGACGTCGGGATCGTCCTGGGCCTGGGGCTCGGGGACGTGGCGGGTGGCCTGCGGCGACGGCCCGTCCTCGGGCAGCGGCCGGCCGGTGCGGGGCTCGCGGGGCGCGT
Source organism: uncultured Thermoleophilaceae bacterium (assembly GCA_963848885.1). Taxonomy (GTDB): domain Bacteria; phylum Actinomycetota; class Thermoleophilia; order Solirubrobacterales; family Thermoleophilaceae; genus JACVRW01. Next base: position 150,604 of record CAWKFR010000001.1, read on the forward strand.
CGCGCTCCTCGCGCGGCTCCTCGCGGCGGGGCTCTTCCTCGTCCGTCTTGCGGAAGAGCTGGGCGAGGGGACCCTCGCGCATGCTCGCCCTCTTACCGCTTGCCATTCGACAGGACCTCCTCCGCCAGTTGCCGGTATGCGTACGCAGCCTTGCCGTCAGGGTCGTACTTCAGCACGGACATCCCCTTCACCGGCGCCTCGGCGAACCGCACCGTCTTGTTGATGCGCGACGCGAAGACGCGATTCCCGAAGTTCTCCTCCAGGATCTCAATCGCTTCCTTCGCGTGCACGGTGCGGTTGTCGACAAGCGTCGGCAGGATGCCCTCTATCTCGATCTCCGGGTTCAGCTCTTCCCGAACCATCGACAGCGTGTTCTGAAGCTGTATCAGCCCACGCATCGAGAGATATTCGCACTGGACGGGGACGATCACCTTCTGGGCTGCCGTCAGGGCGTTGATCGTGAGCAGCCCGAGGCTCGGCGGCGTGTCGATGAACATGTAGTCGTAGTCGTCGAGGATCGGCGCCACCGCCTTCTTCAGCGAGCGCTCCCGGCCGATCATCGTGGACATCGCGATCTCGGCTCCGGCGAGGTCGATCGAGGCGCACGCGACATCCACCTCGCGCTTGCGGATCACCTCTCGGATCGACACCTGGTGCACGAGCACGTCGTACATCGAGACCTCGAGCGTGTCGGGGTCGATGCCCTGGCTCATGGTCAGGTTGCCCTGCGGATCGAGATCGATGCAGAGCACGCGATGGTCCTTCTCGGCGAAGGCCGCAGCAAGATTGAGCGTCGTGGTCGTCTTTGCCACGCCACCCTTCTGATTGGTGAACGCGATCACCTTCGCCTTGGCAGTCACGAAGGGCGTATTCGCACGCGGGGAGGGGATTCCTTCCGATCGAGCCGCTATGGAGCGCCCGTCGCCCAGAGCGCGTCGTCGCGCCAGGGGCCGGTTATGACCGTGTCCGGGTCCTGCCCGCGCGAGTCGGCGCGGCGGGAGGCGAACAGCTGGAGGCGCGCGGTCAGCGGGATCTGAGCCATCAGCTCGTCGCCGGGCTCGTCCAGCTCCGCGACCTCGAGGCCCGCCTCGCGCGCCGACGCCGCGAGCCGCGCCACGAAGCCGTCGGCGTCGCCGCCGAGCACGATCAGCGCGTCCTCGGGCGTGAGCGGCACCGCGTTGCCGTGCAGCAGGTATTCGGCGTCGAACCCCTCCGCCGGCAGGCGGGCGGCCTCGCGCAGCTTGAGCGCGCCCTCGCGGGCGGTCACAGAGGCCGGGCCGAGGCCGGCGAGCACGGTGAGGCGCTCGGGCTGCGGGAGCGCCGCCGGGTCCTCGAGCGCGGCGGCGGTGGCGTCGGCGGCGGCCACGACCGCCTCCGGACCGAGGCCCTCCGCGCCCAGCTCGCCCGCGATCAGCGCCAGCACTGCGAGGGCCGAGCTGTAGCTGCGCGTGTAGGTCTCCGAGCGCTCGCGCGCGCCCGTCTCGATCGCCTCGGGCCAGCCGACTCCCTCCGCCGTCAGCCCGACCGTCGTCGCCCCGATGTCGAGCGCGCGCCGGCGGGCGGCCCTGGCGTAGGCGGTCTCCCCCGTGTGCGACAGGACGATCACGCCGTCGCCGGCGCGCAGCGGCGACCGGAGCGCGAACTCGCTCGAGGTGGCGAAGCGCGCGTCGATCCCGGCCCTGGCGAACATCGCGGCGCCGAGCTCGGCGGCGTGCCAGCTCGTCCCGGTGCCGACCAGCCAGAGCCGCTCCCCGGCGGCGAGGCGCTTGGCCTCGGGCGGAAGCTCGAGCGCCGCCAGGCGGCGCAACTCGGCGGGTTGGGCGCGAATCGCCGTTTCGAGCTCGGTCACGGGGCGCCACGCTAGCGTCCGCGCGATGTCCGCGCTGCTCGACAGGCGCCTGATCGTCGTGACCGGCAAGGGCGGGGTCGGCAAGACCACCGTCGCCGCCGCCCTCGGCCTGGTCTGCGCGCGGCGCGGGCGGCGCACGGTGGTCTGCGAGGTGGCCCAGCAGGAGCGGCTCGCCGGGCTGTTCGGCGCGCGCGAGTCCGGCCACGAGGAGGTCGAGCTGGCGCCCGGGCTGTTCGCGGTCTCGGTGCAGCCCGAGCGCGCCATGCACGAATGGCTGCGCCACCAGCTGCGGTCGGGCGCGCTGGCCGGGCTGCTCGGGCACAGCCGGCTGTTCGGCTACCTCACGGCGGCCGCGCCCGGCGTGACGGAGCTGGTCACGGTCGGCAAGGTCTGGGACCTCGCCCAGGAGCGGCGCCGCACCGGGGGCTCGGTGTTCGACACGGTCGTGATGGACGCGCCCGCCACCGGCCATGCGCTGGCGCTGCTGCGCGCCGCGCGCACCTACGCGAACGTGGCGCGGGTCGGGCCGATCGCGCGCCAGGCGTCCCTGATCGACGGCTTCCTGCGCGACCGCTCGGCCACCGGCGTCGTCTGCGTCGCCCTGCCCGAGGAGATGCCCGTCAACGAGACGATCGACCTCGAGGGACGGCTCGCCTCGGACCTCGACATGGAGGTCGAGCGGATCGTGGCCAACGGAGTGCTCCCCGATCGCTTCAGCGCCGCCGAGGCGAAGCGGCTGCGCGGCGTGGGCGAGCGCGGGTCGCAGGCCGCGCAGGCCGCGATCGAGTCGGCGGTGGTCGAGCACGGGCGGGTCGTCGCCCAGCGCGAGCAGCTCGAGCGCCTGCGCTCGGAGACGCGGGCGCCGGTCATGACGCTGCCGCGCCTGTTCGAGCCGGAGGTGCAGCGGCGCGAGCTGGAGCTGCTGTCGGACCTGCTCGAGGAGGAGCTGTGATCGAGGACTGGCTCGAGCGCAAGCAGGTCTGCGTCTGCGCGGGCTCGGGCGGCGTCGGCAAGACGACCGCCTCGGCGGCGATCGCGCTCGGCATGGCGGCGCGCGGGCGCAAGGTCGCGGTGCTGACGATCGACCCCGCGCGGCGGCTGGCCAACGCGCTGGGCCTGCGCGAGCTCGGCAACGAGGAGCGGCGCGTCGAGGTCGAGCTGGACGGCGAGCTGTGGGCGATGATGCTCGACGCCAAGCGCACCTTCGACGAGCTGATCGAGTGGCACGCGCCGGACGAGCGCACGCGCGACGCGGTCCTCTCCAACCGCATCTACCAGGAGCTGTCCAACGCGCTGGCGGGCTCGCAGGAGTACATGGCGATGGAGAAGCTCTACGAGCTGAGCCAGGAGGGCCACTACGACCTGCTGGTGCTGGACACGCCGCCGACGCGCAACGCGCTCGACTTCCTCGACGCTCCGCGCAAGCTGTCGGAGTTCATCGACTCGCGCTCGCTGTCGCTGCTGACCGCGCCGGGGCGGCTCGGGCTCAAGGTGCTCGGGCGCGGCAGCAACGTCGCCTTCTCGGTGATGAAGCGCGCGACCGGGATCGACCTGCTCCAGGACCTGGGCGAGTTCTTCCGCGCGTTCGGCGACATGACCGACGGGTTCCGCGAGCGGGCCGGGCGCGTCAACGAGCTGCTCGGCGCGCGCTCGACGGCGTTCGTGCTGGTCACCTCGCCGCGCCGCGAGGCGATCGATGAGGGCATCTGGTTCCACCGGCGCCTGAAGGACTCGGGGCTGCCGTTCGCGGGCGTGATCGCGAACCGCGTGCAGCAGGCGGGCGGCGCCACGACCCGGTCCACGCTGGTGGACCTGGTCGGCGACGAGCTGGCCACGAAGGTCTACGAGAGCTACGAGGGGACGCGCCGGCTGGCGGAGCGCGACCAGGCCAACCTCGACCTGCTGCGCCGCCGGCTCGGGCGCACGCCGCTGCTGGAGGTGCCCCACCTGCCCGACGACGTCCACGACCTCGACGGGCTGCGGCTGATGGACCGCTACCTGTTCGGCTAGACCGGCGCCCAACTGCGGCGATAAGGGGAGCGGACCGGCAGGGCCCCTTCATCGCTCCGCACATTGTTCACGCATACGGTGTCCAATGTGCGGAGCGGCTCCGCGGCTCTGCGCCTAGACCGGCGCCGAGAAGTCCTCGGGGTCGTCGTAGCCCCAGTCGGCCGACTGGGTGACTCCCTCGAGCTCTGGCTGGACCGCGAGCGCCTCCATCTCCGCGGTGTCCTGCTCGGCCTCCGCGACCGGCTCCGGCTCCGGCTCGGGCTCGGGCTCCGGCTCGGGCTCGGGCTCGGGCTCGGGCTCCGGCTCGCGCGCCCGCAGGTCGCGCGCCTGGATCTCCATGAACGGCTCGGGGTTGGTCTCGAGCAGGATGTCGTCGGCCACGCCCTTGAGGTCTGAGTCGAGGTAGCCGCAGAGCACGTCGCGCAGCATCGCGCGCAGGTGGCCCTCGGCCTCGGCGACCAGCTCGACGGGCGAGTCGCCCTCCGGCCACGAGCGCGGCCCGCCGCCCATCACGAATCGCTCCAGCGCGATCGCCGCCTCCACCCGGCGCTGCACCAGCCGGCGCCGCCCCTCCTCGGCGCAGAGCGCCGCCACGCGCAGGGCGAGGCTCGCCTCGCCCGCGTCGTTGGTCGCGTCGAGCAGCGCCCGCAGGCCGAGCAGGTAGTCCGACAGCGCGTCGACGTCCGCGCGCTCGCTGCCGAGCTCGAAGCGCCCCCGCGCCCAGGCCACGTGCTGCGGCGGGTCGGCCCGCTCGATCGCCTCGAAGAACTCGCGCAGGCCCGCCTCCTCGCCGCGCGGCAGGAACCACTCGCCGCCGCTCACGGCCGCGCCGCCGCCGAACGGCAGCGGCTGCCACGGCCCCTCGTCGGTGCGCCGCCAGCCCGGCGCCCCCAGGGCGATCCGCCCCGGCGCCCACAGGCGCAGGGCGCTGACCACGCGCGTGAAGCGCTGCTCGGCCTCGCCGGCGGTGATCCCGTCCTCGGCCGTCACGTCGCGCTCCAGCACGCACAGCACGGCCGGCTCGCCGTCGCCGTTCTCGGGCCAGACGGCCTCGGCCGGCGCGTCCAGCGTCTCCCCGCGCACGAGCGCGAGGCCGCCGCCGAGGTCGACGCGCTCGGCCTCGATGGCCACTCCGCGCAGCGGGGCCACCACGCGGCCGGCCAGGGCGTCGCGGTAGAGCGTCGACTCGACCTCGCGGTAGATGCGCTCGAAGCGCTCCTCGGGGAAGCCGAACGAGGTCGCGTCCTCGTACAGGCGCTCGAGCATCGCCCGCAGGGCGGGCTCGGCCTGCTCGCCGCTCAGGCGCGACCCTCCCACGTTCGCGCGCAGCCACAGCTCCGACCCGCTGCCCAGCTCGGCCGCGGCGGCCGCGCAGGTGTCGAGCTCGCGCAGGCGCGGCCAGCGCTCCGCGAGGAAGGCCTCCGTGCGCGGCTTGTACTGGTAGAGCGCGGGGCCGCGCCGGCCGGCCTGGTCGATCACGTCGAACTCGACCTCGGCGCCGGCGCGCGAGTCTTCTGTGAGCAGCGCCGCGGTCTCGAGCGCGAAGTCCCGCAGCGCGCCGTAGAGGGCACGATTGCGCATAGCGGCGAATTCGCCCCGCCGATGCGCGATCCTCCCGATATGCACGCGGCCTACGAGCACTGTCGCCGGCTCCACCGCCGCCACGACCCGACCTACTACTGGGCGACGCGGCGGCTGCCCGCCGACGTCAGGCTCGCCGTCCACGCGCTGTACGCGTTCGTGCGCGAGGCCGACGAGATCGTCGACGGCCCGGCGCGGGCGGCCGACCCGGCCGTGCGCCGCGCCGAGCTCGACCGCTACGAGCTGCGCCTGCACGAGGCGCTCGCGGGCGAGCCGTCGCGCGACCCGGCGATCGCGGCGCTCGTCGACGCGGGCAGGCGCCACGACCTCCCGCTGGGCGAGCTCGACTCGTACTTCGACTCGATGCGCATCGACTGCGCCCCCGTCCGAATGGCGTCGTGGGAGGAGCTCGAGCGCTACATGCAGGGCAGCGCGGGCGCGGTCGGGCGCGTCCTCGCCGTCCTGCTCGGCGCGCCGCGCGAGCGCCACGACTCCTTCGTCAGCCTGGCCCTCGCGTTCCAGCTCACGAACTTCATCCGCGACGTGCGCGAGGACTGGGAGCTCGACCGCGTCTACCTGCCGGGCCTGTCCGCCGAGCAGATCGCGAGGCGCCAGCCCGGCGACGGCTTCCGCGAGCTGCTCGAGGTCGAGGTCGCCCGCGCCCGCGAGCTGTTCCGCGAGGGGGCGCTGGCAGGCGAGGTGGTCGCGCCGCGCGTCCGGCGCGGGATGAGCATGGCGCGCAGCGTCTACCTGTCGGTGCTCGACCGGACCGAGCGGCTCGACTTCGACGTCCTGCGCCGGCGCGTCAGCCTGCCGCCCTGGGAGCTCGCGGGGGCCGTCGCGCACGGCCTGCGGGCCGCGGCATGACGCGCCGGGCGACCCTGCGCGGCGCCGAGCGCGCGCCGCTCGCGGACACGTCGGCGGACGTGATCGTCTGCGGCGCCAGCTTCGCCGGGCTGGCGGTGGCGCGCGAGCTGGCCGGCAGCGGCGCCGACGTGCTGCTCGTCGACCGCTACGAGATCGGCGAGCGCGCCACCTCGGCGTGCGCGGCGCCGCTGCCCTGGCTCGAGGCGATGGGCGTGAGCGACGCGATCCGCCAGGAGCTGCCCTGCATGGGCTTCCACACGCCGCACGGCTCGGTGCGCTACCGGTTGCCGTGGAGCTGGGCCGCCTTCGACTACGCGGAGCTGTGCCGGCTGCTGTTCGAGCAGTGCGACGCCCGCTTCGAGATCGCCGCCGTCACCGGCCGCACCCCCGGCGGAGTGCTCACCGACCGCGGCGAGTTGACCGCCCCGCTGGTGGTCGACGCGCTGGGCTGGCGACGCGTGCTCGCTCGCGAGGGCAATCAGCCGCCCGAAGCGCCGCTGTCGCGCGGGCTCGAGGTGCACCCGGAGGGCGGCGGCGAGGACCTCGACGTCTGGATCGAGCGCTCGCTGGTGCGCCACGGCTACGGCTGGAGCGTGCCCGCCGGCGGCGAGCAGCGCGTCGGAGTCGGGTCTTACGAGCCGCGCCACCACGTGCGCGAGCCGACCGTCGCGCTGGCGCAGCGGCTCGAGCGTCCGGCCGTCCGCTATCAGGGGAACTGGTTCCCCCACCGGCTGCGGACGGCCGCCGAGGACGGCGTCTTCTTCGTGGGCGACTCGGCCGGGCACTGCTTCCCGCTGTCGGGCGAGGGCATCCGGACCGCGTTCTACTTCGGCATCGCCTGCGGACGGGAGCTGCGGCGGGTGCTGCGCGGGCAGCGGACACGCGAGCAGGCGCTGCGCTCCTACGCGGCCTTCAGCGCATCACACGCTCGCGCCTACGGGCTGGCCCTGCGGCTCCAGTGGCTGGTCCCGCGCCTGCCGCCACGGCTCTTGAACGCCGGGCTACGCGCGTTCCGGCCCTTCGTGGACCGGGCGTTCGGCTGGTATCTCGAGCAGGCGCCGCCCGGCTACGCTGCGGCGCCGACGGCCCCGGCCGTCGCGTCCTCGGCGGGCGCGCACTCGCGCACGCCGAGCCATTCGCTCCCGTAGCGGCGCATGTCCTCGATCAGCGGCGCCAGGGCGCGGCCCTTGGTCGTCAGCGAGTACTCCACGCGCGGCGGCACCTCGGGAAAGGTGTGGCGCTCGACTATCCCCTGGTCCTCGAGCCCGCGCAGCCGAAGCGACAGCGTGCGCGGGCTGATGCCGGCGAGCGAGCGCTCCAGCTCGCAGAAGCGGCTGCGACCCTCGGCGAGGTCGCGGATCACGAGGATGGTCCACTTGCCGCAGATGATGTCCGCCGTGGCGCAGACAGGGCATGTGGGATCGGACATACGCCCAATGCTATCTCAAAGCTTCAGATTCTGAAGTAAGCGCTACCCCCGCGCCCGCTCGAGGAAGCGGTTGACCGCCTCGGTGTCGAAGTGGAACATCTGCGCCCGCGCGAACCTGCCGTCGCACACCTCGTAGACGCCGACCACCGGCGCCTCCAGGCGCTCGCCGCTCGGAGCGAGGGCGCGAATCCGGTAGAGCACCACCACCTCCCCGTCGCGCTCGGCGATCACGCGCGGGTCGAGTCGCCGCTCGGCCGCGGTCGGCTGCAGCGGGTCCCAGGTGCCACGCCACGTGTGCTCGGGTGCGTCGGCCAGCTGGCTGAGCAGGCTCGAGACCCCTTCCACCACCCCGCCGTACGGCAGGGACGGAGCCTCATGGAGCTGCACGTCGGGGTGATACAGCGACAGGAGCCGCTCACCGTCGCGCTCTTCGACCGCGCGCATCACGTCAAGGACAAGATCTGCGTCTGCTCCCATGTGCACATAATAGAGCGTTTGCTCTAATTGGCTACCAGGAGGCGTACCGCACCGACCCGCTCGGGGAGCCTGCGGAGCTCGCCGTGGCGCCGGTCCCACTCGCCGGAGGCGAGGTCGCGACCCAGCCGCTCGACACCCCGCTCCACGGCGGCGGGGTCCGTCAGGCCGAAGCCGGACATCGCCTGGCGCACGCGCGGCTCGAGAAAGGCCTCCGGCCGCGCGTAGTAGGCCTCGCCGAATCCGTCAGGGCAGTCGCATGCGATCGGCACCGCGATCGCCTTCGGCGACCCGCCGAGCAGGGCGGCGATCCGTCCGAGCGGCGGATATCGCCTCCGCTCGACGGCGATCACCTCGGGGAAGTAGTCGGCCAGCCAGAATTCCGTGAGGGCGCTCGGATCGAAGGTCATGAGGACGATCGGGCCGCGCGTAACCCGGCGCAGCTCGGCCAGGCCTCGGGCCAGATCGGGCCACTGATGGATCGTGAGCGTCGCCATGGCCGCGTCGAAGCTGCCGTTGTCGAACGGCAGCCGCTCCGCGACGGCGTCGACGGCCGGAGGCCGGTCGCGGGGTCGCTGGGCACGCATGGCCGCCGACGGCTCGACCGCCGCGACGTACAGGTCGTCCGGCTCGTAGGAGCCGCTGCCCGCGCCCACGTTGAGGACCGTGCGCGCCCGCCCGAGCTCCGCCCGCAGCATGGCGGCGATCCGGGGATCGGGCCGGCGGAGACGGGCGTAGCCCGCCCCGTGCGCCTCGTAGTCGAAGTCTCCCGCCCTCACGGCGACCGACGCAGGACGGCCTCGATGGCGGTCGCCAGGTCCGCCTTGTGGCCGCGGGGAATGGGCCTTTCCTCCGCCAGGTAGCGGCGGGCGACGCCGTACGGCATGTCGAAGACGCAGAAGAGGGTGCGGTCGAGCGCCGCCTGGGTGCGCCGGCCGAACAGCCGGTGGGCCAGCGCGGCGACGGCGCGCGCGACCGGCCGGTTGACCTCGGCGAGCTCCTCGGCCAGCGGCCCCTCCGGGATCGTGCGCATCAGGTCCTCGCGCCGGAACGCCATCAGCAGGCGGGCGTCGTCGGGGTGCTCCTCGCAGAACTCGATGATCGTGGTCGCCGCGCGCACCGCGGCGCGGTACGGGTCATCGTCCTCCAGCGCCACGAGAAAGGACGCCTGCGACCTGTACACCGAGCGCAGCCACAGTCGCGCGATCAGCTGGTCGCGCGAGCCGAAGCGGTGGTAGATCGACCCCGTCGGAGCACCGCTCGCCGCCGAGATCGCCTCGACCGTTGCGGCGAGCGCCCCGTCCGCCAGCAGGAGGTCGCGCGCCGCGTCGAGCATCGTGTCGGTGCTGTGCAGCTGCGGCCGCGCCATCAGGCTCGCTGCCACTCCACGTGCTCGCGGAGCAGCTCCGCCATCCTGTCCGGCTGGTCGATCGGCACGAGGACGTAGCTGTCCTCGACCAGCTCCAGCCGCGAGTCCGGGAAGGCGGCGGCGAGCGCCTCGCCCTCGCTCATCGGCATGACGCGGTCCTCGGTGGCCCAGACGACCGTGACCGGCTTTGTGAACTCGCCCAGACGCTCGGTCGCCGCGCGCAGGCGGCGACGGCCCTCGCGGGTCTGGCGGATGTACTTGCGCGTGTCGGCCCGGATCGCGCTGTCCGCCCAGGGCCCGTCCAGCCAGCCGCGGATCAGCTCGTCGGGGATGCCGCGCTTGGTCATCCAGCCAAACGTCATCGGGGTCCGCCGCATCGGCTTGATCCTCATGCTCGCCAGCCCGATGCGCAGCCCGCCGGGGACCGCGCCCAGGAGCGCGAGGTTCTTGCCCGGCAGCCCCGGCGGGTAGTTGCCGGCGGTCTCGCAGGCGACCAGGACCAGCCCGCCGACGCGCTCGGTCCACCCCTCGGCGATCATCAGCTGCGGCGCCGCCCAGTCGTTGAAGGCCAGCGTCACGTCACGGAGGTCGAGCGCCTCGAGGAACTCGGCCACGAGCTTGGCCTGGCCCAGCAGCGAGAGATCGGCCTCCGGGCGCATCGGAACGCGGTGCGCCCCGAGCGGCAGGGTGGGCAGCACGCAGCGGAACTGCGAGCCGAGCCGGCGCCTGACCTCGCCCCACTGCCCGCTGTCCATCAGCACCCCGTGCAGCATGACCACGGGCGGCCCGTCGGCTCCGGTGTCCTCGTATTCGACGCGACCGGCGGACAGTTCGACCGTGGGCATGCGGCCGAATAATAGAGTAGGTCCTCTAGAACGCTACCCCGTCAGGTTGCCGAGCAGCCCTCCGCCGCCGCCCCCGCCACCCGGCGCGGCGTAGACGCGGCCCTCGCTCGGCTGCACCAGCACCCAGCCCTGCCCGTTGAACTGCATCTGGACCGACTCGCCCGAGCCGCGTCCGATGAAGTTCTTCAGCTTGATGTCGGTCTTGATGCTCGTCTGGAGGCTCGAGGCCCAGGTGATCGCGGCCGCCGGGTCGGCAAAGGTCGGCGCGTCGGCGGTGTTGAGCAGCACGGGCGGCCCGTCGGAGAGAATCGCGACCCAGCCGCTGCCCTGGAGCGCCGTGTTGAACAGGCCGGCGCCCATCATCCCGCTGACGCCCTCGACCTTCTTGATGTCCCAGTCGATCCCGGCGTCGAACGCGAGCAGGTTCGAGCCGTTGACGGTGATCGCGTCGTTCTCGAGGTAGAGCAGGTGGATGTCCTGGGCGGTGTCGGCCAGGAACACCTCGCCGGTGCCGGTCATCTTCATCAGCGTCGTGCCCTCGCCCGACATGGCCTTCTTGAGCATGCGGCTCATGCCGCCGGAGCCGGCGTGCTCGAAGCTGACCTCGCCCTGGTAGGCGACCATCGAGCCGGCCTTCGCCTGGATCGTGACCGCCTCGAGGCGGACCTTGAGCAGCTTCGAGTTCTGCAGCGCGAACGGCTGCTCGGACTTGGTCTCCTGGAACTCGCCGAGAGTGCTCTGCACGACGTCTCCTTCGCTTCGCTTCGGTCGGGGTACGAGCCGCGGAGCCTACGTGCTGACGGCCGGCGCGTCCTCCTCGCGGAAGACGGAGTCGACCGACGTGCTGCGCTGGCCGTCGGAGCTCACCAGCAGCTTGAAGTCGTGCGGGTGCGTGGCGGCCTTGAGCGCCTGGTCCATGGCGACCCGCCCGGCCTGCACGTGTGTGAGCAGGGCCTGGTCGAACGTCTGCATGCCGTAGTAGGCGCCCTCGCCGATGACCTCGTGGAGCCGCCCGGTCTCCTCCGGGTTGACGATCATGTCGCGCACGCGGCCGGTCATCCGCAGGATCTCGCAGCTCGCGATCCGGCCCAGGCTGTCCGCCGTGGGCACGAGCCGCTGCGAGACGACTGCCTTGAGCGTGCCCGCCAGCATCGAGCGCGCCTGGCGCTGCTCGGTCGGCGGGAAGAAGTCGATGATCCGGTTGACGGACTCCGAGGCGTCGACCGTGTGGATCGTCGAGAGCACGAGGTGGCCGGTCTCGGCCGCCGACAGGGCGGTCCGCACCGTCTCCTCGTCGCGCATCTCGCCGACCAGGATCACGTCGGGGTCCTGGCGCAGCACGCGCCGCAGCGCTCGGGCGAACGACGCGGTGTCCTCGCCGACCTCGCGCTGGTTGATGATCGAGAGCTTGTCGCGGTGCAGGAACTCGACCGGGTCCTCGATCGTCACGATGTGCTTCGCGGTACTGCGAGTTGATGTGGTCGATCATCGCGGCGAGCGTGGTGGACTTACCGGAGCCGGTCGTACCGGTCATCAGGATCAGCCCGCGCTCCTCGTCCGCGATGTCGGTGATCACCGACGGCAGCAGCAGCTCCTCGGCGGTCTTGATCTGGAAGGGGATGGCGCGGCAGACGAGCGAGACCGAGCCGCGCTGAACGAAAGCGTTCACGCGGAAGCGGGCGACTCCGGGGATCGAGTACGAGAAGTCGACCTCCTTCTCGGCCCGAAAGGACTCGAGCTTCATCTCGTCCGTGAGCATGTGGAAGAGCGTGCGCTCGGTGTCCTCGGGACGCAGCCCGTCGCTGTCCGGAATCGGCATCAGCTTGCCGTGCCGGCGGATGATCGGGCGCGAAGGCACCTTGAGGTGGAGGTCGGAGCCGTCCACCTCGATCACCTTCATCAGGGCGGCGTCGATATCGAACATGAAGTCCGCATCGGCAGTACGCCCGTGGGGCTGAAGCCTTCAGCCTGAGTTTTGGCCGCCGATGCGGAACCCTGCGCAGCCGGCCGAGCCGGCTGTTTCGGGCCTCAGGCGACGTCGCGCAGCTTCTGCGCCTCGGCCAGCGACTGCAGCTTCTTGAGCGACTGGTTCTCGATCTGCCGGATGCGCTCGCGCGTCACGTTGAACGTGCGGCCCACCTCGTCGAGCGTGCGCGGGTGCTCTCCGCCGAGGCCGTAGCGCAGCTCGAGGACGCGCCGCTCGCGGTAGGAGAGGTTCTCCAGCGCCTCGCGCAGCGCCTCCTTGGTGAGGATCTCGGCGGCGCGCTCGTAGGGCGACTCGGCCCGCTCGTCGGCGATGAACTGGCCGAACTCGGACTCCTCCTCGTCGCCGACCGGCTTCTCGAGCGACACCGGCGCCTGGGCCGAGCGCTTGATCGACTCGACCTCCTCAGGGTCGATCCCCGTGTGCTCGGCGATCTCCTCGGGCGTGGGCTCGCGGCCCAGCTCGGTGACGAGCTTGCGCTCCGCGCGGCCGATCTTGTTGAGCTTCTCGACGACGTGCACCGGGATGCGGATCGTGCGCGCCTTGTCGGCGAGCGCGCGCGCGATCGCCTGGCGGATCCACCAGGTGGCGTAGGTCGAGAACTTGAAGCCCTTGCGGTAGTCGAACTTCTCCGCGGCGCGGACCAGGCCCAGCGTGCCCTCCTGGATCAGGTCGAGGAAGGGCAGGCCCTGGTTGCGGTAGTTCTTGGCGATCGAGACGACGAGCCGCAGGTTCGACTCGACCATCTTCTGCTTGGCGTCGAGGTCGCCGCGCTCGATGCGCTTGGCGAGGTCGACCTCCTCCTGCGCCGTGAGCAGCCTGACCTTGCCGATGTCCTTCAGGAACAGCTGAAGGGAGTCGGTGGTCATGTCCGGCTTCAGGTCGATCGAGGCCTTCTTGCGCCGGCTGCGCCGGTCGACCGCGCGCTCCACCTGGGGCTCGCTGGCGGTCGGGTCGTCCTCGACCAGCTCGATCTCGCTCTTCTCGAGGAAGCCGTGCAGCTCCTCGACGTCTCCTTCGTCGAGCTCGACCTCGGCTAGCGCGACGGCCACCTCGGCATAGGTCAGCGTTCCGTTCTGGCGGCCCTTGGCCACCAGCAGCCTGACCTCCTCGAGCTCTTGCAGTTCAGCTACAGACATTCCGTTCCTTGGGCGTCAAGCAGGACCCGACAGGCCCGCGCCGGGCCGAGTAAATCCAACCGTGTACCACAGTAACGCTACAGATAGTGAAGTCAAGCGGCGGAAAGCCGAATTTACGCCGACTAGCCAGTCAACCAGAAGACATCTACTCCGTTCGAGCCTAGGGGATACGCGGGCGTACAAGCTCTCGGCGCTTGTCCCCGCCACGGGTACATCACGAAACATGTCGGCCGCCCTTCAAACTGGCTGTACCCGGACCGCGGCGGACTAGACTCCTTTCCCGATGGCGGACGACGAAGGCGTCCTGGGGAACCTGCCCAACTCGCGGCCCGGCCGGCGCAGCGACAAGCGTCCGGCGAGCCCGCGCGCGAGGGACGAGCGGCCGCCCGCGCGCAGCGGCGGCCCCCGACGAGCCTGAGCGCGACGCCGTCGGCGACGCGATCCGGGCGGCCACGGGCGTGGCGGCGACCGGGGCGCGAGTCGCGAGCGATATCGCTCGCGAGGTCGCCCGACGGCTCCCGCGGCGGCCGTAGCGGGAGTATGCTCCGAAGTTCATGCCTGGCGCGAAGGACTCGCCGCGCTGCCTGATCGTTGACGATCACCCGGTCGTGAGGGCCGGGGTCCGTGCCGTCCTGGAGCAGGCCTTCGGCGCATCGAGCATCAGCGACGCCGCCTCGCTCGAGGAGGCCAGCGCGACGATCAACGGCGAGCCGCCCGACGTAGTGATCGTCGACCCGTGGCGAGTGGGCGTGGACGTCGGCGAGGTCGTCGGCCAGCTGCGCGGCTACCTGAAGGCGCCGATCGTCGTGTTCACCTCAGACGGCGGAGCCCGCCTGCTGAGCGAGGCGCTCAAGGCCGGCGTGAAGGGCTACGTCCGCAAGGACTCCCCTTCCGAGGACCTGATCCGCGCGATCGAGGCGGCCCGGATCGGCGAGTTCTACGTCGACCCGGGGCTCTCCTCGACGATCGTGCTGGACGAGGGCGACCGCACGCTCAGCGCCCGCCAGCGCGAGATCCTCCAGATGCTCGCCGACGGGATGCAGACCGACGCCGTCGCCCAGAAGCTCGGGCTGTCCACGGAGACGGTGCGCACCCACACCAAGCGGATCCTCGCCAAGCTGGACGCCTCGACGCGGACGCAGGCCGTCGCGATCGGGATCCGTCACGGGCTGATCGAGTAGCCGACACCTCGGGCGCACGCCACGGCCGCCAGTAAGCGTCGGCCAGCCGGCTGTCCGGGCAGGGGTGGCAGCCCAGCGTCACGCATACGGTGCATTTCGGGAGCCACCCCCCGATCCGCCCGGCGGTGCCCGGCCTACGGCGAGCCGTTCGTGCTTTCCTCCGCCACCTCGGGCTCGGTCGGCTCGCCGGCCTGGCCCACCGCGACGTTCTCCCCGGCCGCCTTGGCCCTGTACATCGCGCGGTCGGCCGCGTCGATCAGCGCCTCGGCGTCGTCGCCGTGCTCGGGGCACGAGACGACCCCGATCGACAGCCCGACGGGCGGGTCGGTGGCGGGGATCGAGACCTCGTCGGCCACAGCGGTCGCCAGGCGCTCGCCGAGCGCCGCAGCGGCCGCGGCCTCCTGCTCGGGCGCCAGCACGCAGAACTCGTCGCCGCCCAGGCGCGCCGCCACGTCCACCGTCCGGATCGAGCGCTGAAGCGCCATCGCGACCTGCATCAGCAGCCGGTCGCCCGCCTGGTGGCCCTGCGAGTCGTTGACCCGCTTGAGGCCGTCGATGTCCATCAGCAGCACCCCGAACGGGTGCCCGTAGCGCTTCTGCATCTCGAGCATCTGCGCCAGCTCGGTCTGCAGGTTGCGCAGGTTGCCGAGGCCGGTCAGCGGGTCGGTGTTGGCCTGCGACTCGAGCTCGCGCGAGCGCGTCCGCACCAGCTCCTCGACCGCGGCGGCCTGCACCGCGCCGGTCGCGTCGGCCAGCCGCTCCACCGCGTCGGCGAAGCGCTCCGGGTCCTTCTCGGCCAGCTCGTCGCGCAGCGCGCGCACCAGCACGGCCTGGAGCGCGGAGATGTCGCGCGCCACTTCGGCGGCGCTCGTGTCGCGCCCGCTGCGCAGCCCGGCCAGGGCTGCGGCGCGCTGGCGCTGGCGCTCGGTCAGGTCGTAGGGGTCGCCGTTGGTGCTCGCGACCTGCTCCACGATGTCGCTGATCAGGTCCGGCAGCTCGCGGGCGATCTGGTCGGTCGGGAGCTCGCTGATCTCCTCGAGCGAGGCGCGCTCGATCAAGCGAACGAGCCAGGCCTTCGCCAGCTCGTCGCGCGAGCGGTCGAGGCGCGCGAGTGGGCCCCGGATCGGTGTCATGCTTTGGCGGTCACTGGCTGGACCGGTCGGCGCCGGCGGCTGCTATCGATCCTACCCCCGAAAACGGCGTGTTGACCGGTTATCCCCCATTCGCGGGCCGCTGCGAAGATCCCCCTGGATGGCCGACCTGATCCCGATCGCAGAGGCGCGCGGCAGGGTGCTGGAGGCGGTTCGGGCCACTGCCCGCGGAGCCGGTGGCGCTCGGCGAGGCGCTCGGGCGCGTGCTCGCGGAGGACGTCCGGAGCGACATCCCGGTGCCCCCGTTCGACAGCTCCGCGATGGACGGCTACGCGGTCGTCGCCGGCGAGGGCGGCGAGCTCGAGCTGATCGGCGAGGCGCGCGCAGGCCATCCCGCCCAGGTCGCGGTCAGGCCGGGTGCGGCCGTCGCGATCTCGACCGGCGGGGCGGTGCCCGAGGGGGCGACGGCGGTCGTGCCGGTCGAGCGCACCGAGCGCGTCGACGGCGGCGTGCGCGTCCCCGCCACCGAGGCTCGACGCCAACATCCGCCGGGCCGGCGAGGACATCGCCGCCGGCGAGCTGGTGCTGCGCTCGGGCACGGTGCTGACGCCGGCCGCGATCGGCGTCGCAGCCTCGCTCGGCCGCAGCTCGGTCTCGTGCACCCGCCGCCCGCGGGTCGCGCTGCTGATCACCGGTGACGAGCTGACCGACCCGGGCGAGCCGCTGCGCCCCGGCGGGATCTACAGCTCGAACGGCTACGCGCTGGCCGGGCAGGTCGCGCAGCAGGGCGCCGAGCTGGTCGCGAGCGAGCGGGTGGGCGACAGCGCGGACGCCACGCGCGCGGCGCTCGGCGCGCGCGCTCGACGCGCGCCGACGTCGTGGTCGTCTCGGGCGGCGTCTCGGTCGGCCCGCACGACCACGTCAAGGGCGCGCTCGCGGCGCTCGGCGTCGAGGAGCGCTTCTGGGGCGTGCGGCTGCGTCCCGGCAAGCCGACCTGGTTCGGCACGCGCGGCGAGACGCTCGCCTTCGGCCTGCCCGGCAACCCCGTCTCGGCGATGGTGACGTTCCAGCTGTTCGCGCGGCCGGCCCTGGCGGCGCTCCAGGGCGCCGACCCGTCCGCCACCAGCACCACCGCCGCACTCGACGAGCCGATCGCGCGCAACGGCCGCCGCGAGCAGGCGGTCCGCGTGAGGCTGAGGGCTGGCGAGGACGGCTGGCACGCCGCCCCCACCAGGGACGCGCAGGGCTCGCACGTGCTGACGTCGATGCTCGGCGCCGACGGGCTGGCCCTGATCGCCCCCGGCGACGGCGAGGCGGCCGCCGGCGAGCGCGTCGAGGTGGAGCTGCTGTGAAGCGCCTGTTCGAACGCAGGCGCCGCGCGCGCGGGCGCGTGAACCTGATCCGCCAGCCCCGCTCCGAATACGAGGCGGACGGCAGCATCGGCTCGAAGCAGGTCGCCGAGGTGACGCTGCCGCGCGCCGAGCTGGACCGCGTCTGGTCGGCCGAGTACCTCGAGCGCTTCGCGCGCACCTACTGGCGCTTCCTCACGCGCGTCTCGCTCGGGCTGCTGCGCGTCCTCTACACGGACACCAGCCGCGAGGTGGTGCTGCTGACGCGCCCGTTCGTGCTGCTGCGCTTCGAGAAGCCCGAGTACGACGTGGACGCCGAGGGGGGCATCGTGAACTGGCCGATCAAACGCGGGCTGCTGGTCGCCCCGAACGGGCGCGGGCGCGGGTTCCTGCGGCTCAGCGTCCGGCGGCTGCCGGCGCGCGACGGCGACAGCCAGGCGACCGCCGTCGTCAGCTCGGAGGTGATCAACTTCTACCCTGTGATCGCCGGGTGGGGCTGGTTCGCCCGCGTCGGCCGCTTTCTCTACAACCAGACCCAGCTGCGCATCCACGTGATCGTCACGAACGCGTTCCTGCGCTCGCTCGCCAACCTGGACCTCGAGGAGTCGGCGGTGGGCTCGCTCAGCCCAGGCGCTCGCCCACGATCTCCCGCAGCTTCGCCCGGTCGTGACGAGCGGTGATCCGGCGGACGGTCCCGGAGCGGGCGCGCATCGAGATCGACTCCGTGGTGGCGCCCTGGGGACCGATGTAGTGGACGCCGTCGAGCATCTCGCCGTCGGTCACGCCGGTCGCGGCGAAGAAGACGTCCCTGCCTGACACGAGCCGGTCCTTGTCGAGCACCTCGTCGAGGTCGTAGCCCGCCTCGAGCGCGGCGTCGCGCTCCTCGTCGGAGCGCGGCCACAGCCGCCCGAGTATCTGACCGCCGGTGCACTGGATCGCCGCGGCCGCGAGCACCCCCTCGGGCGTGCCGCCGATGCCGTAGAGCAGGTCCACCGGCGAGCCCTCGGTGACCGCGACCAGCGCCGCCGACACGTCGCCGTGCGGGATCAGCCGGATGCGCGCCCCGACCTCGCGGATCTCGCTCATGGCGTCGTCGTGGCGGGGGCGGTCGAGCATGATCACGACCAGGTCGCCGACCGACACCCCCTTCTCCTGCGCCATCAGCTTGAGCGTCTCCGGCAGCGGCCGGTCGAGGTCCAGCAGCGGGGCCAGGTCGCGCGACGTCGCCATCTTCATCATGTAGACGCAGGGCCCGGGGTCGAACATCGTGCCGCGCTCGGACAGGGCGATCGTCGCGATCGCGTTCGGAAGGCCCTTGGCGCACAGCTCCGTCCCCTCGAGCGGGTCGACCGCGATGTCGACCTGGGGCGGCGAGCCGTCGCCGATCTGCTCGCCGTTGTAGAGCATC
The DNA here is from genome assembly GCA_963848885.1 of uncultured Thermoleophilaceae bacterium. Classification (GTDB taxonomy): domain Bacteria; phylum Actinomycetota; class Thermoleophilia; order Solirubrobacterales; family Thermoleophilaceae; genus JACVRW01. The sequence continues at coordinate 169,180 of CAWKFR010000001.1, forward strand.
GGCGCCTCGTCCTTCTCCCCCTCGCCGATCACCACGACGCCGTCCATCGAGACGCTGTCCAGCAGGATCCGCATCGCGTCCACCGCGGCGCCGTCGGCCCCCTCCTTGTCGCCGCGGCCGATCCAGCGCGCGCAGGCCAGCGCCGCGTACTCGGTGGTGCGCACCAGCTCCATGGCGAGGTTGCGGTCCGGCCCGCTCTGCTGGTCCGTCACGCCTAGATCACACCGGGCGGCTTGCGCGCGTCGCCGTAGACCGCCTGGCGCAGGTAGCCCGCCACGAGCATCCCGGCCGAGGCGATCAGCCCGACGAAGTAGCCGATGCCGAGCCCGATGTCGACGCTGTCGCCGGGCCGCCCGAGGATGATCCCGTTGCAGAGGATCAGCACCAGCGCCGTGATCCCGACGATCATCGTCACCTCGCCCGGCTTCCAGGTCAGCTTGTGCCGCCGCGCGATGATCCAGGACAGGATGAACGGCGCGGTGGAGGCGAGGACGAGCAGGATGTCGAGCGTGTTGAACACCTGCCAGGCGGTGGCGCTGTCGCCGCCGCTGGCGCCGGCGATCCGCGAGAACGGATTGTCCGCACTGGTCGTGAACCAGGGCAGCCAGAGCGAGAGGAACAGCACCAGGCCTGCGCCCATGCCGACGTACTCGCCCGGCGACAGTCGAGAGGTGTCGAGATAGCCCCCTCCCTCAGCGCGTGAGGCCTCCATCCGGCGCAACGGTACATGTCTCTGTAGCCTCCGTACAACCCCCGACCGAAGGAGCCCTGCGTGGCCGTTACGAAGATCATCGAAGTCGTCGGTAGCTCGCCGGACAGCTCCGACGGTGCGGTGAAGGCCGCGCTGGACGACGCCCGCCAGACGCTGCGCAACATCAAGGCCGTGGACGTCGTCTCCACGGGCCTGCGCGGGGAGAATCTCGACGAGTGGCGCGCCCTGGTGCGAATCTCCTTCCTGGTCGAGCGAGTTAGCGAGTAGGTCCCATCGACAGCGCGCGAACAACGCCCCTCGGAGGGGTAGAGTCGCTGCTCGAGGAGGCGCGCGAGCGAACGCTGCGCATGGTCGAGCCGGTCTCCGACACCGACCTCGACCGCCAGCACGACCCGCTCATGAGCCCGCTGGTCTGGGACCTCGGGCACATCGCGGCCTTCGAGGACCTGTGGCTGTGCCGCCAGACGCGGCTGGAGCTGCTGCGCCCCGAGCTCGCGGAGCTCTACGACGCAGCCGAGACGCCTCGCGCCGAGCGCGTGGAGCTGCCCTATCTGAAACGCCCGGAGGCGATCGCATACATGGAGGAGGTGCGCGAGCGGACGCTCGGGCACCTCGACGAGGTCGGCCCGTTCATTGGCGAGATGCTGCTCCAGCACGAACACCAGCACAACGAGACGATGCTCCAGACGCTCCAGCTCGCCGAGCCGGGCGTCTACGCGCCGGAGCGCGGCCGGCCGGCGGGGCCCGCGGCGACCGGCAGCGTCGTGGTCGAGGGGCGCCCGGTCGAGGTCGGCTTCGAGGGCGAGGGGTTCGCCTACGACAACGAGCGCCCGCGCCACCGCGTGGAGCTGCGGCCGTACCGGATCGACCGCGCGCCGGTGACGAACGCGCAGTTCCTCGCGTTCGTCGAGGACGGCGGCTACCGGCGCCGCGAGCTGTGGTCCGAGCAGGGCTGGGAGATCCGCGAGCGCGAGGGCTGGGAGCGGCCGCTGTACTGGACCGCCGACGGCGAGGAGCGCCGCTTCGACCGCCTCGAGCCGCTGGCGCGCAACCTGCCCGTGATGCACGTCTCGGCCCTCGAGGCCGACGCCTACGCGCGCTGGCGCGGCGCGCGGCTGCCGACCGAGGCCGAGTGGGAGCACGCGGCCTCGCTGTTCGAGCCCGAGCGCGGGGAGCTCGACCAGCTCGGCTTCGGCCCCGGGCCGGCCGGACCCTTCGTCGGCGACTGCTGGGAGTGGACCGCGAGCGAGTTCGAGGGCTACCCCGGCTTCGAGGCCTACCCGTACCGCGAGTACTCCGAGGTCTTCTTCGGCGCGGGCTACCGCGTGCTGCGCGGCGGCGCCTGGGCGACCCGCACCCGGGTCGCGCGGCCGAGCTTCCGCAACTGGGACCACCCGCACCGGCGGCAGATCTTCGCCGGGTTCCGCTGCGCCGAGGACGCCGTATGAGCGTCGTCATCGAGCGCCTTGAGGTGCTCGACACGCTCGTGGACGACGTGCGCGACGGCCTGACCCGCTCGCTCAAGGAGCTGCCGCCGAAGTACTTCTACGACGAGCGCGGCTCGGAGCTGTTCGACCAGATCACGTCCCTGCCGGAGTACTACCCGACCCGCTGCGAGCGTCAGATCCTCAACCGGCACGCGCCCCAGATCATCGAGGCGAGCGCGGCCGAGGAGCTGGTCGAGCTGGGCTCGGGAACCGCGTCGAAGACTCGCGCCCTGCTCTACGCGATGGCGGGCCACGGCTCGCTGCGGCGCTACGTGCCGTTCGACTTCGACCCGTCGGTGGTGGAGGCGTGCGCCGAGGAGCTGACCGAGCTCTATCCGGGGCTCGACGTGCACGGCGTGGTCGGCGACTTCGGCCGCGACCTCGGCAGCATCCCGGACGGCAACCGGCGCCTGTTCGCGTTCCTGGGCGGCACGATCGGCAACCTGCTGCCGGACGAGCGGGCCGGCTTCCTGGCCCGGCTGCGCGCGCAGATGGAGCCCGGCGACCGGCTCGTGATCGGCACCGACCTGGTCAAGGACCGGGGCGTGCTCGAGGCCGCCTACAACGACAGCGAGGGCGTCACCGCGGAGTTCAACCGCAACGTGCTGCGCGTGATCAACTCCGGCCTGGACGCCGACTTCGAACCGGAGGCGTTCGAGCACGTGGCGTTCTTCGACGAGGCCAACTCCTGGATCGAGATGCGCCTGCGCGCCAACGGCGCTCAGCGGGTGCGGATCGACGGGGCCGACCTGGAGATCACGTTCGCCGACGGCGAGGAGATCCGCACCGAGATCAGCGCCAAGTTCACGCGCGAGGCGGTCGAGCGCGAGCTGCGTCAGGCGGGGCTGCGCCTCGACGAGTTCTTCACGGACGGCTCGCAGCTGTTCGGGCTGGCGTTTGCCCGAGCGGCGAAATTCACCCGGGCTCGCGCCCCCGGCCCGCGGCGACCCGGCGCTAGGGGACCCCCCGCGCCGGGACGGGCGAGGTCTGCATGATCGACGACGTCGTCTGCCCGTAGACGGCGAAGCCGTCGATCACCTCCTCGAGGTGCTCGACGTCCCTGACGACGGCCTTCATGAGGTAGCAGTCCTCGCCGGTGACGCGGTGGCACTCGACGACCTCGGGGGTGCGCTGGGCCAGCTCGGCGACCTTGTGCAGCTCGCGCGGCGCGGGCCGGATGCGGATCACGACGCCGAGCGTGAAGCCGAGCGCGCGCGGGTCGATGTCGGCGTGGTAGCCCCTGATCACGCCGTCCTCCTCCAGGCGGGCCAGCCGCTCCGCCACCGCGGGCGACGACAGGCCCACGCGCCGGCCCAGCTCCGCGAACGACAGGCGGGCGTCCTCCTGGAGCTCCGCGAGCAAGCGGAGATTGGCGTCATCGAGCCCATTTTGCCTTTGATTCGAAGCCACGTCTCGCAGAATACCGTGGTTTGATGCTGTGAAACAGCCCGTTCGGCGGGGAAGCTGTTCACATGTCGGATCGCCTCCCGCCGCACGTCTACTTCCTCGTCAGCGCCGTCTTCCACTACCTCGGCCCGGCCTTCGCCGTGCTGCTGTTCGTGCGCGTGGACGTGCTCGGCGTGGCCTGGCTGCGGATCGCGGCGGCGGCAGCGGTGTTCGCGCTCTGGCGCCGCCCCTGGGGCCTGCTGGGCAACCGCCTGCTGCTCGCCTGGGGCGCCGTGCTGGCGGTGATGAACTGCTCCTTCTACCTCGCGATCGACCGCCTGCCGCTCGCCACCGTGGCGGCCATCGAGTTCCTGCCGGTCGTGGCGCTGGCGGCGCTCGGGGCGCGCACCCCGCGCAACCTCGCCGCGCTCCTGCTGGCCGTGCCGGGCGTGTACCTGCTCACGGGCGTCCAGCTCGAGGGCGAGGCGCTCGGGGTCGCGCTCGCGTTCGTCAACGCGGGCCTGTTCGCGGTCTACATCGTGCTCGCCCACCGGGTGGCGCAGCTCGACACGATCAGCGGCATCGACGGCCTCGCCGCCTCGATGCTGATCGCGCTCGTCGTCGTCACGCCGCTGGCGGGCTGGGCCGCGGCGCCAGCGGTCACCGACCCGGTGGCCCTGCTCGCGGGCGTGGGCGTCGGCATCTCGTCCTCGGTCATCCCGTACGTCACGGACCAGCTGGCCATGCGCCGGCTGGCGCGCGCGACCTACGCGCTGATGGTGTCGCTGCTGCCCGCGACGGCCACCGTGATCGGCGTCGTGGTGCTTGCTCAGGTGCCGTCGCCCGCCGAGGCGCTCGGGGTGGCGCTCGTGATCGCGGGCGTGGCCGTGCACCGCGAGGCCCCAGTAGGCTCCGCCGCGCCATGCAGCTCGACGGAATCGGAGCACTCGTCGCGGGCGGAGCCTCCGGCCTCGGCGAGGCGACCGCGCGCGAGCTCGCCGCTCGCGGAGCGCGAGTCACCGTCGCCGACCTGAACGAGGAGCGCGGCGAAGCGCTCGCCGACGAGCTCGGCGGCGCCTTCGTCCGCGCCGACGTGACCGACGAGGCGCAGGTGCAGGCGGCCGTCGACGCGGTGGAAGGGCTGCGCCTCGCCGTCTCGTGCGCCGGCATCGGCTGGGCCGAGCGGACCGTCGGCAGGGACGGCGCGGCCGCGCTGGCGCCGTTCGAGACGGTCATACGGGTCAACTTGATCGGCACCTTCAACGTGCTGCGCCTGAGCGCCGCAGCGATGTCGCGGGGCGAGCCGGACGCCGAGGGGGAGCGCGGGGTCGTCGTGATGACGGCCTCGATCGCGGCCTTCGACGGGCAGATCGGCCAGGCCGCCTACTCGGCGTCCAAGGGCGGCGTGGTCGGCCTGACGCTGCCGGCGGCGCGCGACCTGGCCCGCCAGGGCATCCGCGTCTGCACGATCGCCCCGGGCCTGTTCGACACCCCGCTGCTGGCCGGGCTGCCAGAGGAGGCGCGCCAGGCCCTCGGCGCGCAGATCCCGTTCCCGCCGCGCCTCGGCCGCCCCGAGGAGTACGCGCGGCTGGCCTGCCAGATCGCCGAGAACACCATGCTCAACGGCGAGACGATCAGGCTCGACGGCGCGATCCGGATGGCGCCCCGCTAGACGCGTATGCTGCCGCCATGCGGCGCTGGGTCCTCGTAGCCGGGACGATCCTGAGCCTCGGCCTGGTCTCCGCCGCGAGCGCCTCGGCGGCGACGGTCACCTTCAACAGCCCCGGCACCCACGTGTGGAAGGTGCCCGCGGGCGTCCGCTTCGCGACCGTCGACCTGTACGGCGCCCACGGCTACGGCCTGGGCGGCGCCGGCGCCCACGTGCGCGCCACGATCCGGGTCAAGCGCCGCCACTTCCTCACCGTCGTGGTCGGCGGCGCCGGAGGAGCGCCGCTCGCCCACGTGGGCGGGCCGGGCGGCTTCGGCGGCGGCGGACCGGGCGGCGGCGCCGCGCGAGCGGTCGACGTCGGCAGCACCGTCTTCGCCGGCGTCGGCGGCGGAGGCGGCGGTGGCGCCTCCGACGTCCGTGCAGGGCTCGGACGGCGCGGGCTCGCCGGTCGGCTGCTGGTGGCCGGCGGCGGTGGCGGCTCGGCCGAGTGGCCGGGCGGCGCGGGCGGCAGGGTCGGGGCGAACGCCCCGCCCGGACGGGCCGAGGACGCCTTCTGCCGCTTCTCTCCGCCCTGCCCCGAGGTCCCGGGCGGCCAGGGCGCCACGGCCACCGCGCCGGGTGCCGGAGGTGCGCTGGGGCTGGGCGGGGCGGGTGCCGACGGCATCCAGTTCGAGCTCGTGTCGAATCCCGTGCCGGCCGTCCGCTACGGCGACCGCGGCGGTGGTGGCGGCGGCGGCGGGTACTTCGGCGGCGGCTCCGGCGGCGCCGGCCTGCTCCAGGACGGGGCGGCCCTCGGGCTCCACGTCGACCGCGACTCCACCGGCGGCGGCGGCGGATCGAGCTTCGTGACGCGCAGGGCGGTCTGCCCGGCGCTCTTCCAGGACGGAGCCCGCGACGGCGACGGGTTGGTCGTGATCACGTACAGGCCCGGCGTCGGGCGCAGGCGCGCCTGCGCCTGAGTAGCCTTCTCGGCCCCCTCCCCCAAGCCACCAGGAGCTCGAGACCCAATGCCTGATGCAGTCATCGTCGACGCCGTCCGCACGCCCATCGGGCGAGCCTTCAAGGGCTCGCTGGCCCAGCTCCGCCCGGACGAGATGGGCGCCTTCGTCGTCGACGCGCTGATGGAGCGCAACCCCGACGTCGATCCGGAGCTGATCGAGGAGGTCTACTGCGGCGTCGGCCTGCCGCAGGGCCTGCAGGGCTTCAACCTCGCGCGCATCCTCGTGCTGCTGTCCGAGCGGCTGCCGCTCGGGGTCAACGGGGCCACGGTGTCGCGCTACTGCGCGTCGAGCCTCGAGACGATCCGCCAGGCCGCCAACGCGGTCGAGGCCGGGCAGGGCGACGCCTACATCGCGGCCGGAGTCGAGTGGGTCTCGCGCTACAACGAGGCCGTCGAGGGCGCCCGGCCGCAGGACCAGAACGAGCGGCTCCAGGGCCGCGACGGGCAGCCCGACGCCTACATCTCGATGGGCATGACCGCCGAGAACGTCGCGGACCGCTACGAGGTCAGCCGGGCCGACATGGACAAGTACGCCCAGCGCTCCCAGGAGCAGGCCGTGCAGTCCCAGGAGAACGGCTACTTCGACCGCGAGATCGTGCCGGTCACGCTGCCCGACGGGACGACCGTCGCCAAGGACGACGGCCCCCGCGCCAGCTCGACGCTCGAGAAGCTCGCCGCGCTGGACCCGGCCTTCAAGGAGGACGGCAAGGTGACGGCCGGCAACTCGTGCCCGCTGAACGACGGCGCCGCCGCGGTGCTCGTGATGTCCGCCGACAAGGCGGCCGAGCTGGGCCTGAAGCCGCGGGCGCGCGTGATCACGTCGGCGACCGCCGCGATCGAGCCCGAGTACATGGGCGTCGCGCCGATCCCCGCGATCCAGAAGGTGCTCAAGCGCGCCGGCATGAAGATCGAGGACGTGGACACGGTCGAGCTCAACGAGGCGTTCGCCGCCCAGGTGATCCCGATCATGGACGAGTGCGACATCCCGCTGGAGAAGATGAACCCCCACGGCGGGGCGATCGCGCTGGGCCACCCGTTCGGGATGACCGGCGCCCGCATCATGACCACGCTGCTGAACGGCCTCGAGACCGACGACAAGACGATCGGGCTCGAGACGATGTGCGTGGCCGGCGGGCAGGGCCAGGCGATGCTGGTCGAGCGCCTGAACTGATGGGATCCGGGGGCTCGCGCCCCCGGGCCCCCGTGGAGCGTCGGCCAGTCGGCCGGGCCCCCGGCCGCTAGGCCGCGGCTGCGGCTCGAGAGCCCGCGAATTCGGCGAGCAGCTGGGCTACGCGCTCCGGCTGGTCCTCCATCGAGAAGGTGCGCGCGCCCTCGATCCACTCGAGGCGCGCGCCCGGGATCAGCTTGGCCAGGCGCTCGCCGTGGGCGGGCGGGAAGAAGCGGTCCCGCTCGGACCAGGCGATCAGCGCCGGGCGGTCCCAGCTCGGCCAGCTTCGCCGCCGCCTCGAGCGTGTAGGCGGGGTCGAGGCCGCCGAGCAGCTTGCGCACGTCGCGGCGGATCGGGCCGCGCGTCAGCACCGGCAGGACGTACGAGTCCTCGGCGTCGCGGTCGATCGGCTCGTTCGTGAGCCAGCCGTAGGCGATCGGCAGGCGCCGCAACGGCCGCAGCCGCAGCCCGCCGAACGCCAGCGGGATCACGCCCGGCACGCGGGCGGGCGCCAGCACGACGCGGAAGAAGGGTGGCGGGAAGTTCTCGAAGGCGTCGCACGAGGTGAGCGCGAGCGCGCCGATGCGCTCCGGACGGCGCGTCGCGGCGATCTGGCAGAGGCCGCCGCCGGTGTCGTTGCCCACCAGCGTCACGTCGGTCAGGCCGAGCTCCGAGATCGAGTCCGAGATCAGCTCGGCCAGCGCGGGCGGGGTCAGGTCGGCGTCCTTGGGCATCGGCTCGAGGTGCGAGCCGAGCGGGAGGTCGAGCGTGACCCGCTTGAAGCCGTCCAGCCGCGCGACGACCTTGCGCCACAGGTTCGCGTTGACGAGCGCGCCGTGGACGAACACGATCGGCGGCCCCTCGCCGGTGACGTGTGCGCGGACGCGGCGCCCCGCGCCGAGGTCGAGCGTGCGGGCGGGACCGAGGTCGGGCGAGCGCCAGTCTGCCGAGGTCACGAGGACTCCTTCCATACAGGTTGTATGTAGGTAGCATACAGGTTGTATGTCGGCGCCGAGGGAGAGCCGGCCGCGCGGGGACGCGACCCGCGAGCGCCTGGTCAGGGCCGCTCGCGAGCTGTTCGCCCAGCGCGGCTACGCGGACGTGGGCACGGAGGAGATCGTGGCCCGCGCGGGCGTGACGCGAGGCGCCCTCTACCACCACTTCGCCGACAAGCGCGACCTCTTCCGCGCCGTCCACGAGGAGCTCGAGCAGGCGCTGATGGCCGACATCGGCGCCCGGGTCGACGTCTTGGAGGATCCCTGGGAGCTGATGGTCGCAGGCGTGCGCGCCTACCTCGACGCCTGCGTGGACCCGGCCGTGATGCGCATCGCCCTGCTCGACGCGCCCGCCGTGCTCGGCTGGGCGCAGTGGCGCGAGGTCGACGCCCGCTACAGCCTCGGGCTGATCATGAGCGCGCTCCAGAACGCCATGGACGGAGCGGTGCTCGCCCCGCGTCCGGTGCGCCCGCTGGCGCACCTGCTGCTCGGCGCGCTCGCCGAGGCCGGGATGGTGATCGCCAACGCCGAGGATCCCGGGGCGGCGCGCCGCGAGGTCGAGGCGCCTCTGATCGCGCTGCTCGAGGGGCTACGCCAGTCAGGACGATCTTGCCGAGCTTGCCGCCGGCCTGGAAGCGCTCGTAGGCCTGCTCGACCTCGTCGAGGGGGAAGGTCTGCGCGACCGGCACCGTGAGCAGGCCGGCGTCGAACTGCGGCAGCACCTCCTGCTCCACCCTCCGCATCGCGATCGCCTTCTCCTCCAGCGGGCGCGCGCGCAGGGTCGACCCGTGGATGCGCGCCCGCTTGCCCATGACCAGCCCGAGGTTGAGCTCGGCCGTGGCGCCGCTGCCGCCGATGCCGATCACGGCGATCCGGCCCCCGGTCGCGAGCGCCTTCAGGTTCTCGTGCAGGTTGCCGGCGCCGACGAGCTCGAGCACGACGTCGTAGGGGCCGTGCTCGCCGAAGCCCTCGGGCTCGATCACGCTCGCGCCCAGCTGCTCGACGCCCGCGCGCAGCTCCTCGCGCCGGACGGTCGCCGTCACTCGCGCGCCGGCGGCGCGGCCGAGCTGCACTCCCGCCGTCCCCACTCCCCCGGCCGCCCCGTGGACGAGCAGGTGCTCGCCGGGGCGCAGCCCGGCCTGGGTGAAGACCGCGTCGTGGGCGGTGGTGAAGACCTCGGGGACGCCGCCCGCCTGCGGCCAGTCGAGGGCGTCCGGGACCGGCATCGCGGCGCGCTCGTGCACGACGGCCAGCTCGGCCTGGCCGCCCCCGCCGACCACCGCCATAACCCGGTCGCCGACCTCGAAGCGCTCCGCGCCGGGGCCGAGCGCGGCCACCTCGCCGGCCAGCTCGAGACCGGGGATGTCGGGCGGCGAGCCGGGCGGGGCGGGGTAGGCGCCGCGCACCTGGAGCATGTCGGCGCCGTTCAGGCCGGCGGCCTTGACCCGCACCAGGATCTCGCCGCGCGAGGGCTCCGGGTCGGGCCGCTGCTCGACGACGAGGCTCCCGTCCTGGATCGTCACGGCGCGCACGGGCGCGAAATCTACCGGGCAAGTTCCCGCCGTCCGTGGTAATAGGTTGAGGACCCGCCATGAAGGTGACGCTTCCGAGTTCGCGCCCGCCTCTCTGGCGGGAGGCCCGATTCGGCCTCGAGGCCGCCGCATTGCTGCGCGACCCGATCCTGCGGGGCGACGGCCTCGGCGACGGCCGCGGCCGCCCGGTGCTGCTGATCCCGGGCTTCCTCGCCGGCGACGGCTCGCTGGCGCCGATGTCCGACTGGCTGCGCCGCGCCGGCTTCCGGCCGTCGCGGGCCGGGATGATGGCCAACGTCGACTGCGGCGGGCGCACTCACGACCGCCTCGAGGCGCGGCTCGAGCGCCTGGTCGCCGAGCAGGGCCAGCGAGCGGTGGTGATCGGCCAGAGCCGCGGCGGCAGCATGGCCAAGGTGCTGGCGGCGCGCCGGCCCGATCTAGTCCGGGGCCTGATCACGCTCGGCTCGCCCCACCTGGAGCCGCTCGCGATCCATCCGCTCGTGCGGCTGCAGGTCGAGGCCGTCAGCCGGCTGGGATCGCTCGGGGCGCCCGGCGTGTTCAAGCGCTCCTGCATCGACGGGGAGTGCTGCGCGTCGTTCTGGGAGGACGCTGGCGGGCCCGCTGCCCGACGGCGTCGGCTTCGTGGCCGTCTACTCGCGCAGCGACGGCGTCGTCGACTGGCGCGCCTGCCTCGACCCCGGCGCGGACGAACACGTCGAGATCTCCTCCAGCCACTGCGGGATGGCCGTCAGCCCGGCCGCCTGGCGTGCTGTCGCGGCCGCGCTCGAGGCCTTCCGCGACGGCGAGCGGCGAGCTCGCCGGCCGGCGGTGCGCAGGCTGCGCCGGGTCGCGTAGTCGCCGAGCACCCCTGGGTCCCGGAAGTCTCGGGACCATGCGTCCCGTTGCTTCCGGGACCCCGTGCTCGCGCGCGGGGCGCCGGAGGGGCTAGCGCGTTCCGCGCGACCAGTCGCTGATCGACACGCGCTCGTCACGGCCGGAGGCGCTGGCGCGTCCGTGCGCGCCGGGAGCGCCGCCGTAGATCTTCCCGTAGGGCGTCTCGGCGATGCCGCTGCCGCTCACGGTGAAGTAGCCGTAGATCACGCCGACCAGCATCGACGATGCAAAAAATTATGATCTCCACGCTGCGTAGCATCTCGCGCCCGCGGGGGTCCGGAGTGTGAGTTTCGTCACGCTCCCGGCACCACGACCGCGGCGCCGCGCAGCGCGCCCGACCGCACGCCGCTCGAGCGCCTCGCCCGCGCTCTCCAGCGGGTGCGTCTCGACCTCGGTCCTGACCGGCACCTGCGGGCGCCAGCTCCAGGAAGCGCTCGCCGTCCTCGCGCGTCAGGTTGGCGACCGAGCGCAGCACCCGCTCGCCCCACAGCAGCTCGTAGGGGAAGCTCGGGATGTCGCTCATGTGGATGCCGCCGCAGACCACGACCCCGCCCTTGGCCATCGCCCTCAGCGCCGCCGGCACCAGCTCGCCGGCCGGCGCGAAGATGATCGCCGCGTCGAGCTGCTCGGGCGGCGGGCCGAGCGCGTCGCCCGCCCACTCCGCGCCCAGCTCGCAGCGCGAACCGCTGCGAGTCCGTGTCGTCCGCGCGCGTGAACGCGAACACGCGGCGTCCCTCGTGGCGCGCCACCTGCGTGATGATGTGCGCGGCCGACGCCGAAGCCGTAGATGCCGAGCCGCTCGCCGTCGCCGGCCAGCCGCAGCGCCCGGTAGCCGATCAGCCCCGCGCACAGCAGCGGCGCCGCCTGCAGGTCGGGGTAGCCGTCGGGCAGCGGGAGGCAGAAGCGCTCGTCGGCGACGGTCAGCTCCGCGTAGCCGCCGTCGCGGTCGTAGCCGGTGAAGCGGGCGTTGTCGCAGAGGTTCTCCCGGCCCGAGCGGCAGTAGCGGCAGTCGCCGTCGGTCAAGCCCAGCCACGGCACGCCCACCCGCTCGCCCGCGCCGAAGCGCTCGCCGTCGCTCGCCACCCGCGCCACGATCTGGTGCCCGAGCACGAGCGGCAGCTTGGGGCGGTCGAGCTCGCCGTCGAGGATGTGCAGGTCCGTCCGGCAGACGCCGCAGGCCGCCACCTCGAGCAGCACCTCCCCCGGCCCCGGCTCCGGGCGCCGCCAGCTCGGCCGGCCGCAGCGAGGTGCGGGCAGCGTCGAGGACCATCGCACGCACGCATGGGAGGCTACGCGCCATGAGCTTCGGCCCTCTCGTCGAGCCGGGCTGGCTGCGCGACCACCTCGACGACGCCGGGGCTGGCCGTGGTCGACTGCCGCTTCGTGCTGGGCGACCCGGGCGCCGGCGAGCGCGCCTGGCGCGAGGGCCACATCCCGGGCGCGGCGGTCCTCGACGTCGACCGCGACCTGTCGGACCGGCCCGGCCGCAGCGGCAGGCACCCGCTGCCGCCGCCGGACCGCTTCGAGGCCGCCGCCCGGCGCGCCGGCGATCGGCACGGGGATGCGCGTGGTGGCCTACGACGAGGCCGGCGAGGGCGGCGCCGCCCGCCTCTGGTGGCTGCTGCGCCACTTCGGTCACGACGCGGTCGCCGTCCTCGACGGCGGCCTCGCCGCCTGGCGCGAGGCGGGCGGCGCGCTGCGCGCCGGGCCCGAGAGCACGCCGCGAGGGCGATTTCGTCGTCGCGCCCGCGCGAGGGCGACACGGTGACGGCCGCCGACGTCGCCGCGGCACCGCCTGCTCGACGCGCGCGCGCCGGAGCGCTACCGCGGCGAGCACGAGCCGGTCGACCCGGTCGCGGGCCACATCCCCGGCGCTTCGAGCGCGCCCGCGACCGAGCTCGCCCCCGGCGGCCGCTACCTGTCGCCGGGCGAGCTGCGCGAGCGCCTGGGCGACGCCCCGTTCGTCGCCTACTGCGGCTCGGGCGTGACCGCCTGCACGCTGCTCGTGGCCGCCGAGCTGGCCGGCGTCGAGGCGCGCCTCTACCCGGGCTCGTGGAGCGAGTGGGTCGCCGAGGACCGGCCCGTCGCGACCGGCGACGGCTAGCCCGCCGCCCGCCAGCTCGCGAACCGCTCCGGCGCCAGGCGCAGCAGCGGCCCCTGCGGCGGCTCGCCGACGTACTGCGGGTACTTGTCCGCCAGCGCGTCCAGCGCCGGCCCGAGCGGCTCCACCGACACCCGCCCGCGCAGCTCCACCCAGGCGAGTCGCGACCAGTCGTCGTCGTAGCGGTCGACGAGCAGCGTCGCCTCGGGGTGCCTGCGCAGACGCCGCACGCGCGCGGGCTCGCCGGCGCGCTTGGGCTTGTGGTCGATCGCGCTCCAGAGCGCGCCCTCGAACACGGCGAAGGTCACCGGCAGCACCCGCGGGCGGTCCTCCTCGTCGAGCAGCCCCAAGCGCGCCACTCGCGCCTCGGCGAGCATTTCGAGGGCCCAGCCGGGTAGCCCCTCTAGGTTCATGGGTCGAATCTAGACAGGAGACGTGCGGATGGACATCGGCATCGGACTGCCCACCACGATCGCGGGCACGACGGGCGAGCAGGTGGTCGAATGGGCGCGCCGCGCTGAGCGCGCCGGCTTCTCGAGCCTCGGGACGATCGACCGGCTCGTCTACGACAACTACGAGCCGCTGATCGCGCTGGCGGGCGCCGCGGCGGCGACCGAGCGCATCCGGCTCGTGACCTCGGTCCTGCTGGCTCCGCTGCGCTCCAACGCCGCGCTGCTCGCCAAGCAGGCGGCGTCGCTGCAGAAGCTCTCGAACGGGCGGCTCGTGCTGGGCATGGCCGTCGGCGGCCGCGAGGACGACTTCGAGGCGAGCGGCGTGCCGCATGAACGAGCGCGGCAAGCGGCTCGACGCGGCGCTCCCCGAGATGCGCGCCATCTGGGCCGGCGAGCGAGCGATCGGCCCCGACGTGCGCGACGACCCGCCCTCCGTGATGCTCGGCGGCGGGTCCGCGGCGACCTTCCGCCGCGCCGCGCAGCACGGCGACGGCTGGATAGCCGGCGGCCAGCCGCCCGAGGGCTTCGTCGAGCCGCGCGACAAGCTGCGCGCGGCCTTCCGCGAGGCGGGCCGCGCCGAGCGGCCGCGCGCGATGGCGATCACCTACTTCTCGCTCGACGACGACCCCGAGTCCCAGGCGCGGGCGACGATCGGCGACTACTACGGGTTCCTGGGCGACTACGCGGAGCAGATCGTCCGGTTCGCCGCGAAGGGCGAGGACCAGGTCCGCGAGCGCGTGAGCGGCTTCGAGGCCGTCGAATGCGACGAGCTGATCCTGTTCCCCGCGTCGCCCGACCCCGAGCAGGTCGACAGGCTGGCGGCGGCGGTGCTGTAGCCCGGTGGCATGATCGTTCCGTCTGCCCGGGGCGCGACGATGCGCCCGCATGCCCTCGGCGAAGCTCGTCATCGGAGGCGCCGCCGCCACGACCGCGATCGGCGTCCGCGTCGCCCGCTCGCTCTACGCCCGCTGGCGCGACCTGCCGCGAGCCGACCGCGAGCGCATCGAGCCGATGGCAGAGGACCTCAAGCAGCAGGCGCTCGCCGTGCGCGGCGCGCCCGACCGGGCTCAGGCCGACGCGGAGCTGTTCGCGGCGAACGAGACGTTCGCCGCCGCGCTGGTGGAGACCGCCGAGGGCGACCCCCAGCTGGACGACGTCGAGGTCCACGAGCTGCGCGAGGACCTGCGCCGCGAGCTGGAGCGGCTCGCCAATGCCGACATTAAGGCTTGGCGAAGCCGACGCGAGGCCACGCCCCCACACGGGTAGCATTCCGAGCTTCCTCAGGGAAGCCCCGCCCGTGAACAGTCCAGACTCCGCCCAGCCCCCGGGGCCGTCGCCACGCCCAACGGCCGCGACCCTCGAGCTCCGCAACGTCACGAAGCGCTATCCGGGCCAGCAGGAGCCGGCCGTCGACTCGCTCTCGCTCGAGGTTCCAGCCGGGGAGATCTGCGTGCTGGTCGGCCCGTCGGGCTGCGGCAAGACCACCGCGATGCGGATGGTCAACCGCATGATCGACATCACCGACGGCGACATCCTGCTCGACGGCCGCAGCGTGACCGAGCGCAAGCCGGCCGAGCTGCGCCGCGAGATCGGCTACGCCATCCAGCAGATCGGGTTGTTCCCGCATCTGTCGGTGAGCGCCAACATCGCGACGGTCCCGCGCCTGCTGGGCTGGTCCAAGGAGCGCATCCGCGAGCGCGTCGACGAGCTGCTCGAGCTGGTCAGCCTCGACCCCCACGAGACGCGCGACCGCTTCCCCGCCCAGCTGTCCGGCGGGCAGCGCCAGCGCGTCGGCGTGGCCAGGGCGCTCGCCACGGACCCGCCGCTGATGCTGATGGACGAGCCGTTCGGCGCGATCGACCCGATCAACCGCGAGCGGCTCCAGAACGAGTTCCTGCGCCTCCAGCAGGAGATCCGCAAGACGATCGTGTTCGTCACCCACGACATCGACGAGGCGATCAAGATGGGCGATCGCATCGCGATCATGCAGCGCGGCGGCAAGCTGGCCCAGTACGCGCCGCCGGCGGAGCTGTTGATGTACCCGGCCAACCGCTTCGTCGAGGACTTCGTCGGCGCCGACCGGGCGCTCAAGCGGCTCGCCCTCCAGCGCGTGCGCGACGTGGACCTCTGGAAGGCGCCGCTCGTGCGCGTGGGCGAGTCCGTCGCGGAGGCCCGCGCCAAGGCCGCCGACAGCGAGGTGCGCTACCCGCTGCTGGTCGACGGGGACGGCCGCCCGATCGGCTGGCTGTCCGAGCGCGCGCTCCAGGGCGAGCGCGTCACGGAGGACCTGCGCTCGAAGGCGGAGACGCTGATCGATCTCGACGACGTGCTCCGCGACGCCCTCTCCCACCTGCTCGCCGACGAGGCCCAGTACGGCCCGGTCGTGAACGAGCGCGGCGAGGTCGCCGGCGTGCTCTCGATCGAGATCCTCGCGCACGCCCTCCAGGCGCCGCCCGAAGAGGTGCCGTCGGGAGCTGACGCGGCCGCATGATCCTCGAGCTGGCACAGGTCCAGATCCACCGGCGCACGGACACGTGCGAGTCGAACAACGGCTTCTGCCCCGACTGGATCGTCGACAACTTCAACAACTACGTCGACCCGTTCTTCCAGCACGTGTACCTGACGGTTGCCGCCGTGGCGATCGGCTTCGGGATCTCCTTCACGCTCGCGCTCGTCGCGTACAGGCGCCGCTGGCTGATCAACCCGGTCACGCAGGTGACCGGCATCCTCTACACCGTCCCGAGCATCGCGGCGTTCTTCCTGCTGCTGCCGATCACCGGGCGCGGCAACACCACGGCACTGATCGCGCTGGTCGCCTACGTGCTGCTGATCATCTTCCGCAACGTGCTGGCCGGCCTCGACAACGTGCCCGACGAGACCAAGGACGCCGGCCGCGGCATGGGCCTGACGGACCGGCAGCTGCTGTGGCGCGTCGAGGTGCCGCTGGCGCTGCCGGAGATCATGGCCGGGCTGCGGATCGCGACGACCACGACCGTCGGCCTCGCCACGCTCGCCTTCTTCGCGGGCGCCGGCGGCCTCGGCGAGCAGATCTTCTCCGACATCACGTACAAGTCGAACGTCGTGGTCGCCGGCGGCCTGGCGATCGTGCTGGCGGCGGCGCTCGACGGGCTGATCCTGCTCGTCCAGCGCCTGGTCACCCCCTGGACGCGAGTGGTGGCGGCGCGATGACGACCACGTTCGCCTTCCTCGGTCAGTTCGGCGACGCGATCGATTTCATCTTCAACGAGCACGAGTCGCCGGCCGGCGGGGCGCAGGTCGGCGGCCTCTCGAACATGTGGGATCTGATGGCCGAGCACCTCAAGCTCTCGTTCGAGGCGATGGCGATCGCCTGCGGGGTGTCGATCCCGCTGGGGCTCTGGCTCGGCCACATCGGCAAGGGCGGGTTCCTCGCGATCAACGCGTCGAACGTCGGGCGCGCCGTGCCGAGCCTCGCGCTGATCGCGTTCTTCGTCGCCTACATCGGCGTCGGCTTCACGAACCTCGTGCTCGCGCTGGTGCTGCTGGCGATCCCGCCGATCCTGACGAACACCTACACGGGCGTCCGCCAGGTCGAGCGCGACACGGTCGACGCCGCCCGCGGCATGGGCATGACCGGCCCGCAGATCGTCAGGCGCGTGGAGCTCCCGCTCTCGCTGCCGCTGATCTTCGGCGGGATCCGCATCTCCGCGGTCAACGTCGTCGCCACCGCGACGATCGCCCCGCTCGCCGGGGTGATCACGCTCGGCGACCCGATCATCAACGTCAACACCTACGGCGACGAGGGGAGGCTCGCGGCGGCGCTCGTCGTGGCCCTGCTCGCCGTGATCACCGAGCTCTCGCTCGGCGCCGTGCAACGCGCGCTCACCCCGCGCGGACTGAAGCTCACCCGGGCCGGCAAACGCCGGCACACGTTCCCGATCACAAGGAGGGAAGCGACCACATGAGGAGATCCCGCTGGGTCGCCTTGCTCATGTTGCTGCTGGCATCGCTCGCGCTCGGCGCGTGCGGTGACGACAGCGACGATTCGAGCGGCGACAACTCGTCGTCGACCGCCGACCAGGCGGCGACAGGCGCCATCCAGAAGAACGACCAGAACTCGTCGACCAAGCTCGTCATCGGGTCGAAGAACTTCACCGAACAGAAGGTGCTCGGGGAGATCTATGCGCAGGCGTTCGAGGCCGCCGGCTACGACGTCAGCACCGAGCTGAACCTCGGCGACGAGAAGACGGCGCTCAAGGCGCTCGAGGGCGGCGACATCAGCGCCTACCCCGAGTACACCGGCACGGCGCTGCTGTCGTTCTTCGGCGTCACCGCCGACAAGATCCCCAAGAACGGCCTGGTCGCCTACGCGAAGGCGAAGGACGGCTTCGCCAAGAAGGACCTCACGGCCCT
This sequence comes from uncultured Thermoleophilaceae bacterium, assembly GCA_963848885.1. GTDB lineage: Bacteria > Actinomycetota > Thermoleophilia > Solirubrobacterales > Thermoleophilaceae > JACVRW01. The sequence goes on from CAWKFR010000001.1 coordinate 186,968, forward strand.
GCCGCCCACCCCGTTCACGAGCTCGAACGAGGTGGCGGTGACCAAGGAGACCGCCGCCAAGTACAACCTGAAGACGATCTCCGACCTCAAGCCGGTCGCGGGCAAGCTGACCCTGTACGGCAGCCCCGAATGCCGCCAGCGGCTGGACTGCCTGCTCGGCCTCCAGCAGGTCTACGGGCTGAAGTTCAAGAAGTTCACGCCCGTCGACATCGCGCTGCGCCACGAGGTGCTCAGCAAGGGGCAGGCCGACGTGTCGATCGTGTTCACCACCGACCCGCAGATCAAGCGGGAGGGAGAGGTCCTGCTCGAGGACGACAAGGGCATGTTCCCGCCCTACAACTCCACGCTGGTGATCCGCAACGACGTGCTCAAGAAGGGCGGTCCCGACATCGAGAAGGTCGTGACCCAGGTCAACAAGGGCCTGACCGACGCGGCCATGCAGGAGCTGAACGCCCGCGTGGACCTCGACAAGAAGACCCCCAAGGAAGTCGCAGGCGAGTACCTGAGCGAGACGAAGCTCGTCCAGTAGAGCGTGGGCGCGCCCTCGCCCCGGCGGGGGCGCGCCTTACTCTCCGCCCTGTGTCCCAACCGATCGAGCCGCTGCGCTTCGCGGACGGGGCGCTGCTGGTGCTCGACCAGCGCGTGCTCCCCGTCGAGGAGCGCTGGCTGCGCTGCGAGAGCCCGGCCGAGGTGGCGGACTGCATCAGCACGATGGCAGTGCGGGGCGCGCCGGCGATCGGCATCGCCGCCGCCTACGGGCTCGCGCTGGCGCCGGCGCAGGAGCGGCCGGCGGCGGCGGAGCTGCTGCGCTCGACGCGGCCCACGGCCGTCAACCTGGCCTGGGCGATCGAGCAGACGCTCGCGGCGCCCGACCCGCTCGCCCGCGCCCGTGAGCTGCACGACGAGCAGGAGCGCGCCGACCGGCGCCTCGCCGAGCTGGGCGCGGCGCGCTTCGAGCCCGGCGACCGGGCCCTGACCCACTGCAACGCGGGCGCGCTGGCCACCGCCGGCTACGGCACGGCGGGGGGCGTGCTGCGGGCGGCCTGGGAGGGCGGCCGCCTCGCGCAGGTCTGGGTCGACGAGACCCGGCCGCTGCTCCAGGGCGCGCGCCTGACCACCTACGAGCTGGCTCGCGCCGGCATTCCCTACCGGGTCGTCACCGACTCCAGCGCCGGCGCCCTGATGGCGCGCGGGATGGTCGACCGGATCGTGGTCGGCGCCGACCGGATCGCAGCCAACGGCGACGTGGCCAACAAGATCGGCACATACCCGCTGGCCGTGCTGGCGGCGCGCCACGGGGTGCCGTTCTACGTCGCGGCGCCGCTGTCGACGGTCGACCCGGGCACGCCCACCGGCGCCGCGATCCCGATCGAGGAGCGCGACGCGCTCGAGGTGGCCCCCGGCCTGCCGGCGCTCAACATGGCCTTCGACGTCACGCCCGCCGAGCTGGTGACCGCGATCGTCACCGAGGCGGGCGTGCTCGAGCCGCCCTTCGAGGAGGCGATCGCCGCTGTCGCCGGACGCTGAGATCGTCGCCGCCGCGCGCGAGATGCTGCGGCTCGGGCTGGTTGGCGGCACGTCGGGCAACGTGAGCGCCCGCGTCGGCGAGCTGATGCGGATCACGCCGAGCGCGCTGGCCTACCCGCAGATGGACGAGCAAGACCTCGTCACGATCGCGCTCGACGGCACCGTCGTGGAGGGCGAGCGGGAGCCGTCGAGCGAGTGGAGGGTGCACGCGGCGGTCTACGCGGCGCGCCTCGACGCGGGGGCGCTCGTGCACACGCACAGCGAGCACGCCACCGCCTGGAGCGAGCGCGGCGAGCCGCTCGGGGAGTGGCTCACGGCGCCGTTCGCGCCGTCCGGCTCGGACGAGATCGCCCGGACGGCCGTGGCGGCGCTGGGCGACCGCTCGGCGGTGCTGCTGGGCGGCCACGGCGTGCTGGCGCTGGGCGACACGCCGGCGGCAGCGCTGGCGGTCTGCGTGGAGGTGGAGCGCGCCGCGCGCGACAGCGTGACCCACCGCACACAAGCCCGGCCCTAGCGGCGGGATCCTTGGTTTGTGCTCGAGTGCCTTCCAGACGGAGCTCAGATCCTCATCCGGCCGATCCGCTCGGACGACAAGCGGTATCTGGAGGACGGGCTCCGGCAGCTCTCGGACGAGAGCGTGCACAGGCGCTTCCTCTCCCCCAAGCGCAGCTTCAGCCGGTCTGAGCTGCGATACCTGACCGAGGTGGACGGCCGCGATCACGTGGCTCTGGTCGCCGAGTATCCAGGCGAGCCGGTCCGCCGCTTGATCGCGGTCGGACGATTCGTCCGCCTCGCTCAGAACCCCGACGCCGCCGAAGTTGCCATCGTCGTCTCAGACGATTGGCAACGGCGCGGCGTCGGCTCCCTCTTCGCCGAGCGACTGGCTGCGGAAGCGCGCCGCCTCGGAGTCAAGCGTTTCACCGCGACGATGGCGACGGACAACGTGCCGGCGCACAAGCTGATGGAGCGGCTGACGCAGCACCTCGAGGAGCACTACTCCGGCTCCGGGGTGTCCGACGTCGTGATGGACCTGGCGGCCTAGGCCGTCCTGCGGGTCGGGTCCCGAACTACAGCAATAAGGGGTGGATCGAGCGGCTTGCCGCGACGCTCCGCACATTCGACACCGTATGCGGTGTCAAAGGTGCGGAGCGTCGGGCCCTGACCGCTCGTTCCCCTCATTGCTGCAGTTCAGGCGTCCGGCCCTACGAAACCGTCCAGGTCTCCCCGGAATGCAGCAGCGCCTCGAGCTCGGCCGTGCCGACCTCCGAGCGCGCCTGTTCGAGCGAGCCCGACAGCTCGGCCCCGTACACGGGGCGCTCCACGGAGCGGAAGACTCCGATCGGCGTCGGGCCGGTCGGGCGCGCCGCCAGGTGGGCCAGCTCGAACGCGAGGCTGGGCTCGGCGCGGTGGGCGTCGTGGACCAGCAGGGCGTCCGCGCCGACGTCGGCCACCTCGACCAGCTCCAGCCGGCCGCCCTCGCCGCGCATGACCCCGCGCTCGCCGTCGGCGCCGAAGCGGATCGGCTGCCCGTGCTCGAGCCGGATCTGGTTCTGCTCCTTCTGGCCCTTGGCGCGCACGGCGTCGAAGGCGCCGTCGTTGAAGACGTTGCAGTTCTGGTAGATCTCGACGAACGCCGTGCCCCGGTGGGCGGCGGCCGCGCGCAGCGTCTCCGCGACGTGCTTCTTGTCGGTGTCGACCGTGCGCGCCACGAAGCTCGCCTCGGCGCCGAGCGCCAGCGAGACCGGGTTGAAGGGATGGTCCTGAGACCCGAACGGCGTGGACTTCGTGACCTTGCCCTCCTCGCTCGTCGGCGAGTACTGGCCCTTGGTCAGCCCGTAGATCTGGTTGTTGAACAGCAGGATCTTCAGCGGCACGTTGCGGCGCAGCGCGTGGATCAGGTGGTTGCCGCCGATCGAGAGCGCGTCGCCGTCGCCGCTGACCACCCACACCGACAGGTCGGGCCGCGAGGTCGCCACGCCCGTGGCCAGCGCCGGCGCGCGACCGTGGATGCCGTGCATCCCGTAGGTGTCCATGTAGTAGACGAAGCGCCCGGCGCAGCCGATGCCGGTGACGAACACGATCTTCTCCGGCGGGATGCCGAGCTCCGGCATGAAGCCCTGGACCGAGGCCAGGATCGCGTAGTCGCCGCAGCCCGGGCACCAGCGCGTCTCCTGGTCGGAGGAGAAGTCGGCCTTGGCGAGGGCCGGCAGATGCCCGTTTCCGTTCCCGCTCATGCGAGCCGCTCCTCCACCTGCTCCATCACGTCGCGCGTGAAGATCGGCAGGCCGTCGACCTTCGTGTAGCTCTCCACGTCCACCAGGAACTCCGCCCGCAGCAGACGCGACAGCTGTCCCATGTTCATCTCGGGTACCAGCACCCGGTCGTAGGAGCGCAGCACCTCGCCGAGGTTGCCGGGCAGCGGGTTCAGGTGGCGCACGTGGGCGGTGGCGAGCTTGAGCCCCTGCTCGCGGCGCAGCCGGCGCGCCGCACCCTCGATCGCGCCGTAGCTCGAGCCCCAGCCGAGCACCAGCAGCTCGGCGTCGCCGTCGGGGTCGTCGAACTGCAGGTCGGGCACCTCCACGCGCGCGACGCGCTCGGCGCGCAGGCGCGTCATGTGGTCGTGGTTCTCGGGCAGGTAGGAGATGTTGCCGGTCACGTCCTCCTTCTCGAGCCCGCCGATCCGGTGGCGCAGGCCGGGGGTGCCGGGCACAGCCCAGGGACGGGCGAGCCGCTCGTCGCGCAGGTAGGGCATGAAGCGGTCGCCGTCGTTCGGCTCTGTGGCGAAGCGCGGGTCGATCTCGGGCAGCGAGTCGACCTCGGGCAGCTTCCACGGCTCCGAGGAGTTCGCGAGGAAGGTGTCGGTCAGCAGGATCACCGGCGTGCGGTGCTCCACGGCGATCCGGGCCGCCTCGATCGCGGAGTGGAAGCAGTCGGCCGGCGTGCAGGCGGCGACCACCGGCAGCGGCGACTCCCCGTGGCGCCCGTAGAGCGCCATCAGCAGGTCGGCCGCCTCGGTCTTCGTCGGCATCCCCGTCGAGGGCCCGGCGCGCTGGATGTCCACGACCACCAGCGGCAGCTCCATCGCCACGGCCAGCCCGATCGTCTCGGCCTTGAGGTCCATGCCCGGGCCGCTGGTGGCGGTCACGGCGAGGCGGCCAGAGAAGGCGGCGCCGAGGGCCATGTTGGCGGCCGCGATCTCGTCCTCGGCCTGGACGGTGTGGACGCCGAACTTGCGGTGGCGCGACAGCGCGTGGAGCAGCTCGGAGGCCGGCGTGATCGGGTACGAGGCGAGGAACAGGCCCAGCCCCGAGCGGACGCTCGCGGCGATCAGCCCGTAGGCCAGCGCCTGCGTCCCGTTGACGTTGCGGTAGGTGCCGGGCGGCGCCGGCGCAGCCTCGACCTCGTAGTGCACGCCGATCAGCTCGGCGGTCTCGCCGAAGTTGTAGCCGGCCCGGAAGGCGGCCAGGTTGGCGTCGCGCACCGGCGGCCGGTCGGCGAACTTCTTCTCGATCCAGGCGGTGGACGGATCGGTCGGGCGGCCGTACATCCAGGAGACCAGGCCGAGCGCGAACAGGTTCTTGCAGCGCGCGGCGTCGGCCGCCTTGATGCCGTCGATGCCCTCGGTCGCGCGCACGGTCATCGAGGTCATCGGCACCCGGAAGACCTGGTAGTCGTCGAGCGAGTCGTCCTCGAGCGGGTTCGACTCGTAGCCCGCCTTGCGCAGGTTGGGGTCGGAGAAGCCGTCCTCGTTGACGATCACCGTGCCGCCCTTCTCGACGGACCCGATCTGGGTGATCAGCGCGGCGGGGTTCATCGCGACGAGCACGTTGGGGTGGTCGCCGGGCGTGAGGATGTCGCGCGAGGCGAAGTGGATCTGGAACGCCGACACGCCGTGCGGCGTCCCGGCGGGGGCGCGGATCTCGGCGGGGAAGTCCGGCAGCGTCGCGAGGTCGTTCCCGACCATCGCCGTGGCATCCGTGAAGCGACTTCCGGTCAGCTGCATCCCGTCGCCGGAGTCACCCGCAAACCGAACGACGACGCGATCCTTCTTCTCGAGCGTCTTGTCTTCCATTACTGCCGCAAACCGACTACGAGTGTAGTCGGCGCACCGGAGGAGGCTTCCAGTCTCCGGTGAGCACGCTGCGGCGCGGCTCGTAGATGCGCATGGCGAGCCGGAAGCGGCCGCTCGGCACCGGCAGCCAGTTGGCCGCGGCGGCGCCGGCGGGGCGCCGGTGCTGGACGTAGATCGTCAGCGAGCCGTCGCGCCCCCGGCGCAGTCCCTTGGTGCGGTCGCCGACGGCGTAGCGGTCGATCGGGTTGCGCACGAGGTAGCGGTCCTTGCCGTAGGCGGTCACCGACCAGAAGGCGTTGGCCGGCGGCTGCTGGCCGCGCGGGAAGCGGATCGTGTAGCGGTGACGGCCGCTCAGCGGGCGCCCGGAGACGTCGTCGACGGCCAGCGGGTAGACCGTCTCGGGCCGCGTGTTGGCGCCGAGCGCGGCGGTCGCGATGACGGCGCGGCCGAGGTAGTTGCGCCCGTAGGCGCCGATGTAGGGGCCGGGGTTGAGCCAGCCGTTGTAGCCCTTCGCGCCGAAGCGGTCGGCGCGCCGCTCGGCGCGGGCCACGATCCGCTTCCCGGCTCGGAAGGCAGCCACGAGGGTGCGGCCGGTCGGCTTGCGGTTGGGTCCGATGCCGGCCTTCGCGAACGCCCGCAGCGCGCAGGCGTCGCGCCTGGGCGGCGGGTCGGACGCGAGGATCTCCCCGAGCCGGGCGAAGTAGTCGAGCCCCGTCGGGATGACGACCGGCGGAGTGGCCGGGAAGCCGCCCAGCACGAGCGGGTCCTGGCGCTGCCCCGCCGTCCAGGCGTCGAGCGCGGTGCTGCGGTAGCCGCGCATCAGCTCGGCGACGGCCGGCATGTCGGCCTGGTCGTTGACGAGCGTGCGGCCCAGCACCCAGACCAGGTTGGTCGGGCTCTGGATCCGCTTCACGCCGGCCGGCAGCGCCCCCTTGTAGCCGGGCGGCACGACCGCGTAGCTGCCCGGGCGCGTGCCGGTCGTGCGGCGGCCCACGTAGGCGAACGTGTTCGAGTAGGCGTCGAGCAGCTGGATCACGTAGTAGCGCCCGGCGGTGTCGGGGACGTCGATCACCCGCGGTCCGCCGGCGAGCTGGACGCGCCCGACCGTGTAGGTCGTGTCGTGGTTGGGCAGCACGACGGTGCGCGTCGAGGGGTCGGTCAGCGCGGCGATGCTGACGAGCTGGTTCTCGGGGAAGCGCAGCACGGTCTGGCCGACCGAGACCGGGCCGACGCCATACACGTACGCGGCCACGCCCGCGGCGAAGTCGGCGCGCTGGCGCTTCGGCACGCGCCGCTCGGCCTTGGCGAGCTGGGCGGCGAAGAAGCCCTTCAGATCCGCGGCGGAGCTGCCGAGGGCGCAGGCGGGGATGCTCGGCCGCGGCGCCGCTTCCGCCGGCACCGCGCCAACTGCGGCAATGAGGGTGACGAGCGCCACCAGAGCCCGGATTCGCACGGGCAGCACCCTAGCGGGGGGTTCCTGAAGAAACGTCCTCATACGGGACGCTTCTTCAGGGCCCCCCTCTGTCGCCGCGTTTTCGGGGCCGCTCGGCTAGCATGCCGCGCCCCGCGCCGGGCTGCGGGGGACCGATGAAAGTCTCTGTACCCAAGGAAACGGCGAGCGGCGAGCGGCGCGTGGCGCTGGTGCCCGAGGTGGTGGAGCGGCTCGGCCGAGGCGGCATCGAGGTCACGCTCGAGGCCGGCGCCGGCGCGGCCGCCCACTATCCGGACGCCGACTACGAGCAGGCTGGCGCCGCGCTGGGCGACGGCTGGTCGGGCGAGGTCGTGGCCAAGGTCGCGCCGCCCTCGGCCGAGGAGATCGGCCGCCTCTCGCGCGGGTCGGTGCTGATCGGCTTCCTGGCGCCGCTGACGGCCGCCGACACCGTGCGCGCCCTGGCCGAGGCCGGCGTGACGAGCTTCGCGATGGAGGCGATCCCGCGCATCTCGCGCGCCCAGTCCATGGACGCCCTCTCCTCGCAGGCGACCGTCGCCGGCTACCGCGCCGCCCAGATCGCGGCCCTGGAGCTACCCCGCTTCCTCCCGATGCTCACCACGGCGGCCGGCACGGTCCGGCCCGCCAAGGTGCTCGTGCTCGGCGCCGGCGTCGCCGGCCTGCAGGCGATCGCCACGGCCCGGCGCCTGGGAGCCATCGTCCAGGCCTTCGACGTGCGCTCCGCGGTCAAGGAGCAGATCGAGTCGCTCGGCGCCCGCTTCCTCGAGCTCGACATGGGCCTCGAGGACGCCGAGGCGGCCGGCGGCTACGCGCGCCAGCTGACCGACGAGGAGCAGCAGAAGCAGCGCGAGCTGCTCGCCGTCGAGATCGGCAAGATGGACGCGGTCATCTCGACCGCGGCCGTGCCGGGCCGCCGCGCTCCCCTGCTCGTCACCGAGCAGGCCGTCAAGAACATGAAGCCCGGGTCGGTGATCGTCGACCTGGCCGCGGAGACCGGCGGCAACTGCGAGCTGACCGAGGCGGGCGAGACGGTCGTCAAGGAGGACGTGACGATCATCGGCCCGACGAACCTGGCGTCGACGATGCCCGACCACGCCTCCTCCCTCTACGCGCGCAACGTCCAGTCCCTGCTCGAGCTGATGGCGGACGAGGGCGAGCTCAAGCTCGACTTCGAGGACGAGATCATCAAGGGCGCCTGCATCACGCGCGACGGCGAGATCGTGCACGAGGGCGCAGCGAAGGCGGTGGCCGCGTAGTGGACCTGCTGACCGAGCTGACCATCCTCGTGCTGGCCGCCTTCGTCGGCTTCGAGGTGATCTCGAAGGTGCCGAACACGCTGCACACGCCGCTGATGTCGGCCACCAACGCGATCCACGGCATCGTCCTGCTCGGCGGCATCCTGCTGATCGGCGAGGTCGACGGCTTCCTCAACAAGCTGCTGCTCGTGATCGCGATCGCCTTCGGCACGATCAACATCGTCGGCGGCTTCCTGGTCACCGACCGCATGCTCGAGATGTTCAAGACAAAGCCGGTCCGGGGCGGGCAGAGCCCGCCCCCTCCCGCGGGGCGGCGCGACTGATGTACACAGCGTCCTTCGTCCAGGACCCGGACTTCATCCGGGTCCTGTACATCGTCGCGTTCGCGCTGTTCATCTACGGGCTGCACGAGCTCAACCATCCGCGCACGGCCCGGCGCGGCAACCGCGTCGCGGCGGTCGGCATGGCCATCGCCGTGGTCGCGACGCTGCTGATCGAGGAGGTCGGCGACTACGGGCTGATCGCCGTCGGCATCGTGATCGGGACGATCGTCGGCGTCCCAGCGGCGCGCAGCGTGAAGATGACCGCGATGCCGCAGATGGTGGCGCTGTTCAACGGCGTCGGCGGCGGCGCGGTGGCGCTGATCTCGTTCGTCGAGTACCGCCACCAGCTGGAGATCGGGTCCGGCAACCCCGAGCTCGACCAGCTGATCCCGATCCTGTTCGCGGCGATCGTCGGCTCGATCTCGTTCTGGGGCTCGAACATCGCGTTCGCCAAGCTCCAGGAGATCCTGCCCGGCCGGCCGATCCAGCTGCCCGGCCAGCAGTTCATCAACACCGGGCTGCTGCTCGTCTGCGTCGGCTGCGGGGCCGCGATCGCGGCCGGGACCGAGTCGCAGGGCCTGTTCCTGGTGATCCTGATCGCCGCGGCGCTGCTCGGCAACATGTTCGTGCTGCCGATCGGCGGGGCCGACATGCCGGTCGTGATCTCGCTGCTGAACGCCTTCACCGGCCTGTCGGCGGCGGCCGCCGGCATCGCGCTCGACAACGTGGCCCTGATCGTGGGCGGCATGCTCGTCGGCGCCTCCGGATCGATCCTGACCAACCAGATGGCCAAGGCGATGAACCGGTCGATCGCGAACATCTTCGCCGGCGGCTTCGGCGGCGTCAGCGTCGCCCCTGGCGCGAGTGGGGACGGCGAGCAGCGGCCGGTCCACTCCACCGACGCGTCGGACGTCGCGATCCAGCTCGCGTACGCGTCCAAGGTCGTCGTCGCGCCCGGCTACGGCATGGCCGTCGCCCAGGCCCAGCACACCGTCCGCGAGCTGGCCGACGAGCTGGAGAAGCGCGGCATCCGGGTCGACTACGCGATCCACCCCGTCGCCGGCCGCATGCCCGGCCACATGAACGTGCTGCTGGCCGAGGCCGACGTGCCCTACGACCATCTCAAGGAGATGGACGAGATCAACCCGGAGTTCCCCCAGACCGACGTGGCGCTCGTGATCGGGGCCAACGACGTGACCAACCCCGCCGCGCGCGAGGAGACGGGCTCGCCGATCTACGGCATGCCGATCCTCGACGTCGACAAGGCGGCCCAGGTGATCGTGCTCAAGCGCTCGATGAACACCGGCTTCGCGGGCATCGACAACCCGCTCTTCTACAACGACAACACCGCGCTGCTGTTCGGCGACGCGAAGGAGTCCGTCGCCGCGGTGCTGGCTGAGGTCAAGGAGCTCTAGGCGCGCTCTGGCGGCCCGCAGGAGCGCGACGACCTCGCGCGTCCTGACGAACGGGTCGGCGATCTCGCGCATCCCGTCGAGGCTGATCGCGGCCACGGCCCGCTCGTCCTGCACCGCCAGCAGCACCGGGCCGTCGATCGGCGGCGCGCTGTCCAGCTCCGCGAGCAGGCGCAGCACGGGCTCGTCCGCCTCGGTGCCGTGACGAATCGTGATCGGGTTGGTCATGACCGTGACTATGGACCCGCGGCGGCCGCCCCACATCGGGCAAATGGAGCGACTTACCCCTTACCCTGCGCCCATGCCCCTCGTCACCGGCGTCGACTTCATCACCGTGCCCACCCGCGACTTCGGCCAGGCCGACGCCTTCTACGGCGACGTGCTCGGGCTGGAGCGCTCGAAGCAGTGGGGCGACATGCCCGCCCGCGAGTACGAGACGGGCTCACTGACGATCGCGGTGATGCAGTCGGACGCGTTCGGGATCGAGTTCGAGCGCCACTCCCACCCGATCGCCCTGCACGTCGACGACGTGGAGGCTGCGCGCGGCGACCTGGAGGCGAAGGGCATCGAGTTCGTGGCCGACACGATGGACAGCGGCGTCTGTCACATGGCCCACTTCCGCGACCCGGACGGCAACGCCCTGATGCTGCACCACCGCTACGCGGCCTAGAGCAGGCTCTCCTGGCCAGAGGCGCCCGCCGGGCGCTTGCGCTGCGGCAGGCCGGCGGCCTCGGCGAGGGCGCGCTCGACGTCCGCGAGGATGGCGCGCTCGGAGCGGGACGCGACGACGGGCTCGCTGAGCCCGTCCACGTGCACGTAGGTGCGCCGGCCGTCCTGGCGCTCGCCTCCCTCCAGCGGCACGAGCGCGTAGACCCGGTCGGCGCGGACGAACTTGCCGTAGCCGAGGGGGATCATGCGGGGCTCGCGCTTGGCCATCCGGCTAGACGCTCACCGCCTTGCCGCCCGCGCCGATCGGCGCCGAGGCGGCCTCGGCGCCGCGGCTTGCGACGTCCTCCTCGAACAGCCGGTCGACCTCGGCCGCGGTGTCGTACGAGCCGCGCTCCGCCAGCGGCTGCACCACCCTGCCGAGGACGAGCAGGATGCGCACCCAGCCGGGCACGACCACCCAGCGGCTGCGGTTCTGCATCCCCTTGACCACCGCGCGGCCAACGTCCGACACCGGAACGCTCCTGCTCAGCGGGCCGAGCGAGTCGTTGCGCAGCGACTTGAGCACCGGGTGCTCCTCGGCGCCGCGCACCATGTCGGTGTCGATGAAGCCGAAGTAGGCGACCCCCACGTCGACGCCGAGCCGCTTGAGCTCGGCGCGCAGGCTGTCGCCGAACGCCTCGACGCCGGCCTTGCTGGCCGCGTAGGGCGCCATCCCGGGCGCGTGCATGGCCGCCGCGAGCGACGCTGTCAGCAGCACGTAGCCCTTCCGCTCGATCACGTGCGGCAGGCAGGCGCGCACCGTCCGCCAGACGCCGAGCAGGTTCACCTCGAGCGTGCGCTCGAAGGCGCGCGGATCGATCGAGCGCACCATCCCGGCGGGCGAGATGCCGGCGTTCGCCATCACCACGTCGATGCCGCCGAAGCGCTCGACCGTGCCCCGGACCGCCCGCTCCAGCGCGTCCCAGTCGGACACGTCGCACTCGAAGCTCGCCGCGTTCGTCCCGCACTGGGCCGCCACGCGCTGCAGCTCCTCGGGCTCGAGGCCCACGAGCGCGACGTTGGCCCCCGCGGCCGCGGCCCGGCGCGCCGACTCGGCGCCGATTCCGCGCGCCGCGCCGGTGATCAGAACGGTCTTGCCGCGCATGTCCGAGCTCATGGCCGAACCCTAGCCCTTCCGGCTGAGGCGCCGCACGAGCTCGCGGTAGGCCCCGAAGGCCGGCTTCGCCGTGTAATCGGACCGCAGCAGCCCGAAGTGCTGGAACAGGCCCGGCTGCGAGCTGTCGGCGTCGCGCAGGTTGAACCAGCGGTAGTCGCTCACGCCGAAGCTGCCGCGGTAGTCGTGCACCGCCCGCACCATCGCGCGCAGCCAGTCGCGCTGCTCCTCGACGCCTCGCAGCGGCAGCTGCGTCGGCCAGCCGTTCTCCTCGACCTTCATCGGCGTGCTGCGCGGAATGCCCGCCGAGCGCGCGTAGCAGCGCATCGAGCGCATGGCGCTGACCATCGCGTCGCGCGCGCCGCCGACCGCCAGCGTGGCCGGGAAGACCGTCCCCGGGTAGGCGTCGAGGCCGATCCAGTCGACCGCGCGGGCGAACGTCGGGCCGCCGGCGCGCAGCGCCCCCCAGAAGCGCCGCTCGGTCGCGGGGTCGAGCCGCCAGAACCAGTTGAAGCCGATCTTCAGGCGGTGCAGCCCGAGCCGGCGCACCTCGCGCTTGGCGGCGACCACGCCCGCTACGAGCGCCTGCGGGGCGCGCTCGTAGGCGCCGTCCGACGAATCCGGCGAGAACGAGATGTTGACCTCGTTGGCGATCTGCAGCGCGATCACCGCGCGGATGCGGCCGAAGCGCCGCACCACCTCGCGCACGTGGGCGCGCCAGGCGCGCAGGTCACCCTCCTGGGCCGGGCTCGGGTGGTAGCGCACCTGGAGCTCGATCAGGTAGCCGCGCCGGGCGAACCGGCGAGCCAGGCCGAGGTAGCGCTGGAAGGCGGCCTCGCCGTCGGACCAGAAGAAGCGGTTGAGGCGCAGCACGAACGGCCCGCCGGGCGGGCGCAGCCGCGCGAGCGCCGCGTGGGTGCGCGCCGGCTGCTCGGGCACGGCCGCGGCGGGCGCGCCGCCGATCTGGCCCGCCTGGACGAGCGGCCCGACCCCGAAGCGCAGCGCCGGGCCGGGCTTGGCCTCGACCTGGCGCGCCGTCACTTCGGCCGTGCACGGCAGCGCGCTCGCGCCGGCCGGGAGGGCGAGCAGGAACACCAGCAGCGCGGTCGAAAGGGCAGCGAGGCGATGATCGAGACGACTCACGCAATTCGCAATCAGGCTTTCCTCCCGCTCACGGCCGACATCCCCGAGGGCCTGACGATACGTCAGTACCGCTGGGGGCGGCGCCGGCCGGCGCCGCCGCGGCGCGGGTGGCGCGGGCGCGCCAGGCTGCGGCTGGCCCTTCGCTAGCCTCGGCCGCATGGCCGACCTCCCAGAGGAGCTGTCGCCCCGGCAGGTCGCCGACCTCGTGCGCGAGGACGGCGCACAGCTGATCGACGTGCGCGAGCCGTACGAGCACGAGGCCGGCCGGATCACCGGCGACGTGCACATCGAGCTCGAGCGCCTGACGCTCGAGGCCGGCTCGATCGACCGCGACCGCCCGGTCGTCTTCTACTGCCGCTCCGGCAGCCGCTCGTCGCTCGCCGCCCAGGCCTTCGGCGCGTCGGGCTACAGCGCGCACAACCTGACCGGCGGCCTCAAGGCCTGGGTCAAGGACGGGCTGCCGATCGAGCCCTCCGACGGCCACGTGGCCTGAGCGCTCAGGCCTCGCGCAGCTGGCCCGCGTAGGGCCCGCGACCGGTCGCGCAGGCGGCGCCGCAGCGGGCGCCCAGGTCGAGCGCCTGCTCGATCTCCAGGCCGGCGCCGAGCCCGTAGGTGAGGCCGGCGGCGAAGCTGTCGCCGCAGCCGTAGAGGTCGCTGATCGCTCCGGGGAGCGGCGTCGCCTTCCACGAGCCGCGCCGCCCGTCGGCGGTCTCGTACTCGCCGCCGTCGCGCCCGGCGGTGCGGATCACGTAGCGCGGGGGCGGGTCGAGCTCCCCGGACTCGTAGCGCTCGCCGGGGTCGCGCCCGCTCGCCACCAGCGCGTCCAGCTGCACGCCCGCCTCGCGCAGGGTGCCGAGCCCGCGCGGGGTCGAGACCAGCACCTTGGCCGCCCGGGCGGCGCGCAGGGCCTCGACGTCGCCGGCGGTGAAGTAGACGGCGTCGGCTTCCGCGAGCTCGTCCCAGGGCAGCGGGTCGCGCCCCTCCGGGCCGAGCCGGTCGCCGATCACGGTGATCGTGCGCTCCCCGTCGGCGTCCACGTGCACGAAGGCGCGCCGCTGCGGCTCGGGCCGGAAGGCGGCCTCCACGCGCAGCCCGAGCCGCTCGAGCTCGACCTTCGAGCGGTGGCCGATCTCGTCGTCCCCGAGCGCCGTGTACAGCGTGCCGGCCCCGGCGAGCTTGGCGAGCTGGACGGCGGCCACCGCCCCGCCCCCGCCGGGCTCCTCCCAGAGCTCGGAGACGTGCACGATCTCGCCGGGCGGCGGCACGTGATCGACGCGCCCGAACTCGATCCACTCGACGTGTCCGACGACCGCCACTCGCATGCTCGCGGCAGTGTGTCAGCTAGGCGGGCCCGTTCTGTCCGCCGGGCAGCTGCGAGACCTGCTCGGCTGGTGGGCTGTCGTCGCCGCTGTCGAGCAGCGGGCGCAGCAGGTCGAGCGGCAGCGGGAAGACGATCGTCGAGCCGGGGTTGGCGCTCACGTCCTGGAGCGCCTGGAGGTAGCGCAGCTGGAGCGTGACCGGGTTGGGCCGGATCACGTCGGCCGCCTGGGCGAGCCGGTCGGCCGCCTGGTGCTCGCCCTCGGCGTTGATGACCTTGGCGCGCCGGTTGCGCTCGGCCTCCGCCTGGCGGGCGAGCGCGTGCTGCATGCTGTCGGGGATCTCGACGTCCTTGATCTCGACGATCGTGACCTTGATCCCCCACGGCTCGGTCTGCTCGTCGATGATCTGCTGGAGGCTCTCGTTGAGGCGCTCGCGCTCGGCCAGCAGCGCGTCGAGCTCGGCCTTGCCGAGCACCGAGCGCAGCGTCGTCTGGGCGATCTGGAGCGTCGCGGCGCGGAAGTCCTCGATCTCCAGCACCGAGCGGCTCGGGTCGATCACGCGGAAGTAGGCCACCGCCGCCACGCGCACGGGCACGTTGTCGCGGGTGATCACCTCCTGCGGCGGGATGCGCAGCGTGACCGTGCGCAGGCTGACCTTGACCATGCGGTCGGCGCCCGGCACGAGCAGCGCCACGCCGGGCCCCTTGAGCTCGATCACGCGGCCGAGCCTGAACACGACCCCCCGCTCGTACTCGCGCAGCACCCGCACCGACGCGGCGGCCAGCGCCCCGACGGCCACCAACAGCACGACCAGCACGATCAAAACGACCTCGATCACCACTGCTCCTCCCATTCCTCCGCCCGCCTTACCGCGAGCGTCGAGACCGCTGACGCGCTCGACCACCACGGCGTCGCCCGCGTCGAGCTCCACGTCGTCCTCGAGCACGCTGCAGCGCGCCCGCCAGAGCGCCCCGTCCACGAAGACCTGGCCGCCGGCGCCGTTCCAGCTGCGGACCACGCCGGGCCGGCCGCTGAGCGCCTCGCGCCCGGAGGCCACCTGGCGCCGGCGCGCGGCGAGCGACTTGCGGGCCGCCACGCCGAGCCACACCCCCGTCACGGCGACGGCGGCGACCATCGCCGCCACCACCGCCAGGACACCCGCTCCGGCGCCGCCGATCGCGAGGGCTGCGCCGCCCGCGAGGGCGATGCCGCCGAGGACTCCGAGAACGCCGCCGGACACGTGAGCCTCGGCCACCAGGAGGGCGGCCCCCACCAGCACAAGAGCCAGTCCGACTTCCACCATCTCGCTCTGCTACCGATGGTACGCCTCCGCGAGTGGCGGCGGGCGGCTTTGGCGCGTCTCGGTAGCGTCAGTCGCGATGGAGGATCCCCTGCACCTGGGTCACGGCGCGCAGATTCCGCTGTCCGAGGTCGAGCTGCGCGACGAGCCGCTCGTCCGGCCCCGGCGGGCAGCACGCGAACGTGACCGCCTCGCGCGTCGAGGCGGTCTTCGACGTGGAGGCGTCGCGCAGCCTCGGCGACGAGCACAAGCGGCGCATCTCGGCGCGGCTGGGGCCGGTGGTCAGGGCGATCGCGCAGGACACGCGCAGCCAGACGCGCAACCGCGAGCTGGCGCTCGAGCGGCTGCGCTCCCGGCTGGCGTCGGCGCTCGTCGTGCAGCGGCCGCGGCGCGCCACCAGGCCGACGGCCGCCGCGCGGCGCAAGCGGATGGACGCCAAGCGCCGGCGCGCCGAGCGCAAGCAGGCGCGCCGGCGCCCGGAGCCCGAGGCCTAGGGCGAGGTCGGCGCCACCGCGCCGCCGCCCGCCCCGCCCTGCGGCTGGTCGTTCTGCGGCGGGGTGGTCTGGCCCGTGCCGCCGCCGGTGCCCTGGCTCGGCGGCGTCGGCGTGACGGTCCCGCCGTCGGCGACGGCGGGGTCACCGGCGTGGCGGGCGTCGTGGTCGTCGTCGGTGTCGGTCGTGTCCGTCTTGGTCGCGTGTCCGTGTCGGTCGCCGAGGTTGTCGGGCGTGGTCGGCACGCCGAGGTCGGCCGGAGTGGTCTTGGGCTCGCTGTCGCCGCCGGCGGTGGCGATCACCACGATCAGGAGCAGCAGGAGCACGGCGGCCGCTCCCGCGGCCACCAGTCGGCGGCGCATGTAGACGGAGTCCGGCTCGCGCTGACCAGGTGGTCTGCGCGGCGGCCCGCCCGGCGGCCGCCGCTCGAGTGTCGAGACGGCGTGTGGGCTGGTCGTCCAGAGGGGTCAAGGTAGCGGATCCCCCTGCACAAGGGCGGTTATGAACGCGTTAGGCGTAGTGCAGGTCGGCGGCCTCGTCCTCGCCGACCGGCTGCTCGCAGGTCGGGCACCACCAGCGCGCCTCGACCGGCGTGCCGCAGGCGTCGTGGCGCGGCGGCTCGCCGCCCTCGCGGTGGCGCGCGCCCCAGTCGGCCAGCAGCCGCAGCGCGCCGGCCAGCTCGTGGCCCGCCGCGGTCAGCTCGTAGACGAAGCGCTGCGGGCGCTCGGAGTAGGGCTGCGCGAGCACGAGGCCCTCCCCCTCGAGGCGGCGCAGCCGCTGGGTGAGCACGTTGGGGGCGATGCCCGCGACGGCCTCCTGGAGGTCGCCGAAGCGGCGCGGGCCGTCGAGCAGCGCCTCGATCAGCAGCAGCGTCCAGCGGTCGCCGACGCTGTCGAGCGCCGCCGCGAGCGGTGTGGGCGCGGGCTCGGTCACGGCCGGCAAGGCGTACTTCGCATCGCCTGGTACGGTACTCACTTGCAATTCGCAAGTCACAAGGGAGTAGACGAGATGGAAGTCCTGACGTCTTTGCAGGAAGCGATCGCGGGCGCCGCCGAGCGCGTCGGCCCGTCGGTCGTGGGGCTCGGCCGGGGCTGGGGCCTCGGCTCGGGCGTCGTGATCGGCGCGGGCCAGGTGCTGACCAACGCGCACAACCTGCGCCGCGACCAGGTCACCGTGGCCTTCGCCGACGGGCGCCGCGAGACCGGCGAGTGGACCGCCGCCGACGCGGACCTCGACCTCGCCGTGATGTCGGTCGACACCGGCGACGCGCCGGCGATCGCCTGGGAGCCCGGCGACGCGCCGGGCATCGGCACGCCGGTGCTCGCGCTCGCCAACCCGGGCGGGCGCGGCCTGCGCGCGACGCTCGGCTTCGTCGCCTCCGAGGGCCGCAGCTTCCGCGGCCCGCGCGGCCGGCGCATCGCGGGCGCGATCGAGCACACCGCGCCGCTGCCGCGCGGCTCGTCCGGCGGGCCGCTCGTCGACGTCGAGGGCCGGCTGCTCGGGCTCAACGCGCTGCGCCTCGACGGCGGCCTGATCCTGGCGGTGCCCGCGACCGCGCGCGGTCAAGGAGCGCGTCCGAGCGGCTCGCCCGCGGCGAGGCGCCGGCCGGCGCCGCGGCTCGGCGTGGCGGTCGCGCCGCCGCGCGTCGCGCGCCGGCTGCGCCGCGCGGTCGGCCTGCCCGAGCGCGCGGGCCTGCTGGTGCGCGCCGTCGAGGACGGCAGCCCGGCGGCCGCCGCCGGCATCGAGGCGGGCGACCTGCTCGTCGGCCGCCGGCGGCATCGAGCTCGACAGCGTGGACGCGCTCTACGAGGCTGCTCGACGCGGTCGCCGGACGGCGGCTCGCTCGAGCTGACCGTCGTGCGCGGCACCGAGGAGCGCACCGTGACGGTCCGACTTCGAGGCGACCGGAGCCGCGGCGTGAGCCCCGTGGCGGAGGCTCCCCCGCCCGTCGACCCGGCCGAGGCCGAGGCGCTCGACGCCTACTCGCACGCGGTGATCGCCGTCGCCGAGCGCGTCGGCCCGTCGGTGGCGAGCCTGCGCGTGATGCGCCGCGTGCGCGGCGGCCAGGTCCCGTCGGGCGCCGGCAGCGCGGTCGCGCTCACCCCCGACGGCTACCTGCTCACCAACGCCCACGTGGTCGGCCGCAGCGTGACCGGCGGCCGCGCCACGTTCGCCGACGGGCGCGAGACCGCGCTTCGAGGTCGTCGGCCGCGACCCGCTCTCCGACCTCGCCGTCCTGCGCGCCGAGGACGACGAGCTCGCGCCGGCCGACGCTCGGCGACGCCGAGCGGCTGCGCGTGGGCCAGCTCGTCGTGGCGATCGGCAACCCGCACGGGCTCGGCGGCTCGGTGACGGCCGGCGTCGTCTCGGCGCTCGGGCGCTCGCTGCCCGCGCGCTCGCGCGCGCGCCGGGCGCATCATCGACAACGTCATCCAGACCGACGCCGCGCTCAACCCCGGCAACTCCGGCGGCGCGCTGGCCGACTCGCGCGGGCGGGTGGTCGGCGATCAACACCGCGGTGGCCGGCGTCGGGCTCGGCCTGGCCGTGCCGATCAACGACGCCACCCAGCGGGTCGTCGCGCAGCTGATGCGCGACGGCCGCGTGCGGCGCGCCTACATCGGCGTCGCCGGCGGCCCGCGCCCGGTGCCGCCCCAGGCGCGCGCCGCGGCGGGCAGCGACACCTGCGTCGAGGTGGTGGAGGTGGTCGACGGCAGCCCGGCCGACCGCGCCGGCCTGCGGCCGGAGGACCTGATCCTCGCGGTCGACGGCACGCCGGTCGACGCGCGTGGAGGACCTGCAGCGGCTGATGTCGGCCGAGCTGATCGGCGTGCGCGTGACGGTGCGGCTGCTGCGCGCCGGGCGCCCGCTCGAGCGTGGAGCTGGTGCCGGCCGAGCTCGACTCGGGCGACGGCCGATGAGCCGCCACCGCCGACGCTGTACGAGTGGGCGGGCGGCGCGGAGGCCTTCGAGCGGCTGACCGCGGCCTTCTACGACGAAGGTCCGCAGGACGACCTGCTCGAGCCGGTCTTCCGCGGCATGGACTCCGAGCACCCGCACCACGTGGCGGTCTGGCTGGCGGAGGTGTTCGGCGGCCCGCCGCTCTACACCGAGCAGCACGGCGGCTACCCGCACATGCTGCGCCAAGCACCGCGGGCGCGAGCTCACCGAGGCCGCAGCGGCGGCGCTGGGTCAGCCTGATCTGCGACGCCGCCGACGACGCCGGGCTGCCGAGCCGACCCGGAGTTCCGCTCGGCCTTCGTGGCCTACATCGAGTGGGGCACGCGGCTCGCGCTGGCCAACTCGCAGCCGGACGCGGACCCGCCGCCGGAGGCGCCGGTGCCGCGCTGGGGCTGGGGCGAGGCGCCGCCGTACACGCCCTAGAGGCCCGGCGATGTGGCGCACGGCGAAGCCGCTGACCGAGCGCGGCGCCTCCTGCCAGCGCGTGCCGGCGCGGCCCTGGCCGCTGGTGTCGAAGCGCAGGCCGGCGACGACCATGAAGACGTGGCCCGCCGTTGGCGTAGATCGTGATCCACTCGCCCGGGCCCGACTCGCCGTAGCGCATGAACAGCCCCGAGGTGAGCGGGCGGTTGAGCAGCCCGGCGGCCGCCAGGGCGAACGAGACCGAGCCGGAGCAGTCGTAGCCGTTGTCGCGCCAGGCGCCGTGGCCGCCGCCCCACTTGTAGGGGAACTTGGCGATCGCGTTGCCGGCGAGGATCACCCGCTTGACGACCTCGGGCGCGTCTTCCGGCGCGACCGCGGTGCCGTCGGGCAGCACGCGGGCGCGCGGGCCGGTCGGGCAGGAAGGCGGTCGTGTTGAGGTACTCGCGGAAGCGGGCCAGCGCCGCGCGCGCCTCGCGCAGCTCGGCGCGCACCTCGGCGTCGCTCGGGGCGCCCGGGCTGGGCGCGTCGCCGCCGGCGGGAGCGTCCGGGGCCGCGCCGGCGCCGCGCAGCTCGACGGCGCGGGCGCTCGAGCGCCGCTCGCGCCTGGCCGCGCGCTCGTCGGCGGCCGCCCGGCCCTCGGCGCCCGCCTGCGGCGTCAGCACGACCTCCGCCGAGCCGCCGGCCGGCGGCCCGCTCGGCGTCCTGCTCGACCGCGCCGCGGCCGCAGCCGGCCAGCGCCGCGACGCAGAGCGCGGCGACGGCGAGCAGCAGCCCACGGGGCCCGGGCGTGAGCCCCCGGATCGGTCATGTTTGGTGGCGCGACTTCCACTCCTCGTAGGGCATTCCGTAGACGATCTCTCGCGCCTGCGGGTCGGTCAGCTCCACGCCACGCTCCTCGGCTGCCTCCCGGTACCAGCGCGAGAGGCAGTTGCGGCAGAAGCCGGCCAGCTCCATCAGGTCGATGTTCTGTACATCGGTGCGTTCGCGCAGGTGCTCAACCAGCCGGCGGAAGGCCGCCGCCTCGAGCTCGAACCTGTGTGCCCTCGTCCATAGGTGTGGTAACGATAGGGACGATGAGCGAACCGAGATTCCTGGCGACGCGATGCCCGCGATCCGAGCGGCATCGAGCAGCCGCACGACGTGCTGGCCGCCGACGAGTTCGGCATCGGCACCCGCGACGAGCGCCTGCCGCCGGACCCGAACCGCTTCGACCCGCCCCACGACATCCTCGCCGCCGAGGAGTTCGCGATGCCCGCGGGCGGGGAGCGCAACGGCCACGCCGGCGCGCCCGCCGAGGGCCGCTCGCCGCTCGCGCTGCTGCCGCTGCTGGTGCTCGCCGCGATCGCGGCGTTCGTCGCTGATACGCCGCCGCTGACAGTGGCCGCTCTCCCCGGTCAACCGGATCGAGATCACCGTCGACCGGGCCCTCTGCATCGGGTCGGGCGACTGCGTCGACACCGCCCCCGACGTCTTCCAGCTCGACGACGAGGACAAGGCCGTCGTCGTCGATCCCGACGGAGCGTCGGTCGACGACGTGATCGCGGCCGCCGGCAACTGCCCCGTGGCGGCGATCTTCGTCGTCGGCGAGAGCGGCGACCTCTACCCCTAGCCGCGCGCGACCGCCCAGTCCACGAGCGCGGCCGCCGCGCGCCCTGAGGGCGAAGCGGACCGCGCCGCCGCGCCCTGCGCGCGCGCACGCGCCGCCCGTCGACGAACGCCGCGACCGGCCCGCGCGCCAGGCCGCGCGGCAGCTCGACGGTCATCCGCAGCCGCGCCCGCCCGTGCGGGCGCACG
This sequence comes from uncultured Thermoleophilaceae bacterium, assembly GCA_963848885.1. Classification (GTDB taxonomy): domain Bacteria; phylum Actinomycetota; class Thermoleophilia; order Solirubrobacterales; family Thermoleophilaceae; genus JACVRW01. The sequence continues at coordinate 208,259 of CAWKFR010000001.1, forward strand.
TAGCCGCGCGCCCTCGCGCGGCCGTACTCGACACCGGCGTCGGGCAGGCGCAGCGAGAAGCTCGCCATCGGCAGGTGCGGGTCGATCCGGTAGCCGTCGCGGACCGGGTCGAGGCCGGCGAGCTTGAGCGCGGCGAACAGGCTCCAGGAGGGCTGGTGCATGATCTGCGTGCTCCAGCCGTCGAGGATGCCGATGCCGCAGCGGGACGGATCGCTCGAGTAGTGCGCCCAGCAGACGTCGTCCACCGAGATGACGCCGTTCCAGTGCCGCGGGTATGCCAGCGCGTGGGCGGTGAGCGTGTTGCGCCGGAACTCGTCGAACGCGTACTCGCGGGCCCGCGGGACCTCGCCGTCGAGCTCGCCCAGCGCCCAGGTCAGCCAGCCGTTGATCGCGTACCAGGCGCCGCCGACGTAGACCGCGTTGTTGTCGCCGATCCCGAGCGGCGAGTCCGTGCGCTCGCTGACGTCCGGGTCGTTGCGGGCCGGCGACTGCGACGAGCCGATCCGGGCGGGCCCGTGCGTCTGCGGCGGGGCGCCGACGCCCGTCAGGAAGCGGCGGACGTTGGCGACCAGCGTGCGCGCCTGGCGGCGGTCGGGTACCCCGGCGAGCAGCGCCCAGGGCTGTGGCTCGCCGAAGATCGCGCCCTCGCCGATGCGGCCGTTGGCGCCGTAGCCGCGCGAGTACCAGCCGCGGCCGGTCCACTCGCGCCGGAGCACGCCGCGCAGCTCGGCGGCGTCGGCGCGCAGCGCCGCGGCGAAGCGGCGGTCGCCGCGCAGCTGGGCGAGCTCGGCGAGGCGCGGGTAGACGTAGGCGAGCTGGGCGGTGACGAGGATCGACTCGTCCATGCCGAGGATCGGGGTCGAGAAGTCCGACCAGTCGCCGTTGGTGCCGGTCAGGTAGCCGCCGTGCGGGCCGCGCCTGCTCTCCTGGTTGCGGTAGGCGTGGCGCAGGTGGCTCCAGAGCGAGGCGCGGCCGCCGTTCGCCCACGCGAGCCGCTCGCCGAAGAAGGACAGGTCGCGCGTGGCCAGGCCGTACTCGGCGGCCGCGAGCAGCAGCCACAGATCGAGGTCGGCCGAGGTGCCGTGCTCCGACGGCTGGCACAGCTCCGTCAGGGAGTACGGGCAGGAAGCCGAGCGTGCTGGGCTGCTCGATCGCCGAGTAGCGGATCGTCTCGCGCGTCAGCTCGGGGTCGGCCCAGATCAACGGGAGGACGTGCTGGAGCGGGTCGCGGTAGGCGGCCTGGATGCCCGCCTCGTACTGGTAGTAGCCGCCCTGGGACAGGATGTGATGGCCGCAGGACTCCTCGTAGGTGGCGCCCGACCGCAGCGTGTAGGCGTCCCACTGGAGCTCGCGCGAGAGCCAGGCGCGACCCGCGCCGAAGCTGGCGCGCGGCAGCCAGCCGCGCCAGGCGCGCTGGCTGCGCGGCGAGCGGGTTGCGCGCCGCGCGCCACCTCGCCACGAGCGCGGGGATGCGCCGCGCGTGCTCGAGGCCGTAGGCGTAGCGGAGCGTCACCGAGGCGTGCGCCGGCACGACCACGGGCGAGCGGAAGGCGAACAGCCCGCTACCGCGGGTCCTCGACAGCCGGCCCGCCGCCACCTCGGCGGGGCGGGCGCGCCCGCCGGCGCCGAAGAAGCTGGCGGCGTCCGCCTCCCAGTCGGCCACGCGGCCGCGCAGGGCTGCCGCGAAGACCGTCATCGGCTTCGAGTCGACGGAGTCCGGCAGCTGGGCGGCGGTCAGCGTGCGCCGGCTGCGCTGGTAGGCGGGCCGGGCCACGCCGATCTCGCGCGGGCCGACGACGCTGCGCGGGTTCACGTCCCAGTACTCGAACCAGTCGGCGCGCAGCGGGCGGTCGGCGGTGTTGCGGATCGTGACGTCGTGCAGCAGCAGCGGGTCGTCGCCGAACGGCGCGTAGACGCGCTCGCCGATCGCCACCCCACGGACCGCGGTCAGCCGGCCGAAGTAGCCGGTGCCGAAGTCGCGCCGGGTGCGCGCCCCGGCGGGCCGGTCGGCGTAGAGCGTGCTGACGACGCTGCCGTCGCCGCGGCGCAGATAGCCGTAGCCGCCCTGCTGGTTGACCCACTCGTAGCGGCGATCCTGGCTCCAGAGCTGAACGTGGCCGCGGGTGTGCGCGATCGCGACGACATGGTCGTTGCCGAGCTGCGCCCAGGCGTCGGTGGAGCCGTGCAGCTCGGACTGGGCGGCGCGCGGGTCGCGGTCGGGGTCGAGCCGGTAGCGGTAGGCGGGCAGGCCGAAGCCGTCCTCGATCCAGCTCCCGAAGATCCCGCTGCCGGCGGTCGAGCGGATGTCCGGGCGGTCGTTGTCTGCCGACAGCGGCGTGGGCCCCGCCGCCGCGGCGCTCTGCGCGAGCGCCGCGAGCAGCGATCAGCGCCGCCAACAGCAGCAACCAAGGGCAGCCGCCCGAGCGGACCCTGGCGTCCCGAAGGTCACGCATACGGTGCAGCTCGGCGACCACCCGCCCGTCGCGAGGCTCCACTAGTCGTAGTTCGGCCGGTAGCCCCGCCGGCGCCCGATCATCGCCGCCAGCGCGATCACCGGCCGCTGGAGCCAGACCGGCGGCCCGGCCAGGTAGCTCTGGGCGCGCGTCGCGTGCAGGACGACGAACAGCTGGAGGTCGGGGAACTCGCCCTGGTCGTTGACCGTGTCGTTCTCGGTGTGGTGCCCGAGCGCCGACACGAACGCGTCCGCGAACGCGCCGCCGGGCGAGACCCGGTGGCGCAGGCGCAGGTCCTCGCCCGTCTCGTTGTAGGGGTTGCGGTGCGGAGTTCCGCGCGGCACCTCCACGCGCTCACCCGTCCCGGCCGTGTAGGCCCGGCCGTCGCGCTCGAGCGTGGCCGTGCCGGAGAGGATCTCGTAGCTCTCCTCGAAGTCCAGGTGCACGTGCGCGTCCGCCTTGCCGGTGCGCGGCTTGATCACCCGCTCGATCACGCCGTCGTCGCCCTCCGGCAGCCAGGTGAGCCACGCCCCGGTGCGCGGATTTGTCCAGCTCCGGCCCGGCGCCGGCATCGCTAGCGCTTGCCGCGCCCGTAGACCAGCTTGAGCACGCGCGAGATCAGCTTCGTTCGCTTCGCCGAGTAGGGCAGCATGTGCAGGTCGCGCTTGGGCGCCAGGCGCGTCACGACCAGCGTCTGCTTCTTCGTGTACTTGCGGATGCCGTCGGCGCCGTGGCGGCTGCCCATGCCCGACGACTTCCAGCCGCCCATCGGCAACTCGAGCGCGACGTAGTTGATCTGGGCGTCGTTGACGGTCACCGCGCCCGCCTCGATGCGCCGCGCCAGGCGCTCGCCCTTCGCCACGTCCTTGGTCCAGACCGAGGCCTGCAGCCCGTAGGCGCTGTCGTTCGAGAGCCGCACGCCCTCCTCGGCGTCGGCGACCTTCATGATCGGCAGCGTCGGGCCGAAGGTCTCCTCGCGCATGCCCTCCATCGAGTGGTCGACGTCGACCAGCACGGTCGGCTCGTAGTAGTGGCCGTCCGAGTCGGAGCGGTGGCCGCCCGAGACCACGCGCGCTCCCTTCTCGACCGCGTCCTTGACGTGCGCCTCCACGATGTCCGCCTGCGGCGGGTGGATGACCGCACCAAGGTCGATGCTGCCCGGCCCGCGCGGGGGGCCCTGGCGCAGGCCCGAGACCTTCTTCGTGACCAGGTCCACGAACTGGTCGTAGATCGGCGCCTCCACGTACACGCGCTCGGTCGAGATGCAGGTCTGCCCGGCGTTCTGCATCGAGTAGTGGACCGCGGCGTTGGCGGCCCGCTCGAGGTCGGCGTCGGCGAGCACGAGCATGGGGTCCTTGCCGCCCAGCTCGAGCGCCACCGGCGTGAGCGTGCGCGCGGCTCGCTCCATGACCTTCTTGCCGGTCGCCGTCGACCCGGTGAACATGACGAAGTCGACCGCGTCCACCAGGGCGCCGCCGGTCTCGCCGAAGCCGGGCGCCACCTGGTACACGCCCTCGGGGATCCCGCACTCGCGCACGCACTCGCCCATCAGCAGCGCCGTCAGCGGCGTGACCTCGCTCGGCTTGAGGATGACCGCGTTGCCCGCGGCCATGGCGGGGATGCAGTCGCCGAACGAGTTCGTCAACGGGTAGTTCCACGGGCCGATCACGCCGACCACCCCGACCGGCACGTGGCGCACGATCAGCTTGCGCCCCTTGACGAACGGGGAGGCGGTCTTGACGCGCTCGTCGGCCAGGTAGTTCTCGGCGTTCTTGGCCCAGAAGCCGAACGCGGCGGCGGCGTAGCTGACCTCCGCCATCTGGGCGTCCTCCCAGGCCTTGCCGGTCTCGGAGACGATCGTCTCGATGATCCGGTCGGAGTTGTCGATCACCCACTTCTGGCAGCGCCGCAGCACCTGCGCGCGGGCCTCGAACCCGAGCGCCTCCCAACCCTGCTGCGCGGCGCGCGCCCGCTCGACCAGCTCATCGATGCGCTCCGGGCCGACGACGTCGACGCTGGCGACGATCTTTCCCGTCGCGGGATTCTCGACGTCGATCTTCTGTGCTGGTGGCGCGACGGTGGCTGTCATGTGCAAACCCTAACCGCGGGCGCGCTTGCGCTCGCCCTGCTTTCGAAGGAACTCGGACGTGTGCAGCGCCGGGCGACCGGCGATTGTCGCGGCGCGGGCGGCGACGCCGCGCCAGCGTGGAAGCGCGAGCACCATGCGCTTCGAGTCGAGCAGCCCGACGGCCGCCCCCGCAACCTCCTCCGCGCTCAGCATACGCGGCGAGGACCAGATGATCGCCGAGTCGGGCTCGTGGGCGCGCTCGCGGGTCATCTCGGTGTCGGCCCCGTCGGGGCAGACGACGTGCATCGTGATCGGGATGCCGGCGGCCAGCAGCTCGCCCTGGAGCGAGCTGGTGAAGCCGAGCACCGCGTGCTTGGTCGCGGCGTAGACCGACAGCCCCGGCACCGGCGCCAGTGCGGACATCGAGCCGATGTTGATCACGTGCATGTTCTGGCCGCCGCGCTCGCGCATCGCGTCCACGGCGGCGCGCGAGCCCCAGATCACCCCGAGCAGGTTCACGTCGACCTCGAGCTGCACCTCGTCGTCGGGGTGCTCCCAGGTCTTGCGCGTGCGCAGGATGCCGGCGTTGTTGACCCAGACCTCGAGCGGCCCGCGCTCGACCGCGGCTGCCGCCGCGCGCCGGTGCGCCTCGGGGTCGCGCACGTCGAGCTGCATCGAGAAGCCGGCGAAGGCCTCGGCCGTCTGCGCCGCCGCCTCGCCGTCGATGTCGGTGGCCAGCACGGTGTACCCGCGCCCGGCGAGCTGCTTCGAGATCTCGCGCCCGAAGCCGCGGCCGGCGCCCGTGACGACGGCGACACGAGCCATCAGCCAACCGGCGCGGCGACGCGCGGGCCGGCCGCCGTCAGCGCGCGCCGCTCGCCGCGGGAACGCTTGCGCTCGCGCGCGAGCAGGCGCATGTACGGGTGGAAGTCGACCTGGATCGTGTGGCGCGTGGAGGCGATGTAGCGCTTGCGCATGGCGGCCTCCTCGCGCTCGACCTCCCGCTCCATGCGCGCCGGCTCGGGCAGGGCGGCCTTGCCCTCGAACAGGTCGGCCACCCACTCCGACTGGCGCTCGGCGATCGGCATGATCGCGCCGAGCGGCTGCACGAGGCCGATGAAGTAGAGGCCGGGCCGCTCGGGGTGCACGACGCGCCGGTAGAGCGGGACGTGGTTGCCGGCGGTGCCCATGATCGACTCGTCGAGGAACGGGAACCTGATCCGGTAGCCGGTGCACCAGACGATCGTGTCGATCGGCTCGCCGGTCCCGTCGGCGAACTGGACCTGCCCGCCGTCGATGCGGGCGATGTTGGGCTTGACGGTGACGCGTCCGTGGCCGATGCGCGTGAGCAGGTCGGCGGAGACCGTCGGGTGGGCCTCGCCGAGCTTGTGGTCGGGCTTGGGCAGGCCGTAGCTCTCCATCGGCCCCTGGACGCGGTTGACCTCGCGCATCAGCAGCCCGCGGGTGAGCTTGAAGGGGAGCCGGTTGGCCCAGCTCGGCGAGAGCTGGTCGATCGGCACGCCGCCGATGAACTTGGGCAGCACGTGCGCGCCGCGGCGCATGGCGAGGTAGGTCATGCGCGAGACGCGCGAGGTCTCGACGGCGATGTCCGTCGCCGAGTTGCCGATGCCGAGCACGAGCACGTTGCGGTCGGCGAAGCGCTCGTCGGGCTCGCGGTACCAGTGCGAGTGGAGCTGGTCGCCCGTGAAGCCGTCCTGGCCGGGGAAGGGCGGCTCGGGGTACTTGGGGTCCCAGTGGTGGCCGTTGGCGACCATCACTGCGTCGTAGCGGTGCGTCTCGCCGTCGGCGAGCGTCACCTCCCACGCGCCGCCGGCCGGCTCCACGCGCGCGACCTCGGTGTTGAAGCGGATCCGGTCGCGGAAGCCGAAGTGGTCGACGTAGTCCTCGAAGTAGCGCGCGATCTGGGTGTGGTGCGGGTAGGCCGGATAGTCGTCCGGCATCGGGTAGGTCGCGTACTCCATCATCGCCCGCGAGGTGTTGATGAACAGCGAGCGGTAGGCGGACGACATGCCGTTGTCGTTGGCGTAGCGCCAGTTGCCGCCGATGCCGGAGCCCTTCTCGAAGCAGTCGAACTCGATGCCGCGCGCCCCGAGCACCTGACACGCCGCGATGCCCGAGGAGCCCGCGCCGATGATGCAGACCTTGGCCAAGTCGGGGCGAGCGTACCAAGCCTGGCTGGCTGGCCAGTTTGGCGGGCCTACCCGAACGTGAACGCGTACGCGCTGACGCCCGGCGGCAGCTTCACCGTCAGCCGCCGGTCCTCCACGCGCGGCAGCGAGATCAGCCGGTACAGGCGCTGCGCGCCCACCGACAGCCGGCCGCCCGTCACGTCCTCACCCGCCTCGCGCTCGGCCACCGGGTGGCCGTCGAGCAGCACCTGCGCCGGGCGCGCGCGCCCGTCGGAGGTGCCCAGCACGAGGAACACCCGGCGGGCGGTGAAGCGCGCGTTGATCGCCGCGTCGCGCACGGCGGTCGCCGACTCCTTCGTCACCTTCCAGGTGCCCGACAGCGAGAAGTGCACGGGCGCCAGGTCCGTCGTGCCGGAGTAGCGGCCCAGGCCGGGGCGCAGCGGCGTGTCGAACCCCTGCGCGCGCTCGTAGTTCAGGTAGGTCTCCGGCGTCGCCAGCCCGCGCGACGGCACCTCCACGTGCGCCCGGGCCGCCGCCCCCAGCCGCGCCGCCCCGGCCTCCGCCAGCAGCGCCCGGATGGCCGACTCCGTCTGCGCGTAGTCGCCCTCGCCGAAGTGGGCGTAGCGCACCCGTCCGCGCGCGTCGATCAGGTACTTGGCGGGCCAGTACTGGTTGCTCCACGCGTCCCAGGTCGCGTAGTCGTTGTCCTGGGCGACCGGGTAGCGCAGGCCGTTCTGGGCGATCGCGCGCTGCACGTTGCCCGCGTCGCGCTCGAACGGGAACTCGGGCGTGTGCACGCCGACGACGGTCAGGCCGCGGCGGCGGTAGCGCTCGTCCCAGGCGCGCACGTAGGGCAGCGTGCGGATGCAGTTGATGCACGTGTAGGTCCAGAAGTCCACGAGCACCACCCGGCCGCGCAGCCGGCTCAGCTGAAGCGGCGCGCCGGCCGGCGTGTTGAACCAGCGCTGCGTGCCGGTGAAGTCGGGCGCCCTGCCGAGCACCGGCAGCCCGGCCCGGCGGCCGCCGGCATCGTCACCCGTCTCGGCGAAGCGGGTGGGGCCGCGCAGGTCGGCGAGCCTGTCCTCCACCGCGTGCGAGCGCTCCAGCGCGCGCGTCGGGTTCGTCACGAAAGCCGGGAAGTCGTTGGCCAGCGCCGTCTGGAAGCGGACGTCGAGGTCGGTCGCCACCAGCAGCGCCGTCACGATCATCACCACCCCGAGCCCCCGCTGCACGGCCGGTCCGCGCCCGGCCGCGCGCAGCTTGTCGAGCACCCGCCGCCCGCCGTAGGCGAGCACGAGCAGCACCGCCGCCGAGCCCACCGCGTAGCCGAGCGCCACGGCCACCAGCTGGCCCGTGGCCCCGGTCGTCGCCGACACCGACACGACGGCGGCCAGGATCGGGCCGGCGCAGGGCGCGTACACGAACCCCAGCCCGGCGCCGACGACCAGCCCCGACCAGAAGCCGTCGCCGCGATCGCTCGGCCCGAACCGCGCCAGGCGCGTCAGCGGCGCCTCGACCCGGGCCGCCAGCGACGGAACGAGCAGCGAGATCCCGAACGCGAGCAGCACGACCACCGCGACCGTCCGCACCGCTCCGTCCGGGAGGCCGACGCCGTCGATCACCGAGGCCAGCGCGACGATCGTGACCGTGAACGTCGTGACCAGCCCGAGGATCACGCCCAGCGGCCGGCGGTGGCCGCCGCTGCCGGTGGCGGCCAGCAGGGCGGGCAGCACCGGGAGCACGCACGGCGTCAGCGCCGTGCCGGCGCCCGCGACGATCGCGAACAGGACGAGCAGTACCACCCGCCCCATGATGGCTAGTGCGCCTTACAGACGGCGAAACGCGCACACGAGACGCAGATCGAGCTCTCGCTCAGTCGGTCGGCGTGGCCAGCTCGAGCAGCGTGCCGAAGGGGTCGCGGACGTAGGCGATCGTCTGGCCCCAGGAGGTGGCGTGCGGCTCGGTGAGCGCCGACGCGCCGTTTTCCAGCGCGCGCGCGAACGCCGCCGGGACGTCGTCGAACACCAGCGCCAGCTCGATGTTGAACGGCCGCTCCGGGCCCGGGCGCTGAAAGCCTCCCTCGAAGTTGCCGTCGCCCACCTTCTCCGTCGCGAACGACAGCCTGGTCTCCCCCGTCTCGAGCTCGCCGAAGCTCGCGTCCGGCGAGAGGAACCTGCGCTCGAGCCCGAAGCTCGCCTCGTAGAAGCCGAACGCGGCCTCCACGTCCGGCACGTACACGATCACCCATCCGAGCTTTGCCTTCATGCAGGGATCGTCTCGCGCTCAGACGGTGCCGTCTTGCAAGAAACGGCCAGGCGTCACGCCGGCGAGCGCGCGGCACTCGTTGCTGAAGTGGGCCTGGTCGGCGTAGCCGCCGCTGAAGGCGACCTCGGCCAGCTCGACACCGGCGCGCACCCGTGCCAGCGCCCGCCGCAGGCGCAGGACCCGGCCGAGGCGCTTGGGGCCGTAGCCGACCTCCGCGCTCACCAGCCGGCGCAGGTGGCGCTCGCTGACGGCGAGACGCTCCGCCACCTCGCCCACCGGCGCGGCCTCGAGCCGGGCGGCGGCGGCGCGCACCAGCGGGTCGGGCGGCGCGGCGGTGCGCGCGCGCCCGGCGAGGAACGCGACCAGCGCGGCCGCGGGGTCGGCCGCGCGGGCCACGGCCTGCTCCAGCCGAGCGCCCTCGTCACCCCAGACCTCGGCGGCGGGCAGCCTTGCGTCGCGCAGCGCCGGCGCCGGCACTTCGAACAGCGGCGACCCGGCTCCCGGATGCAGCCGCACGCCGGTCACGGCGGCCCCGGGTGGAAGCCGCGACAGGAACGCGGTCGTGTTCGGGCCGACCACGATCAGGCCGCCGGCCTCGCTCCAGATGAGGTCCATGCAGCCGTCGGGCACGATCCGCTCGTACCCGTCGGGACGCTCGGCGCCGCTGCGGCGCCAGACGCACTCGACCCAGGCGCCGAGGGCGCCGCCGACCGGATGCTCGCCGTAGCTCACGGCACAAGTATTAGGGTTGCGCCGCGTGAGCGGCATCGACGGCGTCAGCCGCTGGATCGGGATGCGCTGGGACGACGCGAGCACCGTGCGCGTGGACCTGCGGCCCGAGCTGATCAACGCCGCCGGCCTGCTGTCGGGCGCCGTGACCTATGCCCTGGTCGACTACTGCATGGGCTCGACGCTCTGGAAGGAGACCGCCGACGAGGAGGGCATCGCGACCGTCTCGATCTCGATCAACTACGTCGCGACCGCCACCGAGGGCGAGGTCGTCTGCCGCACCACGCTCGACCGGCGCAACCGCCGCCTGGCCACGCTGCGCAGCGAGGTCACCACCGCCGACGGGCGACTGCTCTGCACCGCCATCGGCAGCTACACGATCTTCCCGAGGAGGGATTAGTGCCGACCGCTGAGGCAAACGGACAGACGCTCTACTACGAGGTCCACGGCGAGGGCGAGCCGCTGCTCTGCGTCATGGGCCTGGCAGCCGACACGCTCGCCTGGCTGCCCCAGGTGCCGGCGTTCGCGGCCGCCCACCGGACCGTGATCTTCGACAACCGCGACGTGGGCCGCTCGTCGCTCGCCGAAGGGCCTTACGAGATCGCGGACATGGCGAAGGACACGCTCGCGCTCGCCGACGAGCTCGGCCTCGACTCCTTCCACCTGGTCGGCTGCTCGATGGGCGGCGCCATCTCCCAGGAGGTGGCGATCGCCGCCCCCGAGCGGGTGCGCACACTGACGCTGGCCGTCACGTGGGCCGCGGGCAGCGCCTGGGCGCGCAAGCAGAGCGAGGTCTGGGGCGCCCGCGCGCGCCGCGACGGGATCGAGGAGCACATCGACGAGCTGATGCTGCTCACGTTCTCGGAGCGCTTCTTCGAGGACCCGCAGCAAGTGGCCTGGCTGCGCGGGATGATGCTCCAGAACCCGAACCCGCAGCCGACGGCGGCGTTCGTCCGCCAGCTCGAGGCCTGCGGGCGCCACGACGCCCGCGAGGGGCTGCGCGGCCTGTCGGTCCCGGCGCACGTGATCGGCGCCGAGTACGACATCCTCGTGCCGGTCTGGAAGTCGCGCGAGCTGGCCGAGCTGATCCCTGGCGCGCAGCTGACGGTGCTCGAGCAGGCGCCGCACGGCGTGAACGTCGAGGGCGCCGAGGAGTTCAACCGGGCGGTGCTCGACTTCATCGCCGAGCACGCGCCGGCGCCGGCCTAGCCGGACAGCTGCGCGAGCGCCGCGTCGCGCGTCTCGTGCACGGGCGCGGCGCGGCCGAACTCGACGATCTCGAGCACGCGCGCGACGGGTGTCCCGCCCACCGCGACGACGTGCAGCTCCTGCCTGCGGCTGCCCAGCCGGCGGGCCAGGTTGAACAGCATCGCGATGCCGCTCGAGTCGATGAACTCGAGCCCCGTGAAGTCGACCACGAGCGCCCGCGCCGAGGTCGGCACGGCCGCGCCGATCGCATCGCCCGTCGACGGCGCGCCGGCGAGGTCGAGCTCGCCGGACACGCTCGCGACCACCACCTCGCCTTGATCGTCGATGTCGAGCTGAACCAGGTCCATCACGGGTGGTCTCCGTTCGCTTTGGCGTCCAGCAGGGTCCGCTGCATCCGGACCGTCGTGCCGTCTGGGGTCGGCTCCACGTCAACCGTATCCATCAATGCCTGCATGAGCGAGATCCCGCGGCCGCGATCGCCGTCGCGCGGCGGGCGCCAGCCGCCGTGGTCGCGCACCTCGATCTCGACCGTGCGCCCGTTCGCCTGGCCGCTGATCTCGAACGGGACGCCGGTGCCCGCGTGCTCGATCGCGTTGGTCGCGGCCTCGCCGCAGGCCGTCACGACCTCGGCGATCTCGTGCTCCGTTCCGTCGACGTGCCGCAGCCAGCGGCGTAGCACGGCGCGCATCGAGGCGAGCGCCTCGGGCTCGGTCGGCAGCTCGACCGCGAAGCGGTCGGACATCGGGATCGTGCGCAGGGTCAGCATGGCGACGTCGTCCGGCGCGCCGACGTCCGGGACCAGCTCGCGCAGCACGCGATCGCAGATCTGCTGAGGATCGGTCGAGGTCCCGCGCACGGCGTCGGCCAGCCGGTCGAGCCCCGTGTCGATGTGCTCGCCGGGCCGCTCCACCAGGCCGTCTGTGTAGAGGACGACCGTCGCGCCCTGGTCGATCGCGACCGACGACTCCTCGAACTCGGGGAAGGGCAGCACGCCGAGCGGGACCGAGCTGCCGCCCTCGAGGAACTCGGGCGTCCGCCCGTCGTTGAGCAGCAGCGCCGGCGGGTGACCCGCGTTGACCCAGCGCAGCTGCTCCGCGACGGGGTCGAGGACCACGTAGATCAGCGTGGCCATCTGGCTGTCGTCCTCCTCGGTCCAGATCAGCCGGTTGAGCTGCTCGACGACCCGGGCGGGCTGGTGGCCCTCGAGCGCGTAGGCGCGCAGCGCGCTGCGCAGCCGGCCGACCATCGACGCCGCGGCCAGGCCCTTGCCGGCGACGTCGCCCATCACGAGGCCGACCCCGCCGCTCGGCGTCGGCAGCACGTCGTACCAGTCGCCTCCGACCTCGGCCTCCGAGGCGGCGGGGAGGTAGCGCGCCGCCACCGACAACCCCGGCAGCTGCGGCAGGCGCTCCGGCAGCAGGCTGCGCTGGAGCGTCTCCGCGATCTTGTGCTCGCGCTCGTACACGCGCGCGTGGTCGATCGCGAGCGCCACGCGGTCGGCGGCGAGCCGGAGCAGGTTGACGTCGTCGGCGGTGAAGTGCCGCGGCGCGGCGGCGCCGACGAGGAGCACGCCGGTCACCTGGCCCTCGGCGAGCAGCGGCAGCCCGATCAGCGAGTCGATCTCGAGCGCGCGCAACCCGGCGTAGGGCAGCTCGGCGGTCGGCGGGTCCTGGACGAGCATCGGCTGGCGCTCCGCGGCGACGCGCCCGGCGAAGCCCTCGCCGAAGGGGAGCGGCGCCTCGTCGCCGTCGGGGCCGTCGCCGCCCGAGGCGGCCGCGAGCGTGAGCGACTGGTCGGCCGCGAGGTAGATCGCCGCGGCGTCGGCGTCCAGCACCGCGCGCACGCGCGTGACGAGGTCGGAGAGGATCTCGTCGAGCGTGCCGTGGGCGAGCGCCGCATCCACCAGCAGCTGCATGCCGCTCACCAGCTCGGCGACGCGCTCGGCCTCCGCCCTGGCCGCCTCCGCGCGCAGCAGCGCCTCGCGCTCGTCCTGCCGGCGCTTGCGGTCGGTGACGTCGCGGATGAAGCCGGCCAGCAGCTGCTCGCCGCGGACGTCCACCCTCGACACGGTCGCCTCGGCGGGAAAGCGGCTGCCGTCGCGGCGCTGCAGCTCGACCTCGTAGTGGATCGGCGCCTCGGCCTCGGGAGCGTCCACCAGCGCCTGGCGGCGCTCGTCGTGGCGGTCGCGGAACTCGGGCGGCGTGATCAGGCCGCCCATCGGCTCGCCGATCGCCTCGGCCGCGGTCCAGCCGAAGATGCGCTCCGCCGCGTGGTTCCAGCTGCGGATGACGCCGGCGGAGTCGAGCGTGACGAACGCGTCGGGCGCGCTGTCGAGCACGAGCTGGGTGCGCTGCTCGCTCTCGCGCAGCTCGAGCGCGCGCTCCTGGGTCTCCGCCCGCGTCATCCGCACGCGATCCATCACGCGCACGATCAGCATGCCCGCGATCAGCGGGGTGCCGACCACCAGCAGCCAGCGGATCAGCGGGCTCGGCGGGTCCGTCTCGATCAACACCACGGCGTAGGCCGCGCCGATGTAGGCGAGCTGCGCGAGCGCGAGGCGCGTGCCGAAGAAGTAGAAGGCGTACAGGGCCACCCAGGTGTAGAGCGGGGCGTACAGCGTCGGGGTGGCGTAGTAGTTGGCGAGGCTGATCAGCGTGACGCCCACGACCAGCGCGGCCTGCACCTCCCACTCGCGGCAACGCGGCGCGCGCCAGTACAGGAGCGGGCCGGCCAGGACGGCGCAGCCGATGATGATCCACAGCGCGACGTCGTCGAAGGAGGCGTCGTGAGGCAGGATCAGCGTGAGCACCGCGAGCGCCGCCCCCGCCTCGAACAGAAACGCGAGCGCCCGCGCCTTGATGCGAAGGTCGAAGAGCTCGGGAAGCTCCGTCACCGTCGGCTCAATCTAACGCTCGCCTAGGTCTCCAGACCGCCGCTTCTCGCGGACAGGCGAGCGAGCGCCTCATGGCACTCGATTACACGTCGCTTGACCGGATCCTCGTCGGCGCGGTCGTGCACCAGATCCCAGGTCTTGTCGGCCACGTCGCGCGCGGTCTGCGGGGTGGCCTGCTCCCAGAGCATGTCGACGAGCTTCAGCTCGAACTCCTTCAGCTGCTCGACCGGGTCGCCCGGCGGCATGCGCGGGAGCGGATCGACGGTCGCCTGGCGCCACATCTGGGTGGCCATCACGAGGCGGTTGCGCAACTCCATCTGGTCCATCTGGTCCACGGGAGACGCAGGCTACCCTGCCCCGGCGTGGCGCGGCTGCATCTACTGCGGGTGTTCTGCGGCGAGGACGGGTCGGGCGGGAACCCGCTCGGCGTCTTCCTCGACGGAGCCGAGGTTCCCGAGGCCCGCCGCCAGCCGGTGGCGGCCGAGCTCGGGCTGAGCGAGACGGTCTTCGTCGAGGACGCCGGCCGTGGCGAGCTGCGCATCTTCACCCCCGCCGTCGAGCTCCCGTTCGCCGGCCACCCGACCGTCGGCAGCGCCTGGCTGCTCGCCTCGGAGCGGGCGCCCGTCGACTCACTGCACGTGCCCGCCGGCGAGCTGCGCGTCCGCTACGACGGGGACGCGACGTTCGTCGCGGCGCGCCCAGAGTGGCCGCCGGCGTTCGAGTGGGTGCGGCTCGACTCGGTCGCCGAGGTGGAGGCGCTCGACGGCCCGCCCGGCGGCCACGACCACTGCGGGGCCTGGGCCTGGATCGACGAGGCCCGGGGCGCCGTGCGCGCGCGGGTGTTCCCGATCCGGTACGGCATCGCGGAGGACGAGGCGACCGGCTCCGCGGCCGTCCAGCTCTGCGGCAGGCTGGGCCGCCGGCTCGAGATCCGCCAGGGCCGCGGCTCGCGCATCCGCGTGCGCCCGCTCGAGGACGGCGGCGTGGAGCTCGGCGGCACCTGCGCGCTCGACGAGGTGCGCGACTACTCGTAGAAGTTGCGCACCCAGCGGTGGGCGCGCAGCCGCTCGCGCCGGTCGCCGGGCAGGCCGCGCCCGTCCGAGACGGCCGTGTTGCGCTCGGCGTTGCGCGCGGAGCGCATGCCAGGGATCACCGTCGACACGGCGGGCTCGGAGAGCACGAAGCGCAGCGCCGTCTCGGCGAGCTCGTCGCGGGCGATGCCGAGGTCGTCGAGGATCGCCCCGACGCGCTCGTCGACCTCGCGCTTGCGCTCGCCGCGGAAGTAGTGGGCGCGGAAGTCCCCGTCGGGGAACTCGGTGTCGGGGCCGACCGCGCCCGCGAGCGCGCCCTCGTCCAGCGGCACGCGCGCGATCACGCCGATGCCGTGCTCGCGGCAGGCCGCGAACAGCTCGTCCTCGGGCGACTGGTCGAAGACGTTGTAGATCACCTGGACGGTGTCGACGGCCCCGCTCTCGATCAGCCGCAGCGAGTTGGCCGGCTGGTGGTCGTTGATCGAGACGCCGAAGGCGCCGATCAGGCCCGAGGAGCGGAGCTCCTCGACGGCCTCGCGCCAGTCCCCGTCACCCGTCCAGTCGTCGTTCCAGACGTGGAACTGGAGCACGTCGATGCGCTCGAGCGCGAGGTTCCGGAGGCTGCGCTCCGCGCACTCGCGGACGTAGTCGCCCGGGAAGACCTCGTCCACGGGGACGCCCGGCTGTGCGGGCCACTGCCCGTTTTGGGGCGGCACCTTGGTCGCGACGTAGATGCGCTCCGAGCGCTCGCGCACGACCTGGCCGACCACGCGCTCGCTGCGCCCCTCGCCGTAGGCGAGCGCGCTGTCGATGAAGTTGAGGCCGAGGTCGATGGCGCGGTTGAGCGCCTCGATCGACTCGTCGTCGTCGGCGCCTCCCCACTGCGAGCCGCCGATGCCCCAGGCGCCGTAGCCGATCTCCGAGACCTCGATTCCGGTTTTCCCGAGCGGGCGATATTCCACGAGCTCAGACTGCCCCGGGACCCGGGGTCATAAAAGCGATCGCCGGGCCGAGCGCGGCACCGTCGGCCATCGTGACGATGCGCCGGCCGGGCTGGACCGCGTCGCGCGGCTCGCCGAGCGCGTCGCCCAGGAGGCGGGCGGGGGTCTCGAGGTCGTCGACCAGGAACGAGATCCCCCACAGGCGGGCCGGCCCGTCGGGGTCGGCGGCGATGCTCGTGCCCTGCGGCGCCTCGACCACCTCGAGGATCAGCTCGCCCATCCGGAAGAAGGCCTGGCGGCGCGAGCCCCCGGGCGTGTCGCCCTCGCGCAGGCGGCGCAGGTCGAAGCCGGCGTCCTGGAGCGCGGCGGTCGTGCGGTCGAGGTCGGGCGTGATGACGACGAGGTGGTCGATCGAGCGCGTGCCGTTCGGATGCGTGGCGCCGGCGACCGGCGGCGCCTCCGACTCGCGCGTGTCGAGCCCGTCGAGCTCGAGCGTGGGCGCGTCGCGCACCGACCAGGCCACGATGCCGCGTCCGTCGCCGCCGAAGCGCAGCCGCACCGTCCCGACGTCGCAGAAGTCGTCCTCGACGTCGAACCCAGCCCGCTGCCAGGCCTCCGGCTGGCCTGCGATGAAGAGCTGGTCGACGGTCGGGGCGGGCACCGCCCGCTAATCCTCGCCGACCTGGCCCTCGTCGTGCTGGCCGCCCTGCTTCTGAGGGGGCGACCCGTGTGCCGGGTGCTCGGCCTTGCCCTGGTCGTCCTCGACCTGCTTCGGCTCGGGAGCGGGCACCTCGGCCTGGTCGCCGTCGTGGGCGTGGCCGACCGCCTGCCCGTGGGAGCCGCGCTGCGGGTGCCCGCGCTCCGCGTTGCCCTGGCCGCGGTGCTCTTCGCCGGGGCGTTCGTGCACCTGCGGGGCGGGCGCCGGCGCCGGGGCGGGGGTCGGGACGGGCGCGGGTGCTCGCGCCGGCGCTTTCGCCGAAGGGGTTGGGCGCTTTCTGTACCCATCTCGGTCCATAGAGTGACCAACCCCCTTGCGGCGCGGGCTCGGCCGGAGTGGCGCTCGGCGCCGGCGCGGGTCGGGCCGCCACGGTCACCGGGGTCTCGGCCGCGGCGTCCGGGCTGGGCCGAGCGGCCTGGGCGTCCGGGCGGGGTGGATGCACGACACGGTGCTCCACCACCGCGGCGCCGCCGGCGACGCCGCCGACGGCGATCGCGCCGGCGACCGCGAGCTTCGCGACGGCCGCGCCGCCGCCACCGGCCCCGCCGCCGATCCCGACCGCGGCGAGCACGCTCGCCTTCAGCCCCAGCGTCGGGGCGACCGGCAGCGCCGACCGAGAGCAGCTTGCGCTGGTGCGCGCACCTGCTCGCGGAAGTCTCGGCAGGCCGAGCAGTCGCGCAGGTGCAGGCGCAGCTCGCTGCGCCGCAGCGAGCCGCCGCGCAGGTTGGCCAGCTGCTCGCGGACCTCCACGCAGGGGCGCTCGCGCGCCTCGCGCCTGGCCACGAGCGTGGAGCGCGCCCTGTAGACGAGAGCTTTCACGCGCGAGACCTCGCAGCCGAGCACCGACGCGATGTCGGACTGGGCCAGGCCGCCCACCTCGGCGAGCAGCAGCGCGGCGCGCTGCTCCTCGGGCAGGTCGCGCACGTCGGCCACCAGCTGCCGCAGGTCCGCGCGCCGCTCGACCTGCTCGGCCAGGCCGGCCGTCGCCGGCTCCGGCACCTCCAGCGGCGTCTCGCGGCGGGCCCGCAGCATCGACACGCACCGGTTGCGCGCGATCGTGAACAGCCACGCCCTGAGGTGGATGTCGCGCGTCCCGCCGCGGCAGAGGTCGCGGTAGGCGCCGGCGAAGGTGCTCTGCACCGCGTCCTCGGCCTCGTCGGGCGAGCCGAGCATGTGGCGGCAGAAGGCGAGGATCGCGGGCGCGTGTCGCTCGAAGGCGACCTCGAAGGCGGCCTCGCTGCCGCGCTGGATGCCGGCGACGAGCCGGTCGTCGGAGACCAGGCGGAGCAGGCGGCGCGAGCGCATCGCACCGATCGGGCTGCGCAGCTCGACCTGAGCGCCATCACCCATGACAACGCTGTCGACGCGAGGAAGTTCGCTCATAACTCGCGAACCTCGCCGGTCGTCAAGCGTTGAAGGGGCATGAAGACATTCCTGATAGCCGTCCTTGGCATCGCCGTCGTGGTTCTACCCAGCCCGGCGATGGCGAAGTCGGAGCACCACGGCAAGCGGGCCGCCGTCGCGCACTGCAAGGCGCACAACCACCATAGCCCCAGGGGCTGCGTGGCCGCGGCGCACGAGTGCAAGGCCGAGCGTGCAGACGACGCGGAGGCCTTCGAGGAGCGCTACGGGACCAACGCGAACCGCCGCAACGCCTTCGGCAAGTGCGTCTCGACGAAGGCGAAGGAGCGCGAGGACGCGGACGACAAGGACGACGAGGACGCCGGCGACCGCCATGAGGGACATGGGCGCGGGCACTGCGACTCGGACGACGAGAACGACGAGTCGTAGCCGACTCGCGATCGTGACGGTGCACGGAAGCGCCGTCCGTGGGGCCAAGGCGGGGGCTCCGACGGGAGCCCCCGCCTCCACCCCCGGCCCTCAGCTCAGCGGGCGCAGGCCCGGCGCCCCCTCGAGCAGCTCGTAGGGCAGCGCCTCGAGGCGGTGGCCGTCGCGGCCCTCCATCGCCTCCGCGGCACAGAGCGAGTTCAGCACCGCCTCGTGCACGACCTCCACGGCGGCCTCGAACAGGTCGCGCATCGCCCCGGAGTCGTCCGCCAGCGAGCGCAGCCGAAGCTCGGCGGCCTCGGGGCGGTGGGGCACGCGTTGCGCCGTCGAGAACGCGAGCGCGTACTCGCCGCTTGCGTGGGCGCCGATGCTCCCCGCCCGGCCCAGCCCGAACGTGGCGCGGGCCGCCAGGCGGCGCAGCTGGCGGTCGGTCAGCGGCGCGTCGGTGCCCAGGACGATCACGATCGAGCCGCCGGCGCCCGGAGGCTCGTCGGCCGGCGCCTGCTCTGCCCCCGGGCCGACCAGCAGGTGCGCCTCGCGCCGGGACCCGTAGTTGGAGCAGACCAGGCAGCCGAGCACGTGCGCCCCGGTCCGGCGCGAGGCGCCGCCGATGCCGGCCTTGTAGCCGAAGCAGCTCGTCCCGGTGCCGGCCCCGACGGCGCCCTCGGCGGCCTCGTCCGGGGCGGCAGCGGCGATCGCCTCGAGCGCGTGCTCGGCGCGCACGGCGAGCGCCCGCGCGTCGGACAGCCAGCCGTCGAAGCACTCGGCCACGATCACGTTGACCGTGTCGCGGTCCACCGCCGCCCCGGGGTTGGCGGCGAGCATGTGCCGCAGGCCGCCCTCCCACACCGGCCCGACCGACAGCGTCGAGGTGAGCAGCAGCGGGCTCTCGATCGTGCCCAGCTCGGCGAGCTGGGACAGCCCGGCCGCCTTCCCGTAGCCGTTGATCGTGTGGCAGGCGCCGAGCACCTTCTCCGCGTAGAGGTTGCCGGCGTGCGGCAGGATCGCCGTCACGCCGGTGCGCAGCCGGTCGCCCTCGACCAGCGTGCGGTGCCCGACGGCCACGCCCGGCACGTCGACGAGCGCGTTGCGCTCACCCGTGGGGAAGCGGCCGACGGCCCAGCCGAGCTCTCGGAGTCGCCTGCGCACCGCGAGGCAGCATAGATTTGTCGCCGCATGGGAGCCGTCGTCGTGCGCGCGCCGTTGCGGGTGGCCCTCGGTGGAGGCGGGACGGACCTTCCCTCCTACTACCGCGAGCACGGCGGGCTGGTCGTGTCGACGGCGATCGACAAGTACGTCCACATGACGGTGTCGGCCCGCTTCCAGAGCCGCTTCGTGCTCAAGCACCTCGAGTGGGAGGAGGCCGACCACCCTGGTGCGGTGCGCCACCCGATCCTGCGCGCGGCGCTGACCCACCACTGGGAGGGCGGGCCCGTCGAGCTGGCGTCGGTGGGGGACGCGCCGCCCGGCACGGGCCTCGGGTCGTCGGGCGCGTACGCGGTGTGCGCGATCAAGGCGCTCGCCGAGCTGTCCGGCCGCAGCATGGACGCGCCCGAGCTCGCGGAGGCCGCCTGCCACCTCGAGATCGAGCTCGTCGGGCGCTCGATCGGCAAGCAGGACCAGTACGCCGCGGCCTTCGGCGGCGTGCGCGCCTACAGCTTCCGGCCCGACGGGGGCGTCGACGCGCGCGAGCTCGACCTGTCCGAGCGCGTGCGCGCCGCGCTGCGCGACGAGTTCCTGCTGTTCTTCACCGGCCGGCGCCGCTCGGCGTCGCAGATCCTCGGCGGCGGCCAGGACGAGGCGGCGCTGCACCGCCTCAAGCAGCTCGCCGGCGAGACCTGCGCCGCGCTCGAGGCCGGCGAGCTCGACCGCCTGGCCGAGCTGATGCACGAGCACTGGGAGGCCAAGCGCCGCCGCGCCCCCGGCACGGTGACCGCTGAGATGGACGACCTGCGCGAGCGCGCGCTCGCCGCCGGCGCCCGCGGCGTGATCTCGCTCGGCGCCGGCGGGGGCGGCTTCCTGCTCGTCTACTCGCCCGAGCCGGAGCGCACGCGTTCCGCGCTCGGCGCGGTCGAGCTCGACTTCGGCCTCGACGACGTGGGCGCCACCGCGCTCAGGTGATCGCGCGCAGGCCGGCCGCCCCGGCGGCGGCCACGAGCACCGTGACCAGCAGCGGCGCGCGCAGCGCGACCGCGACGGCCGCGCAGGCCAGGCCGCCGGCGCGGGCGTCGACGGTCAGGTCCTGCTCGCGCGCGAACGTGTCCGTGAGGATCAGCGCGGTCAGCAGGGCCGGGGCGAGCAGCCCGATCACCGCGTAGGCGGCCGGCGGCAGCTCGCGGCCGCCGACGATCAGCGGGCCGGACGCCTTGATCGCCACCGTCGCGGCGAACAGCCCCGCGATCGTGATCCAGACCTCGGTCATCGCCTCAGCCCGATCAGGGCCGCGCTCGAGGCGAGCAGGACGGGGAGGCCCGGCGGCAGCAGCGGCGTCAGCCCGAGCGCGATCGCGCCGGCGAGCAGCACGACCGGCACGGCGCGCGGCCGGCCCAGCTCCGCCGCGAGCAGGCCGAGGAAGAAGGCCGGGAAGATCGCGTCGAGGCCGAGCGCCTCTGGGTCGCCGAGCGCGTCGCCGAACACGACCCCGATCACGGTGCCGAGCACCCAGGCCGGGTACTGCGGGAGCGTGGCGCCGAGCATCGCCTCGCGGTCGAACGCGCCGCCGCCGCGCGCGGCGAACGCCCAGGAGGCGTCGACGATCGCCTGTCCCTCGAGCGCGCGGCGCAGGCGCCCGCCCCGCAGGGCGGCTGCCGCCGCGACGCCCATCGGCAGGAAGCGCGCGTTCAGCATCGCGCCGGTGGCGATCGCGGTCAGCGCGCCGCCGCCCGACAGCAGCACCGACGTCGCGCCGAACTGCGAGGCGCCCGCGAACACGAACGCCGACATCACGATCGGGGCGACGGAGCCCATCACCGGCTGGGCGACCACGCCGAAAGAGACGCCGACCACGAACGCGGCCGCCCCGAAGCCGATCCCGGCGCGCAGGCCCGCCCGGTAGCGCTCGTGCGCGCTCGGGACGGTCGTCATCCGCCGGCGAGCGCCTCGGCGAGCCGGCCCACGAACGCGCGCAGGGTCTCGCCCTGCTCGTCGCCGTGCAGCGGGTTGAGCTCGGTGACCGTCACGGCGCTGAGCCGGTCGCTGCGGGCCAGGACGGTCAGCGCGCGCATCGCCGCGTCGAGCGTGAGCCCGTCGCCGCGGACCGCGTCCTCGGACAGCTGGGCGTCGTTGAAGTCGACCACGTCGACGTCGAAGTGCACGAGCAGGCGGTCGAAGCGCTCCAGCACGGCCAGCGCGCGCGTGGCGCTGCCCTCGGGATCCTTGGCGACGTCGTCTACGGCGATCGCCGCCAGGCGGCGGCGCACCATCTGATCGAGCTCGAACGGCTGCGCCCGCTCCGGCCCGTAGCCGAGGAAGACCACCTGGTCATCATGCAGCAGCGGCGTGCGCGGCCCGATGCCCACGAGGTCGGGCTCGGCGTCCTCGAGCCCGAGCGCGTGCGCCATGCCCATCCAGTCGAACGTGCCCTCGACGACGCTCTTGGGCGTGTTGAGGTCCGGGTGCAGGTCGAGGTAGACGAGGCCCACGCTCTCGTCGCGGGCGAGCTGGCCGGAGAGCACGCCCAGCTCGATCGAGCAGTCCCCGCCGAGCACCAGCAGCGGCCCGTCGCCGAGCGCGGACTCGACCCGGGCGGCGGTGTCCCTGGCGATCTCGATCACCTGCGGCAGGTTCTGCGCGCGCGGGCGGTCGGGGTCGGGCCGCCAGCGCCAGGGCTCGCTGTCGCCGAGGTCGCGCACCTCGATGCCGCGCTGCTCGAGCGCGTCGACGAGACCCGCCTCGCGCAGGGCCGCCGGGGCGTGCTCCTGCCCGGGCGCGAACGCGCCGGCGCTGGTGGGCACTCCGAGGACGGTCAGGGTGCGCATGCGAGGATGATGCCCGGCCGCGCTACCGTCGAAACGCTTTAGCCGGTTATAGGAAGGTTGACCGCGTCCTCGAGCGCGGCCCTGCGGCTCATGGCCACGGCGCCGCGCACGGCCGCCTCTCCGCCGAGCCGCGCCGGCACCACGCGACAGCGCATGCGCCGCCCCGCCAGCGCGCGCGTCTCGAGCTCGCCCTCGATCGGAACCGTCAGCCAGTCGGCCAGCGGCGCCAGGTAGCCCCCGAGCAGCACGGCCTCCGGGTCGAGCAGGTTGGCGAGCGAAGCGATCGCTATGCCGAGCGTGTGACCGACCTGGCTGAGCGCCTCGAGCGTGCGCGCGTGCCCGGCGCGTGCACTCTCGGCGAGCATCGCGCCGGGCCACTCGGGCCGGGGACCGGGCTGGCGCATGCGCGAGTCCCAGCCGGCCAGCCGCAGCAGCGCGTCCTGGCCGGCGAGCCGCTCGAGGCAGCCGCGCCCCCCGCAGCCGCAGGGCGGCCCGAACGGGTCGATCGTGAGGTGGCCGAACTCGCCCGCGAACCCCGACGCGCCGCGGAACAGCTCACCGCGCAGCACGACGCCCGCGCCGATGCCGATCTCGCCAGAGACGTAGACGAAGTCGCTGAGCCCAAGGCCCGCGCCCTCGACGAGCTCGGCGACGGCGCCCAGGTTGGCCTCGTTCTCCACGCGCACGGCGTAGGGCGGGTCCTCGAGCGCCTCGTTGAGCAGCTCCGCGATCGGCACGTCGAGCCAGCCGAGGTTGGGCGCGACGGCGAGCTCCCCGTCGGGGTCGACCAGGCCCGGCACCGCGACGGTCGCCAGCACCGGGTGGCGCCCCGCGGCAAACGGCTGCTCGAGCGCCTCGTGGGCGAGCCGCGCCAGCTCGGCCACGGCGACGGCGGGCGCCGCCGCGCGGTTGTCGTGGGCGACGAACGCGCGGTGCTGGACCGCGCCCGCCAGGTCGCCCGCCCAGACCGCCAGGTAGTCGACGTTGACCTCCAGCCCGAGCACGAACGGCCCGGCCGGGTCGAGCTCGACGCTCTGCGGCGGCCTCCCCACCCTCGCCGGCCGCTCCTCGCGCGGGCAGTCGCGCAGCAGCCCGGCGTCGATCAGGTCGGCGACCAGGCTCGACACGGTGCTCTTGTTCAGCCCCGTCTCGACCGCGAGCGTGGCCCGCGAGCGCGGACCCCGCTCCGCCACCTGGCGCAGCACGATCCCGAGGTTGTGCTCGCGCACCGGCTTCATCGCAGGCCCAGGATGAGGTCCACGGCCAGCTGGTCGAGCCGCTCGTTGCGGCACTCGCGCGCGCCGAGCGCGTCGAGGTCGTGGCGCTCGGCGAGCAGCTCGTCGGCGAGCTCGGGCGAGTACGCGCCGACGGTGTCGAGCGCCAGCTCGGGCACCTTGGCGTCGGCCTCCGCCTGGGCGATCTCGGCGTCCGCGCCCCAGCGCGAGGCCCGCTCCTTGAGGGCGAGGTAGGTGCGCATGCAGCCAGCGGCGAAGTCCCACACGCCCTCCTGCGACTCGACCCGCAGCGGCTTCGCGTCGAAGTGGCGGACGCCGTCGTAGCCGGAGTCCTCCAGCAGCTTGACGAGGAAGAACGCGTCCTTGAGGCCGACGGCGCCGAAGCGGAAGTCCTGGTCGTAGCGGCCGACCCGCTGCGCGTTGAGGTCGATGTGGAACAGCTTGCCGGCCCAGAGCGCCTGGGCGACGCCGTGCAGGAAGGACAGCCCGGCCATCGTCTCGTGCGCGACCTCCGGGTTGACCCCGACCATGTCCGGCTGGTCGAGCCGCTCGATGAACGCGAGCATGTGGCCGACGGTCGGCAGGAAGATGTCGCCGCGCGGCTCGTTCGGCTTGGGCTCGAGCGCGAAGCGCATGTCGTAGCCGCGGTCGCGCACGTAGCCGCACAGGAAGTCGATCGCCTCGCGGTAGCGCTCGAGGGCGTCGCGCGCCGGCTTGGCGGCGTCGGCCTCCACGCCCTCGCGGCCGCCCCAGAAGACGTACACGGGGGCGCCCAGCTCGGCGCCGACGTCGATCGCGCGCATCGTCTTCTGGAGCGCGTAGCGGCGCACCTCCCGGTCGTTGGCCGTGAAGGCGCCGTCCTTGAAGACGGGGTGCGTGAACAGGTTGGTGGTCGCCATCGAGACCTTCATGCCGGTCTCGTCGAGGGCGCCGCGGAAGTCGGCCTTGATGCGCTCGCGCTCGGAGTCGCCGGCCTCCGGGGGGAGCAGGTCGTCGTCGTGGAAGCAGACCCCGTAGGCGCCCAGCTCCGCGAGCTTGCGGACGGTGTCGGGCGGGCGCAGCGGCGGCCGCGTCTCCACGCCGAACGGGTCGTTGCCCTTGTGGCCCACGGTCCAGAGCCCGAACGTGAACTTGTGCTCGGGCTTGGGTGTCAGCTGCTCCACGTGCTCTCCTTGCAATTAGTTGGGGCAACCAACAAACTAGCCGCGTGCCGCGGGCCGGTCAATCGCAAACCCCGCGCACGCGGCCGAGCCGCGCGCCTGGGCGCTTCGCCGCCGGAGTCGACTGCTCGACCCAGGCGACCAAGGTCCTGATCGTCGACCCGCAGGACGGGAGCGTGGTCGCCGCCGGGCGCGCTCCCCACGAGGTGACCGGCAGCGGCGGGGCCCGCGAGACCGATCCCGAGGTCTGGTGGCAGGCGCTGCGCGCCGCTCTGGCCGAGACCGGGCGCGCGGGCGAGGTCGGCGCGATCTCGGTGGCGGGCCAGCAGCACGGATTGGTTGTCACCGGGGCCGACGGCGCCCCGCTGCGGCCCGCGGTGCTCTGGAACGACACCCGCTCCGCGCCGGACGCCGCCGCGCTGCGCGACTGGCTCGGCGCCGAGCGCTGGGCGGAGCGCGTCGGGGTGGTGCCCGTGCCCTCCTTCACGGTCACGCGCTGGGCCTGGCTGCGGCGCACGGAGCCGGACGTCGCCGCCGCGACGCGGGCGGTGCGGCTGCCGCACGACTGGCTCACCGAGCGCCTGGCCGGGCGCGGCGCGACCGACCGCGGCGACGCGTCGGGGACGGGCTGGTGGTCGACGCGCGACGAGGACTACGCGGCGGATGTGCTCGAGCGGGTCGAGCTCGACCGCTCGCTGCTGCCGGACGTGCTCGGACCGGACGAGCCGGCCGGCGAGCTGGCTGCGACTGCCGCGGCGCAGCTCGGCCTGCCGGCGGGCGCGCTCGTGGGACCGGGAACGGGCGACAACATGGGCGCGGCGCTCGGCCTCGGCCTGCGGCCCGGGGAGCCGGCGATCAGCCTGGGCACCTCGGGCACCGCCTACGCGGCGATGACAGAGCGGGCCGTCGACCCGAGCGGCCTGATCGCCGGGTTCGCGGACGCGACGGGGGCTTCCTGCCGCTGGCCGCGACGCTCAACTGCACGCTCGCGGTCGACCGCGTGGCCGGCTGGCTCGGGCTCGACCGGGACGCGGTGGCGGAGCGCACGTCCGTAACGGTCCTCCCCTACCTCGACGGAGAGCGCACCCCCGACCTCCCGCACGCGGCGGGGACGATCGCCGGCCTGCGCCACTCCACCGAGCCCGGGGAGATCCTGCTCGCCGCCTACGAGGGAGCGGTCGCGTCGCTCGTCGACGCGCTCGACCTGCTCGAGACGGCCGGCTCGGGCCTGCACCCGGCGGCGCCGATCGTGCTGATCGGCGGCGGGGCGCGCGGGCGCGTCTGGCAGGACACCGTGGCGCGGCTGTCGGGCCGCCGGGTGGAGATCCCGGAGGCCGAGGAGCTGGTGGCGCTGGGCGCCGCGGCTCAGGCCGCCGCGGCCCTGACCGGGGAGCCGGCCGCCGAGGTGGCACGCCGCTGGGGCACGCGCGGCGGGGCGACCGTGGAGCCTCCGGCCGAGCGCGACGCGGAGACGCTTCGGCGCATCCGCTCCGTCCGCGATGCCGCGCACGGGCTGCTCGCCCCGGACGCGGAAGCCCCGGCGTGAGCGCGATCGACGCGCAGCTCGAACGGCGGCGGCGCGCCGCCGCGGACGCGTGGAGCCTCGCGAGCGGCCAGGCGGTCGTCGTCGGCGCCGGATCGCCGCTCCCGGTCCCCGGCCGCGCCGACCGCACGTATCCCTTCCACGCCCATTCCGAGTACCTCTACCTGACCGATCGCGAGCGCCCGGGGGCGGTCCTCGCCTTCGACCCCGCCGACGGCTGGTTCGACTTCGTCCCCCGGCCGACCGCCCAGGAGCTGCTCTGGACGGGAGCCCCCGCCGCCGCCCCGGGCATCTCGACCGAGGACCTGCCCGCGTGGCTCGAAGCGCGCAGGGGGATGCGCCTGGCGAACCTGGGCGAGGCGGTTCAAGGGGTCGAGTCCGACACAGAGCTTGAAGCGGACGTGCGCGGCGCGCTCAACCGGATACGGCGGGTCAAGGACGAGGTCGAGCTCGAGCGCATGCGGCAGGCCGAGCGCGCGACCAGGGCGGGGTTCTCCGTCGCGGCCGAGCTGATCGCACCCGGCCGCAGCGAGCGCGAGCTGCAGATCGAGATCGAGGCCGCGTTCCTACGGGGAGGCGGCGACGGCCTGGCGTTCGAGACGATCGTCGCCGGCGGGCCGAACGCCGCAGTGCTGCACCGGGTGCCGACGGAGCGCGGCTTCGCCGAGGGCGAGCTCGTGCTCGTCGACGCCGGGGCCGAGGTGCGCGGCTACGCGAGCGACGTGACCCGCACCTATCCCGCCTCCGGCTCGTTCACGCCCGAGCAGGAGGCGCTGCACGCCGTCGTCGCGGCAGCCTGCAGCGCGGCGATCGAGCGGTGCGTGCCGGGGGCCGAATGGCTCGACGTGCACGCCACCGCGGCCGCCGTCGTCGCCGAGGGACTGGTCGACTTCGGCCTGCTGCGCGGCGCGCCCGACGCGCTCGTGGAATCCGGCGCGGCCACGCTCTTCTTCCCACACGGGATCGGTCACATGGTGGGGCTCGGGATACGCGACGCCGGCGAGGTGCTCCCCGGCCGCACCGGCAGGCGCCCCGGCTTCCCGCCGGTGCGGGTCGACCTGCCGCTCGAGCCCGGCCACTGCGTCACGGTCGAGCCGGGGGTCTACCTGGTCCCCGCGCTCCTGGGGGACGCCGAGCGGCGCCGACAGCACGCGCACGCGGTGGACTGGGATCGCGTCGACCGCATGCTCGGCTTCGGCGGCATCAGGATCGAGCACGACGTCCTCGTCACCGGCGAGGGCCACGAGGTCCTGACGAAGGACATCCCGCTACTCGGCTGAGCTGGGCGCGGGCTCGGGCTCGGCGCGGCGGCCCAGCAGCGAGCCGCCGACGAAGAACAGCGACACCAGCAGGCCCCCCAGCGCCAGCAGCGCCACCAGGCGGAACGACCAGGTCAGCCCGCCGACGAACGCCTCGCGCACCAGATCGAGCAGCCGGTCGGCCGCGTTGCCGCCGACGCGCTCGATCACCTGCGCGGCGGAGTCCGTGCCGGCGAGCACCCCCTGCACGTCCTCGATCTCGCTCTCGCGCAGCCCCGTCGCCGCGGCCTGCAGCTTGTCCTCGGACGCGGTGGTGAAGACCGTCGTGGTCAGGCCCAGCCCGATCGACCCGCCGGCCACCTGGAACATGTAGACGATCCCGCCGGCGAGGCTCGAGCGCGACGGGTCGAGCGCGGTTACGCCCGCGGTCGTGATCGACGAGTAGAAGAGGCCCACGCCGAGGCCGGTGACGATCATCCCCGGCACCAGCTCGCCCCAGCCCGGAGTCGGCGCCGACCAGCGAGATCAGGAAGATGCCGACGGTCAGGCAGGTCGCTCCCGCCGTGACCACGGCCTTGGCGCCGAAGCGCTCGTAGAGCGGCCCGGCGGCGAACGAGATCGCCGCGAACACGCCCATCAGCGGCAGCAGCCCGAGGCCGGCCTCGAGCGGGTCCCAGCCGAGGATCTTCTGCATGAACTGGGGCAGGTAGAGCAGCACCGAGAAGAACGTGGCCGACATCAGCAGAGTGGCCAGGCAGACCGCGCGGAAGGCCGGGTTCGCCATCACGTCGCCGGGCACCAGCGCGCGCGGACCGGCGCGCCGCTCGATGCCGACGAAGGACACGAGCAGCACGACGCACGCCGCGAACAGGGCGAGGATGCGCGGGTCGGTCCAGCCCCAGTCCGTCACCTGGTCGAGCGCCAGCAGCAGCGCGATCAGGCCCGTCGAGAGGGTGACCACGCCGGGCACGTCGATGCCCTCCTCGGCGCCCGAGCCGCGGCTCTCCGCCACGCTGCGCCAGGTCACGAAACAGGCCAGCGCCGCGATCGGCAGGTTGGCGAACAGGATCCAGCGCCAGCTCAGCGCGTCGGTCAGCAGCCCGCCGATCAGCGGGCCCGGCGGCGTTGCCGAAGCCGGCCGAGCCGATGATCAGCCCACCGGCCAGCGCCGCGCGGTCGTCGGGCAGGATCTCGTACGTCATCCCGAGCACCGCCGGCCACATCATCGCGCCGCCGATGCCCATCAGCGCGCGGCAGGCGATCAGCCAGAGCTCGTCCTGCGCCGCGCCGCCGAGCACCGAGAAGGCGGCGAAGATCGCGGCGCCGATGAAGAAGATGCGGCGCCGGCCGA
Organism: uncultured Thermoleophilaceae bacterium; assembly: GCA_963848885.1. GTDB lineage: Bacteria > Actinomycetota > Thermoleophilia > Solirubrobacterales > Thermoleophilaceae > JACVRW01. The sequence goes on from CAWKFR010000001.1 coordinate 237,029, forward strand.
GCATGTCCGCGAGCCGGCCGCCGGTCACGATCAGCACGCCGAACACCAGCGCGTAGGCGTTGATCACCCACTGGACGGTCGTGACGTCCGAGTCGAAGTCCTTCTCGATGTCCGGCAGGGCGACGCTGAGCGCGGTCAGGTCGTTGGCGATCACGAACACCGAGATCGCCATCGCCCCGAGCGCGAGCCAGGTCCCGCGGGTCACGGGCGGATCCTACGCCCGCACGCGCAGGTTCAGCTGGTACGTCGAGCGGTTGCCGCGCTTGTCCTGCGCGACGACCACGATGCGGTGGCGCCCGCGCCGCTCGCGCCAGCGGAAGCTGACCCGGCTCGCCTTGCGGGCGCGCACGCGGCGACCGTCGATGCGCAGCTCCAGCGCGCTTGATGCCGGAGGCGTCGCGCGCCTTCGCCGTCAGCCTGACGCGGCGGTGGCGCAGGCGGCGCTGGTGCAGCCGCACCCGCGGCCCGGTGCGGTCGGCGGGCCGCTTCTTGAGGCTGCGCGTTCCTGCCCGCCGGCACGGTCACGACGTAGGGGGCCGAGGCGGCGCTGCGGTTGTTCGCGCCGTCCTGGGCGTAGACGGTGTAGACGTGCCGCCCGGCCGTGACCGCGGCGTCGTCGAAGCTGTTCGTAGCGGCCGTGCCGATCTCGACGCCGTCGCGGTAGACCGGGTAGCTCTGCACGCCGACGTTGTCGCCGGAGCCGTTCCAGGTCAGCCGCAGGCCGCTGCGCAGCAGCACGTGCGACAGGCCGGTCGGCGCCGACGGCGCCTGCTGGTCGAGCGGCGGCGCCGCCATGTTGACCGACACGGTCGCCGACCCGGCCCCGGCCGACACCGCCGTGACGGCGACGTGGCCGTCGCTGAACGTCTCGCCCGGCCGCAGCGGCGCGTCGGAGATCGACCCGCCGGGATGGGTGTCGAGCAGGCGCGAGCGCGTCAGCTGGTCGGGGTTGTCGTCCACGCGGATGGTCACGCCCGCGCACCGCCCAGTCGCTCGCCGAGAAGTTGTCGAACGCGCCCCCCGCCTTGCGGGTCTCGAGGTAGTACCAGTCCTGCACCGACCCGTTGGCGGCGTAGGTGCGCGGGATGCGCAGCGTCGTCGCGTCGGTCGTCGAGCTGAGCGCCGAGGTCATCGTGTAGGTGCCGGAGGCGCTCACGGTCTGCACGTTCGAGGGCTGGAGCACGCCGAGCCGCTGCAGGTTCCAGCCGTGGTTGTGGCGGCTGCCGAGCGCGCCCATGACGTCCCACGGGTCGTTGTACTCGTCGATCTGGCACTTCGAGGACACGACCACGGTCTGGCCGCTCGGGTTGGTGCACTGCCAGCTGCCGGCGTGGTGGAGCCCGAGGTTGTGACCCAGCTCGTGCCCGGTGACGCGCACGCTCAGGTCGCCGTTGATCCAGGACTCGGTGCCCGGCAGGTAGGCGAGGCCCGCCCACTTGCAGACGGCTTGGTGCGGGAACACGTACATGACGTGCTGGTAGCCGGCGGCCTGGGCGGGAAAGCCGTTCGTCATCGCCGCGGCCTGGGCCATCGTGGCCCAGGTGGTGTAGTCGCAGTGGTCGGGGTGATCGGCAGCGTGTACCAGCCGTAGACGTCGCCGTCGGCGCGGTTCTTGCCGGTCAGCCAGAGCTGGTTGTAGGTCTCCTCCCGAAAGAACGCGCTGGTCGAGGCGCCGCCGGTGAAGATCGACGAGCGGATCGCGTCGGTCGGCCACGGCGGCTTGGCCGGGTCGGAGGCGAACTTGAACGCGATCACCGCGACCTTGCGGCCGCCCAGCGCGGGCGCGGCCTGCGCCGAGGCCGCCTTGACCGGGCCTGCCACCCCGGCGCCCGGGTCCTGGTCGGTGAGCGCGACGTTGTCGTGCTCGGGGCTGAGCGCCGGGAGCGTGGTGGGCAGCACGTCGAGGGTCTGCGGGCCGGTGTCGAGCCGCCAGTCGGTCGTCGACGAGCCCGCGTCGAAGTAGTCGGCGTGCACGCCCTCGAGCGTCCCGTCGAGGGTGTGGTGCGCGCTCGCCGGCGCCGCGCCGACCAGCGCCGCCAGGACGGCGGCGATCAGGGCGGGCAGCGGCCTTGCGACAAGGGTCCGCACCCATCCGCCATCGGCACGCCGCGGACGCGTGGATCCAGTCGCGGCGACGGCCTTTCTGGACGCTTAGACTGCGCGCCCCGTGCGCCGCGCTCCTGCCGCTCCTCCTGCTGCTCGCGGTGCTCGCGCCGGGCCAGGCGGCGGCGCGCGACTTCCCGAGGGACTTCCTCTGGGGCACGGCGATCGCCGCCTTCCAGACGGAGGCCGGCGGGAGCCCCTCGCACGCCGACCGCCGCAGCGACTGGTGGGCCTGGAGCCACGACCGCGAGAACATCTCCACGGGTCGCGTCAGCGGCGACCGCGTCGAGCGCGGACCGGGTCACTGGCGCCTGTTCCGCCAGGACGCGCGGCTGGCCCGCGACCGGCTCGGATCGAACGCCTTCCGGATCTCGATCGAGTGGAGCCGGCTGTTCCCGCGCGACCGCACGGGGGGGCCGCGCGCGCCGACCGGGCGAACAGGGCGGCGGCCCGCCACTACGCCGCCGAGCTGCGCTTCATCCGGCGCCTCGGCATGCGGCCGATGGTCACGCTCAACCACTTCACGTTGCCGCGCTGGCTGCACGACCCGATCGCGGTGCGCCGCGCGTTCGCCGGGGTCGGCCCCGACGACCCGCTGCCCGCCGTGCGGCGCGGCGGCTGGCTCGACCGGCGCACCGTCGAGGCGTTCGGCGACTTCGCGGGCTGGGCCGCGCGGCGCTACGGCAAGCTCGTCGACCTCTGGGTGACCGTCAACGAGCCGATGGTGGTGGCGGTCAACGGCTACGTGAACGTCCCGGGCGCGTTCGCGGGCTGGTTCCCGCCCGGCGTCTACTCGTTCCCCGCGGCGATCCGCGCGGTGCGCAACCTCGCCGACGCCAACGGGCTCGCCTACGACGCCGTCCACCGCCAGGACCGCAGGGCCCGCGTGGGGCCGGTCCAGAACATGATCGCGTTCACGCCCGTCGGACCCGGCCAGCGCCGCGGATCGCCGCGGCGCGCGGCACGCCGACTACGTCTTCAACCGCGTCTTCCTCAACGCGGCGGTCAGGGGCGAGATCGACGCGAACGTCGACGGCCGCATCGAGCCGGGCGAGCGGAGGCGCGACCTGCGCGGGCGGGCCGACTTCATCGGCGTCAACTACTACTTCCGCAGCCGCGTCACCGGCCTGCCGGCGCCGCCAGCTCGACGATCCCGCTGTTCGACTTCCTGCCGACGAACACGTACCGCTGGGCGCTCAACCCGACCGCGCCGCCGTGCCCGACGACGTGCACCGACTTCGGCGCGGAGGTCTACCCGCAGGGGTTCCGCACGGTGCTGCGCACGGCCGGTAGCTACCGGCTCCCGGTCTACGTCACCGAGAACGGGCTCGCCGACGCGGACGACGACATGCGCCGCGACTACCTGCTCGACCACCTGCGCGTGCTGCGCGGGGCGATGCGCGACCGCCTCGCGCGCGTGAAGGGGTACCTCGCCTGGTCGCTGACGGACAACTTCGAGTGGTCCGCCGGCTACTACCCCAAGTTCGGGTTCTTCTCGTTCGACCCGCGATACGCTGCGCCGCCACGAGCGCCCGAGCGCGCGCCTCTTCCACAGAATTACGCGGTTTGGCACGCTCCCGGCCGGGCAGTAGGGCGGCGTACCGGCCGAAAGGAGGGGGAGCGTGTACATCGGAATCGGAACGCTGATTCTCATCATCATCCTGGTGATCATCCTGCTCTAGAACGGACTCTGTGAGCTTGATCACATAACGGACGCAGCGCACGCGCTACGGTCGGCCCCACCCGTGGCGCAGCTGCCTCCCGGCCCGAAGTCTCCGCGAGCGGTTCAGACGCTCGCCTGGTGGACGCGCAGCATCCCGTTCTTCGAGCGCTGCCGGGCGCGCTACGGCAAGCGCTTCACCGTCCGCCTGCTCCAGTCGCCGCCGGCCGTCTACCTGACCGACCCGGCCGAGGTGAAGGAGGTCTTCACCGCGCCGCCCGAGGTGCTGCACCCCGGCGAGGGCGCTCAGGTGCTCGAGCCGATCGTCGGCCGAAACTCGGTGATCCTGCTCGACGAGCGCGCGCACCTGTCGCAGCGCAAGCTGATGCTGCCGGCCTTCCACGGCGAGCGCATGGAGGCGCTCACCGGCCTGCTGCGCGACGTGACCGAGCGGGAGGTGGCGAGCTGGCCGCTGGACGAGCCGGTCGCGCTCCACCCGCGCCTCCAGTCGCTCACGATGGAGGTGATCCTGCGCGCGGTCTTCGGCCTCGATCCCGGCCCTCGGCTCGAGCGGGTGCGCGACCTGCTCACGCACAACCTGGAGATGGGCGCGAACCCCGCCTCGATGATCCCGGCCCTGCAGCGCGGCCGGCACTGGCGCGACTTCGTCAGCCGCCGGGACGAGAGCGACGCGCTGCTGTTCGAGCTGATCGACGAGCGCCGCGCCGACCCCGAGGGCGAGCAGCGCGACGACGTGCTCGCGATGCTGCTCGCCGCTCGCCACGAGGACGGCTCGCCGATGTCAAAGCAGGAGCTGCGCGACGAGCTGATGACGCTCCTGGTCGCGGGCCACGAGACGACGGCCTCCGAGCTGGCCTGGGTCTTCGAGCGCCTCGCGCGCGCTCCGCGGGTGACGAAGCGGCTGCTCGCGGAGATCGACTCGGGCGACGACGGCGACGCGTACCTGACCGCCACGATCCAGGAGACGCTGCGGCGCCGCCCGGTCATCCCCAACGCGGCTCCGCGCCTGACCAAGCAGCCGGTCGAGGTCGGCGGCTTCGCCTACCCGGAGGGCGTCTGCCTGATCCCCAACGCCTACCTGATCCACCACGACCCCGAGATCTACCCCGACCCGTACGAGTTCCGCCCCGAGCGCTTCCTCGACGAGTCACCCGGGACCTACACCTGGATCCCGTTCGGCGGCGGCCGCCGCCGCTGCCTCGGCGCGAGCTTCGCCCAGCTCGAGATGAAGATCGTGCTGCGCGCCATGCTCACGCGCGCCGAGCCCGCCCCCGCGCCGGACCTGACCGAGGGCAGCCGGCGCAGGGCGATCACGCTCAGCCCGCGGCGCAGCGCGCAGACCGTGCTGCGCTCGCGCGCGCCCGCGCCGCTAGCGCGAGCAGCTCGCCCAGGCGGTCTAGAAACGCGACCTGCGCCGGGTTGAGCTTCTCGCGCGCCGCGTCGAGGGCGAACCAGCCGGCCCGGTCGACCTCAGGGAAGGCCCGTCGCCGTCCCGAGCGCGGCGGCCACTCCAGCTCGAACGTGTTGCTCTGGATCGCGGCGGCGTCGAGGTCGCCCTCGACAGCCCACGCGGTCACGTGCTTGCCGCTCTTCTGCCGGACGCTGCCGAGCTCGGCGAGCGCCGCCGGCGACAGCGCCGTGCCGGTCTCCTCCTGGAACTCGCGCAGCGCGGCCGCCTGGGCGTCCTCGTCGTCGCCGTGCTCGCCCTTGGGGATCGACCACGCGCCGGCGTCCTTGCGCGCCCAGAAGGGGCCGCCGGGATGGACGAGCAGCACCTCGGGCTCGCCCTCGGCGAGGCGGTAGAGCAGGATGCCGGCGCTGCGCGCCAACTAGCCGCCGAGTTCGGGCCTGTAGGTCCCGAAGCTCCAGATGTTGCCCTCGGGATCGCGCGCGGAGAACTCGCGCGAGCCGTAGTCCTGGTCGGCGAGCGGCCGCATGATCTCGGCGCCGGCGGCCACGGCTGCGTCGTGCAGCGAGTCGACGTCCTCCACGGCCAGGTAGACGGTCCCGTGGCCGGCGCTGCTGTCCAGCCTGGGGTCGCCGCCGCCGACCGAGCCGAGCATCACCACCTCGTCGCCGAAGCGCAGCTCGGCGTGGGCGATCGCACCGCCGTCGCCCTCGTGCACGGCGTGCCGCTGGAAGCCAAACGCCCGCTCGAGGAAGTCGATCCCCGCGGGGGCGTCCTGATACTTGAAGGTCGGGTAGATGCTCTGCATTCAGAGCAGGCTACGCCGGCGCCGCCGCGGCGTCTTGGACGGATTTGACCCCGGCCCCGTCGGGCAGCCGGCTGGCCAGGTACTCGCCCGGGGTCGTGCCCGCGAACTCGCGGAAGTCGCGGTTGAGGTGGGCCTGGTCGTAGTAGCCGCAGTCGAAGGCGACCTCGGCCAGCCGCGGCTCCGGGGCCTCGCGCAGCAGCCGCGAGACGCGCTCGAAGCGCAGCACCCGCGCGAGCGTCTTGGGCGGCATGCCGATGCCCTCGCGAAAGCGGCCGATCAGGCGCCGGTGGCTCCAGCCGAGCTCGCTTGCGAGCGAGGCGATCGCCGCGCGGCCCTCGCTCGCGCGCAGGCGGCCCCAGGCCCAGGCCAGCTCGCGCGAGACGGGGCGGGCCTCGCCGAGCGCGGCCGCCAGCGCGTCGTCGAGGACGCCGAAGCTGCCCTCCCAGCCGTCCGCGTCCCAGATCCGCTCGACCAGCTCGCCGCGCACGCCCAGCTCGTCCAGCTCGACCACGCGGTTGGTCAGCTCGTGCATCGGCACGCCGAACAGGGCGTGCGCGCCGAGCGGCGTGAGCCGCACCTCGACGCCGCGCTGCTCGCCCGGGTGCTCGACCAGCGCGCAGCTGTCGTGCAGCGCGGCCACGAACGAGGTGTGACGCTCGGGCAGGCGCAGCACCGAGTCGGGGCTGAGGATCAGCGTGACGTCCCCCGACGGCACCTCGCGCCTGCACAGCGGCTCCGCGCTCCACTCCTCGTAGCCGGTGTAGTCGCGCACGTAGCCGCGCAGGGCGCGCGGCGCCGGGCGCGTGACCATCTCCCAGCGGTGGCGATCCGACTGGTGGCGCGCCGTGTTCAGCTGCCCGCGGCCGCGACGACCAGCTTCGAAGCCCCGATCATGCCCAGGAGATTAGGGTGAACCGGGGCCGCCGCGTTGGCGGGCACGAGCGGCTCGACCCAGCGGATGCCGGGCGGCTTGCAGGAGTCGTGCCCGATGCTCGCCGCGTACCAGTCGACCAGTCGCGCGCCGTTGGCCGCCGCCTGCGCCGCGATCATCGCGTTGAGCTCCTTCTGCTTGTCGCGCAGGTAGGGGATGTCGCCGGCCGCGATCGGCAGCTGCGGCCAGCACCCGAGCACGCCGCGCTCGGGGAAGATCGCCGCGTAGTTGACGGCGAACACGCGCGCCTGCGGCGCGCGCTGGTGTATGCCCTGGATGACGGCGGCGACCTTGGGAGCGGTCGCCTGGATGCGCTCGCTGATCTCGTCGCGGCCGTCGTGCACGTAGGTGCTCTTGCACTTGCTGCCGAACGGCGAGGCGCTGAGGCAGCTCTCGGCGATGCTCGTGAAGCCGATGTCGTTGCCGCCGATGTTGAACGTGACGACCTGGGTGTCGGCGTCGAGCGAGTTGAACTGCGGCGGGTTCGGCCCGGGCGTGACGTTCTGCGGCGCCGTCATGTCCTCGGTCTCCGCGCCAGAGCAGGTCGCGTCCCGGAAGGCCGGCTGGTGCAGCTGCGGCGCGGCCAGGTGGGCGTAGTTGTTGCTCGACTTGAGGCAGCCGAACGGCTGGATCTGCGCCGGGATGAGCGGGCCGGCCGCGTAGGAATCCCCCAGAGCCACATAATCCGCCGCGGCCGGCGACGCGCTCACCAGTGCGGCGATCGCCGCCAAGCAGGCCGCTCTCCCCCCGATGCGCACGCCTCCCTATTCCCTTCGAGAGCGGATTTCACGCCCGTTGCGATACCTTCGCCGCTTGCTCTCCACCACCGCCCCCATCCGCTCCGAGCTCCAGAGCGCTCTGCCCGAGCGGCCCTTCACGGTCGAGTTCTGGGACGGCACCGAGCTGCCCTCGACGAACGGTGGCGGTCCGCGCCTCAAGGTTCGCTCCCCCGCCGCCTTCGCGCACGCCCTGCGCGCCCCCGGCCAGCTCGGGCTGGGCCGCGCCTACGTCTCGGGCGAGCTCGACGTCGACGACGTGGACGCCGTGCTCGACCTGCTCGACTCGTGGCAGCCGCCGTCGCTCGACCGCGGAACGCGCGCCCGCCTGGCGCTGGCGGCGGCCAGGGCCAGCGGCCTGCGCCCGCCCCCGCGCCCGCCGCGCGCCGAGCTGCGCCCGCGCGGCAAGCGCCACAGCCGCGAGCGCGACGCCCGCGCGGTGCGCCACCACTACGACCTGCCACCCGAGTTCTTCGAGCTCTTCCTCGGCCCCTCGATGACGTACAGCTGCGCGATCTTCTCGCGCGGCGCGACCACGCTGGAGGAGGCGCAGGAGACAAAGCTCGAGCTCGTCTGCACCAAGCTCGACCTCAGGCCCGGCCAGCGCGTGCTCGACATCGGCTGCGGCTGGGGCAGCTTCGCCAGGCACGCGGCCGAGCGGCACGACGTCGAGGTCGTCGGGATCACGCTGTCGCCGCCCCAGGCCGAGCTCGGTCAGCGCCGCGCCGACGAGCTGGGGCTGGGCGACCGGGTCGACATCCGCGTCGCCGACTACCGCGAGCTCGCCGACGAGCCCTTCGACGCGGTGGCCAGCATCGGCATGGTCGAGCACGTCGGCGTCAACCAGATCGACGTATACGCGCGCCAGGTCGCGCGGCTGGTCAAGCCCGGCGGGCGCATCCTCAACCACGGGATCGCGCGCCTGCGCCACACCGACGCGGAGGCCGGCGCCTTCTCGGAGCGCTACGTCTTCCCCGATGCCGCGCCTCTGCACCTGTCGCGCATCCAGCTGGCGCTGGAGGGCGCGGGGCTCGAGACCGAGCACGTGGAGGGCTTCCGCAACGACTACGCGACCACGCTCCAGCACTGGGCGCGCAACCTCGACGCGAACCTCGACACCGCGCTGCGGCTGGCCGGGCCGGAGCGGCTGCGGGTCTGGCGGCTCTACCTGAGGGCGGCCCGCCGGGGCTTCCTGAGCGGCTTCACCTCGATCTACCAGGTACGGGGACGGCGGCCTTGAGGCCCGCCCCATAAGATCGCGTCCCCCCAAACCCCCGGAGGAAACCCATGAAGCTGATCGGTGCCGGCCTGCCGCGAACCGCCACCACGACCCAGATGATCGCGCTCGAGATGCTGGGCCTGCCCTGCTACCACATGCGCGACATGATGTCCGACAGGGCCACTGCCGTACCGCAGTGGCGGGCGGCCCTGGAGGGCAACGGTCCGTGGGACGAGCTCTTCGAAGGCAAGGAGTCCGTGGTCGACTGGCCAGGCTCCTACCACTGGCGCGAGCTGATGGACGTATACCCCGACGCCAAGGTGCTGCTGAGCGTGCGCTCGCCCGAGAGCTGGGTCAAGAGCATGAGCGACACGATCAGCCAGGTGTTCGTCGGCGACACGCTCATGCACCACCTCGCCCGGGCGCAGTATCACGTCGACCCCGACTTCGCCGGCTGGATCGACGTGATGTCCGACATGTGGGACGCGAGTGGCGTGACCGTCGGCGGGGACGAGCAGAAGATGGCGTCCACGATGGAGGAGTGGAACCAGAAGGTGATCGACGCCGTGCCGGCGGACCGCCTGCTGGTGTGGCACCCGAAGGACGGCTGGGAGCCGCTCTGCGAGCTGCTCGGGCTCGACGTTCCGGACACGCCGGTGCCGAACGTCAACGACACGGAGAACTTCCAGACGAACCTGATCATGGGTCCGGCCATCGAGGCGATCAACGTCTGGTGGGAGGACAACAAGGGGCCGGCGGACGCGGCCACCGAGCAGCGCGCGGCCACCGCGTAGCGCGCGGCTACATCAACAGCGCGGGCGAGTAGGGCTCGCTCGAACGCTCGGGCGCAGGACCCGGAGTCGCCGCCGCGGCGTGCTGCTTCAGAGCCACGAGCGAGCCCACGAACCGCTCGATCAGACGCTGGTCCTCGGGCGACAGCCACTCGAGCAGGCGCTCGCCCGGGGCCAGCACCGGCTCGAGGAACTGGGCCAGGTGGGCGTCGCCGGCCTGTGTCGTCGTGAGGATGCGGGAGCGCCGGTCGCCCGGGTGCGGCGAGCGATCGACGTGACCGGCATCCTCGAGGCGGCCCACGAGCGCGGTCACGCCACCCGACGTCAGGCCGAGCCGGTGGCCGAGCTCGCCCGGCGAGGGACGCCCGCGGCGCTGCTCGACCAGCTCGTCGTAGAGCGGGTGCGACTCGCGGTAGGCGGTCTCCTGACAGGCGTAGCAGCCGGTCGACCCGGGGAGGTACAGCGGCCCGACGCGCGCCACCGGCGGCGAGTGGCTCATCGTGATGAACGGCAGCCCGGCCTCCACGCAGGCCCGGTTCGTCCACCGCTCGATGTCGTGGGCGGGCCAGTCCGCGGCGTTCACCACGAAGTCCGCGCCCTCGATCACCGCGCGGATCGCGCCGACGCCGTCGAGCCGGCGGGGCACGGACTCGAGGCGGCAGCTCGAGTTGAACTCGGCGAGCGCGTCCGCGGCGGCGTCGACCTTGGGCCGGCCGATGTCGCGCTCGCGGTAGAGGATCTGCCTGTTGAAGTTGCTCTCCTCGACGACGTCGCCGTCCACGAGCACGAGCTCCCCGACCCCGCAGCAGGCGAGCGCGTAAGCCGCCCAGCTGCCGAGCCCGCCCACCCCGAGCAGCGCCACGCGCGCCGCGCGGATGCGGCGCTGGTACTCGGACGCGGGCGTGTCGCCGGCGGCGAGGTCGCTGAAGTAGCGCAGCTGGCGATCCCAGCGCTCGCGCTCGCGCTCGGGCGTGCGCTCGTCGTCGGTGGCGTCCTCCAGCAGCGCCGCCTCCCCCAGGCCGGCCAGCGCCGAGCGCACGCGGCCGGCGCCGAACTCCTGCTCGAGCTGCGCGGCGGTGCGGCTGCCGTCCAGGGCGGCCAGCAGCCGCCGCGCGGCGCGGTCGGGTCGCTCGATCACGAGGTCCGAGTCGGCCCCGGGCCGCAGGATGTAGATGTCACCGGCGGCGGACTCGACGGCGTCGACCGTCCGCTTCAGGCGTGGCTTGCGCAACGCGTCTCCTCGGGCTGGAGCGAGCGGCGACGGCTCGGCGCCGGGGCGCCGAGCCGATCCGCCAGCCGGCGTCAGGACGCCTTCGTGATCGACAGGGTCGGCAGGACGGGCTTGGCCGTCTTCTTGATGGTCATTCGGAGTCACCTCCTTTCGCGAGTCGCGCGACGTACATGACCTTCAGCTGGGTGCTCTCGTCGACCTCGGCGACGTGCGATCCGTCGTCGAGGACGCCGTAGACGCCGAGGCACGCGAGCCCGGCTCGCGCGAGCAGCTGCGTCACCCGGTGAGGCGGGAAGTGACGCTGCTCGTGGCGGCTCGTCGTCCGGCGATGGCACCCGTCGGGCCCGGGCGCGAAGCAGTCGATGCTCGCGGCCGCGTAGCACCCGGCGGCGGCGTCGGGCTGCGACTCCCCGCGCCAGGCGAACGTGACGCCCTCGCTCTCGAAGACGCGGTCGACCGCGAACGTGCTCCGGTACGCGAGCAGGGTGTTCATGTCGAACATGAGCAGCCCCTCGGCCGCGAGGTTCGACGCCATGCAGCCGAGCGCGGCCTCGAGGTCGGCCTCCTCGAGCAGATGGTTGAGCGAGTCGTCGAAGCAGACGACCAGGTCGAAGCGGCCGAGCACGGGCAGCGTCCGCATGTCCGCCTCGACGAGCACGGCGTCGGACGTCTTGCGGGCAGCCTGGGCGAGCATCGCGGGCGAGGCGTCGGCGCCGGTCACCTCGAACCCGCGGCCCAGGAAGGGGAGGAAGCTCTTGCCCGTCCCGCAGGCGACGTCGAGCAGCCGCGTACGGGTTAACCCATGTCGGTGAGCGAGATCCAGGACGTGGGACGTCCAGAGCTCATAGTCGGATCCCTCCGTGAAGGCGTCGTAGAACTCCGCGAAGGACTCGTACGGTGGCGCGACCGTGGGTCGAGTCATGGCCATCGTTGATCACGACCGCGCGACCATTGGTTGTCGTTGCGCCCTTCGATAGGGTCGCGCTCGGTAATGGACTGATCTGGTCACCGATGGGGAGGGAGCCCGGATGGCCAAGCAATCGGCCGGACTCGTCGATCCGCGCCTAGCAAAGGCGCTTTCCCACCCAATGAGGACTCGCATCCTGACGATCCTGAACGAGCAGGTCGCGAGCCCGAATGAGATCGCTCAGATGCTGGATGAGCGGCTGCCGAACGTCAGCTACCACGTTCGCGCCCTGCACGACCTGGGCTGCATCGAGTTGGTGCGGACCGCCCAGCGCCGCGGGGCGATCGAGCACTACTACCGCGCGCTGATGCGACCCTTCTTCAGCGACCGCGATTGGAAGCGGCTGCCGCGCTCGGGGCGCCAGGCGGTCGCGGACGTGATCCTCCAGATGATCTGGGAGGACGCGTCGGACGCGATCAAGTCGGGCACCTTCGAGAGCCGTGCCGACCGGCATCTCACGCGCAGTCCGCTCGTCCTCGACGAGCAGGGCTGGAAGGAGCTCAACGAGCGCCTCCGGAAGACGCTCAGCGACGCCGAGACGATCGCGGCGCAGAGCGCCAAGCGCCTCAAGAAGTCGGAGGAGGAGGAGATCCCGACCCGGCTCGTGATGATGCACTTCGAGGCGCCCTCGAAGGACGAGGGCTAGTCCTCGAGCAGCCTGCGCAGGCGCCGCCGCGCGCGGTGCAGGCGTACCTTCGCCGTCCCCTCCGGCACGCCGAGGCGGCGCGCGACCTCGACCTGGGTGAGGTCCTCGGCGTAGCGCAGGCTGAGCACGCGCCGGTCGCCCTCGCCGAGGCTGCACAGCGCCTGCTCCACCGTGATCCGGACGGTCGCCTCCTCGTCCTCCCGCCGGTGGTGGGCGATCGCCGATTCGAGCAGCTCGAGCGTCGCGTTGCGACTGCTGCGCCCGAGCTGGCGGCGCGCCTCGTTGCGCGTGATCTCGAGCAGCCAGGGCAGCGGCGAGTCGGGGGAGCGGCACGCGTCGCGGCGCAGCCAGGCGCGCGTCAGGGCCTCCTGCACGGCCTCCTCGGCATCCGGCCGCGGCAGCAGCCGAGCGGCCTCCCGGTAGCACCGGGCGCGCATGCCGGCCCAGTCCCAGCCGACCGTCCCGTGAGCGCCTTGGATCGGGGAGACCACGATCGCTAAAGATTCTCTATGCAAATGCGCCTTTCGTTGATACAACTCCGGAACCTCGCTCAGCAAGGGACTCGTCTCGAGCGCCAAGGAGGCCAGAAATCGGTGCCGTCCGGATTCGGGTGCTGGTCGCCCACGGGCAGCCGCTCTATCGCGACGGCCTGGTTCGTGCGATCAAGCAGCGCCCCGAGCTCGAGCTGATCGGCGACACGGGGCACGGGCGCGAGGCGCTCGACGCGATCGAGGCCGAGCGACCCGACGTCGCCGTGGTGGACCGGCGGTTGCTCGACCTCACCGGCGAGCAGGTGCTCAACGCGGTCGGACGCGACGGGCTCGGCACCCGGGTGGTGATGATCGCGGCCGAGCCCGAGCCGGGGCTCGTGTACAGCGCCATCGAGAACGGCGCGGCCGGCTATCTGACGCACGACGCCGACGCCGGCGAGCTGTGCGATGCGGTGACTGCCGTCGCCAGGGGCGGCACCGTGCTCGCGCCCCAGCTCCAGGCCGGGATCGCGGGCGAGATCAGGCTGCGCGCCGACTACGACCGTCCCTTCCTGAGCGACCGCGAGCGCGAGATCCTCAAGCTCGTCGCCGGTGGGCTGACCGCGCCAGAGATCGGCCGCCGGATCCACGTGAGCACCGCGACCGTCAAGACCCACCTCCAGCATCTGTACGAGAAGCTCGGCGTCGGCGAGCGCGCCGCCGCGGTCGCCGAGGCGATGCGGCGCGGGCTCGTCGAGTAGGCGGCTCGCTCAGGAGGCGAGCTCGCCGCCGTCCACCCGGAGCACCGCCCCGTTGACGAACGCCGCCTGGTCCGACGCCAGGAACGCGAACAGGGCGGCCACCTCGTCGGGGGTGCCGAGCCGACCGGACGGCACGCGCCCGTCCAGGTGCTCGCGCAGGAGCTCCGAGCCGGGTCGCCGCGAGGCTCTGGCCGCGGTCTCGAGGTCGCGCGCGTTCATGGCGGTGTCGATCTGGCCGGGGGCCACGGCGTTCGCGGTGATCCGGTGGGGCCCCAGCTCGATCGCGAGCGTCTTGACGAGCGCGATGACGCCGGCCTTGCTCGCGCAATAGGCCGAGCTGCCCGGCTCTCCGTGCAGGCCGGCGATGGAGGCCGTGGCGAGCAGCCGGCCTCCGCGTCCGCCCTCGACCATCGAGCGGGCGGCCGCCTGGAGGGTCAGCATCACGCCGATCAGGTTGACGCGCAGGACGCGCCCCCAGCTCGCGGTCGTCCCGTCGAGGAAGTCCTCCATCAGCGACACCCCGGCGTTGGCCACGCAGATGTCGAGCTGACCATCGCCGGCCGCCACGCGCACCGCGTCGGCCACCTGCGCCGGGTCGGTCACGTCGGCGACCAGCGCCGCGCCGGCGGCCCCGGGCTCTGGCGCGACGGCGTCTGCGCGGACGACGGTGGCGCCGTCGGCCGCGAGGCGGCGGGCGGTGGCGGCGCCGATGCCGGCGGCGGCGCCGGTCACGAGCGCGCGGCGGCCGGCCAGGGGAAGGGATTCGGTCACGCGCCGACGATCGCCCCGCCGAGCGGTTCGCTCAAGGGATCGTTCTGTCACCGCCGCCGTGGGATACTCGCGCCGTGTCCGACGCAGCCGACGCCAACCGACAGCTGATCGAGCGGTTCTACGACGCCTTCAACCGCCACGACGGGGACGCGATGGCGGCCTGCTACGCCCCCGGCGCGCGGTTCTCGGACCCGGTCTTCCAGGACCTGCACGGAGAGGAGCCCGGGGCGATGTGGCGGATGCTCACGAGCCGCGCCGACGACCTGCGGATCGAGCTGGCCGAGCACGACGCCGACGACCAGAGCGGCGCCGCCCACTGGCTGGCCGACTACACGTTCACGCAGACGGGCCGCAAGGTGCACAACGACGTGCGGGCGCGGTTCCGCTTCGCCGACGGCCTGATCGCCGAGCACGACGACTCCTTCGGGTTCCACGCGTGGGCGCGGCAGGCGCTCGGCCCGACCGGCCTGCTGCTCGGCTGGACGCCGATCGTGCAGGGCTCGGTGCGCCGTCGAGCCCGCGCCGGGCTCGACGAGTTCATCGCTGGCAGCTGACGAGCTTGTTCGGCTTGCCCGGGTCGAGGCAGCGATCGAGCCGAGCGGGGCGCTTGCCGGCGCGGATGCGGATGCGGGTGAAGGTGCCGATCGTGCCGGGCTTCGTGACCCGTAGCTCGATCACGGTGCCGGCGGGGAAGCTGCGCGCCAGCTCGCGCAGGTTGACGCGCTTGCCCTTCGAGGTGAAGCGCTTGTGCTTGTACGGGCAGCCCCGGCCCTTGCAGCGGATGCCCACGTGGGCGCCCTTCGGCGCGGTGACGGTGAGCAGGTCCAGGCGTGCGCCCGTTCGGCGGTGGGGACGCCGACGAAGCGGATGCGCGGCGTGGGCGCGTGCAGCGGCGGCCGGGGCCGACGACGACTGCGGCCGACTGATCGCGACGCGGCGCGCCGTTGCGGTCGGTCACGCGCAGCGCCGACCTGGTAGGTGCCGGCCCGCGGCCAGAAGTAGAGCGCGGCCGTCTCGCCGGTGGCGTCGTCGTACACGCCGTCTCCGTCGAGGTCCCACTGCTGCAGCGATGATCGGCCCGTCGAGCGTCGACGCGGAGGTGAGGTCAGCGTGACCAGCTCGCCGGGCGACCGGCGCGGTCGGGCCGACCGTGAAGGAGGCGACCGGCGGGCGGTTGCGGACGAGTGATCGTCCTGCGACTGCGCGATCGTCGAGGATCGCCGTCCAGCGCAGATGCGTCGACCGCGTACGCGCCCGGCGCAGCGGGAACGACGTGGTCACGGCCGGTCCCGTCGCGTCGTCGCAGTCGCCGTCGCCGTCGAGGTCCCAGCTGAACGTGTTGGCCCCGGCTCGACGTCGAGGTGAACGTGACCGTCTGACCGGTGAGCGGCTGCGGCCGGCGTGTAGGTGAACGAGCGCGACCGGGACGGCGCCGGCCGGCGCCGCGAACGCCAGAAATCCGCCGACTGCAGCTGTTAGCGCGAGAGCCTTGACGGCTCAGATTGTGCCAGCCCGCTCCTGCCCGTGCCGGAAAAATGCAACAGGCTCTGCGGGCAGGGGGGTGTTGCCGAGGATCAGGTCGGCGGATTTCTCGGCGGTCATCATCACCGGCGCGTAGATGTTGCCGTTGGTGACGTAGGGGAACACCGAGGCGTCGACGACTCGCAGGCCCTCCATTCCGCGCACCTTCATCGTGAGCGGATCGACCACCGACAGCGGGTCCGTCCCCATCCGGCAGGTGCAGGATGGGTGCAGCGCCGTCTCCGCGTCCGACGCGACCCACTTCAGGATCTCCTCGTCCGTCTCCACCGCCTGACCCGGTGACAGCTCGCCCCCGTCCAGTCCCTCCCACGCCGGCTGCGACAGGATCTTGCGCGTCACCCGGACCGCCTCGATCCACTCGCGGCGGTCGTTGTCCGTCGACAGGTAGTTGAAGCGGAGCGCCGGCTTCGCCCGCGGGTCGGCCGACACCGCCTTGACGCTCCCGCGCACGTCCGAGTACATGGGCCCGACGTGCACCTGGTAGCCGTGCCCTCCCCCGCCCGGCGGCAGCGTCCCGTCGTAGCGCACCGCGATCGGCAGGAAGTGGTACATCAGGTTCGGGTAGGCGACCTCGTCGTTGCCGCGCACGAACCCGCCCGCCTCGAAGTGGTTGGTCGCTCCCGGGCCGCTCTTGCGCAGCAGCCACTCCAGCCCCACGGCGGGCCGCCGTCGCATCGCGAAGTAGGGCGCCATCGAGACCGGTTGCAGGGCCCGGTGCTGCACGTAGACCTCCAGGTGGTCCTGCAGGTTCTCGCCGACCCCGGGCAGGTCCTGCACGACGTCCACGCCGAGCGAGCCCAGCTCGCCGGCCGCCCCCACGCCGGAGATCTGCAGCAGCTGCGGCGTGTTGATCGCGCCCCCGCACAGGAGCACCTCGCGCGCGAGCGCCCGGCGCCCGCGCCCGTACTCAACCCCGACCGCCCGCTCGCCCTCGAACAGGATGCGCCTCACGAACGCCCGCGTCCGGACCTCCAGGTTGGGCCGCTTCATCACCGGATGCAGATACGCCCGCGCCGCCGACAGCCTGCGCCCGTCGTGCACGTTGCGGTCGAACGCCGCGAAGCCCTCCTGGCGGTACCCGTTCACGTCGTCGGTCAACGGGTAGCCGGCCTGCTGCACCGCCTCGAAGAACGCGTCGAACAGCGGCCCCTGCGCCGGCCCCCGCTCCAGCACGAGCGGCCCGGAGTGCCCGCGGAAGGGGTCGTCGGGCGCCGCCGCCAGGCAGTTCTCCATCCGCTTGAAGTACGGCAGGCAGTGGGCGTGGTCCCACGTCTCCATCCCCGCGTCGGAGGCCCAGCGCTCGTAGTCCAGCGGGTTGCCGCGCTGGAAGATCATCCCGTTGATGCTGCTCGACCCGCCCAGCACCTTCCCGCGCGCGTGGTACACGCGCCGGCCGCCCATGTGCGGCTCGGGCTCCGACTCGTAGCGCCAGTCGTAGAAGCGGCTCCCGATCGGGAAGGCCAGCGCGGCCGGCATGTGGATGAAGACGTCCCAGCGCGAGTCGTTGCCGCCCGGCCTCGAGCACCAGCACGCGCACGGACGGGTCCTCCGACAGCCTGTTGGCGAGCACGCTGCCGGCGGAGCCGCCCCCGACGATCACGAAGTCGTAGCGAGAGGCCACGCGCAGCGACGGAGCTTACGACTCCGCCGCCGTCAGCTCCTGCTTCGGGGTCTCCTTCTCGGGGTCGATGAACGGCTTGGGGACCACGACGGCCGACACGGTCTCGCCCGGGCGCTCGACCTCGAACTCGGTGCCCAGCTCGGCGTGCTGGGTGGGCACCATGGCATAGCCGATGTTCTTCTCGAGCCGCGGCGAGTAGCAGGCGGACGTGATCTGGCCGACGCGGCCGCCGTCCTTGTTGACGGGGAACACGTCCATCATCCCGCCGTCGTTGTAGGAGCCGACCCCGCTCCCGCCGATCTCGACGCCGACGAGCTGACGCTCCGGGCCTTCGGCCTTGATCTTGGAGAGCGCGTCCTTGCCGATGAAGTCCGAAGCCTGCTCGAGGTCGACCATCCAGTCGTAGCCCATCCCGACCTCGTACGGGTTCGTGTCGTACCACATGTCGCAGCCCGGGCCCAGGGCGAGGATGCCGCCCTCGATGCGCCGGATATGGCACGGCCCGATCACCTCGAGGCCGTGCGGCTCGCCGGCCTCGAGCACCTTCTCCCACAGCGCTATGCCGTTCTTGCTGGCCTCATAGAGGTAGATCTCGAAGCCGAGCTCCGAGGTGTAGCCGGTGCGCGACACCAGCACCCGCAGGCCGTCGAGCTCGTAGGGCCGCATGTAGTAGTAGGGGATGTCGAGGACGCTGTCCCCGAACAGGTCCGCCATCACGTCCTTCGACTTCGGGCCCTGCACCTGGAGCGGGGCGACGTCGAGCTCCTTGATCGTCACGTCGTAGTTGTTGTTGTAGGCCACGCCACGCGCCCACAACTCCACGTCGCTGTCCGCGAGCGAGAGCCAGAAGCGGTTCTCCTCGACGCGCAGCAGGACGGGGTCGTTGATGATCCCGCCGTCGGGCAGGCAGAGGAAGACGTACTTGCACTGCTCCACGGCGCACTTGTTGAGGTCGCGCGCCACCAGCAGCTGGGTGAATTCAAACGCGTCCGGCCCCGAGATCTCGATCTGCCGCTCGACCGCGACGTCCCAGAGCGTCACGCCGTTGAGCAGGTGCCAGTACTCCTGCACAGGGTCGCCGTAGTGGCGCGGGTGGTACATGTGGTTGTAGACGCTGTACAGCTGCACCCCATGCTTGCGCGACGCGTAGAAATACGGCGACTTGCGGATGCGCGAGTAGAGCATGATCCCGGGGTGCTCGTTGACCTGTGGCAAGGCGTGTACCTCCGCTCTGAGACTTCGTCGTGGAACGCGCCACCTGATATATCACCGCTTAGGGTGGGCGGTCAACCGAGCAGGGCCAGGGCCTCGTCCAGCCCGATGCGGCGGTAGGTCTCGACCGGCAGGCCGTTTTCGATCAGGCCCGCGCGGGCGCTCATGATCGCCCGGCGCGCCTCCGCGGGAACCTCGTCCGCGCGCACGGCGATCGTCTCCGCCCGTTGCGCTTCCGCTTCCCCTCCCGACCGCAGCCGCTCCATGCGCGCCTCGGGATCGAGCACCGCGGTCACATAGCCCTCGGTCACCTCGTTGCTCGCGATTCGGACGTCGCCCTCGCCCACCCGCCCCGACGCGCTGTAGGCGAGGCAGCTCGAGACGCGCGCCCGCGCGCTGGCCACGGCCTCGGCGTCGAGGTCGGCGTTGCCGCGGGGGCCGTCCTCCACCAGCAGCCGCGAGATGGCCCGGTCGTCGATCGCCTCGAGGATGCGCTCGGGATCGTCTTCGACCACCACCTCCTTGCGGCTCGGCCAGATGTCGAGCCGCGCGTGGTCGCCGAGCGGAGCGCCGACGTGGAAGAGGTAGTAGTCCGGGTAGATGAAGAAGTCAGTCCCGCGCGAGCGCTGGATGTCGTAGAACGCCGTGATCGTCGCCGCGATCAGGGCGCTGGCGCCGACCGCCCCGCAGGGCTGACGCATCACAAGCCCGAGCCGATCGTGCTCGCCGAAGCCCTCGAATACCTCCTCCAGCCGAGCGGCTCGGCCGGCGAGCTCGATCCTGAACATCGAGCTGCGCAGCTCTCGCGCCGAGTGCACATGTTGTGATATATCAGGCTCCGCCCGGCGATTCCAACCACGAGGTGTCCTCTTGACCGATCCCTCCGGATCAGCGAGCGCTTTGCCCCCGGCGGCCCGCGCGGTCGTCATCGGTGCAGGCATCGTCGGCAACAGCCTGATCGGCCACCTGGCTCGCCTCGGTTGGACCGACCTCGTCCTGGTCGACAAGGGGCCGCTGCCCAACCCCGGCGGCTCGACCGGGCACGCGTCCAACTTCATCTTCCCCGTCGACCACTCCAAGGAGATGACCGCGCTGACGCTCGACAGCATGGCCCAGTACGAGGAGCTGGGCGTGCGCATCGAGTGCGGCGGCATCGAGGTGGCGCGCACCGAGGAGCGGATGGAGGAGCTGCGCCGGCGGATGTCGTCGGCCGGCTCGTGGGGCGTGGACGACGCGTCGCTCGTCACGCCCGCGCAGGTCAAGGAGCTCGTCCCGTTCATCGACGAGAGCGTGATCGTGGGCGGCTTCTACTGCCCGACGGTCAGCGTCGTCGACTCGCTGCGCGCCGGCACCCTGCTGCGCGAGCAGGCGCAGGGCGCGGGCGCGCTGACCGTCTCGGCCAACACCGAGGTGCTCGGCATCGACGTCGAGGGCGGGCGCGTGCGGCGCGTGCGCACCGACCGCGGCGACGTCGAGGCGGAGATCGTCGTGATCGCCTGCGGCGTCTGGAGCCCGCTCCTGGCGCGCATGGCCGGAGCGTCGATCCCGCTCACGCCGGCCGTCCACCAGATGATCGACATCGGCCCCGTCCCCCACTTCGCGGGCGCCACCAGCGCGATCGAGTTCCCGATCGTGCGCGACATGGACACGAACATGTACGAGCGCCAGGACGGCAGCGGGCTCGAGGTGGGCTCCTACGCCCACCGGCCGATCCTGCACGACCCCGACGAGATCCCCTCGATCGAGGAGTCGGCGCTCACCCCCACCGAGCTGCCCTTCACCGAGGACGACTTCGTCCAGCAGATGGAGCACGCGCTCGAGCTGATGCCCGAGATCGTGGG
Organism: uncultured Thermoleophilaceae bacterium; assembly: GCA_963848885.1. GTDB lineage: Bacteria > Actinomycetota > Thermoleophilia > Solirubrobacterales > Thermoleophilaceae > JACVRW01. The sequence continues at coordinate 257,808 of CAWKFR010000001.1, forward strand.
CGACGAGTCGGTGGGCATCAAGTACGCGATCAACGGGCTGCTCTCGCTGACGCCCGACGGCCTGCCGATCCTGGGCGAGACGCCGGAGACCGGCGGGCTCTGGTCGGCGGCCGCGGTCTGGGTCAAGGAGGGCCCCGGCGTGGGCCGCGCGCTGGCCGAGTGGATGGTCGAGGGGGAGCCCGAGATCGACCTCCAGGCCTCGGACGTCGCGCGCTTCCACGAGCACCAGAAGAGCGCCGACCACGTGCGCGCGCGGGCCTCGGAGGGCTTCAACAAGACCTACGGCATCGTCCACCCGGGCGAGCAGTGGGCGTCCAACCGCGACGTCCGGCTGTCGCCGTTCTGTGAGCGCGAGCGCGAGCTGGGCGCCGTCTTCTTCGAGACCGCCGGCTGGGAGCGCCCGCACTGGTACGACTCGAACCGGCCGCTGGTCGAGGAGTTCGAGGTCGCCGACCGCGAGGCCGAGTGGGACTCGCGCTGGTGGTCGCCGATCATCAACGCCGAGCACCTGGCGATGCGCGACCGCGCCGCGATGTTCGACCTGACCGCGTTCTGCGTCTTCGACGTCGTCGGGCCGGGCGCGCTCGCGTCCGTGCAGCGCGTGGCGGTGCGCCAGATGGACGTCAAGCACGGCAAGGTCGTCTACACGCCCGTGCTGACGCAGCGCGGCGGCTTCCGCTCGGACCTGACGATCATGCGGCTCGCCGACGACCACTTCCGCGTGGTGACCGGCGGGGCCCACGGGATGGCCGACCTCAAGTGGTTCGCGGACCACGCCGTCGACGCCCAGGTCGTCGACCTGACCTCGAGCTGGTGCACGCTCGGGCTCTGGGGCCCGCGCGCCCGCGACATCCTCGCGTCGGTCACCCGCGACGACGTCTCCCACGAGGGCTTCCCGTTCGCCAGCTGCCGCACGATCGAGGTCGACTCGCTGCGCGTGCTCGCGTCGCGCATCTCTTACGTCGGCGACCTCGGCTGGGAGCTGTACGTCCCGGTCGACCAGGGGCTCAAGCTGTGGGACACGGTCTGGGAGGCCGGGCAGCCGCACGGCGTCGTGCCCGCCGGGATCGGCGTCTACGGGACCACCGGCCGGCTCGAGAAGTGCTACCGCGCCTTCGGCTTCGAGCTCGACGGCGAGTACGACGTGGTCGAGGCCGGCATGGCCTGGGGCAAGGTCAAGGACGAGGACTTCGTCGGCAAGGAGGCTTACGTGCGGCACCGCTCGCAGGACCCGGTCGCGGTGATGTGCACGCTGACGGTCGACGACCACACCTCCGCCGCCGGCGTGAAGCGCTACATGCTCGGCGGCGAGCCGATCCTGACCCGCGACGGCGCCCCGCTCGAGGACGCCAAGGGCCGGCGCTCGTTCGTGACCAGCGCCGGCGCCGGGCCGTCGGTCGGCAAGCACCTGCTGATGGCGTACCTGCCGCCGGAGCACGCCGTGGTCGGCGAGGAGCTGTCGGTGCTGTACATGGGCGAGCGCTACCCGGTCACGGTCGCGAGCGCGTCCTCGGCGGCGGTCTTCGATCCCGACAACGAGCGCGTCAAGGCGGCCGGCGCGGTCCCGGCATGAGGATCCTCGTCTGCGTCAAGCGCGTGCCGCTGACGGGCGGCAAGATGGTCCTGACCGCCGACGAGCAGGCGCTCGAGACGCGCCACCTCGGCTTCACGATCAGCCCGCACGAGGAGTGCGGCGTCGAGGAGGCGGTGCGCATCGCGGAGGCGCAGAGCGGCGAGGTGACCGTGCTGACGCTGGGGCCGCCTGAGGCCGAGGAGCAGATCCGCGAGTGCCTGGCGATCGGCGCCGACCGCGGCATCCTGCTCGCCACCGACGGCGAGGAGTGGGACGCCCAGGCCACGGCCGCGGCGATCGCCGCCCAGGCCGGCGACTTCGACCTGATCGTGTTCGGCAACGAGTCGGCGGACGCGGGTGGCTTTCAGGTTGGGATCCGCGTCGCGCAGGCGCTCGGCAGGCCGGTCGCGACCGGCCTGAAGGGGCTGACGGTCGAGGACGGATCGGCGCGCTGCGAGCAGGAGGTGGCTGGCGGGCGCGACGTCTACCGCCTGTCGCTGCCGGCCGTGGTCTCCGTGCTGGAGGGCATCAACCTGCCGCGCTATCCGTCCGTGCCGGCGAAGCTGCGCGCGCGCCAGAAGCCGGTCGAGACCGTGGCGGTCGAACGGCCGGCGCCGCGGCTGGAGCGGCTGCGGCTGGCGGTCCCGGAGGGCCAGGGCAAGCAGGCTGAGATCCTCGGCAGCGGCCCCGACGCGGCGCCCGCGGTGGTCGACGTGATGCGCGAGCTGGGGGTGGCCGGATGACGGTCCTGCTGCTGGTCGAGGACGAGGAGCTGTCGCGCCAGGCGCTGACGCTCGCGCGCCGGCTGGGTGACGTCGAGGCGGTGTCCGCGGCGGAGGTCGACCTGCCGGTAGAGCGCGTCCACGTGGCCGAGGGAATCGACGCCTACTCGCCGGGCGCGTGGGCAACCGCCGTCGGCGACGTGATCGACCGCGTCGCTCCGACAGCCGTCGTCGCCCCGGGCTCCAACAGAGGCAACGAGGTGATGGCCCACCTGGCCGCGCGGCGCGACCTGCCGTTCGCGGCGAACTGCACCGCCGTCGACGGCGACGTGGTCACGCGCGTGCGCTGGGGCGGCAGCCTGCTCGAGCAGGCGCGCATCCACTCCGACCTGCCGCTGCTGTCGGTCGCGCCGCACGCGCTCCCGGCAGTCGAGGAGGCCGGCTCGCCCGCCGCCGAGACGTTCGCGCCGGCGCTGTCGGACGCGGACCTGGCCGTCCAGGTCGTCGAGCATGTGGACCAGGTCACCGCCGGCGTGTCGCTGGCCGAGGCCAAGGTCGTGATCAGCGGCGGGCGCGGCGTCGGCTCCGCGGACGGCTTCGGGATCCTCGAGGAGCTGGCGGGCCTGCTCGACGCGGCGGTCGGCTGCTCGCGCGTCGTGACGAGCGCCGGCTGGCGCCCGCACACCGACCAGGTCGGCCAGACCGGCACGAAGGTCTCGCCCGACCTCTACATCGCCTGCGGCATCAGCGGCGCGACGCAGCACATCGCCGGCTGCAAGGGCGCCAAGAAGATCCTCGCGATCAACTCCGACGCCGAGGCGCCGATCCTCGCCAGCGCCGACTACGCCGTGATCGGGGATCTGACCGAGATCGTGCCGGCGATCACCGCCGAGCTGAAGAAGGCGCGAGCGTCATAGCGGTCGCCGCCGGAGCGCTAGCCCTGGTGGCCGCGCTCGCGGTCAGCGGCACGCTCTTCGCGCGCCGCGCCGGGCTGCTGGTCGGGCTCGTGCGGATGGGCAAGCCGACCGACCGGTCCGGCGACGTCCCGCAGCGCGTCCGCAACGAGGCCGAGATCGTCCTGGCGCAGCGCAAGCTGCTCCAGCGGCTCGTCCCTGGCCTGATCCACGCGGCGATCTTCTGGGGCTTCCTGGTCCTGTTCCCGACGATCCTGATCGCGCTGATCGGGGCGGTGGACCGGGACGCGACCCTGCCGTGGCTCGGCCACCAGGGCTGGTTCGCGTTCCTCGTCGACCTGTTCGCCGTGCTGGTGCTGGTCGGCGTGATCGGCGCCGTGCTGATCCGCAAGGTGCAGCGGCCCGCGCGCTTCGAGGGCAGCCACCTGGGCGAGGCCGACCTGATCCTGGCGCTGATCGCGGGCATCGTGACGACGCTGCTGCTCTGGCACGCGTCGCGCATCGCGCTCGGGCTCAACGAGTGGCCGGCCGGCTCGTCGCCGGTGTCGAACGCGCTCTCGAACCTGTTCGGCGACGACGGCGCGACCGAGGTCTGCGAGCGCGCCTTCGTCTGGGCGCACGTGCTGATCATCCTGACCTTCCTCGCCTACCTCCCCCACTCCAAGCACCTCCACATCGCCACCGCCGCCGTGAACGTGTTCTTCACGCGTACGCGCGCGCGAGGCCGGCTCGAGCCGCTGCGCTTCGACGGGCCCGAGGACGAGATGCGCTTCGGCGCGGGGACGGTCGCCGACCTGACCTGGAAGCAGACCCTCGACACGTTCTCGTGCACCGAGTGCGGGCGCTGCCAGGACGTCTGCCCGGCCTGGGCGACCGGCAAGGAGCTCTCGCCGAAGCTGCTGATCATGGCCCTGCGCGACCAGGTCTTCGAGGAGGGGCCGCCGCTGCTGCGCGGCGACGACGGCTTCGAGGCGCAGCCGCTCGTCCCCGGCGCGGTGACCGACAACGTGGTCTGGGACTGCGTGACCTGCGGCGCGTGCGTGCGCGAGTGTCCCGTGTCGATCGAGCACGTCGACCACATCGTCGACCTGCGCCGCCACCTCGTGATGATGGACGCGCGCTTCCCCGCCGAGGCGGAGCCGATGCTGCGCGACGTCGAGCGCGCCGGCAACCCGTGGGGCAAGGCGCAGACCGAGCGCGCCGACTGGGCCGCCGAGCTCGGGGTGCGGGTGCTCGAGCCGGGCGAGCCCGCGCCCGAGGTGCTCTACTGGGTCGGCTGCGCGGCGTCGTTCGACGAGCGCGCCCGCACGGCCGCGGAGTCCACCGCGCGCCTGCTCCAGGCGGCCGGCGTGGACTTCGCGATCCTCGGGCCGCGCGAGTCGTGCACGGGCGACCCGGCGCGCCGGATGGGCAACGAGTACCTGTTCCAGGCGCACGCCGAGCAGAACGTCGGGACGCTCAACGAGGCCGGCGTGACCAAGATCGTGGCGAGCTGCCCGCACTGCTTCAACACGCTGGCGAACGAGTACCCCGACTTCGGCGGCTCGTACGAGGTGGTGCACCACAGCGAGCTGCTCGCCGACCTCGTCGCTGACGGCCGGCTTCGCGTAAACGGCGGCAAAGAGGAGATCACCTACCACGACTCGTGCTACCTGGCCCGGCACAACGACGTGCTCGAGAGCCCGCGCTCGCTCGTCGAGGCGGTCGGCCAGCCGGTCGAGATGGAGCGCAGCGGCAAGCGGACCTTCTGCTGCGGGGCGGGCGGCGCCCACATGTGGATGGAGGAGCGGGCCGGTCTGATCAACGAGGAACGCGCGCGCGAGGCGGCCGCGACGGGCGCAGACACGCTCGCGGTGGCCTGCCCGTTCTGCACGGTGATGCTCGACGACGGGGTGAAGGCGAACGGGTCGGAGCTGCGCGTCGCCGACGTCTCGACCCTGCTGGCCGAGTCGCTCGACGGAGTGAGGGTTGGGCGCTTTCCGGGTTCATTTGAACCCAGAAAGTGACCAACCCCTCGTGGAGCGGGGGTCAGGCGCCGAGCTTGGCCAGGGCCGCCTGGCGCCACGCCTCCGTGCGCGCCACCTCGTTGAACGTGTAGAGGTGGAAGCCCGCGACCCGGGCGGCGGGGTCGGTCGCGCACGGGGTCAGCTCGCGCACGAGGCGATCGGGCTTGAACTGGCGCGTGAGGAGGCGCGACAGCCAGCTGCGGTGGTGGCTCAGGACGCGCGTCGACTCGCCCAGCCCGATCTTCATCGAGACCCGCAGCAGCTTCGAGTACGGCACCCGCCCGGGCACGCCGATCCAGATCGGCAGGTCCGTTCCGCGCCGGCGGACCTGCTTGATCCAGGCCCGGATCGCGTCGGCGTCGAAGCAGAGCTGGCTGACGATGTGCGTCGCCATCGGCGCCTTGGCGAACATCGCCCGGATCGTCTCCTCGTCGCTGATCAGGTGGTGGCTCTCGGGGTAGCCCGTGATGCCGATCGCGTCGAACTCGGAGCGCCGCGGCCCCATCGCCTCGAGCAGCTCGACCGCGCCGCGGAACCGGCCGGCGGGCTCGGGCGCGTCGCCGGCGAGCACGAACAGCTCGCGCACGCCGGTCGCCAGCGCCCTGTCGAGCACCTCGTCCAGGTGGGCGGCGTCGCGCACGAGGCGGGCCGAGACGTGCGGCACGGTCGCGTAGCCCGCGCGGGCGAGCCGCTCCGTCAGGTCGAGCGTGGCCTCGATGCCGCGGCTCGGCGACGCGGTCACGGTGACCTTGGCGTCGGTCGCGAGCGCGCTGCGGACCCGCTCCTCGATGCCGTCGAGCGGGAGCACCTCGAAGCGGGCGTTGCGCAGCAGATCGGCGAGGCCTCTGTCCCGGGTCTGAACCGACCCGGCCTCCCCGCGGGCAGCTGAGCGGGACACCGACATCGCTGATATATCAGGCTATCACCGTGCCATCATCCGGCGCGTGAGCCTTCCCTTCCTGCTCGTGCAGCTGAGCGACCCGCACGTCGGCGCCGACTGGATCGACGCCGACCCGCTGGAGCGCTTCGGCGCCGCGGTCGAGTCGGTCCGGGCGATGCCGCAGCCGCCCGACGCCGTGCTGGTCTCGGGCGATCTCGCCGACAACGCCGCCGACGCCGAGTACGACGCCACGCGCGCGCTGCTCGCGACGCTCGACGCCCCCGTCCACGTGCTGCCGGGCAACCACGACGCCCGCGCGCCGCTGCGTCGTCACTTCGGCCTGCCGGGCGCCGGCGCGGAGCCGGTGCAGTACGCGCTCGACCTCGGTCCGCTGCGCCTGGTCGCGCTCGACACGACGATCCCCGGCGAGGACGCCGGCGCGCTGGACGCCGAGCGGCTCGGCTGGCTCGACGCGACGCTCGCGGAGCAGCCCGACGCCCTGACCGTGATCGCGATGCACCACCCGCCGCTTCGCAGCGGCGTGCCGGCGCTCGACCGGGTCGCGCTGGCGCTCGCGGACCAGCGCGCGCTCGGAGACGTGGTCGAGCGGCATCCGCAGGTGAGGCGCGTCGTGGCGGGTCACGTGCACCGCGTCATGACGGGGCAGCTCGCCGGCCGGTCGGTGCTGACCGTGCCGAGCACCTACGTCCAGACCCGGCTCGACTTCGGCCTGGAGCAGATCGAGCTGGCGGACGAGCCGGCCGGCTTCGGCGTCCACGCGGTGCGCGACGGCGAGCTGAGCTCGCACGTGCAACCGGTCGCCCGCACCTGATATATCTGACTCCGGATGGCCGCCACGCCAACGAGCCCTCCCGCAGACGAGGCGCCGTCGATCAAGCTCGAGGCCGATCGCGCCTACGTGGAGCTGCGCGACCGGATCGTCACCCTGCACCTCGCGCCCGGGACGGTCCTGCGGGAGGACGAGCTGATGCGCGAGCTCGACGTGGGCCGCACGCCGCTGCGCGAGGCCGTCAAGCGGCTCGCGCTCGAGAACCTGGTGGCCGTGCAGCCGCGCCGGGGGACGTTCGTCTCGCCCGTCGAGGCGTCCGACATCGAGAACATCAGCGAGGTCCGCGCCGAGCTCGAGGGCTACGCGGCCGAGCTCGCGGCGCAACGCCTCGACGGCGACCACCGCGCGGCCGCCGAGGCGCTCCTGCGCGAGGTCGAGCAGCTCGCCGGCTCCGGCGACCAGGACTGGCTGATGCGCTTCGACGAGCGCATCCACCGCTTCACCTGGGAGGCCTCCGGCAACCCCTACCTCCAGGACACGCTCGAGCGCTACTTCACCCACTCGCTGCGCGTCTGGTACCTCGTGCTCGAACGCCTGCCCGGGCTCAGCCACGCCGTCCACGACCAGGCCCACCTGGTCGAGGCCCTGCTCGCGGGCGACGCCGAGCGTGCCCGCTCGATCATGCGCGAGCACGTGCTCGGCTTCCAGCGCGAGCTGCTCGCCGCCTTCAGCCGGGGCTGAGCGATGGCCACGCGCATGTTCGTCGACGGCGAGTGGTGCGACGCCGCGAGCGGCGCCACCGTCGAGGCGCTGAGCCCCGCCACCGGCGAGTCGCTCGGGCCCGTCGCCGAAGGCGACCGCGACGACGCCCGCCGCGCGATCGCCGCCGCGAACGCGGCCTTCCCCGCCTGGGCGGCGCGCACGGGCTTCGAGCGGGCCGAGCTGCTGCATCGCGTCGCCGACGTCTGCGAGCGCCGCAGCGACGAGCTGGCCCGCACGCTCACGCTCGACCAGGGCAAGCCGCTCAAGGCGGAGGCGGAGGGCGAGGTCGGCGAGCTGGTCGAGTTCTTCCGCATGGCGGCCGAGGACGGCAAGCGGCTGACCGGCACGATCCCCGAGCCGGCGGCGCCCGGCCGGCGCGTGCTGCTGCTGCGGCGCCCGCTCGGCGTGCTCGGCCTGATCACGCCCTGGAACTGGCCCTACACGATGCCCGCCGAGGTGCTCGCGCCCGCGCTGGCCTGCGGCAACACCGTCGTCTGGACGCCGGCCCCGTCGACGGCGGTCTGCTCCGGGCTGCTGGCGGAGTGCGTCGTCGAGGCCGACCTGCCGCCGGGCGTCTTCAACTTCGTGCTCGGCCCCGGCCCCGAGGTCGGCGACGAGCTCGCCGCCAACCCCGGCACGCGGGCGGTCGCGTTCACCGGCTCCACCGCCACCGGCCTGACCGTCGCCAAGCGCGCCGCGGGCAAGGCGCAGCTGCTCGAGATGGGCGGCAACGGCCCGTTCGTCGTGATGCAGGACGCCGACCTGCCCGCCGCCGTCGAGGCGGCCCGCGTCGGGGCCTTCCTGGGCGCCGGCCAGAGCTGCTCCGCGGCCGAGCGGCTGCTCGTGCACGAGGCCGTCAGGGACGAGTTCGTCGAGCTGCTCGCGGCCGACGTCGAGCGCGAGGTGCGCCTCGGCGACCCGTTCGACGACGCCACCACGATGGGCCCGGTCAACAACGAGCCCGGAGCCGAGAAGATGGACCGCCACGTGGCCGACGCGGTCGAGCGCGGCGCGAGCGTCGTCACCGGCGGCAGCCGCGCGGACGGCTTCCCGACCGGCCTCTACTGGCAGCCGACGGTGCTCGACTCGGTCCCGGCCGACTCGATCGCGGTCACAGAGGAGACCTTCGGGCCGATCGCGCCCGTCGTCGGGATCGCGTCGCTCGAGCAGGCCATCGAGCAGACGAACTCCCAGTCCTACGGCCTCATGGCGGCGATCTTCACCGCCGACCTGGCCGCCGGGCTGCGCTATGCGGACTCGGTCCACATGGGCCTCGTGAACATCAACGAGACGACCAACTATTGGGAGCCGCACCTGCCCTGGGGCGGCAACGCCCGCTCTCAGAGCGGGATCGGGCGCGTCGGCGGCGCGCATCCCAATGGACACGCTGACGGAGCTGCAGACCGTCCTCTTTAAGGCCTGATTGAGCGCTTGCGCCAGCGTTGGCATCGGCCGTGAAGCGCTGATATATCATCGCCGCAGTGACTGACTCGAACGGCGGTACCGCCGTTGAGACCATGGAGGAGGGAGCGCCCGCGGCCGCGCGGAACGGCGAGCCGCTGGTTCGCGCCGAGGGTGTCTGGAAGGTCTTCGGGCCCGGCGCGGACAAGGTCATCGGCACGCCCGACGCGGAGCTGTCGCGCTCAGAGCTGCAGAAGAAGACGGGCTGCGTGGTCGCGGTGCGCGACATCTCGCTCGACGTCAAGCCGGGCGAGGTGTTCGTCGTCATGGGCCTGTCCGGGTCGGGCAAGTCGACGCTCGTGCGGACCCTGATCCGCCTGATCGAGCCGACCGCCGGCAAGATCAACATCACCGGCCGCGACGTCATGGCCGCCGACGCCGCCGCGCTGCGCGAGCTGCGCCGCCACACGGTCTCGATGGTCTTCCAGCACTTCGGCCTGCTCGCCCACCGGCGCGTGATCGACAACGTGGCCTTCGGCCTGGAGATCCAGGGCGTGCCGAAGGGCGAGCGGCTCGCGAAGGCGGCCGACGTGCTCACCCTGGTCGGGCTCGAGGACGCGGCCAACCAGTTCCCCGACCAGCTGTCGGGCGGCATGCAGCAGCGCGTCGGGTTGGCGCGCGCGTTCGCCGTGGACCCCAAGCTGATGCTCTACGACGAGCCCTTCAGCGCGCTCGACCCGCTGATCCGGCGCGACATGCAGGACGAGGTGATCCGGCTCCAGGCCGAGACCGGCAAGACGATGCTGTTCATCACCCACGACCTGCCCGAGGCGCTGCGCCTGGGCGACCGCATCGCGATCATGCGCGACGGGTCGATCGTGCAGCTGGGCACGCCGGAGGAGCTGGTCGGCTCGCCCGCCGACGACTACGTCGAGAACTTCGTACGCGACATCCCGCGCACGCACGTCCTCACCCTGCGCTGGATCATGCGCGACCCCAAGCCCGGCGAGGAGACAGGCGGCCCCGAGCTGCCCGTGACCACCTTGGTCAAGGACGCCGTGCCGATGGCAGCGGCCACCGACGGGCCCGTGCGGGCCGTGGAGAACGGGCGCTGCGTGGGCATCGTCGACCGGGTGGCGATCCTCGAGGCCATGGCCGGTGGCGGTAGCTAGCGGCAGGATCGCGGCGCCGCCGGCGTTCGTGCCCACGTCGCGCTGGCGGGGCAGGCCGGCCAGGGTCGGAGCGATCGTCGGGCTCTGGCTGGTCGCCTACTTCCTGCTGAAGGGCGACTACGGCTGGCCGGCGTCGCTGACCTGGGAGCAGCTGCCCGGCAAGCTCGACAACGCCCAGGACTGGCTGCTCGAGCAGCGCACCGCCGACAACCCGAACCCGGTCTTCGCCGTGCTCGAGGGCTTCCGCTCGTTCTGCGAGTGGCTCGTCACCGCCTTCATCGACATCTTCGAGTGGCTCACCTGGATCGGCACGATCGCCGCCTCGGTGCTGCTCGTGTGGCGCTTCGGCGGCTGGCGCGCAGCGCTGATCGTGTTCTTCGCGTTCGTCTCCTTCGCGCTGATGGGGCTGTGGGAGGAGAGCATCCAGACGCTCGGGCTGATGCTCGCCGCCGTGTTGATCTCGCTCGCGATCGGGATTCCCTTCGGGGTGCTGGCGGGCCGCTCCGAGAAGTTCATGCGCGCGATCACCCCGGCGCTCGACGCGATGCAGATCGTGCCCGCCTTCGCCTACCTGATGCCGATCGTGATCCTCTTCTCGGTCGGCCCCGGCGCCGCGGTGATCTGCACGATGATCTACGCGATCCCGCCCGCCGTGCGCATCACGGCGCTCGGCATCCGCGGGGTCACCAAGGACTCCGTCGAGGCCGCCCAGGCGTTCGGCTCGACCCGCGCCCAGACGCTGCTCAAGGTCCAGCTGCCGCTGGCCCGGCGCCAGCTGCTGCTGTCGGTCAACCAGACGATCATGTTCGCCCTGTCGCTGGTCGTGATCGCGGGCCTGATCGGCGGCAAGGGGCTCGGCGACGTCGTCACCAACGGCCTCTACTCGAACGCCGCGCTGGCCCTGCTGGCGGGCGTCGCGATCGTGATCATGGCGATCGCGCTCGACCGCGCCACCTCGGCGATCGCGGAGCGCACCGACCCGACGCACGCCCACCTCACCGACGAGCGGCGCCGCCACCGGCGCCGGATGACGCTCGCAACCCTGGGCGGGATCGCGCTGATCGTGGTGCTTGCCAAGGTGCTCGGCGCCCAGTCGCTCTACCCGGACGAGTTCGAGACGTCGTCGACCGTCTACACGGCCACGATCAACGAGAACCTGCTGGGCTGGATCCAGGACGCGCTCGACTACGTCCAGGACCCGAGCTCGTTCATCTTCGGCATCACCGAGCCGATCGGGAACTTCCTGCTCGAGAGGTTCCTCGAGCCGCTGCGGCTGGTGCTCGTCGAGACGCCCTGGTTCATCGTGCTCGCCGGCTTCACGGCGATGGCGTTCGTGCTGAGCGGGCTGCGCCCGGCGATCACCACGCTGTTGATGCTGATCGCGATCGGCGTGATGGGCGTCTGGGACCCGGCGATGGACACGGCCTCGCAGGTCCTGGTCGCGACCGCGCTGGCCGTCCTGTTCGGGATCGTGATCGGCGTCTGGGCCGCCGAGAGCCCGCGCGTCGAGCGGCTGCTGCGACCGCTGCTGGACACGCTCCAGACGCTCCCGCAGCTCGTCTACATCATCCCGTTCATCTACTTGATGCCGGTGTCGCGCATTCCGGGTGTGGTCGCCTCGGTGCTGTACGCGATCCCCGTCGTGATCCGGCTCGTGACCAATGGGGTGCGCAACGTCTCGCCGACGGCCGTCGAGGCTGCCTCGGCGTTCGGCGCATCCCGCATGCAGGTGCTGTTGAAGGTGAAGATCCCGCTGGCGCGCGAGAGCATCATGCTCGGCGTGAACCAGGGGATCATTCTGGTCCTCGCGGTGGTTGTGATCGGAGGCCTGGTCGGCTCCGGCGCGCTCGGGGACATGGTGGCGCGAGGCCTCCAGCGCAACGAGTTCGGCGAGGGGGTCGTGGCTTCGCTCGCGATCCTCGCGCTCGGCATCGCGCTCGACCGTGTCACGCAGGGACAGCGAAAGGTTCAACCACGATGAGGGAGGGGTTCATGGGCAAGCATTCGAGATGGTCGTTGCCCGTCGTGATGGCGCTGATGCTCGCGCTGTTCGCGGCGGCCTGCGGCTCGTCGAAGGACGACTCGAGCGACAGCGGGGCGGCGGCACCGCTTCGAACGGCAAGGACTGCGGCAAGGTCGTGCTCAACGAGCAGGCCTGGGCCGGGTCGACGGCCAACACCTACATCGCCAAGGCAGTGCTCGAGGACCAGCTCGGCTGCCAGGTGGAGATCACCAAGATCGCCGAGATCCCGGTCTTCCAGGCGATGGCCGACGGCAAGGTCGACGCCGTGCTCGAGGACTGGCAGCACGTCGACGAGTACGCCAAGTACATCGACAAGGGCGGCACCGTCGTCCAGGGCGGACCGCTCGGCGTCGAGGGCCACATCGGCTGGTTCATCCCGAAGTACCTGATGGACGAGCATCCCGAGTTCAAGACCTGGGAGGGCCTGAAGGGCAAGGAGGACCTGTTCAAGACCGCCGAGTCCGGCGATCAGGGCATGTTCCTCGGCGGCGACCCGAGCTACGTCCAGAAGGACAAGGAGCTGATCGAGGACCTCGGGCTCAACTTCAAGCACATCACCGCCGGCGCGGAGCCGGCCCAGGTGGCGCGCTGGAGCCAGCTGTACAAGCAGAAGGAGCCGGTGATCTTCTACTGGTACACGCCGCAGTACCTCAACCAGGAGTACGACCTGGCCGAGGTCAAGCTGCCGCCTCGCACGTCAGCCAACAAGGACTGCAAGGACGACGCCAAGGAGGGTGGCGACCCCAAGCAGTACAACTGCGAGTACGACGTGACGATCATCAACAAGCTCTTCAGCAAGAAGTTCGCCGACTCAGGTTCGCCGGCGTACCCGGTGCTGAAGAACATGAAGCTCACGAACGAGGACCAGGAGCAGGTCGCGAAGGCCATCGCGGGCGACAAGGTCGATCCCGAGAAGGCCGGGCAGGACTGGGTCGACGAGAACAAGGACAAGGTCGACGCCTGGCTCCAGCAGTAGCCGATTGAGGTCGTTGGTCGCGGCGATCGCGCTGAGCGCGGTCGCCGCGCCCGCGGCCGTCGCCGCGCCGCCTTCGCTGCGGCTCGGCGAGCAGTCGCTGCACCGCTGCGCCGACGGCGCGCGCTGGTGGTGCGGCAAGCTCGCGCGCCCGCTCGATCCGGCGCGGCCGCAGGGCCGCAAGATCGGGGTGTCGTTCCGCTGGCTGCCGCCGCGCCGCCCGGGCGCCGGCCACCCGGCGCTCGTGGCCGTCGAGGGCGGCCCCGGTTACCCCTCCACCGGCAGCCGCGTCGAGTACACCGGCATCTACGGGCCGCTGCTGCGCGAGCGCGGGCTGCTGCTGATGGACCAGCGCGGCACCGGCGGCAGCGCGCTGATCAAGTGCAGCCTGCAGGACTACAAGGGCGTCAGCTCGGGGCTGTCGTTCGCGCCGGTGGTCGCCCGTTGCGCGAGGGAGATCGCGCGGCGCTACGGGTCGCCCGACCTGTTCGCGACCGCCTACGCGACAGCGAGACCTGGCCGCGCTGATCCGGGCCCTGCGGCTCGGGCGGGTCGACCTGTACGGCGACTCGTACGGGACCTACTTCGTGCAGTCGTTCATCGCGCGCCACCAGGGCCTGCTGCACTCGGTCCTGCTCGACTCCTCCTATCCCGTGCGCGGGCTCGACCCCTGGTACGTGTCGTCGGGGACTGTCGCGCGCTACGCGCTCGACGCCGTCTGCGCGCGCGACCCGAGCTGCCCGGGCGGGAGCGCCGTAGGGCGCCTCGGCGCGCTGCTCGAGCGGCTGCGCGCCGGGCCGCTGACCGGGACGGTGCGCGCCGCCGACGGCGGCCGCCGGCGCGTGCGGGTCACGATCCAGGCGATCGTCGACCTGGTCCAGGACGCCGGCTCCGAGGCGCTCGTCTACCGCGAGCTCGACCCGGCGGTGCGCGCGGCGCTGGCCGGCGACCCGGCGCCGCTGGCGCGGATGGTCGACGAGTCGCGGCGCTTCGTCCACAGCGGCGGCGGCGACCCCGCCTACTACTCCAACGGGCTCTACTGGGCCGTCGCCTGCGCGGACTACCCGCAGCTGTTCTCGATGAGCTTCACCCGCCCCGTCCGGCGCTCCCAGCTGGGCGCGCGCATCGCCTCGCCGCCGCCCGGCGCGTTCGACCCGTTCACCGCGCGCGAGTGGGTGAGGGTCGACAACTACACCCAGCCGTACATGGGCTGCATCGACTGGCCGCGCCCGCGCAAGGTCCGGCCCGCCGTGCCGGCGACCCCGCGGCCGCTGCCCGCGTCGATACCGCTGCTGATCGTCGGGGGCGACCTCGACTCGCTCACACCGCTCCCCGACGCGCGCGTGTTCGGGCCCACGCTGGGCGCCAACGTCCGGATCGTGGAGCTGCCCAACACGACGCACGTGACCTCGGAGGGGGACGGCACGCTGGTGGCCGGCGCGAGCTGCGCGCGTGCGGTGATCCGGCGCTTCGTGCGGGCGCCCGCAGCGGCTGCGCTCGCTGGACACGGGCTGCACGCGCTTCATCCCCCACGTGCACACGGCGGGCTCATACCCGGCGCGACTGGCGGACGCGGCGCCCGCCGACCTCGTCTCCGGGCCCGACCCGGGGCTCGACCGCCGGCGCGCCGCGACCGTCGCGGCGGGCGCGCTGGCGGACGCCCCGGTGCGCTACTGGTTCTCGGGTGCGGCCCGCGGCGCCGGCCTGCGCGGCGGCAGCTTCACCACGAAGGGCTACCCGTTCGTGCGGCTGACGCTGAAGGCCGTCCGCTTCGCGGGCGACGCCACCGTCACCGGCAAGGGCAGCTGGCGCTTCTCCAACGGCGCCACCCGCGGCACGCTGACCGTGAGGCTGCCCGGCGGCGGCGCGGTGCGCGTGCGGCTCGCCTGGACGCAGCGCACCGACTACGCCAGCGCGCGGATCGGACGCGCGACGCTGCGCCTGCCGGCGCCCTGACGTTGGGCGTCGCACTCGCCGATCCTGGCGCTGCGCGGGCTCAGCAGAGCTGAAGGCGCTCGAGGTCGCCGAACGAGAGCGACCAGGAATCGGGCCGGCGCGGGTCGGGCCGGACCGAGTCGGCGTAGAGGGTCACGCCCAGCGCCCGGCCGCCGGCCGGCGAGGGGACGAAGCCCGCCCGGCGCAGCATGCCCGCCTGTCCGGTGCCGGCCGGGGGCACCGCCGCGAGGTAGTCGAGCGGCGCCGCGCGGACGATCTGGCGCAGCAGGCGCGCGGCCGTGCGGCGGTCGCCCGGGCGCACCAGCAGCTCGCAGACGCTGCCCTCCCACAGCTCGCCGCGCTGGCGCAGGCCGAAGATCGCCAGCCCGGTCAGGGCGCCGCCGCTGAACTCGCTCACCGCCCGGTAGTCGCCGAGCAGGGGCTCGTAGCGCCAGCGCAGGTACTCGACGTCGGTCAGCGTCGCGAGGTGCGGGCCCGAGGGGCGCGGCTGGTGCAGCAACTCGGCGACGGCATCGCCGGCGGCGAGGATGCCGGCCGCCAGCGGCGCCTCTACGGACGGCACCGCCAGCGAGCGGCCCGGCGACCGCAGCGAGCCCAGGCGGCGCCCGACCCGCAGCGGGCGCCGGACGCGCACCCAGACGGGCAGCCGTCCCGCCGTCTGCCATCCGAGCCTCGAGCTGATCGAGGCGCTCCTGTCGTTCGGCAGGCCGAGCGCGAACTGCTTCGTCTCGCGCAGGGCCGCGACCGCGCGGTCGGCCAGCTCGGAGTTGACGCCGCCGCCGCGATGGCCGGGGTGGGTGGCGATGTCGACCGTGTGCACGGCATCCACGCGGCGCCCGTCGACGTCCAGCGGCCAGGGCATGTAGGCGCGCATGCCGATCGGGCGACCGCCGGCCTCGGCGAGGAAGATCTGCGAGGCGCCGTGCGGGTTGCGCTCGTGCTTCCAGCGAAACAGCTCCGCGGGCCGCGCGTGGGCGGCGACCCTGCGGCCCGGCCAATCGCCGAAGGCCGCCTGGAGCAGGCCGAGCGCGGCGGGCGCGTCTGCGCTCGTGTAGGTGCGCACGTGGAAGTCCTCGCCCACGCGGCGGAGCGTACGACCCTCCGCACATTCGACACCGTATGCGTGACAAACGTGCGGAGCGTCGTGCGCTCGGGCGAGCCGACCGCCCTCAGGGCGTGAGCGCCGCCGCGCCCCGGAGCGACTCGCGGCAGACGTAGCGGAAGTGCGCGTTCCAGAAGCGCCGCAGCCCCCGGTAGGCGGGGCCCTCGGCGACCTCCCAGGACCCGAAGCGGCAGCGATCGTCGCCAAGCGGCGCGAACAGGTACGCGTGCACGGCGTGGAAGCCGGGCATGCTCACCTCCCAGGTGATCCGGTCGCAGCGCTCGAACTCGACGATCTCGGCCAGCGCCGGCAGCTTGTACGGGTAGGCGGGCTTGATCGGGTTGAAGGCCCAGATCAGCTGCGCGCCGGCGCGCAGCTCGCCGCCGCGCACCCCCGCCTTCCAGATGCAGGGGTTCCAGTCGGGCCAGCGCGGGACGTCGAGGAAGACGTCCCAGAGCCGCTCGACGGGCAGGTCG
Organism: uncultured Thermoleophilaceae bacterium; assembly: GCA_963848885.1. Lineage (GTDB taxonomy): Bacteria > Actinomycetota > Thermoleophilia > Solirubrobacterales > Thermoleophilaceae > JACVRW01. Next base: position 274,558 of record CAWKFR010000001.1, read on the forward strand.
AGCTCGATCGAACCCTCGATCGGGAGCGGCTTTGAGTAGGAAACAGGTCGAAAGACGCCAGCGAACCTATCCGAGGTGGCGATTTTTCGCGATCGGACGCACAGTGGAGGTGATGCCCCCCAGCGACCTGCCCACACGTGCGTGTGATGGATGCGGGCAGGTTTGGGCGAGCGGCAGTTTCCTCGACCCGACCACCCAGGCCATCTGCGGCTTCTGCGGCGGCAGCCTCGTCCACCGACGCCGGCTGCCGAACGTGCGGGCGGTCGACCTGGAGCGGATGGTCGCGGCGCCCGAGATGGCGCCGCGCCGGCAGGCGGCGCCTACCCCCTCACCGCTGCGCTAAGCGCCGGGCTCGGCGCATCGGCCGAATCCTGCCGCCGTAGCCCAGCCGCCACCAGCAGCGCCACGCCGACGAGCGCCCAAACGGCCAGGACCAGCACGTGCCCGCCCGCGCCCGCGCCGTCGAAGAACCCGGTGCTGCGCAGCAGGTTCCCGCCCGCGCCCGGCGGCATCAGCTGGCCGATCCCGCCGACCGGCTGGGGCAGCATCTCCGGCGCGGAGGCCACGCCCGAGAACGGGTTGCCGATCAGGATCATCGCCAGCGCCCCGGCCACGACGCCGACGTCTCCGAAGGCGGCCCGCAGCCCGGCGATCACCGACGCGATCGCCGCGATCGTCAGCGTGAGCGTCCCGGCGTTGGCCAGCCAGCTGCCGCCCACCACGTCGAGCCAGCTCTGCACGATCGCCGCCGCCACCAGCCCGCCCAGGACCGATCCGACCGCGACCAGACCGAGCCGCCCGGCCCAGCCGCTCGCGGCCAGCGACGCCAGGACGCCGACCAGGATGCCCGCGATCATCAGCGGCAGCACCGACGACGGCAGCGCCGCGGCGTGCTCGTTCGCCGGCGCCACGTCCACCACCTCGGCCCTGCTCTCGCTCGCCGCGTGGGTGAGCAGCTGGGCCACGACCGAGCTGGCGGCCGACGAGGTCAGCACCTTGGGGCCATCGGGCGCGACGACCCAGGCGCCGTAGACCTCCCGGTCCTCGATCGCCTCGCGCGCAGCGGCCTCGTCGGCGTAGCGGTGCACGTCGAAGGCACCCTCCTGCGTCGCCAGGCGCTGCTCCAGCACCCGCGTCGCGGGGGCGGGCCCGGCCACGCCGATCGGCAGGTCGCGCGGCTCGAGCCGCGCGCTCGGCCAGGCGAACAGCGTCAGGATCAGCCCCACGACGATCGGGACGACCAGGATCACCTTGGGCGACGGCCTGTGGGCGTTCATGCGGGGGTCCTTTCCGGGTGTCCGTTCTGGATCGGTTCGACTCGCAGCGAGGACAGCTCGGCGACGTCGCGCCGGAACAGCGCGGCCGCCGTCCAGTCCGCGAGCACGCGCATGCGGCGCGCCGCGAACGGCAGCTGGAGCAGGTGATAGCCGCGCGCGATCAGCCAGCCGGGCCGCCCGCGGACGCGCATGCTGCCCACGAGCGCGACCCCGTGCCGGCTGCCGAGCGTGGCCATCTGGCCGCGCGTGCGGTAGCCATAGGCGCTCGGGGCGCCGCGCAGGTTCCCCGCCAGGCGGCGCGCCTGGCGCAGCGCGTGCTGGCAGGTGGCCGGGTCGGTCTCGCCCGGCGTCACCTCGTTCGGGACCGCAGCGCAGTCGCCGAGCGCCCACACGTTGGAGGCGCCCATGACGCGCAGCTTAGAGTCGATGGGCACCCGGCCGTGCTGTCGAGCGGCAGGCCGAGCTCGCGCAGCAGCGGGTTCGGGGTGATGCGGCGGTCCAGACCGCGGTCTCCGTCTCGATCCGCCTGCCGTCGCCGAGCGTCACGGCGCCGGCGTCGACCGCGGCGAGTGTGGTGGCGGTGAGGATCTCCCCGCGTCTAAGAGTCCAAGTCCCGCGGCGAGATCGCGCCGAGCTGGAAGGCCCTCTTCACCAGCTCGGCGCGTTTCGCCTGCCGGGGCAGGTCCCCCACGCCGAACTTCTCGAACAGGGCGCGCAGGTGCGTCTTGACCGCCTCCACGCTCAGCACGAGCTCGTCGGCGATCTGCTGGTTGGAGGCCGGCGTGGCGAAGCCGTCGTCGTCGCGAAAGGGCCGGCAGAGCGCGATCAGCACCCGGCGCTGGGCAGGGGACAGCTCCACGATCTTCGATTCGCGGATCGCGGGAATCGTCTCCTCGACCTCGTGCGGCGGCGAGCGGAACAGGATCGACGTGTCGCCGAAGAGCAGCACGTCGCCGTCGGCCAGGCGACGCCGCTGGCGCACCCGCTCGCCGTTGACGAACGAGCCGTTGCGCGACAGGCCGTCGTCGGTGACGGTCCAGCTGCTGCCGCCGATCAGCTCGAGCTGGGCGTGCGTTCCCGACACCTTGCCGTCCCAGGCCAGCGCCAGCTCGCAGCCGGGCGCTCGGCCGACGGTCATCCGTTCCGACTGCAGCGCGACGATGCGCTGCTCTCCGTCGCCGTCGCGCAACAGCAGGTAGGGCCCGCCCAGTCCGTCGGCGCGGATGCGCTCCTGGAGCTCGGCCGGCGAGGCCGAGTGCGGGTCGATCGGGGAAGCCACGGTTACCTGGGGTTCAGGCTAAGCGCGTCGCCCGCATCCGTCGAGTCCGTGTGGGCGCGGCCGAGCGCGCCGGCCAGCGCGAACAGCCTGTCGCGCGCCGCGATCACGGCCAGCCCGTGGCGCGGGCGCGGCAGCGGCTTCATCTCCGTCCAGCGGCGCCTGCGGATGTCGTAGGCCTCGACCGTGTCGAGCACGCCGGTGGGCCGCTCGCCGCCGACGGCGAACAGCCTGCCGGCGGTGACGGCCGCCCCCAGCCCGTCGCGGGCCACCCGCATCGGCGGCAGCGTCGCCCAGTCGTCGGCGGCCGGGTCGTAGCGCTCCAGCACGGCGACGTCCCTGCTGGTGGCGTCGCGCCCGCCGACCGCGTACAGGTAGCGCCCGTCGGTGGCGGCGCCGAGGTGCTCGCGCGGCGTCGGGATGCGCGCCCCCTCCTGCCACGATTCGCCGTCGAAGACCTCCGTCGCGTCGACAGGGCCCTCGTCGCCCAGCCCGCCGGCCACGACGATCCGGCCGTCGACCACGGCCGCCGCGCCGGCCGCGCGCGGGTTGTTCAGCGCGGGCAGCCGGCGCCAGCGCTCGCCGACCAGCTCGTAGACGCGCGCCGAGGTCTGCGCCGTGAGGTTGGACCCGTCGGCGATCCACCCGCCGATCACGACCGGGTTGCCCTTGTAGACGACGGCCATCGAATGATTGAGCGGGACGGGCAGCAGCGGCCCGCGCGACCAGTTGCCGATCGCGCCGTCGAACAGCTGCACCTGGCGCGTCGCCTTCGGATCGGCGCCGCGCCCCACCAGGCCGCCGAACAGCCAGGCGGTGTTGCCGAGCACCGTCGTCGCCATCTGCTGCTGCTCGAACAGCGCCGGGCGCAGCGGCTGCCAGCCCGACGGGTCGAGCGGAGGCGCCGGCGGCGCGTCGGGCGCGCCCGAGTCGTCGCCGCCCCCGCTCCCGGCGAGCAGCGCGACGGCCACGCCGGCCACCGCCAGCGCCGCCAGCGCGGCGCCCACGACGCCGAGCCGCCCGCGGCCCCGCGGCGGCGGCTCCGGCGGGGGAGGCGGCTGCGCAGGCTCGGGCGGCGGCGGGCGGACGACCCGAGACGACCGTGTCGGGCGCGCGCCCGGCGCCCGCGAGCCCGGCGGCGAACGGGGTCGCGGTGATCCAGCCGCGCCCCCAGACCTGCGCGGCCGCCGCCGCGAGGTCGGAGCGCAGCGCCTCGGCGCTCGCGTAGCGGTGGGCGGGGTCGCGCTCGAGCGCGCGCATGACCACGTCGGCGAGCTCGGGCGGCACGTCGGGGGCGACCTCGCGCAGCGGCGTGGGGTCGTTGTGCATGCGCGTGTAGAGCACCTGCAGCGGCGAGCGGTCGGCCGGGAAGGGCAGCCTCCGCGCGAGCAGCTCGTAGAGCACCGTGCCTGCGCCGTAGACGTCGGTGGCGGGCGAGGTCGCCGTGCCCGCGGCCTGCTCCGGGGCCATGTAGGCCGGCGTGCCCAGCACGAAGCCCGCGCGCGTGATGACCGTGCCGGTCCCGCCCAGCACCTGGGCGATGCCGAAGTCGGTCACCTTGACCATGCCGTCCTCGGCGATCAGCACGTTGGCCGGCTTCACGTCGCGGTGCAGGACGCCGCGCTCGTGCGCGTAGTGCAGGCCCGAGCACAGCGCCAGCACCGCGGCGCAGGAGGCGGGCCCGCCGATGCCGGCGCGCGCGTACTGGTGCAGGGTCCCGCCGCCGAGCCGCTCCATGACCAGCACGCACAGCCCGTCGTGCTCGACGAAGTCGTAGATCGGGACGATGTGGGAGTGGCTGAACGACGCCAGCAGGCGCGACTCCTCGATGAAGCGGCGGCGCACGACCACGTCGTCGGCCATGTCCGGCGGCAGCACCTTGACCGCCACGCGCCGGCCCAGCTGACGATGCTCGGCGGAGATCACCACGCCGGTCGAGCCCCGGCCCAGCTCACCACCGAGCTCATAGGACGGCAGAGCCGCTGCGAGCTGGTCCTGGAGGGCCACCAGGGTTCAAAAGCATACGGTCCGGTCGGGGCACCCGATGTGAGCACGCCCACACTGCCGAACCGGATCGCCGGCTAGCGCAGGCGCACCCAGGACGCGACCGACGGCGTGCCGCTGCGGTCGATCACGAACAGCATGTAGTAGCCGGGCAGCGCGATGTCCGAGTTGGCCGGCGTGCGAACCGTGATCGATCCGCGCCGCTTGCGGGTGACCCGCAGCGGCACGTAGCGCTGGTTCATGTCGACCGCGTGCGTGACGGCGGACGGCGCGATCAGAACCGCCTTGGTGACCGGGCGGTTCTTGCGCGCTGCCTTCACTCCCAGCCGCAGCTGCTTGTTCCAGCCGACCCGCTTGGGGGCGCCGCGCAGCTTCGGCCGGGGCGCCTTGCGGTTGCCGTCGAACAGGTAGGGCGGCTCGAAGATCTCGGCGCTGTCCTGGGTGAAGTTGCGCGTCGCGTCGGCGCCGGTGAAGCGGCCGCTGAAGTCGTCGCCCGCCGAGACCACCCGGCCGTCCGGCAGCAGCAGCGCGGTCGAGTGGTAGGTGCGGAACTCGCGCTGCGGCGGCCCCAGGCGCCAGGTGCGGCTGCGCGGGCTCCACAGCTCGGTGGTCATGTGGAAGGGCGCGGCGGCCCACTGGCCGGGCGCGCCGTTCTCGCCGCCGTTCTTCTTGTCGCCCCAGCCGCCCCCGACCTCGACCATCGACCCGTCCGGCAGCAGCACGGTGTTGGCGTGCGAGCGCGGGTGGTGCAGGGCGCCGCGCCTGACGCTGCCGGCGTCCTTCCAGCCGGCGTCCGCGCGGCGCTCGTCGAAGACCGTGACGCTGTTGGTTGCGAGCGCGTCCTGGTCGGGCTCGAACGAGTCGGCCTTGGGCTTGTCGGAGCCGCCCAGCAGCTCCACCTGGTGCGAGCCGTCGGGACCCGCCGGGAGCATCACCGCGGTGCCCCAGACGCGGCTCGCCGACGTGCTCGGCAGGTCCTGCCAGCGCAGCCGCGGCCGCTTGCCGGGCAGCGAGAACCACCAGGTGTCGATCGTCCACGGACCCGCCACCAGGCCGCGCCCGCTCGGCATCCAGAACAGGTGCGGGTAGTAGTCGCCGATCGGCGGCTTGCCGGCGTTGCCGAGCACGCCCGAGCCGCCCAGCTGCGTGATGCGGCCGCGGCCGCCGCGCGAGCGCGACGGCGTGAACAGGTCGAGGTCCTCGTTCTTGTCGCCGTAGCCGCGCTCGTCGAGGCCGCCCATGATCACGGTGCGGCCGTCGGGCATCAGCAGGTTGGTCGGGTACCAGCGCCCGTGCGGCATGTCGGGCTGGCGCGTCCAGCGCTCGCTGAAGGGGTCGAACGTGTAGACGTGGTTGAGGCCGGCGAACTTGCCGCCGGGCGACTCGACCGTGTACAGCAGGTTGCCCCCGGTCACGAGCACGCGGCCGTCGGTCAGCAGCGACTGGCCGCTGCACCAGATGTTCACCGGCTGCCCGGTCTTCGGGTCGATCGGCGGGTTGACGCGCTTGAACGAGCCGGGCCCGGTGCCCTTCGAGGGATCCCACAGCACCGCGACGGCGAGGTGGCGCGGGCCGAGCGGCCGGTCGGGATGGCTCGGGATGGAGTACCAGAGCACCTTGCCGGTCGGCAGCATCACCGCGTGGGTTGCGAAGGTGGTCGTGCCGTCGGCCGCGCGGATGTCGAAGTGGCCGGAGTCGGGCCAGCGCCCCGTCCGGTCGAGCGGGCCGCTGGCGGCGAGCCGGGCGCGCTCGCGCGCGGCGACCGCGGTCGCCCTGCGGATCGCGCGCCGCCAGCGCGGGTCGCGCTGGTAGGCCCGCAGGCGGGCGTGCTCGGCCGCGTGCTCGGTCCCGAGCGTGGCGGTCTCCTCCTCGCGCAGCAGGCGCTCGGACTGCGACTTGGCGGGGCCTGGCCAGAGGCGCTCGCCCGCAGCGCGCGGCGCGACGTGATGGGCCTGCGCGGACGCAGCACCGATCAGCAGGAACGCGGCGGCGAGCACCGCGGGTGCGAGACGAACCAGGGCCATACAGCGACGGTAGCGGCTATCTGACGTAGCTGGCACCGTTGACGTCGATGGTCGTGCCGGTGGCGTGGCGCGCCAGGCCGCTCGCGAGGAACGCGATCACGTTGGCCACGTCCTCGGGTCCGGCCACCTCGCCCAGGCCCGTGTCCTGCGCGAAGAAGTCGAGCCCCCACCGCTCCACCGCCGGGTCGTTGAACGGCGTGTTGACGAACCCAGGGGCGATCGCGAACGCCGTGACGCCGTCGCGCCCGTACTGGCGGGCGATCGTCCTGGTCATCGCAACCACGCCGGCCTTGGCGGCCGCGTAGTGCCAGTACTCCGCGTCCTCGCCGCGGAACGCGGCCCGGCTGGCCATGTTCACGATGATGCCGCCGCCCTCCTGGTCGCGGAAGGTCGCGATCGCCTCCCTGCAGAGCGTCGCCGGCGAGACCAGGCAGACCGCCAGCGTGCGCTGCCAGGACTCGAGCCACGGGTCCAGCTCGCCCTCGGGGTCGGCCGCCTGGTAGATCCCGGCGTTGTTGACGAGCACGTCGACGCGGCCCTGCCATTCGACGGCCCGGCGCCACAGGTCGGCCGCGGCGCGCGGCTCGGACAGGTCCGCGCCGAGCGGGAGCGCGCGGTCGCCGAGCTCCTCCGCCAGCCGGCGCACCGGCCCGTCGGGGTCGAGGTCGTGGACGGCGACCGAGCCGCCCGCGTCCACGAGCGCCCGCGCGGCGGCGCCGCCGATCCCGCCGGCCGCGCCGGTGACCAGCACCACACGATCGGTCAGGTCGATCATCGCCTCGCGGCGCGAAGCTATCAGCCGAAGCATCCGCAGCGGAACATCCGTCCAGCCCCGGTAGGCTCGCGGTCCGAATGCGCCTCGGGGCCGTGCTGGCGATCCTGGGACTTGGCCTCGCGGCCGCAGCGCCTGCGCGGTCCGCGGTGCCGCGCCTCGACCGCTGCAAGCACGATCGGGCGGCGCGGTGCAGCTCGATTCTCGTGCCGCTGCTCCGCGGTGCCCCCGGTGGCGGCGGCCGCCGGCTGCGGGTCCACTTCCGGGTGTTCCCGCGAACGGACCGCTCGCGGCCGGCGCTGGAGCCCGTGGTCGCGGTCGAGGGCGGGCCCGGCTACTCCTCGGTCGAGTCGGCGGGCTTGTACCGGTTCATGCTCGGCCGCCTCCATGCGCGCCGGGACCTGATCGTGATGGACAACCGCGGGACCGGGCGCTCGGGCGCGATCAACTGCCCGCGCCTTCAGGCGGGCAAGGGCGTCTACGCGCGCGAGGTCGGCCGCTGCGCGCGGCGCCTGGGGCGTCGCGCGAACGCCTACGGGACGGGAGCCGCCGCCGACGATCTGGCAGCCGTGCTGGACAAGCTCGGTGTCCAAGTGGCGAACGTCTACGGCGACTCGTACGGGACCTACTTCGCGCAGGCCTTCGCGGTGCGCCACCCGGACCGGGTGCGAGCCGTCGTGCTCGACGCGGCCTTCGCGGTCGACGGCTTCGACCCGTGGGGGCGCGAGGAATCGGTCGCTCTGCGCTACGCCTGGCCCGAGGTCTGCCGCCGCTCGACCGGCTGCGGCAAGGACGTGCTCGCCGAGCTGCGCCGCTGGGCGCTTCGACTTCAGGCCCGGCCGGTCAAGGGCGCAGCCCGCGACGCCGACGGCACGCTCCAGCGCGTCGAGGTCGACGGCGCCGCGTTGGGGCAGATGGTGGGCGACGCCTCCTACTACCCCTCGCTCTACCGCGACCTGCCGGCCGCGCTGCGCGCGCTTGGGCGCGGCGACCGCGCCCCGTTCCTGCGCCTGGCCGCCGAGGACCTGCCCTTCACCGGCGGCGGCCCCGTGCGCAGCTACTCGGAGGGCGCCTACGCCGCGGTCGCCTGTCACGACTATCCCGCGCTCTGGGACCCGGCGCGCCCCTGTCGCCATGCGGCGTGCGCAGCTGGCCGCCGCCCGCGCGGCGCTCGCCGAGGACGCCTTCGCGCCGTTCCCGAACGCGATCTGGCTGCGCTCGCTGTACGTCGACCAGCTCGTCAGCGGCTGCCTGCACTGGCCTCGGCCCCGCTACCCGGACCCGCCCGTTCCGCCGGGCGCGAGCTACCCGGACACGCCGGTGCTCGTGCTCGACGGCGACCTCGACGCGATCACGCCGCTCGGCGACTCCCGCCGTGCCGCCGCGCTGTTCCCGAACGCCACGCTCGTCTCGGTCCGCAACACGGGGCACGTGACGGCGCTGGCGGACTACGCCGACTGCGCCTCTGGGATCGCGCGCCGCTTCCTGGCGACGCTCTCGCCCGGCGACGTCGGCTGCGCCGAGCGGACGCCGGAGGTCCACGTGGTCCCGGAGTTCCCGCGCCTGCTCCGAGGCGCACCGGGAGCGGAGCGAGCCGGTGCGGCCGACCGCTCGACCGCGGCCGGACCGGCGCGCCGCCTGGGTGGCGGCCCGGACGGTCGGCGACGCGCTGGCCCGCTGGTGGAACATGTACGGATCCAACGGGCCACGGCCTGCGCGGCGGCAGCTTCACTGCCGCCGGCGAGTACCTCGCCTACAGCCCGATCCGGCTGAGCCTGAAGGGGGTACGCTTCGTCGGGGACCTGGCGGTCACCGGCAAGGTCGCGTGGGACCGGCGCGCCGGCACGGTCCGCGCGCGGATCCGGCTGAGCGGCGCGGCGAGCGGACGCCTGCGGATCGCGTGGGACGCCCGCGCCGTCCGCGCGACGGCGCGACTGCGCGGCTCACTCGGCGGGCGGCGCGTGCATCTGCGCACCCCGGCCCCGTGAGCTCCACCCAGTACGATCGTTCCGTGCCCGACCGCCTCTACTTCACGGAATCAGACGAGGCCAACGAGCTGATCGCCTCCGATCCGATGGCGCTCCTGGTCGGCTTCGCGCTCGACCAGCAGGTCAGCGTCCAGAAGGCCTTCTCCGGCCCGCTGGTGCTCAAGGAGCGGCTCGGCTCGATCGACGCGGACACCCTTGCGTCGGCCGACCTCGAGCCCGTGTTCCGCGCCAAGCCCGCCGTCCACCGCTACCCGGGCTCGATGTCCAAGCGCGTGCAGGAGCTCGCCATCCACGTGCGCGACCGCTACGACGGCGACGCCGCCCGCGTCTGGACCGACGCCGCCGACGGCGCCGAGCTGCGCGCCAACCTCGAGGCGCTGCCGGGCTTCGGCGAGATGAAGGTCAAGTCGCTCAGCGCCGTGCTCGCCAAGCGCTTCGGCCTCGAGGTCGCCGCCGACCTGGTGCCGTGGCACCCGACGCTCGGCGACGTCGACTCGCCGCAGGCGCTCGCCGGCTACCAGGAGGCCAAGCGCGCGCACAAGGCCGAGTGGTCGAAGTCCAGGGCCGCAGCGGCCTCCTAGGGCGACACCAGCCCCTGCGCGACCATGTAGAAGCGGTTGGCGGCCTCCTGGTCGTCGCGCGCGGCGGCGCGCGCCTCGAGCAGCTCCGGCGGTACCGGCCCGAGGCCGGCCATCGCCATGTTGGCGTGATAGTCGGGCAGCGTCGCCTCGTCGCGCCGCCGCTCGTAGGTGGCGAGCGCCTCGCCCTCCTCGCTGCCGCCTGACAGGACCGCGCCGAGCGCGTCGCCGAGCAGCTCCGCGTCGCGGAACGCGTCGCACACGCCCAGCGCCATGTAGGGATCCTTGTGGCAGCCCGCGTCGCCGACGAGCGCCCACCCCGGCCCGCCCGGCGTGCGCAGGAAGTTGGGCAGCTGGGTCGCGCCGAGGACGCGCTCCTCGCGCGTCCCGGCCCGCACGCGCTCGGCCAGGCCGGGCGCGTGGTCGAGCGCGGCGAGCAGCTCGCGCTCGGGGTCGGCTGCGCACGGTGGCGAGCTCGTCGACCGGCCAGGCCACGAACACGGCGAACAGGCCGTCGTTGGTCGGGAAGGCGAAGATCACGCGACGGTCGAGCCGGTACAGCTCGAGCCCGTCGCCCTCGACCCCGCTCCAGTAGGAGAAGTACCAGCAGGTGAGCGTCGGCGCGGCCTGCGTGTCCGCGGCCTGCACGCGCTTGGCGACGCTCGAGTTGCGCCCGTCGGCCCCGACCACGAAGCGGGCTGTATCGGTGACGGTCCCGCCGCCGTCGCGCGTGCGGCCGCGGATGCCGGTGACGCGGCCGTCGGCGAAGTTCAGGTCGTCCACCGCGAAGCCCTCGCGCAGCTCGGCCCCGGCCTCCACCGCCGCGTCGACGAGCACCTTGTCGAGCGCGGCGCGCCGCGGCCCGAGGCCGACCGGCACGCCGTCGAGCTCGAGGTCGCGGCCCGCGAGCGGGAAGTCGCCCAGGTCCATCGTGATCGAGGTGACCGGCGGGCAGCCCGTGTCGAGCACGCGCTCGAGCAGCCCCCAGCGCGCCAGCCGGCCCGGCCCGTGGCGGTGGATGAAGTGCCCGTGCGGGATCTCGCTGGGGAAGCGGGCGCGATCCACGAGCAGGACGTCGCCGCCGGCCCGCGCGAGCAGCATGGCCGTCGCGGCGCCGGCGCACCGAGCTCCGATCACGATCGCGTCGTACATCGCTAGCCGGGGCGGCGCTGGGCCGGATAGGGGACGTCTATGTCGAGCTTGCCGTCGGCGCGCACGGTCACCAGCATCAGCTGCGTGTCGCCGTCCCGGTAGACGAACTGGCAGCGCGTCGCGGTGCCGGCGCGGATCGCGCCGGGGCACGAGACGCGCCCCCGCGGCCCGCCGCGCTCGGTGCCGAGCTGGCGCTCGAGGCGGGTCTCGGCCGGCGCGGCCGCCACAGGGGCGGGCTCCGCGGGAGCCGGGTCGCGCGCGAGCAGGGCGGCGGCCGCCCCGGCGACCACGATCGCCAGCGCGGCGGGGATCCACAGCCGCGGCCGGCGGCGCGGCCGCTCCTCCTCGAACAGGACGAAGCCGCACGAGGCGCAGGTCGGCGCCCCGGCGGGTGCTGGGGCGCCGCACCGGGGACAGCTCGACGTGGTCAGCGGCACCTGCAGGTTGTACCGCTATGTTGCGCCCGTGTCAGCCGACCCCCCGATGAGCGGCCGTGTCTGCCTGGTCACCGGAGCGGCGTCGGGCATCGGGGAGGCGATCGCCCGGCGGCTCGCGGCCGCCGGGGGCAACGTGGTCGGCGTGGACCTGCGGCCCGAGGGCGCAGCGCAGGTGTCCGCCGACGTGAGCGTCGAGGCGGACGTCGTCGCCGCGTTCGAGGCGGTTCGCGACCGGGCCGGGCGCAGCCCGGACGTGCTCGTCAACGTGGCCGGCATCGGCTCGACCACGACCGCCCCGGACACCCCCGTCGAGGTCTGGGACCGCGTCTTCGAGGTCAACGCCCGCGGGACGTTCCTGTTCTGCAAGCACGCGATCCCGGCCATGGCCGCCAGCCCCGACGGCGGGGCGATCGTCAACATCGCCTCGGTCGCGGGCATGGTGGGCCTGCGCAACCGGGCCGCCTACTGCGCGTCCAAGGGAGCCGTGATCGCCCTCACGCGGGCGCTCGCGATCGACCACGTCGGCGACGGCGTGCGGGTCAACTGCGTGTGCCCGGGCACGGTCGACTCGCCCTGGGTGCGGCGACTCGTCGAGGAGGCCGGCGAGAGCATCGACGACCTGCGCGCCCGCCAGCCGCTCGGCCGGCTCGGCACGCCCGAGGAGATCGCCGAGGCGACCCTCTATCTGGCCTCGCCGGCGAGCAGCTTCGTGACGGGCTCCGCGCTCGTCGTCGACGGCGGCCTCACAGCGGCCTGAAGACCGGCGCGGGCAGGCCGCGCACCCCGGGGTCCGTCACGAACACCGCCCCGCCGGGATCCGCGTCGTCGGAGTCGAGCGTCGCGCTGGTCACGTAGAGGCGGTCCAGGCCGGGGCCGCCGAACGCCGGCCGGGTGGGCCGCGCGGCCGGGAAGCCGAGCGTCTGCGTGAGCGCTCCGTCGGGCGCGTAGCGGCGCAGCGCCGCGCCGTCCCAGAAGCAGACCCAGATGCCGCCCTCGGAATCCACGGCGAGCCCGTCGGGGAGGCCCCAGCCGGGGTCCGTGTCGGCGAGCGTGCGCCGGTTCGACGGCATGCCCGCGCCCGCGTCGTAGTCGTAGACGTCGACCCGCCGGCGGTGCGAGTCGATGTGGTACATCGACTCCCCCGACGGGCTCCAGCCGATCCCGTTCGAGACGCCGCAGCCGCCGATCACGGCGTGCACCGACAGGTCGGGGTCGAGCCGGTAGAGAGTCCCGGGCGGTCCGACCCGTCGAACGCCATCGTCCCGGCGAAGCAGCGGCCGGCGGCGTCGCAGGCCGCGTCGTTCATGCGCATGCCGGGCTGGTCGGCCTCCACGCGCGGGCCCTGGGTCAGCGCGCCGTCGCGCAGGTCGACCGACGCGAACCCGTCGCGCACCGCGAGCAGCAGCTCGTCCTCGCGCTGGAGCAGCGCCGCGCCGACCGGCTGCCCGACCGCCAGCTCGCTGGTCGTGCCGTTGGCCGGATCGCCGATCAACAGCCGGCCGTCGAGGATGTCCACCGAGACGAGCGCGCCACGGCGCCAGTCCCAGAGCGCACCCTCGCCGAGTCCGGCGCGCACGTCGAAGGCCAGCTCGAACACGGCGCGCATGGTCCCAGACGGGTCACAGCCCCGGCTTCATGACCATGTCCCAGGTCGCCACCACGAGCAGCAGCAGGATCGCCCGGTAGCCCCACGACCAGCGGCGCAGCTGGCGCAGCGCCTCGCTCGTGTCGCCGGCGCCGGCCGCCTTATCCGCCTGGAGCGCGGCGCGGCTCTGGAACGCCACGCCGATCAGGAACGCCCCGGCGAACAGCCCGAGGGCGAGCTCGACCCAGGTCTGGTCGAAGCCCCAGGCGCTGCTGTCGAGCACCATCCAGACGCCCACGCCGACGACCAGCACGGTCGCCGGCGCGAGGACGGCGGGCCCGACCACGCTCATCGTGCCGACGAAGCGCGCGACCGCGCCCGGGTCCCGCTCGCGCAGGACCCGGGTGGACTGCACCGCGAGCATGACGCCGCCGCCGACCCACACCATCGCGGCGACGATGTGCAGCAGCACCAGCCAGTCGTACAGCTCCGCGGCGACGATCATCGCGACGCCCCCACCGGCACGCGGGCGGGCTTCGACTGCGCCTGCGGCTTGTCCTGCCTCGACTGGAGCGGGACCTCCGGCAGGCGCAGCAGCACGATCAGCGCGATCGCGGCCAGCGGCGCCGCCAACAGCAGCACGACCTGTACCGCGTCGATCACGTCGGCGCGTGCCGCGCCGCCGAGCTGGAGCCCGCCCTCGCCGGCGTGCACGCCGGCGCGCGCCGCGAAGACTGCGCCGAGCACCGCCGCCCCGACGGCTCCGCCCAGGCCACGGAAGAAGTTGGTCGTGGCCATGGCGATGCCGAGGTCGCGGCGCTCGACCCCGTTCTGGACGGCGACGATCAGGATCTGCCCGACCATGCCGAAGCCGAGCCCGAACACGGCGAGGCCGATGCCGGTGGCCGTCCGCGACGGATGGCCGGCGAAGGCCGCCAGCAGCGCCAGCGCCGCAGTCATCAGCCCCAGCCCGGCGACCGGGAAGCGCTTGTAGCGGCCGCTGCGCTCCACGCTGCGGCCCGCGAGCGTGGTCGACAGCGTCAGACCGAGCATCATCGGGACCATCAGCAGGCCCGCCTGCTCGGGGCTCGCCCCGGTCGTCGTCTGGAGGAACAGCGGGATGAACACCGTGATCGAGAACAGCGCAGCGGTGGCCAGGAAGAGCGCCGCGCTGGCCGTCGCGACCGTCCGGGTACGCAGCAGGTGCAACGGGACGATCGGCTCCGGCGCGCGCCGCTCGCGCGCGACCAGCGCCGCAGACAGCGCGAGCGTGGTGCCCGCCAGTCCGAGGATCTCGGCGGAGGTCCAGTCGTAGCGGTCGCCGCCCCAGACGCAGACCAGCATCAGGGCGCTGGTCGCCGCGGCGAGCAGCGCCGCGCCGAGCGCGTCGAGCGGCTTGTCCGGCCGCTCGGTCTCGGGCGCCGGCAGCCGCAGGCTCAGGCCCGCCAGCGCGAGCAGCCCGAGCGGCAGGTTGACGTAGAAGACCCAGCGCCAGCTGGCGTGGTCGACGAGCACCCCGCCGATCAGCGGGCCGGCCACCGTCGCGATCGCGAAGGTCGCGGCGATGTAGCCCTGGTAGCGCCCGCGCTCGCGCGGCGAGACGAGGTCGCCCACGGCCGCCATCGCCAGCGTCATCAGGCCGCCGGCCGCCGTGCCCTGGATCGCCCGGACCACGACCAGCGTCGTGATGTCCTGGGCCAGCCCGCACACGGCGGAGGTGGCGACGAACAGGACGAGCGCGATCTCCAGCAGCCGCTTGCGCCCGTGGCGGTCGCCGAGCTTGCCCCACAGCGGAGTGGTGGCCGCCGCGCCGACGACGTAGGCGGTCACGACCCACGAGACGTCGGCCAGGCTGCCGAGGTCGGAGGCGATCGTCGGCAGCGCCGTGGCGAGGATCGTCTGGTCCAGCACCGCCGGCAGCATCGCCAGGACGATCGCCGCGAAGGGCATGGTCACTGTCTGTCGAGATGGGGAAGATCCGGCTTGCAACGTAACCAACTCCTTGTAGTTGCACAAAACTTGTAGTGACTCTAACATTGACCGAGAGATGAGTCAAGAGCTGGGACTACGCGAGCGCAAGAAGCAGGCCACGCGGCAGCTGATCGCCGACACGGCCCGGCGCCTGTTCGTCGAGCGCGGCTTCGAGCGGGTGAAGATCGCCGAGATCGCGCGCGCGGCGGACGTGTCCGAGCAGACCGTCTTCAACTACTTCCGCACCAAGGAGGACCTCGTCTACTGGCGGCTCGAGAGCTTCGAGGAAGAGCTGCTGGCAGCCGTCCGCGAGCGCGCCCCTGGCGAGTCGTTCCTGGCGGCGTTCAGCCGCTTCGTGCTCCGGCAGCGCGGCCTGCTCGCCCGGCCCGACCCCGAGGCCGCCCGGCAGCTCGAGGGGGTCACCCGGATGATCAGCGAGAGCCCGGCGCTGCTCGCGCGCGAGGAGCAGGTCTTCGACCGCTACACGGAATCGCTCAGCGCCCTGATCGCCGAGCAGACCGGCGCCGAGCCGGGCGACGTCCAGGCGAGCGTGGCCGCCAACGCTCTGATCGGCGTCCACCGCAGCCTCGTCCACTTCACGCGCGCGCGGATCCTCGCCGGCGTGCCCCCCGCCCGGCTCGCGCGCGAGGTGCGCAAGCAGGGCGAGCGCGCGCTCGCCACCCTCGAGCACGGGCTCGGGGATCTCGGCGCGGGCTGAGCCGTCACATCCGTGTCGCTCACGGCGGCATGACCGGCGGCGCGTTGGCGCGGCAGGTCGCGCCGCGGCAGTGCACGAGCCCGTGGAGGATCCTGTGCAGCGCCGCCGTCACCGGCCGGTAGGCGGGGTCCGCGTCGAGCGATTGCAGCTCGTAGGGGTCGCGCTTTAAGTCGTAGAGCTCGCGCGGCCCCCCGCTGTACTCGATCCAGAGCCAGCGGTCGGTGCGCACCGCGCGATAGCTGAGCACCGGCTGGACGGGCTGGACCTCGCCGGCGTCGTGCTCGCGGATCGGCGTGTAGCCGGGGCCGGCCGTCTCGTGCAGCAGCGGCCGCTGCGAGCGCAGGCCCGGGTCGCGGGCGTACGGGAGCAGCGAGCGACCGTCCATCTGCTTGCCCGCGCTGGCGTGCCCGATGTCGACGATCGTCGGCGCCAGGTCGATGTTCCCGACCAGCTCGTCCGATACGCGGCCGTGCGGGATGCCGGGGCCGCGCAGCAGCAGCGGCACCTGGGTCGACGGGTCGTAGGCCACGACCTTGCCGCTCGCGATGTCGTGCTCGCCCTGCATGTAGCCGTTGTCGGAGGTGAAGAAGATGTAGGTGTCGTCGAGGTCGCCGGTGCGGCGCAGCGCGTCGACGATCGCGGCCACCGCCCGGTCGACCGCCAGCAGCGACTCCTGGCGGTCCTCGTGGCGCTTCGCGATGTACTGGACCTCCTCGTCGGTCATCGGGCCGTGCTTGCGGACGAAGGCGGGCTTGTCGCTCAGGTCGCGCTCGCCGAAGGCGGGCGACGCCGGCAGCGGCTCGTCGGCGAGCGTCCCGGCGTCGCCAGGCGCAGGGCGCACCAGGTGGCCCGTGCCGTGGCGGATCTCAGGGATCTCGTGGTGCGGCGCGAGGAACGCCACGGAGAGGAAGAAGGGCCGGCGCGAGGGAGCGCGGCGGTCGATGAAGTCGACGGCCTTGTCGCGGTAGACGTTGGCCTGGTAGAGCCGCGGGTCCTGGTCGAACGGCGAGCCGTAGGTGTGGCGGTGGCCGTTGTCGTTGAGCGTGTAGCCCCACATCTCGTAGGTGGACATGTCCACGGCCCCGTGCCACTCGGTCCAGCCGGGAGGCACGTCGTCGGGCACCTGCGAGCCGTAGCCGTTCATGTACTTGCCGATGTGGTCGGTCACGTAGCCGTCGTCCTGCATCCAGACCGGGAGCGAGTTCCAGCGGTCGAAGCGGCCGTAGCCCCCGCGCGGCGGGTAGAGGCCGAGCACGCCGTGGTTGTGCGCGTACTGGCCGCTCAGGTAGGTCGCG
Organism: uncultured Thermoleophilaceae bacterium; assembly: GCA_963848885.1. Lineage (GTDB taxonomy): Bacteria > Actinomycetota > Thermoleophilia > Solirubrobacterales > Thermoleophilaceae > JACVRW01. Next base: position 291,635 of record CAWKFR010000001.1, read on the forward strand.
CGCGAGGGGCAGCAGACCGGATAGGAGACGTACGACTTCGAGAAGGTCACGCCCTGGCCGCCGATCAGCCTGCGCGTGTTCGGCATGACGCGCATGTCGTCGACGGTCTGGTCGTCGGTCATCAGCATCACGACGTTGGGTCGCTTCGGGATGACCGGGACGGCGTGCGCGGTCTGGACCGGGGTCGGGCCGCCCAGCGTGGCGGCCGCCACCAGCGCCGCCACCACCGTGAGCATCGCCAGCGCCAGGGCAACTCCGGTCTTCACGGGGGCGATTCGATACCCCGTTCGTGAGAGGCCGATGAGTGGCCGCTCCGCCGGTCCAACTGCAGCGACGAAGGAGACGGGAGCGGGGTCGCAATCCGTCCCACCCGGACATCGAGGCGCGCCGGGATGGGTTGGGGTCGCCAGCGCCCCAGAATCCGGACCTCGCCTTGAGGTGGAAGGGGGTGGCAGCCGAAATGCACCGCATGCGTGACGGAGGGCTGCCACCCCACCGGGAGAGGTGGGCGGTTGCCTCTAGACCGCGGCGACCGGGCGCAGCCGCAGCTGCAGCACCTTCCAGAGCGCCTCGACGACGATCCGGGAGCTCATCTTGGAGTCGCCGATCTGGCGGTCGCGGAAGAGGATCGGCACCTCGCGCACCCGGGCGCCCGCGCGCAGCGCGCGGTAGGTGACCTCGACCTGGAAGCCGAAGCCGGCCGTCTGGAAGCCGCTCAAGGTCAGCCGCTCGAGCAGCTCGCGGCGGAAGCACTTGAAGCCGCCGGTGAGGTCCTTGACGTCGACCCCGAGGACCGTGCGCGCGTACCAGGAGCCGCCGCGGCTGAGCGCCCGGCGCGTCAGGCCCCAGTCCGTGACCCCGCCGCCGGCGACGTAGCGCGAGCCGATCACCAGGTCGGCGTCCCGCGCGGCGGCGATCAGGGCCGGGATGTGGGCGGGGTCGTGGGAGAAGTCGACGTCCATCTGCATGACCAGCTCGGCGCCGGCCGCGAGCGCCCGCTCGAAGCCCGCGGCGTAGGCCCGGCCGAGCCCGTCCTTCTCCTCGCGGTGGAGGACCTCGACCGAGTCGAGCTCGGCGGCGAGGCGGTCGGCGATCTCGCCGGTGCCGTCGGGCGAGGAGTCGTCGACGATCAGCACCCTGTGCTCGCCCGCCGCGGCTGCGAGGCGCGGGAGCACCCGGCGCACGAAGGGCTCGAGGTTCTCGGCCTCGTTGTAGGTGGGGACGACCAGCCAGGTGGCGGGCCGCTCGGCGCCGGGGCGCGGCGCGGCGGCGGGCTCGCGCTCGCCCTGTCCGAACGCCCAGTTGCGGCTGCCGAGGAAGCTGAGCGGCGTGGCCGCGGCGATCGCGACCGGCTGGGCGGCCATTGCCGACACCCCGGCGGTCCCGACCAGCAGCTCGAGCAGCGTGGCGGCGAACAGGGCGGCGGTCGCGCTGACCGCGAGGAAGCGGGGCGCCTGCTCGCCGACCGCCCCGCGCCCGCTCGCGAAGGTCCAGTTCCGGTTGAGGGCGAAGTTGCTCGTGACCGCGACCGTGAAGGCCATCAGGGCCGCCACCAGGTGGTGGACCCCCAGCGCCAGCGCCAGCGCGAAGGCCCCGAGGTTGACCGCGTAGCCCGAGGCGCCGACCGTGCAGAACCTCAGGAGCTGTCCGGTGCCGCCCTGCGTCTTCGCTGTCTTGATCGTCATGACAGCAGCGTCCCGCGAGGCTGGAGTCCCCACAACCGCCCCAAGGGCTCGACATCGCACCCGCAGGTGAGGGCAGACCCCACCCTGGGTGGGGGTGCTTCGCTCTAGAGCGTGGAAAGCGCGTTGAGGGCGGCCACCATGCAGACCGCCAGCGCCACCAGCACGCCGAGGGCGACGCCCCACTTGAGCGTCGTGGCGCTGTCGCGCGGCTCGTCCGCGACGGGCTCGGCGCCCGGGGCGTGCGCGTGGATCGGCTCGAAGTCCGGCACGGCCGCCCCGGCGCTCGACAGACCGGGCATCGCCGCGATCGGCGCTGCCGGCCCGGTGGCCACCAGCGACTCCGCGCCGGCGCGCCGCTGGCCGCCCGCGGCCACGAGCGCCGCCTCGCCGACGTCACCCGCCGACGGGAAGCGCTCGGCAGGGTCCTTGGCCATCGCCCGCCGGATTACGTCGTCGAAGCCGGGTGGCAGGTCGGGGCGAACCCGGCTCGGCGCCGGCGGCGGCTCGTTGACGTGCGCCAGCATCGCCGGGCCCTCCTGCGAGCCGGCGAACGGCGGCTGGCTCGTGAGGCTCTCGTAGAGCAGGCAGCCGAGCGCGTAGACGTCCGTGAGCGCGTCGACGCGATCCTCCACGAGCTGCTCGGGCGCGACGTACTCGGCCCGCGCGACGATCGATCCCTGGCGCGTCAGCCCGCCGCCCTCGTCCTCGCGCTTGGCCAGCCCGAAGTCTGAGAGGTAGACGTGATCGGCTCGCGCCAGCAGCACGTTGGCCGGCTTCACGTCGCGGTGGACCAGCCCGCGCGCGTGCGCGGCGTCGAGCGCCCCGCCGACCTGTCGCGCGATGCGCGCCGCCCGCAGCGGATCGACCTTGCTCTCGGAGGCGATCAGCTCGCGCAGGTCCGTGCCCTCGACGAGCCGCATCATGATGAACAACATCCCGTTCTCCTCGCCCGCCTCGAGGATCGGGATCACGTTCGGGTGGTCGATCGACGCCGCCACCTGCGACTCGCGCCGGAAGCGCTCGCGGAAGCGGGCGTCCTGCGAGTGCTCGGGAAGGATCAGCTTGAGCGCGACCTGGCGCTGGAGCGCGAGCTCCTCGGCGCGGTAGACGACGCCCATGTCGCCCTGGCCGATCACCTCCTCGATCCGGCAGCCCGCGATCACCGTGCCGGCGGGCAGCGCGTCGGCGGGCGGAGAGGTCGGTGGGGGCGGGGTGGCCCTCGGCGGGGGAGGCGTGACCCTCGGCGGCGGAGGCGGGGGCGGGGGTGGCGCGGCGCGCGGCGGCTCCGGCGGGGCCGGCGGGCGCGCCGGCGCGGGCGGTGGCGGCGGCTCCGGGCGCGCCGCCGCGGGCGGCGGCGAGACCGACGTCCGGTCGGGGTGGGTCAGCTCCAGCGTGGTGCGCCCGACGCGGATCGAGTCGCCGACCTTCAGCTCATGCGGTGCGTCGATCCGCTCCCCGTTGACGAACGTCCCGTTGGCCGAGCCGAGGTCCTCGATCACGAGCGCGCCGCCGGCGCCGCGCGTGATGCGCGCGTGACGGCGAGACAGCTCGGGGTCGTCGCCGAGCCTCCCCTCGCCGCTGTCGGCGCGGCCGATCAGGAGCTCGTCCGAGAGCGCGATCAGGTGGCCCTTGTCCGCGCCGAGCTCGACCCGCAGCTGCTCTCCCCCGGCGGGCGGCGGCGGCGTCGAGCCGAGCTGGGTCGGCGCCGGAGTGCGGCCCGATGCGTCGGTCACCCCCAGCAGCGTCTGCCCCACTCGCACGACGTCGCCGACGTGCAGCGTGCGCGAGCCCTCGAGCCGCTCGTCGTTGACGAACGTCCCGTTGGCGGAGCCGAGGTCCTCGATGCGCAGCTCGCCCTCGAGCCCGCGCCAGGCGCGCGCGTGGCGGCGCGAGAGCTCGGGGTCGTCGCCGAGCCTGCCCACGGGCTCGTCCGCGGCCCTGCCGATCAGCACGTCCCGCTCGACCGCGAGGCGCTCGCCCTCGGCCTTGCCCTCGGTGACGCGCAGCTGCTCCCCAGCCATCGGAGTCGAACCCTACGCCTCGCCGTCCACGGCCGCCAGCTTAGACTCTGGTGATGCCCACGTGCCCCAGCTGCGGTCAGGAGACGCCCGCGGGCGCCCACTTCTGCCCGGTGTGCGGCAAGGCCCTCGCCGAGGCGCCCGAGCCGCAGGGCTTCCGCAAGGTCGTGACGATCGTGTTCTGCGATCTGGTCGGGTCGACCAGCCTGGGCGAGCAGCTGGACCCCGAGTCGCTGCGGCAGGTGATCACGCGCTACTTCGGCGCGATGAGCGAGGCGCTCGTCCACCACGGCGGGACCGTCGAGAAGTTCATCGGCGACGCCGTCATGGCGGTCTTCGGCATCCCCGCCACGCGCGAGGACGACGCCCTGCGGGCGGTGAGGGCGGCCGTGGAGATGCGCGCAGCGCTCCGCGAGCTGAACGACCAGCTCGAGGGGCGCTGGGGCGTGCGCCTGCACACGCGGACGGGCGTCAACACCGGCGAGGTGATCGCTGGCGACCCGTCGCTCGGGCAGCGCTTCGCGAGCGGCGACGCCGTCAACGTGGCCGCCCGGCTCGAGCAGGCGGCGGGGCCCGACGAGATCCTGATCGGCGACCACACGCTCGCGCTCGTGCGCGACGCCGTCCAGGTCGAGCCGGTCGAGCCGCTCGACCTGAAGGGCAAGAGCGAGCCGGTGCCCGCCTACCGGCTGGTCGACGTCGCCGAAAACGCGGTCGAGCGCCCGCTGGCGGCGCCGCTGGTCGGGCGCGAGCGCGAGCTGGCCCTGCTGCGCGCCGCCTTCGACCGCTCCGTCTCGGAGCGCCACTGCGAGCTGATCACCGTCATCGGGCCGGCCGGCCTGGGCAAGTCGCGCCTGGCCAGCGACTTCGCGCACTCGGTCCGGGGCGAGGCCGTCGTGGCCGAGGGGCGCTGCCTCTCCTACGGCGAGGGCCTCACGTTCTGGCCGCTGCGCGACATCGTCGCCGAGCTGACCGGGACCGAGGAGGGCGCCAGCGCCGAGGACGCCCAGGCCAGGATCGAGAACCTGCTGCCCGCCGACGACGACACGGCGACCATCGTCGAGCGCGTGTCGGGGGCGCTCGGGCTGAGCCGACACGGTGGCGCACCCCGCCGAGACGTTCTGGGCGGTGCGCAAGCTGTTCGAGGCCGTCGCGGCGCGCCAGCCGCTGGTCGTCCTGTTCGAGGACGTGCACTGGGCCGAGCCGACCCTGCTCGACCTGATCGAGCACCTGGCCGCGTCGATCTCGGACCTGCCGGTGCTGATCGTCGCGGTGTCCCGCAACGACCTGTTCGACACGCGACCCAACTTCGCCGACGCCGCGCCGAACGCCGAGCGCGTCGAGCTCGAGCCGCTCACCGCCGACGAGAGCCGCGCGCTGGTGGAGCACCTGGTCGGCGACGCGGGCGTGGCGGCGGACCTGCCCGACCGCGTCTTCACGGGTGCCGAGGGCAACCCCCTGTTCGTCGAGGAGCTCGTGCGCATGCTCGTCGACGAGCGCCACATCGAGCGCGACGAGTCGGGCGTCTCGGCCGTCCGCCAGATCCCCACCTTCGCCGTGCCGCCGACGATCCACGCGCTGCTGGCGGCGCGCCTCGACCGGCTCGACCCGGGCGAGCGCGCGGTCGTGGAGGCTGGCGCCATCGTCGGGCGCTCGTTCGCCGGCGGGGCCGTCTTCGAGCTGACGGGCGGGCCCGACCGCGCCGAGCTGGACCTGCACCTGAGCAGGCTCGTGCACAAGCAGCTGATCGAGCCCGACGGCGGCCGCCTGGCGGGCGAGGGGACGTTCAGCTTCAAGCACATCCTCGTCCGCGACGTCGCCTACGGGGGCATCCTCAAGGGCCAGCGCAGCGACCTGCACGCCCGCTTCGCCGACTGGGTCGAGCGCGAGGCCGGCGAGCGCGCGGGCGAGTACGACGAGATCCTCGGCTACCACTTCGAGCGCGCCTACCACTACCTGGCAGAGCTGGGCCCGGTCGACGACCAGGGCCGGGCCATCGCCTCGCGCGCCGCGGGCCGGCTCGGCTCGTCCGGCGCCCGCGCCCTGGCGCGCGGAGACATCCGCCCGGCGGTCAACCTGCTCGAGCGGGCCGTGTCGCTGCTGCCCGAAGACGACCCGGGCCGGCGCGACCTGACCGTGAAGCTCGGCATCGCGCTGGCCGAGACCGGCCAGCTCTCGCGCGCCGACGCGATCCTCGCCGACCGCATCCAGGCCGAGCGGGGCAGCAGCGCCTTCGTGGTCTTCCACGACGCCGGCGGCAAGCAGCACGTCGTGAGCCTCGCCGACGATCGCTCGGCGGTCTCCGTCGGCCGCCGCCCCGACAACGACGTCGAGCTGTCCTGGGACAACGAGGTCTCGCGCGCGCACGCGCGGCTGCTGCGCGGCCAGGAGGGCTGGCTGCTGGTGGACGACGACTCCCGCAACGGCTCCTACCTGAACGGCGAGCCCGTCACCGAGCAGCGCCCCCTGCGCGACGGGGACGTGCTGCGCTTCGGCGACACGGTCGTCCTGTTCCGTGCGCCCGTTCGGGAGGCAGCCGGCCGGGAAGAGGTGTTCCTCCAGCCCGAGCAGGTGACCTACATGGGCCAGCGCACGACGCACACGCCACGGCCTCCCGAGGAATAATGGGGAACGTGGCCTCGGTCAACGAGCTCAAGGAGCGCATCGACGCCGAGCGCTCGGGGCAGCCGTTCCTGCTCTACCGCGACGAGTCCGACCAGCAGCAGCTGGTCTCGCTCGAGCCCGAGCGCGACCACGTCTCGGTCGGCAGGCGCGACAGCTCCGACCTCGTGCTCGACTGGGACGAGCAGGTGTCGCGGCTGCACGCGCAGTTCGAGCGCGTCGAGCAGGACTGGACCGTGATCGACGACGGGTTGTCGCGCAACGGCACGTTCGTCAACGGCGAGCGGCTGACCGGGCGGCGGCGCCTGAGCGACGGCGACGTGATCCGCTTCGGCGAGACGGCCGTCACCTTCCGCTCGCCAGAGGTCGACGACTCGCGGGGGACCGCCGTGGCGTCGCAGGTCCCGACGGCCGTCGACCTGTCGAGCACTCAGCGCCGGGTCCTAGTCGCCCTGTGCCGCCCCTACGCAGCGGGCACCTCGTTCGCAAGCCCCGCGACCAACCAGCAGATCGCCGACGAGCTGTTCCTCTCCGTCGACGCGGTCAAGACCCACCTGCGCGTCCTGTTCGCGAAGTTCGGGGTGGAGCAGCTGCCCCAGAACCAGAAGCGCAGTCGCCTGGTCGAGCGGGCCTTCTACAGCGGCGTCATCTCCGAGCGCGACCTCTAGTGCTCTCCCCCGGTTCCACGATCGCCGGATACGAGGTCGAGTCTGTCGTCGGCTCGGGCGGGGTCGGCATCCTCTACCGCGCCCGCCAGCTGCGCCTGAACCGGCCGGTCGCGCTGAAGCTGGTGGACGCCACGCTCGCGGCGGACCCCGTCGTGCGCGAGCGCCTGCGCCGCGAGGCGCGGACGGTCGCCTCGCTCGACCACCCCAACGTCGTCCCCCTCTACGAGGCCGGCGAGGAGGACGGGACGGTGTTCATCGCGACGCGCTGGGTCGACGGCACCGAGCTCGGCGCGCTGATCCAGCAGAACGGACCGCTGCGGGCGCGGCGGGCGGCGCGGATCGCGGCGCAGATCGCGGCGGCGCTGGAGGTCGCGCACGAGCAGGGGCTGATCCACCGCGACGTTAAGCCCTCGAACGTGCTGCTGACGGCCGAGGACCACGTCTACCTGACCGACTTCGGGCTCACCAAGAAGGCCGACTCGGCATCCGGCTTCACGGCGGCCGGGCAGATGCTCGGGACGATCGACTACGTGGCGCCGGAGCAGATCGAGGGCAACGAGGCGGTGGCGCGCGGCGACGTCTACGGGCTCGCCTGCGTCACCTACGAGATGCTGATCGGCGCCTCCCCGTTCGCGGGCGGCGGCGGCATGCAGAAGATGTGGGCGCACCTCAACGCCGAGCCGCCGTCGGTGCGCGAGCAGCGGCTCGACGTGCCCGAGGAGCTGGACGCCGTGATCAGGCAGGGCCTGGCCAAGCGGCCGGACGACCGCCCCTCGGCGGCCGCGTTCGGGGCCGAGGTGCTGCGGGCGGTGGGCGAGACGCCGTAGGGGCCGCACGGGGCCGGCGGGCCCGGGGGGTGGTCGCCAAACGTCGCGCATATGACGCATTTCGGTAACCACCCCCGCTGAGCCCTCGGCGGAGGGCCGGGTCGGGGACCCCCTCCCCCTCATTGCTGCAGTTCAGGCAGCCGGAGGCGCCGCGACGCCTACGCGCAGACCTTCAGCGCGTCGGACTGCAGGAAGATCCGTCCCAGCGCGACCCAGGCGGAGCCGTAGTAGGTGGGCGCCTGCTTGTCGAGCTTCTCTGCGGCGTCGAGCAGCTTGGCGGCCGAGGCCGAGTCGCCCGCGGCCTGCGCCGCGCCGGCGGCCGCGACCAGCGCGACCGGGTGCTGCGTCGTGCCCGTGGCCTTGCCCGACAGGTCGTGCTCGACCGGGATCTGGGACGGCTTGAGCCCCTGGAAGGCGGGCCACGCCTTGGCGGCGATGCGCCGCCCGGCCGGGTCGGGATCCTCCGCGAACCGCACCAGGGTGCGCGGCGCGTCGAAGCCGTAGACGGGCGTGCCGCCCGGGTCGGCGGGCGTCCCGCTCGGCACCGGCTTGCGACCCTGGAGCTGCGCCCAGTCGGGCGGCAGGCTGCCCTCGTCAGGCATCAGCAGGTCGGTCACGGTCCGGCCGCTCGCCGACAGGCTGCCCCAGCGCCCGTCGCCGGTCACGTCGCCGAGCGCCGCGAACGTGGCCGGGGCGAAGTAGCTCGGGTTGACCGTCACCGGCGCCTTGCGCGCCCACGGGCCCGCGGCCAGCACCGGCGCGCCCAGGAAGTCGGTGGTCTCCTCGCTCATGATCGCCTTGGCGAGCTCGAGCGCCTCGTTGCGCAGCGCCGGCTTCTTGAAACGGCAGGAGGCGACCAGCAGCGCCCGGGCCGCGTCCACGTCGGCGTCCGAGGCGGCCTCGGGGTCGGCGACCTTGCCGTCCTTCCAGAGGAACGAGATCAGCCCGTCCGGGCGGCGGATGTTGTCCTTCGTCCAGCCCCAGATCGAGTTGAAGCGATCCTCGTCGCCGGCCGCGGCCGCGACCAGCATCCCGTAGGCCTGGCCCTCTCCGACCGTGTCGCCGCCCTGGTCCTTGCGCGACACGCGCCCGTCGTCCTCGACATACGTGTCGAGGAAGCTCTGGGCGGCGGCGTCGAACGAAGCGCCCCCGGAGGACGATCCAGAGTCCGAGGACTTGTCGGAGCCGGAGTCGTCGCCCCCGCCGCCGCAGCCGACGGCAAGCCAGGCGGCACCGCCCGCCAGCGCCAGGGCGAGGACCACGAGAAGCAGCTCACGCACCGGGCGTCTCAGGCCGGGACCTCGGCGAGCTCGGGCTCGGCGTCGGAGACCTTCGGCTTCGCGAGCGCCGGCCAACAGCCGGTCATCAGGATCGACACGTGCACGGCCGCGAAGCAGACGTTGTTGAGCGTCGCCGCGTCCTGCTCCTTTATCAGTCCGTAGATGCTCACCCCCACAAGGATGCCGACCATCACGAGCGCCGGCATCACCGCGCTCGGCTGGCGCGCCGCGGCGCCCTTCTTGGGCGTCACGACGAAGGAGCCCTCCTTGCGCAGCACCGTGAAGACGGTCGCCATGCAGTGGATCCAGAAGTTGGCTGCGGCCAGCGCGAAGGCCGCGAAGGTGTAGGAGCCCGCGCCCGCGAGCGCGGCCGTGGTGAGCGCCACGGCGAAGTAGGGCGCGAAGTGCAGGAGGAACTCGGGCGCGGTGATGCCCGCGATTGGCTGGCCACCGGTCAGCAGCCGGATCACGGGGAAGCTCATGTAGATCAGCACCGTCCAGCCGGACAGGAAGTAGGTAGCCGACAGCACGTACTGCGCCTTGAGCTTCAGCGGCAGCTTCGCGCGGGCAGCGCGCGGCAGGCCCGACAGGCAGCCGCGCGCCCAGCGCTGCTGCTGGGAGACGTAGGCGGCCATGTCCTCGGGCCCCAGGCCGCGCGACAGCACGTCCGGCACGTAGGCGGACTTCCAGCCGCGCTCGTGCAGCCAGATCGACAGCTCGTAGTCCTCGGTGAGCGAGTTGGTCGGGAAGCCGCCGACGCTCTCGAAGGCCTCGCGCCGGAACAGCACGTTGGTGCCGCAGCAGAACACGGAGTCGAGGCCATCCTTGCCGCGCGCGATCGCGCCGAAGAAGAGCGCCTGCTGCGACCACGACGCCGCCGCGATGCGGTTCTGGTCGCGCGTTGGCGTAGTACTGGGGCGTCTGCACGAACGCGATCGACGGGATCCTCCATGTGGCCGAGCGTGGCCTCGAGGAAGGCCGGGTCGGCCACGTGGTCGGAGTCGAAGACCGCGATGAAGGGCGCGTCGGTGAGCGTGAGCGCGTTGTTGATGTTGCCCGCCTTCGCGCCGGTGTGCTCCTCGCGCCGGATGTAGCCGACGCCGTAGCGGGCGGCCAGGTCGCGCATCGTCGTCGTCGTTGCCGTCGTCGAGCACCCAGACGCGCACCTCGGCGCCGCGCAGGCCCGGCGGCGGCCGCGACGGTGAGGTCCACGATGTCGACCGGCTCCTTGTAGACCGGCACGAACACGTCGACCGCCACGCGCTGGCTGGGCGCCTTCGGCTTGCGGACGCGCTCCGAGGCGCAGGTCCACCAGAAGCCGAGCGCCTGGATCATGTTGAAGACCTCGGCCGACGATCAGCAGGCCGTACAGGTAGGGCGTGCCGATCCGGTCCGGGTTCAGCAGCCAGCCGAAGTACCAGACCGCGAGCGGCAGCCCGATCAGCGCCATGATCCGCACGCGCGTCTTGACGCTGACGGTCTTCGGCACCGGGTCCCAGGTGAGCTTGCGCAGCCGGACGTCCCAGGGTCTGCTGCTCATCGGAACTCCCACACCTTGGTCTGCGGCGTCTCGAACTGCCTCAGCAGCCGGCGCTGGAAGTCAAGCTTGCCCTCCACCCGGTTGGTCCTGTCGAAGAACGTCTGGTTGTCCTGGAAGGACGCCAGGATGAAGACCGGGCTCCCCTCCCTGCGCTTCGGGACTCCCTGTCGGAGGGGCCGGCTCTTCAGCTCGGGCGCGTAGTACTCCATGACATAGCGCATGTCAGGCGGCTCGTACAGTACGAGGCTCCTGGGCCCGGCGTCGTCCTGGATCTTCTCGATGGCGCCGCGGAAGTCGTACAGGCGCGGGTTGTCGTCGTTGGTCTGCTGGTCCGCGAGCCCGAGCAACAGCGTGAACAGGACGATCCCGATCACCGTCAACTGGGCCGCGGGGTTTTGTATCCAGCCCGTCACGAGCCGCGCTACCAGCAGGAACAGCAGCGGGATCGCGACCAGGAAGTAGCGCACCTCGAACAGCTCGCGGTCGTAGAGGGCGACGAACACCAGCAGCACGATGGGCGTGATCGCGGCGACGGCGAGGATGTTCGTCTGGCGCGAGCCGCCGCGCCCCAGCAGCAGCAGCGACAGCAGCAGGAGCAGCGGCCAGCCGGCGGCGAGCAGCTCCGTGATCGAGTCGGGGTGGTAGCCCCAGAGCGCCCAGGCCATGTTCGAGACGACCGCGTAGAAGGACAGGCTGTCGTAGGTGCCGCTGGGCGAGCCGAACGCGGCCGAGGTCGAGTCGAACTGCTTGTGCGCGAACACGATCAGCGGGATCAGCTGCATGGCCAGGACGATCAGCGAGTAGCCGAAGCCGAGCAGGTGGGCGCGAATCGGCTCGCCCTGGTTGCGCCTGTGGATCAGCACGCCGACCCAGATCAGCTGCTGCACGCCGATCAGCAGCAGCCCGAAGTAGTGCGACCACAGCAGCGCGGCGGTGGCGAGGATGTAGAGGCGCCCAGTTGCCCATGCTCGGGTTGCGGATCGCCCGCAGCTGGGTCCAGAGCGCGAGCAGCCCGAACAGCTCGACGAAGGCGTACATGCGGGCTTCCTGCGAGTACCAGATCAAGAGCGGCGAGGCGGCCCCGAAGGCGGCGGCGACGAGGCCGGTGCGGCGGTCGTAGAGCTCGCGGCCGAGCAGGTAGAGCGCCGGGATCGCAAGCGTGCCGGCGACGATCGACGGGATCCGCACCGCCATCTCGCTGTCGCCCAGCGCCTTGACGGTGAACCACAGCACGACGTGGTGGAGCGGCGGGTGGCGGTCGCCGTACTGGAGGTTCTCGAACAGGTCGTGGAAGCTCAGGTGCGACTGGTGGACGCTGATCGCCTCGTCGAGCCAGATCCCGCGCGGCACGGCCAGCCGCAGCGCCAGCCCGAACAGCGTGACGCCGGCCAGGATCCAGAGCGCGGTCTTGAGCGTGGTGTCCGGCCGGCCGCGCGTGGGCAGCTTGCCGCGCGGGCCGAACAGGTCGGCCTCGCGGGCTCCGCGCAGGCGCCGCCACAGCGACCCCGCTGATCTTTGGTCCTGCGGCTTTGAGGTTTGCAAGGGGCCAGCGCCTCTCGGTCCGACGGCTGCGCGCGACTCTATGGGGTTCGCAAGGGCCGCTCAAGGGGGTTCGACTGAGCTAGGGTGGGCACGTGGAGACGCGCGGCGTGGCCTTCCTCGAGGACCTCGGCCGCCTCGCTCTGTTCGTCGACCTGCCGCGCGAAGAGCTGGAGCAGATCGCGGCCAGCGCCGAGGAGGTCTCGTTCGGCGAGGGCGAGTGGATCATCCGTCAGGGCGACCCCCAGTCGTCGGTCTACGTGATCGTCGAGGGCGAGGTCGCGGTCATGATCGACGACGAGTCCAGGCGCGTTCTGCCCAGGGGCAGCTTCTTCGGCGAGGTGGCGGTCCTGCTCGACGAGCCCGCCACGGCGTCGATAATCACGCGCAGCCCGGTGACCTGCCTGGTCATCACCGGCGCCGACGTGCAGGAGTTCCTGGTCGCCCACCCGCTCGTCACCTACCGGATTCTCAAGGCCGAGGCGCGCAGGTTGAAGACGGCCTCCGAGTGGCGAACGTGACCCAGCCCCAGGCCAACCCGATCGCCGGCTCCAGCGCGGCGCTCCCCGGCTACCTGCCGATCGCCGAGCACGGGATCATCGGCGACCTGCACACGGCGGCGCTGGTCGGCACCGACGGGACGATCGACTGGTACTGCTGCCCGCACTTCGACTCGCCGAGCGTGTTCGCGCGCCATCCTCGACCGCCAGCGCGGCGGCTACTACCGGATCGCGCCGGTCAGCGAGGACTGGACGCCCAAGCAGCTCTACTTCCCGGACACCAACGTCCTCATCACGCGCTTCCTGACCAAGGAGGGCGTCGGCGAGGTGCAGGACTTCATGCCGATCCACGAGGCGCCGGGGAGCGTGTTCCGCCACCGGCTGATCCGGCGCGTGCTCGGCGTGCGCGGGGAGATCACGCTGCGCGTCGAGGTCGAGCCGCGCTTCAACTACGGGCGCGACCCGCACTCGATCGTCTTCCACGAGAACGGCGTGGTCTTCCGCTCCGAGGCGATGTCGCTGGCGCTCGAGACCTCGACGCCGCTGACCATGAGCGACACGGGCGTGTTCTGCGAGATCACGCTCGCCGCCGGCGAGAGCGTGACGTTCGTGCTCGAGCGCGTGCCGGAGGACTACGTGCCGCGGCCGTACTCGGAGGACGAGACCCGGGAAGCCTTCGAGCGCACGGTCGAGTACTGGCGCAAGTGGCTCTCCAAGTCGCGCTACCAGGGCCGCTGGCGCGAGGTCGTGCATCGCTCGGCCCTGACGCTCAAGCTGCTCACCTACCGCCCCACCGGCGGGATCGTGGCCGCCCCGACCACGAGCCTGCCGGAGCAGCTCGGCGGCGGGCGCAACTGGGACTACCGCTACACCTGGATCCGGGACGCCGCCTTCTCGCTCTACGCGCTGCTGCGGCTCGGGTTCACCGACGAGGCGGCCGCCTTCATGGACTGGATGCGCGACCGCTTCTCGGAGCCCCGCCCCGGCGAGGGCGGCCCGCTCCAGATCATGTACGGGATCGACGGCCGCTCGAAGCTCGAGGAGGAGGTGCTCGACCACCTCGAGGGCTACCGCGGCTCCTACCCGGTGCGGATCGGCAACGGCGCGGCCGACCAGCTCCAGCTCGACATCTACGGGGAGCTGATCGACTCGGTCTGGTACTACACCCAGCACGGGTCGCCGATCGACCACGACTCGTGGGTCGACCTGTGCCGTGTGATCGACTGGATCTGCGAGAACTGGGACCAGGCCGACGAGGGCATCTGGGAGGCCCGCGGCGGCCGCAAGCACTACACCTACGCGCGGCTGATGTCCTGGGTCGGGCTGGAGCGGGCCGTGAAGATCGCACTCGACCGCGGGCTGCCGGCGGACCTGCCCAAGTGGCAGGCGTCGCGCGACCAGATCTACAACCAGATCCAGACCCGCGGCTGGCACCCCGAGCGCCAGGCGTTCGTGCAGCACTACGACACGGAGTTCCTCGACGCGGCGGTGCTGCTCATGCCGCTCGTGAACTTCGTCGCGCCGACGGACCGGCGCTGGCTCTCCACGCTCGACGCCATGGGCAAGGAGCTGGTCAGCGACAGCCTCGTCTACCGCTACAACCTCGAGGCCTCGCCCGACGGGCTCGAGGGCGAGGAGGGCACGTTCTCGATCTGCACGTTCTGGTACGTCGAGGCGCTGGCGCGCTCAGGCCGCGTCGACGAGGCCCGGCTCGCCTTCGAGAAGATGCTCACCTACGCCAACCACCTCGGGCTCTACTCGGAGGAGATCGGGTTGACCGGCGAGGCGCTCGGCAACTTCCCGCAGGCGTTCACGCACCTGGCGCTGATCAGCGCGGCGTTCTACCTGGACCGCGAGCTCGGCTAGCCGCGTCAGCCGCCGGGCGGCGCCGAACGGCGATCAGGGGGGATCGCAAGGGGTCCCGCCTCCTCGCGACGCTTGCGCGGTTCTCGAAGTCGATCGGGCCGAAACCCGATCAGTCACCGGTTCCCAGCACGACCTTGTCGAAATTCTTCCGCTATGCGGAAGAAACTGACGCCCTCGGCACGCGGACCCTGGGCCTCACGGGCCGCCCGGGTCGATCCGGGTGACGTTGTCGCTGCGGTTGTTGGAGACCCAGAGCGCTCCCGCCCCGCTCGCGATGCCCACCGGGAACTCGCCGACCTTGATCGGCTTGCCGACGAGCCGGGCCAGCTTGGGGTCGATGCGCAGCACGTCGTTGCTGCGCTCGTTGACGACCCACAGCAGGCCGTTGGCCTCGGCCATCTCCTTGGGCCGGTCGCCGGCCTCGATCGGCTTGCCGACGATCTCGCCCGTGTCGGGGTCGAGCCGGACGACGGTGCCGCCGTCGACGGCGCTCGAGACCCAGACGAATCCGAGCGCCTCGGTCACGCTGCGGATGTTGGGGCCCACGTCCTCGGTGGTGCCGACGACCTCGCCGGAGGACGGGTCGATGCGGCTGACGCTGCCGCTGGAGCTGTTCGTGACCCAGACGAAGCGCTTGCCGGCGAAGATCCCGATCGGCTTGTCGCCCACGCTGATCGGCGGCAGCACCTCGCCCGAGGAGAGGTCGATCCGGCTGACGCTGTCGTCGTCGCCGTTGGCGACCCAGAGGAAGCCGTCGCCCAGTGAGAGGCCCTCCGGCCCCGCGCCGACGGTGAAGGTCTTCGGCGATTCGCCCTCGACGACGCGGCTGACGGTGCCGTCGTCGGTGTTGGCGACCCAGACGACGCCGCCCTTGGCCTCCACCTCGTCCGGGTTCGTGCCGACAGCGATCGGCTGCCCGGCCGGCTGATTGATGTCGCTGTCGATCCGGACCAGCGCATTCCCGCGCGAGTTCGACACCCAGACCCGCTTGCCGTCGACGGCGATCCCGTCCGGACCCTGCCCCGCGGGGATGTTCTTGACGACCCGCGGCGCGCCGCCGCCGTCCTGGCCGTCGTCGGTCGTGCCGCCGCCCTTGTCCCCGCCCCCGCCGCCACCGCTGGAGAAGACGCCGGCCGCCGCGAGCCCGCCGACCACGGCGACGATCAGCGCCGCCGCGAAGGCGATCGGCCACGCGCTGCGTCCTCGCTCGGGCTCGTCGGGCGCGCTCGGGGGGGCGCCGGCGGCAGCGGGCGCGCTCGCAGCGGGCGGCTGGGCACGCGGCGGCGCGCTGGCCGGGGGCGGCGCGGCCGGCGGCGGCGAGGCCGCCGTCACATCCGGCTGCGCCACCGGCGGCGGCGAGGCCGCCGTCGCGTCCGGCTCCGCCAGCTCCGTCGGCGGGAAAACCGGGGCAGCCGGGCCGGTGGCCAGGCTGCGCTCCGGCTCGACAGGGTCGGTCCCGATCAGCGCGGCGCGCGCCGCCTTGCCGAGATCCCCGGCCGAGGGGTAGCGCTCGTCGGGCTGCTTGGCGAGCGCGCGGGAGATCACCGCGTCGAGTCCCGGCGGCGTGCCCGGGACCGCGCGCACGACGCTCGGCGGCGGGTCGTGCAGCTGCGCGTACATCTTCGCGACCTCGGTGTCGCGGTCGAACGGCGGCCGGCCGCTGAGCACGTTGAAGAGCAGGCACCCGAGCGCGTACACGTCCGCCCGGGCGTCCGTGGGCTCGCCCTTGATCTGCTCGGGCGCCATGTAGTCGGGCGTCCCGACGAAGGCTCCCGTCCTGGTCAGGCCGCCCACCGACGCCGTCCGCTTGGTCAGCCCGAAGTCCATCAGGTAGACGTGCTCGCGGCCGTGCGCGGTCGTGAGCATGACGTTGGCGGGCTTCACGTCGCGGTGCACCAGGCCGCCGGCGTGCGCCGCGTCGAGCGCCTCGGCGACCTGCTCGACGATCGCGACCGCCCGGTCCACGCCGATCGGCCCCTCGCGCAGGATCACCGAGCGCAGGTCGGTGCCCTCGACCCAGCGCATCGCGATGAACAGGTGCCCCTCGGCCTCGCCCGCCTCGTAGACGGGGATCACGTTGGGGTGCTCGATGGCGGCCGTCAGGCGAGACTCGCGCGCGAAGCGCTGGCGGAAATCCGGCTCCATCGCCAGCTCCGGCATGATCAGCTTGAGCGCGACCTGACGGCCGAGCCCGATCTGGGTGGCCCGGTAGACGCGGCCCATGCCGCCTTCGCCGGCCACGCCCTCGACCCGATAGCCGCCCAGGACCGAGCCGATCGAGATCTCGGCCATCCGCTGAATATAGGGAGCAGGCCTGGAGCAGGCCTCGGTGGGGCAGCCGCCTCGGGCGAGGCTAGCTCTCGCGGAGCGCGTCCTGCACGATGCGCTCCGCCTCGCCGAGGATGCGCTCGAGGTGCTCGGCGCCGAGGAAGCTCTCGGCATAGGTCTTGTAGACGTCCTCGGTGCCCGACGGTCGCGCGGCGAACCAGCCGTTCTCCGCCACCACCTTGAGGCCGCCGATCGGCGCCCCGTTGCCGGGCGCCTCGGTCAGGATCGCCGCGATCGGCTCGCCGGCCAGCTCGCCGGCCCCGACCTGCTCGGCCGACAGCTGCGCCAGCGCGGCCTTCTGGGCCGGGGCGGCGGCGACGTCGACGCGCCTGTAGATCGGGTCGCCGTAGCGCTCCGTGAGACCGCGGTAGACCTCGCCGGGGTCGCTCCCGCCGCGTGCCGTCAGCTCGGCCGCCAGCAGGCACATGATCAGCCCGTCCTTGTCGGTCGACCAGGCCGAGCCGTCGCGGCGCAGGAACGAGGCGCCTGCGCTCTCCTCGCCGCCGAACCCCAGCGCGCCGTCGAGCAGCCCGTCGACGAACCACTTGAAGCCGACCGGCACCTCGACGAGCCGGCGCCCGAGGCCGGCGGTGACGCGGTCGATGATGCTGCTGCTGACCAGCGTCTTGCCCACCCCGGTGTCCTGGGGCCAGTCGCGGTTCCCGCCGAACAGGTACGACACGCAGACCGCCAGGTGGTGGTTCGGGTTGAGCAGGCCGGCGCTCGGCGTCACGATGCCGTGCCGGTCCGCGTCGGGGTCGTTGGCGAAGGCGACGTCGAAGCGGTCCTTGAGGTCGGTCAGGCGCGCCATCGCGTACGGCGACGAGCAGTCCATGCGGATCTTGCCGTCCCAGTCGACGGGCACGAACGAGAAGGTGGGGTCGACCTCCTCGTTGACGATCGTCAGGTCGAGGTCGTGGCGCTCGGCGATCGCCGCCCAGTAGGCGGCGCTCGAGCCGCCCAGCGGGTCGACGCCCAGCCGCAGCCCGCTCGCGCGGATGGCGTCGAGGTCGACCACCGCCGGCAGGTCCTCGACGTACCCGGAGACGTAGTCGCGCCGCAGCGCGCGCCCCAGCGCCTGCTCGTAGGGAATCCGCTGGACGCCCTCGAGGCCGGCGTCGAGCAGCTCGTTGGCCTCGCGCTGGATCCACGCCGTGACCTCGGTGCCGGCGGGGCCGCCGTGGGGCGGGTTGTACTTGAAGCCGCCGTCCTCGGGCGGGTTGTGCGACGGCGTCACGACGATCCCGTCGGCGGTGCCCTCTCCTGCGCCGCGGTTGTGCGTGAGGATCGCGTGCGAGATGACGGGCGTCGGCGTGTAGCCGTCGTCGGCGTCGATCGTGACCGCCACGTCGTGGGCGGCGAGCACCTCGAGGATGCTGCGCGTCGCGGGCTCTGACAGCCGGTGCGTGTCGCGCCCGAGGAAGAGCGGGCCGTCGATGCCCTGCGAGCTGCGGTAGCGGCAGACGGCCTCGCTGATCGCGAGCACGTGCGCCTCGTTGAACGTGTGCGCCGCCGAGCGCCCGCGGTGGCCCGACGTCCCGAACGAGACGCGCTGCTCGGGCACGGCCGGGTCGGGTGCCGCGTCGTAGTACGCCGCGACCAGCTCGTCGGGGTCGATCAGGCTCGACCGGTCCGGCGGCTGGCCGGCAAGTGGGCTGACGCTCACGGCTAGGTCGTCTGACGCAGCGGGCAGATCAGGCTGTTCGTGCCCGGCGGCAGGTGCATCGACGCCGTGTACACGTTCGACTTCGGACACGCTCGGCCGCCTGCGTCGGCGCGACCAGCTCGCCGCACAGCGCCGGCGCAGTCGCCTCGCCGCTCAGCGCCGGGTTGAGGTCGCTGCCGCCCAGCACCCCGTCGTACTTGCCGTTGTCGTTGTAGTCGATGCCGTGCACCACGATCACCGCGAGGTTGCGGCGGATGAGCCGAACGGTCCGCGGGCGCAGCTGCATCGTGCGCTTGTACTTGATGTTGCCCTGCGTCGGGTAGCGCGCGAACTCGAGGATGCTGACCACGCCGATGTCTCCCCGCGTCGTCAGCGCGACGCGCGGATGGCCGTAGAACGCGGCGCCGTCGAGCGTGCTGATCGAGAGGTGGCTGTTGTGCTCCCGGGCCGCCTCGACGGTCGGGCACTCGCCCTTCTCGCCGGCGTGGATGTGCATCGCGTGCGGCGCGTTGTTGAGCAGGCCGTCGGTCGTGAGCGTGACGGTGGCGACGTTGCCGTTGAGCTGGACGGTCGTCTTGCCGAGCCCGTCGACCTTGTTCGTCGGCACCGGGCCGAGCGTCGCCGGCACGCTGATCGCCGGCCGCCTGCTCCGAGCCGCCGCCGTCGTCGGACGAGCCGGTCGCGAGCACCACGGCGGCCGCGACGCCGCCGACGAGCACGGCGAGGCCGGCCACGAGCGGCCAGCGGCGCTTGCGCTGCGGCGGGGGGGCGGATGGCGCCGCCGCCCGCGAGGCCGCCGGAGCCGGCGCCGCCCGTGGGCGGAGGGGCGCTGGGCGGGGGCGCGCTGGGCGGGGGCGCGCTGGGCGGCGCGTCCGACGCAGCGCCGGCCATGCCGGCCGGTGGGACGAACATCGCTCCGCCGCCCTCGTCGCGCGCGGGCGGCGCGCTGGGCGGAGGCGCGCTCGGCGGAGGCGCGCTGGCCGCCGGGGCGGGCTCGCTCCGCGCCGGCGGCGCGGAGCCGCCCGACGGCTCTGCGATGAACAGGTCGTGCTCCGACGGGGGCGCGGGGGCCGGGGGCGCCGGGGCCGGGGGCGGCGGGATCCCCGCCGGTCGCGTGACCTGGAGGCCGTCGGGCGCGATCTGCGCCCGCTGCTCGGCGACGGCGCGATCGACGGCCGCGGCCAGCTCGGACGCCTTCGCGTAGCGCGCCGACGGATCCTTGGCGGTCGCCCGCGCCACGACCTCGTCGAAGGCGCGGTTGAGCTCGGGGCGCGTCAGGCTCGGCGACGGCGGCGGGTCGGTGACGTGCGCCCACAGCTTCGCCATGTCGTTGTCCTTCGGGTACGCGACGCTGCCCGTCAGCATCTCGTACAGCACGCAGCCCAGCGAGTAGATGTCCGCGCGGCCGTCGACGGTCCCGGCCTGGATCTGCTCGGGCGCGACGTAGTCGGGCGTGCCGACCCAGGCGCCCGTGCGCGTCAGGCTGCCGGCCGAGCCGAGCCGCTTGGTCAGCCCGAAGTCGGTCAGGTAGACGTGCTCGTGATCGCCCTCGCCGCTGATCAGGATGTTGGCCGGCTTGACGTCGCGGTGCACGAGGCCGCGCTCGTGCGCGGCGTCGAGCGCAGACGCGACCGAGGTCGTGACGTGCTGGACGCGGTCCAGATCGAGCTGGCCCTGGTCGACGACGTGGCGCAGGTTCGTGCCGGGCACGAAGCGCATCGCCAGGTAGAGCACGCCGTGGTACTCGCCGCCGCGATGGATCGGGACGATGTTCGGGTGCTCCAGCGAGGCCGCCAGCCGCGCCTCGGACTTGAAGCGGGTCACCGCGTCGGGGTTCTGGGTGTGCTCGGGCGCGATGATCTTCAGCGCCACGGTGCGGTCGAGCTCGGTGTCGGCCGCCTTGTAGACGACACCCATCCCGCCGCGGTCGAGCATCCCCTCGATCGTGTAGCCCGCGAACTGGGAGCCGGGCTCCAGTCTCGTCAGGCGTTCGGTCGCCTCATCCACAGGGCCACTCTAACCGCATCCGGGGTACCGCCTGCGTGCCAACCGTCACACCTGCGCTGGTGGACAATGTGGTCATGTCACGCGGCCTGCTGATCATCGACATCCAACGCGATTACTTCCCGGGCGGCGCCTATCCGCTGGTCGGGCCGGAGGCCGCGGCGCAATCCGCGCAGCGGCTGCTGGAGCGCTTCCGCGCCGACGGCCGGCCCGTCGTCCACCTCCAGCACGTCTGGGACGCGCCCGAGGCGACCTTCATGCGCCCCGGCACGGAGGGCGTCGAGATCCACCCGCTGGTGGCGCCCGCCGACGGCGAGCCGGTGATCCGGAAGGCTAACCCGAACGGGTTCCTCGACACCGATTTGGAGCAGCGCGTCGCCGAGCTCGAGATCGACGAGCTCGTGGTGGTCGGGATGATGAGCAGCATGTGCGTCGACGCCACGGTGCGGGCGGCGGTGGACAAGGGCCTCGACACCACCGTCGTGCACGACGGCTGCGCCGCCCCCGACCTGCGCTTCGGCGAGCGCGAGGTGCCGGGCGACGCCGTGCACGCGGCGTTCATGGCCGCGCTGGCCGACGGCTACGCGGCGGTCGTCGGCGCGGACGAGCTGCTGCGCCGCTAGCGGGCCTCCGCGCGGGCCAGTTCCAGGCTGCTCTCGCGCACGCCGTCGAAGTGGCGGCGCTGAACCTCGACCGCCCAGTCGGCCAGCTCCACGACGCTGTCGTCGCCGATCGTCTGGCCCATGGTCTGGACGATCTCCCAGTGCCCGAGCTCACCGGCCTCGGCCATCGTGAGGAACTCGAACCCGTCGAGCGCTTCCTCCTCGCCCTCCAGGTAGGTCTTCATCATGTCGCCGGCCTCGGACTTGGTCTCCTGCGCCTTGTCGCGGATCGCCGTCTTGCGACCCTCGAGCGAGTCGACCAGCGCGTCCGTGCGCCGCTCCGTCTCTTCCGCGTCGCTGCGCATCCGGTCGAGTTGGTCGCGGAAGTCGTCCGCGCCCTCCATTCCGCTCACGTGCTGCGTTGCGTCCTGCGCCGCCCTCGCGAGACCGAGGACCTCGCCCAGCTTCTCGTCAAGTGGTGTCAGCTCTGCCATTCGCCGCCTCAGTCCTGGTCCGGGTAGGGGTCCTCGACGCTGTCGCCGCCGCTCAGCGTCTCCCACTTGTTGTTGCCGCAGTTCGGGCAAGGCGGCAGCGACTGCACTGAGCCGACGTCGATCGTCTCGCCGCAGTTGGTGCACCTGTAGGTGCCGGCTGAAACGTCGCTTCCGGTCGGTACTGGCTCGGCCATGAGGCACCTCTCTCCATCGTTTGCGGTTCACGCGCGCTTACCCGGCCAGGCGTCCTGCAATCGCCCGCGCGGCCACGTGTTTCCGCGACAAGTACGCGGTGAGCTAGCGCGCCTGCTGGGCGAGGCGCTCGACCGTGCGGGAGTCGCGCGCTTCGGCCTGTGTCAGGAAGCCGTCGCACGGTCCCTTCGGCAGCAGGTTGATCACCACGGTCGCGGCCGAGTTGATCACGGTGCCGACGTCGTCGCTGCCGAAGGCCGCGCGGCCGTCGAGCACGATCCGGGTCAGGTCGTCCCTGATCCCGCTCAGCGTCGCCTGGTCCTGCGCGGAGAAGCGGGCCCGGTCGCGCCAGATCAGCTCCGCCGCGCGCTGGAGCACGACGGCGTCGGCGTAGGTCACGAGCGGCGTCCCAGGCGTGAACTCGGGCGGGTCGTCGGTGCCGGCCAGCTCGCGCGTCACGCGCAGCGCGATCGCGATCTGCTGGTCGAGCTTGTCGAAGTCGACGATCCCGATCTCGTCGTCGTTGGTGTGGTAGCAGGGGCCGGTCGCGTCGGTGAAGAAGACGCTCGGCACCTGCTTGGCGAGGAAGGAGACGTAGTCGCTGCGGTTCTGGCCGAAGATCGAGCTGAGCTGGTCCGTGTTGAGCGTGCTCGGGTCGATCGCGGAGCGCACGATCGACTGGAAGCGCTCTCCGCCGCTCTCGGCCGCGACGGCGAAGCTCGAGTTGCGCAGGCTCGGCGACAGGTTGGCGCCCTGGATGTCGAAGTTGACGTACGCGACCGTGTCGGCCAGCGGCAGCAGCGGATGGTCGGCGTAGAAGCGCGAGCCGAGCAGGCCGTCCTCCTCGGAGTCCCACAGCGCGAGCACGACCGACCGCCGCGGCTTCGTGGACTGCCCGGCGATGGCGCGACCGATGGCGAGCACCGACGCCACCCCGGCGGCGTTGTCGGTGGCGCCGTTGCAGATCTGGTCGCCGCTCGACTTGAACTGGCAGGAGCTGCCGAGGTGGTCGTAGTGCGCGCCCACGACGACGTACTGGTCCGCGAGGTCGGTGCCCGGGATCACGGCCACGACATTGGTGCCGCCGCCGATGTCCTGAATGCGGACGTCGCTCGAGATGGCCTGGAGCTCGCGGATCAGGAACAGGCGGGCGAGCGCCGAGCCGTCGGTTCCGTTGTCGCGGCCCGCCGTGTTGTCGGCAGCGAGCCGGCCGATGTCGTAGCGCGTGCAGCCGCTCACCAGCGCGCAGATGGTCAGGGCGGCGATGCAGAGGGCGAGCCGGCGCATCCAGCGCCGACCCTACCCCGTCGGGAGGGTCGGTGCACCCCTGTCGCTAGCTCGGGTGGGATGTTCGTGTTGCTGCGGAAGACGTTGTCGGGGTCCCAGGCCCGCTTGACCTCGACCAGGCGGGCGTACTTGTCCGCCCCGAAGCCGGCCTCGACCGCGCTCGCGCTCGGGTCGCCGACGAAGTTGACGTACACCCCGGCCTCGGCGAACTCCGCCATCGTCGAGTCGAAGTTGCGCGTCCACTCGATGTTGGCGTCCGCCTCCGCGGGATCCGCCCACTGCGAGAGCACGTGGTAGTCCCACTTCGCGCGGCGGTAGCCGAGCGGCCCCTCCGAGTCGCTCACGCGCGCGAAGGCGCCGCCGAGCGGCAGCATCAGGCAGGCCGTGAACGGGGAGATCACGTCCGAGGCGCGCGCGACGAAGGTCTCGATCGCCTCGTCGGTGAGCTCGCCGATCAGGCCCGCCTTCCAGTAGTGGTGGCGCCCGGGCGGGTTGCCCGGCGAGATCAGCTGCTGCACCACGGTGTAGGGCATCGGGGCGAGCATCTCGAGCGCTGGCCCCCACTCGCGCAGCGGCGCGAACGCGCGCTCGCCCGCGTCGACCGGGCCCGCGTAGCACGCGATCACGGCCAGCACCGGCTTGCCGCGGACCTCCTCGGGGACGAACTCCTCGGGCGGGGCGCACAGGATCGCCGCGCCGCCGCAGATCTCGTCGGGCGCGTCGTCCATGAAGCCGCGGTAGGCCTTGAGCAGGTCGACGGCCGCGTCGATCGGGAAGAACAGCATGCCGCCGTAGACGAGCGGCCCGACCTCGTGCAGCTGGAACTCGAAGCCGGTCACGACGCCGAAGTTGCCGCCGCCGCCCTTGAGCGCCCAGAACAGGTCGGGGTTGCGCTCCGCGCTCGCCACGACCAGCCGGCCGTCGGCGGTGACCACCTCGGCCGAGAGCAGGCTGTCGACGGTGAAGCCGTACTTGCGCTCGAGCCAGCCGCTGCCGCCGCCGAGCGTCAGGCCGCCGACGCCGGTGTCGGGCATCCGCCCGCCGGGGACCGCGAGCCCGAACGCCTGGGTCTCCCGGTCGAGCTCGCCCCAGTTGGCCCCGCCGCCGCACCAGGCGACGCGCCGCTCGGGGTCGACGCGCACGCGGTTCATCGGGCGCAGGTTGATCATCACGCCGCCGTCGACGACCGCGTGACCGGCGACCGAGTGCCCGCCGCCGCGGACCGAGACGGGCAGCTCGTGCTCGCGCGCGAAGGCGAGCGCGGCGATCACGTCGGCGACGCCGCTGCAGCCGGCGATCAGGGCCGGCCGGCGGTCGATCGCGGCGTTGAATACGCGCCGGGCCTCCTCGTAGCCCGGATCGGTGTCCTGGAGCAGCTCCCCGCCGAAGTCGGCGAGGGCGGCGGTGTCGAGCGCTGCCTGGGCCATGTGGTCCTCCCGTGCCGGATGCGAGTTACAGGCCACTGTACTGAGACACTCATGGGCCTGTGAGGGTCAGGGAAGCCACCCCGGAGGACTGGCCTGCGATCTGGTCGTTCGCCCGTTTGATCTGGGCCGCGGGCGACACGTTCGCCTACGACGAGGCGATGGACGAGGCGGAGGCGCGCGCGATCTGGATGGTCGATCCGCCCGGGCGCACGACGGTCGCCGTAGGCGCCGAGGGCGGCGTGATCGGGTCGGCCAACATGTACGCGAACCGCCCGGGCCCGGGCGCGCACGTGGCGAGCGGGAGCTTCATCGTCGACCCCGGCCACCAGGGCCGGGGCGCCGGGCGGGCGCTATGCGAGGACGCGCTCGACTGGGCGCGCGGCCAGGGGTTTCGCGGGATGCAGTTCAACGCGGTGGCCGCCTCGAACGAGCACGCCGTGGGGCTCTACCGCTCGCTCGGGTTCGAGGTCGTCGGGACGGTGCCAGAGGGCTTCCGCCACCCGCGCCAGGGCTACGTCGACCTGCTGATCATGCACCGGTCGCTCTGACGAACTGCGCGAGCTCGTGCTGCCCGGCGATCTCGATCCGGGGCAGGTCGAGCAGCTCGTCCGTGTACCGGCTCGCACGCGAGCGGGTCGAGAACCCGTAGGCGTAGCCGCAGGCCCCGACCAGCTCGCGCACCGCAGGGTTGTGGTCGCCGTAGGGATAGGCGAAGGCGAGCGGCGGAGCGCCAAGGGCATCGGTGAGGATCGAGCGCGAGCGGGCGGCCTCGCGCGTCACGTCTGCTGGCGACAGCGTGGTCAGGAACGGGTGCGAGACCGAGTGGGCGCCGATCTCGACGCCCTCGTCGCGCAGGCGCAGCAGCTCGGGCCAGTCGAGCAGCTCCTCGTCTGCGTCCGGACCGTCCCAGCGGTTGGAGCCGCCGACCTCGCCGGCCACCACGAACAGCAGCGCGCCGAAGCCGTGCTCGCGCAGCAGCGGCCAGGCGTCGGCGGCGAAGTCGGCGTAGGCGTCGTCGAACGTGATCATCACGCGGCGCCCGGGCAGCGGGCGCCGGCCCTCCATCGCGCGCCGCCACTCGTCGGGTGTCGCGGAGCTGAACCCGGCGCCGCGCAGGTAGCCGAGCTGCTCGGCGAAGGCCCGCGGCGTGACCCGGTAGCGCGGGTCCCCGCCGCCGTCGGCGACCCGGTGGTACATCAGGATCGGCAGCCGGTCGGTCGAGGTCTCGGTCTCGACGGCCGGACCGGGGCGCACGGTCCCGTCCCAGCGGACGGCCTCGAGCACCGCCGGGCCGATCTCGGGCGGCAGCTCGATCTCGGTGACCGTCGGCGGGCCGGGCGCGGCGGGCGGCCGCTGGAAGCGCTGCACCCGGTAGAGGGGAGCGCGCAGCTCCTCGATCAGCGTCAGGCCGCCCGTGTCCGCGAGAGCTGTGCCGATCGTCTTCGACCCGAACGGCACGCCCCAGTCGAACCCTGGCCGGCCGGGCTCGTCCTGGACCACCCGCGCGTGGAGCGTCACCAGGTGGCCGCCCGGCTTCAGGGCGCGCGCCAGCTTGGCCGCGACCGCGTCGAGCGCCGCGCGATCACCCGCGTAGTAGAGAACCTCGCTGCAGACGATCAGGTCGAGCTCGCCGGGCAGCTCGTCGCCGACCAGGTCGAGCTCGAGGAAGGTCACGTTGCCGGCGCCGGCGCAGCGCGCCTCGGCGCGCTGGAGGGCGACGCGCGAGACGTCCGCGGCGGTGAGCTGCTCGACCAGCGGCGCCAGCTGCTCGGTGAACCGGCCCTCGGCGCAGGCCAGCTCGAGCGCCCGCTCGATCGGCCCGTCCGGAAGCAGCGACAGCGTCTGCTCGTACTTGCGCTGCTCGTAGGCGCCCGCGTAGTCCCAGGGGTCCTCTTTGCCGGCGAACAGCGCCTCGAAGCGATGGCGGACGTGCGGGCGCCCGCCGCCTGCCTGCGGCTCCGCGTCCTCGGGCGGCGGCTCGAGCAGCCCGACGGGCGGCTCGTCCCGGGTGCGCCAGACCAGCTCGGGGACGTACTCGACCCGGCGGTCGCCATCCAGGAGCGGCTCGCGGGCGCTCCGCGCCGACTGTCTCCAGGTCGGCGAGGGCCGCCGAGGGCAGCGCGGCGCGGCGCGAGGCGCTCGTCCCGATCGGGGCCCGGTGGCGGCCGACGGCCGCGGTGCCCGCCCGGAGCGGGACGGGCGCGAGCTTGAACCCGCGCACGCGCGCGCGCCCGCGACGACGCTCGCTCGCTCGCTCGGCGAGGCGCTCACGCAGCGAGCCGGCGGAGTCGAGCGGACGCCCGACGATCCCCTCGCGCACCGCGTGGCGGCAGAGCTCGAGCCCTCCACGCGTGGTGATCAGCGCTCGCAGCGTGCCGGATCCACCTCGCCGGGGCCCGCGAGGCGCAGCACCCCGAGCGGGGCCCCGCCGACGCTGACGACGACGTCCCGCGCGCGCCCGCGGACGGCCAGCCGCGGCAGCTCCCGAGCCACCTCGACGCCGACCCACGCGCGCTCGCGCCAGGCGGCGAGGCGCTTCGGACGCTCGTCCACACGCGGCTCCGCGACCTCGTAGAAACGCTCGTTGGGCCAGTCGGGCAAGCCCCACAGCTCCTGCAGGAAGACCTCCCAGCCGATCCGGTCGTGGTCGGGGTCCAGCCCCCGGCGCGGATAGGTCGTCGCGCCCAACCAGTCTCCGAGCAGCTGCCAGAAGTGGCGCGCGGCCACCGCGTCCGCGACGACGTCGCCTGGCACCAACCCGTCGCAGACCGGCAGCTCGACGGTGTCGAGGCGACGCCCGGCGAAGTCCGGCCAGAGCAGCAGGCGCTCCATGCCGGGGGCGGGCAGGTCGGGCAGCGGCTGCTCGAGGTCGACCCGCACGCCGCGCGTTCGCCCGACGGTGGCAGCCCCCGCCGCGGCGGCGGCGTCCACCGCGCGCCGCTCGAGCTCCACCCGCGTCCGCGCCGCCAGCGCCGCGGCGCCGGAGTGCCGCTCCAGCGCTCCGAGGAAGGCGTCCAGCTCGGCGCCGACGCGCTCCCAGAGCTCGGGCCAGGCCGCCGGGGCGCGGCCGGCGCCGCGCGGCACGCTCTGCACGAGCGAGTCCGCGACCGTCCAGGGGTCGAGCCCATGGTCGTCGGCGGCGGGGGCCCGCGCCAGCAGGCGCAGCGCGTCCTCGCCGCGCCCGATGGCAAGCCCGGCCTGCTGCACGAGCGAGGTCAAGCCGCGCCTCGCCCGGGCTCAAAGCAGATCCACCGCGGCGCCGGCGATCGTCTCGGAGTCGATCCCGAAGTGGCGGTAGAGGTCCTCGACCTCGCCGGACTGGCCGAACGTCGAGACGCCCAGGCACGCGATCGGGGTGCCGTTCACGCCGGCCAGGAACGCCAGCGTGTGCGGATGGCCGTCGAGCACCGTGACCAGCGGGCGGCTGCGATCGGCGGGGAACAGCTCGTCGAGGATCGCGTCGCCGTCGGGGCCCAGCCCGCGGCGGCCCTGGAAGGCTCGGAAGACGAGGTCGGGCGACGTCAGGCACACGACCTCGGCGCCGATGCCGTCGGCCTCGAGCTCATCGGCGGCGGCGATCGCCTCCGGCAGCAGCGCGCCCACCGCCGACGAGCGTCACGGCGGGGTCGCGCGTCGCCTCGCGCAGGCGGTAGCCGCCGGCGACCGCCTGCCGGCGCCGCCGCTCGCGCCCGGCGGCGTCGGCCGGGACGTCGGCCAGGCCCTGGTCGATCGGGCGCGTCGTCAGCCGGAAGTACGAGGAGGTGCCGTCCGGGCGGCCCAGCTGACCGAGCGCGTGCAGCAGCGTCCACTCGAGGTCCTGGCCGAACGCGGGCTCCCACGCGACGCACTCCGGCTGCTCGATGCCGATCGACGGCGTGACGATCGACTGGTGCGCCCCGCCCTCCGGCGCGAGCGTCACGCCGGACGGCGTGCCGACGAGGATCGACTGCCCGCCCGCGTACATGCCGAACGACCACGGCTCGAGCGCCCGCGCCACGAACGGGTCGTACATCGTCCCGATCGGCAGCAGGGCCTGGCCGTCGCGCGACCAGGTCGCCCCGAGCTCGCCGAGCAGCCCGACCAGGTTGCCCTCCGCGATGCCCAGCTCGATGTGCTGCCCGTGCTCGTGCTCGCGCCAGTGGACGAGCGTGTCGCTGTCGTCGGCGAACCAGTCGATGCGCTCCCCGAGGTGCCAGATCCCCGCGTGGTTGATCCAGCCGCCCAGGTTGGTCGACGACGCGACGTCGGGGCTGACGGTCACGACGTGCCGCGCCACCTCGGGCGCCTCGTGGCCGAGGTCGACGAAGAAGCGGCCGAACGCCTGCTGGGTCGAGACGCTGCCCGCGTGGCGCCTGCCGACCTCGGACGGGACCGACGGCGCCTGCTCGAGCTCGAGCTCCGGCCGCGCCAGGCGCTCGCGGGCGCGGTGGCACGCCGCCTGCTCGGCCGAGTCGTCGGCGAAGGGGGCCCAGGGGTCGCCCGCGTCGGCGCCCAGCCGCCCGGCGAGCTCCTCCCACTGGGCATCGGTCAGCAGCGCCGAGTGGTTGGCGGGGTGGCCCTCGGTCTGGAGCCGCCACGCCTTGATCGTGTAGGCGAAGATCACCGACGGGCGGTCGCGCACGGCGTCCGCCTCGGCGAGCGCGTCGAGCAGCAGCGGGATGTCGTGGCCGGCGAGGTCGCGAATCGCGCGGCTCAGCTCGTCGTCGCCGAGGTCGGCCACCAGCCGCGCGACGTCGCGTGAGCCGCGGCCCGAGCCGGGCAGGCGCTCGCGCAGCTCGGCGGGCGTCGCGCGCAGCAGCCGCTGGTACTCCTCGTTGGGCATCTCGTCGATGCGCCGCCGCAGCGCCTCGCCGCCCTTGCGCTCGTACAGCTCGCCCAGCAGGCGGCCGTACTTGACCGTGATCGTGTGCCAGCCGGCCGCCTCGAACATGTCGCGGATCCGCCCGGCGGCGATGTCGGGGACGATCCGGTCGAGCGACTGCCGGTTGAGGTCGACGATCCAGAGCACCTCGCCGAGGTGCGGGACGATCGGGTCCACGATCGCCTCCCAGCAGGCGCCCTCGTCGAGCTCCGCGTCGCCGATCAGGGAGACGGCGCGGCCGCCGCGCGGGACCTCGAAGTGGCCGGCGACGTAGCGGTGCGCGAGCGCGCCCCAGATCGGCGCCGTGGCGCCGATGCCGACGGAGCCCGTGGAGAAGTCGGCCGGCACCGGGTCCTTGAGCCGGCTCGGGTACGACTGGAGCCCGCCGAAGGCGCGCAGCTCGGTCAGGTACCGGCGGTCGAGGTTGCCCAGCAGGTACTGGATCGCGTGCAGCACGGGCGCCGCGTGCGGCTTGACGGAGACGCGGTCGGGACCGCGCAGGTGCTCGAACCAGAGCGCGGTCATGATCGACACCATCGAGGCCGACGAGGCCTGATGACCGCCCACCTTCACGCCAGAGGACGGCGTCGGGCGGACCCGGTTGGCGTGGTGGACGATGCTCGTCGCGAGCCACAGGACGCGCTGCTGGATCGACTCCAGCGTCGCGACGTCCGGCGCGTCCGGACTCAGCGTGGCGCCGGCTTGCTGCACAGCCTCAGTCTCGCACGACGGTTGAGCTTCTCGGACCCGCTATGAGCGGGAGACGGACCTGGCGACCGAGGCGGGCTGACCGGGAGGCGCCTCGACCGGGCTCCAGTCCTGACAGGCCGGGCAGGGCAGCCACTGCCCCAGCTCGGGCTCGCAGCGAACCCGGCCGCTGACGCTCTCGGTGCGGAAGCGCTCGACGGTGTGGCGTGCGCCGCAGCCGGAGCACTGGAGCTCCACGGCGGTCGGCGTCTGGGACAACACGAGCACTCCGAAGTTGTTCCCCGGCGGGATCGGTGTGTGCGGCTCGAGCCGGAATTGCGCGGGATCGCGGCCGTCAGCCCGCGCAGCCGGTCGGGTCGGATAGGTTCGGCGCATGGCCCCGCCGCAGCCGTCCAGGGTCGGTGTCGGGATCACGCCGTTCCAGACCGACGAGGAGGCATCGATCCGCCTCGCCGTCGCTGCCGAGCAGCTCGGATACGGGCGCTTCGGCGCGGCCGAGGGGTGGACTCACGATGCGGTGGTGCTGCTCACCCGGATCGCCGGAGTCACCTCGCGGATCGACCTCGCCACGGCCGTGCTGTCGGTCTGGAGCCGCAGTCCCGCGGCAGTCGCAATGGCGGCGGCGAGCCTGCAACGGGCGTCCGGCGGGCGCTTCGCGCTCGGCCTGGGCGCCAGCAGCCCGCCGCTGGTTGAGGGGCTCCACGGGATCGAGTGGCAGCGACCCGGTGGAACAGATGCGAAGCACGCTGGTCGCCGTGAAGGCGCTGCTGGAGGGGGATCGCCTCCCGCTCGACCGCGAGGACGTCAGGCCGCTGCGGCTGGGCGCCCCACCCGAGGGCCGCGTCCCGATCATCGTCGCGGCGCTCGCTGCGCCGTCGATCCGCGTCGCCGGTGAGCTGGCCGACGACTGGCTGCCGTTCCTCTGGGCACGCTCGAGGTTGGACGACGGCAGGGCGCTGCTCGCCGAGGGCGAGGCGGCCGCCGAGGACTCGACCCCGACCGCGGTCTCACCCAGCGTCCCGCTCGCCATCGCCGAGGACGAGCCCGCGGCCAGGCGGATCGCCGCGAGCTGGTTGCTCGCCTATCTGACCCGCATGGGACCGATCTATCCGCGCACGCTCCGCGAGCGGTTCGGCTTCGGCGCGCGAGATCGACGCGCTGCTGGAGGCCAACAGCGGGGGCGGGGCCCCGGAGCTCCCCGCGGCGGCGGAGCGCCTGGCGCGAGAGGTCACCGTGATGGGGACCTACGCCGAGGCCCCGGACACCGTCCGGCTCTGGCTCGAGGCCGGCGCCGACCGCGTCGACCTGGTGCTGCCGCTCGGGCTGCCGGAGGAGCAGCTCAAGGAGATGCTCGAGGCCGCCGCGCCGACTCGGTAGCCGGGGCGGGATGTCACATCCCTCCGTCGTGGCGTGTCAAAGAGATGACACGCGAATCTGACAGGAGGACCCAAGCATGGCTACGAAGATTGCGGTGACGGGAGCGACCGGGCGGCTCGGCAGTCAGCTGGTCGACGTGCTCGAGGAGCAGGGCCACGAGGTCGTGCCGATCGCCCGCTCGAAGGGCGTGGACGTGATCACCGGGCAGGGCCTGGCGGAGGCGCTGGAGGGCGTGGACGCGGTCGTCGACCTGGCGACGGGTCCCTCGCCCGACGAGCAGGAGGCGACCGAGTTCTTCACGACCTCGATGCGCAACCTCCAGGAGGCGGGCGCCGAGGCCGGAGTGAAGCGGATCGTGCTCGTGTCGATCATCGGCATCGACAGGTTCAAGACGGGCTACAACGCCGCCAAGCTCGCCCAGGAGAAGGCAGCGCTGGAGGGCCCGATCCCCACGCGCATCGTGCGCGCCGCGCAGTTCCACGAGTTCGTGGAGCAGCTGCTCGACTGGGGCCGTCAGGGCAACGCCGCGTACGTCGCCGCGATGAGGACGCAGGTGGTCGCCGCCCGCGCGGTCGCCGAGGCGGTGGCCGAGGTGCTCACGGACTCCGAGCCGACCGGGCCGACGCTCGAGGTCGCCGGCCCGCGCGCCGAGCGGCTGGTCGAGCTGGCCCGGCTGTTCGCCGCGCACCGCGGCGAGTCGCTGCAGATCTCCGAGACGACCGAGTTCTTCCCGGAGGGCGACGTCTACGACTCCGACGCACCGCTGCCCGGCCCCGACGCGAAGCTGGTCGGCCCGACGTACGAGGAGTGGCTGAAGGCGGCGTAGGCCGCTCAGCCGCGCTGGAGCCCCTTCCAGGTGAGCTCCAGCGCGGCAGCCACGACCTCCGACCGCCGCCCGTCAGAGCTCGACGAGCGGCTCGAACCCGCCGTAGATCATCCGCTTGTAGTCGGCGATCTCGCCCGCCGGATCCATCATGGCCTTCATCCGATCGTCGGCCATCACCTTGGCGTTGACCTCGTCGCGATGCTGGCGTGACTCGTACCCGATCCAGGCGAAGATCACGGTCTCGTCGTCCTCGAGCTTGACGCTGCGCGGAAACGAGGTCACCTCGCCCACGGACACGTCCTCGGCCAGGCACTCCTTGTACTCGAGCGCGCCGTGCTCCATCCAGAGCTCGCCCGCCGCCGTCGCGATCTCGCGATACCTGTCGACGTTCGCCTTCGGCAGGGGCATGACGAATCCATCCACGTAACCGGCCATCTGGAGCCTCCTTGGTTGTTGCTGCGGGTCGTCGGGCACTGAGACCGGCTGCGGTGGCCGAACTCATCGCTGGGTGTGGCAGTGGCGCACCTCGTGAGCCACCGCCTTCGCTCGGGCAAGGTTGCCCTCGACGTTCACGTGCACCGGGTCCACGAGCCAGTCGGTGTTCGCGTCGACCATCGCGTGCCAGTCGAAGACGCGCAGGTTCGGCCGCGTGGCGTCCTCGGCGGCCAGCACGAAGTTGAGCGTGTCGAAGGTCGGTTCCTCGAGCCGCAGCCGCCAGATGTTCGCCCAGACGACGCAGCGATGTGGGCCGGCGACCCGCATCACGCGCCGCACGGCGCGCGCCAGGCGCTGAGGGTGCTCGGGATCGTCGCCGGTGCCCGGAGCTGACGTGGATCACCGGCGGCAGCGCTTCCTTCTTCGAGAGCACGCGCAGGTCGTGAGCGGTGTCGGTCGCGGACCGGGCGAAGCTGAAGTCGCTTTCGATCTCCCAATCGCGCAGTCTGTGGGCGAGGTAGGGCCGGTTGTCGTAGGCGAGCGAGTCCCCGATCACCAACAGCCGCCGGGCCGGGGCAGCGGTGGCCGCCGGCGCTCCCAGCGCGAACAGCGCCATCGCCGCCAGTGGCAGCAGCCTCCCCCACCGCATCCCGCGAAGGATCCCAGCTTCAGCCCGGCAGCGTCTCCTCGGGCAGCTCGTACCAGCGGGCGCGCTCGCCGACGCGCGCGCGGATCTTCCAGCGCCGCGACTTGGGCGCCTGCTCGATCGCGCCCAGCAGCGTGCGCACGCGCCCGTGGACCTCGTTCTGGCGATCGAAGCCGTCCAGCTCGCGGGCGTAGCCGTCGAGCCGCTCGAGCACCATCGTCGCGGTCCGCCACCAGCCCCAGTCGCCCCCGAGCAGCTTGGTCATGTACTCGAGATCGAGCTCGCCCTCGGAGTGGTCGAGCAGCAGCGACAGCGCGTCCTTGTAGTCGCGGTCGTTGGTCTCGAACACCTGCAGCTTGAGCAGCAGCAGGTCCGAGACCGACAGCGTCAGCGGGTGCTCGCCGAGCCGGTCCGACAGGTCGAGCGAGTGGCACATGTCGATGCGGTCGAGGAAGACGTCGACCTGGCGCGAGTGCTCGGCGTCCCAGAAGAACAGGCGGGTCTTGCCGTGCAGGGCGTTGAACTCCGCGTCCTCCTCGTAGCCGGCCTCGCGAAAGACCGACAGCAGCGTCTTGCGGTCGCCCGACGTGCTCGCGAAGTCGAGGTCCTTGGGCGTGCGCGCCAGTGGGCCGACCCCGGCCGAGGGGCACCTGATCCGCACCGCGACGCCGCCCAGCGCCCGCAGGACCGCCTCGCGGCCGGCGGCCGCCTCGATCAGGCGCTCGGCTTCGGCAACGTGGTCCTCGAGCGGGCTCACGGGACCGGGCTCCCCTGGTCGGGACGGTTGCGTGGGCTGGCGGCGAGCGAGCGGCCTGCCCCGAAGGCGCCGGCGGTCGACCTCCAGAGCATCCGCAGGCACATGAACGTGTCCACGTGCGCGACCTCGCTGATCGCGCCGACGCGATTGTCGAGTGTCGCGAGCAGCTCCTCGCTGTCGCGCGCGACGATCTCGCAGAGCAGGTCGTAGCGGCCGGACGGCACGACGACGTAGTCGAGGCCGGGCACCTGCGCGAGCCGCCCGGCGGCGTGCTCCATGTCGGCCCCCTCCCCGACCGTGATGCCGAGCCAGGCCACCGCCCGGAACCCGAGGTTGAGCGGGTTGCCGACCGCGATCACCTGGAGCGCGCCCTCGTCGACGAGCCGCGCGTAGCGCGTCGAGACGGTCCGCTCGGACAGCGCCAGCCGTCGTGCGATGTCGCGGAAGGAGGCGCGCCCGTCGCGCTGGAGCTCGCCGATGATCGCCGAGTCGTACGAGTCGATCTCGACCCCCTGGACCTCGCCGCGGCTCGGCGGCGGCGGCTCGTCCTCGAGCGTCCACTGGTAGCGCTCGTGGAGAACGTTCAGGTACACGAACGTCTCGGTCCGCTTCACGCCCGGCAGCTGGCGGAGCTTGAGCACGAACTGGTAGAGCTCGTCGCTGGACACGCAGCCCACCTCGACGAGCAGGTTGAACTCGCCCGACGTGACGACGAGAAAGCTCACCTCGGGCATGTCGAGCAGGCGCTCGGTCACCGTCGCCATGTACGGCCCGCGCACCACCAGGCCCATGCACGCGAGCTGGTCGAGTCCGAGCACGCGCGGGTTGGCGATCGGTGCAATCGCGAATACGTCCGCGTCGATCAGCGCCTTGAACCGCCGGCGCACCTGCGCCTCCGACACCTCGAGGCGGGTGGCGAGCGTCGTGAAGGCGGCGCGCCCGTCGCGCTGGAGCTCGGCGAACAGGGCATAGTCGAGGCCCCCCAGCTCCGGGCTCGGCTCGGCCGGCGCGGGCTCCAGGATGGTCGGCCGCAGCGCGTCCGGCATTCCGGGCGTCACTCTACGCGGTGAGTAGCTGGGCAGAGGCAACCTCGCCCCCCTGGAGGTCGATCACGGCGGTGCGCAGCACGCCCTGGGCGTACTCGCTGCCCGGGTTGACGGCGGTGGTCGCCCCGAGGTCGCGGATGCCGGGGGCCTCGTGGATGTGCCCGTGCAGGGACAGCATCGGCTCGTAGCGCTTGATCGACTCGAGCACGGCCGCCGAGCCGGCCGGGGCGGTCTCGTTCGGCACCGGGCGCGGCGGGTACACGGAGGTGTCGAGGCGCGGGCACAGGTCGAGCCCGGTGCCGAAGGGCGGCACGTGCAGGTTGAAGATCGTCCCGCGCGGCTCGCTCAGGCGACTGGCCATGGCCTCGATCTTCTCCCCGAGCTCCTCCTCCGTGATGTCGCGCGGACACTGCCATGGCGTCTGGTTGCCGTAGCCGGTCGAGATCATGCTGAGCCCCGGCCGGAGCTCCAGCACCTCGCCCTCGGCGTTCTGGATGTAGGCGGCGTCGTCGAGCACCTGCTCGATCGAGAAGTAGTCGTCGTTGCCGCCGGTCACGTAGATCGGGATGCCGTCCGGCTCGAGCCGCTCGGCCGCGCGTGCCATCCAGTCGGCGACCTGCTCCTGGCAGGCGACCGAGAAGCGCTCGTCGATCTGCTCGCGCGACATCCCCGACTCCTCCTCGGGAGACATCGTCACCGGGTACTGGCCCGTGTCGCGGATCAGCTGCGTGATCCCGGCGAGCTGCTCGTCGTCGGTGGCGACCTCCTCCGCCCCGCGCACCGTCGCCCGGTAGCCGTCGGCGGTCTCGATCACCGGCACGATGCTCTTGCCCGTCAGGTCTCCGCCGAGCACGGCGATGTCGGCCTCGTAGACGCCGATCGCGTTGAGGAACTTGCGGAACACGATGTCGGCGCCGTGGAGATCTGTCGCGAACAGGATGCGGGTGCGGGCCCCGCTGCGCTTTCGGCCTCCGAACAGGCTCACCGGCGTAGACGCGCCCGGTTCCCTGCGGGTTGGCGCGTACGCCGAGCGCATCCAGCGCGAGCCGCGTGGCCACGCGGGCCGCCTTGTTGGCCAGGTCATGGACCGGCGAGCACTCGGTGATGACATATGCCTCAACGCCTTCGCGCACGAACGCGCGGATCATCTTGATCACCTCGCGCGGCGTGAGGCCGCCCGTCTCCGGCGTCGTGACCCCGGAGGTGAAGCCCTGGTCGAGCACGTCGAGGTCGGTGTGGAGGACCACGCCGTCGGTCCCGTTCCACGCGATCTCGAGGATGCGCTCGATCGTCTTGTCGATGCCCCACTCGTCGATGTCCCAGATCGTGATCATCTGGATCCCGGTGCGGTCTACGTACTCGCGCTCCTTGCGCGGGTTGAGCGGCCCGTTGATCCCCACCAGCGCGAGGTTCGTCGGGTCCATGTTCGGCAGCTCGGCCGTGCGGCTGACCGGACAGGCGTGGTTGAGGGTCTCGCCCGCCACGTCCTCGGCCGTGTCCATGTGCGAGTCCATCTGGATGTAGCCCATCTTGCCGTCGATCAGCTTCGACATCGCGCCGGTCACCGGGATCGGGCACGAGTCGTCGCCGCCGAAGACGATCGGGAACGCGCCGGCCTCGTAGATCTCTGTGATGCAGCGCTCGGCGCGCTCGAACGTGCGCTTCGCGTTGCCGGGGACGATCGCGACGTCGCCGCAGTCGGCCAGGCCGAGCTCGTCGAACAGGTCGACCTGGAACTCGCCGTGGTAGCTGAGGTAGTGCTCGGTCGCGCGCCGGATCGCGCGCGGCCCGTAGCTCGCCCCTGGCCGGCAGGTGTTGGTCCCCTCCCAGGGCATGCCAAGCACCGCCGCCTTCACCCCGGCCTCGACGAGCTGCTCCTTCACGGGTGGGATCACCCGCGCGCCGAGGAACGTCGAGATGCCGGAGATCAGCGTGTTGGGGAAGTCCTCCTCCCCCTCGCGCCGGCCGTATGTGTGGAAGTGGTCGAGTACCTCGGTGCTCATGCGGTGTGGCCTCGTCTCATTCGGGTGGCACGTAGCGGTAGGCGAGCGTGGTGTCGACGCCCTGCGAGCGCTTGTAGAAGCGCCAGCCCGCGTAGAACAGGATCCCCGTCACGAACGCGCCGATGATGACCACGCGCGAGTCGGACGACGTCAGCCCGAGCTCGTCGAAGGTAAGGGCGACGTAGATCAGGGCCGCCGTGATCCCCGCGCCGAGCGCGCCTGCGAACACCAGCGCCGGCGTGCCGAGCATCCGGTTGCCCGCCCGCGTTGCGGCCTGGAAGATGTCGCGCGCCCGCGAGGGGAAGAACGCGGCCGCGAGGCAGGTCACGCCGACCACCAGAGCGCTCGTGACCACGCCTCCGATCAGCACGGTCAGCTGCGCGCTCGGGCGGTAGGCGAACAGCGCCGCCACGCCCAGCGCGATCGCCGACCAGAGCGTGATCGCCTTGACCGGCGTGTGCCAGCGCGGCGAGACGTCCGAGAAGAACTTCGGCAGCGCGCCGTCGAGGCTCATCGCCATCATCACCCGCGACGAGTTGATGAAGACGGCGTAGCCGATCCCGAAGCTCGAGACGACGAACCCCAGCGAGATCAGGATGATCACGATGTCGCTGCCCGTCAGCATCGACAGGAAGACGCTGAAGTTGGGTGCGTACGCCGGCGCGATGTCGCCGTTGCCGTAGGCGATCGCGTACTCGTCGAGGAACCTGCCGCCGACGATGCTGGTCAGCAGCGCGTACGGGATGGCCATCATCACGATCGCGACGATGAAGCCGGGCACCGCGAACGCGCCGAACAGCTTGCGCGCGTTGCCCGCCTGGCGCACCTCGCCCATCAGCCCCTGCGCCGCGTACATCGTGTAGGGGAGCACGCCCGCCATCACGGAGATCCAGATCAGCGTGTTGCCGAGGTTGAACGAGGTCCCGCCGTAGCCTGACTTCTCGGCCGCCTGCTCGACGCCCGCGGCGGTGATCTTGTCGGCCGCGTGGAAGGCGTCGAACTTGGCCGGGAAGTCGGTGTTCAGGTTGACCAGCAGCAGGATGTAGATGGTCAGCAGCGCGACCGCCAGCACGGGGATCAGCACGTAGCGCTGGATCTGGCGGTAGAGCGACAAGCCGAAGACCGTGAGCAGGTAGCCGAGGATCACGAAGATGGCGGCCACGACGAAGATGCCGGTTTTGGTCAGCAGCCAGGCCGACACGCCGTGGAGGCCGAGCGTGTCGGCGATCGGCACCAGGCCGAGGCTGCTGACGCCGTAGGCGCCCAGGCTCGGGAAGACGAGCCAGAAGAGCAGCTGGCAGGCCCACGGGACGATGAACCCGATCGACGGCCCGAGCGAGCGCGACTCGTACAGGTAGTCGCCGCCGGCGCGCGGCATCGCGGCGCCGAGCTGCGCGTACACGTAGTAGACGAGCAGCGAGAAGGCGAACCCGAGGATCAGCATGACCGGGACGTTGATCCCGGTCGACACCGCCTGCGGGATGGGGAACAGGTAGAGCACTCCGTAGAGCGCGCCCGTCGCGAGGATGCCGAACGCCGCCGTGTCGGCGATGCTCAGCTCGCGTACGAGCCCGGACGACGCGCGTGCGAAGCGTGGCTGCGCCTGGTCTCCGGTCGATGTCGCCGGTACGGCCCCCGCGGGCGGTTCGGAAGTTGCCATCTCTCCCCCTCGTGCTGTCTGATTTCAGCATCCGGACTCTGGCAGCGCGGTACTCAAGCAGGATTCGTCACAAGATGCAATTATTGCGCCGCATACTGGCATTCGCTTACCGAATACGCGGCTCACTTGACAGCATTCGACGAATCATGTTGAGTCGGGGCGCGCTGGGGACAGAGATCCGACAGGAGGGAGACTCAGCATGATGGCCCCGAGCGGGAAGAAGCAGGCCTTTGCTCCCATGGCCCACGGCATCATCTCGATGCTCGGCGCGCCGCACGTCCCGCCGGATCAGATCGAGGGCTCGGACGCCCGCCTCGCTTTCCTCGGCGTCCCCTACGACGGCGCCAACGTCTGCATCGGCCGGCCCGGCTCGGCGCTCGGCCCCCAGGGCCTGCGGATCGCATCCCAGGAGTACTTCAGCTGGTCGTTCGAGTGGGACGTCGACCTGCAGGAGGCCTACGGGCTGGTCGACGCCGGCGACACGCGCATCGTGGTCGGCAACGCCGAGAAGACGCACGTCAACGTCGAGGAGGACGTGACGAAGATCCTCAAGGGCGGCGCGATCCCGATCTCGATCGGCGGCGACCACTCGCTGCCGATCCCCTGCGCGCGGGCGCTGTCGAAGTTCCTGGGCGAGGAGAAGCGGATGGGCTACCTCGCGATCGACGCGCACATGGACGCGGGCTACAGCGTCGACGGCGAGAAGGAGACCAACTGCTCCGGCGTGGCGCGCGCCTCGGAGCTCCCCAACGTGCGGCCGGAGAACGTCGCGATCGTCGGGGTGCGCGGGAGCCTCAACCCGCGCGAGTGGCTCGACCTGATCCGCGAGCGCGGGATCAACATGTACCCGATGCGCGAGCTCAAGGAGCGCGGTGTCGAGCCCGTGCTCAAGGACGCGCTCGACCGGGTCTGGGACGGCACCGACGGCGTCTACGTCACCTGGGACACCGACTCGGTCGACGCCGCCTACGCGCCGGGCACGACCGAGCCCGAGCCCGGTGGCCTGACCTCGCACGAGATCATCGACGTGGCCCGGATCATCGGCGAGCGCGGCTTCAGCGCGCTCGACAACGTCGAGCTCGCGCCGATCTACGACCTCAGCGGGATCACCGGGAAGCTCGTCTGGTGCGTGCTCGCCGAGGCGCTCTACTCGAACGCGAAGGCGAGGCTCTGAGCCGCGTGCGCGGCAAGCAGATCGTCCACGCCGAGCACGCCCGCGGCTCGCTCATGCGCGGCGTGGAGCGGATCACCGCGCTGGTCGGGCCGACGCTCGGGCCGTGCGGCAGTCACGTGGTGCTGCAGCGCTTCGACGCGCCGCCGCTGGTCACCAACGACGGCGTCACGATCGCGCGCTCGGTCGACATGCTCCAGGACCCGATCACCAACCAGGGGGTCCAGCTGCTGCGCGAGGTCGCCTCCACGGCCGAGGACTTCCTGGGCGACGGCACCACCACGGCGATGCTGCTGGCCCGGGCGATCCTGAGGGCGTCGCACCGGCAGGTCGTGGAGGGCGCCAACCCGGCGGCGCTGTCGCGGGGCATCGAGGAGGGCGTGACCGCCGCCTCGGACTGGATCGGCGGCTCGGGCGCAGCCGGTCGACGGCAGAGCCGACATCGCGCGTGTCGCGACGATCGCGTCGCGCGACCCGCACATCGGCGGGCTGGTCGCCGACGCGCTGGAGCGCGTGGGCCCCGACGGCGTCGTGCGCATCGAGGACGACCGCGCGTACGGGATCCAGCTCGCCTTCCAGGAGGGCATGCACTTCGACAACGGCCTGGTCTCCCCCGGCCTCGCGACCGACACGCGGCTCGGCGAGGCGGTGTTCGAGCGCCCCTACGTGCTCGCCGCCAGCGAGCGCATCACGCAGGTGCGCCAGCTGCTGCCGGTCCTGAACGCGATCACCGAGCAGCGCGCGCCGCTGCTGATCGTGGCCGACGAGGTATCGGGCGACGCGCTCACGCTGCTCGTGCTCAACGTGTCCAAGCGGCGGCTGCCGGCGATCGCCGTCAAGGCGCCCGCATTCGGCCCCGACCGCCTCGACGCGCTGCGCGACATCGCCGTGCTCAGCGGCGGTGAGGTGCTCGGGCCCGAGGTCGGGCGGACGGTGGAGTCCGCCGGTCTCGAGCAGCTCGGCCGTGCGGACCGCGTGATCGCGACCCGCGAGGAGACCACGATCTTCGGCGGCGACGGCGACCCCGAGGCGATCGCGGAGCGCGTCCGCCAGGCGCGCGCCGAGGCCGCCTACCTGGACTCCGACTACGAGCGCGAGAAGCGCCGCCTGCGCGTGGCGCGGCTCGCCGGCGTCGTGGCGCTCATCCGCGTCGGACTCGACACCCAGGCCGAGCAGGAGGAGACCCGCCACCGCATCCGCGACGCCGTGCGTGCCGGACGCGCCGCCATCGCCGACGGGATCGTCCCCGGCGGCGGATCGACGCTGCTGCGCGCGGCGGAGGCGATCCCGCAGGGCGCCGACGGCGACGTCGAGCGCGGCCGGGAGGTCGTCCGCAGCGCACTCGAGGCGCCGCTGCGCCAGCTCGCGGCGAACGCCGGGCTCGACCCGTCGATGGCGGTCAGGGGCGTGCGCAGCTCCCCGCGCGGACACGGCATCGACATCGAGACGAACCAGCCGGTCGACCTCGTCCAGGCGGGCATCGTCGACCCGGCGCGGATCGTGCGCTCGACGCTCGAGATCGCGGCCTCGGTCGCGCGGACCTGCCTGCGCGCCGAGGTGATCATCGCCAACCAGCCGTCCCCGCGCCGCGCCCGCCACGGGCACGGCCACGGCCACGGCCACGGCCACCACGGACACGACCACCACCACGACCACGCGGAGGGGGCGGTAGCCGCAGGCTAGGCGAGTGCCATGCATCTGAGCCCGAAGGAATCAGACCGACTGCTGCTGTTCCTCGCCGCCGAGCTCGCGCGGCGGCGGCGCGCGGACGGGGTGCGCCTCAACTATCCGGAGGCGCGCGCCCTGATCGCCGACGAGATCTGCGAGGGGGCGCGGCGCGGGCAGAGCGTCGCCGAGCTGATGGACCTGGGCGGCCGGATTCTCACCACCGACGACGTGATGCCCGGGGTGGCGGACCTGATCGACGTGCTCCAGGTCGAGCCCATGTTCGCCGACGGCCAGAAGCTCGTCACCGTGCACGAGCCGATCCGGCCGGGGTCCGAGCCGGTCGAGGGCGTCGTGCCCGGCGAGGTGCGACCCGCCGAGGGCGAGATCGAGCTGAACGCCGGCCGCCGGCGGGCGACCCTGAGCGTGCGCAACACCGGCGACCGACCGGTGCAGATCGGGTCGCACTTCCACTTCTTCGAGGTCAACGACGCGCTCGAGTTCGACCGCTCCGCGGCGTTCGGCATGCGGCTCGACGTGCCGGCCGGCACGGCCGTCCGCTTCGAGCCGGGCGACGACCGCGAGGTCGAGCTGGTCGAGCTGGCCGGCAGGCGGCGCGTGCTCGGCCTCAACCGGCTGACCGAGGGAGACACCGGCGAGGCAGACCGCGAGGCGGCGCTGAGACGAGCCCGCGAGTCCGGCTTCGCGGGCGCGAACGGGGGCTAGCCATGCGCGTGTCGCGGGCTCAGTACAGCGAGATGTTCGGGCCCACCGTCGGCGACCGCGTGCGGCTCGGCGACACGGACCTGTGGGCGGAGGTCGAGGAGGACATGCTCGTCTACGGCGACGAGTGCGTGTTCGGCGGCGGCAAGACGCTGCGGGACGGGCTCGGCACCAACGGGA
This sequence comes from uncultured Thermoleophilaceae bacterium, assembly GCA_963848885.1. Taxonomy (GTDB): domain Bacteria; phylum Actinomycetota; class Thermoleophilia; order Solirubrobacterales; family Thermoleophilaceae; genus JACVRW01. The sequence continues at coordinate 334,238 of CAWKFR010000001.1, forward strand.
CGATCACCGCCGCGGAGCGGCGCGCTCGACTTCGTGATCACCAACGCGCTGATCGTCGACGCCGTGCGCGGGCATCGTGAAGGCGGACATCGGCATCAAGGACGGCCGCATCGCCGGCATCGGCAAGGCCGGCAACCCGGACGTGATGGACGGCGTGGACCCGCGGCTGATCGTCGGCGCGAACACCGACGTGCGCAGCGCCGAGGGCATGATCGTCACAGCGGGCGGCATCGACGTCCACGTCCACTTCGACAGCGCGGGCCTGTGCGAGGAGGCGATCTCGGCGGGCGTGACGACGATGATCGGGGGCGGGCTCGGGCCGGTCACCGTGGGCATCTGCTCGTCCGGCACGACCAACCTGACGCGCATGCTCCAGGCCTCCGAGGACTACCCGCTCAACTTCGGCTTCCTGGGGAAGGGCTCGGCCTCGACCGTCGGTCCGCTGCTCGAGCAGATCAGCGCCGGGGCGATCGGGCTCAAGATCCACGAGGACTGGGGCGCGATGCCCGCGGTGATCCACTCCTCGCTCGACGCCGCCGACGAGCTGGACGTGCAGCTCCAGATCCACACCGACACGCTCAACGAGTCCGGCTTCTTCGAGCGCACGATGGAGGCGATCGGCGGCCGCACGATCCACACCTACCACTCGGAGGGCGCGGGCGGCGGCCACGCGCCGGACATCATCCGCGTGAGCGGCGAGGCGAACTGCCTGCCGTCGTCGACCAACCCGACCAACCCCTACACGCTCAACACCTTCGACGAGCACCTCGACATGGTGATGGTCTGCCATCACCTCAGCCCGCGCATCCCGGAGGACGTCTCGTTCGCGGAGTCGCGCATCCGGCGCGAGACGATCGCGGCCGAGGACGTGCTCCACGACCTGGGCGCGATCAGCGTGATCGGGTCCGACTCGCAGGGGATGGGCCGGATCGGCGAGACGATCGCGCGCACCTGGCAGGTGGCGGCGCACATGAAGGGCGAGCGAGGCTCGCTGCCGGAGGACGACGGCAGCGGCAACGACAACCACCGCATCAAGCGCTACGTCGCCAAGTACACGATCAACGCGGCGAAGATCTTCGGGATCGACTCGCACATCGGCTCGCTCGAGCAGGGCAAGCTCGCCGACATCGTGCTCTGGGACCCGCGCTTCTTCGGCATCAAGCCCGAGGTCGTGTTCAAGGGCGGGTTCCCGGCCTGGTCGGTGATGGGCGAGTCGAACGCCTCGCTGATGACCTGCGAGCCGCTCAGCTACCGGCCCCAGTGGGGTGCCGCCGGGCCCGCCCGGCACGCGACCTCGCTGACGTTCATGGCCCAGGCTGCGATCGACGCCGGGGTGCCGGAGCGGGCCGGCCTGCGCAAGCGGGCGGCCGCCCCGTCGGGCACGCGCAACCTGACCAAACGCGACCTGCTGCACAACGACGCGCTGCCCGACGTGCGCGTCGACCCGGAGACCTACCGCGTCGAGGTCGACGGCGAGCTCTGCACGTGCGAGCCGATGACCCGCGTGCCGCTCGGGCAGCTCTACGTGCTCAAGTGATCGGCGACCGAACGCGGGCCGTGCGGGTCGGGATCGGGGGACCGGTCGGCTCCGGCAAGACCCAGCTCGTCGAGCGCCTGCTACCGCTGATCGCCGCCGAGTCGCTGCGTGCCGCGGTGATCACCAACGACCTGATCACGGTGGAGGACGCCGAGCGCGTCAAGCGCAGCGGGCTGATCGACCCAGAGCTCGTCGTCGGCGTCGAGACCGGCGCCTGCCCGCACACCGCGATCCGCGAGGACCCGTCGATGAACCAGGCCGCGGCGTCCCGGCTCGAGGAGGAGCACGGCCCGCTCGACCTGCTGCTGCTCGAGAGCGGCGGCGACAACCTCGCCGCGACCTTCAGCCCCGAGCTGGTCGACTACTGGGTCTACGTGATCGACACGGCAGCGGGCGACGACATCCCGCGCAAGCGCGGCCTGGGCATCCTCCAGGCGGACCTGCTGGTCGTGAACAAGATCGACCTGGCCGAGCACGTGGGTGCCGACCTCGAGCGCATGCGAGCCGACGTGGCCGCGGTGCGCCCCGAGCGGCGCTCGGTGTTCACGAGCCTGCGAGATCCCGACGGTGCCCGCGAGGTGTTCGACGAGCTATGTCGCTCGGCACTCTTCCGCGACCTGACGCCGCGCTGACCCGCGCCGTCGGCGAGGGTCGCCTCCGGCTGGCCGCCGGGGTGGCGCCGGACGGACGCACCTACCTCGCCGAGCGCAGCCAGCGCTTCCCGCTGCGGCTGACCCGGCCGCTCTACCTGGATCCCGCGCAGCCGGGCATGGCCTTCCTCTACGTCCAGAACCCGACCGGCGGGCTGTTCGAGGGCGACGACCATCGCATCGAGCTCGACGCGCTGCCCGACTCGCGGGTGCACCTGACCACCCAGGCGGCGTCCAAGGTCTACCGCGCCGAGGCGGGCTGTGCGCGCCAGCTGGTGTCGCTGCGGGTCGCGCCGGGCGCGTACGCGGAGTACGTCCCCGATGCGCTGATCCCCCACGCCGGCGCGCGGCTCGCGTCGGAGGTCGTGGCCGACGTCGAGCCGGGCGGCGCGGCGATCGTCACCGAGACGGTCGCGCCCGGGCGGGTGGCACGCGGCGAGGCCTTCGAGTACGAGCGGCTGGCGCTGGTCACGCGGCTGTCCTGCGCCGGCGAGCGGCGGGCGGTCGACACGCTCCTGCTCGAGCCGGGCCGGCTCGACCCGCGCCGGGCGGGCATGCTCGGCGAGCGCGGCTACCTCGCCTCGCTGTTCGCGGTCGCGCCGGATCGCGACGCCGAGGCGCTGGCGGCCCGCGTCGCGCAGGCGCTCGGCGCGGTGCCGGGCGCCGTTGCCGGCACCGGCACGCTCCCGGGCGGCGCGGGCGTGCTCGCGCGCATCCTGGCGCCGACCGGCGTCGACGGTACGGCGAGCGCTGGACGCCGCCTGGGCTGCGGCCCGCGAGGCGCTGCTCGGCAGCCCGCCGCCGGGGGTGAGGAAGTGACCCTGCTGGTGCGCCAGATCCTCGGACACGTCGACGACACGGGCTTCGTCGGGCGCCGCCGTAACTGCCTTGCGGTGGCGTCCGACGAAGCCCGCCGTCGCCGCTTCAGGGCCGCGACACAGGAAGGCGCGGAGGTGGCGCTCGACCTCGCCCGCGGCTCGTTCCTGTTCGACGGCGCGGTGCTGCACGACGACGGTGAGGGCGTGGTCGTGGTCGAGCGGGCGCTCGAGCCCGCGCTGGTCGTGCGGCTCGACCTGACGCTCCCGCCCGAGACCCTGATCGAGCAGGCCGCCCGCGTGGCGCACTGGGCGGGCAACCAGCACCTGCTCGTGGAGACCGATCGACGACGCGATCCGCGTGCGCGTGGCGACCACGCCCGAGCTCACGCTCGAGGCGGCGCGGGCGCATGGACCTCCCCGGCGCGCAGATCGAGACCGGCGAGGTCGCCGTTCGCGCGCGAACAGCCGCCAGCCCCGGTGCCCGCGCATGCGTGAGGCCACCGTCTTCCTGCGGGCGCTGCACGTTGCCGACGGCACGCTGCCGATCGGGCGCTTCTCGCACTCCTATGGGGTGGAGGCGTGGCTCGAGGCGTACCCCGATGCCGGCCCCGAGGACCTGCGCGAGCTCGTCGAGAGCACCCTGGCCGGCTCGGTCGCGACGCTCGACGGCGCCGCCGTGGCGCTGTCCCACCGCGCCGCGGTGCGCGACGACCTGGACGAGCTGCGCCGGCTCGACGCCGAGCTGACGGCGCGCAAGCTGAGCGAGCCGGCGCGCTCCGCGTCGACGCTGTGCGGTCGCCGCCTGGCCGAGCTCGCGGACGGCCTCGGCGCCGGCCCGCTCGCCGCCCGGCTCGCCGACTGCAACCTGGCGGTCGTGGAGGGCGCCGTCGGGGCGAGCCTCGGGATCGGGCGGGCCGAGACGGTGCTCGTCGCCGTGCGCGGTCAGGCGGCGGCGATGCTGTCCGCCGCGGTGCGGCTGGGCCGGCTCGGGACGGCCCGTAGCCAGGAGCTGCTGTTCGAGCTCACCCCGCACCTGGAGCGCTGCGCGGCGGCCGCGCGAGGCCGTCCCCGCCGACGGCCTGCGCTCGACGCTGCCCGAGCTCGAGCTGTACGCGGCGAGCCACGCCCACCGCGACGCACGCCTGTTCATGAGCTGACGACGAGAGGAGAACCCGCATGGGCATGTTCCACCACCACGGCAAGGGAGGCGGCCACGTCGACCGCGGCAGCCTGCGCGGGATGCAGGTGCTGAAGCGCCTCAAGGACGTGACCGACCGCCGCACGCGCGAGCAGCTCGAGCGCGGGCTCGACCTCGGACTGGAGGCGGCGCCGTCGGTGGAGGACCGCACGATCTCGCTGTTCTCGCGCGGCGCAGCAGCCGGCGTTCGCCGGGATCAACACGTTCACCAAGGCGCCCTACTGCGAGAACATCCGCGACGTCGGCAAGTACGACGTCGCCGTCGTCGGCGCCCCGTTCGACATGGGCACCACCTACCGGGCCGGGTGCCGCTTCGGCCCTCAGGCCGTGCGCCGCATCTCGGCGCTGTACGACTCCTACAACGCGGACATGGGCGTCGACCTGTACGAGGAGCTCAACCTCTGCGACGCGGGCGACATCTTCGTGATCCCGGCCAACATCGAGAAGTCGTTCGACCAGATCGACATGGCCGTCTCGTACATCCACGGCCAGGGCACGTTCCCGGTCGTGATCGGCGGCGACCACTCGATCGGCTACCCCGACGTGCGTGCGATCGCGCCCCATATCGACGGCAAGGTCGGGATCATCCACCTCGACCGCCATATCGACATGCAGGAGCGCGACATGGACGAGCGCATGCACACCACGCCGTGGTTCCATGCCTCGAACATCCCGAACGCGCCGCCGGCGAACCTGGTCCAGATGGGCATCGGCGGCTGGTACGGGTCGCGCCCGGGGATGAAGGTCGCGCGCGAGCGCGGCTCGACGGTGATCACGATCTCCGACGTCGAGGAGCTGGGCGTCGAGAAGGCGGTGGAGATCGCGCTCGAGTGCGCGTGGCAGGACGCCGAGGCGGTCTTCCTCTCGTTCGACATCGACTCGATCGACGCGGGCTTCGTGCCCGGGACGGGCTCGCCGGAGCCGGGCGGGCTGCTGCCGCGCGAGGCGCTCAAGGCGCTGCGCATGGTCGCCCGCGAGGGCATCTGCGGCATGGAGGTGGTTGAGATCGCGCCGCCCTACGACGTCTCCGACATGACCGCCCAGCTCGGCGCCCGCGCGATCATGGACGTGCTCGGGACGCTCGTCGAGGAAGGCCACCTCGGCAGCCGCCCCAGCCGCCAGGAGCGCGAGCGGCGCGAGCACGAGCAGCGTCAGGCCGAAGGCGCGGAGGAGGACGGCGAATGAGCTTCGACGTCCTCTTCCAGCCCGTCGAGGCCGTCGACGAGTACCTGACCAACCTGCTCGAGGGCGCCCCGCTGCTCGTGGCGCTCGGCATCGCGTTCCTGCTCGGGCTGCGCCACGCGTCCGACCCGGACCACCTGGTGGCCGTGACGTCGCTGGTGGCGGCCGACGACGGCGACACCCGCCAGGCGGCGCGCCTGGGCGCCTGGTGGGGGATCGGCCACGCGTCCGCGCTGGTCCTGCTCGGCGTGCCCCTGATCGCGTTCAAGACCGAGCTGCCCGCCTGGCTCGAGTCGGGTGCCGAGAAGGCGATCGGCATCGTGATCCTGCTGCTCGCGCTGCGGGTGATCGCGAAGTGGGTGCGCGGCGACTACCGGGCGTCGTCCCACACGCACGACGGGCCGGACGGCCACGGTCGCTCGCCGGCACCTGCGCCAGGGCAAGCAAGCACACCACGCGCACGTGCGCGTGCGCACGCGCGGGCAGGCGCTCTGGATCGGCACCCTGCATGGGCTGGCGGGCACCGGCGCGATCGTGCTGCTGTTGATCGCGGTGCTGCCGAGCCGGCTCGAGGCGGGACTGGCGCTGGCCGTCTTCGCGCCGATGTCGATCGTCTCGATGGCCGCCTGTACGGCTGCGTTTGCCTGGGTGCTCACGCGGCCGCTGATCGAGCCGCTCTATCGCGGACTGCTGATCCCCAGCCTGGGCGTGTTCGGCGTGATGTTCGGGCTCTGGTACGCGGGGATCGGATAGGACCCGAGTCGTGGTCAGGTCGTCTTGATCAGGCCGCCGTCGATCACGTAGTTGGCGCCCGTGACGTTGGCGGTTCGCTCCGAGGCCAGCATCACGACGAGCGTGGCGACCTCCTCCGGCGTGGTGAAGCGACCGGTCGCGAAGCCGCCGATGCCGGCGACGACGTTCTCGCGGGCCGTGTCGGCGTCCACGCCGCTGGCCGCGGCAACCGTCTCGGCGACCCCGTGCTCACCGAGCCACAGGTCGGTGGCGACGGGTCCTGGCGAGACACAGTTGACGTGGATCCCCTTCGCGCCGAACTCCTGCGCAAGTGACTTGCTGAGGTTGAGCAGCGCGGCCTTCGCAGCGCCGTAGTCGATCGTGCCGGCGTCGGGTTGGAAGAACGAATTGACCGAAGCGACGTTGACGATCGCGCCACCACCCTGATCGACCATGCGCGGTATGGCCGCACGGGTGGCTCGCAGCGCGCTGAAGAAGTTCATCCGCATCGCCCACTCGAACTCCTCGTCGTCGGTGCCGAGAAACCCGTCGAGGCGCAGCCGCACGCCGCCCACATTGTTCACGAGCACGTCGATGCGACCGTGCTCGTCGAGCGCGCGCTGCACCAGCAGGCCAGGTCCGTCGGCCGCGCCCAGGTCGACCGGCATCGCGGTCACGCGCTCCACGCCATCGAGGCTGTCCGTGTTGCGCGCGCCGGCTACGACGATCGCTCCCTCGTCCACGAGCGCGTGCGTCACGGCCAACCCGATGCCCTTGCTCGCTCCCGTGACCACGGCCACCTTGTCGGTCAGTCCTAGCTCCATGGCCGGTCCTCCTCCGCGACGACGATGAACGATCGAATTCGGTGGAGGATATGGCTGGGGACGCTGATGGACGGGCTACTCCGGCAGCCCCGCGGCCTCGAGGGCCTGCGAACGGTCGGCGAAGTTCCGCCAGCTGACGATCTTGCCGTCGCGAAAGGCGAAGAGGTGGGCGTCCGTCTCGTCCATCTCGACCCCGCTCTCCGATCCTCGCCCGGTCAGGTGGAGCATCGCGAGGACGACCGAGTCCTCCACGGTTAGCTCCACGACCTCGGCACGATGGGACTCCCACGCTTCCAAGAACCCGTCGACCCAGCCTCGAAGTTCGGCGCGACCCCGAAATGGCCCCGGCTCCGGAACATCCGGCGGGAAGACGACCTCGCAGTCGGCGTGGAAGAGGGCGAGGATCGTCTCGACATCCGCTCGGTTCCAGGCTTCGACCAGCCGGGTCAAGATCTCGACGTTCTGCTGCGACATCGCCCGCCCAGTATCGCCGCTCACCAGGGGGGCGGGTCGAGGTCGGCGGTGACCTCGCTGAAGTCCTGCACGACCGCCGTGATCATGTTGGCCGCCGCCTTGAGATTGTCCGGGTCGGCGCCGTTTCCGAAGCTGAGCTTTGCGGTGGGCTGACCCAGCTTCAGGTCGGTGTCCTCGGGCGGGATGTCCAGCGGGAACCTGACACGCGAGATCACTGCGCCGTCCTCGATGCGGCCCCCCTCCTCGAGGTGGCTGTCGTCGACGTCGACGCGCGGCAGGTCGGCCCGGCGGCTGCGCCTGACGCCCGGGATGGTCGTCGCGCCTCTCAGGCTCACGAAGGCCGGGGGTGGGGCGACGTGCTTGTCGATGTTCGACAGGTCCCGGATCAGGATGAGCGGATCGACCGAGCAGCGGAGCGTCCGCGGTATTCAGTGAATCGGCGCTGATACGGCTGCACGCGCTCGAACACCGCCCGCGCCTCGTCGCTGAAGAAGGGCAGCACCTGATTCCTCTCGAACTGGGCCGGCGTCTCCGTGATCGGGAAGACGATCCTCCGCCGGTTCTTCGGCTCCATCGCGGTTTCGAGACCGACATGGGCGATGGCCAGCCTCCAGCTGACGCAGTCCAGAGCAGACCGGAGATTGTGCGCGATGTCCCCCACGATGGTTGAGAGTCGCGGGGGAGGCTCTTCGCGGACCTTTAGGCGCACCACATGGCAGCCCGGCTCCAGCTCGAACCTCGACACGAGCTCGAACGGCTGTCGCCCCAGGTAGGCGTGCACATCGGTTCGCAACGCCCGAATGTGCTCTTCCGCCCTCCGGATCTTCGCTTTTGCGTCGTCGAGCGCCTTCGGCCAGTTGGCCGGGTCGAGCGTGATCTGGTCCATGACCACGAGCGCATCGTACGTCGGCCGCGGCGACCGCTGAGCGCTCAGGGGCGCCCTGAGCGCTCCCTGCAGATCAGGGTGGCGAACGCGTGAGACCGCGCTCCTCACGCCCTCCGGCTCAGCCAAGGCGGTCGCGAAGCGCGTCGAACGCAGCGGCCTCGATGCCGTGAGCGCTGACGATCGTCTTTCCGCGCGCGACGATGACGAGCGTGCGCGCGTCGAGCAGCACGCCGCGCTGATGATCGGCCTCGAACCACCGCTCGCCCGCCGGCAGGTCGATCGCGCGCTCGATCAGAAGCGTGCGCCGCTCCTCGCCAGCGTGGCGCTCGAGATAGAAGCGCAGCTGCTCTACGAACGAGCGCCACCCCTCGTTGATCTCGTCATAGATCCCATCCCAGCCGTCGGCGCCCTCCGGCACCGCGCGGACGATCCGCACCGCCGTCGTCTCGCCGCGCCGCTCGAGCTCGAAGCGACCGCCGCCGTGCGTGTCGAGCGTCAGCTCCCGCTCGGAGGCGGTCACGTCGTCGAAGTAGATCTGCTCGATCTCGTCCTCCAGGCCGTCGTACTCCCACCCGTGCCAGCGCCTCAGCTCGACCGGATCGCGCAACGCCCGCCAGACGCGGTCCGCCGACGCCTCGACCGCGACCTCAACGACCACCGCCTCGCTCATCCTGCCGCTCCTCGTCCGAATCGAGCGCCGACGGCCATCGCGGCGCAGCGTACTAACGCAGGCATTGTCGCCTACGAGCCCGGAGGTGCAGGTCGGACTCAGCCCCCTGCCGGGGCGACTCTGCGTGCGGTCGGCGCCGACGCTTGTCGCTGCGAGCATCGAGTGCGTGGTCAGGGCCGAGCATTCGCGCCTGCTCCGAGGCCGCACGGGTGGGATGGGCGAGTTCCACGCGCATTCGGTAGAGCTTGTTCCTCCAGGGTTCGTCCGGAACCGGCCGCACCTCGTCCAAAAGGGCCGTCGCACACGCACCCAAGGCGCGCGGCACCGGGAGCACGGAGAAGGGCGAGAGAAATCGCACAACGTGATTTTCGAACACCGTGATGTCGCGCACCTCGACAAGAGCGCGACCCCATGATCGAAGCTCCAGGGGAGGCCTGCCTCCTCCCATGATCAGCGCGTCGGCAACGTCTGCCGTCGTTCTCCACAGACGCGATAGGTTCCATCGAGACGCGACTCTCGTGACCTCTTGAGGCGACCCGGCCGCCGCGAGGAGCTCGACGTCCACGAGATCCAGAATGCGGCGCAACGGTCGATGTGCCCACGAGTGTGCAGCTATGACCAACGCGTGGTGCGCCGGCGGGGAGGGCCACGTAGCCCTCCACGCCGCTCGCTTCCTCCGTCGCCACAGAGAACAGCTCGGACGCGCTGGGCGCATCCTCGAAGCTGACCCATTGGGGTCGGCGATGGATTTCGACGAGCGGCCCCGGCAGTCCGTCCAAGAGCAGGGGTCGAAGGTGGTGGAGGCCGTCGTAGTACTCATCCGGACGCCCGGCGTACGGTCGGAAACCCGCTGCCACCAAGGCGCGCTGGGTGCGCTCGGGATCCTCAGCGAGCACGTCGAGATCGGTGAAGGGACGCCAGGTGGGATCCGGATAAAGCCGTGACACGGCCGGACCCTTCAGCAGGAGCAGGCGCCCGTCGCAGCTATCGCGCATCGCCTTGAGCACCGTGTCGGCGGCGGACGTGAGAATGGCGAACGTCCCTTCCTCCCGGGCCAGACCTGGCGGAACGGCGAGCCCGGCCGCGCGCCAACGGGCCGCTGCGAGCAGATGCAGTCGATGTACCCGCAGGTTCGCGAGCGACGTGGCGCGGTCGATCAGACGGCCTACGCCGTTCCAAATAGCGTCGTTAGACCCCACGGCGCAAGACTAGGAGATCTGTACTGCCCACCGGGACCCGCCGCGATTGCGGCCACGGTGGTCCTGACTTTGGGCCCGCGCCAGGGAACTGGCGCGGGCGCATCAGGCCGCTACGACGGGGCGGACCCTCCGCCGTCGTCGGACGCGTCGTCCTCCGTGAAGCCACCCGTTCCGCCGGCGCTCACGCCGATGGACAGCTCCGTAACGCGCGGAGCTTCCCAAGCCTGCTTGCCACCGTCGACACGCCGCGTGAGAATCTCGTCGTCCGTCAGAGTGGTTGGATCACGCTGCTCGGCCATAGAACCCTCCCTGCCATTGTGAGAAGGAGGCTGCGCGCCCCCTTGAATGGACGAGATCAACGTACCAGTTCCGCGAATCGACGGCAAGCGGCAGCGAGGACGGAAGAAGTCGGGTCGTTAGGACCGCGATGGTCCGCCAGCTCCGGGGTCTCTCGTGCGGCTCCCCCGGTGGAACGTGCGCGGATCAGACCCGCCGCAGGAAGCCCTCGCGCACGAGCCGTCGGACGAACACGAGACGACCCGGGTCGTCGAGCGCTCCTGGTAGGTCCGCAGCGGTGAACTCACCTTCTGCCGCGTGAGCTCCCGCCACTGCCTCGCTGGCGTGGGCGGGGAACTTGAGCTCCTTGCCCTCGAAGCGCAGGACCGCCTCCGTCTCGGATTCTTGGAGCTCCGAGATCACCGTCGAGCGCTTCACGAGGGGATCGTCAACGCCGAGCTCATCGAGATCCCTGACCTGCGCGAGCTGATCGTCGAGCACCGGATCGAAACGGTCGATGAGGCGGCGTCGGGCGCGCTGCGCCACCTGCTCCGGGGCGAGGCGAGCCATAAGGGTGTCGAGCAGGTCGTGCGGCAGCGCCCCGTCCGCGCCGACCGACCGGCGGAACTCGACGTCATCCCCACAGTCCTTCAGGGCGGCCTTGATCGCGTCGAGGCGCGTCAGAACGTGCAACCCGACCGTGAGGTGCAAGGAGTCGCCCTCCTCCGCATTAGCGTCGTGCGGGCAGCCACGCGGGAGGAATAGCGTGTCCCCGGGCTCGAGCAGCACCTCGTTGACCGGACTACCGGCGTCATCCGAGCCGTGCTTCCACTTCTGGTCCTTCAGCGGCAGCTCCACGATGGTTCGTAGATCCGCCAGCGCTTGCGGCCCGCAAGTTGGAGGATGAAGACATCGTGGGTGTCGTGGTGGACGTTGAATCCCTGAGCTGTCGCGGGGGTCCAGTACGCATTGGCCTGAACGTCGCAACCGAGTGACCGCGCGAGGTCTCGGCAGTACAGCGCAGCGGGGTGCCAGTTGAACTGGAGGGCGTGGAGGATGATGGTCGCGCCCGCGGCGTACTCCTCGGCCACGCGATCGACGCGCGCAAGGCCCGTGAAGTTGCCGCCGGCCCACGCCCGATCGTAGGTGTACGTGCTTGCAGGGATCGTCTCGCCGTCCCGAACCAGCTTGATGGCCGGCGTACGGATCGCGGTCTTGGAGACGATGCGCTCGGCGTCAGCGAGCGAGAAGATCGACTCGAAGCGGCTTGGGTCGCTCCGCGAGACGAATAGCGGCTCGCGCTCCCAGTGCTTTTCGAAGAACGTCTCGGGCGTGATGGGTTCGAGCGTCAACTCGAGCGCAGAGTCGCGGCGGCTGGCCAGCGGGATGGACGCTGTCGATGGTTCCATGCGCGTTCGCAAGTGTAAGCAGGGCGGTCGAATGACCGTACCTACCTCAGGCGACGGTCACCAGGCGCTTCCTGTGCATGTCGTTGACGAAGTTCAGTACCTCGCTTCGGCAGGTCTCGGCGTCGATCGCGAACTCTCCTCGCAGGGTCGCGCAGATCTCCGCGACCGAAGAACGCTGGGCCAAGAGGTCCCACACTCGCGAGCCGACGACCCCCAGAACGTAATACGAGCCGGCGTCAGGGTGGAACATGACCGTCTCGCCGTCGACCTGCGCGGTGAGTGGCTCGTCCAGCCTGACGAGCGGTGTTTCGTCATCGATCATGGATCCCATTCTTGCACCGTTCGTGCCTTGGGGCGCACACTTTGGCGTTCGGCTGCGACGGCGTGTGCGCTGGCTCGCCGCGCTGCGCCGTGAAGCTAGAATCGCTCCTGTGTCCGCGCCCCGGCCGGCTCCTCTCCGCGCTCCGGGCCTGATTCACGAGATCGAGGGCGACCTGGTCCGGGTTGATCTCCCAGGCGTCGCGCGCGTGACGGTGCGAGGCGGTGAGGTCGAGGAGATACTGGTTCATCCGCAGGCCGACGCCGCCGACGTCGCCTGGTTCCGCGGGGGGCACGTACGCCAGCTCGCCGCGCTGCAACGGGGGACCTTCGCGCTGTCCGCGTCGGCGGTAGTCCTCGACGGTGTCGCCGTCGCCATCTGCTCCTTGGGTCCGGGGGGCAGCTCCGCGGTGGCGGCGGGGCTCGCGCAGCGCGGACACGCGGTGATTGCCGACGGCTGGCTGCCGGTGAGTGTGCCCGGACTCAAGGCAGAGGCGATCACCAACGAGCTCGCGCTGTGGCCGGATGTTGCGTGCTTGGCGGGCCGCGATCCGGAAGGCGGCCGAGCGGTGCGGCCCGCGCTGCTCAAGCGGCGTCACCGGTTCCTTGCCGGCGCGTCCGCCCGGCTGGGGGCGATTGTTGTCCTGGGCCGATTCGACCAGCCCGACGACGACACGGGCGCCACGTGGGGCGGATCTGCGTTGGAGCTCGTGCTCGATTCGACCTCATTACAAAGCTTCGTCGCCGCGTTGAATCGCGCCAGCGAGCACTTCGCTTGGGCAGTCGCGCTCGCTGACGGCTGCCCTGTGGTGCCCCTCGAGCTCGACCGGCACCGGCCGGGGATCGAGGAGCCCGCGCGAGCCATCGAGGCCATGGTCCGCGCATGAGCGCGCGCACGGTCTGGCTGGCCTCCTATCCGAAGTCCGGCAACACGTGGGTCCGGGCGCTCCTGGCCGCGCTGGGCGACGGCGCGGTGGACATCAACAGGACGATGAGCGCGACGATCGCCAGCGCGCGCACGCCACTTGAGCGGCTGACCGGCCTCGTGTCCAGCGAGCTGCTGCCTGAAGAAGTGATGCGACTGCGGCCGCTCGTCGACGCAGACCTCAACGCGCGATTGCCCGAGGGCCGGTCAGGGCTGTGGCACCGCAAGATCCACGACGGCCTGTTCACGGGACTCGACGGCGCGCCGATCGTCTCGCTCGCGGCGACCCGGGCGGCGATCTACGTCGTGCGCGACCCAAGGGACGTGGCGGTGAGCTACGCCCACCACCTTGGGGTGTGCGTGGCCGACGCCGTAGAGGCGATGGGCAACCGAGCGTGGCGCATGGGCGGAGGACGCCACAGCCCCTCCCGACATTTCAGCCAGCACCTGGGGACGTGGAGCGAGCACGTCGAGGGGTGGCTCGACCACAAGCTCTTCCCGGTGCTACTCGTCCGCTACGAGGACCTCCAAGAGGACACCGCCGCACAGCTCCGCCGTATGCAGAACGTCGTCCGTCGCGAAGCAGACGACGCCACGCTCAGCGCGGCGGTTCGCGCGGCGGGCTTCGACGAACTCCGCGCCCAGGAGTCCAAGGACGGGTTTCGCGAGCGTTCTGGGCCTGACCGGGCCTTCTTCCGCCGCGGGATCGCCGGAGCCTGGCGATCCGAGCTGCCCAAGGAGCTGGCAGCGCGGATCGAAGCCGACCACCATCGCGTGATGGCGCGGCTCGGCTACGCGCTGGGGTCAGATCTCGAGCCCACCGCATGTACCGAAGCGGAGTCGAAATGATGACGTCGCCTGTGCGCCCGCCGGCCTGTGGCGGCGCGCGTGTTGATCTGCCTGGAGGCGGCCGCGTTGCTGATTATCAGCTCCGTTGCCGTCCGAGTGTTCGGTTCTTCGCGCGTGACGCGGCTGCTCGGCGCGCCGAGCCTCCCGGACCCTCCACCCATCGCCCGGCCACCCGTCGAGGCGCAGCGCGTAGGCCGAGTCGTCGGCGTGGTCGCCGGCGTCCTGCCCTGGCGACCAACATGCTTGCGCCAGGTACTGGCCGTGCGCTGGATGCTACGCCGGCGCGGCATCGCCTCCCAATGCCACCTCGGCGTCTTCACCGTCGCTCCGTTTGCCGCGCACGCCTGGGTCACCGTCGATGGCGCGGTGGTCGTCGGCGGCCCGGTGACGCGGGCGACCCGGCTGTCGACGTTCGCCTGAGCCTACGAGCCTGGTTACGGCAGCGGCTCAGCGCTGGAGAGCGCGAGCACCTCCCGGAAGTAGGCCTCGTCGCGCCGCAGCTCCTGCGGCGGCGCGATCCGCACCAGTCGGCCGCGCTCGAACACGGCGATCCGGTCGCAGGCGCGCAGCGTGGAGAGCCGATGCGCGATCACGACGACGAGCGCCCTGCCACGAAGCTCCTCCAGCACGTCACGGATGGTCCCCTCCGCGTGAACATCGAGGGCGCTGGTGGGTTCGTCCAGCACGATGACGGAGGGCCGGCCGGCGAGCGCCCGCGCGATTGCGACACGTTGGCGCTGCCCCCCGGAGAGTGTCGCCCCGCCTGCCCCGATCAGGTGGTCCATGCCGTCGGGCCAGCCCGCGATTTCGTCTTGCAGGCCGGCATCGAGCGCCGCGGTCAGGATCGCGGCGTCGTCGAGCTCTGTGCGCAGCAGGCGGATGTTCTCGGCGAGCGTCCCCTTGAGCAAGTTGGGGTCCTGGCCGACCCACGCGGTCCGCCTGTACCAGGAGGAGGGATCGAGCTCGCGCAGGTCGGTCCCGTCGACCAGGAGCCGGCCGCTCGTCGGGGTGTGCAGCCCGAGCAGCACTGAGGCAAAGGTCGACTTCCCTGCGCCGGTCGGGCCGATGATGCCGACGAGCTCGCCCGGTGAGATCGTGAGCGACACGTCCTCCAACGCCGCAGCGCTGGCTCCCGGATACCGCAAGGTCACGTGCTCGAAGCTCACAGCCGGCGCCGCGGGCGAGGGCAGGGTCCCCTTCGGGTGCTCCGGAATCCAGGCGAGGAGCGCAGCCTCGAGGCGCTCGCGCTGCACAGCGCGCTGCTGCACCTGAACGGTGAAATCCGCCACTGCCTGCGAGTAGACCAAAGCGCGGAGCAGCAGCAGGACCGTCGCGCCGAGCTGGGCGAGCGTCACCTCGGTCGATGCCTGCACCACCGCGACGCCCGTCACGAGCAGCGCGAGGGTCACATCGCGGATCAGCGGCGTGGTGAGCTGAGACGCGTATTCCAGGCGCCGCGTCGTTTCCGCCGCCTCGTCGATTCGCGCGACGAGGCGCCTGCGGGCGCGCGGGACCACGCCGTAGAGGCGCAGCTCCCGGGTGAAGCCCCCAAGCTCGGCGATGTCCCGCGCCAAGCCCAGCTGCGCCGTCTGCGACGCCACGGCCAGTCGCCGACGCGCCCGGCGAGCCGGGCGGCCGATCAGGACGACGACCACCAGCGCGGAGCCGAGCGCGAGGACGGTGTACGGGCCGATCAGAAGCGCGGCGCCCAGTACGACGGCGATGTGCAGCACCGCGGCGAGCGCCTGGCTGGCACCGCGGACGGCCTGGGCAAGCGCGCTGACATCGACGCTGGCCAGATGCTGCAGCTCGGACGTCGGCGTTCCCACCTGCACAGACCAAGGCGCTCCGAACCACGCGTCCACCAGTCGCCTCTGCAGCGTCTGACGGACATCGGCGGACGCGCGGCTCGCGGCGACGGCGGTGATCCAGTGGGAGACGGCGACGAGCGCGACGGCCATCAGCGCGAGCACTGCGAGCGTGCCTGTCCCGGACGGGAGGACGTCGTCGAGGCCGCCGATCGACAGCGAATGACCGGCGGCGAGGTCGACTAGCAGCACAATCACGGCGGTCTCGCCCAGCCCAGATACGATGCCCGCCCCTGCGAGCTGCAGGACGCGCCTGACAGGCTTGCGCGCCCCGTAGGTCGCCGAGCGCCACGCCTGACGAACGGCAGCGGTGGGTGCCAAGCCGCTCACCGGCGCGACAGCCGATGGGGCGTACCGGCGTTCGGCGTGGCCGTCGTTATCATCGCTTCATGATGCCGGAGCGTCGAACGGCGCGGCTCAGCCGCTCGACGTTGCCCGCGAGCATCCACGGTGCCCAGGTGACCGTCGGAACTGCCCCGAGGCAGGTCGACGCGCCAGGCATCAACCGTCCGTGGGGCGAGGACGGCGTCGGGTCGATCGTCTCGTCGCGTACGCAGACCGTCTGCGTGATACCCGGCGGCGGCCGGTTCTGGGTGGAGCGGGGCGAGCACGTCGTGGTCGAAGCCGGCCCCGACGACCAGCCGGCGCAGTGGCTGCACGGGACCGTCGGGGCCTTCGTGCTGGCCCAGCAGGGCCGCTTCGCGCTCCACGCGAACGTCGTAGAGGTCGACGGTCGCGGGATCGTGATCGCAGGCCGCCGCCGTGCGGGCAAGTCCACGACTTCCATGGCCCTCGCCAACGCAGGGCACCGGCTCGTCACCGACGACGTCGCGACGCTCGATGTCGACGGCGCCAGCGTGATTCACATCCCCGCCGGCCGGCCGGTCCACATCCACCCGGCAACCGCGGAGCGCCTCGGGATCAGCCTCGCCGGGGGCGTGCCCGTCTCAGGCGATCCGACGAAGCAAGCGCTGCCGATCCCGGCCGGCGAGCCGGTCAAGATCGCGAGGATCGTAATGCTGGCCGCGAGTAGTGTTCACGATTCGGTCCTGACGCTCGACGACCTCGAACCGGCGCGGAGCGCGATGGTGCTCCACCGTCATACCTACCGCCGAGGGGTGCTGGCGCCGCTCTGGAGTGCAGAGTCGTTCTCATGGGCTTCGAGCGTGGCCCAGCGCGTACCCGTCCGCGTGCTCGTCCGCCCGGCAGGCGAGTGGACCGTCGATGCGGTGCGCACAACGCTCGAAGCGGCCGTCGCGGACGCTTGACTCCTCGGGCGCCCTCCGTGCCCGTCGCTGCGGCTCTGGGTCCGTTGGACGCTGCCGCCAGTGACGTGCTCGGCCGCGGGTCCGCGTCGGTCATCCTTCCCGGTCCTCCCCCGGTCCTGCTGGCGCAGTCCGGGCGTCATCGAGCCGACGAGCCGGGTGACGCTCCTGCGCGCCGCGGGGAGGTCTGGTGTGTGGCAGACTCGCGGCTCGACGACCGGTCGGGCCTCGAAGCGTTGCTCGGGCTTACGAGCGGCGAGCTTGCCGCCCTCAGCGAGGCGGAGATCCTGCTGCGTGGCTACCTGCTCTGCGGCTCCCGCCTGCCGGAGCGCCTCGTCGGCGCCTTCGCCTACGTCGTGTGGGACGGCCGCGACGGTGTGCTCGTGGCTGCTCGCGACCACTTCGGCCTGCGTCCTTTGGCCTTTGCGGTTTGCTCGGGCGCGCTCGTGCTCGCCTCAGACGATGCCACGATCCTCGAGGTGGGGGGGCCGCGAAGCATCGACGAGGAGGTGCTCGTTGCACGCGCCCTCCGGAACTTCGGCGTGCTTCTGCAGCGCTCGCCGTGGTCCGGCATCCGCCGCGTACCGCCAGGGCATCGGTTGTTCGCCTGGCCGGACGGCCGTCATCGAGTCGAGTGCTACTGGCGCCCCACAGCGCGGCCAGTCGCGTCGCGCGCGTCGCCCGTGGAGCACGCGCGGCACCTTCGGGCGGTCGTCGAGACCGCGGTCGCCGACGCGGTCCGCGACCCGGTTCCCACCGGCGCGGATCTCAGCGGCGGACTGGACTCGACCGCCGTCGCCGTGCTCGGACAGCAGGCCCTGCACGCGCGAGGCGCGGCTCTTGCTGCTGCCTGGTCGTGGTCGCCGAGCCCTGAAGTGATCCCGCTCGACGACCCGTCCCTCGGCGAGGAGATGGACGAGCGCCATCGCGTGATCGAGATCGCCACCGACCTCGGGGTGCCGCTCGAGTTCGTCACCTTCGACGAAGCCGTCGCGGCGGCGAAGGAGCGGCGACTCGCGCGCCTCGAGCCCAACGAGAGGATGCTTCTCCACTGGCCGGTCTTGCGCACTGCCGCGGCACGCGACGTCCGGGTCCTGCTGTCGGGCTGGGGTGGCGACGAGGGCGTGAGCTTCAACGGCCGTGGCCACGTCGCGTACCTCGTGGCTCGCGGACGGCTGCTCGCCGCGTGGCGCACCGCCGACGCGCTCGCGGCGCGGAGTGGTCGGCCGGCCACTCGGCTCAGCGCGGCGCGCAACTTCTACCACCTGGGAGTGCACCGCCTCTTGCCGCTCTCCCTGCGGTTGCGACGCGAAGGGACCTCCGGGACGAGAAGATGCTGCGGGCGCAGGGCCTCGGTCTCGAGTTGATGCACCCGACGGCGCGCCGACAGCAGGCTGCTGCCGCCAGGCGAATACGCGGACGCGAGCAGTCGGGCCGAGCCACCCAGGTCGGGTTGCTGCGCAATGGGCACCTCTCGATACGCCTCGAAGCGTGGGAGCTCGGGGCGCGGCCTTTCGGGATCGACCACCGGTATCCCCTGCTGGACCTGCGGGTCATCGAGCTGGTGCTGTCACTGCCCGAGTCGCTCAACGTCCACGACGGGTGGCAGCGCTGGCTCTTCCGTGAGGCCACAGCCGGGTTGCTGCCCGACGACGTGCGGTGGGGCTGGCCAAAGCGGGAGCCAGCGATGCTGGAACAGCTCCGACATCCCCTGAACACCCACTCGGGGGAGCCTGCGCAAGCGGCCCGCATATCCGAGCTGCAGCGGCGTCGGCTACGGGCGCTGCGGGAAAGCTGAGGTGGCTGACGCAACCTTCCGGCTGCTCGTCGCCGCACCGGTACTCCGCCTCCGCACGCGGAGCTGCCTAAGAACGAGAAAGACCCGCCTTTGCGGGCCTTTCGTGAGTAGCGGGGGCGGGATTCGAACCCGCGACCTTCGGGTTATGAGCCCGACGAGCTACCTGACTGCTCCACCCCGCGTCGCGACGAACGAATCTAGCAGCCGTCAACTGGCCGTCAAGCGGCGCTGGAAATGCGCAAGCGCCCCGCCGGGGATCGCGGGGCGCCTGCTGTGGTGCCGGAGGGCCAGGCGCCACGTTTTTGGGCCTTAGGGGCCGCTAGGGGTTGCGCAGCGAGATCGCTGTGCCGTGCGGGTCCGCTCGCAGCTGCTCGTCGGCGCTGACGATGCCGGAGGGCGTGCCCGTGGCGCTCGCCTTCGAGCCGCGCAGCTCGATGGCCGTGCCGTGCGGGTCGGCGCGCAGCTGATCGACGGTGGCGGTGGCGCTCGCCTTCGAGCCGCGCGGCTCGATGCCGCTCGTCGCCTGAGATCGCGGCCGCCGTCGCCGCCTCGTTCTTGCCGGGGATCGTCCGCGGAGCCCTGGGCCGGCTGCTCGACCACGATCACCTTGGCCGGCTGAGTGGCCGAGTTGCTGTCGTCGATCAGGGCGTAGGCGCCGGTCGCGACGCCGGCGCCCACCAGAAGAGCGGCGACCGGCGCGACCATGCGACCTGCGTGAAGGAGCCTTGGGCAAACGCGCTGCGTATTCCATGAAACCGCCTCCTGAGAGTTTGGTCCGCCTGTGCGAGTCCGGAGGACCTTTTTCGAAGTGGGCATGTTCTATTCGCGTTGCAAACCGCACAAGGCGACACTCGTCACACAAGGACGGACGTCACAGATACGGTCCCCCTCTCCGGATGCGCGTCGCCGTCGTCGACATCGGCACGAACTCCACCCGCCTGCTGCGTCGCGGACGTGGACGGCAGCCGGCTCACCGAGCTCGACCGGCGCACCACCGTCACGCGGCTCGGCGAGGGCCTCGAGGCGACGGGCCGGCTCTCCGACGACGCCATGGGCCGCGTCTCCGACGCGCTCGCCGAGTACCGCGCCGCGATCGACCGCCTCGGGGCCGAGCGCGTGGTCGCCGTCGCCACCAGCGCCATGCGCGACGCCTCCAACGGCCCGGCCTTCCGCGACGAGATCCAGCGCCGCTTCGGCCTCGACGCCCGCACGATCTCAGGCGACGAGGAGGCCCGCCTCACCTTCCTCGGCGCCACCGCCGGCCGCCCCGCCGGCGCCGGCACGCTCGTGATCGACATCGGCGGCGGCAGCACCGAGTACGTCACCGGCGAGCCCGGCAGCGACCCCGGACTTCCACGTCTCCACCCGCATGGGCTCGGTGCGCCACACCGAGCGCCACCTGCACGGCGACCCGCCCACGCCTGACGAGCTCGCCGCGCTGGCCGAGGACGCCAGGGCGGTCATCGAGGCGGGAGGTGCCCGCGCGACGTCCGCGAGCGCGTCGAGGCCGGCATCGCGGTGGCCGGCACCGCCACCTCGCTCGCCGCCATCGACCAGGAGCTCGACCCCTACGACCCCGACCCGCGTACACGGCTACCGGCTTGACGCAGCAGAGCTGCGAGCGGCTGGTCGAGCGGCTGGCGAGCATGACGGTCGCCGAGCGCCGCGAGCTCACGGGCCTGCACCCCGACCGCGCCCCGACCATCGTCGCGGGCGCGGCCATCCTGCTCGAGTCGATGCGCGCGTTCGGCCTCGACGAGCTCGAGATCAGCGAGAACGACATCCTCCACGGAGCCGCGCTGGTCGCCTCAAGATGAAGGCGCCGGCTTCATGCCGGCGCCTTCAAAAACGGCCCCATCAGGACGGGCAGGGGTACGTGCCATGAAAGGGCCTTGCGGTTCGGACGGCGGGAGGCGCCGATACGATGCGGCTTCGCCCGAACCTATGTACCGGATGAAGGCCGAACGGGTTCGCCGCACAGCAAACATCACCCAGCGCGGCGAACTATAACCCCTTTGGTAGCGCTTGAAAAGGGCGCACCGGGGACCTGCGTATACAGAGCGCTCAGGCCAGGTTGGCCTTGCGCGGGTAGACCACCTCGGGGTCGGTCAGCACGTTCACGAGCGCCGGCTTGCCGGACGCGAAGGCGCGCTCGAGCGCGGGCCTCAGCTCGTCCGGCCGCTCGACCAGCTCGCCGTGCCCGCCGAGCGCTCGCACCACCTCGTCGTAGCGGCAGCTCCGGCTGCAGCTCGGCGGCCACCGAGTAGCCGTAGAGGAACTCCATCGGGTGCTTCTCGAGCGCCCAGATGCCGTTGTTGCCCATCACGCCGACGATCGGCAGGCCGTGGCGCACGAAGCTGTCGAACTCCATCCCCGCGAAGCCGAAGGCGCCGTCGCCGAGCAGCAGGCAGACCTGCCGGTCCGGGTGCGCGACCTTCGCGGCGAGCGCGTAGCCCGGGCCCGACCCGAGGCAGCCGTACGGGCCCGGGTCCATCCAGCAGCCCGGCTCGTAGGTCTCGATCACGCGGCCGGCGAACGAGACGAAGTCGCCGCCGTCGCCGATCACGATCGCGTCGCGGTCGAGCACCTGGTTGAGCTCGTGGTAGACGCGCAGCGGGTGCAGCGGCGCGCGGTCGTCGGTCAGGTCGGCCTGCTCGCCCGCGCGCTTCTCGTTCTCGACCTCGCGCAGCTCGGTCGCCCAGCCGCGAGCGGTCGGGGCCGCCGGCGGCGCCCTCGCGCAGCGCGTCCAGCGTCGCCGCCACGCCGCCGTACAGCTCCGCCGCCACCTCGCGCGGGTGCGGCCGCTCCGGCGGCGCCGAGCCGATCACGACGACCTGCGGTGTCGTCGCCGAACGAGCCGCCGAAGCCGAGCCTGAAGTCCATCGGCACGCCGATCGACGAGCGCCAGGTCGGCGCCCTTGAGGCCGGCCCCGCGCGCGCGCGAGAAGAACATCGGGTGGTCGGCGGGCACGCAGCCGCGCGCCAGCCCGTTGAGGAAGACGGGCACCGACAGCTCCTCGCAGAGCCGCACGCAGCGCCTGCTCGCCGCGCGCCCAGTAGAGGCCCGGTGCCGGCCATCACGACCGGCTTGCTCGCGGAGCGCAGCAGCTCGGCCGCGCGGTCGAGCGCGTCGCCGTCCGCCGCCGGGACCGCCAGCGGGTCGGGCAGCGAGGCCGGGCCGTCGGCGTCCGCCTCCGACTCCATGAAGACCTGGTCGAGCGGGAAGTCGACGAAGGCCGGGCCGGTCGGCGCGTTCGGCGGCGGCGTGCAGCGCCTCGTCGATCAGGCCGGGGATCTCGGCCGTCGTCTGCGCCGTGCGGGCCAGCTTGGTCACCGGCTCGACGAACGGGATGTGGTCGATCTCCTGGAGCGAGCCCTGGCCCCACCGGAACGCGGGCGCGCGCCCGCCGAGCACGACCATCGGCGAGCCGTTCTGGAGCGCCGACGCCATGCCGCTCATCCCGTTGGTCACGCCCGGGCCCGGCGGTCAGCGCCGCCACGCCCGGCTCGCGCGTCGCCTTCGCCCAGCCCTCGGCGGCGAACGCCGCGGACTGCTCGTGGCGCACGTCGACGATGTCGACGCCCTCGTCGCGGCAGCCGTCGTAGATCGAGAAGAGGTGCCCGCCCGACAGCGTGAACAGCTTCGAGACCCCGTGCGCCTTGCAGCCGCTTCGCGACCAGACGCCCTCCGTGTAGCTGCGTGCCCTGCTCTGTGCTTGCGGACATGAGCGCGGCGAGCCTACTCGATCGGGTATACACCGAGGGCCGATGCAGTGGTCGCTGGACGGTGACTTCGAGGGCACCTTTCCGTTCGAGCCGCGCTTCGTCAGACGCGGGCGGGGTCCAGCTGCACTACGTCGACGAGGGCCCGTCCGACGCCGCGCCGCTGCTGTTCGTGCCACGGCAACCCGACCTGGAGCTACATGTGGCGGCGGCCGATCGCCGAGCTGAGCGCGCGCGGGAACCGCTGCGTCGCCTTCGACCACATGGGCTTCGGCCGCTCGGACAAGCCGGCCGCAGCTGTCGGCCTACTCGCTCGAGCGCCACGTGGACAACGCGCTCGCGCTGATCGAGGCGCTCGACCTGCGCGACGTCACGCTGGTCGCCCACGACTGGGGCGGCCCGATCGGGCTCGGCGCGCTGCTCGAGCCCGCAAGCGAGCGCCTGCGCGGCCTGGTCCTGATGAACACCTGGGCCTGGGAGCTGCCCAGCTTCCTGCCGCCGTTCCTGCGCGAGTTCCGCACCGAGGGCCTCGGCGAGATCCTCGCGCTCGGCGGCAACCTGTTCGTCGAGTCGATCCCCGGCGGCATGCACCGGCGCGACCCCGACCCGGTGATGATGGACGCCTACCGCGCGCCCTTCCCCGACTACTGGTCGCGCGCGGGCACGCTCGCCTTCCAGCGCGAGATCCCGCTGACCGAGCGCGACCGCAGCGCGCCGCTGATGGCGTCGATCCACGAGCGGCTGCCGGACGCTGGGCGTGCCGGTGATGCTCGTCTGGGGCATGCGCGACCCGGTCTTCCAGCCGGTCTTCCTCGAGCAGTGGCGCGAGCTGTTCCCGGACGCCGAGACCGTCGAGCTGGCCGACGCCTCTCACTTCCTCGTCGAGGACGACCCCGACGGGGTCACCTCGGCTATTGAGGGTTTCCTGCGCTGACGCGCCGCGAGGCGGCTTCGATGCTCTCGACGTTGCGCGGCAGGACCTCGACGCGCAGCCGGTTGCCGAACACCACGTGCAGGACCACGCCGCCGAAGCGCTCGGCGAGCACGCGGGCGTCGCGCTCTGCCTCGTCGACCTCCTCCTCCGGGAGCCCGCAGGCCTCGAGGAAGCGGCCGCGCGATCGGGCCCTCGAGCTCGCGCGCCGAGAGCTCGAGCTGCTCGGTGCGGAACAGGCCGGTGGTGACGCCGGCCGTCGGGCGTCACGACGACCGCCGCCATGTCGTCGGAGCGCACCTCGGCCTCGGCCGCCACGCGCTCGATCAGGCGACGCGCGGTGGCGTCGTCGCCGATCTCGGCGAGCAGCTCGGTGAGCCGCTCGCGGCCGAGGATGCCGTCCGGGGTGCGCGCCTCCATCAGCCCGTCGGTGAAGAGGCGCGGCCACGGCGCCCGGCACCAGCGGCACGGTGGTCTGGCGCAGGCCGGTGCGGACGCCCACGCCGATCGGCGGCGACGACGCCGCGGTGATCGGCTCGTGCTGCGTGCGGGCCGACCACGATCGGCGCCGGGTGGCCGGCGCTGGCGTAGGTGAGCGAGCCCGGTGTCCGGGTCGTGCACGGCCAGCAGCACGGTCGCGAAGTCGCCGCCCAGGTTGTCGTCGATCACGCGGCCGGCAACCTGCAGCGCGACGCGCGGCTCGAGCCCGGCCTCGAGGTAGGCGCGCAGCGTGTAGCGCATGAAGGCGGTGCGGGCGAGCGCGCCGCGGCCGTGGCCGGACACGTCGCCGAGGATGAAGCCGACGCGCCCGCCGCTGAGCGGCAGCACGTCGTAGAAGTCGCCGCCCGCGCCGGGGCCGTCGGCCGGCCGGTAGGCCACCGACGTGAGCAGCGCGCCGACCTTGTCGGGCACCGGCGGCAGCAGCGCCGTCTGGAGCAGGCCGACC
The DNA here is from genome assembly GCA_963848885.1 of uncultured Thermoleophilaceae bacterium. Taxonomy (GTDB): domain Bacteria; phylum Actinomycetota; class Thermoleophilia; order Solirubrobacterales; family Thermoleophilaceae; genus JACVRW01. Next base: position 358,716 of record CAWKFR010000001.1, read on the forward strand.
TCCTGGAGCAGCTCGCGCCGCTGGCGCGCGAGGCGCCGGGCGCGCAGCGCGGCCAGCAGGTAGCCGACGCCGAGCATCACCGACAGCGCGGCGAGCGCCGCCAGCGCGGCCTTGAGCTCGTCGGGCACGACCTCGACGAGCCGCTCGACCGTGTTGGTGACGACGTTGTTGTTCTCGTCGGCCTTGGCGCCGCCGTTGCCGCCGTTGCCTGCCGCCGCCCTCGCCCTGGCCACCGTCGCCGCCGCCCTGGCTGACCGTCGCCGGCCTGGAGCGCGGCCAGCTGCGTGCCGGCGGGCAGCGTCGCCGTGCCCGCCGCCGGCGCCGCCGTTGGCGGTCGCGCCGCCGTTGTTGCCCGCGGCGACGCCGAAGTCCGCGCTGCCCCTGCGCTTGGCGCCCCCGGGCTCACTCGGGTCGGTGACGCTCCCGTCGCCCGAGCCCGGCGTGCCAACCGGAGTGTCCGGCTCGGTCGTGGGAGACGTGCCGGGACCCGGCTCGGTGCCCGTGTCGCCCGGCAGGAGCACGCCGCGGAGTGCGAGTTCGGGTCGGGCGCCGGCTCCTCGACGTCGGGCTCGTCGGCGGGGTCCTCCCCCTTGCTGCCGCCGCTGTGCGGGGTCGCGTCCTCGGAAGCCGTTGGCGACCGGCGGCTCCTGCGGGTCGGTCGTGTCGCCCTCGCCCTTGTCGCCGCCGCTGGTCGAGTCGTCGGCGGTGTCGCTCGGGTCGGTGGTGCGCTGGTCGTCGCCCGGCACGCCCTCGTCGCCCGTGGCGGGCGGCTCGTCCGCTGCGGGCGGTTCGTCCGTTGCCGGCGGCGCGTCGGTCGCCGGCGGCTCGTCCGCGGCTGGCGGCTCGTCGGTCGCCGGCGGCAGCTCGACCGGCGGCGTCGCGGGCTCACCCGCGGGCGGCAGCCCGTCGTCCCCTCCGAGGACGGGCTCCTCGACCGGCGTCGTGGTGGCCTGCGGCGCCGGGTCGGCCGCGTTGTTTGCCTCGGCGCTCGACAGCGGCCTGCTCGACCCACCCGCCAGCAGCACGACCGCGATCGCGAAGAAGACGGCTACCGCCGTTCCGGCACGAGCCGCGAAGACCCGCGCCTGGTGACGCAGGATGTGGAAGGGGGCCACGCTAGTGATGTCGGCTGATCACGCGTCCGTGATTAGGCATGTGCAGGGGCGGGTCGGACGATCGTCCAAGCCTGTGTAAATGGGCGTACGACACCCCAGGCCCGGTGATCCCACTCAACTGTGCCTCAGGTTTGGCTTCCTTGCCACCTCTGAAAGCTATTCGTCCTCTGGACGCTCCTTGCCGGGCCACGTTCCGGTGGTCTTCGCGAACGCCCTGCGCGTGTAGTGATCGGACGCCTCGCGGACCGCTCGGAACACGGCTCCCTGCACCGCTGCCGCGAGCAGCAGCTTGCGCCAGTCGATGTCGCGATGCTTCGACTCGGGCGGCTCCTCCTCGTCGATCAGGCCCCAGAGCTGGTCGAAGACCTTCTTGGAGACGAAGCCCGCGGCAAGGCTCGCGCCGAGGCTCACGGGGATGAAGAGGAGCTTGGCCATGGCAGGTGTATACCCGACGGCGAGACCGGCAGTCCGTACGCCTACCATGGCCGTGCCCGGGTAGGCGAACTGGTACAGCCGGCGCCCTTAAAAGGCGCTGCCCTGCGGGGCATTGTGGGTTCGAGTCCCACCCCGGGCACTGGGCGTCAGGGGGCATGGCGCAACTTTTGCCTTGCTACGGTGTCGCAGGGGCGGGTACCCGACTTTGGAAGCTTCGGCTCTTCAACACACGGCGCGCCTTCCCGCGCTGGCTGGGCGATCGCCGCTGCTCCGTCTTCAGAGCGACGAGCGGCTCGTCGCCCTGATCCGGCGCGGCCACCATGGCGCCTTCGAAGCGCTGGTCCAGCGCTACCAGCCGCGCCTGCTCGCATTCTGCCGCCACATGCTCGGCTCGGCCGAGGACGCGGAGGACGTCCTGCAGGAGGTGTTCGCCGCGTCGTTCAACGCGATCTGCGCGGACGACCGGCCGATCAACGCGCGCCCCTGGCTCTACCGGATCGCGCGCAACCGCTGCCTCAACCACCTGCGCCGCCCTCAGCCGTCGGGTCAGGACTCGATGGACATCTTCGAGCGCGACGGCGGCATCAGCACCGCCGACACGGTCCACCGGCGCGAGGAGTTCCGGCAGATCGTCGCCGACGTCCAGGAGCTGCCCGAGACGCAGCGCACCGCCCTGCTGCTGCGCGAGATCGACGCGCTCTCCTACGACCAGATCGCCGAGGCGATGGAGACGACCGTGCCGAGCGTCAAGTCGCTGCTCGTGCGCGCGCGCGTGGCTCTGGCCGAGGCCGCCGAGGCGCGCCTGCTCACCTGCGACGAGGTGCGGCTCGAGCTCGGGCAGGTGGCCGAGGGGATCACGCGCACCTCGGCGCCGCTGCGGCGCCACCTCAAGGCCTGCGACCGCTGCCGCACCTTCCGGGTCGAGCTGCGCAAGACCAACAAGGCGCTGGCCGCGATCTACCCGGTCGGCCCGATCCTGCTGTTCAAGAAGCTCTGGATCGCCAAGCTCGGCTTCGGCGCGAGCGCCGGGGCCGGCGCCGGCGCCGCGGCGAGCACGACCGGAGGCGCAGCCGCCGGCGCGGGGGTCGCCGGCGCGACCGCAGCCGCCGCCGGTGGCATCACCGCGGGCGGCATCACGGCGGGAGGCGCGTTCTCGGCCGGTATCTCGACGGTCGCCTCGAAGGCCGCGGCGGGGATGGCGGCGGCGGTGATCGTCACCGCCGGTGCGGTCGAGGTGAAGCACGTCGCCCAGCCGCGCGTGGCTCCGGCGCAGCAGCAGCTCGCGGTCGCCGCGCCGGTGCCGCAGACCGCCCCGGCGCCCGCGCCCGCCCTCCACAAGCCTGAGCCGAAGAAGCAGCCCAAGGTCGCGAAGGTCGTCGTCCAGCCGCAGCCGAAGCCGGCGCCGGTCGAGACCGTGACCCCGCCCGCCGAGGTGACGCCGCCCGTTCCCGCCCCCGCTCCGGTGCCGCCCGCGCAGCCCGTGCAGGAGGACGGCTCGACCGTGGTGCTGCCGCCGCGCGCGGACCAGGACTCGCCGGCGCTGCCGCCCGCCGACGACCAGACCGACCCGGCCACGCTGCCCGAGGACACCACGCTCACGCCGGCGGTGCCGCCGCCGGCGCCCACGGCTCCGCCCGCGGGCGAGCCGGGTGCGGGCACGCCGCCGCAGTCTCCTCCGCCGCCTCCTCCGGCCAAGCCGGTCGCGCCTTAGCGCGTCGGCGCGGGCGATAGCCTGCGCCGGTGATCGAGTTCGACGACTTCCTGGCGGTCGACATCCGCGTCGGGCGCATCGTGTCCGTCGAGGACTTCCCGGAGGCGCGCAAGCCGGCCTGGAAGCTGACGATCGACTTCGGCGAGGAGATCGGGACTCGCAGGTCCTCCGCCCAGATCACCAACTACTCGCGCGAGGAGCTCGAGGGCAGCCTCGTCGTGGCGGTGGTCAACTTCCCGCCGCGCCAGATCGGCCCGGTCAGGTCGGAGGTGCTGGTGCTCGGGGTGCCCGACGAGGAGGGCCGGGTGATCCTGCTGCGGCCCACCGGCGACGTGCCGCTCGGCGGGCGGATGTTCTGAGCGACGCGCGCGAGACCCTCGCCGCCCTGTTCCGGTTCCAGGCCGACGCCTGCGCCCACCTCGGCTCGCCGCTCTACGCCGAGCTGCTCGGCCACGGCACGCGCGAGCTGACCGAGGGCGACGTCCTGCTCTCGCTGCTGCGAGGCCACGAGGCGGACCCGCCCCAGACGATGCTCGCGCTGCGCCTGATGGGCGCGGTGCACCGGCTCGTGCTCGCGGGTGCGGCGCCGGCGCTCGCCGCCCAGTTCCCGTCCGCCGGCGGCGAGCCCGACGAGCCCTGGCCGGTCTTCCTCGAGACCGTCGCGGCCCACGCGGGCGAGCTGCGCGAGCTGGTCGACAATCCGGTGCAGACCAACGAGACCGCGCGCTGCACCGCGCTGCTGGGCGGGTTCCTCGAGGTCGCGCGGCTGACGGGACTGCCGCTGCGGCTGCTCGAGGTCGGCACGAGCGCGGGCCTCAACCTGCGCTTCGACCGCTATCGCTACGAGCTCGGCGAGCGGACCTGGGGCTTGCCGGGGGCGGAGCCCATCCTGCGCGCGGCGCTGTCGGGGGAGCCGCCGCTCGAGGCCGAGCTCGCGTGGCGTCGCGGGCGGGTTGCGACCCGCGCCCGGTCGATCCGACGACCGACGACGGCCTGCTCACCCTGTCCTCGTACGTGTGGGCCGACCAGGTCGCGCGGCTGGACCGGCTGCGCGCGGCCTGCCGGGTCGCCGTGCATGCGGACGCCGAGGTCGTCACCGCGGGCGCGGAGTCATGGACGCGCGAGCGGCTGGCCGACCCGGCGCCCGGCGCTGCGACGGTGGTCTTCCACTCGATCGTCATGCAGTACGTCGACGAGCAGGAGCGGGAGGGCTTCGCGGCGGCCGTGCGCGAGGCGGGCGAACGAGCCACCGCGGAGGCGCCGCTGGCCTGGCTGCGGATGGAGCCCGCGGACCTGCGCATGGCCGACCTGCGGCTCGACGTCTGGCCGGGCGCCGACGAGCGCGTGCTGGCGCGCGTCGGCTACCACGGCGATCCGGTGGACTGGGTCGGCTAGGCGACGGGCGCCAGCCCGATCACCTTCAGCCGGCGCTCCAGCGCCTTCATCGCGAAGGCGCGCGTCTCGTCCATCGTGGCGCCCAGCACTTCCGTCTCGCCCTCGACGTACCACTTCGGCTGGAGCACGGCGTCTGCGATCGGGGCGACCTCGCTCAGCGTGCGCGTGATCGCCTCGCCGTACTTGTTGTCCTCCTGCGCCATCTCGCGCAGGAAGCTCGCGCCGAAGGCCACGTGGCGGTGCTCGTCGCGGGCGATCTTGTTGAAGCCCTCGACGAAGCCGGGCAGCGTCCCGACCTCCTCGTTGTACTGGAGGATGAAGTGCTGGCCGGTCAGGGCGAGCATGCCCTCGATGACCATGTGGTAGAGCGTGACCGCCTCGACCAGCGCCTCGAGGTCCTCGGGCGCGCGGGCGAGCCGGTCGACCCTGCCCTTGAGCATCTCGTCGAAGAGCTGGTCGAACTCGGGATTGACGTGCTCGCTCGTCTCGGCGAGCCGGTCCTGCAGGGTCGTCGCCTGGAGCACGCCGACCTCGTCGTAGAAGCGGTTGAAGAAGCGCACGTGGCGCGCCTCGTCGGCGATCTGCGTGCAGAGGAAGATGCGCATCTCCTCCGTCGGCGCCGCGCGCATCATCGGCCCGAGCTCCTCGGCCACCTTCTGCTCGCCGATGAAGAACGACGACAGCCCGTACATGCGCTGGAAGCGCTCCTCCTCCGGGATGCGCTCGTGCCAGTCGATCCTGTCCTGGGTGAAGTCGATGTCCTGGGTCGCCCACTGCTGGCGCTCCCACAGGTTGTAGAGCTGCTCGTAGCTGAGCAGGTGGACCTCGCCGCGGTCGGCCGACTCCAGCAGCCCGGGATCGCTGGTCGCCTGGAAGTCCTCTCGCTCGGTGCGCTGCTCGGCTGTCTCGCTCATCGGCGCAGGGTACCCCAGCCTTGGCTGGCTGGCCAAATAGCTCTAGGGACCCGGCTCGGCGGTCGCCGAGATCACGACCCGGCCGCTGCCGCCGTCGACCGTCCCGACCAGCCTGTCGCCCGGTCGCAGGCCGTCGAAGGCGGTCGCCGCGGAGCTCAGCGCCCCGCCCGCCTTGATCGTCTTGCTCCCGAACGTCAGCGAGTGCTCCGCCCCGTCGCCGGACCGCAGCTCCACGCGGATCGAGATGAACGCCGGCACCCGCACCCGGCGCGGGGTGACCTTCCCGTCCTTGGCCGTGAACAGCGCAAGGGTCTGCGCCGGCTCCTCGTCGCCGGCGCCGCCGGTGCCGCCCTCTCCGGTGCCGGTCCCGTCGCCGTCGTTGGGCAGCGTCTCCGTCTCCGGGTTCACGTCGGTCGCCGTGGTGCCCTCGGTCTGGGTCTCCGTCGTCGCGGTCGTGTCCGGCACCACGTCCGTGTACGGCCGCGTGCTGACCGAGCCGGACTGCTCGTCGTCGCCGCCGCACCCCGCCGCCGCGAGGGCCACGGCCGCGAGCGGGAGCGCGAGAAGCCGGAATTTGCGAAAAGAGCCGATCGACACAATCATGGATCACTCATGACCGGGAGGCCATGGACACACGGTAATCGCCTGATCGGCGTCGACTCCGAGAGGCGTCGCCTTTGGATCTGCGGCCAGCGTGTGCACCATGGCCCGACCGGTCTTCTGCTGGCCGCGCTCGGCGCCGCACTCGTCGCACACGACTGGAAGGACCGCCCGATGTGGTTCCAGCGCGGCTGGCAGAACCAGCCTTAGCGCGGTCAGTCGGTCGTGCGCGCGCGGAAGCGCCACAGGGCGGCCGGCACCGCGATCGCAAGGATCACGCCGCACCACGCCAGCGCCATCGGCACCGGGTGGGCAAGCGGCCAGGCCGCGTCCGGCGGCAGCGCGGTCGGGTTGCCGAACAGCGTCCGCACCGCGGCCACCATCACGCTGATCGGGTTCCACTCGGCGATCGCCCGCAGCCCGTCCGGCAGCCCGCCGGCCGGCACGAACGCGTTGCTCAGGAACGTCAGCGGGAAGACGACCAGGAAGCCGATCCCCATGACCGCGTCGGGCGAGCGCACCGACAGGCCCAGCAGCGTGCCCAGCCAGAGCATCGCGAACGCGAACAGCATCAGCAGGCCGAAGCCCGCGACGGCCGAGCCGAGGCTCGACTCGATCCGCCAGCCCACGATCAGCCCGCTGACCGTCATCACCGCCACCGCCAGCGTCGCGGCGGCCAGCTCGGCGATCAGGAACCCGCTCAGGAAGGCGAACGGCGACGTCGGCAGCGAGCGGAAGCGGTCCACGATGCCCTCGGTCAGGTCGGTCGCCATCGAGCTGGCGGGACCCATGATCCCGAAGGCGATCGTCTGCACCAGGATGCCGCCGATCAGGTACTCGCGATAGCTCCCGTCGGGGATCGCGATCACGCCGCCGAACACGTACGCGAACAGCAGCACGAACATCAGCGGCTGGAGCGTGACGTCGATCAGCTTCTCCGGGATCTGCCGCACGTGCGCGAGGCTGCGGCGGGCGAAGACGAGGCTGTCGGAGACGTAGGTGATCATCAGGCGGCCTTTCGTGGGGCCGCGTCGGCCCCGGTCAGGGTGAGGAAGACGTCGTCGAGGGTGGCCTCGCGCCGGTGGACGTCGGTCACGTCGACGTGGGCGCCGTCGAGCGCCCGGGCGACCTCCATCAGCCGGGTGCCGGCGCGCACCGGGATCGTCACGCGCAGGCCGTCGGCGTCCGAGGGCCCGTCCGCGAACGCGCCGAGCGCGGCCACCGCGGGAGCGAGGTGGTCCTCGTCCCCCACGGTCACCTCGAGCCGCTCGCCGCCGACGCGCGCCTTGAGCTCGCTCGGCGAGCCCGTGGCGGCCACGCGGCCGCGGTCGAGCACGACGATGTCGTCGGCCAGGCGGTCGGCCTCCTCGAGGTACTGGGTCGTCAGCACGAGCGTCGCGCCGTCGGCGACCAGCTCGCGCAGCAGCTCCCAGAGGTCGTTGCGGCTCTGGGGGTCGAGCCCCGTGGTGGGCTCGTCGAGGAACAGCACCGGCGGCCGCGCGACCAGGCTCGCGGCCAGGTCGAGGCGGCGGCGCATGCCGCCCGAGAAGGTGCGGACGAGGCGGTCGGCACCCTCGGCCAGGCCGAGCCGCTCGAGCAGCTCGTCGGCCCGCCGGCGGGCCTCGGCGCGCGGCAGGTGGTAGAGCCGGCCGACCATCTCCAGGTTGGCGCGCGCGCTCATCAGGCCGTCGACCGTCGCGTACTGGCCGGCGAGTCCGAGCGAGGCGCGCACGGCGCCCGGCTGCTCGATCACGTCGAAGCCGGCGACCTGGGCGCGGCCGGTGGTCGGGCGCGCCAGGGTCGTGAGGATCCGGATGGCGGTGGTCTTGCCGGCGCCGTTGTGGCCGAGCAGGCCGAGGACGGAGCCGGCGGGCACCTCGAGGTCGAGGTCGCGGAGGGCCCAGAGATCGTCGTAGCGCTTGCCGAGACCCTCCGTGACGACGCCCGGCGCGCTCTTTGTCGTACTGAGTACCGTGTGTTCGTACATTGTACGAGCAAGATAGCAGTACGCCGTACGAAGCGTCAAGTACACTGTACGACATGGCACGCGAACGCAGGAGCGCGGACCGCGGCGGGCGCCGCGCTCGACGAGGCCGCCCGGAAGCTCGACGAGGCGGACCGGCGCGTCGCCCGCAAGCTCGACGAGGCCGACCGGCGCGTCGGGCGCAAGCTCGACGACGCCCGGCGCCGGCTCGAGGAAGCCGAGCGCGAGGTCGCTCAGGCGACCGGTCCGATCTGGGCCCGCCCCGAGCCGGGCGCGCGGCGGGCGCGCTTCACGCGCGAGGAGATCGCGGCCGCTGCGCTCGCGGTGGCGGACGCCGAGGGCTTCGACGCCGTCTCGATGCGCCGCGTCGCGTCCGAGCTGGGTGCGGGCACGATGACCCTCTACCACTACGTGCGCACCAAGGACGAGCTGGTCGCCCTGATGGACAACGCGATCATGGGCGAGATCCTGATCCCCGACGACGAGCTGCCCTCCGATTGGCGCGAGGCGCTCAAGCTGATCGCCCGCCGCTCGTGGGACTCGTTTCACCGCCACCCGTGGGCGCTGACGGCGATGACCGAGGCCCAGATGGGTCCGAACGGCATGCGCCACGTCGAGCAGTCTGTGGCGGCCGTCGCGAGCCTCGGGCTCGACTTCGTCTCGACCTTCGAGATCATCGGGCTCGTCGACGAGTACGTCTTCGGCTTCGCGCTGCGCCGGCGCGAGCCGGGGCCCGAGGACCCGCACGCCAGGGAACGCTGGCTCGCTCAGCTGTCGCAGTACATCGACGAGCAGCTCGCCACGGGCGACTACCCCCAGCTCGCGGGCCTGATGCCCGAGGGCGGCATGGCCGCGGTCTGGGAGCGGATGCACGAGACCGACGTGGCCGAGGATCGCTTCGAGCGCGGCCTCGAGCGCCTACTCGACGGCATCGAGCTGGACCTCAAGCGCCGCGGCGCGCTCTAGGCCGAGAAGGACTCCCCGGGCTCGAGCAGCTCCACCTTCGACGAGGTCTTCGACTCCACGTCCGACTTGAACGCGCTCGCGTCGGTCTCGACCGGCGGGAAGGTGTTGTAGTGGCACGGGATCACGGTCCGCGCGCCGACGAGCTCGGCCGCCTTGACCGCGTCGATGCGGTCCATCGTGTAGTGGCCGCCGATGCACATCAGCGCGACGTCGAGCGGGTCGCGCTCGCCGGGCAGGCGCAGGTCCGAGAACAGCGACGTGTCGCCGAGGTGGTAGACGACCTTGCCGCCCAGCCCGATCACGAGGCCCGCGGGCACGTTGACCGTTCCCTTGGGCGTGGTCGACGTGTGCCACGCCGGCACGAGGCGCACCCAGACGTCGTCGAACTCGACCGTGCCGCCCATGTTCGGGTCGGACACGTTCTCGACGCCGGCCTCGCCGAGCTCGCCGGCGATCTCGACGATGGCCACGACCTGCGCGCCGGTGCGCTTGGCGATGTCCTCGACGTCCCCGTAGTGGTCGGCGTGGCCGTGCGTGAGGAAGATGTGGGTCGGCTCGACCTCGGACGCCTCAGCGGCGGCCTTGGGGTTGCCGGTCAGGAACGGGTCGACGAGGACGCGCGTGTCGCCCTCCGTCAGCTCGAAGCAGGCGTGACCCAGGAATCGGATGTCCACGTTTCAGTCTCCTTCGGTGTTGTCTTGGGCGTCGAGTTCCCGGGCGAGCTGCCAGCCAACCGCCACGCCGACGAGCATGCCCATGCGCGTCTCCTCGGCGAGCAGCGTCTCGACGCGCTCCACGCGGGCGGCCTCGTCGGCCTCGGAGAGGGCGACGCGCACCTGCGAGCGGTGCGCGTCGCCGAACCAGCCGCCCTCCTCGAGCGAGTGCACCAGCACGCGCTGCAGCGAGGGTGCCATGACCGCGAGGGCGCGCTCGGCGCCGGCGAAGCGCTCCGGGTCGGACAGGGCCTGGACGGCGGCCTCCACCTGCTCGTCGGTGAACACGGGTCGGAGCCTAGTCAGTAGGCGGACTTGCGCGTGAACAGCGGCAGCGCGAAGCCGAGCAGCGATCCCGCCACGGCGCCGCCCACGGCGGCGCCGATGTTCGCGCTCTCCTCGGCCAGCGACAGCAGCACCAGCACGATCGCGATCACGTATACGCCGAGCAGGTCGTTGCCGCGGTCGTCGCCCCGCCGGGCTGCCAGGCGGTCGTCGACGAGCCAGGCGCAGAGCAGGCCGAGCGCCGCGCCGTTGGCGCCGTAGGCCTGGAAGACGGAGCTGTCGGTGAACAGCGGCGGCGTCTCGACCAGTGCCACGAGCGCCATCCCGGCGGCACCCGAGAGCACGAACACGGCCACGACCGGCAGGGCGCCGAAGCGGCGCTCCAGCTGGGTGCCGAAGATGCCGACCGCGACCAGGGCCACGAAGGCGTAGCCGATCTGGTCGGCGAACAGGAACGGCGACGCGAAGAAGCGCCAGACCTCCTCGGATCCCGGGACGCCGAGGTAGCCCAGGTCGACCGCGTCGATCGGATCCTTGGCGCGGTACACGAGCATCGACAGCAGCCCCAGCAGGATCAGGCCGAAGGTCGCGTACGGGCGCGTGTCGGGCGCGATCCCGGCGATCTCCTCGGCGCGCAGGCGGGGCAGCGTCGGCCGGCGCCGGCGGCGCCGCTTGGGCTGCGGCTCGCCGCCCGAGCGGTCGAGCTTCGGGGCCCGCTTGCGCACCCGCTGCCCGCAGTAGGGGCACTCGGTGACGTACGGGCTTACCTCTGACCCGCAGTTGCGGCAGACGACAAACAGGTCCGGCTGTGACACGTAACCCTCAGAGTACCCGGCCGGATGGGTCAGTCGCCGAGGGTCTCGGCGGCCTCGGGCACGCTGGCCTCCACGATCTCGCGCACCACTTCCTGGAGATCGTGGTTCGCCTCGTATACGAGCGCCTGCCGGGCGGCGCCAGTCCCGTTGTCAAGGATGTCCTGGAGGCCGTCGAACTCGACGACCGACCCGAGCTCCTCGGCGTGCGGGCGCAGGCGCTCCATCAGCCGCTTGGTCAGCTCCGGGGCGCCCACGCGGTCGGTCCAGGGCAGGTCCACGAGCTCTCCCTCGAGCCCGTGGCGCGCGGCGAGCCACTTGTTCTCGTCGAGCATCTCGTACGGGTAGCGGGACAGCGACCCGCCGGCCTCGTAGTGCTCGGCCAGCTCCTTGACCATCGCCTGGATCAGCGCAGCGATCGCGAGCGTGTGCTCGACGCGCGTCTGGGAGTCCATCACGCGGATCTCGACGGTCCCGAAGTTCGGGTGCGGGCGCACGTCGTGCCAGATGTAGGTGTAGTCGGGGATCACCTTCGACGTGGTCATGAACTCGATACGCCGGCTCCAGTCCTCGAAGTCCTCGTAGCGCGGAGGGATCCCGACGCGCGGGAAGGCGCGGAAGATCGGCGTGCGGGTCGACTGGAGGCCGGTCTGCTGGCCACGCCAGAACGGGGAGTTCACGGACAGGGCGAGCAGGATCGGCAGGTGCACGCGCATGCCGTTGCAGACGTGGATGGCCTTGTCGGGGTCGTCGATCCCCACGTGCACGTGGATGCCGAAGATGATCTCCTGGCGGGCCACGAACTGGAGGCCGGCGATCAGCTCGCGGTAGCGCGAGCGCGAGACCACGCGCTGGTCCTCCCAGAGCGCGAACGGATGCGTGCCGGCGGAGCCGATGCCGAGCCCGCGCTGGTGCGCCACCTGCTGCACGAGCCGGCGCAGCGAGCGCAGCTGGTCGCCGGCCTCGCGCGTGTTGCCGCACGGCTCGGTCGCGATCTCGCAGACCGACTCCATCAGCTCCGGCTTCGCCTCGCCGTCGGTCTCGATCCCTTCGACCCCCTCGAGCAGGCTCTCGATGGAACTCGACAGGTCGAGCGTGCCGTGATCGACGATCATGAGCTCCTCTTCGATCCCGATCGTGTACGGCGGGCCCCTGAAACGGTGCTCCACCCGGGCATCGTAACCGGGATGAGTTGGGCGTAAACGAGGTATAAGAGGGGGGCCTAATCCCTAGGAGGACCCATGACTCTCGGCTATGACGGCAGGCTGTACATCCTCGCGTTCGACCATCGCGGCTCTTTCCAGAAGAAGATGTTCGGGATCGAGGGCGATCCGACCCCCGAGCAGACCGAGACGATCTCGGACGCGAAGCACCTGATCTTCGAGGGGATGGTGAAGGCCGTCGAGGCGGGCGTGGACCCGCACGCCACGGGAGTGCTGGTGGACGAGCAGTTCGGCGCGCCGGGCAACATCCCGGGCGACGCCAAGGAGCGCGGGCTGCTGCTGGCGATGCCGGTGGAGAAGTCGGGCCAGAACGAGTTCGACTTCCAGTACGGCGACGACTTCGGCGCGCACATCGAGGAGTTCGACCCCGACTTCTCGAAGGTGCTCGTCCGCTACAACCCCGACGGGGACGCGGAGATGAACGCCCGCCAGACCGAGCGCCTCAAGCGGCTCTCCGACTGGCTCCACGAGCACGACCGCAAGTTCCTCTTCGAGCTGCTCGTGCCGGCCGAGGACCACCAGCTCGAGCAGGTCGGGGGCGACTCCGACCGCTACGACGCCGAGCTGCGCCCGGAGCTGATGCGGCGGGTGATCGTCGACTTCCAGGACGCCGGGGTCGAGGCGGACATCTGGAAGATCGAGGGGATCGACACCCAGGAGGACTGCGAGCGGATCGCGCAGACGGCCAGGCGCGACGGGCGCGACGGCGTCGTCTGCGTCGTGCTCGGGCGCGGCGCCGACGACGCGAAGGTCGACCACTGGCTGCGCCAGGGCGCACCCGTGCCGGGCTACGCCGGGTTCGCGATCGGCCGCACGATCTGGTGGGACGCGCTCAAGGGCTTCCTCGACGGGAACCTCGAGCGCGAGGATGCGGCCCAGCAGGTGGCCGACAACTACCGCCGCTTCGTGCAGATCTACGACGAGGCGGCCAAGCAGGCGGCGCCGGCGTGAGCATCCAGCCCGGCGCGACGTTCAGACGGGCTCCCAAGCGCAAGGAGGGCGTTGGTAGCCTTCCCGGCGCCATGCGCATGCGGCAGTCACTGGCTCAGTTCGAGGAGGCCTTCCGGGAGGAGGCCGCCGAGTCGGTCGTGCGCCGTGAGCGGCTGCGCAAGAACGCGGTTCAGCGTACCCGGGTGCGGCGCGTGGAACGCCGCCGCCAGCAGGGCAAGCTGCGCTTCGCGCTGCTCACGCTCTCGATCGTCGTCACCGCCGTGGTGGTCACGATCGTGATGTTCGAGACGCTGGCGATGCTGGCGGGCTAGTTGCCCCGAGTGCCCTCGGTCTTGAGCCGGTCGAGCTCCTCGTCGAGGTCCTCCCCCTCGTCGTCGCCCTCCTCGCGACCCGCCTGGATCTCGAGGTAGACCTCCTGACGGAAGACCGGTACGGCGCGCGGCGCGGCGATGCCGATGCGCACCTTCTCGCCCATGACCGCGAGCACCGACACCTCGATGTCGTCTCCGATCATGATGCTTTGATTTGCCTTGCGCGTTAAGACAAGCATTCCCCCGCGCCTCCCCTGCTCGGACTGCGCTGTGCCTGCCACTAAACCATTCAAAGCAGCCGCGCGCAACGTGGATCGGTAGTCTCCGCGGCCGCTTGGCACGGAGATCGCTCAAACCACAGCTCAATCAGATCCGCACCTGGGTCCGCCAGGGACGCACCGACGCGTGGATCGCGCACCAGCTCGAGGTGTCCGTCGGAGACATCCGCGGCTTCAAGCGTGAACACGAGCTGGTGCCCGGCGAAGCGCCGGAGGGCGACGAGGGCTTCGCCGCCGGCGGAGGGTCCGAGGAGCTCGACCTGCGAGCCGAGGACGACGCGCTGGTGGCCGCCGCGCTCGAAGCCGAGCAGGAGGCCTCCGGCGAGGAGGAGGCCGACGAGGACGAGGGCTCCGAGCGAGTCCGACTCCGACTCCGGCGACGACGAGGACGAGGACAAGCCCAAGCGCCGCCGCCGCGGCAGGCGCGGCGGCCGGGGCCGGACGCGCCGCAAGCAGCAGGCGCTCGAGGGAACCTTCGACCACGGCGACGAGGGCTACGGACTGTGGCTCGACCCCGCCATCCAGGACGACCCCGTCTACGCCGAGCACTGGGCCGGCCACCGCCCGGTGAGCGTCACCGTCGAGGCCGAGCGGATCATCATCAGTCGCGCCGGCGAGGAGTCGGACGGCGACGACGAAGACGACGACTAGGCCTCCGGCGGGGGCCTGGACCGTGCCGCTACATTCGTAGGCCTGGCCATGGCCTACGCCCTAGAGAACGCCCTCTTCCAGTGGCGCGACGGCGATCGCCGCCTGGCGGGCACCTCGGAGCCCGCGCGCGCCGACCTCGACCGCGCGGCCGACGTGGTCGTCGAGGAGCTGCGCAAGCGGCTCGGCTCGCGCTTCCTGCTCGAGGAGCTGGCCGACCTCTATCACCAGGGGACGGACTGGGCGACCGAGCTGGCCGTGCGCCACGCGGCCGGCGTCGACTCCGCCGCCGTGGTGGACGCCGCCTTCGCCCGCTACGCGCGCGAGGCGTCGAACTTCGCCGGCGGGCGGCCGCGCGAGAGCCACGACCGGCCCTAGCGACCCCCTGCTTCGACGCTCTGGGTGAGACAACGCCGATGACGGCGGCTGGTGAGGGAAGGCGATGCACAATCGCCCCCACCCTCCCGGCCCGCGGCGCCTGGGCGCGGTTTCGGCGCTTATCGGGCCCAAACGTGGCCCACCCCGGCAGCGGGGCGCCCGTGTGCTGAGTTGTGGTGCCCTGGTGAGACGAAATCCGACCCACTCCGGCCGCCCGCCAGACGTCTGGCAGGTTGTCGATGACGCGACCTCGACGGGGCACCCCCTAGTGCCGCAGTTGGCCGTTCTCTCACCCAGAGCGCCGAAGGGTCGACCCCTAGCGCGGCAGCTTCTCGATCACGTAGGCGCGCTCGCCCTGCCGCACCATGCCCATCTTGCGCGCCTCGCGCTCCAGCGCGCCCGGGTCCTTCAGGGAGTGCACCCGCTGCTTGAGCTGCGTGTTCTCACGGCTGAGGTCGTCGAGCTCCTGGCGCTGCGCCCCGGCGGTGCTCGACTGCTGGAGCCAGTGCTTGGCGGGCGAGATGTACAGCAGCAGGATCACGACCAGCGTGCCGAGCAGCGCCAGGCGGCCCAGCCGGTCCCAGCGGATGTTCGCGCGGCGGGCCGGCAGCGTGCGGGCGGCGGCGGGCATTCCACCCCCCTTCGCGCCCCTCGGCGCGTCTCCTGCTAGCTGCGAAAGACGCTGCGGCCGGGGTAGGAGGCGTCCCCTCCGAGCGCCTCCTCGATCCTCAGCAGCTGGTTGTACTTCGCGACCCGGTCCGAGCGCGACGGCGCCCCCGTCTTGATCTGGCCGCAGCCGGTCGCCACGGCGAGGTCTGCGATCGTCGTGTCCTCGGTCTCGCCCGAGCGGTGCGACATCACGGCCGTGTAGCCGGCCTCCTGGGCGGTGCGCACGGCGTCCAGCGTCTCCGTCAGCGTCCCGATCTGGTTCACCTTGACCAGGATCGAGTTGGCCACGCCGGAGTCGATCCCGCGCTGCAGTCGGTCCGTGTTGGTCACGAACAGGTCGTCGCCGACGAGCTGGACGCGCTCGCCGATCGCGTCGGTAAGCGCCTTCCAGCCCTGCCAGTCCTCCTCGTCCATCCCGTCCTCGATGGACAGCACCGGGTAGCGCGACGAGATGTCGGCCCAGTAGGAGGCCAGCTCCTCCGGCGTGAGCGTCCTGCCCTCGTGCTCGAGCACGTAGACGCCGCCCTCGTAGAGCTCGCTGGTGGCCGGGTCGAGCGCGATCGCCACGTCCTCACCGGGCCTGTAGCCGGCCGCCTCGATGCCGGACACGAGCATCTCGAGCGCGGCCTCGTTGGAGTCGAGGTCCGGGGCGAAGCCGCCCTCGTCGCCGACCGCCGTGGCGAGCCCGGCGTCGTGCAGCGTGCGCTTGAGCGCGTGGAAGACCTCGGCGCCCGTGCGCAGCCCCTCGGAGAAGCTGGGCGCGCCGACCGGCACGATCATGAACTCCTGGAAGTCGACCTTGTTGTCCGCGTGCGCGCCGCCGTTGAGCACGTTCATCATCGGCACGGGCAGGACGTGGGCGGCCTCCCCGCCGAGGTAGCGCCAGAGCGGCAGCCCGTCCTCGGCGGCCGCGGCCTTGGCCGCCGCCAGCGACACGCCCAGGATCGCGTTGGCGCCGAGCCTGCCCTTGTTGGGCGTGCCGTCGAGATCGATCATGGCGCGGTCGACGGCCGCCTGGTCGGCCGCGTCGATGCCGTGCACGGCCTCGGCCAGCTCGCCGCCGGCGTTCGCGACCGCCTGGGAGACGCCCTTGCCGCTCCACGCGCCGCCGCCGTCGCGCAGCTCGACCGCCTCGAACTCGCCGGTCGACGCCCCCGACGGCACGGCGGCCCGGCCGGCCGCACCCGACCTCAGGACCACGTCCACCTCGACGGTCGGGTTGCCGCGGCTGTCCACGATCTGCCGCGCGTGCACCTGGTCGATCTCGCTCAAGCTCCGTCCACCTCGCCTTTGAATCTGTCCGCTGCCCGGCGCAGGGCGAGCTCGGGGTCCACGCCGGCGTCGAGCGCCTCGCGAACCGCGGCCAGCAGCCGCTCGCCGGGGTCGTCAGCGGCGAAATCCAACACGAATCCGGCGCTCTCTGCCCGCTTGAGCACCTTCTTGGCGTAGAGCGTCGAGGGCAGGTTGTCGGGGATGTCCCCGAAGATCGCCCCGCCGCGCTCGTCGTCGCGCTTGATCTGGTTCCAGTTGCGCAGCACGTCGTCGGACGTGTCGGCATCGACCGAGCCGAAGACATGCGGGTGGCGGCGGATCAGCTTCTCGCGCACGTGATCGGCCACGCTGGCGAGGTCGCCCTGCCCGCGCTCCTCCATCAGGAGCGCGAGGAAGTAGACCTGGAAGAGCACGTCGCCGAGCTCGTCGAGCAGCTTGGCGTCGTCGCCCGAATGGGCCGCGTCGGCCAGCTCGTAGGCCTCCTCGACCGTGTGCGGGACGATCGAGCGCTCGTCCTGCTCGCGATCCCAGGGGCAGTCACGCCGCAGGCGGCGCGTGATCTCGTCGAGCGCCAGCAGCGCGGCTGCTACTTCTCGGGCTGCGGGCCCGGCGCCTGCGGCGCCTGCGGCGTCGGCTGCTGCGGGTTCGGCTGGTTCGACTGGCTCGCGCCCGTGCTCGAGTCGTTCTTCGGACCGTTCTTGCACTCCGGGACACGGTAGTCGTCCGAGCAGTTCGTCTCGTCCTTGTACTGGTCGCGGAAGTCCTTCACGAACCCGTCCAGGGCCTTCTGCTGGCGCTCGGAGCGCAGCAGGTTCTTGATCGTGTCGCGCGCCTGGTCCAGCGACTGCTGGGAGGCCGGCGTGATCTTCTCGACCTCGAACACGTACCAGCCGAACTGGGTCTTGACGGGACCCTGGAGGTCACCCTTGCTGGCGGCGAAGACCGCGTCCTCGAGCGACTTGTCCTGCTGGCCCTTGGCGACCGCGGCGAGCTTGCCGCCCTGCGCCTTGGAGGCCTCGTCGATCGAGTACTGCTTGACGACCGTCTTCCAGGGCTGGCCGCTCTCGAGCGCCTGGCGCGCCTGGTCGGCCTTCGCCTGGGTCTTGGTCAGGACCACGAGCAGGTCGCGCCGCTCGGGCTGGGCGAAGCGCTGCTTGTTCTTGTCGTAGTACTCCTCGACGTCCTGATCCGAGACCTTCTTGGCGTCCTCGGTGACGTTCTGCGTGAGCTTCTCCTGCAGCTGCGAGAGCCTGACGCGGAAGAGGATGTCGGCCTCGGTCATGCCGGAGGTCTTGAGGAACTGCTGGTAGGCCTTCTCGGTCGGGAAGGCCTGCTTCTTCTGGTCCTCGAGCGTCTTCTGCAGCTCGGCGTCGGTGACCTTGATGTCGCGCTTCTTGGCCTCCTGGGTGACCCACTGCGCCTGGATCAGGAACTGCATGACCTCGCGCTTGAGCGTGTCGTACTCGGTCTTGCACTGCTTCTTGAGAGCGGCGTCGGTCTGCTTGCCCTGACCCTCCGGCGTCGGCGTCTTCTTCTTGGCCGCGACGCACTTGGTGTAGTCGGGCGGGTCGGGCACGACGGCGGTGGCGCCCTGCGCCTGGCTCTTGACCGCGGTCTCGACCCACTTGTTGAACTCGTCCTGCGTGATCGTCTCGTCGCCGACCTTCGCCACGGCGTTCGGTGGGACGTCGTTTCCGCAGGCCACGAGCGCCGCGGCGGCGCCCGTGAGGACTAGTGGAAGCAGCAATTTCAAGGTAATTCGTGCCAAAGCGGTGGCGAAGGGTAGCGAACGCTAATTTGGCTCCGTCGCCGTCTCCAAGATCGCCTCTGCGGCGGTCACGACGGCGCGGAAGCGCTGGGCGGGGTCCTCGGGCAGCCGCACCCTCACGGTGCTGCGGCCGGACTCGAAGACCGCCTCCGGCACGCGCTCGCGCAGGGCCTTGGCGCCGCGCGAATCGAGGTCGATCGGAGCGACCGCCATGACATCGCCCCTGAAGTCGACGGAGCGCGCGCCCGCGCGGCCGAGCTTGATGCGCGCGTCCTGGAGCCGGATCAGGTTGTCGAGCGGTGGCGGCACGGGACCGAAGCGGTCCTCGAGCTCCTCGCGCAGCATGATCAGCTGGGCGACCTCGCGGGCGCCGGCCACGCGCCGGTGGATCTCGATCTTGGCCGCCTCGTAGGGCACGTAGTCGCCGGGGACGTAGGCGTCGACAGGGAGATCCATGCGCACCGGCTCGGCGGTCTCGTCGGCCGCGTCGCCAGCGAGCAGGCGCACGGCCTCGTCGAGCATCCCGACGTAGAGCTCGAAGCCGACGGCGGCGACGTGGCCCGACTGCTCCTCGCCGAGCAGGTTGCCCGCGCCGCGGATCTCGAGGTCGCGCATCGCGATCTTGAAGCCGGAGCCGAGCTCGGTGTAGTCCGACAGGGTCGCCAGGCGCTTGCTGGCCTCCCCGCTGAGGGCCGCGTGGCTGGGGTAGAGCAGGTAGGCGTAGGCGCGCTCGCGCGCCCGGCCCACCCGGCCGCGGATCTGGTAGAGCTGCGCCAGCCCGAACAGGTCGGCGCGCTCGACGATCAGCGTGTTGGCGGTCGGGATGTCGAGGCCCGACTCGACGATCGAGGTGCACACCAGCACGTCCGCCTCGCCGCGCAGGAACTCCAGCATGTGCTCCTCGAGCTGGCCCTCGGCCATCTGGCCGTGGGCGACCGACACGCGCGCCTCCGGGACGATCGCGCGGATGCGCTCGGCGGTCTCGTCGATCGTGTCGACGCGGTTGTGCAGGAAGAAGGTCTGGCCCTTGCGGGCGAGCTCGCGCTTGATCGCCGAGGCGACCAGCTCCTCGTCGTACTCGCCCACGTACGTCTTGACCGGCCGGCGCCCCTCCGGAGGCGTCTCGATCACGGAGATGTCGCGCAGGCCCGCGAGCGACATCTGGAGCGTGCGCGGGATCGGGGTGGCCGACAGCGACAGCACGTCGACCCTGAGCTTGAGCTGGCGCAGCAGCTCCTTCTGCTTGACGCCGAAGCGCTGCTCCTCGTCCACGATCAGCAGGCCGAGCTCCTTCGGGCGCACGTCGCGCGAGAGCAGGCGGTGGGTGCCGATCAGGATGTCGACCTCGCCGCGCCCGAACGCCGCGGTCGTGTCGCGCGCCTCCTTGGGCGTGCGGAAGCGCGAGACCAGGTCGATCGTGAACGGGTAGTCGCGCAGGCGCTCGCTGAAGGTGCCGAAGTGCTGCTGGGCGAGCACGGTCGTGGGCACGAGGAACATCACCTGCTTGCCGTCCTCGGCCGCCTTGAACGCGGCCCGCAGGGCGACCTCGGTCTTGCCGTAGCCCACGTCGCCGCAGATCAGGCGGTCCATCGGGCGCGCCTCCTCCATGTCGGCGCGCACGGCCTCGATCGCCTCGAGCTGGTCGGGCGTCTCGCGGTACGCGAAGGCGCCCTCGAACTCCATCTGCCACTCGGAGTCGTGCGGGAACGCGTGGCCGGCGCGGCGCTTGCGCTCGGCGTAGAGCGTGATCAGCTCGCCGGCGAGCGCCTCGGCGGCGCGGCGGGCGCGCAGCTTCTGCTGCTCCCATTGCTTGCCGCCGAGCTTGGAGAGCTGCGGGTCGCCGGCGTCTGCGCCGACGTAGCGGCTGATCTTGTGGAGCTGATCGCTCGGGACGAAGACGCGGTCGCCGTCGCGGAACTCGAGCTCGAGGTAGTCGCGCGTTATGCCGCCGACGGACTTCGTCTCGAAGCCCGAGAAGAGGCCCACGCCGTGGTCCTCGTGGACGACCGGAGCACCCACTCGCAGGTCGGTGAAGGAGGCGAGCGCGCCGGTCCGCGGTCCCTCGGGCCGGGTGGCGCGGCGGCGGCGCAGCAGGCGGTGCTCGGGCACGATCGCCAGCTTCAGCTGGGGAGCGAGGAAGCCCTCGCGCAGGCCGGCGTGGGCGAACAGCACGCTCGGCTCGGTCGGCGCCGGCCTGCCGTCGAGGAAGGCGGCCTGGACGCGGGCGAGGTTGAGCTGGGCGCGCTCGGCCTCGCCGCGGCGGGCCCAGGTCACGACGGTGCGGTAGCCGGAGCGGAGGAGCTTCTCGAGCTCCGGCTCGGCCTCGCGCAGCGAGCGGGCCGCGGTGTCGGCGCTCTGCGCCCGGAACTCGTGGGCCTGGTCGCTGCTGATGCTGGACAGCCGCAGGCTGGCGCGGGCGTCGAGCGTCTCCGACAGGCGGTCCGGGTGGACGTAGAGGTGGTGCGCGTCGCCGTCGTGGAAGCTCGTGGTCACGTCCTCCCACAGGTCGCGCAGGGCGGGCGGCAGCTCCTCCTCGGCGGCGACCGCCACCAGCGCGTCGTCGGGCACCAGCTCGAGCAGCTCCTTGAACTGGTCGACCGGCAGCACCTCGGCGACGTCGGGGCGCTCGGCGGCCTCGGTCGCGGCGGCGATCTCGGCCAGCTCGCGGTGCTCGGGGGCGAGCTCCGCGGCGGGCGCGATCTCCACGCGCTCGGCCTCCTCGAGCGAGCGCTGGGTGAAGGTGGAGAACCAGGTCAGGCGCTCGACCTCCACGTCGAACAGCTCGCAGCGGACCGCGCGCTCCTCGGTGGCCGGGTAGACGTCGAGGATGTCGCCGCGGACGGAGAACTGGCCGCGCTCCTCGACCTGGTCGACGCGCTCGTAGCCGCAGGCGACGAGCTCCGACGAGACCTCGTCGAGGTCGAGCAGGCCGCCCTTCTCGATCGCGAAGCCGTGCGGGCGCAGGGCCGGGTCGGGGACCTTCTCGGCGAGGGCGGCCGCGGCGGCGACCAGCACGGCGGGCTCCTCTCCCAGGAGCGCATCGAGCGCGGCGATGCGCAGGCCGACCAGGTGCGGGGGCGGGTCGAGGTGGGACTCGTAGCGCATGCCGCGGGCCGGGTAGAAGCGCACCGGGCGGGGCGCGAGGAAGGCCTTCAGGTCGGCGGCGAGGTCGCGGGCCGCGCGGTCGTCGCCGGCCACCACCAGCGCGGGCCGGTCGGGCTCGGAGTCGAGCAGCGAGGCGAGCAGGTAGGGACGCAGGCTGGCCGACACGAACGCCCGCTGCGGCTCGGCGCGCGCGGCGTCGGCGAGCGCGGTGACCTTCGAGTCCTCGTGGGCGTACTTGAGCAGTGACCTGAGCATGCGCAGCGACCGCCCGGGGCTGCCGCGCGGCCTATGCGCTCAGGTTACCCACCACCCGGTCGAGCTCGTCCGCGGCTCGCTCCACCAGGTCGCGCACCTCGGCGTCGGGCTCGCTGAAGCGGCCCAGCACGTGCGCCGACACGATCTCGGGGTCCGTCGTGTCCGGGCGGCCGACGCCGACTCGGATCCGCCGGAAGTCGGCGCCGCCGAGGCCCGCCTTGAGCGACTTGAGCCCGTTGTGGCCGGCCAGGCCGCCGCCCAGGCGCGTCTCGATGCGGCCGAAGGGGAGGTCGATCTCGTCGTGCACCGCGACCACGTGGTCGAGCTCGACGCCGAGCTCGCCGCGGGCGGGGCTGACGGCCTTGCCCGAGTCGTTCATGAAGGTCTGCGGCAACAGGACGGCCACGCGCGGCCCGCCCGGCCCGGTGCGGCCCTCGGTGAACAGGCCGTTGTACCTCTTCTTCGCCCGCGGCAGCTCCCAGCGCTGCGCCGCCAGCGCGGCCACCTCGAAGCCGATGTTGTGGCGCGTGCGCGCGTAGCGGTCGCCGGGATTCCCGAGCCCGACGATCAGCCAGTCCGCCCTGCCCTTCCTCCCGCCATCGCGGCGGAAGAGGGTCACTCGGACTCCTCGGCCTCCTCGGCCGGCTCGCCCTCGCCCTCGGCGGCCTCTTCGCCCTCTTCGGCGGCTTCGATCGGCTCG
Source organism: uncultured Thermoleophilaceae bacterium (assembly GCA_963848885.1). GTDB lineage: Bacteria > Actinomycetota > Thermoleophilia > Solirubrobacterales > Thermoleophilaceae > JACVRW01. The sequence continues at coordinate 381,204 of CAWKFR010000001.1, forward strand.
CCGTCCTCGCCGACCAGCACCGTCTCCTCCTCGATCTCCTCTGGCTCCTCGACCTCGGTCGGGACGACGACCGTCGCGATGATCGTCTCCTCCAGGTCGTCGAGGAACTCCACGCCCGCGGGTGCGGTGATCTCGGAGAGGTGCATGGTCGCGGCGATCTCCATGCCGCTCGCGTCGACCACGATCGCCTCGGGGATGTCGGTCGGCAGCGCCTCGACGTTGAGCTGGTGGCTCACCTGCTCGAGCACGCCGCCCTCCTTGACGCCCGGCGCCTCCTCGACGCCCTCGATCTGGACGCCGACCTGCGTCTGGATCTTCTCGTCGAGGCGGACCTCGAGCAGGTCGATGTGGATGATCTCGTCGCGGACGGGGTCGAGCTGGCGGTCCTTGACGATCACCGGCAGCGTCTTGCCGTCGACCTTCAGGTCGATCAGCGCCGAGCCGTCGATCAGCACGTGGCGCAGGACGCGCGCGTCGACCTTGAAGGACGTCGCGTCCTCCTGTCCGCGGCCGCCGTAGACGACGCCGGGAACGAGCCCGCTGCGGCGCAGGCGGCGCGTGGCGCGGGTGCCGCGCTCGGTGCGCTCGTCGACTTCGAGGGTGGGTCGGTCGGCCATGCGGCCCGCCAGTGTAGCGGCCGTCCTATCCTCGAAGGCGCGGTGGCGAGCGGCGACGACAACTCGATTCCGACGGGCAGAATCCGCAGGACGGCTCAGGTCGGCTCCGTCGTCGGCACCCAGGGCGCCCGCTACGCGGGAACGCGCGCCGCCAACCTGGCCCGGTCGCCCGAGGAGGCCGCCGACGCGCTCGAGCGTCGCCACCTCGAGGCCGCCGAGCGGATGGTCTCCACGCTCGGCCGCATGAAGGGCGCGGCGATGAAGATCGGCCAGCTCGCCTCGTTCATCGACACCGAGTTCCTGCCGCCCGAGTACCGCGAGCTCTACCAGGAGCACCTCGCCAAGCTGCGCACCGAGGCGCCGACGATGCCCTGGAAGCAGGTCCGCAAGGTGCTCGACGAGGAGTGGGAGGAGCCCTGCGAGGAGCTCTTCGAGAACATCGAGCACGAGGCCGCCGCGGCCGCGTCGATCGGCCAGGTCCACCGCGCGGTGCTGCCGGACGGCCGCCGGGTGGCGGTCAAGATCCAGTACCCGGGCGTGGCCGACGCGATCGCGGCCGACATGCAGAACGCCGGCCTGATCCTGCGCATGGCGAAGGCGCTCGCGCCCGGGCTCGACGCGAAGGCCGCCGCCGAGGAGCTCAAGGAGCGCGTCATGGAGGAGCTCGACTACGAGCTCGAGGCCCAGAACCAGCGCTCGTTCGCGCGCGGCTACCGCGGCCACCCGTTCATCCACGTGCCGGACGTGGTCACGCGCCTGTCCACCCAGCGCGTGCTGGTCAGCGAGTGGGTCGACGGCGCCGGCTTCGAGGAGGTCAAGCAGCTCCCCCAGCAGGAGCGCGACCGCTTCGGCGAGATCGTCTTCCGCTTCTGCTTCGGCTCGATCTTCCATCTCCAGCACTTCAACGCCGACGCCCATCCCGGCAACTACCTGCTGATGGGTGACGGCAAGGTCGCGTTCCTCGACTTCGGCATGACCAAGCACCTCGACAAGGACCAGATCGAGCTCGAGATCACGGCGCTGGACGCGATCTTCCGCAACGACCCCGAGCGCCTGCGCGTGGCGCTGCACGACCTGGGCTTCCTCAACAACCCGCAGAAGGTGGACGCCGAGCAGCTGATGGAGCACGTCAAGACCGTCGGCGGGTGGTACATGGAGGACCGCGAGGTGACGGTCGACTCGCGCCGGGTGATGGACGCGATCACGGCCGTCTCCGACCCGCGCTCCGAGTTCTATCGCCTCATGCGCCGCGAGAACCTGCCCGCGAACGAGCTGATGGGCAGGCGCATGGAGTCGGGCGTGCTGGCGGTGCTGGGCCAGCTCGAGGCGACCCGCAACTGGTACCGGATCGGCCGCGAGTGGTGGTTCGCCGACCCGCCGGCCACCCCGCTCGGCGAGCAGGAGTGGGCCTATTTCGAGTCGCGCGGCGAGAAGCGCGTGCGCAAGTTCGCCTCGCGCGCGACCTGACTAGCGGCGGGCGCGGCGCGTCACCTGGGTGGTGAGGCTCACCTTGGTGCCGGGCGCTGACAGGCGCGTCGCCCTGACGCTGAAGCGCAGCTTGCCGGGCACCAGGCCGCTGACCCGGACCGTCGTGAAGGTGGAGCCCTTGCGACGGCTGACCTTCAGCTTGCGCACCCTGGCGCTGCGCGCGACGACCTTGCCGCGCCGGACCACCCGGAAGCTGCCGATCGTGAAGGCGTCGGCGCTGTTGGCCCAGGTGAGCGCGAACTGGGCCGTTGTGATGCGCGCCGGGATCTTCACGATGTGGGCCTGGGCCTTGCCGACCTTGCTGAAGCCGTCGGTGAAGCGCTTGGGAGGCGTCTGGCAGGCGATCGCGCTGTTGAGGTCGAACATGGCCGCCTGCAGCTCGCTGGCGTCGTCCGCGCGCCGGTAGAGGCCGCCGCTCTCGGTGGCGATGCGCTCGAGCAGCTGGTCGCCGGGCGAGCCGGCCAGGCCGACGCCGAGCCCGATCACGTAGACGGGCGGGCCGCCCGCGTGGCCGTTGGCGTAGGGCGTGCCGGAGTTGTGCTCGCCGTCGGTGAGGAAGATGCGCGCCGTGGCGTTCGGGTTGTGCGCCTTGGCGGCGGCGAACGCGGCGTCGTAGTCGGTGCCGCCGCCGTCCGCGAGCAGGCTCGCGTTCATGGCGGCCTTGAAGGCTGCCGCGTTCTGGCCGATCACGCCGGGGCCGAACAGCGGCGTGGCGTCGGTGCCGAACTCGACCGCGCCGAGCGTGCGCTTCTCGTTGCCCTGGGTGTCGATCAGGAGCTCGGTCGCGCGGATGCGCAGGTTGCTCGGGTCGCTGAACGACATCGACCCGGAGTCGTCGATGATCGCCTCCAGGTTGTTCTTGGGCGTGCAGGCGGCGCTGGCGAGGGGCGCGGCGGTCCCGGCTCCCAGGCAGGCGGCGGCGAAGGCGACGATCCATGTCTTGCGCATGCGGGGGTCCTCGGCCACCGCCTCGGCCGGCTTAGCCGAACGCGCCAGGATCGACGGATGTACGCCACTCGCGTCGCGCACGACGATGGGAGATAGTTGGCGGGCGATGTCGCAGCAGAACGTCGAGGTGGTCCGGCGCGCGTACGGGGAGTGGTCCCGGGGCGACTTCTCCGCGGGCGAGGTCTTCGACGCGGACGTGGAGTTCGACATGGTCGACTGGCCCGGCCGAGACAAGTCGCACGGCATCGAGGAGATGGCCCGGGCGTGGCAGGAGTCGCTCGCCGCCTGGGACGACTTCCGTGCCGCGCCCACGGACTTCATCGAGAACGGGCCGCACGTCGTGGTGCCCACGCACGTCACGGCGCGCGGCAAGGGCAGCGGTGCCGCGGTCACGGCCGAGACCGCGACGGTGTGGACCTTCGAGGCCGGGAAGGTCGTCCGCCTGGCGCTCCACTGGGACGCCGCCGCCGCCCTCGCCGAGGTGGGACTGCCGGAGTAGGCCGCCGCTAGAAGAGCTGGTTCTCGCCGGCGAAGATCTCGGAGACCGAGTCGTCGGTGAAGATGCGCCGGATCGAGTCCTCGAGCACGTCGGCGCAGGTGAGCTGGGTGATCATGTCCGGCGCGCCGTCGGCCAGCGGGACGGTGTCCGTGACGACGATGCCCGACAGCGGCCCCTGCTGGAGGACCTCGAAGGCGTTGCCGGAGAAGAGGCCGTGGGTTGCGACGGCGAAGACCTCGTTGGCGCCCTCGTCGAGGACCGTCTGCGCGGCCGCGTTGAGGGTGCCGCCGGTGGCGATGATGTCGTCGACGATGACGGCGGTCTTGTCCTTGACGTCGCCGATCACGTAGCCGATCTCCGCGACCTGCTGCGCCGGCCGCTCCTTCTCCATCAGCGCGTACGGAGCGCCCACCTTCTGGGCGAACTTGCGGACCAGCTTCACGCGGCCGGCGTCCGGGGCGATGATCACGAGCTCACGGCCGCCGAGGCGGTCGGTCACGAACTGCGTGAGGATCGGCATCGCGGTCATGTGGTCGACCGGCTTGGAGAAGAACCCCTGGAGCTGGCCCGCGTGGAGGTCCATCGCGACCAGCCGGTCGATGCCGGCCGTCTCGAGCACCTCGGCGACGAGGCGGGCGGAGATGGGCTCGCGCGGGGCCGACTTCTTGTCCTGGCGCGAGTACCCGTACCACGGGGCGACGGCGACGATCCGGTGCGCCGAGGCGTGCTTGGCTGCGTGGATCATCAGGAGGAGCTCCCAGAGCGCGTCGTTGACCGTGAGGCCCTCGCGCTCGGAGCCGCAGATCGACTGCACGACGAACAGGTCGGCGCCGCGGATCGACTCCTCGTAGCGGCAGTAGACCTCGCCGTCGGCGAACGTCTTGAGGCCCGCGTCGGTCAGCTCGACGCCGAGGCGCTCGGCGATCCTGCCGCCCAGCTCGCGGCTCGCGCGCCCGGCCGTGATCATCAGACGCTTTTCGTATCCCGCCGTGATGCTCGTCGCCGGCGCCACCGCTGCCTCCGTCTCGAGGATCGTGCTCACTGCGAGTCCTCCTCCACGCGGTCCGAGTAGCCCTCGATGTTCCTTTGCTTTGCCCGCCCCATCCCGAGAGCGCCCTCGGGGACGTCCTCGGTGATCGTTGAACCGGCCCCAGTGTACGCCCGATCTCCGACGTCGACAGGCGCGACCAGGGACGTGTGGATGCCGGTCTTCACGCTTTTTCCGACCTTGGTGCGGTGCTTGCGCCGGCCGTCGTAGTTGGCGGTGATCGTGCTGGCGCCGAGGTTGCTCTGCTCGCCCACGTCGGCGTCTCCGATGTAGGAGAGGTGGGGGACCTTCGCGCCCTCGCCGACGTCCGAGTTCTTGACCTCCACGAAGGTCCCGACCTTGGCGTCGTGGCGCACGACCGTGCCGGGCCGCAGGTAGGCGAACGGGCCGATCTTGGCGCGGTCCTGGACCTCCGCCTCGACGAGGAAGGAGTGCACGACGCTTGAGCCGTCGCCGATCAGCGAGTCGCGCGCGGTGGTGTGCGGGCCGATCTCGGAGCCGGCGCCGACCCTCGTGGTGCCGAGCAGGCTCGTGCCGGGGCCGATCACGCTGTCGTTGCCGATCTCGACCTCGGCCTCGACCCTGGTGCTGCCCGGGTGGAGGAAGGTCACGCCGGCGCGGGCGTGCTGCTCGAGGATGCGGCGCTGGGCGAGCTCCTCGGCCTCCATCAGGCCGGCGCGGTCGTTGACGCCGTGGGAGATGTCGAGGTCCTCGGTCTTCGAGGTGACGACGTTGGCTCCCTCCTCGCTCAGCAGCGGGAAGACGGCGGTGAGGAAGCGCTCGCCGCTCTGGTTGACGACGCGCTCGAGGCACTCGAACAGGGCGGGCGCCTCGAAGACGTAGGTGCCGAGGTTGATCTCGCGGATGGCGAGCTCGTCGGCCGAGACCTGGTCGGGGTCCTTCGTCTCGACGATGCGCTCGAACTCGCCGCGCCCGTTGCGGACGATGCGGCCGTAGCCGGCCGGGTCCTGCAGCTCGGTGGTGAGCAGCGTGGCGCCCGCCCCGCCCGCGCGGTGCTCGTCGAGCAGGTTCCCGATCTGCTGGGCGGTGACGAGCGGGTGATCGCCGGACAGGACCAGCAGCGGCCCGGGGTCGACCACGTCGCGGGCGGCGAGCACGGCGGCGCCGGTCCCCTCGCCGTCGTGCTGCTCGGCGACCTCGACGCCCTCCGGCAGGCCCTCGGCGACCCCGTCACCGGGCCGCACGACGCACACGACGCGCGTGGCACCGGCCGCGCGCGCCGCGTCGATCACCCACTCGACCATGGGCTTGCCGCAGATGCGGTGGAGGACCTTCGGCACCTCGGACCGCATGCGCGTGCCCTGGCCGGCGGCCATTATCAGGACCGTAAAGGGGTCGGTCATTGGGGGTCGAGGGTACCGGGCAGAGTCGCGGGAGCCTATGCTCATTGGCTGCCGTTGGGGAGTGGTGTAACGGCAACACGCAGGCCTTTGGAGCCTCGAAATTCCGGTTCAAATCCGGACTCCCCAGCTCGAACCCGTCCGATTGCGACGGGAACATACGTTCGTATGGGTCGCCGCGTCAGCTACACCGAAGCCGAGGCGAGGGCGGCTATCGCTGCGTCGCGTTCATTCGCGGAGGCGCTTCGCAGGCTCGGCCTCTGCACTACCGGCGGTGCGGGAAAGACGCTGAAGAAGTGGAGCGTCATCTGGGGTATCTCGACCGATCACTTCGACCCCTACGCCGCGTCCCGCGAGCGACTTGTCAACACGCTGATCCCGCTCGACGACATCTTGAGGGAGGGCTCGACCTACCACCGCGGCAAGCTCAAGGAGCGGCTCTTCGATGCGGGGCTCAAGCGCCGATGCTGCGAGCTCTGCGGCCAGGATGAGACCTGGCAAGGCCATCCGATGTCCTTGATCCTCGATCACATCAACGGGATCTCGAGTGACAACCGGCTCGAGAACCTTCAGATCGTCTGCCCGAACTGCGCGGCGACGCTGGACACGCACTGCGGTCGCAAGCTCAGACTGAAGCCGCGTCGCTGTCTGAGGTGCGACGAGGTGTTCAAGCCGAGATACGCGAGTCACCGTTACTGCTCCGCGTGGTGCGGACAGAGACATGCGCGGCCCCACCTACGTGGGCCAAGGCCGGACACGCGCAAGGTGGAGCGACCTTCGTACGTGCAGCTGGTCGAGGAGGTAGAGCGAATGGGCTACTGCACGACCGCCCGCAAGTACGGCGTCTCCGACAACGCGATCCGCAAATGGATCAGGGCCTACGAGAGGGAGCTCCCCGAGGCGGCGTAGCCTTCGGCCGATGGCCAGCTGGAGGGAAGTCGAGGCCGAGGCGCCAGAGCTCGCCGCACGCGCCTGGGCCTTGTTCGGGCTCGACAAGCACAAGACGCTCGCGACCCTGCGGCAAGATGGGTCGCCGCGCATCAGCGGCACCGAGCTCGAGCTCGTCGACGGTGACCTCTGGCTCGGCAGCATGGAGAACGCGGTGAAGGCGCTCGACCTGCGCCGCGATCCCCGCTATGCGCTCCACAGCCTCTCTCCCGAGGCCGGCTGGAAGGGCGACGCCAAGCTCGCCGGCCGCGCCGAGGAGACGTTCGACCCCGAGGCGAGAGCTCGAATCGTCGGTGAGGGCAGCCAGGCCCACGCCTTCCGGCTGGACGTGGCGGAGCTCGTCGTGGTTCGGCTGGGCGAGCCCGCCGACCATCTCCGGATCGAGTCCTGGCACGAGGGCCGCGGTCTCTCGGAGCTGCGGCGCTAGCGGTCCTTGTGCTCGCGCGGCACGCGGCCGGCCTCGGCGCCGTGCTCCTGGGCGGGCCCGCCGGGCGGCAGGATGCCGAGCACGCGCATCGCCTTCAGCCCGAGCGACAGGCGCTCGCGGCCGTCGGTCGAGCCGACGTCGAGCGAGGTCAGCTCCTTCACGCGCTCGAGCCGGTAGCGGATCGTGTGGCGGTGGGTGAACAGGCGCTCGGCGGTGCCGGCGACGTTGCCGTCGGCGTCCAGGAACGTCTCGAGCGTGCGCACCAGCTCCGTCTCGTACTGCTCGTCGTAGGCGACCAGCGGGGCGACCGTCTCGTCGAAGAACCCCTCCAGCTCGGTCGGGTCCTCGCTCATCGCTGGCAGCAGCAGCCGGTAGGCACCGGTCTCCTCGAACGACAGCTCGGTCAGCCCGCGCGCCTCGGCGACGTTCGCCGCCAGCAGCGCCTCGGCGCCGGCGCGGTGCAGGTCGGCGGGATCGCTCGCGAGCCGGCTGCGCGCCACCGTGATCGTGAAGCCCGGCAGGCCGGCCTCCAGCTCGCGCACCACCGCCGCCGCCGTGCGCTTGGCCGCGGCGGCGTCGGGGCTCGGCGTGACGATCACCAGCTCCCGCTCGAGCCGGCCGCCGGCGTCCTCGTTGGGGCCCTGGCCGTGGCGCGTCCAGCCCGCGCGCGCCAGCGCCGCCAGCGAGGCGCGTTCCACTCCGCGCGCGCCGCGCTCCGCGACCGTCAGCACGCGCGCGCGCCAGTCGCCCTCCTCGGCGTGCTGCGGGCGCGCCCGGACGACGATCACGCTGGCGCCGCCCGAGACGTCGCAGCCGAGCTCGCTGGCCCGCGCGACGATGTTCTCGCGATCGGTCAGGCGCCGGGCCAGCAGGTCCTGGAGGAAGTCTCCGACGGCGGCCTCGGTGGCGCGCTCGGGCGCCTTGGCCCGATCCAGCTCGAGGGCGATCAGGTTGGCGACCAGGCGCAGCAGCGAGCCGGGCGGGGCTTCGCCGCGCGGGCGGTAGCGCAGCTGGCCGACCGGAAGCTCTGCCACGCGCAGCTCGACCGTTTCGGCGTCCGCCTCGCCCGCCATCACGGCGCGCTCGTCCTCGCTCGACGAGCAGGCGACCGCCAGCACGCTGCTGGCGGAGTCGAGCACGATCACGCTGGCGTCGAGCGCGCGGCCGGCGGCCCGCGCCACCTCCGGCAGGCCGGCGCCGGACTCGACCGCCTCGGAGACCTCGTCCAGGGACTCGAGGAAGGAGCGAGGCTCGGCGTCGGCCGAGCGGGACTCAGGCGCGGGGGCGGCCATCAGGCAGCCATCAGGCGTACTGGTCGTAGGTCCACACGACGGCGAGCCCGATCCCCGCTCCGATCCCCAGCATCGTGCCCAGGATGAAGAGGGTCAGGAAGCCGGCGGCGACCTTCTCCCACACGCGTCCATAGCAGCGCCAGGCCGGGCCGGCGATCAAGAAGAGCCAGCACGCGACCACCACTCCGGCGGCCAGCGCGATGGCGATCTCTGTCGAGGACAGGTCGAGGTTCATCGCTCCGCGCGCGCGGCGGGTTGCTCCGCGCGCTGCCCATTGTGGCGCATGTACTCGACGACCAACGTGATCGCGGTCAGCAGCCCGAACACGCCGATCCCCAGCCCCCAGCCGCCGGCCACGTCCGACCACAGGTGGGCGCGCAGGTAGATGCGCGACAGGCCGATCGCCGCCGTCAGCGCGATCGCGCCCGTCACCAGCGCCGCGCTCGCCAGCCCCAATCGCCGCGAGTAGACGAGCGCGGCGGCCATCCAGACGGTCGCGTAGGCGGCGTGCCCGCTCGGGAACGAGGAGCCGCTCGTGTCGACGAGCGGGTCAGTCGGGCGCGGCCGGTCGATGCCCGCCTTCGTCACCTGGACGATCGCGTAGATCAACGCGAAGCCTCCCACGAGCACGAGCAGCTCCGAGATCCGCCCGCGCGCCGCGAGCAGGATGCTCATCACGACGACCACGGTCGCGCAGGTCGGGAACGCGCCCAGGTCGGTGACCACCTTGGCCACGTCGGTCAGCATCTGCGACTGGACGTCGTTGCTCAGGTCGAGCAGCTCCTGGTCGAACGGCGTCAGGCCCGGGTCGCCCGACAGGATCACCACGTAGAGCGCGTACACGTACATGCCCACGCCCCCGATGGCGAGCGTCGTGGTCAGCTCGAGGCCGAGCCCGCCCGGCGTGACCCTGTTCCAGAGGAAGCGCACCTCCGGAGCGATCACGCGCACGACCGGCGCGATCAGGTGCCGGTAGACCGGCCGCCCGACGACGAACAGCGGCCGGATCAGCGGGTGGCGCTCGTGGGCCAGCAGCCAGTCGCGGATCTCGCGCCGGCGGCGGTAGGCGACCACGACCGCGACGATCACCCCGACGGTGATGCCGAAGCCGAAGATCGCCTTTCCGGCGATGTTCGCGAGCTTGTCGAACGAGCGCCAGAAGATGTAGCCCAGGACGCAGAAGACCGTCGACCACAGCCCCGTGCCGACCACGCTGTAGGGCAGGAAGCGCCGGTAGGCCAGCCCGGAGGCGCCCGCGATGAACGGGGCCAGCGCGCGGACGAGGCCGATGAAGCGCCCGATCAGGATCGTCTTGCCGCCGTGCCGGTCGAAGTAGCCCTCGACCTGGCTGAGCCGCTCGTGCGTGATCTTGACCCTGGGCCCGTGGCGCTCGAGGAAGCCGCGCCCGAGCCGCTTGCCGATGAAGAAGCTGGTCGTGTCGCCGAGCACCGCGCAGACCCAGACCAGCCCGATCAGCGGGATCAGCTCGATCTCGCCCTGCCCAGCGATCACGCCACCGGCGATCACGACCGTCTCGCCCGGTGCGATCAGTCCGATGAACGCCCCGGTCTCGAGGAACGCCATCACGCCGACCAGCGCGTAGGTCCAGGGTCCCAGCGCCTGCGCCACGTCGACGATGACGTTCTTCGGGTCGGGCAGCTCGGACAGCACGTCGCTCGCGTAGATCGCCAGCACGAGCACCGCGGCGATCGCGAGCAGCCGGCGCTCGCCGGTGATCGAGCGCCTCTTCCACACGATCAGCGCTGCGAGCGCCACGGCGAGGACTGCGGCGACGGTCTGGCCGACGGACACGCGACGACTCTAGGGAAGCCGCTGGCCGCTCAGCCCGCGCAGCGCGGCCGGGATCGCGCCGTCGATCCTGGCCGCGGCCGCCTCGGCGGCGCCGAGGTCCTCGAACAGGCCGAAGCAGGTCGGCCCCGACCCGCTGACGAGGCTGCCGAGCGCGCCGGCGGCCCTGAGCGAGGAGAGGGCGTCGTGCAGCTCGGGCCGCAGCGACAGCGCGGCGGGCTGGAGGTCGTTGCAGAGCACCGGCAGCAGCTTCATCTCGCTCGCGAGCGAGCGCGTCGCGTCGAGGTCCAGCTCGGACCGCCCGCCGCCGAGGCGGTCGAACTCCGCGTAGACGGCGGCGGTGGACAGCCCGTCGGGCTGCGGGAGCAGCACGACGCCGAACTCGGGCAGCTCGACGGGCTCGACGATCTCGCCCACGCCGGCGATCAGCGCGTGGCGGGGCTCCACCTGGCTGGGCACGTCGGAGCCGAGCCCGGCCGCGAGCCCGCGCAGCTCGGACGCGTCGAGCGGGGCGCCGATGATCCGGTTCGCGGCGCGCAGGACCGCCGCGGCGTCGGCGCTCCCACCTCCCAGCCCGGCGGCGACGGGGATCCGCTTCTCGATCCGCACCCACAGCCGCGGCAGCTCCGGCACGCGGGCGCGCAGGGCGTCGAGCGCGGCCTCGGCGAGGTTGGGACCGTCGACTCCCGCGCACTCGACCAGGTCCTCCCGGGCCGCCTCCACGACGACGTCGTCGCAGAGGTCGATCGAGGCGAGGATCGAGCAGAGCGGGTGCAGGCCGTCGGGGCGAGGGCGGCCCAGGTGCAGGATCAGGTTGAGCTTCGCGTAGGCGCGCTCCTCGACCGCGGGCGAGGCGAGCGGGCTCATCGGGGGCGCAGGCCGGCGAGCCGGTCGCGGCCGATCGCGTCGGCCAGGCGCGGCCAGTCCTCGGCGGCGATCCGCTCCGCCCTGGCGTCCTGCGGCTGTCCGATCTCCGCGAGCGCCGCGCGCGTCGCGTCCCGGAGGTCGCCGGGCGCGCCGGGAACGAGCGCCAGCGAGCCGGCCAGCGCCTTGCGGCGGTGGGCGAAGCCGGCGTGGACGAGCGCGGCCAGCTCGGACGGCGGCGCGGGCGCGCGGCGGCGCAGGAGCACGAGCGCCGACTCGACGTTCGGCTCCGGGTGGAAGACGGTGCGGGGCACCTTGCGCAGCACCCGGACCTCGCAGGACAGCTGGGCCAGCACCGAGGTCGCGCCGTAGGCCTTCGAGCCGGGCCGCGCGGCCAGGCGCTCGCCGACCTCGCGCTGCACCATCGCGACCCACAGTCGCGCGTCGGGGAGCTCGGCCACCGACTTGAGCAGGACGGTCGCGGCGACGCCGTAGGGCAGGTTCGCGACGACCTTGTCCGGCGCCGGGTCGAGCTCCGCCAGGTCGAGGCGAACGGCGTCCGCCAGGTGGAGCGTCGTGTTCTCGAACGGCGCCAGCGCCTCGGCCAGCGGCTGCTCGAGCGTACGGTCGACCTCGACGACGTGCAGGTGCGCGACCCGCGGCGCGAGGTACTCGCTGAGCACCCCCAGGCCGCCGCCGACCTCGAGCACGACGTCGGCCGCGTCGAGCTCGGCTGCGCGGTCGATCACGCCGAGGATGTTGTCGTCGATCAGGAAGTTCTGGCCGAGCTCGCGGTTCGGCTTGATCCCGTATCGGCGCAGGCGGCGGAGGCTGGCCTGGCGGGGCTCGTCGGTCACCATCCGAGCACGCGCGCGGCGTTCTGCTCGACGGTGCGGTCGAGCTCCTCGTAGGAGATCCCGCGCAGCTCGGCCAGCCGCCCGGCGGTGTGGACGACGTGGCCGGGCTCGTTGGGCTTGCCGCGCACGGGCTGGGGGGCGAGCCAGGGGGCGTCGGTCTCGGCCAGCAGCAGCTCGGCCGGCAGCTCGGCGGCGGCGCGCTGGAGGTCGGTGGCCTTGGGGTAGGTGACGTTGCCGGCGAAGGAGCACAGGTAGCCGCGCTCGACGCACTCGTCGAGCCGGTCGGGCGCCGAGAAGCAGTGGAGGATCACGGCCGGGACGCCGCCGGCGTGCTCGCGCAGGATCGCGAAGGTGTCCTCCTCGGCCGCGCGCGTGTGGATGGCGACCGGGAGGCCCAGCCGCGCCGCGAGCTCGAGCTGCGCCTCGAAGGCGCGGCGCTGATCCTCGCGCGGGGCGTGGTCGCGGTAGTAGTCGAGTCCGGTCTCCCCGATCGCGCGCACCTTGGGATCCGCGGCGGCCCGCTCGATCTCCTCGAGGTCGTCGGGGCCGAAGCCGGTCGTCTCGTGCGGATGCCGGCCCACGATCGCGAACACCTCGTCGAACTCCGCGGCGGCGCGCAGGGCGCGCTCGATCGCGGCCCCGTCGATCGCGACGGTGGCGAGCCGGCTCAGCCCGACCGCGCGGGCCCGCTCGACCAGCTCGCCGTCGGGCGGGTCGCAGTGGTCGAGGTGACAGTGCGTGTCGACCACGGGCCGGTCAGGCGACGGATTGCTCCGGGGCCTCGACCCGCGGGAAGAGCTGCCCCAGCTCACCGACCGACGCGCCGCCGCCGGCCGCGCCCAGGCGCGCGCCGTCGAGCGACAGGTCCTCGCGACCCAGCGCCGCCAGCAGCCGCTCGGCGGATCCGGGCATGAACGGGTGGACCAGCACCGCGAGCACGCGGAGGCCCTCGGCCAGGGTGTAGAGCACCTGGTCGAGCCGCTCCGCGGCGCCCTCGTCCTTGGCGAGCTGCCAGGGCTCCTGCTCCTGGACGTACCGGTTGAGCCGCCTGACGCGCTGCCAGATCTCGTCGAGCGCAGCGGTCAGCTCGATCTGGTCGAGGCGCTCTCGCACGGCGTCGGCGAGACCGTCGAAGTCGGCGATGATCGCGGGGTCCGGCGCGGCGTCGGGGACCACGCCCTCGCGGTAGCGGCCGATCATCGCCAGCGTCCGGTTGGCCAGGTTGCCGTACTCGTTGGCGAGCTCCGTGTTGTAACGCTTCTCGAATCCCTCCGGGGAGACCTCGCCGTCCGCCCCGAAGCTGACCTCGCGCAGCACGTAGAAGCGCAGCGCATCCGGCCCGTACAGCTCGGCCACCTGGAACGGCTCGATCACGTTCCCGAGCGACTTCGACATCTTGTGCTCGCCCAGCAGCAGGTAGCCGTGGATGCCGACCCGGCGCGGGACCTCGATGCCGGCGGCCATCAGCATCGCCGGCCAGATGACCGCGTGGAACTTGAGGATGTCCTTGCCGATCAGGTGGACGTCGGCCGGCCAGAAGCGGTCGGTCAGATCCTCGCCCTCGCGGGCGTAGGAGAGCGCCGTGTAGTAGTTCAGGAGCGCGTCGATCCAGACGTAGATGACCTGCGAGTCGTCCCACGGCACGGGCACGCCCCACTTGAGGCGTGCGCGGCTGAGCGAGAGGTCGCGCAGGCCGCTCTTGATGAACGCGAGCGCCTCGTTGTAGCGGTTGCGCGGCGTGACGAAGCCGGGCCGCTCCGCGTAGAGCTGCTCGAGCGGCTCCTGGAAGGTCGACAGCCGGAAGAACCAGTTGTCCTCCTTCTCGATCTCCAGCTCGATCTTGTGGATCGGGCAGCGGTTGCCGTCCTCGAGCTCGGACTCGGTCTTGAAGTCGGCGCAGCGCGGGCAGTACCAGCCCTCGTAGGTGCCGGCGTAGACGTGCCCGTTGTCGTGGATGCGCTGGACGACCTCGGCGACCTTCGCCATGTGCTCCGGGTCGGTCGTCCGGATGAAGAAGTCGTTCGTGGCGTTGACGGTGTGGGCGAGCTCCTTGAAGCGAATCGCGTTGCGGTCGCCCAGCTCGCGCGGTGTGATGCCCAGGGCCTCGGCCGCCTGCGTCACCGGCTCGCCGTGCTCGTCGGTGCCCGTGAGGAAGAAGACCTCCTCCCCCCGCTGCCGCATGTGCCGCGCCAGCACGTCGGCCGCGATCGTCGTGTAGGCGTGGCCGAGGTGCGGCTCGCCGTTCACGTAGTAGATGGGGGTGGTCACGTAATACGGCATCGAGAGCGATGCTACTCAGGGGCGGGACAGGCGGGCATGGCCGCGACGCCGGGTCTGGCAACCTGGCGGCGTGCCCAGCCCCGGTGCGATCCGGCCGGCCACCGAACGCGACGTCGGAGCGATCGCCCGCCTGGTCGAGCGGGCCTACGGCCCGTGGGTGCCGATCGTCGGGCTGCGGCCCGCGCCGATGGACGCGGACTACGCGGCGCTCGTCGAGCAGGGGGACGTCTTCGTGGCGGGCGATCCGGATGTCGCGGGGGTGCTGGTCCTGCGGCCCGACGGCGACGCGCTCATGGTCGAGAACGTGGCCGTCGACCCGGAGCGCCAGGGGTCGGGATTGGGGCGCTCGCTGCTCGAGTTCGCCGAGCAGCAGGCCGCGGCGCGCGGGATCGAGGAGCTGCGGCTCTACACGCACGAGCTGATGACCTCGAACATCGAGCTGTACGAGCGGCTCGGGTGGGCGGAGTACGACCGCCTCGAGCAACACGGGTTCGCGCGGGTGTTCATGCGCAAGCGCGTTGACGGGGAGGGGTCCCTGAAGAAACGTCCCGTATAGCGCCGCTTCTGCTGGGACCCCCTGGAGCGACGCCTCATCGGGCGCCCAGGCGAGGCTTGAGCAGCGCCGCGACCCGCCGTCGCGCCGGGCGTGCGAGCCGCCGTGCGGCCGCTTGCCGAGAGGCCGAGCAGGGCTGCCGCACCGAGGAGGGCGGCCCAGACGGGCGCGGCCGTCGTGGGATGCGGGCTGCGGGCCGCGTGATGCGACGGACCGGGTGCGCGCTGCGGCAGTGCGCGCTGGGACCGGATGCGGGGCGCCCCGGGCGCGACATGCGGAGCGGGCGCGACATGCGGCGCAGGCGCGACGGCCGGCCCAGGCGCAACGTGCCGCGCGGGGACGCCGCGCACCGCCGGTCGCGACGCCGGTGCGAGCACGGGCGCGCCGCTGACCGCCGGGCCTGGCCCCACCGTCACCGGCGCCGCGTGCGGCGACGGTTCTCCGCGCGGAGCGTCCGGCGCGCCCGCGGCCGGCGGCAGGAACCCGAGTGGGTCGTGGTAGCCGTGCGCCGTGCCGGCGTCGCGGACGCCGAAGTGGAGATGGGGCTGCCGCGCGGAGCGCTCTCCGGTCGTCCCGACCGTTCCCACGCGCTGGCCGGCCGCCACCTGCTGGCCCTCGCGCACCGACGCGGACGACAGGTGCAGGTAGGAGGTGTCATAGCGGCCGTCGGCGGTTCGGATGCCGATCGTCAGGCCCGACGAGCCGACCGTCCCGGCGAAGCGGACCTCCCCCGGGGTCGCGGCGACCACGGGCGTGCCCGCGCGCGCCGCGATGTCGATTCCACGGTGCTGGCCCGCCGCGTACGGGTCGCCGCCAAAGCGGTACGAGCGTGATCACCTCCCCCGCGACCGGCCAGGCCCAGTCCGCGCGCGCCGGCGCGGCGACGAGCAGGAGGACGGCGAAACCGAGCGCTGGGATGAGGAGGCGGCGAGTCATGCGAGCGACCGTAAGGGCGGGGAGCTCGCGTGGCCCGGGGGCGGGAGGAGAAAAGTTGCAGGGCGTTGCAGAGTCGTTACGGAGGCCGCGCGGGCAGCCGACGCGCCGCACATTGGGCACCGTATGGATGTCGAATGTGCGGTTGGACGCGGGGGCGCGAAGCTGCGCTGGCTCGGAGCCGACCCGGCGCCCTACGACGCCGTCAGCGCCTCATACAGCGCGTTCGCGCTCTCCCCCGTCAGCTCCGCCACGACCCGGGCCGCCTTGCGCGGCTGGGCGCCCGCGTCGACCAGGCGCCGCAGCGCCTCGACCGCCGACGCCGCGGGGGCCGCGCCAGCGCCCGCCGACGAGGCGGACGGCCCCACCACCAGCACCACCTCACCGCGGGGCGGCGCATCGGCGTACTGCTCTGCCAGCTCCGCCGCCGTCCCTCGCACGACCTCCTCGTGCGCCTTGGTCAGCTCCCGGCAGACCGCCACCTCGCGCGACGGCTCGACCGAGGCCAGAACCGCAAGGGACGCGGGCACCCTGCGCGGCGACTCGAACGCGACGATCGGTGCCCGAAAAAGAGGAGAACAGCCGCCCCAGGTCGCCCTTCTTGCGCGGCAGGAACCCCGCGAAGTGCCACTCCGCGGCCGGCAGCCCCGACGCCACCAGCGCCGTCACCGCCGCCGACGGCCCCGGCAGCACCTCGACGGGCAGCCCGGCCGCCACGCACGCGCGCACCAGCACGTAGCCCGGGTCCGACACGAGCGGCATCCCCGCGTCCGACACGAGCGCGACGACCGACCCCGACCGCATCTGCGCCACCAGCGACGCCGCCCGCGCCTGCTCGTTGTGCTCGTGGTACGACACCAGCTCCGCCGACACCCCGTACCGGTCCAGCAGCACGCGCGTCCGGCGCGTGTCCTCGCAGGCCACCACGTCCGCCTCGCGCAGCGCCGACAGCACGCGCAGCGTGACGTCCTCCAGGTTCCCGATCGGCGTCGGGCACACCACCAGCCGACCGCTCACAGCGAGTCCAGCGCCAGCAGCGCCGCGCCCAGCATCCCCGACTCGTCGCCGAACTCCGCGGGCACGATCGAGACCATCTCCCGCGCGGGCGGCAGCGCCCGCTCCGCGACCACCTCGCGCGCCGGGCCGAGCAGCAGCTCGCCCGCCGCGATCGCACCGCCGCCGATCACGATCCGCTCCGGGTTGAACACGTTCACGACACCCACCAGCCCGTAGCCCAGCCTGCGCCCGATCTGGCCCAGCACGGCGATCGAGGCGGCGTCCCCGGCGTGGGCGAGCTCGGTCACGATTCCGCCCGTGATCTCCTGCCCCGCCGCCAGCCGCCGCCCCAGGGCGGACTCCGGCTGGGCCGCAGCCGCGGCCCGTCCCTCCCGGCCGATCGTCGAGCCCGACGCCATCACCTCGAGGCAGCCACGCCCCGGGCATTCGCCCTGGCAATCGGGTCCGTGGAGGTCCACCACCATGTGCCCGATCTCGGCGCCGAGCCCGCGCGCGCCGCGGAAGATCCGCCCGTCCAGCAGCAGCCCGCTGCCGATGCCGGTCCCGAGAGCCACGAGCACCGCCGTCGAGACCCCGCGCGCCGCCCCGAACCGCCACTCGGCGAGCAGCGCGGCGTTCGCGTCGTTGTCGACGACAACGGGCAGTCCCAGCCGCTCGCTCATCACGTCGCGAAAGCGCACGTCGGCGATCGGGAGGTGCGTCGACCAGCGCGAGACCCCCGTCTCCCACTCCACGAGCGCGGGGATCCCGAACCCGACGACGGCCACGTCCGGCGCCGCCACACGCACCTCCTCGACGGACTCGACGAAGATGTCGAGGGTCTCGGCGCGATCGGCTCCACGCCAGGTGCGATGCACCCTGTGATGCACCACGAGCCCCTCGTCCACAACCCCGCCCAGGAGCTTCGTTCCCCCCGCGTCGATGCCGATCACTCGCGAAGGCGGCATGGCCGGACGATATACAGAGGTCTGTGACCGACCCGAAGCCGGCCCCTCCGGAGTACAAGGTCTACCGCTCGCGCAAGCACCCGCTCAGCCGCGGGAGCGATCTCGACGCGCTCAAGCGGCGGCTCAGCCGCGTCACCGGCAAGGAGCCTGACGAGCCGCGCACGCGCAAGCCGATCACGCCCGGCCGGGTCGCCAAGTGGGTTGCGCTCGCCGTCGGCGGCTGGCTGCTGCTCTCGCTGGTGCTGTTCCTGATCAGCGCGCAGGTGCAGGAGGGCGTGTCGGACGACGCCAAGGCCGCCCTCTCCGGCGGCGGCAGCATGCTCGGCGGCACGAACATCCTCGTGCTCGGCTCCGATGCCCGTACCGGCGAGTCGATCGACGAGAGCTCGAGCGGTCCCTCCCGCGCCGACACGATCATGCTCATCCACGCCAGCCTCGGCGGCGTACGCAAGCTGTCGATCCCGCGCGACACCGAGGCCGAGATCCCCGGACACGGCGCCCGCAAGATCAACGCCGCCTACGCGCTCGGCGGCCCCGCGCTGACGATCCGCACGGTCGAGAACTTCCTGGGCAACGGGCTGAAGATCAACCACCTGGTCGAGGTCGACTTCAAGGACTTCCCCTCCTTCATCGACGCCCTGGGCGGCATCACGGTCAACAACAAGACGCGCATCTGCTCGCCGCCGTTCGACAACTTCTGGAAGGGCCTCCACTTCGCCAAGGGCGAGATCCAACTCGACGGCACCCGCGCGCTCGGCTACGCGCGCGTCCGCAAGAACCCCTGCGCGCCGGCGGAGGACGACCGCGCCCGCGCCGCGCGCCAGCAGGAGGTGCTGCGGGCGATCGGCGCCCAGGCCAAGTCGCCCGGCACGTTCTTCCGCCTGCCGTGGGTCAGCTGGCAGGCGCCCAAGGCGCTCAAGACCGACATGAAGGGCCCGGCGCTGATGGCCCTGTTCGCCGACGTCGCCACCGGCAACTCCGACGAGACCGACGTGCTCGAGGGCACCTGCTGCGACCTCGAAGGCGACATCCAGGTGTCACCCGGCACCCGCGCCGACGCCGTCGACAAGCTCGAGAACGGCGACTAGTCGGAGGACGAGGAGGACTTGGAGGACTTGGAGTCCGACGAGGCGGACTTCGAGTCCGAGGACTTCGACTCCGAGGACTTCGACTCCGACTTGGACCCCGCGTCCGACGAGGCGCCAGCCTTCTTCTTGCCGTAGTCGGTGTTGTAGAAGCCGGACCCCTTGAAGTGCACCGCCACCGGGTGAAAGACGCGTTGCACGGGCGCCCCGCAGGTCGAGCAGCTGGTCAGCGGGTCCTCGATCATGCGCTGCATGGCCTCGAAGGTATGCCCCTTCTCGCAGCGGTACTCGTAGATCGGCATGGCACTCTCAGTATAGGAGTGCCGATTTTCCCCGCAGCGTTGCC
The DNA here is from genome assembly GCA_963848885.1 of uncultured Thermoleophilaceae bacterium. GTDB lineage: Bacteria > Actinomycetota > Thermoleophilia > Solirubrobacterales > Thermoleophilaceae > JACVRW01. The sequence goes on from CAWKFR010000001.1 coordinate 400,523, forward strand.
AGTTGTCGTGCAAGCGGCTTCGCGATGCGGAAATCGCGTGCCGCCTCGAACGTCTGAAAACGCCTCTTCGTCCTACCCCGACACCCCCACGGCTTCGAGGGCTTCCGAGCGGTCGCGGTACTCCCAGATCTCTGCGAGCTTGCGGTCTTGCATCCGGACGACCCACGCGTAGCGTTCTCGAACCTCAGCGCCGCTCTCACGACCACGCCCGCAGAGCCAGCCGGACGTGACCACACAGATCCCCGGCGTCGACGTAATCCTCAAGCTCGAACTCGAACTCCGCGAACATGCCTTGCCACATGCGGGCCATCTCGCGGATTGCCTCCAGGCCGTGGTAGTCGCCGGTGTCCGGCTCGTCGCTGCGCGAGTGCCAGATGGCCGTCGGTTCGTAGAAGCCAAACGCCTCGTCCAGATCCCCACGATTGAAGGCGGCATTCATGAGCCGCACGACTTCAACGTTCTCCTGGGACATCGCCCGCCCAGTCAGCGACAGGGCGTCAGCCGTGTTGCGGCGGCTGCGGGCGGTCGAGGTCGTCCAGCAGCGACACGCGCATCGCGTGCCACACGATCCAAGCGGCTATGTGGCCGATCGGGCGGAAGGCGGTGGCCATTCGCGAGTCACGCTACCCCAGCCCGGCGACGACACGCGCCGGTGTGGCCGACGCAGCCCCGGAATTCGCGCGTTTTTTCGCTCGACTACCCTCCAGCGCCGTGACTGAGGCCCTCGCCACCATGGACAAGATCGTCGCGCTCTGCAAGCGGCGCGGGCTGATCTTCCCCGCCTCCGAGATCTACGGCGGGATCGCCAACACCTACGACTACGGGCACTACGGCGTCCTGCTCAAGAACAACGTCACGGCCGCCTGGTGGAAGGCGATGATCCAGGAGCGCGACGACATCGTGGCGCTCGACTCCGCGATCATCCAGCACCCGCGCACCTGGGAGGCGTCGGGGCACCTGGCCGGCTTCAGCGACCCGCTCGTCCAGTGCCTCGGCAAGTGCAAGCGGCGCTTCCGCGAGGACCACCTGCGCGAGGACGCCGAGGCCGAGGGCAAGGACCCCGACAACCTCGTCTGCCCGGTCTGCGGGGGCGAACTCTCCGAGCCGCGGCCTTTCAACCTCATGTTCGAGACCACGATCGGCCCGGTGAAGGAGGAGGGCTCCACCGTCTACCTGCGTCCGGAGACGGCCCAGGGCATCTTCCTCGACTTCAAGACCACCCTCCAGTTCGCGCGCAAGCGGCCGCCCTTCGGCATCGCCCAGATCGGCAAGTCCTTCCGCAACGAGATCACGCCCGGCAACTTCATCTTCCGCACGCTCGAGTTCGAGCAGATGGAGATGGAGTTCTTCGTCCCGCCGGCCGAGGCCCAGAGGTGGTACGAGCACTGGATGGAGGCGCGCATGGAGTGGTACGTGTCGCTGGGGGTCGATCCCGACCGGCTGCGCCTGCGCCCCCACGGGCCCGACGAGCTGTCGCACTACAGCTCGGCCACGAGCGACATCGAGTACCTCTTCCCGATCGGCTGGTCCGAGCTGGAGGGGATCGCCAACCGGGGCGACTTCGACCTCAAGCAGCACGCCGAGCACTCGGGGCAGAAGCTCGAGTACGTCGACACCGCCACCGGCGAGCGCTACGTGCCGCACGTGATCGAGCCGGCCGCCGGCCTCGGCCGCACCGTGCTCACGCTGCTCTGCGACGCCTACGACGAGGACGAGATCGGCGGCGAGCGGCGCACGGTCCTGCGCCTCCAGCCGCGCATGGCGCCGATCAAGGCGGCGGTGCTGCCGCTGGTCAACAAGGACGGCCAGCCCGAGAAGGCGCGCTCCATCTACGAGGAGCTGCGCACGCGGATGAGCGCCGAGTACGACGCGGGCGGCTCGATCGGCAAGCGCTACCGGCGCCAGGACGAGGTCGGCACGCCGTGGGGGATCACGGTCGACCACCAGACGATGGAGGACGACACCGTGACCCTGCGCGATCGCGACACGCTCGAGCAGGAGCGGGTGCCGGTCGCGGGGCTGGCGGACGAGCTGGCGGGGCGGCTCGGCTAGCCGCGAGGGACCGCAGCTGGCCCGGCATCCCTCTCTCGACGACCGCTTCGACCCCGCCGTTCGCGTCGTCGACTACGACCCCGACTGGCCGGCTCGAGCCGACGCCGAGCTGCGCCGGATCGAGGCGCCGCTGGGCGCTCTGGTGGTGCGCCTGGAGCACGTGGGCTCGACCGCTGTTCCCGGCCTGGCCGCCAAGCCGATCATCGACCTCCAGCTGTCGGTCGACACGCTGGAGCGGCGGGAGCGCTACGTCGAGCCGCTCGAGGGGCTGGGCTACCTGTTCGCGCCGGACCCCGAGTCGCCCGCGCGCCACTTCTTCGCGAGGCCGCCGGAGCGTCCGCGCGCCTATCACCTGCACGTCTGCGAGGCGGGCGGCGACGTCGAGCTGAGGCACCTCGCCGTGCGGGACTTCCTGCGCGCGCACGCGGACGAGGCCGCCCGCTACGCCGCCCTGAAGCGCGAGCTGGCTGCCCGCCACGCCACCGACCGGCTCGCCTACATCGAGGGCAAGGAGGCGTACGTCACGGCGCTCGAGGAGCGCGCCGTGACGTGGGCGGGTCGGCTCGGGTAGCCGCTACAGCCGCTCGAGCTCCGCGAAGATCGCCGCATCCGCGGCGGCCAGGTCGTCGCCGGTCCAGCGCCAGCGCGCGCCGTCGAGCATCACCGTCCGGCCGTCGGCGAGGTGGTCCTGGACGCGGCTCACGCGCAGCTCGACCGCGACGATCGTGTCCGCGGCGTCCATCTGCTCGGACACCACGCGCGCCTCGCCGAAGGCCGTGAAGGCCACGCCCTCGCCCATCACGAGCAGGGCCGCGCCCGGTTCGGCGCGCAGTCGCCGCAGCGCCTCGCGCCGGCGGCCGAGCGCGAACAGGACCCGGTCGTCGCCCGCCCGGACGGCTGTCGAGACGGGGATCGGGTGTGGGCCGTGCCGCGCAGAGGACCGCGGGCGTCCCCCGCTCCCAGTGCGGCAGGCGCTCCACCCGGGCCGGCTACTCGGCTGCGCCGAGCAGGCGTTGCGCGATCCGCACGCCCAGCTCGAAGGCGGCCTCGCGATCCCACTCGGGATCGGAGAGCACCTGGATGCCGAAGCCGTCGCCCAGGCAGAACAGCATCGACGCCACCGACTCGGGGCCGGCCTCCAGCCGCACGACGCCCTCGCGTTCCTTGGCGCGCAGCGAGTCGGCCAGATCGGCGCGCCAGCGCCGGTAGAGCTCGGCCAGCTCGGTGCGGATGTCCTCCGAGTGGCGCGAGGCGGACAGCATCTCGTAGATCACGGCGGGACTGCCGGGCTCGCCCTCGATGAACTCCTCGAGGCCGAGCACCAGCGCCGCGATGATCTCGTCGGCGGTCGTGGCCCGCGCGATGCGCGCGCCCATGCCGGTGAGCCTCAGCTCGCAGTCGTGGCGCACGACCTCGACCAGCAGCTGCTCCTTCGAGCCGAAGTAGTAGTGCAGCAGGCCGCGCGAGACGCCGGCCTCGCGGGCGACGTGGTCGAAGGTCGACCCGGCGGCGCCGCGGGTGGCGACGCTGCTGCGCATCGCCTCGATGATCCGCTGGGCCTTGTCGCCGTCGAGGCGCTTGGGACTGGCTACTGAGGCGGCCATGAGTGCGCAGAGGCTATCGCGCGACTCGGCAGCGGGCGCACCCCCGCCACGAAAAAGGGCGCCCCGCGGGGCGCCCTAGTTTCGAGAAGGATTCGTGAGCAGCTAGCCCGTGCTGACCGGCTGGCTCTCGCTCGTCGTCGAGCCCGAGTTCGAGTCGGGCGTGGTGCTCGCCGTGTACTCGAACTCTTCCTCGGCGCCGAACAGCGCATCAAGAACCTTCTTGCGCAGGCCCTCGCTCATGGCGAGTGCGAGCCCGGCGCCCACGAGCGCGACGAAGAGCAGGCGGCCCTTGCGCCGCTTTTTCTTCTTCTTCCCGCGCAGCGCGTCCGCCGCCTCCTTGAGGGAGGTTGCCGCTTCCTTCAGCTCGCGCTGAACCTTCTTGTCGTCAAGCGCCTTCGCGGGGCCCTTGCCGTTGATCCGCCCATACGCCTTTTTCGCCGAGACGACAGCGCTGCGCAGGTTCTCGCGCAGTTCCTCGTCGGTGGCCAGGCGTTGCACGTACTCGTTCGAGCGGACCGCCTTGCCGGCGGCGAACGCTCCGGCACCGGCCTGTGCGGCCTTTTTCTTAGCTGCCATTGCTCTCCTCGGATCCGCTTGCTGGCGCACACTGTACCCGGACAGGGCCGGATTAGCGGGAATTTCGCCTGGCGCGCTTCTGAAGGGCCGCCTCGAGCACCTCGTCCTCCGAGTCGACGAGCACGAACTTCATGCGCCGCCGCAGGTGCTCGGGGATGTCGTCGATGTCGGCCTCGTTGCGGCGCGGGATGATGATCCGGTTGATGCCGACCCGCTGGGCCGCGAGCGCCTTCTCCTTCAGGCCGCCGATCGGCAGCACCTGGCCGGTCAGGGTGATCTCGCCGGTCATCGCGGTGTCGGGGCGCACCAGCCGGCCGGTGGCGCAGGAGGCCAGCGCCGTGGCCATCGTGATGCCCGCGCTCGGCCCGTCCTTCGGGATCGCGCCGGCCGGCACGTGGATGTGCACGTCGTGCTCGCGAAAGAAGTTCTCGGGGATGCCGCTGTCGAGCGTCCTCACGTAGGAGAGCGCCGCGGCGGCCGACTCCTTCATCACGTCGCCGAGCTGCCCGGTGATCTGGAGGCGGCCGTCGCCGGGGTAGGCGGTCGCCTCGACGAACAGCACGTCGCCGCCGAACGGCGTCCAGGCCAGCCCGGTCGCGACGCCGGGCTCGTTGACGCGGCTCTTGACCTCGGCCTGGAAGCGGCGCTTGCCGAGCAGCTCGTTGACGGTCTTGGCGCGGATCACGCGCTTCGACTTGCGCGTGCCCTCTGCGAACTCGCGCGCGACCTTGCGGCAGATCGACCCGATCTCGCGCTCGAGCCCGCGCACGCCGGCCTCGCGCGTGTAGCCGTCGATGATCTCGTCCAGCGCGGGCGCGGTGAACTCGATCTTCGACCGGCCCACGCCGTTGCGCTCCATCTGGCGCGGCACCAGGTAGCGCTTGGCGATCTCGCGCTTCTCCTCCATCGTGTAGCCGGCGAGCTCGATGACCTCCATGCGGTCGCGCAGCGGCGGCGGCACGGTGTCGAGCAGGTTCGCCGTGCAGATGAAGAACGTCCGCGACAGGTCGAACGGCAGGTCGAGGTAGTGGTCGCGGAAGGTCGAGTTCTGCTCGGGGTCGAGCACCTCGAGCATCGCGCTGGCCGGGTCGCCGCGGTAGTCCGCTCCCATCTTGTCGATCTCGTCGATCATCAGCAGGGGGTTGTTCGCCCCGGCGTCGCGCAGCGCACGGATGATCGTCCCGGGCATCGCGCCGATGTAGGTGCGGCGGTGGCCGCGGATCTCCGACTCGTCGCGCACGCCGCCGACGGAGATGCGCTCGAAGGTGCGGCCCATCGCGTCGGCGATCGACCGGCCCAGCGACGTCTTGCCGACGCCGGGCGGGCCGAGGAAGCAGAGGATCTGCGAACGAGCGTCGGGCTTGAGCCGCCTGACGGCGAGGAACTCGAGGATGCGGTCCTTGACCCGGTCGATGTCGTAGTGGTCGCGGTCGAGCACCCCGCGCGCGTGGCGGAGGTCGAGGTTGTCCTCGGTCGACTTCGACCAGGGCAGCTCGGCGAGCCACTCGAGATAGGTGCGGATCACGCCGTGCTCGGCTGCCTGCGGCGGGAGGCGCTCGAAGCGCTGCAGCTCGCGCTCGGCCTGCTTCCACGCCTCCTCGGGCAGGCCGGCGCCCTCCAGCCGCTCGCGCAGCTCGGTCGCCTCGGCCTGGATCTCGTCGCCCTCGCCCAGCTCGTCCTGGATCGCCTTGAGCTGCTGGCGCAGGAAGTACTCGCGCTGGCCGCGGTCCATCTCCGACTGGACCTGCGACTGGATGCGCGTCCCGATCTCGACCAGCTCGAGCTCGCGGGCGAGCAGCTCGGACAGCATGCGCAGCCGCTTGAGCACGTCGCGCTCCTCGAGCAGGGCCTGCTTCTGCTCGGTCTTGATCCGCAGCGCCCCGGCGATCAGGTGCGCCAGCTCGGCGGGTTCGTCCAGGTTGGCGACGGCCATCTGCAGCTCGGCCGGCAGGTACGGGACCTCCTCGATGATGCGCGAGAAGGTCGCCTGCACGTTGCGCTGGAGCGCCTCGAGCTCGGGCGAGTCGACCACGACGTCCGGCGACTCGGCGATCCGCGCGATCAGGTACGGCTCGGTGGCCACGTAGTCGCCGATCTCGACGCGCTGGGCGCCGTGGACGAGGATCCGCAGCGAGCCGTCGGGCACCTTGAGCATGCGCGCGACCACGCCGGCGACCCCGACGCCGTAGAGCTCTTCCGGAGCGGGAGTCTCGCCGGCGCCCTCGCGGGTCGCCACCATCACCAGCATCCGGTCGCGCGCGAGCACCTCGTTGACGAGCTCGAGCGACCGCTCCTGCTCGACCGCCAGCGGCATCAGCGCGTCCGGGAAGGCGACCGCGTCGCGCAGCGGCAGGACCGGCAGCGCCTCGGGCAGGTGGACCTGCGGGCCGCCCTCGACGCTCACGAACCCGGCTCGTCGATGCGCACGCGGCGCACCGTCTGGTCCGGCCGGGCGAGCGGGATCTCCACCTCGAGGAACCCGTCCTCGTACGACGCTCGCGCCTGGTCGGCCACCACCTCGGCCCCGAGCTCGACCAGACGGCGAAACGGCCCGTGCTCGATCTCGATCTGCTGGTAGAGGCGCCCCGACGCCTGCGCCGGCCGGCGCTCACCCACGATCAGCAGCTGCCTGCCGCGGATCTCGAGCGCGACGTCTCGGATGTCCACTCCGGAGAGCTCGGCCTTGACCACGGCGCGGGGCGGATCGTCGACGTAGTAGACGTCCACCGACGGCGAGAAGCCGCGGCCGCGCAGTCCGGTCTGGCGCTCGAAGACGTCCCCGAAGAGCTCGTCGATCTCACGCCGCATGCGCTCGAAGTTGGCGAACAGGTCGCGGGAGGAGGCCACCTCGTTCGAGATTAACTGGCCCGTGACATGGAGGCCGTCGACCCGGGAACGCTCCACCCATGCGCACGATCTGGGTGACCCTGCTCCTGCTCCTGCTCGCCCCGGCGGCCGCGGCGGCCAAGGACGTCGACGTCCAGCTGCTCGGCATCAACGACTTCCACGGCCACCTCGAATCGACCACGCCGGGAACGATCGCGCCGGATCCGAGCTCGCCGCGCGTCCCGGCCGGCGGCGCCGAGTACCTGGCGACCGACATCCGCGCCAAGGAGAAGGAGAACCGCAACACGCTGGTCGTCTCGGCCGGTGACCTGATCGGCGCCTCGCCGCTGCTGTCGGCGCTCTTCCACGACGAGCCGACGATCGAGGCGATGAACAGGATCGGCCTCGACCTGAGCTCGGTCGGCAACCACGAGTTCGACGAGGGCGCGGCCGAGCTCAAGCGCATGCAGAACGGCGGCTGCCACCCCGTCGACGGCTGCCAGGACGGCACGGGCTTCCGGGGAGCGAAGTTCCGCTACCTGTCGGCCAACGTCGTGCGCGCCTCCTCGGGCCGGACCCTGTTCAAGCCCTATGCGATCCGCAGGTTCGGCGGCATCAAGGTCGGCTTCATCGGGATGACGCTCGAGGGGACGCCCGACATCGTGTCGCCGTCGGGCGTGGCCGGGCTCGACTTCCTCGACGAGGCCGAGACAGCCAACCGCTACGCGCGCGAGCTGCGCCGCAGGCACGGCGTGCGCGCGATCGTCGTGCTGCTGCACGAGGGCGGCGTGCAGGCGGCCACCGGCGGGATCAACACCTGCGACGGAATCTCCGGGCCGGTCGTGGACATCGTCCAGCGGACGACCAAGGCCGTGGACCTGTTCGTAACCGGCCACACCCATGCCGCCTACAACTGCGTGATCGACGGCCGGCCGGTGACGAGCGCGAGCTCGTTCGGGCGGGTGCTGACCGACATCGACCTGAAGCTCGACCGCCACAGCAAGGACGTGGTGGGCGTCACGGCCAACAACCAGATCGTCACCCAGAACGTCTTCAAGGCGACCGACATCACCGAGCTGATCGAGCGCTACACGGCGATCGCGGCCCCGCTGCGCGACCGGGTGATCGGCCGCACGTCGGCCGACCTGACGCGCGAGAACGACGACTCGGGTGAGAACACGATGGGCAACCTGATCGCCGACGCCCAGCTCGCCGCCACCTCGCCGGCCGGGTACGGGCGCCGCGGTGGCGGCGTTCATGAACCCCGGCGGCGTGCGCTCCGACCTGGCCGCCGGCGACGTCACCTACGGCGCGGCCTTCACGGTCCAGCCGTTCGGCAACTCGCTCGTGACGCTCACGCTCACCGGCGCGCAGCTGCTCGAGGTGCTCAAGCAGCAGTGGTGCACCCAGGACTCCCCGCGCGTCCTGCTGCCCTCGGCGGGCGTGCACTACACGTACTCCGCGGCGGCGGCGACCGCGCTCGTGGGTCAGCCCTGCGAGGGCGCGGCCAACCCGGTCACGGGGCTCACGATCGGCGGCGCCGCGGTCGACCCGGCCGCGAGCTACCGGATCACGGTCAACTCGTTCCTCGCCGACGGCGGCGACAAGTTCACCGTGCTGCGCGACGGGACCGACCGGCTCGGCGGCGACGTGGACACCGACGCGCTCGAGGCCTACCTGGCGCCGTCGCTCACCGGCGCCCCGATCGCGCCGCCCGCCCTCGACCGGATCGACGTGACCCCCTGAGCGCCGCCCGGGCGGCCCAGTACCCGCACATGCCGTGCACGCCGCCGCCCGGCGGCGTCGACGAGGAGCACAGGAACACGCCCGGAAGCGGGGTGCGGTAGGCGAGCGGCAGCGCGAGCGCGCGCAGGTCGTTGAGACCTCCGACGATGTCGCCGCCCACGTAGTTGGGGTTGCGCCGCTCGACCTCGGCGCTGTCCATGGCCGAGCGGGCCAGGATCCGCTCTCCGAAGCCGGGCGCGAAGCGCTCGACCTGGGCCTCGATGGCGGCGGTCATGTCACGCGTCGACCCGTTCGGCACGTGGCAGTACGCCCAGGCCGTGTGCCTCCCCGCAGGGGCGCGCGAAGGGTCGAACGGGGTCGGCTGGACCAGCAGCACGAAGGGGCGCTCGGAGTGGCCGCCGCGCTCGGACGCCTCGATCTCCTCGAGCGTGCCGCCCAGGTGCACCGTCCCGGCGCGACCGGCCTCCGGGGCCCGCCACGGGATCGGCCCGGCGAGCGCCCAGTCGAGCTTGAACACGCCCGGCCCGGGGCGGTGGCGGTCGGGCACCCGGCCGCCGCTTAGCGAGTGCAGCTGGCGCGACGTGACGTCGAGCAGGACCGGGGCGGCCGGGCCGAGCTCGGCGAGCGAGCTGACCGTCCGGCCCGTCTCGATCGTTGCGCCGAGCGAGCGCAGGTGGGCGGCGAGCGCGTCGGCCAGGCGCTGAGAGCCGCCGCGCGCGACGGGCCAGCCGACGGTGTGCGCGGTGGCCGCCAGCACGAGCCCGAACCCGGCGCTGAGCGGAGCCTCGAGCGGCAGGAACGAGTGCGCGGCGCAGCCGGCGAACAGGGCGCGGGCGCGCTCCCCGCCGAAGCGCGAGCGCGCGAGCGCCGAGGCCGAGCGCAGCCCGGAGCGGGCGAACCGGGCAAGCAGGAGCGGGTGGCGGGGCACGTGGCGCGGCGGCGCCAGCACCTCCTCGAAGAACGCGCCGGGGGCGCGGACGAGCGGCTCGACCAGGCTCAGGTAGGCCGCCCCGTCGGCGCCCAGGCCGGCGGCGGTCTGCCCGGCCGAGCGCTCGAGCATCACCGCGGTCCCGTCGTCGAGCGGGTGCGCGAGCGGCGCCTCGGGGTGGACGGGCTCGAAGCCGTGCTCGGCCAGCGGCAGCGTGCGCAGGAAGGGCGAGGCGAGCGCGAGCGAGTGGACGGTCGAGCAGGTGTCGTGCACGAACCCCGGCAGCGTCAGCTCGGCCGAGCGGCAGCCGCCCCCGAGCGTCGCCTGGCCCTCGAGCACGGTGACGCGCCGGCCGGCCCGCGCCAGCACGATCGCGGCCGCCAGGCCGTTCGGGCCGGAGCCGACGACGACGGCGTCCGGCAAGGCCTACGCCAGCCGGGCGGCGAGGGCGCGCGCGTTCATGTGCGCGAGCGACTCGATCGTGACCATCGGGTTCACCCCCGACGCGGTCGGGAACGCCGAGCCGTCGAACACGTACAGGCCGGGCGTGTCCCAGACCTGACCGACGGGATCGCAGACCGAGCTGGCCGGCGAGCGGCCCATGCGGGCGCTGCCCATGATGTGGAACGACGCGATCTGCGCCTGCCCGGCGCCCCACCCGCAGGCGTCGGCGTCGCGCATGAAGCTGTCGAGGCTGCCTTCGCGGCCCGGCTCGTAGCCGACCCACTTGGCGTGCGACGAGAACACCCGCCGGGCGCCCATCGCCTCGACGACGCTGGCGCAGCCGCGCGTCCCGCGGCGCAGGTGCTCGACGTCGTCGGTCGAGAGCTTGTAGCGCACGACCGGCTCGCCGTCGCGGCCGGTGCGCACCTCGCCCTCGCCGTGGTCGCGCAGCAGCGCGGCCAGCCCGCCCGTGTACGGGAGCGCCTGCATCAACTCGGCGTGCTGGCGCCCGCCGCGCCAGGGCGCGAACGACAGCAGGATGCTGGGCGGGATCGACACGTGCTCGTACTTGACGCCGTAGCCGCGGCCGTCCATGTCGGAGTCCTGGTCGGAGAAGGTCGAGGACAGCACGCCCTCCCAGGGCCGCAGCGGCTCGTCGAACTGACCCCAGACGACCAGCACCGGATGCAGCCGCAGGTGCTTGCCGAGCGCGGGCGAGCGAACGCCCGAGCGCGACAGCAGCGCCGGCGTGTGGAGCGCGCCGCACGCGCTCACCACCGCCCGCGCCCTGATGGTCACCTCGTGACCGGCGGCGGTGCGCGCCTCGACGCCGGTCGCCCGCGCCGCCCTCTGTCAGCACGCGCTCGGCCTTGGTCTCGACGAGCACGCGCGTGCCGGCGTCGTGCGCGTCCTGGACCCAGGTCTTGAGCGTCGACTGCTTGGCGCCGAGCTGGCAGCCGTAGTGACACAGGCGGCAGACCTCCGCGGTGCAGCCGCGCACGTTGCGCTGCATCACCTGCCAGTCCCAGCCGAGCTTGTCGAAGCCCCCGCGGATGGCCTCGTCGCGGGCGCTCGGGAGGCTGTGCTCGGCGTTCACGCCGATGCGCTCCCAGACCGCGTCGAGGCTGCGGTCGAAGTCCTCGCCGGCGACCGCGTCGACGCCGTGCTCGACGGCCCACTCGCGCCGGACGTGCTCGGGCGTGCGGAAGCAGAACGTGTAGTTGACGAGCGTCGTGCCGCCGAGGCCCTGGGCGGCGAGCAGGCCGACGCTCCCGTCGGCGGTCGCCATGCCGCCGCCGTTGACGTAGAGGCGGTCGAACCCGGACAGCTCGGCGCCGTCGAAGTCGCGCTCGCTGAAGTAACGGCCGGCCTCGACGATCACGACGTCGAGCCCCTCCTGCGCGAGCACGGCGGCAGCCGTGCCGCCGCCCGCGCCCGAGCCGACCACGACGACGTCGCAGTCGAGCGTCGTGTCCTGGGTCACGGCGAGCGGCTCGATCGTTCGCGGCGGCGGGTCGGACGGCGCCCCGAGCGGACCGGGATAGCCGATCGCGTCCCAGACCGGATTGCGGTCTCCGTTGCCGCCGTCCATGCCGTAGTAGGCGAGCAGCACGCCCTTGCGCAGGGCCTGGAAGGCGGCGCGCCGCTGGACCAGGCGGCTGTCGGCCCAGGAGAGCAGGACCGCCTCCCGCTCGGCCTGCGAGAGCGAGCTGAAGCGCCGCGCGCCGGCCCCGGCGATCGCCCCGAGCAGGCGCGTGTCCCAGACGCCGAGCAGCTGCGTGACCTGGCGGCGCTCGGCCGCGCGCGGGTTGCGCCCGACCAGGCCCAGCAGCGCCTCGGGAACGCCGACCTCGGTCGCCGACGGCAGGCCGTCGCCGCCGGGGACGAAGGTGTCGCAGATGCTGTCGAGGGCGGCGCGGGCTTTGGCGGACAGCGCGGGGGCGGCCATTGCCCGAACGCTCGGGCACCGGCGGCGTCGTGTCAAGCCAGGCGAGCCCGGCGAATGGCGCGCAGCTCCGCGGCGAGCGCGGCGACGCCGCGGGTGAGGTCGAGCCACGGGATCCGGGCGACCTGTATGCCCTCGGCCGCCAGCCGGCGGTCGCGGCGACGGTCCTCGTGGAACGCACGACGGGTGCGGTGAAACGCACGGCCGTCGACCTCGACCGCGAGCCGGGCATCGGGCCAGTAGAAGTCGAGCTCGTAGCCCGCGACCGTCACGCGCTGCGGCCTCGGCAGGTCGTGACCGGCGCACAGCTCGAGGAAGCGGCGCTCTGCCTCGCTCGTGCTGTAGGGCAGGGGCTCTGCGTACGCGGCGAGCACTCTGAGCAAGCGGGCCCGGCCCCGCCGACCCGGGAGGCGGTCGAGCGTGCGCTGGACCGCCTTCAGGTCGAACACGCGCCTCACCTCCGCCTCGTTCACGGCAGCGGCCAGGCGCCGGTCATTCAGCACGTCGGCGAGGTCAACCAGCGTGCGCGCGATCGAGGTCGTGGGGATGCCGTCCACGAGCACGGCGTCCTCGGCATGCACGAACCGCGTGGTGTGAACCACGACGCCCGGCTTCGGCTTGACGCCCCGGCGTGCCGTGACCTCGATCCTCCCGTCGCGCAGCAAGCGGTGTCGGCGCCCGGCCGCCCGGTGACTCAGCAGCGCGCCGGGTCCGCACGCAAGGACGGCGGCCAGGTCACGGGACTCGGGCGTCAGCGACCAATGACCCGACCGCGTAGACGCCCGGGTGCAGGCGCCGCAGGCGGCGCGCCTGCAGGCGCCGGGCGATCGCCTGCCGCCCGAACCCCAGCTCCGTCAGCTGCGCCCCCGAGACCACGCCGTGCTGGCGGCTCGCCAACTCAGCCAACCCTGGTTCCCGAGATGCACCGTATGCGTGACGCTGGGCTGCCACCCCCTCAGGGTGGCCAGCGGCGCGTTACGTGTGGGGTCAACTTCGTAACGTCGGAGCTACACGTCGAACTTCGCGCCCTCGGTCGCCACCTCGACCGGGCCGCCGAAGGTCTCCTCGGCTTCCTTGCGCGCCCAGTCGGGGTCGAGCTCGTCCGAGATGTGCACGAGCACGAGCCGCTTCGCCCCCGCCTCGCGGGCGTGCTGGCCGGCCTCGCCGGGGGTCAGGTGGCCGCGCATGCCGGTGCGCTCGGGGCGGGGCAGGGTGGCCTCGACGAGCAGCAGCTCGGCGCCGACCGCGAACTTGGTGAGCGCCTCGGTCGGGCGCGAGTCGGCCCCGTAGACGATGTCGCCCGAGCCGTTCTGCGAGGTCAGGCGCATCGCGAACGTCTCGGTGTAGTGCGGCACCTCCTGGAAGGTCACCCGCACCGGCCCGATCGACAGCTCGCTGCTCTCCTCGTACTCGACCAGGTCGAACGCGTTCTCGATCAGGTCGTGGTTGCCCCAGCAGCCCGACGACCTTGCGAAAGGTCTCGCGCGCGCCGGGCGGCGCGTGCAGCTCGGGGCGGGCCGGGTTGTCGGTGCCCGGCCAGCGGTCCACGGGCACGGGCTGCTGGCGCGGCGCGTAGGTCAGCGCGTACGAGTACGGGACGAGGTCGAGGAAGTGGTCGGCGTGGAGGTGCGAGATCACCACCGCGTCGAGGTCGACGTAGTCGATGTGCTCGCGCAGCTTCCCGAACACGCCGTTTCCGCAGTCGAGCAGGATGGACGTCCCCTCCTCCTCGAGCAGATACCCCGAACACGCTCCCCCGGCGTCCTGCCAGGAGGGCGACTTGCCCAGGACCGTCAGTCGCATATTGCGACTTTAACCGGCTCGGGGCATCGGCCCCGAGACTGGGCGCGCTCAGCCGTTCGGCTGCGGGAAGGCGTACGCGGCGGTGGTGCGCTCGGCGCGGAAGACGAAGGCCAGCTGGCGCTCGGGGGCCAGGCCGCGCTCGGCCGGCCGGAAGGTCGTGCACGGCTTGCCGAGGTTCAGCGCGCACAGCATGTTCTGGTGGAAGTAGCAGTCCTCGCAGCGGGCGGGCTTCTTCGGCTTCGGCACGCCGGCCATCCAACAACACTCGCCCCCCTCCCGCCAGGCGCGAACCCGCAAAGCGGAGGTTTTTCCTTCTGCCGCAATTTCCAGGGTCAAGCGCGCTGGTCCCGCTCCGAGCAGGTTTTCGAGAGGATGGCCGCCCATGGAGCTGGTCACCGGACCCACCGGATACGTCGGCGCCCGCCTGGTGCGCCGCCTCGCCGGCGAGGGGCGTGCCGTGCGCGCGCTCGCCCGCCGGCCCGAGCTGGTCGAGCAGCTCGAGGCAGTCGAGCCCGTCCAGGGCGACCTGGTCACGGGGGCCGGCCTCGAGCGAGCGCTGGACGGCTGCGAGACCGCCTACTACCTCGTCCACTCGATGGAGGCGCTGTCCGGGAACGGCGATCCGTTCGCCGACCGCGACCGCACCGCCGCCGAGCGCTTCGCCCGGGCCGCGGCCGCGGCGGGGGTCGAGCGGGTCGTCTACCTCGGCGGGATCGAGCCCGACGCCCCGCTCTCGGATCACCTGCGCTCCCGCCTCGAGGTCGAGCGCATCCTGCTCGACGCCGTGCCCGGCTCGACGGCCCTGCGCGCCTCGATCGTCATCGGCGCGGGCTCGTCGTCCTTTCGCATCCTCGTCCGGCTCGTCGAGCGCCTGCGCGTGCTGCCGCTGCCGGCCTGGCGCGGCAACCGCACCCAGCCGATCGCCGAGCGCGACGTGATCGAGTACCTGGCACGCACGCCGCAGGTGCCGGCCGCGGCCGGCCGCTCGCTCGACGTGGCCGGGCCGGACGTGCTCACCTACGCGGAGATGATCGACCGGATCGCAGAGGCGATGGGCGTGGGACGCCTGCCGCTCGGTCTCGGCGCCTCGCTCACCCCGCCGGCCGCCGCGGTCGTGGCCGCGGTCACCGGCCAGCCGCTCGAGCTCGTACGGCCGCTGATGGAGAGCCTCGAGTCCGACCTGCTCCCGCGCGCGCCCGCCGAGGCGCCCGAGCTGTACGGGATCCGCCTGCTCGGGTTCGACCGCGCCGTCGAGCGCGCGCTCGCCGACTGGGAGACGACCGAGCCGCTGGGGGCGCGGTGAGGGTCGAGCGCACCACCCACATCGCGGCGCCGCCACGGGCGGTCTACGACGTCGTCATGGACGCGCAGCGCCTGAGCGACTGGGTGACCGTCCACGACCACTTCGAGGACGCCCCGCAGGGGCCGCTCAAGAAGGGCTCGCAGCTGACTCAGGTCCTCAAGCTCGCCGGCCGGAGGTTCAAGGTGAGATGGCGGGTGGCGGAAAACGATCCGTGCCGGCTCGTCGTGTGGGACGGCCGCGGGCCGGTTGCCTCGCACGCCCGGGTGGAGTACCGCTTCGACGCGAACGGGGACGGAACCGACTTCTCATATGTGAACGAGTACGACCTGCCGGGTGGGCCGCTCGGCAAGGTGGCGGAGCGCGCGGTCTCTCGCGTGACTCAAAAAGAGCTGGACGGCTCCTTGCAGCGCCTAAAGCGGTTAGTAGAGTGAACTGTTAATGGCCGATTTTCTCGATACGAAGCGCAAGGAAATAGACGCACGTTTGCAGGAACTGCGTCCACTGGTTGACGAGTTCAACAGATTGGAGCAGGCCGCCGCCGCGCTCGCCGGGGTCGGCGCCACCCGAACCGCCACGCGCACGCGCAAGTCGAACGGCGGGACGCGCCGCCGGCGCGGCCGCCCCCGCGGAAGCGGCAACCGCGCCAAGCAGGCGCTCGAGCTGGTGCGCGCCCGGCCCGGCATCACCATCAGCGAGATGGCGGACGTCATGGGCATCAAGGCCAACTACCTGTATCGCGTGATGCCGACCCTCCAGAAGGAGGGGCAGGTCAAGAAGCGCGACAAGGGCTGGCACCCGGCCTAAAACCGCGAACTGGCCGACGCTCCACGGGGGGCCGGGGGCGCGAGCCCCCGGATGGTTACACCAGGCCGAGCTCCTTCACCGCGTCGCGCTCCTCCTTCAACTCGGCGACGGTCGCGTCGATCTTCGCCTGAGCGAAGTCACCCACCTCGAGGCCCTCTTCGACCTTCCAGGAATCGCCGGTCAGGCGTACCGGGAAACTCGACACGATGCCCTGCTCGACGCCGTACTCGCCGTTCGAGGGGAGGGCCATCGAGCGCAGGCCGTCGGCGCCGCGCACCCAGTCGTGCACGTGGTCGATCGCGGCGTTGGCGGCACTCGCCGCCGATGACGCGCCGCGCACCTCGATGATCTCCGCGCCGCGCTTGCCCACGCGCGGGATGAACTCGTTCTCGTACCAGTCCATGTCGACCTTGTCGACGGCGCGTTCACCGTTCACCTTCGCGTTGAACAGGTCGGGGAACATCGTCGGCGAGTGGTTGCCCCACACGACGAGGTCCTCCACGTCGTCCACCCCCACGCCGAGCTTGTCGGCGAGCTGGGCGACCGCGCGGTTCTGATCCAGGCGCGTCATCGCGGTGAAGCGATCGGCCGGGACGTCGGGCGCGTTGCTGAGCGCGATCAGCGCGTTGGTGTTGGCCGGGTTGCCGACCACGAGCACGCGCACGTCGTCGGCCGCGCCCGCGTTGAGCGCCTCGCCCTGGGGCTTGAAGATCTGCCCGTTGGCCTCGAGCAGGTCGGCCCGCTCCATGCCCTTCGTGCGCGGGCGGGCGCCCACGAGCAGGGCGACGTTCACGCCGTCGAACGCCTTGACCGGGTCGTCGAAGATCTCGGTCGAGGCGAGCAGCGGGAACGCGCAGTCCTGCAGCTCGAGCGCCGTGCCCTCGGCCGCGCGCACGGCGTCGGGGATCTCGAGCAGGCGCAGGTCCACCTGCTCGTCCGGCCCCAGCAGCTGCCCGCTGGCGATCCGGAACAGCAGCGCGTAGCCGATCTGGCCGGCCGCGCCGGTTACGGTGACTTTCGTAGGCATCAGGAATTCATCTCCTCGATCACTGCGTCGGCAAATTCGCTCGTACCCACGGCCGACGGGTCGTCACGCGTGGGCTTGAGGTCGTAGGTGACCTTGTCACCCTTGCGGATCGTCTCGGCGATGCCGCGCTCCATGCGCTCGGACGCCTCGGTCTCGCCGAGGTGGCGCAGCAGCAGCACGCCCGACAGCAGCAGGGCGGTCGGGTTGACCTTGTTCTGGCCCTTGTACTTGGGGGCCGAGCCGTGGGTGGCCTCGAAGATCGCCCCCGACTCGCCGATGTTGGCGCCCGGCGCCAGGCCGAGGCCGCCGATCATCCCGGCGCCCAGGTCGGAGACGATGTCGCCGTAGAGGTTGGGCAGCACGATCACGTCGTACTCCTCCGGCCGCGACACCAGCTGGTTGCAGAGGTTGTCGATGATCCGGTCCTCGAACTCGATGTCCGGATGGCGCTCGGCCACCTGGCGCGCGACCTCGAGGAACAGGCCGTCGGAGAACTTCATGATGTTCGCCTTGTGCGCGGCGGTGACCTTCGACCGCCCGTTGTCCTCGGCGTACTTGAACGCGGACTCGACGATCCGGTCCGAGCCGAACACGGAGATCGGCTTGATCGAGATGCCGGACTCCTCGCGCGTCGGCGAGTCGAGCTCGTCGGCGAGGAAGGCGCGCAGCTTCTCGACCTCTGCCGAGCCCTTCTCGAACTCGATGCCCGCGTACAGGTCCTCGGTGTTCTCGCGCACGATCACGATGTCGGTCTCGGGGAAGCGCGTGCGCACGCCCTCGTAGGCCTTGCAGGGCCGGATGCAGCTGTAGAGGTCGAACTCCTTGCGCAGAGCGACGTTGATCGAGCGATGGCCGGAGCCGACCGGGGTGGTCGTCGGGCCCTTGATGGCGATGCCGCGCTCGCGGATCGAGTCGAGCGTGCGGTCGGGCAGCGGATTGCCCTCCTGCTCGTAGACGTCGATGCCGGCGTCCTGGAAATCCCACTCGAACTCGACGCCGGTGGCCTCGAGCACTCGCCGGGTCGCCTCCGCGAGCTCCGGCCCAGTGCCGTCGCCCGGGATGAAGGTGACTCGATGTGTCAAAACGGTCCTCTCTGTCGATCTTGGGACCGACAGACTAGGCAGCTACCGCCTCGCGGCTCGCGATGAAGTCGCGCGAGCGGACCAGCGCGAACGCCAGCGCCCCGCCGACGAAGGCGACCACGGCCGCGACGATCAGGATCTCGTTGAGGCCGTCGATGAACGCGCGCTCGGCGGCTCGGGCCACCACGTCGCGCGCGCCGGGCGGCGCGGCCTGCGTCGCCGCCTGGGTGCCCCCGCCGACGACGGCCTCGCCCAGCCTGTCCTTGGCGCCGGGCGGCAGCGGCGTCCCCGCCAGCGCGTCGCCCAGCTTCGCCGTCACGCGCGCCTGGAGCAGCGCGCCGAGCGCGGCGATGCCCGTCGCGATCCCGACCTGCCGGAAGGTGCTGTTGATCCCCGACGCGGCGCCGCTGCGGCGCGGCTCGACGACGCCGATCGCCGCGGTGGCGAGCGGCGGGTTCACGCAGCCGATCCCGATCCCCGCCGCGACGAAGCCGGGCAGCAGCGTCGTCCAGTCGTCGCCGGGCGCGAGGCCGCCCATCAGCAGCAGGCCGGCGCCGATCAGGAACAGCCCGCCGCCCAGGAAGGCGCGCACGGGCAGGCGCTCGACCAGCTTGCCGGTCACCGGCGCGACCACGAACGAGAGCACCGAGATCGGCAGGAAGCGCAGGCCGGCCTCGAGCGGCGAGTAGCCGAGGATGCTCTGCACGTAGATCACGATGTAGAGGAACATCGAGAACATCGACGCGTGCAGCACGAAGGCCGTGATCTGCGCGCCGGTGAAGGCCGGGATCCGGAACAGCTTCAGGTCGAGCATCGGGCTCTCGATGCGCAGCTCGGTCACGACGAACGCCGCCAACAGCACGACGGTGGCCGCGAACAGGCCGACGATCAGCGGGCTCCCCCAGCCCTCGTCGTTGCCGCGGATCAGCCCCAGCACCAGGCAGAAGAGCCCGCCGCTGAAGGTGACGAGGCCGCCCCAGTCGATGCGGGCGCCGGTGTCGCGCTCGCCCTCCGGCACCTGGGCGAGCGTCATCGCCATCGTCGCCAGGCCGACCGGCACGTTCACGAAGAAGATCCACTCCCAGCCGAGGTGCTCGGTGATCACGCCGCCGATGACGGGCCCGACCGCCACCGAGAAGCCGGTCGTGGCGCCCCACAGCCCGATCGCGGTGCCGCGCTCGTTGGGAGGGAACTCCTGGGCGATCAGCGCGAGCGAGGTGGCGAACATCATCGCCCCGCCCAGGCCCTGGACGGCGCGGGCGATGTTCAGCACCGTGGGCGTGCCGGCCAGGCCGCAGACGAACGAGGCCGCCACGAACAGGCCGATCCCGGTGAGGAAGACGAGCCGGCGACCCATCAGGTCGCCGAGCGAGCCCGCCGCCAGCAGGATGCTGGCCAGGCCGAGCGCGTAGGCGTCCACGACCCACTGCATGTCGGTGAAGCTCCCGCCGAGCTCGCGCCGGATGTCCGGCAGCGCGACGTTCACGACCGTCACGTCGAGCAGCAGCATGAAGGTCGCGAGACAGGCCGCCAGCAGGGTCCACCACTTGCGAGGCATGGGCCAAGGATTTCCCGGAAGGACCAGCCCTACGCCTACCATCCCGGTCAGTGTTCGGAGGACAGTCGATTCAGCTTGGCCGGGTGTTCGGCATCCGCATCGGAGTGGACGTCAGCTGGTTCTTCGTCCTCTTCCTGATCATCTGGTCGCTGTCCCGCTACTTCAGCGACCTGTTCCCGGACCAGGACACCAAGGCGTTCGCGCTCGCCGTCGTCGCCGCGCTGCTCTTCTTCCTCTCGATCCTGCTGCACGAGCTCGGCCACGCGGTCGTGGCGATCCGCAACGGCATCCCGATCCTCGGGATCGACCTGTGGATGTTCGGCGGCGTGGCCAAGCTGGGCCGCGACACCGACTCGCCGGGGGTCGAGTTCCGCGTCGCCGTGGCGGGCCCGCTCGTCACGCTGGCGATCGCCGCCGCCTGCCTCGGGCTCGGCGCGCTGCTGTCGAGCACCCACACGGTGCTCGAGGGCAGCCGCTTCGAGACCACCCAGCTGAGCGGCACGGTCGCCGTGCTCGGCTACCTGATGACGGTCAACCTGTTCGTGCTCGTCTTCAACCTGATCCCCGGCTTCCCGCTCGACGGCGGGCGCATCGCGAGGGCGATCGCCTGGAAGCTGACGGGCGACCGCAACCGCGCCACCCGCTTCGCCGCCCGGCTCGGCCGCCTCGCCGGCTGGGGCATGGTCGGCTTCGGCGGGCTGATCCTCGTCGGCGTCATCGGCTGGGACTGGATCACGGCGATCTGGCTGATCTTCATCGGCATCTTCCTCGCCCAGGCGGCCCGCTCGGCCGAGGCCCAGGCGACCTTCTCGGACCGCATCGACCACCTGAGCGTGGCCGACGTGATGGACGCGGAGCCCGTCGCGATCCCGGAGCGGCTGCCGCTCGACCGCGCCGAGAGCGAGTTCTTCCTGCGCTACGGCTGGCCCTGGTTCCCGGTGGTGGACGACCGCGGGCACCTGGTCGGCGTGGTCTCCCACGAGGCGGTCAGCAGCGTGCCCGACGCGGCCCGCGGCGGCCGCCCGATCGCCTCCGTGATGGCCCGCGACGACGGCGGCGACGGCCTCCGCGCCCGGCTCGAGGACCCGCTCGAGGCGCTGCTCGCGCACGAGGGGCTGGGACGCCTCGGGGCCGTGATGGCGGTGGACGGGGACGGCGTCCTGCGCGGGATTGTGACGATTGACGCGGTCCGGAGGGCGCTGCACGGTGCGCTCCCGGCCTGAATAGACTCCCTCCCCGCCTCATGCCGAAGCACGACGTTCTCGTAATCGGAGCCGGCCTCGCCGGCCAGCGCGCTGCACTGGCGGCGGCCGAGAAGGGCGTGTCGGTCGGGATCATCTCCAAGGTCCACCCGGTGCGCTCGCACAGCAACGCGGCGCAGGGCGGCATCAACGCCGCGCTCAACCCGGAGGACTCCTGGGAGTCGCACGCGTTCGACACGATCAAGGGCTCCGACTACCTGGGCGACCAGGACGCGATCGAGATCATGTGCAGGGAGGCGCCCAGCGAGCTGCTCGACCTCGAGCACCTGGGCGTGACCTTCCACCGCAACGAGCAGGGCCGGCTCGGGACGCGCGCCTTCGGCGGCGCCTCGGCGGCCCGCACCTACTACGTCGCGGACATCACCGGCCAGGCGATCCTGCACGTGCTCTACGAGCAGCTCATGAAGTTCGAGGAGGTGCACCGCTACGAGGAGTGGTTCACCACCGCGCTCGTGCAGGACGAGGACGGCCGCATCGCCGGCGCGATCACGCGCAACATCCGCGACGGCGCGCTCGAGCTGTTCTCTGCGAAGGCCGTGATCCTGGCGAGCGGCGGCAACGGCCAGCTCTACGACCCCACCACGAATGCGCTGATCTGCACCGGGGACGGGATCGCCATGGCCTACCGCATCGGCGCCCCGCTGATGGACATGGAGATGATCCAGTACCACCCGACCACGCTGGCGGGCCTGGGGCTGCTGATCACCGAGGGCGCCCGCGGCGAGGGCGCGCACCTCTACAACGCCGAGGGCGAGCGCTTCATGGAGAAGTACGCGCCCAACAAGATGGAGCTGGCCTCGCGCGACGTCGTCTCGCGCGCCGAGCAGACCGAGATCAACGAGGGCCGCGGCTTCCCGGACGGGACCGTCGCCCTCGACATCACGGTCGTGCCGCGCAAGCGCATCCACGAGGCGCTGCGCGAGATCGTCAACGTCGGGCGCGACTTCGCCGGCGTCGACATCACCCGCGAGCCGATCCACATCAAGCCCGGCAACCACTACACGATGGGCGGCATCAAGACCGACGTGAACGGCCAGACCGCGATCCCCGGCCTGTACGCGGCCGGCGAGTGCGCGTGCGTGTCGGTGCACGGCGGCAACCGGCTGGGCGCGAACTCGCTGCTCGACACGCTCGTGTTCGGGCGCCGCTCGGGCTTGCACGCGGCCGACGCCGTGCACGGCCTGCCGCTGCGCGACCCCGACTACGCGCAGCTCAAGGACGAGCAGCAGCGCATCGACGCGATCGTCGACCGGACCGGCAGCGGCCGGCGCGTGAGCGAGATCAAGGCCGACCTGGGCGCGACGATGGACAGGTACGTCGCCGTCTTCCGCGACGAGGCGGGCCTGCACGAGGCGCTCGAGGCGGTGCGCCGGCTCAAGGACGAGGCCACCGACGTCGGCATCGACGACAAGGGCAGCGTCTTCAACCAGGACGTGCTGGGCGCGCTCGAGCTGCAGTTCATGCTCGACAACGCCGAGGCGATCGTGATCTCCGCGCTCGAGCGCAAGGAGAGCCGCGGCGCCCAGTTCCGCACCGACTACCCCGAGCGCAACGACGACGACTGGCTCAAGCACATCAACGTCTCGGCGAACGGCAGCGATCCCGAGATCTCCTACTCCGAGGTCACCATGACCCAGTGGGAGCCGCAGGAGAGGACCTATTAGGAGCATGGCCGACTACGCACTGAAGATCCGCCGCTACGACCCCGAGTCGGGCGAGCCCGCGTACTGGGCCGACTTCGACGTCGAGCTGCCGCCCGAGCGCTCCGTGCTCGACGGCATCCTCCAGATCAAGGACCGCGAGGACGCCTCGATCGCGATCCGCTGCTCGTGCCGCGCCGCCATCTGCGGCTCCTGCGGCGTGCGCATCAACGGCCAGTCGGCGCTGGCCTGCAACACCCGCATCGGCGAGGCCGCCGAGCGCGCCCGCGACGGCGCGATCACGGTCGAGCCGATGGGCAACATGCCGGTGATCAAGGACCTGGTCACCGACATGGAGGCGGTGCACTGGAAGAAGATCCGCCGCATCGTCCCCTGGCTGCTGCCCGCCGAGGACCCGCCCGAGGGGCAGGAGTACATCGTGCCGCCGGAGTCGATGCTCGACGTCACGCAGTCGATGGCGTGCATCCAGTGCGGCGCCTGCGTGTCGGCGTGCCTGTCGCTGGAGGTCGATCCCGAGTTCATCGGCCCGGCCGCGCTCGCCAAGGCCTACCGCTTCGTGGGCGACCCGCGCGACGGCGAGACGGAGTCGCGCCTCAAGGACCTGGCCGAGGACCCGCACGGCATCTACGACTGCACCCACTGCTTCGCGTGCGTGGAGGTCTGCCCGAAGGACGTCGCGCCGATGAACCAGATCATGCGGCTGCGGCGGCGGGCCACGAACGACTTTGAGATCAAGGACTCGAACAACGGCTACGGCCACGAGAAGGCGTTCTCCAACATCATCGAGAAGTGGGGAACGCTGTTCGAGGCGCAATTGCTGCCCCGCTCGTTCGGCGACGGATCGCTGGTCAAGGGCCAGCTGCGGCCGCAGGGCGCCAAGCAGCTGACCGAGAGCCTGCCCACCGTGATCAACGGCCTGCGCTCCGGCAAGGTCAGCCCGCTCAAGGCGCTGCACCACCCCAAGCTGCCCGACCAGAAGCAGGTGCGGCGCATCATCAAGGAGGTCGAGTCGAAGGACGAGCGGCTCGAGCTCAACCTCTACATCGTCGGAGAGCAGGGCGAGGACACCGAATGAAGCTGGCGTACTGGCCCGGGTGCGTGTCCCGGGGATTCACCCCGGAGCTCCACGGCTCCCTCTCGAAGGTCGCCCCGCTGCTCGACCTCGAGCTGGTCGAGCTCGACCGCGCCAACTGCTGCGGCGCCGGCGTGATCGCCGAGCACAACCAGGAGCTCGTCGACACCCTCAACGCGCGCACGTTCGCGCTGGCCCAGGGAGTCGAGGGCGCGGCAGGCATGATGAACATCTGCTCGACCTGCCAGGGCGCGCAGTCGGAGTGCCAGGAGCGGCTCGACGTGTCGTCGTCCTACCGCGCCGAGGTGAACTCGCACCTCAAGCCCGACGGCCTCTCCTACGAGGCCGCGGACGATTGGTGGAACAAGAACTTCCTCTGGATCCTCGTCGAGGAGATCGGCCTCGACGAGCTGCGCCGGCGCGTCAAGCGACCGCTCGAGGGGCTGCGCATCGCGCCCTTCTACGGCTGCTACATCGTGCGCCCGACGCGTCGCCTCGGGTTCGACGAGCACCCGGAGCGCGACCAGTACCTGAACCAGCTGATCGAGGTCCTCGGCGCGGAGCCGGTCGAGTACGCCGGGGCGCGCAAGTGCTGCGGCTTCCCCGTCATCACGATGAACCGCACGACCTCGCTGCGCCAGGCGGGCCGCCACGTGGCGGACGCCATCGACGCCGGGGCCGACTGCCTGGTGACGCCGTGCCCGCTCTGCCACCTGAACCTCGACATGCAGCAGCCGGCGGCCGCCAGCTTCGTCGAGCGCGACCTCGGCCTGCCCGTCCTGCACCTGCCCCAGATGGTCGGGCTGGCGCTCGGACTGGACCCCAAGGAGCTCGGCATGGGCAAGCACGTCGTCTCGACGGGGGACGTGCAGCGCAAGGTCGCGGAGCTCGCGGCGGCCTGAAAAAACGAGAAGCCGACCAGCTGGTCGGCTCTCGTATCGGACGTACCCCATGCCGTCCTGAGGAAGTCGCTATTTCCCGTAGAGGGAAGAGTTCACGCAATGCGCGAATAAATCGCCACCCCTGAAGAGTGATCTTGGGGGGAGGCGGCTGGGGGACAACGGGGTACTCCGGGGGTGATGCAGTTGTCACCCGTAACCGCTGAATCGATCCTATATTCGATTGATGCCGACCGTGCTGGGTTCCAGGTTCGAGGATCTCGTGGCCATCGGCCTGCGCGTCCTCATCTCCGAGGATCCCAACCTCGAGCTGGTCGCTGAGGGCGTGGCGATGGAGTCCGTCGAGGCCGAGATCGCGCGCCACCGGCCCGACGTGGCGCTGCTGAACTTCGGCACGCTCGGCAGCCCGGGCCGCGTGCTCCAGCTCCACCGCGCCCACCCGGCGACCCGGATCGTCGTCCTCGCCAACCGGCCGACGGCGGCGGAGTGCAACCAGATGCTGTCGTTCGGAGCGACGGCCTGCCTGTCGAAGGAGACCCAGGCGCGCGACATCGTCAACGCGCTCCACCTCGCCTCGCGCGG
The DNA here is from genome assembly GCA_963848885.1 of uncultured Thermoleophilaceae bacterium. Lineage (GTDB taxonomy): Bacteria > Actinomycetota > Thermoleophilia > Solirubrobacterales > Thermoleophilaceae > JACVRW01. The sequence goes on from CAWKFR010000001.1 coordinate 425,697, forward strand.
CATGCACCTGCTGCCGCGCTCGGCGGCCGCCGGCGGCGTGCTCGGTGCCGGCGTCCAGGGCGCCGACCTGCTCACGCCGCGCGAGGCGCAGGTGCTCGAGCTGCTCCAGGACGGCGCCACCAACGCCGAGATCGCCCACGAGCTCTCGATCGGGATCGAGACCGTGCGGACGCACGCCCGCCACATCTACCGCAAGCTCGGCATCGGGTCGCGCCGCGAGCTGACCCGCCTGGCGCGCCAGGACCCGATCGTCGTGGACGGCTAGCCGCTCAGCAGGATTTCAGCGGTCTAGAGCGAAGCAAGCGATCATGCCATCCGCAGCGCGGGCCGGCGCCCTGGCGCCGGCGTCGGTCGGTCTCACCGTCTTCGTCGCCCTCGCCCAGCTGCGTCTCGAGGACCCGTGGGCCGAGGCACCGCTGCTGCTGCTCGCGCTCGTCCCGGCGGTCGCCGTGCTCGCCCTCGGCCTGGCCGCCGGCCGCGGCGGGCCCGACCGGGCCGCCTCGACGGTGCTGCTGGTGGCGGGGCTGGTGCTGGCCGCGATCGCAATCGGGCGGCTCGGTCAGGTCGTCGCCAGCGACGACTACACCGATCAAGGCGGCGGGACGCTGACCTGGGTGCTGCTCCTGTTCACGCTGGTCGCCGCCCTCTGCCACCGGCGTACCGGCTCGACCGCCTGCCTGCTGGTGGCCGCGCTCGCGGCCGTCGGGCTGGTGCTCGAGGCGGTCAACTGGATCTTCGACACATCCGACCCGGACCTCTTCCGGGCGCTGCTGACGCTCTCCTTCGTCGTCCTGTTCGCGGCCGGGCTCGCGGTCTCGGGCCGCGCGGGCGTGATCCTCGTCGGCGCCGCCGGGGTGATCGTGATCGCGTCGTCGTACGCCTTCAACCTCGCGCTCCTGTTCTCGCCGGACGGACCGGGCCTGGGCTGGGGCTGGGAGCTCGTGCTGCTGGTCCAGGGGCTCGCGCTGGCCGCCTACGCGGCGCGCGAGCTGGAGCCGGGGCCGGGCTACCTCGGCTTCTTCGCGCTCGCGATCTTCGTGATCATCGCTGCCCAGACGGGCAGCGAGACCTTCGGCGGCGAGCAGTCGCAGTCGCTCGTCGGCTGGCCACTGGCGATCGGCGTCGCGACGGTGCTGGCGGGCCTCTGGGCGCTGCGGCCCGGCTCGGCCGACTAGGCGCGCGCGGCGCGCAGCAGGCCGCGCTCGGCGAGCAGCTCTGCGACCTGGACGGCGTTGGTCGCCGCTCCCTTGCGCAGGTTGTTGCCGACGATCCAGAGGTTGAGGCAGCGCTCGTGCGAGGGGTCGCGGCGGATGCGGCCGACCAGCACGTCGTCGCGGCCAGCGGCGTCGAGCGCCGTCGGGTAGCGGCCCGCGGCCGGGTCGTCGATGACCGTGACTCCCGGCGCCCGGCCGAGCAGCTCCCGGCACTCCTGCGGCGACAGGGGCTCGCGCGTCTGCACGTTGGCGGACACCGAGTGGCCCGTGAAGACGGGCACGCGCGCGCAGGTTGCCGACACGCCGATGTCTTCGCGGCCGAGGATCTTGCGCGTCTCGCGCATGCACTTGCGCTCCTCGGTCGTGTAGTCGTCGCCGTCCTTGAAGGTCTCGACCTGGGGCAGCACGTTGAAGGCGATCTGGTGCGGGTAGACGGTCGGCTCCGGCAGCTCCTGCGCCTCGATCACCGCCTCGGCCTGCTGGTGCAGCTCCTCGACCGCGCGCTGCCCGGTGCCGGATACCGCCTGGTAGCTCGACATCACGACCCGCTCGATGCCCACGGCGTGCAGGATCGGCCCGAGCGCCATGACCATCTGCATCGTGGTGCAGTTGGGGTTGGCGACGATGCCGCGGTGCCCGTCGAGCGCCTCCGGGTTGACCTCGGAGACGACCAGCGGCACGTCGTCGTGGGTGCGCCACTGCGACGAGTTGTCGACCACGGTGGCGCCTGCCTCGGCGAACCTCGGCGCCCACTCGGCGCTGATCGCCGAGCCGGCCGAGAACAGCGCGAGGTCGAAGCCCTGGATGGCGTCCTCGGCGAGCGCGACCACGGTCAGGTCCTGGTCGCCATAGTCGATCGTCCGACCCGGCGGAGCGCTCGGAGGCGAACGGCACGATCTCGTCGGCCGCGAACGAGCGCTCGCGCATCACGCCCAGGATCGTGGAGCCGACGGCCCCGGTGGCGCCTACGACCGCGACCCTCACGAGCCGACCTTGGGACGGTGGTCGCCGGCCACGTCCTCGGGCAGCACCGCGTCGGCGTCCAGCTCGAAGGCGGAGTGCAGCTCGCGCACGGCCGTCTCGACGTGCTCCTCGCGCACGACGCACGAGATCTTGATCGGCGAGGTGGAGATCATCTCGATGTTCACCCCGGCGTTGCCGATCGCCTCGAACGTGCGGGCGGCGACGCCCGGGTGGCTCTTCATTCCCGCCCCGACGACGGACACCTTGCCCATCTGCTCGTCGGACTGGATCGAGGCGAAGCCGAGCTTCTCCTTGAGCGGCTCGAGCGCCTCGCGCGCCGCCAACACGTCCTCGCGCGGGACCGTGAACGACATGTCGGCGAGGTGCCCCTCGCTGGCGGGCTCGTTCTGGATGATCATGTCGACGTTCACGTTCGCCTCGGCCAGGGCGCCCAGCACCGCCGCCGCGATGCCCGGCTTGTCGGGCAGCCCGAGCAGCGTGATGCGCGCCTCCGAGGTGGAGTGCGTCACGGCCGTCACGAGTGGTCGCTCCATCGTCATCTCCTCGTCCTGGATGACGGTACCGGGTCCCTCGTCGAAGCTCGATCGGCAGTGGATCTTGACGCCGTGGTTGCGCGCGTACTCGACGCTGCGCAGCTGGAGCACGCCCGCGCCCGAGGCCGACATCTCGAGCATCTCCTCGAACGTGAGCACCGGCAGCTTGCGCGCGTTGGGGACGATGCGCGGGTCGGCCGAGAAGACGCCGGCGACGTCGGTGAAGATCTCGCAGACCTCCGCACCGAGGGCGGCCGCGAGGGCCACCGCGGTGGTGTCCGAGCCGCCGCGCCCGAGCGTCGTGACGTCGAGCGAGCCCTGCGACACGCCCTGGAAGCCCGCCACCAGGACGACCTTGCGGGTGTCGAGCGCCTTGCGGATGCGGTCGGCCTTGACCTCGATGATCTTGGCCTTCGTGTGGCCGCTGTCGGTCACGATGCCCGCCTGCGAGCCGGTCAGCGAGATCGCCCCGTGGCCGAGGTCGTTGATCACCATCGCCGCCAGCGCGCAGGTCACGCGCTCGCCGGTCGACAGCAGCATGTCCATCTCGCGCGGGTGCGGCCGCGGCGACACCTCGTGGGCGAGCGCCACCAGCTCGTCGGTGTGCTTGCCGCGCGCCGACAGGACGGCGACCACCTGATTGCCCTCCTCGGCGCGCTCGACGATGCGCTCTGCGGCGCGCTTGATCCGCTCCGCGTCGGCGACGGAGGTGCCCCCGAACTTCATGACGACCGTGTCCGGCATGGCGACGAAAGATAGACCGGTCGTCATCGGTCGCGGTATACGCGACCATCCTCGACCACCCTCCGCTTAGGCTGCGCGGCGTGCGCCTGCCGTCACGGTTCGTTGTGTCTCTCGTTGCACTCGTCGCGCTCGCGTCGGCGGCGTTTGGGGCGGTGCTGGGGGCACGCGAGTCGGACGAGTCCGACCGGGCGGCGCTGCCGGAGCGAGCCGGCAGGCCGCTGGAGCAGACCTCGTTCCTCGCGAAGATCGTCCCGGTGCGCCGGCGGGCGCGGCCGGCGCCCGCCGGGCCCGCGACGGCTCGCGACGTCGCCGACCTCGTGCGCCGGCTTCCGGTCGAGCGCAAGGTCGCTCAGCTGTTCCTGGTCGGCTTCCGCGGCACCGACGCGGGCGCCGAGGTCTTCCGGCGGCTCGGGCGGCTCGATCTCGGCGGGCTCGTGCTCGCCCGCCAGAACTACACGGACCCCGCGCAGCTGACGGCCCTCACCGGCGAGGCGGCGGCCGATCGCGCAGCAGCGCGGCCACGTGCCTCCCTGGGTGCTCGCCGCCCAGGACGGCGCCGAGTTCAACGCCCTGCCGGGCCTCCCGCCGCCGAGCGTGCCCGCCGACCTGCGCTCGACCGAGGAGGCGCGCGCCGAGGCGACCGAGACCGCGACGACGCTGCGCGGCCTCGGCGTGAACGGCGTGCTCGATCCCGTGGTCGACGTGGGGTTCGAGTCGGGCTCGGCCCTGGGCGCACGCGTGTACTCGGACGAGCCGGACGAGGTGGCCGCCTACGCCGACGCCGTGGTCCACGCCTTCCGGGACAAGCGCCTGTTCGGCGCCGCCAAGCACTTCCCCGGCCTCGGCGCCGCGGACCAGTCGACGCAGCTCGGCCCCGCGAGCGTCGGGCTCGACCTCGACGCGCTGCGCGACCGCGATCTGGTCGCGTTCGAGGCCGCCATCGCGGCCGGCGTCCCGGCGGTCGTGCTCTCGCACGCGCTCTACCCGATCAACGACTTCACCGCCCCCGCCTCGCTGACGCGCTCGATCGCGACCGACCTGCTGCGTCGCGGGCTCGGCTTCGCGGGCGTCGCGATCACCGACGACCTGGCCGACCCGGCGATCACCACCTCCTACTCGATCCCCGACGCCGCCGTGCAGGCGATCCGCGCCGGCGCCGACATGGTCTACGTGTCGGGCAGCGACGGCGACCAGCAGGCGGCCTACGAGGCCGTGCTGCGCGCCGCCCAGGACGGCGCCATCCCGCGCCGGCGCATCGACGAGGCGCTGCGCCGCGTGCTGGCCGCGAAGCGCGACTACGGCCTGATCGGCTAGAGCGCCTCGACCTCGACGCGGTTGTCGTTGAAGGTCGGCGCGTGACCCCGCTCGGTGAGCGCCTGCGAGGTCGTCGCCTGACCGCTGCGGCCCCCTGCGTAGTCCGAGTTCCACCACCCCATCGGCGCGACCAGAACGCCGGGGCGGGCGTCGTCTGACACCTGGGCGGCGCACACGAAGGACCCACGCGAGTTGAACACCCTCACCTGATCGCCGTCGTTCACGCTGACGCGACGCAGCGTCGGCCGGATGCAACACCACCGAGGGAGAGGGCTGCGCCGAGTGCTGGCGGGCCTGGTTGGCGAACGTGGAGTTGAGGAAGAGGTGCGTCTTCGGCGTGATCATCGCCAGCGGGAAGCGCTCGGCGAGCTGCGCGTCGGCGACCTCGGCGGGCGGCAGGTAGTCGGCGTGCAGGGCGACCCGCCCGGTCTCCGTGCCGAACCCTCCCTCGGCGTGCGGGACCGGCCCCTGGCCGAGGTCGATCTTGCGCCAGCCGCGCGTGCGCAGGTCGCCCTCGTCGAAGTCGGCCAGCAGCGCGTCGATCAGCTCGTCGTCGTCCTCGCCGAAGCAGGGGTCGTCGAACCCGAGCCGGCGCGGCCAGCAGCCGGAACGTCTCGGTGTTCGGCTTGGCCTCCCCCTGCGGCTCGATCGCGGGCTCGTTGAAGGTCAGGTAGTGGTGGCCCCAGGAGAAGAGCACGTCGCGGTGCTCGAGCTGCGTGGTGGCGGGCAGCACCACGTCGGCGAGCGCCGCGGTGTCGGTCATGAACTGCTCGAGCACGACGACGAACAGGTCGTCGCGGCGCAGGCCCTCCAGCACGCGCTCCTGGTCGGGCGCGATCGCGGCCGGGTTGGAGTTCCAGCACACGAACGCCTTGACCGGCGGGTCGAGCGAGGGGTCGGTGAGCGCCTCGCCGATCTGCGACATGTTGATCGTCCGGACGGGTCCGGGCCGCAGGTCCTCGCGCCGCAGCGCGTAGTCGGACACGGCGGCCGCGGTCGCCAGCGGGATGTAGGCGCAGCCGCCGCCGCGGTCGCGCCAGGCGCCGGTCAGCGCAGGCAGCGAGGCGATCGTCGAGTACGCGGGCGGGGCGCCCATGTGGCGCTGTGCCCCGACGCCGAGGCGGACCAGCGCCGGCCGCGTGGTCGCGAACTCGCGCCCGACGCGGGCGATGTCCTCGGCCGGGACGCCGCAGATCGCCGCGCACTCCTCCACCGTGCCGCGCCCGAGCTCCGCCGAGCAGCTCCTCGTAGCCGTCGGCGTGGGCGCGGCACCACTCCTCGTCCTGCAGCCCGGCCTCGACGATCGCCCGCATCATCCCGATCGCCAGCGCGGCGTCGGTGCCCGGCAGCGGGCGCAGGTGCTCGTCGGCCACGCGCGCGGTGCGGCTGCGGAACGGGTCGACGACGACGATTCGCGCCCCGGCCGCGCGGGCGTCGAGCAGCTTGCGCCACAGATGCGGCGCCGTCGACATCGGGTTCCAGCCCCAGACGATCACGTAGCGCGCGTTGTGCCACTCCTCGGGGTCGACCTCGGGCGAGATGCCGTGCGCCATCGCGGTCCCCGCGATTCCCGCGCGTCGCGCAGATCGTCCGCTCGAGGGTGGTCGCGCCGAGCGCGTGCATCACGCGCGCGCTCATCACGTCGCCCTGGATCAGGCCCTGCGTGCCCATGTACGAGTAGGGCAGGATCGACTCGCCGCCGTGCTCGTCGCGGGCGCGCGACAGCCCGCCGGCCACGCGGTCGAGCGCCTCGTCCCAGGACGCCCGGCGCAGCTCCCCGCCCTCGCGGATCAGCGGGTGCAGGACGCGCTCGTCCGAGTAGACGCGGTCCAGGTAGTTCGACACCTTGCCGCACAGGAAGCCGACCGTGATCGGGTGCTCCGGGTCGCCGGCGACCTTGACCGCCCGGCCGTCCTCGACGGTGACGTGCATCGCGCAGGTGTCGGGACAGTCGTGCGGGCAAGCGCCGCGCACGATGCGAGCAGCCATACGCGGAGGCTACAGCGCCTGGCGACCGCGCAGCGCGCGTCCGAGCGTGATCTCGTCCGCGTACTCGAGGTCCGAGCCGACGGGCAGGCCGCTCGCCAGCCGGGTGACCGCCAGCGACGGGACGCGCTCGCGCAGGGCGTCGGCGAGGTAGAGCGCCGTGGCCTCGCCGGTCGTGGTCGCGTTCGTGGCGATCACGACCTCGGTGACTCCGGCCCCGTTCGACACCCGCCCGAGCAGCTCGCCGATGTGGAGGTGCTCCGGATCGACCCCGTCGATCGGCGAGAGCGCCCCGCCGAGCACGTGATAGCGGCCGTTGAACTCACCCGAGCGCTCGATCGGGATCACGTCGCTGGGCTGCTCGACGACGCAGATCATGGCCGCCTCGCGCCGCTCGTCCTGACAGATGCGGCAGGTCGCCTCGGTGGCCAGGTTGAAGCAGATCTCGCAGTGGCCGACGGTCTCCTTGACCTCGCGGATCGAGTCGGCGAGCGCCAGCGCCTCCTCGTCGGAGACGCTCAGGATGTGGAACGCGAGCCGCTGCGCGGTGCGCTGCCCGATGCCGGGCAGGCGCGCGAGCTCGGTGATGAGGCGGTTGACCGGGGCGGCGAACAGAGCCTAAGAGCCTAGAACCCGGGCAGGCCGAGTCCGCCCAGCCCGCCGGCGCCGCCGAGGCCGCCGGTCGCCGCGTTCAGCTTCGAGGCGGCCAGCTCCTGCGCGGCGCGGACCCCCTCGTTGACCGCCGCGAGGACCATGTCCTGGAGCAGCTCGACGTCCTCGGGGTCGACGGCCTCGGGGTCGATCCGGATCTCCTTGACCTCGAGGTCGCCGCTGACCTTCACGGTGACCATCCCGCCACCCGCGCTGGCCTCCACGACCTCGTGCTTCAGCTCCTCCTGGGCCTTCGCCATGTCGGCCTGCATCTTCTGGACCTGCTTGAGCATGGCGTTCATGTTGGGCTGGCCGGCCATCGCCTAGCTCTCCTCTTCGTCGAAGACTTCCTCAGCGGCGAACTCTGCCCGCAGCCGCTCGATCAGCTCCTCCTCGCCGAGCAGCGCCGGGCCCGCGGGCAGGGCGTCCTCGCGCAGCTCGTAGGTGACCGCCAGCGAGTGCCCGGTCAGGCCGCGCAGCGCGCGCTGCACGAGCTCCCGGTTCGCCTCGGCCTTCTTCTTCACGAATGCCGCGTCGGGCGGGAAGGCGACGGTGACGCGCTCCGCCTCGATCGCCATCGGCCGCGCCGCGCCGAGCGCGGCGCCGACCATCCCGTTCTCCTCGGTGACCGCCTCGGCCACCGCGGGCCAGATCGCCTGCAGGTGCTCGAGGTCGACCTCCCCGACGGGGACCGGCTCGACCTCCGCCTGCGGGTCGATCGCCACGGCGGCGACCGGCCCGGCGGGCGCCGAGCGAGCAGGTGCGGGGGGCGGCGCGGACGCGGGGGCCGCGGACGCCGGAGCGGCCGGCGCCGCCTGCTCGGCGGGCGCACCGCCGAGGCGCGCCTCGAGCTGCTCGATGCGGAACATCAGCGCCTGGAGCGACAGGTCGGCCTGCGGCTGGGTCGCCTTGAGCAGCGCCATCTCGAGCTGGATGCGCGGCTCCGAGCCGTCCTTGACGGCCGCGATCGCGGAGGCGAGGAAGTCGATCGTGCGCAGGATCTCCCCCTGCGAGAACTGCTCCGCCTGCGCCGCGAGGCGGTCGGTGTGCTGCGCGGTCACCGAGAACGAGTCGGGCACCTCGCCGAGCGTCTGCACGACGAACAGGTGGCGCAGGTGCGCCGACAGGTCGCGCATGAACTGGGTGAAGTCGCGCCCCGAGTCGGACAGCCGCTGTACCGCCAGCAACGCCGCGCGCGGGTCGCTGCCGGCGAGCGCGTCGCCGGTGTCGAGCACGAGCTCGGCGTCGGCCACGCCGAGGATGTCGCGCACGTCGTCGAGCTGCACCTCCTTGCCGCCGTAGGTGACGAGCTGCTCGAGCGTGCCGAGCGCGTCGCGGAAGCTGCCGGTGGCGGAGCGGGCGAGCATGCCGATCGCCGGGTCGGGCAGCTCGATCTGCTCCTCGGCCGCCACCCTGCGCAGCACGCTCGCGATCTGCTCGAGCGAGGGCCGCTGGAAGTCGAAGCGGTGGCAGCGGTCCACGATCGTGGCGGGGACCTTGTGCGCCTCGGTGGTCGCGAGCACGAAGACCACGTGCGCGGGCGGCTCCTCGAGCGTCTTGAGGAACGCGTTCCACGCGGCCGTGGAGAGCATGTGAGCCTCGTCGAGGATGTAGATGCGGTGGCCGCCCTGCATCGGAGCGAGCGCGACGTTCTCGCGCAGCTCCCGGATGTCGTCGACCGAGTTGTTCGAGGCCGCGTCCATCTCGACCACGTCGAGCGAGGTGCCGGCGAGGATCGCCTTGGCCGCCGAGTCCTGGGGGTCGAAGTCCGCGCTCGGGCCGCCGCTGGCGTTGAGGGCGCAGGCCAGCAGCTTGGCCATCGACGTCTTGCCGGTGCCCCGCGAGCCGACGAACAGGTAGGCGTGGTGCACCTTGTCGAGCTCGATCGCGTTGCGCAGCGTGCGCACGATGTGCTCCTGCCCGACCACCTCGTCGAAGGTCCTGGGGCGGTGGCGGCGGTAGAGGGAGAGCATCCGGCGACCCATGCTAGCCGCGCGCCTCGACGGCGGCGGCCACGGCCAGGTCGCGGTCCTCGAACCACTCGAGCACGGCGATCCGGCCCTCCCTGAACGTGAACAGGATGAAGATCGGCATCACGCCGTCGATGCCGCTGGCGGCCCCGCGCATGCGCCACGCGCCGGTCACAACCATGCGCTCGCCGAACTCCTCCATCGAGCCGAGCTCGATCTGGAGGTCCTCCCACATCGAGGCCCACTCGGCGGTCGTCCGGCGGATCTCCTCGCGGCCGCGGTAGACCGCCACCTCCGGCCAGTGCGGGCCCGTGCGGATCTCGGCGTCCTCGGTGTAGAGGTCGAAGACCCCGTCCACCTCACCGGCGTTCCACATGTCGGTGAGCTTGCGGATGAGATCGGCATTGCCCATACAGAAGCAAAGCATGGACCGTGCACCCGTTCTCGAAGCCGGTTCTCGGGCGTGCCCGCCGATCTTCGGCTCCGGCCAGGCTGGTCCGCGGCGCACGAGCGGTATCGCTTAAGGCTGCTTCCTCCCGGATCTGACCTGATTCGCGAGCGCTCGCCGCGCGGGACCCGGCCATCGACGCCTCTGTCCGGCGTACTGGCCCCGAGAGCCTAAGCCCCTCGTCCGGGGATTCAGCCCCGCTAGAGCGGATTGCGGGTGACAGGGCACCGCTACCTCCCCGCCTAGCACGGTCCGCGGTGGAGTCTAGAGCCTGCGCATGGCATAGAGCGTCCGCGCCTCGCCCTTCGGCTCGGTGCTGAAGCCCATCGCGCGATACAGCGCGAGCGCATTGTGGTTGTCCTCGTTCACGTCGAGGTCGATGCGCCTGCAGCCACGGGCCACGGCGCGCTCGATGGCCGCCTCGACGAGCGCCCGCCCCAGGCCCGTCCGCCGCGCCCCCGCGTCCACGAAGAGGTCCTCGAGCCAGCAGTCGCAGGCGCCGGTCCATACCGTCAGCCGGTAGCGCAGCTGGCAGACCCCGGCCGGCGCCGCGTCCCCGCCGGCGGCGCCGAGCAGGAACTCGGTCGCGGGATCGCGCAGCAGGGTCTCGACCGTGGCACGCATGTCCTCGTCGCTGGGTCCGCGCGAGCCCATGTGGTCGCGAAAACCGGCCATCAGCCCGGCCACGCTCTCCGCGTCCTCCTCACCCGCCAGCCAAACGCGTGCCGCCATGCGCCCATAGAGTGCCAGGCATGGATCGCGTCTCCGTCTCCACCGAATCCGCCCCGGCAGCAATCGGGCCCTACTCGCAGGGCATGAAGGCCGGCGACCTGTTGTTCTGCTCCGGCCAGGTCCCGCTCGATCCGTCCAGCGGCGAGCTCGTCAAGGAGGACATCGAGGGCCAGGCGCGCCGCTGCCTCCAGAACCTGAGCGCCGTCGCGGAGGCCGGCGGCGGCTCGCTCGCGAACGCGGTCCGCTGCACGGTCTACCTGACCGACATGGGCGACTTCGCGCGCGTGAACGAGGTCTACGCCGAGTTCTTCGGCGACGCCGACCCGCCCGCCCGAGTCGCGGTCGCGGTCGTCGGCCTGCCGAAGGGCGCCGACGTGGAGATCGACGCGATCGTCCTGCTCTAGGCCCCGCCCGGCCGCGCGAGCTTGCCGAGCTCGCGCAGCTGGAACGCGCGGAAGATGTCGTTCACGCCGTGGAAGAGCGCCCAGATCCCGGCGAACACGAGCAGCACGTACGCCTTGTGGATGAAGAACTGGCCGCCCGTCCAGAACGCCAGCACGATCATCGCCACGCCCGAGATCAGCCCGAACCACCAGAGCTGGTTCACGTCCCGCTCCCCGAACGCCTGGATGATCCAGAAGGCGCCGACGACCAGGAACAGGAACCCGAGGATGTCGGCGATCGCCGCGAACGTGTTCTCCGGGCTGATGAAGGCGATGATCCCCGCCACGATCAGCAGCACGGCGAACAGCCACATCACGAGCTGGAGCCAGCCTCCCACCAGGGCTCCGAACATGAACTGCTGGAAGCCCGAGATGACGAACATGATCCCGACCAGCACGCCCACGGTGGTCACAGAGGCCTGATCGAACTGCAGGATCACGAGGGCGACGATGATCCAGAAGAACCCGAAGACCAGCCACAGCCACCAGAGCCTGCTGAGCTGGATGCCGACCTCTTCGAGTGCGGGCTGACTGGCCGAGGCTTCCATGCGCGAGAGGATCCCAGGTCAGGCGGCGGCCCGGCTCTGCGTTGACAGTTGGCTTGCAAGCGCCGCGGCGACGACGAGCAGGCCGCATACGCACGCGAGCGCCCCGCCCAGCCCGAGCGCCTCGGCGAGCAGTCCGATCGCGGGCGGGCCGGTGAGGAAGCCGACGTAGCCGAAGCTCGACACGGCGGCGACCGCCGGTCCCGAGATGGCCGGGTCGTAGCCGGCGGCCCGCACCGCGAGCGGGAAGACGGCGGCGAGCCCGAGACCCACGACCGCGAAGCCCGCGATCGAGCCGGCGGGCGCCGCAACCAGCACCGCCACGCCCAGCCCCGCGGCTGCGACCAGCGCCCCGGCCCGCCCGACCTCGGCCGCCCCGAACCGCTCCGTCACGCCGTCGGCGGTCAGCCGCCCGAAGCCCATCGCCAGGTTGAAGGCGGCGAGCGCGGCCGGGGCCAGGCCCACCGCGGCGCCCGCCTCGCGGCGCATGAAGATGCCGCTCCAGTCGAACACCGCGCCCTCCGCCAGCAGGGCGCAGAAGGCGATCGCCCCGAGCGCGGCCAGCCGCCGGGACGGGCGCGGGAAGCGCGGCCCGTGCGACGGTGGCTCCGCCTCGGCGGGCGGCAGCCACCTCGTCACGACCACGGCGGCCGTGGCACCGGCCGCGGCCACGATCGAGAGCTGGGCGAGCGGGTCCAGTCCCACCGCCGCCGCGAGCCCGCCGAGCGCGGCGCCGGTCAGCGCCCCGAACGAGAACGCCGCGTGCAGGGAGTTGAAGATGCGCCTGCCGAGCGAGCGCTCGACCGCGAGCCCCTCGACGTTCATCGACACGTCGAGCATCCCGTTGGCGAAGCCGACCGCGAGCGTGGCCAGCGCGAGCGTCGCGGTGTCCACCGCCAGCGCGGGCGCCACCACCGGCAGCATCATCAGCGGCGAGGCGGCGACGATCCGGCGCGACCCTACGGTCGCCGCGAGGGCGCCCGTCAGCGGCTGCGCGAGCAGCAGGCCGACGGGCGCGCCGAGCAGCGCGAAGCCGAGCGCGCCGGTCCCGATGCCGAGGTCGTCCTGGATGCTCGGCAGGCGCGAGTACCACGAGGCGAACACCGCCCCGTTGAGGAAGAAGACCGCCGTGACCGCGGCTCGTGCCCTGTCGCGCCCGTGCGCCACGCCCGTATGTACTACCGCCGGGACCCGTCAGGCGTCGGCCAGCCGGCGCAGGAGCTCCACGGCCTCCTCGACGACGCGCCGCTCGCGCGCCGTCAGCCGCTCGTCGAGCGCGCCCGCCAGCCAGCCCTCGCGGTGGCGCCGGTCCGCGGCCAGGGCGCTGCGCCCCTCCGCGGTGAGCGCCACCAGCGCGCGTCGCCCGTCGGTGGGATCGGGGCGGCGCCCGACGAAGCCGTCGGACTCGAGGTCGCCGACCGTCTGAGCCATCGACTGGTGGCGGACGCGCTCCTTGGCGGCGAGGTCGCTGACGCTCTGAGGCCCCTCGCGGTCGAGCCGCCCGAGCACGGTGCCCTGCGAGATCGGGAAGCGGTGCTCCGCGCGCAGGCGCCTGACCAGCTGGCCCAGCACGAGGCGCAGCTCGCTCGCCGTCTGCGAGGTGTCCTGGGCCATTCGGGCGACTATACAGTTTGCCTGTATATATTTGGAAGGCGAGATGGACGACCGTTACAAGTGGATCGCGCTCTCCAACACGACGCTCGGCGTCCTGCTCGCGACCCTCGACATCTCGATCACGCTGATCGCGATGCCGGACATCTTCCGCGGCATCCAGCTCGACCCGCTGGTCCCCGCCAACAGCTTCTACCTGCTCTGGATGATCCTCGGCTACATGGTCGCCGCGAGCGTCCTGATCGTGAGCCTGGGACGCCTCGGCGACATGTTCGGCCGGGTGCGCATCTACAACCTCGGCTTCGTCATCTACACGGTCGCGTCGCTGCTGCTGACGGTCGACTGGATGACGGGCCGCGCCGGCGCGACCTACCTGATCGTGTTCCGGATCGTGCAGGGCATCGGCGGCGCGTGCCTGCTCGCCAACGCCGCCGCGATCATCACCGACGCCTTCCCCGCCAACCAGCGCGGCATGGCGCTCGGCATCAACAACATCGTCGCGGTCAGCGGCATGTTCATCGGGCTCGTGCTCGGCGGCCTGCTCGCGCCGATCGACTGGCGGCTCGTGTTCCTGATCTCGGTGCCGGTCGGGCTGTTCGGGACGGTCTGGGCCTACCTCAAGCTCGAGGAGCGCAGCGAGCCGAGCCGGCGGCCGATCGACTGGTGGGGCAACGTCACGTTCGCCGTCGGGCTGATCTGCCTGATGGTGGCCGTCACGTACGGCATCCGCCCGTACGGCGGCCACCCCACCGGCTGGGGCAGCCCGCGCGTGCTCGCCCTGCTCGGCGCGGCCGTGCTCTGCCTGGCCGCGTTCGTGGCGATCGAGCGGCGCGTCGAGGACCCGATGTTCAAGCTGCCGCTGTTCCGCATCCGCGCGTTCACGTTCGGGACGGCGTCGACGTTCCTCTCGGCCGTCGCCCGCGGCGGGCTGATGTTCATGCTGATCATCTGGCTGCAGGGCATCTGGCTGCCCCAGCACGGCTACGAGTTCACGACCACGCCGCTGTGGGCGGGCATCTACATGCTGCCGCTGACGGTGGGGATGCTGATCGCGGGGCCCACCTCCGGCTACCTGTCGGACCGCTTCGGCGCGCGGCCGTTCGCGACCGGCGGGATGCTCGGCGCCGCGCTCAGCTTCGTCCTGCTGCTGGCGCTGCCGATCGACTTCGCGTACCCGCCCTTCGCCGCGATCCTGTTCCTCAACGGGATCTCGATGGGGATGTTCGCCTCGCCGAACCGGGCGGCGGTCATGAACAGCCTGCCCCGCGGCGACCGCGGCGCCGGCGGCGGCATGAACCAGACCTTCCAGAACTCGGCGCAGGTGCTGTCGATCGGGATCTTCTTCACGCTGATGATCGTCGGGCTGTCGTCGACGCTGCCGGGCACGCTCAGCGGCGGGCTCGAGGCGCACGGCGTCTCCCACGCGACCGCGCAGCAGGTGGCCGACCTGCCGCCCGTGTCGGTCCTGTTCGCCGCCTTCCTCGGCTACAACCCGATCGAGCACTTCCTCGGCCCGCACGCGCTGGCCGCGCTGAGCCCGCACGACCAGGCGGTGGTCACGGGCCAGTCCTTCTTCCCGCACCTGATCTCGGGCCCCTTCCAGACCGGCCTCCACGCGGCCTTCGCGTTCGCGATCGGCGCCTGCCTGATCGCGGCGGCGGCCTCGCTGATGCGCGGCGGGCGCTACCAGCACGCCGAGGAGCCCGGCCGCAGACTGGAGGAGCGCTATGCGAGTTGAGTGGTACGGCCAGTCCGCCTTCGGGCTGACGGGCCTCGACACCACCGTCTTCATCGACCCGTTCGGCGACACCTCCGGGCTCGCCGCGCGGGGCATCCGGTTCGAGTACCCGCCGATCGAGGGCGTCTCGGCCGACCTGCTGCTGATCACGCACGAGCACCACGACCACAACGGCGCGGACGCGATCGGCGGGGATCCGCTGGTGATCCGCCTGTCGACCTGGCCGCGGCCGGACACGCCTGCCGGCGAGCTGACCGGGATCGCCTCCGAGCACGACCCGGCCGCCGGCACGCAACGCGGCCCGAACATGATCTTCGGCTTCGAGCTCGACGGGCTGTCGGTCTGCCACTTCGGCGACTTCGGCCAGTCGGCGCTGCGCGACGAGCAGGCGGCGGCGATCGGCTCGGTCGACCTCCTCTTCCTGCCCGTCGGGGGCGGCCCGACGATCGACGCCGGGCAGGCCGCCGAGATCGTGGGTGTGCTGGAGCCCCGCTGGGTCGTGCCGATGCACTACCGCACGCCGCGGATCGGCTTCCTCGAGACGGCCGACGCGTTCCTCGAGCGCATGCCCGCGGTCCACCGCGTGGAGGGCACGGCCTTCGAGACGGGCGACCTGCCCGCGGCCGAGCGGCCGCTGGCGGTGGTCCCGGCGGCGCCCTAGGCGCTACCCTCGGAATCGCGGCCGCCACCGGCGGTCGCCCGGACGAGAGCCCGCGCCGTACCCGGCCTGACGACGGCGCGCCAAGGAGGTCCAGACATGGATCAGCTCGTCCAGGTACTCGGGTCGCTGCTCATCCTCACGGCGTTCGCGGCGTCGCAGCGCGGCCGGCTGTCCACGGAGTCGCGCGCCTACCTCGCGCTCAACCTCGCCGGGGCCAGCGTGCTCACGGTGCTCGCGGCGCACGAGCGTCAGCTCGGCTTCCTGCTGCTGGAGCTCTGCTGGGCGCTGGTGGCCGGCTACGGGCTCGTGAGACGTTCGAGCACCCGGCCCGCGAGCGGCATGTCCGGCTTGCGCCAGACGTGGCGCTGGTCGAAGGGGAAGGCGTAGATCGGGCTGCCGGAGCGCACCAGCTCGAGCAGGCGAGGTTCGCCGAGCTCCTCGGCCGACCACTCGTACAGGCGCTGCAGCCGCGGCACGATCACCGCGTAGTCGAGCATGCGGCCGAGCCGCTGCTCGTCGGCGACGTAGAGCTCCACGTCGAGCGCGAGCGGATAGCGGTTGGGCAGCACGCGCCGCAGCGAGAGGAACGCGCCCGCCATGCCGAGGCGGGGGTCGCCGAGCAGGCGGCCGAGCGGAGCGAACCGCCCGAGCGCGAGGCTCGGCGCCGAGCCAAGGGCGTGCGCGTAGAGCACGCGCACCAGCGCGACGTTCATGAAGAAGCGCTCGGGCGCGCTCTCCGCCTCGGCGAGGTCCCGGTGCTCCAGATAGGCGGCCACGATGCTCGCGTTGTGGGCCCGGTACCAGTTGCGCCCTGTCGGATCGGCGCCGAACTCCAGCCAGAGCCGCACCGCCCGCGACGACGGCTCTCCGTCCAGTCCGCCGAGCAGCGCGACCGTCTCGCAGCCGTCCCGCAGCAGCCGCTCGTTGACCGCCCGCCACCACACGCTGCCGGGCGGCGTCGCGTCGAGCGGATCGAGCACACCGCGGCGCGCCTGCCAGCGCATGAACGACAACGCCGCCCGCCGGAACGGGAGGTGCCGCGGCGCGCTGCCGGTCGGGCCGTGAAAGACCCGCGCCATCAGCTCGAGCCGCGCCGCCGGAGCGTCGCGCACGGCCGCGACCTGCGCCTCGGCGGAGACGAGCGCGCCGCTAGGTATGGCGGTGTCCCATCGCGCACACGATGTCCCGATCATGAATGACGCCGCCTGCTGGATACTGAGCGGGTGCTGTCGCCGGAGGACATGAGCCTGGTGCGCAGCGCCTACGCGCAGCGGTGGGGCAGTCCCGAATGGGCGGCCTGGGCGAGTGGGGCCGAGCTCCCGCAGGATCTCCACGACAGCAAACGAGTTTTGCGATCTTTGATACAAGCGGCCCTCAGAGGAGTAGTGTGGGAGACCTGCTGGCCCTGCGGCCAGAGCGCTTAGCCCAAGTCCGAATGCCACCGACGGCGCAACCAGCGCCACGAGGCGAGAGGCCAGGGCCCACTGGGTTTTGACTGCGGGGCCGGTGATGTACCTCTCACGACGGTGGCTTCGTCCAAGAACGGATTGGACGCTCCGGATTTGGCCTGTCCTTCACACCACGAAGGGAAACAGTTATGGGCGCGCACGAGAACAAGCAGACGGCACAGGATGCCTACGAGGCGTTCGGCAAGGGCGACGCCGAGGGAGCGATGCGCAAGATCGACGACTCCGTCGCGTGGACAGTCCGCGGTGACAACGCTCTGACCGGAACCTACAACGGCAAGCAGGCGGTCGCCGGGCTATGGGGCGAGTTCGGGAGCAAGGAGTTCCGGACCGAGCCGCACGACTTCATCGCCGACGGCGACAAGGTCGTCGTGCTCACGACGATCCACCTCGAGGACGAGACAGTCGAGAGCGCCGACATCCTCACCTACAACGCCGGCGGCAACCTCGTAGCGTTCGAGACCTGCTCCGACTCCAAGCTGGCCGACCGGGTGTTCGCAAAGTAGGACAACCCCGGCTGAGACCACCTAGGAGGGAAACACCGGCTGGGCGCGGCCCCCGCGTCCCGTCCGGTGTGCTTCTCATGCAGGACTAGACTTGGTCGTAGGTTCGGCGCTCGTTCGGTCTCCGGTCTCTTTTCCTCGCGCGCGCCCGTCCACATCAGAGAGACCAGAGTTGAGGCGGCTGTGACCGATCAGGAACAGGGCCGCGAGGTCGCCATCGAACGACTCCGTTCGACAAGGCAGCGGCGCGACACACAGGTGCGACAGAACGGCGCCGCGCGGGGGTCGCCCGGTGAGCTGGCTGCCTACACGCAGCTGCAGGCGGCCGTGGAGCAGTTCGCTGCCCGCGAAGCGTCGCTTGCATGGCTCGACAGGGGCTGCTAGTCGCGATGCCACGGACGCCAGAGAACTCGCCGGAGACGCGGACGGTGATGAGAGACGAGGAGGCCTGGCGCCTCGACGAGCTGCGGGAAGAGGCGCGCTACCGCCGCGAGCGGCTGGAGCTGTACAGAGCCCGGATGTACGGCGGGCGCGCGCACAGCGACTACCGACTCCGCGAATACGAGCGGGCTTCCGAGGGCGCCTCGGCGCGACTACGCCGAGCCGAAGGCGCCGTACCGTAGCCCAACGGCAACCCGCGCCTCTGAAGCGGGCCGCACCGGAGGCGTCTTCGTCCGCTACCGGTCGCACCGGGAGGGCGTCAACGCGCTCCGCCCAGCCGACGACCCGCCGCTACGCTGACCCGCGGCGCCGGGCGCCCTTGCGCGCCGAGGCGCTGCGCTTCTGCTTCTTTGCCTTGCGGGTGCGGGCCGCCTTGCGCGCCGCAGCCTTGCGGTCGCCGCGTCCGACGTGCTCGCGCAGTTCGGAAACGGTCCTCTCGAGCCGCTCGACGGCCTCGCGCATCGGCTTCGGCGCCTTCTTGCGGCTCTTGCCGGACGAGGACAGCTGGGTCAACTCGCGAGCCACCTTCTTCCTGACACCGCTCGCGCGCATCCGCGCATAGAGCTTCTTGTCCTGCTTGGTCTTGGCCACCGAGGTCCTTTCGATCGTTCCGAAGCGCCCTTACCCGTCCTTCGGACCGGGACTCACCAAAACTTGTCGTCCGTGCGGCGACCGTGACGTTCGGCCCAAATTCGCAGCTGGAGCCGTTCAATCGCTGGACCGTGCCGGCGAGGGTCTGCAGCGCGACGTTCGACCTCTACGGCGCGGAGGGGTCTGGCGGCATTGGTGGCGCGCGCATCACGACGACGCTGACGGTCAAGCCTGGCACCCTGTACTACGTCTTCGTCGGCAGCTGGGGAACCGTAGGCAATGGCGGGTACAACGGTGGCGGGGACGCGTCGGGCAACGGCGTCGGCGGCGGCGGGGCAACCGACGTGAGGACCGGTTCCAGCTTGTCCGACCGGATACTTGTCGCTGGCGGTGGTGGCGGCAACGGCGGGGGGAGCGGCGCCATCTGGGCTTCGCGGCAGGCCGCAACCCCAGGCCCCGTCTAGACTCTCCCCCGCTCCCGGGCGCGTAGCTCAGTGGGAGAGCGCTCGCCTCACACGCGAGAGGTCGCTGGTTCGAACCCAGCCGCGCCCATCACTCTCGTTCCGGTTCCGACTCATCGCGGGCGCGCCCGTAGCGCTCGTAGATCACGCGCGAGCCGAACGTCCTGGTCTCGATCAGGTCCAGCGGGACGTCTTCGGTGACCGGCGGCAGGAAGGGCGTGCCGCCACCGACGACGACCGGATAGCGGAACATGCGCAGCTCGTCGACGAGTCCGAGCTCGACCGCCTGCGCGGCCAGGCCGGCGCCGCCGATCGCGACGTCCTTGTCAGTCGCGTCGAGCGCCGCGGCGATCTCCTCGGCCACCGACGCCTTGGCGAGCCGGGCGTTGCCCTGGACGCTGTCGAGCGTGCGGCTGAAGACGACCTTCGGGATCGCGCACCAGACGTCGGCGAACGCGGCCCGGAGCTCGCTGTCGCGCAGCGACGGATCGGTCTCCCACACCAGCATCGACTCGTAGAGCCGGCGGCCGAGGAGGTACCCGCCGAGCTCGCGGACCCGCGCGAGGTGAAAGCCAAACAGCTCGTCGCCAGGGGCCCCCCACGCGAACTCGCCCTCGCGGTCGTTGATGAAGCCGTCCACCGAGGGGCTCATCGAGTAGATCAGCATGGCTTCAGATCGTCGCACCCTCCGCCACTCCGGCGCGCGACGGTAGCCTCGCCGAGATGTTCGACCACGTCGGAATCGCCGTCTCGGACCTCGCCGCGTCCGAGCGCTTCTACCGCACCGTGCTCTCCGTTCTCGGCATCGAGCCCAGCCACGCGGACGCCGAGCTCGTCGAGTGGCAAGACTGGGACATCGCCCCGACGGACCGCGAGCACCCCGTGACGCGCGGGCTGCACGTCGGCTTCCGCGCGCCGTCCCGCGAGGCCGTGGACGCCTTCTGGCAGGCCGGGATCGACGCGGGATACTCAGACGACGGCGCGCCGGGGCCGCGCACGGTCTACGGGCCCGACTACTACGGCGGGTTCCTGCTCGACCCGGACGGCAACAGCGCGGAAGCGGTGCACACCGAACGCGACGACCCGGTCCCCGACGGCCAGGTCGACCACCTCTGGATCCGCGTCCGTGACCCCGCCGCGTCCAAGCGCTTCTACACGACGATCGCCCCGTACGCCGGCCTCGAGCTGGGCGTGGACGAGCCGGACCGCGTACAGCTCAGGGGCGCCGGCCACAGCTTCTCGCTCATCCGCGACGAGCGCCCGCTCACCGAGCACGTCCACGTCGCCTTCCCGGCGCAGGACGACGCGACCGTGCGCGCGTTCCACGCCGCCGCGCTCGCCGCGGGCTACGAGGACCACGGGGCTCCCGGCGAACGCGCCGTCTACCACCCGGGCTACTACGGCGCCTTCGTACTGGACCCCGACGGGCACAACGTCGAGCTCGTCAACCACAACGACTGAGCCACCGAGCTACGCCATGTCGACTTCCACGTCGTCGGCGACGCTGCCGAGCAGCGTGTAGTCGCACCGGGTCTCCTGTAGGAGGGAGCCGGGCACGAACTCGTTCACCGGTCCATGGGCGACCAGGCGGGCGATGAAGCGCTGCCACGAGACGCCGCCCCCGAGGTCGCCGTCGAGCCAGAACGAACGGTGGCGGGCGCCGAGCACCTCGCGTGGGCCGATCGTGGCCGCTTTCGGGGGCACCCACGACCAGTCGCCGCCGAACGAGTGGAGCGCGTTCTGCATCACGGTCATCGGGTGCAGCTCGACGATCCGGGCGCCCGCCTGCTTGTAGGCGTCGAGCTCGCCTTCGAATTCATGCCCGAGTTGGGGTTCCCAGAAAGCGATGTGCCCGCTCCAGCCGATTCCGCCGTAACAGACGTCTGCGCCGCCGCGCTCCTCGATCCGCTTGGAGTAGTCGCCGATCGTGGTGTGGCTGGGGAAGTGGATCTGCGACTCCGGCGGGCGTAGCTCGGCGTCGATGCGCCCGAAGAAGTGCTCCTGCATCGCCCTCGCGAACGATCCCGTCCACGTTGCCGGTGCGGTCCGCCCGTCCTGGTCGGCGTACTCGTCCATGTTGAACGTATGCACATGCCCCAGCGAGAGCCGCTCGTCGTTGATGCTGCGTACCGCCAGGGCGTACTGGGGCATGGGCCCGACGGGGAGGATCAACGTGAGCTCGCGGCCCTCCTCGCGCGCCGTTCGTATGCGGCCGACGAGGTCGTCGGCGAACGCCGCGTAGAAGGCCGCCGGCTCCTCCTCGAGGCGGATGCGGAAGTCCGGGTTCGGGTGGTCGGCCAGGCGTTCGCGCGGGATCGCCCGGACGCGCGCGCACGCCTCGGCGTCACGGAAGCTGATGAACGGGGCGAGGTCGTGACGGAAGGACATGAGACCCCCGGCGACGTCAGCCGCTAGCGATCCTTGGGGCAGTAGCGCTCATAGGCGCCGACACAGACGTCGTCCCACGACGCGAAGTCGTCGGCGATGACCGTGTCGCCGATGTTGTCCTTGCGGATCGTCTGCGGCTTGAGCAGGATCGTGGGCACCATCCCGTTCTCGTTGTCGACCTTGGCGTTGAGGCCGGTGGGATCCTCGCCTCGAGCCAGCTGCACGGCGAGGTTGGCGGCCTTGGTCGCCTGGTCCTTGATCGAGAAGTAGACCGTGAAGCTCTGCTCGCCGGCCAGGATGTGCTGGAGCGCCTCGACCGTGGCGTCCAGGCCGCTGGTGGGGATCGTCGAGAGCTTGCGGGACTTGCGCGCCGCGATCGTGGCGTTCGCGAGGGTGTCGTTGGCGGCCAGCGTGGCGTCGAAGTCCTCGTTGGAGGCCTGCAGCATCTGCTCGTAGATCGTCAGCGCCTTCTGGCCGTCCCAGTTCGGCACGGCCTGCTCGGCAGCGACGTCGATGTTCTTGCCATCGCTCTTGAGGATCTCGGTGTTGCCCTTCTTGAGATCGGTGGCGAACGAGTCCGTGGGGGCCCCGTAGAGGATCGCGATCCGGGCGGAATCCTTGCCCTTGAGGTCCTCGATCAGGCCCTTGGCCTGGAGCCGCCCGGCCTCGGTCGCGTCACCGGAGACGTAGTAGTCGGCGTCGCCGCCGACGGTCAGGCGGTCGTAGTCGATCATCTTCACGCCCTGCGACTTGGCGTCGTCGATGATGGCCGCGCCGCTACCCGGATCGAGGTTGACGAGCAGCATGACCTTCGCGCCCGAGGTGATCGCCTGCTCGGCCTGGTTGCGCTGGGTCGCGGGGTCGCCCTCGGCGTTGCTGATGATGTAGTCGTCCTTCGAGAGGCCGGCTGCCTCGAACCCCTGCTCGAAGAAGCGCCGGTCCGCCGTCTCCCACCGGTCCGAGGACTTCGAATCGGGCAGGAGGACGGCGATCTTGCCGCTCAGCTTGCCAGCGGACGTGCCTCCGTCGCCGCCGCCGTCGGAGTCGTCGTCGCCTCCGCACGCCCCCATCCCCAGCGCCAGCAGGACCGTTGCGATCGCCGCGGTCAGTCGCCTCGTATTCATTCCCTCGATCCCTCCTCCGTTCGTCCTAACAGTCCCCGGGAGGAGCGGTCAGCACACATCGTGGGCGGCGCTCACTCGACGAGCTGGTCCCTGACCTCCGTGGAGTAGGCGCCCTTGGCCGCCAGGTTGTTCTGGAGCACACCGAAGTTCTGCTCGCGCTCCCTCGTCGTGCCGGCCGGGCGCAGGTCGTGGGCCGCGTAGATCATGAAGTCGCGCAGGCGCGGGCCGATCGTGCGGTCGGCGCGCATCTCGGCGATCGTCGCGTCCAGCGCGGCGGCCGCCTGCGCGTAGGTCAGGTTGGTCGGCCAGCCGTAGTTGTCGGTCAGCGGCGCCCCGTTGGCCGAGCTGATCCCGTACTCGGTCACGTCGATCGGGATGCTCGCGGGCGCGCCGTGCGCCGCCGTCGAGGCGATCAGGCGGCGCAGCTTGGGCTCCCAGCGCGAGCGTGGCCCGTACGGATGGACGGTCCAGCCGTCGACCAGCTGACCGAGGTTCGGCACGGCGGCGAACATCGAGTCGACCCACGCGTTCGAGCCGCTGCCGCCGTCGTCCGCCTGCGCCAGCAGGCCGACCTTGCGGCCCGTCATCGCGATCGCAGCGCGGGCCTGGGCGAAGCGCGTCGCGTAGGCGCGGGCGCGGGCGCGGTACGAGGCGTCGGCGTAGCCGTCGCCGTACTGGTAGCCGTACGAGGTCTCGTTGCCGAACTCGATCTGCCGGACGGCGAGCCCGCCGTCGGCGCGGCCCGCCCAGAAGCGTCCGCCGGGCCCGAACTCGGCCGCCCAGCCGGCGAGGTTCTGCGCCTCGGCCTGCGTCGGGATGCGCCCCTCGAAGCCCGCGAGCAGCAGCGCCCGGGCGCCGTGGGAGGCCAGCTCCGCGACGGTGGCGCGCATCTGCGCGACCGGGGTGTCGATGTCGAACTCCACCCGCACGTGGTCGGAGCCGAGCACGCCGCGCCGCGCGCGCGGACAGGCCGTGGTCGGCCGAGGAGACGAGGCCCGGGCTGAAGCGGTCGGCGGCGGCGCCCGCGGTGGCGAAGGACGACGCGTTCGAGAACACGGCAGGGCCGCCGCGGCCGGACGCGGCGCCGACCCGGTACTCGTACCTCGTGCTGGCGCTCAGCGACGAGACGGCACGCGAGATCGTAAAGGTCCGGTTGGCGGCGGGACAGTTGACCGCGCTCTTCGCGCCGACTCGACTCCAGGCGCCGCCGGCCTGGCGCAGCTCCCACCAGGCCTGGCCGAACGTGCCTGGCGCACAGCGCAGGTTCGCGTTGAGGGTGGCCGAGTTGGCCGTGACGTTGGTGGCGCGCGTGGTGTTGACCGCGCAGCCTGCCGTCAAGACGACCAGAGCGGCCGCGGCGGCGAGCAGCTTCTTCATCTTGGAGTGACCTTCCCCTGCCGTGGGTCGGCGACTAAGCCCAGAGCCTGCCCGCTTTGCCGACGTTGGAAACGGCATCCCTTTGGACGTCGGAGACGCGCCGCAGGGCTTCAGGTCTGAGCGGGGCCTTGCAGCTCGCGCTCCGCAAACGCGGCGCGGCCCTGCTCGGCGTCCCAGAAGACCTCGTACCGCTGCACCTGGCCGTCGCGCCAGAGCGACAGCTCCCACGACGCCTGCCTGACCTCGAGGTCGCCGTCGGTCGTGCGCCCGTGGTACTCGACCCGCGCGAGCACCCAGTCGCCGGCGAGCTCCATCGACAGCGGCGTGATCACCATCTGCGACCAGGAGCCGCCCCAGCGCTCGATCAGCTCGCGGTATGAGGAGCGGCCGCGATAGGTGCCCGACTCGATGTTGGGCGGCCCGACGTAGACCTCCACGTCCTCCGCGAACAGCTCGAGCATCTCGTCGAAACGCCCGCGACCGTAGAGGTCGTAGGCGCGTCGGCACAGGTCGAGCGAGTCCCCCGCCATTCGGGCAGATCATATGTAGGCTGGACCGTCGATCGTGAGACGGGTCCGCAACACACTTCTGCTCGCCCTGGCCGTCGTCCTGGCCGCCGTCCCGGCGGCCCAGGCGCGCACCTACGAGGTGAACGCGCGCAACGACGCGAAGCCCAACGGCTGCACCGCCGAGGACTGCACCCTGCGCGAGGCGGTGATCGCCGCGAACGCCCACCGGGGCGCCGACACGATCGTGCTGCCGAGCCGCAAGCGCTACGAGCTCACGATCAAGAGCACCGGCGAGGACCGGGCCGCGAACGGCGATCTCGACATCCGGTCGGGCCCGCTCACGATCGTCCACAGAGGGCGCGGACGGGCGACGATCGACGCCAACGGGATCGACCGCGTCTTCGACATCGGCAAGGCGAAGACCACGCTCGACAAGCTCGTGATCATGGGCGGCTTCTCGAACAAGAACGACGCCGACGGCGACGGCGGCGGAATCGTCGTGGGCGACCTGGGCGACGCGCCGCTGACGATCCTGCGCTCCCGGATCATCCACAACCGTGCGCCCTGGGTGGGCGGCAACGGCGGCGGCATCGACTCGGACAGCTCGAGCACGGTCAAGCTGATCGACAGCGAGGTCTCGCGCAACGACTCGGGCGGCAGCGGCGGCGGCATCGAGGGCTCGCCCGACGGCCAGGTCGTCATCCAGCGCACCACGGTCGCCAACAACAAGGCGGCCCAGGCCGGCGGCGTGATGGTGTTCGGCCCGCCGACGCGGGTGATCGACAGCACCATCTCCGGCAACGTCGCGGCGGCCGGTCCTCAGGTGGAGGGCGACGGCGGCGGCGTCTACGTCGACAGCAAGGGTCGCCTGGAGCTCGTCAACTCGACCGTCGCGAACAACCGCGCCTTCACGAGCGGCGGCGGCATCTTCGCCGACGCTGGCGGCCACGCGGCGATCAGCTTCTCGACGATCGCGCGCAACCGCGCCGACTCCGACAACAAGTTCGGCGGCACGACCGGCGGCGTGCATCTGCGCACCACGGGCGTCGCCGTGCCCGCGACCGCGCGCATCGCCAACTCGGTCCTGGCCCTCAACGTCGAGGCCGGCGGCGTAGCGGCCGACTGCGGCGGGATCGGCTTCCTCGGCACCGGCGTGAACCTGATCTCCACGGTCAACCAGGGCACCTGCTCGGAGGCCACGCCGATCGTCGCCGCCAACCCGCTGCTGGGGCCGCTCGCGCGCAACGGCGGGCTCACCCAGACGATCGCGCTGCTCGCGGGCAGCCCGGCGATCGGAGCGGCCGGTCCGGGCAAGGCGCCCAAGCGCGACCAGCGCGGCGTGACCCGCACCGATCCGGACCTCGGGGCATACGAGCGGAGGTAACGGCGCCGCCGGCGCTAAGCTCGTCGGTTTGACCTCCGCGCCCCTCCCAACCGAATCCGAGCCGCCGCAGGCCCGCGTCTGGCTGCGCGACGAGGATCCGCGCGAGGGCGCCGAGCTGGTCTTCGACTTCCGCTTCGACGAGGACCTCAACGAGGCGGTCAAGCAGCTGCCGAAGCGCTGGTTCGACTGGCGGCGCAAGCAGTGGCGCGTGCCCGCCGAAGCCCGCGTCGCCAAGCTCGTCGCCGAGCTGCTCGGCCGCTTCCCCGACCTGGAGGCGGCGCCCGAGGTGCTCGCCTGGCTCGAGGAGTCGGACCGCTGGCGGGCCGCCGTGACGGTCGTCGCCCACGAGGGCGAGGGCGCCTTCCTGATGCGCACGCTGGCGGGCGATCCGCCCGCCGCGCTGGACGGGCGCGCTGCCCGCCGGCCAGGCCAAGCTGCTGATGCCGTTCGGCACGCCGGCGGCCCGGCGGCTGCCGCGCCTGGAGGGCGTGCACCTCGACGACCTCGCGCGCAGGTGCGCGCGTGAGCTGGAGGCGGGCGAGCACCCCGCCCCGGCCGAGCTGGGCCTCGAGGTAGGCGACCACGGCGAGCCGGACATCACTCTCTACACGCTCTGGGACCCGAGCCACGCTCAGGAGTTCCGGCGCCTCCCGGAGGCGCGCCTGGTCCACCGGCCGGGTCGCTTCTTCGGCCGCGACGGCTCCTGGGCCGTCGCCGTGCCCGCCGACCCGGCGCTCGCCCCGGCCCTGTCCGAGTTCCTGGCCGCCCGGCCGGCCGTGAGCGTCGACGAGCGCGTGGCCGAGGTGCTCGACGAGATCTCCGCCGAGCACGAGCGGGCGTCCGAGACGGTCGCGCTCTCCTACGCCGAGGACGCCGAGCTCGACGGCCTCGAGGTGGGCGGCGAGCTGCACCCCTTCCAGCGCGCCGGCGTGCGCTACGCGCTCGAGCGGCGGCGCACCTTCATCGCCGACGAGCAGGGGCTCGGCAAGACCGTCCAGGCGCTCGCCACGCTCCAGGTCGACGAGGCCTTTCCGGCCGTCGTCGTCTGCCCGGCCAGCATGAAGCTGATGTGGGAGCGCGAGGCTGCGCACTGGCTGCCGAAGCGAAAGGTGGCCGTGCTCGACGGCCGCACGGAGGGGACCTGGACCGACAAGGCGCGCGAGGCGGACCTGGTCGTGCTCAACTACGACATCCTCGACGCCCACGCCGACCGGCTGGCCAAGCTCGGCCCGCGCGCGCTCGTGCTGGACGAGTCGCACTACGTAAAGAACCCCGGCGCCCGCCGGACCAAGGCCGCGCTGCGGCTCGCCGGGCGACTCCCCGACGGCGCCCTGCGGCTGGCGCTCACCGGCACGCCGATCCTCAACCGCCCCGACGAGCTGATCGCCCAGCTGCGCGCGCTCGGGCGGCTGCGCGAGTTCGGCAGCGGCGCGCGGCTGTCGCGTCGCTTCCGCAGCGCCGCCAGCGACGACCGGCTGCACTGGAACCTGCGCGCGCACTGCTACGTGCGGCGCACCAAGGAGCAGGTGCTGCCCCAGCTGCCGGCCAAGCGCCACGACACCGTGCCGGTGCTGCTCTCCAACGAGCAGGAGTACCGCCACGCCGAGCGCGACGTGATCGGCTGGCTCCAGACGCTGCCGCTCGACCTGCGCACGCTCGACGCGAAGGTGGCCGCCGCGCTGCGCGCCGAGCAGCTGGTGCGCCTCAACAACCTGCGCCAGCTGGCGGTGCACGGCAAGCTGCCGACCGCGCTCGCCTGGATCGGCGACTTCCTCGCCTCTGGCGAGCCGCTCGTGGTGTTCGCCGAGCACGTCGCGACCCAGCACGCCGTGCTCGAGCGCTTCCCCGACGCGTTGCACATCCTCGGCGCCGACTCGACCGAGAACCGCCAGCGCGCCGTCGACGCCTTCCAGGAGGAGGACGGGCCCCAGCTGATCGTCTGCTCGATGAAGGCGGCGTCGCAGGGGATCACGCTCACGCGCGCGTCGAACGTCGCGTTCCTGGAGCTCGACTGGACGCCCGCCCGCCACGACCAGGCCGAGGACCGGCTGCACCGGATCGGCCAGGAGAGCGCCGTCAGCGCCTGGTACCTGCTCGCACCGGACACGATCGACGAGACGATGGCCGAGCTGCTGGAGCGCAAGCGCAGCGTGATCGACGCGATCACCGAGGGTCAGGTGCG
Organism: uncultured Thermoleophilaceae bacterium; assembly: GCA_963848885.1. GTDB lineage: Bacteria > Actinomycetota > Thermoleophilia > Solirubrobacterales > Thermoleophilaceae > JACVRW01. Next base: position 453,697 of record CAWKFR010000001.1, read on the forward strand.
CGACGAGGAGCGCCTCGTCGACGCGGTCATCCGCGAGCTGCGCGGCAAGCCCTACAGGCACCTGCGCGTCGTCGCCTAGGCGTCGATCGCCTCGCGCGCGGCGGCCACCGAGCGGTGCAGCTGCGCGACCGAGGCGAGGTCCACGAGCATCACGACGCGCTCGACCAGACCGCCCTCCGGCACGACCAGGGCGAACGCGAGCTGGCGCTCGGTGAGGTCCTCGGCCAGCTCGAACAGGACGTTCACGCCGGCGCTGTCGAGGTAGCGCGTCTCGCTCAGGTCGACGACCAGGCCGAGGTCGTGGTTGTCGACGCTGCGCCGCAGCTCCTCGCGCAGCACGGGCGCCCGCGAGATGTCGACGTCGCCCTCGACCGCCACGACGCGCACCTCGTTCACGCCGCCTGCCTCCCCAGCCGCCGCACGAGCCGTACCGTCGTCCCCTCGCTGCCCGGGTCGATCTCGACCGCGTCCATCAGGCCCTGCATCAGGACCGTGCCGCGCCCGCGGTGGCTCCCGCGCGGCGCCCGCCAGCTGCCGAAGTCGCGCACGCAGACCACGGCATCCCCCTCCGCGGACAGGGCCACGCGCACCTCGAGCGTCGCCGGCCCCGGCGCGTAGGCGTGCTCGATCGCGTTCGCGCAGGCCTCCGAGCAGGCGAGCGAGATCTCGTCGATCTCGGTCTTGCTGGCGTCGGCCTCGTGCAGCCAGCGGCCGAGGACACGGCGCAGCGTGGGGATCGCCTCGACCTCGGCGGGAAACTCCAGCAGCAACGGGTTCGAGAGCGGCTGCGCGCGAGCGATCAGGATCGCGGCGTCGTCGCGCGTGGCGCCGTGCGGCAGCATGACGTCGACGATCGGCTGGCAGAGCGAGCCGGGGATCGTGTAGAGCTCGCGCCCCGCGTCGCGCAGCCGCTCGAGTCCGGTGTCCATGGGCTCGCCGGGCCGCTCGACCACGCCGTCGGTGAAGAGCAGCAGCGCGTCGCCCGGCTCGATCGTGGCCTCGGCGTCCTCGTAGGTCGGGTAGCGGACGGCGCCGAGCGGCACGCCCGTCGGCAGCTCGAGGTAGCTGCGCGTCCCGTCCGCGCCGACCACCAGCGGCGGCGGGTGCCCGGCGCTCATCATCTCGATGCGGCCGGCCTGCGGGTCGAGCGCGAGGAACAGCAGCGTCGCGGTCCTGGACGGGTCGAGCTGGCGCAGCAGGTCGCTGAGGCGCTCGGCGGCGAGCGCCGGCGAGCGCACGCCCATCGTGCAGGCGCGCAGCCCGCTGCGCAGCTGGCCCATCAGCGCGGCGGCCCGTAGGCCCTTGCCGGAGACGTCGCCGATGGCGAGGCCGAGCGACCCTCCCGGCAGCAGGAACGCGTCGAACCAGTCGCCCCCGAGGGTCGCCTCCGCCGCGGGCAGGTAGCGCGCCTCGAGGGTCACACCGGGTAGCTCGGGCAGCCGCGGGCATCAGGCTGCGCTGGAGCGCGTCCGCGAGGCCGCGGTCCTGCTCGGCCAGCCTGCCGTTGATCGACAGCGCCGCCCGGTCGCCGACGCGTTGCAGCACCTCGACGTCGTCGGGGCCGAACAGGCGCGGCCGCAGCGACCCGACGTGCAGCACGCCGATCACGTCGCCCTCGATCATGAGCGGCACGCCGAGCAGCGACTTCAGGCCCTTCTGACGCAGGATCGGGTTGACGACCTCGGCCTTGTCCAGGTCCTCGATGAAGACCGGGTGCCCGGTCGCCGCGATGCGGCCGGCGAAGCCCTGGCGAACCGGCACGCGCACGCCCCGCTCGACCTCCTCCTCGAGTCCCTTGGCCGCCCGCGCGACCAGGGTCCGGCCGTCGTCCTCGAGCAGCAGGATCGCGGCGGTGTCCACGCCGAGGATGTCCACGACCCGGGTGAGCAGCTCCGCCAGCAGGTCCTCCAGCGGGAGGTGGGCGAGCCCGGCGTCGGTGACGCTCTGGAGGTCGCGCAGCTTCGCGGCGTCGACGGGCTCGGACACGTCAACGGCGCTCCACGCCGGCGGAGGGCATCGCCATCGTCCAACGTTTGTATCCGCCCCGGGCAGGCGCGGTCAAGCGCCGCCCGGGGCGGAACCACGTACCCCTTCGTCCTATGGACAGGTCAGCCGCGCCTGCCTCCGGGCACCAGGCGCAGCGCGCACGCACCCGCCGCGAGCAGCCAGAACCCGAACGCGAGCAACGCGAGCGGGTCGGAGCCCGTCAGCGGCAGGCTCGACGCCGAGACGCCGAGCGTCGCGAACTGGCCCCCGTTGCCGCCGGCTGCGTCCTCGCTCGATCCGAGCGTCAACGCCGGGTCCGGATCGGACCCGTCGATCAGACGGCGCAGCTCCTCCGCAGAGGGAGAGCCGGGACCGTCGCCGCTCACCGGCGCGACCCCCGACGGCGAGGCCTGCACGTCGCTGCCCGCGCCACCCGGCAGGCCCGCGCTCGCCACGCGGATCGGCAGGTAGGCCTGCGGCGACCCGACCTGGGCCGTCCCGGTCGAGCCGTCCACGACCTGCGACCCGGCCGAGCCACCCGTCGTGGTGGTGTCGCCGCCGCTGAGCGCACGCACCGGCGCACTCACGGCCGGCGACCCCACCTGAGCCGACCCGGACGAGCCGGTCGAGTCCTGCGGGCCGTCACCGCCACCGCCCGGGGTGCTGGTCTCGCCGTCGCTGAGCACCCGCACCGGCGCGCTCAGGCCGGGCGAGCCGACCTGGGCGGACCCGTCCGAGTTGCCCGTGGCCTGGGCACCCGGACTGCCGCCACCCTGCGCGGCGTCGCCGCCGTCGCTGAGCACCCGCACCGGGGCGGTCAGGCCGGGCGAGCCCACCTGAGCCGACCCGGACGAGTCGGTCGTCTCCTGCGGGCCGCCGCCGCCACCGCCTGGCGCGGCGTCGTCGCCGTCGCTGAGCACCCGCAGCGGGGCGCGAGCGCCCGCGGAGCCGACCTGGGCCGCGCCGGTGGAGTCCCCCGTCGCCTGAGGGCCGCCGGCGTTGCCGCCGCCGGCCGAGTTGTCTCCGTCGCTCGCGACGCGGACCGGCGCGTTCGCGTCGACGCTGCCGGCCTGGGCGGACCCGACCGAGTCGCCCGCGTCCTGAGTGCCGGCGCCGCCGCCCTGCCCCGCCGCGGCGTCGTCGCCGTCGCTCAACACCCGCACGGGCGCGTTGGCGCGCGCCGACGTCACCTGCGCGGAGCCGGTCGAGTCTCCGGTCGTCTGCGGACCCCCGGCGGTCACTCCGGTTGCCGAACCGTCGCCGTCGCTGGCCACGCGCACTGGCGCGTCGACCGCCACGGCTCCGACCTGGGCCGCACCCGTGGTGTCGGTCGCGGTCTGGCCCGGCACCGGATCGGCTGCCGCCGGCCCGGCTGTCAGCGCCAGGGCGAGCACACTCGCCCCCAGCGCAATAGCACTGCGTCTCATGTCCATCTCCTTCGTCTTGAAGTTGCTTCGAGCTGGGAACCCGCGGCGGCTAGCCGGGGCGCTCGAGCAATGCGACGAAGGCGACCGGCCGCCAGGCGGCGGGTCGGATCACGAGCCGGCGCCGCAGGCGCGGTCCGGCCAGGACGGCGGCCGCCGTCAGCAGGGCGAGGCCGCCGAGCGCGAAGGCGCCGGCGGGCGCCGAGACGGGCGAGCTCCCGCCGCTCGAGGGCGTCCTGTCAGGAAGCGGCGTGCGGTCGGCGGGGACGTGCGCGGGGCTCGCTCCCGGCAGCCGCGGTCGGCGGCGCCGGAGCGGCTGTGCGAAGGGGATGAGCGAGCGCGGCGCGTGGCGCCCCCTGCGCCGCGCTCGCCCCGACGTGGCCGTGGGCGCGCGGTCGATCCGGGCGCGCCGCGTGGCCCGCGGAGGAGGAGATGCCCGCGGGCGGGCGGCCGTCATCGGTGCGGGTCGGCGTCACCTGCGCCGCGACGTGGCTCGCGGCCGCGGCAGCGGCAGCGGCGCAGCGACCGTCGTCGCCTGCCGGACGGCGGGCTCGGCGGCGGGCGCGGTCTCGTGCGTGGCGGCTGCGGCCGTCTCGTCGACCGTCTTCACCGCGGTCTTCACGCTGCCCGTGGCGCCGGTTGCGGTCTGCTGCACGGTGGTCGTGACGGTCTCCGGGACGACGCCGGCCTGGGCAGGCGAAGCGACGAACGCACACAGCGCCATCACCACAGCAGCGAGCAGGGCCAACCTGACCATCGTGGGTGGGGTATGCCCGCGGAAGGGGGACGTCCGGTTTGCTGCACAAGTACCGCTCATGCTCGCGGGCGCTACCCCGTGCGGATAGAGTGCCGCGCCGTGCGCCGCCTACGACTTCTGTCGATCGCCGTCGCCGCCCTGCTCTGTGCGGGCGCGCTCACCGCCGGCGCCGCCTCGGCCAAGACCACGTGGCTGTGCAAGCCCGGCAAGGCGAACGACGCCTGTCACGTGAGCCTCAACACGACGCTCCTGTCGCCGACCGGCAAGCGCCTCGGCGTGCGGCACGTCAAGCAGCCGCGCCGGCCCAAGTTCGACTGCTTCTACGTCTACCCCACGGTCAGCGACCAGAAGACCGCGGCCGCCAACTTCGACATCGACCCCGAGCTGCGCTCGATCGCCCTCTACCAGGCGGCGCGCTACACGAGCGAGTGCCGGGTGTTCGCCCCGGTCTACCGGCAGATCACCCTGCTCGGGATCCTGGGCGCGGCGCAGGTCGACGGCCGCCGACCGGGCGCGCGCCATCCAGGACGTGCGCGACGCCTGGCGCGACTACCTGCGCAACTACAACCACGGCCGCGGCGTGGTGCTCATGGGCCACTCGCAGGGCACGTTCGTGCTGCGCGAGCTGGTCGCGAAGGAGATCGACCCCAAGCCGAAGGTGCGCAAGCGGCTCATCTCCGCCCTGCTGCTCGGCGGGAACGTGACCGTGAAGCCGGGCAAGGACGTGGGCGGCGACTTCAAGCACATCCGCGCCTGCCGCTCACGCTCGCAGACCGGCTGCGTGGTTGCGTTCTCGACCTACGGCGAGCCGCCGCCCGAGAACGCGATCTTCGGCCGCACCGAGGAGCCCGGGCTGGAGGTGCTGTGCACGAACCCGGCGGCGCTCGGCGGCGGCTCGGCCAAGGTCACCCCGATCCAGCCGCGCGAGCCGTTCGCGCCCGGAAGCACGATCGGGTCGGCGATCGAAGTGCTCGGCGTGCCACAGCCCGACGTGTCGACGGCCTGGGGCGAGACGCCCGGGGCCTACCGCGCGCAGTGCTCGAGCGGAAGCGCCCACGCGCTCGTGATCAGCCCGCTACGCGGCGCGCCGGTCTTCACCCCGTCGCCCGACCCCAGCTGGGGCCTGCACCTCGTCGACGCGAACATCGCGCTCGGGCAGCTGCTCGGCCTCGTCGGTCACCAGGCCTCCGTCTGGCGCCGCGCTCACTAGCGCCCACAGGTGCATGACGGCGTAGCTGCGCCACGGCCGCCAGCCGTCCGACGCCGCAGCGTCGCCGCCGAGCTGCCGCAGTCCGTGCTTGATGCCGACGTCGCCGGCCGGGAAGGCGTCCGGGTCGCCGAGCGCGCGCATCGCCACGTAGGACGCGGTCCAGGGCCCGACGCCGGGAATCTCGAGCAGCGCGTCGAGAGCCTCCGACGAGTCGGCGCCCGCGTCGAAGCGCACCCCGTCGACCGCCACCAGCCGGGCCAGCGCGCGCAGCGCCTGGCCACGCTTGCGCGGGAACGGCAGGCCGCCCGGGTCGACCTCGGCGAGCGCCTCGGCGGTGGGGAAGCGGTGCGTGATCGCACCGGCCGGCTCCGCGAGCGGCTCGCCGTAGCTCGCGGCGAGCCGCCCGAGCACGGTGCGCGCGGCCGCGACCGAGACCTGCTGCCCGACGATCGCCCGCGTGGCCAGCTCGAAGCCGTCCACGCAGCCGGGCACGCGCAGGCCGGGTCGCCGGCGCACGAGCGCGCCGATCAGCGGGTCGGCCTCGAGCTGGGTGGAGATCGAGACCGGGTCGGCGTCGAGGTCGAGCAGGCGCCGGCAGCGCGCGACCGCGGCGGTCAGGTCGCGCAGGTCGTCGAGGCGCAGCACGCACCGCACCCCGTCCCGGTCGGGCGTGAGGGCGACGAGGCCGCCGCCGTGGTCGAGCGCGAGCGAGCGGCGGTAGGTGCCGTCCTCGACCGCCTCGACGCCGGGGACGCGCGCGGGCGCCGAGGAAGGCGAGCAGCCAGTCGCCGTCCAGCGGTGCGCGCGCCGGCAGGCGCAGCTCGATCTCGCCCTGCGCGGTCGCCCCGCGGCGGCGCCGGGCGCGGCGGCGCAGCTCGCCGGGCGTGCGCGCGTAGATCGCGCGGATCGTCTCGTTGAACTGGCGCACGCTGCCGAACCCGGACGCCAGCGCCACCTCGGCGAAGCGCAGCCCGGTCGACTCGATCAGCGTGCGGGCCGCCTGCGCGCGCTGGGCCCGCGCCAGCTGGGCCGGCCCGGCCCCCACCTCTGCGACCAGGATCCGGTTGAGCTGGCGCTCGCTGAAGCCGAGCCGGGAGGCCAGGCCGGGGACGCCGTCGCGGTCGACGATCCCGTCCGCGATCAGGCGGACGGCGCGGCCTGCGACGTCGGCGCGCCGGTTCCAGGCGGGCGAGCCCGGCGCGGCGTCCGGCTCGCAGCGCTTGCAGGCCCTGAAGCCGGCCGACTGCGCGGCCGCGGCCGACGCGAACAGGCGGACGTTGCGCCGGTGGGGCAGGCGCGCCGGGCAGCTGGGGCGGCAGTAGATCCCGGTCGACGTGACGCCGACGAAGAAGAAGCCGTCGTAGCGCGGGTCGCGGCTGCGCATGAAGCGGTAGCAGGTCTCGAAGTCGTCGATCACGGCTCGAAGCGTGGCAGCTTGCGAGGAGCGAGTCTGGCGGTTTTCAGACATGTCCGATTTCCGCCAGACTAACGCCGCCGTGCGCGCCATCATGTCGCCCATGGCCTTCCTCGAACCGCTCGCCGAAGCCCAGCCGGTCTGGCACCGCGTCGACTCGCCGATCGGCGAGCTTCTGCTCGTCGGCGACGGGCGCGCGCTCACGCAGCTGCACATGTCGCCGCCGCCGGACGCGTCACCCGGGAGCCACGACCCGCAGGCGTTCGCCGAGGTCGAGGCTCAGCTGGGGGCGTACTTCGCGGGCGAGCTGACCGAGTTCGACGTGCCGCTCGCGCCGGCAGGCACGGACTTCCAGCTGCGCGTCTGGTCCGCGCTGCTCGACATCCCCTACGGCGAGACCGCCAGCTACGGCGAGGTCGCCGCGGCGGTGGACAGGCCGGACTCGGTACGCGCCGTCGGCGCGACCAACGGGCGCAACCCGATCGCGGTGATCGTCCCGTGCCACCGGGTGATCGGGGCCGACGGCACGCTCGTGGGCTACGGCGGCGGGCTGCCGCGCAAGCGGCTGCTGCTGGAGCTGGAAGCCGAGCACGCGGCTCCGCGGCTGTTCGGCAGCGTCTAGGCCCTGCGAGCCAGCGTGAGCGTCACGGCCGCCGTGACGCTCACCGAGTCGGGCAGCGCCGCGACGCGCTCGCCGAGCTCGACGCGGTCGACGTGGAACGCGGACGGCCCCATCGCGGCGAGGTCGCGCGCCCCGGCGCGGTCGAGGGCGAGCGTCCACTCGAGCTCGCGCCGTTCCGACGAGCTCGAGCTCGGGCGCGAGCTGCTCGTCGAGCCGCTCCCGCTTGCCCTCGCCGACGGCGAGCAGGCCGAGCGGCTCCGCCAGCTCGGCCAGGTGGCCGGGCGCGGCCGTGACGATCAGCGCGCGGCCGCCCCGGCGCAGCACGCGCGCGAGCTCGGGCGGGTTGCGAGGGGCGAACAGCGTGAGCGCTGCGTCGGCAGCGCCGTCACGCAGCGGGAGCGGACCCCAGACGTCGCAGGCGACCGCGGCGGCGCGCGCGTGGGCGCGGGCGGCGCGGCGCAGGGCCGGCTTGGACACGTCGAGCGCGAGGCCGCGCGCGGAGGGCAGGTCGTCGAGCACCCGGGCCAGGTGCCGGCCCGTGCCGGCGCCGAGGTCGACGACTCGAGCCGGGTCGCCGAGGCCGGCGCTGAGCTGCGCGGAGAGCGGGTCGAAGTGACCCGCCGACAGGAAGCGCTCGCGCGCGGCGACCATGTCCGCGCTGTCGCCGGAGTGGGCCGAGTCGCCGGCCAGCAGGCTCAGGTACCCCTGGCGGGCGACGTCGAACGAGTGACCGCCGGCGCAGCGGACCTCAGCGCCCGCGCGGGCGAGGGACGCGCCGCAGTGGGGGCAGCGCAGCAGGCCGAGCAGGTCGTCGAGCGCGCTCACCCGTCGTCGCACCGCCGACCGTGCTCGACGACGCGCTCGGGAGCGAAGCGCGTGGACAGCCGCATGAAGCCCTTCCGCTGGTGCAATCACGCGAGTCCACCCACCGGCCCGCTCGACGCAGCCGCCGGCGGCGAACCAGTACGGCGTCCAGCGGACGCGCACGAGCGCCTCACCCGGCCGCTTGACGTCGAGCAGCACCTGGTCGGACCCGAGTTGCTCGAGCTCGATGTCCGCCCGTCCGCTCGGGATCACCATCGGCGCCGCCAGCAGCACCTCGTACACGCGCCAGTCCTCCGACTTCCAGCGCAGGCGCAGGTAGGGCTCGCCCTGCTCGATCAGGGCCCGCTCGGCATACGAGCTGCGGTCCGGCTTGGCGCTCGGGAGGGCGACGTAGCGAACCGCGTTCTCGGTCAGCCAGCTGGCGTAGGTCAGGCGGTTCAGGCCGCCGCGGTAGAAGACGGGGTTGAGGCCGGTGTCGAGCTGGCGCAGCCAGCCGCGTGCCAGCGGCACGACCGGGGCCACCTCGGCGTTCTCCCAGCGGCTGCTGGTGAACGGGATCTCGATTCGCCCCGGGCCGGGCAGCGTGGCGAGGTACTCGTTGAGCGGCTCGAAGTAGTCCGCGGCGGCGGCCGGGTCCCGCAGGGCCTTGTCGATGTCCCGGATCGCGGAGGTCCACTGCCAGTACGCGAGCAGCGCGAAGCCCGTGACCGCGACCGCCACGAGCGCCGGGCCCGCGCGCCGCAGCCGGTCGCTCGTGGCGCACAGCAGCAGCGGCCCGCCGAACAGCATCCCCAGCCGCGGCGCCGTGCCGCCGATCTGGGTCTCGGTCGAAACCACGGCCGTCGCGACGAGCGCGTAGAGGATCGCCCCGGCGCGCAGCACGCGCTGGTCGCGGGGGAGCACGATCAGACAGGCGAGGCAGAAGATCGGAATCGTGAGGAAGGCGGTGAAGGGAAACGGCGCCCAACCGCCCTCCGGGAAGGCGACGGCGAGCAGGACCGGCGGCCCCAGCGCGGCCACGCTGACGATCGCGCCCGGGCGGCGTCCGGCGCGCCCGCCGATCGCGTAGGCCAGTCCCCCGAGGCCGGTGAACAGTCCTGCGACCGGACTGCCCAGCGGGCTCAGCAGCGCCAGCACGTAGGCCGTGCCGCGCCGCTCGCGCTGGAGCGCGACCGCGGCCCCGAGGCCGAACGCGGTGCCCACCGCGAACGGGAGCCGGCTGGTCGCGAGCAGCGTGGCCGTCCCGGCCCCGAGCCAGGCCGCCCCGAACCGCGCCGCCTCGGCGCCGAAGTGCCCGCGCACCAGCACTTCGAACAGGGCGGCGATGGCGACGCACGCCACCACGAGCAGCAGCCGCGGGCCGACCAGCCAGGACAACGCGGGCGTGATGACGCTGTACGCCGGCGTGTGGTGCCCGCCGTACCACTGCCCGTTCCAGATCGTGAAGCCCTCGCGGCCGAACAGCTCGGCCCTGAACTCGTGGACCGCGAGGTCGCCGGGCCTCGGCTCGAGCACCAGGTAGGCGAGCCCGGCGACGGCGGCGAGCGCCGTCGGCGCGAGCGTCCACGCCGAGACCGAAACGCGGCGAGCGGGCAGGACCGCTGTCCCCACGCGGCCTCAGGGTATCTTCGCTGCGTAATGGGCCGCCGCAGCAGACGCCGGGCGCAGGGCGCGAAGGCGCCCGTCGCGACCACGGACTACACCGACGAGGAGGGCAACGTCCTCACGCTGCGCGACGAGCTGAGCGCGGGCACGCTGCGAGCGCTGCGCGACCTCGACGCCAAGCCCGCGGCCTCCGCCGAGGACCGCTGGCAGCGCCGCCAGGAGCTCCTCTTCGAGCGACTCGCCGTGCGCTGGACGATCGCCGGGCTGCCGCTGGAGGGCCAGAAGGAGCTGCTGGGCCGCTACCGCATGGCGAGCACGGACGAACGCCAGCGAGTCCGCGCGGCGATCGACGAGCACGTGGCGAAGCGCTAGGGCGCGCCCAGCACCGGCTCCGGGCCCGCCTTCGATGCCGCCGTTCGGGCGGCCCGAGCGGCGTCCGCGATCAGCCCGATGGCGCGATCCAGGATCAAGCCGAGCGCGGGTGGCGCCCTCAACGCGGCGGGCGCCGAGGCCGACGTCCGCGGCGGCGGCGCCGCCCGCGGGTTGCGCGGGGCCGGGATCCCGCTGACGCCGCTGCCCGCCGCGCCGCCGGTCCCGCAGCCCTGCACCGCCTCGGCGATCAGGCTGGCGCGGGCCGAGTAGCCCTCGCCGGTCCCGTGCACGCCGTCGCCGACCAGCAGGCTCGGCAGCGCCCGCACGACGGTGTTCCAGTCCACGACCTGGGCGCCGGTCTGCGCCGCGAACCGCTCGACCACCCGGTTGAGCCCCGCGATCGAGACGCCGCCAACGCGCGGGCGCTGCAGCGTCGCGACGACGATGCAGCGGTCGCCCGCGAGCTGGCGCACCGCGGCGAGGTCGGCCGCCAGCCGGCCAGGGTCGGCAGGGCTGTCGTTCGTCCCCATCGGAAACACGACCACGCGGTCCGACGGGTCCAGCCGGGAGGCGAGCACGTCCACGCCCTCGGTGCTGGTCCGCCCCTTCACCGCGTCGATCGAGACGCCCGGCAGCAGGCGCTTCAGGTAGGGCCCCGAGCCCACCTCGAGGCTGTCCCCGACGACGAGCACGCCTTCGCCGCCGTCCTGGAGGGCGGCGGCCGGCGCGGCCAACCCACAGGCGGCAACCGCCGCGGTAGCCAGAATGCCCGCGGTGATCTTTCCCACGATCGAGTTCGCGGTCTTCTTCGTGATCGTGTTCGTCCTCTCGTGGGCGCTCATGCCCCACCCTCGAGCCTGGCGTCCGTTCATCCTGGTCGCCTCGTACTTCTTCTACGGCTGGCTGGATTGGCGCTGGGTCCTGCTGCTGATCGGCTCGACGCTCGTGAACACCGTCGCGGGGCAGGTGATCGCCCGCTCGCCGTCACAGCTCGCTCGCAAGCGGGCGCTGACCGCCGCCGTCGTCTTCGACCTGGGACTGCTCTGCGTCTTCAAGTACCTGGGCTTCTTCGTCAACGAGGTCGACGACTCGCTCGACTCGATCGGGCTGGGCTCGCCGCTCCCGCTGCTTCAGATCGTCCTGCCGATCGGCATCTCGTTCTTCACCTTCCAGGCGATCTCCTACGTCGTCGACGTCTACCGCGGCGAGACGCGGGCCGCCTCGCTCGGGCGACGTGGCGATCCTCCAGGCCTTCTTCCCCCACCTCGTGGCCGGGCCGATCGTGCGCGCCAACGAGCTGCTGCCGCAGCTGCGCACGCCGCGCGACCCGCGCGCCGTGCTCGCCGGGCCGGGCCTGTTCCTGATCGTGGGCGGGCTGATCAAGAAGACCGTGGTGGCGGACGAGCTGGCCCGCAACGTCGTCGACCCGGTCTTCAACGACCCCACCTCCCACTCCGGCCTCGAGACGCTGTTCGCGATCTACGCCTTCGCCGCCCAGATCTACTGCGACTTCTCCGGCTACACCGACATGGCGATCGGCATCGCGCTGCTGCTCGGCTTCCAGCTCCCCCAGAACTTCAACCGCCCCTACCTCGCGCTCAGCCTCCAGGACTTCTGGCGACGCTGGCACATGACGCTGTCGCGCTGGCTGCGCGACTACCTCTACATCCCGCTCGGCGGCAACCGCGGCACCGAGCGCCAGACCTACCGCAACCTGATGCTCACGATGCTGCTCGGCGGCCTCTGGCACGGCGCCGCCTTCACGTTCGTGATCTGGGGCGGGATTCACGGCAGCGCCCTGAGCGCCGAGCGCTGGGTGCGCGGGCGCTTCCCCGGCTTCCACATGCCGGCCTTCCTGGCTTGGCTGATCACGTTCAACGTCGTCTGCCTCGCGTGGATCTTCTTCCGTTCACCGGACCTGTCGACGGCCTTCGAGATGATCGGCCAGATCTTCGCGGGCGGGCCGTCGCCGCTGGTCACGTTCCCGATGGTCTTCCTCGTGGTGGCTACGATCGCTCTCCAGGCGGTCCCCGGGGACTTCTGGCAGCGCGCCGAGGAGTGGCTGGTCGCCCGCCCCGTGGCCGCCCAGGGGATCGCGATCGGCCTGATCATCGTGGCGGCGGACGCCGCCGTGGGCCAGGAGGGCGTGGCCCCCTTCATCTACTTCCAGTTCTGACCCGTGAACCCGCGCAACCGCCACCCGCTCACCATGCCCGCCGGCAGCGTGCTGGCCGTGGTCGTGATCGCGCTCACGATCGCCGCGCTGTTCAACTCCGAGGCGATCGTCCGCGCCGGCGAGAGCATGCAGCCGGGCCACACGCGCGACATCGTGCTGTCGGTCGGGCGGCCGCTCGACGACGTGGCCGGCGCGGTTGGCCTCCACCTGCCGCGCGAGGGATTCGACCTCGCCTTCGGGCAGGAGAGCAAGACGGCCGAGGGCACCGAGCTCGAGCAGGGCTCGACCGCGATCCTGCGCCGCAAGAGCGAGGCGCGTGCGCGGGCCTTCCCGCAGCCGACCCGCCAGGACGAGGTCGACGTGTTCGTCACTGGCGACTCGCAGGCGCAGTTCGTCGGGGAGGTCCTCACCGACATGCTGCCGAGCGACCTGTTCGACGTGAGCGTGGTCGCGCGCAACGCGACCGGCCTCACCAACCCCGAGTTCTTCAACTGGGAGATCAACGCGCGCCAGGAGATCGCCGCCCGCAAGCCGGACGCCGTCGTGATGGTCATGGGCGGCAACGACGGCTTCAACGTGCTGCACGACGGCACCCTGTACGGCCCCGACGAGCCGGAGTGGCAGACCGAGTACGCTCGCCGAGCGGCCGTCGTGATGCGCGAGCTCGGCTCGAACGGCAAGCGTCCCGTCTACTGGGTGCCGCCCCCGACCGCCCGCGACCCCAAGTACAACGGCATCTACGCCACCCAGAACAAAGCGGTCGAGCAGGCCGCCCCCGCCGTGCCCGGCGCCCGCTACGTGGACATCTACAACACGATCAATCGCGGCCGCTACAGCGACGAGCTGAAGATCGACGGCCAGCGCGTGCTGGCGCGCCAGTCGGACGGGGTGCACTTCTCGCGCGACGGCGCGGTAGTGCCGGCGCGGCTCATCTTCCGCGCGATGTCGAAGGACTACAGGGTCCTGCGGGGTGACGAGAATGCGTCGCCTTAGCGCGCTCGTGCCGGCGCTCGCGCTGCTGGCCGCGCCGGCGGGAGCGCAGGCGCTCAGCCACCGGCTGCTCGTCAACGGCGACTCGCTCGCCGTGGGCACGCGGCCCTACATCCCGGCCGAGCTGCGCGGCTGGAAGGTGACCCAGTCGGCGTCGGTCAGCCGCCACGCCTTCGAGGCCGCCGGGGTCCTGCGCGCCTACGGCCGCTCGCTCCCGCGCGTGATCCACGTCAGCCTCGGCACCAACGACGATCCGCGCCAGGTGAGCGCCTTCCGGGCCGCGATCCGCGACGTGATGGCCGTCGCCGGCCCGCGCCGCTGCGTGGTCTGGACGAACGTCGTGCGCCCGCCGGTCGCGGGGGCGAGCTACAGCGGCTACAACAGGGCGCTGGCGCAGGAGTCGCGCCCGCGTGCGAATCTGCGCGTTGTGAACTGGACGCGCATGGTCAGTCGGAACCCGCAGTGGCTGGCAGGCGACGGCGTCCACGTAAACGCAGACGGCTACCGCGCCCGGGCCGACGCGATCGCGCGCTCCGTGCGCCGCTGCCGATGACCGCCCGGCTCTACGTCACCGCGCTGTCGAATCCCTCGAAGGCCGTCTCCGGGATGCTGGCGCACAAGCGCCTGCCGCACCGCCGGATCGACCTGCTGGCGGGCTTCCACCCCTACCTCGTGCGCGCCGCGGGCTTCGACGGACGCACCGTCCCGGCGCTCGAGCTCGACGACGGCCGCCAGGTGCAGGGGTCGCTTCAGATCTCACGCGCGCTCGACGAGCTGGTTCCCGAGCGCCCGCTGTTCCCGGACGAGCCGGTGGCGCGCAGCGCGGTCGAGCGGGCCGAGCGCTGGGGCCACGACGAGCTGCAGCCGATCCCCCGTCGCATCTTCCGCTGGGGGGCCAAGGAGGACCCGGCGGTGCGACGCTGGATCGCCGCCGAGGTCGAGGGCGTGCCCGTGCCGGCCGTCGTCGCCACGCTGACCAGGCCCATATCCACGTTGCGCTGCGCGGAGTCGGGCGGCACCGAGGAGACGATCCGGGACAACGTCCGCCGGCTCCCCGGGCTGCTCGACCTGGCCGACGCCCTGGTCGGGGAGGGCACGCTCGGCGGCCCCGAGCGCAACGCGGCCGACTTCCAGATCCTCTCCAGCGTGAGGATGCTGCTCGACCTCAAGGCGCTGCCGTCCGCGGAGCACCGGCCCAGCTCACGCGCTGCGCGCGAGCTGTTCCCGCGCTTCGAGGGCGAGATCCCCCTCTTCGAGATTCCCGGGGCCTAGTTCTGGGAGGGGTCGGGCGGCATCGTGGCGAGCAGCCGGTAGGCGCCGCCGCGACGCTCGAGCGCGTGCGACCACATGTCGCCCTCGCTGAACGGGTCGTCCGCCTCGGCCGGCGCGACCACCCACGCCTCCTGCTCGAGCTCGCCGTCGAGCTGCCCGGCTCCCCAGCCCGCGTAGCCGGCGTATACGCGCAGCCGGCCGAGCGATTCGTTGGGCGACTCGGGGTCGAGCGTCCCGAGCCCGCCCACGACCTGGACGCCGGCCTCGGAGACGTCGCGCGAACTGGCCGAGCGCGACAACCGCGTCGGGCGACACCGGCCCGCCGAGGCGCACCAGCTCGTCGTCGTCGGCGAGCTCGGCGAGCTGCGGAACGGCGTCCGCGACGCGCGTCTCGGACTCCCGGTTGAGCACGACGCCCATCGCTCCGTCGGGCGTGTGCTCGATCACGAGTACGACGGTGCGGCGGAAGTAGTCGAACAGCGACGGCGCCGCGATCAGGAGCTGACCCCTTAGCGTCTCCGACACGGCGTACATTCTCCCGCATGAACGCCAAGCTGGACACGGGACGCGTCTTCGAGCGCATCTTCGGAATCTACGGCGAACAGTTCACGCTGCTGATCCCCGCGGCGCTGGTGCTGTTCCTCCCCGTAGCGATCCTCAACGGCATCCTGCTCGACAGCGGAGGGGTCCTCGTCGGACTGGCGACGATCGTGATCTCGCTGATCGCGACGTACTGGTTCCAGGGCATGGTGGTCGAGGCCGTCGTCGACATCCTCGACGGACGCCGCGATCACACGGTCGGGAGCCTCTTCTCGTCCGCGTCGCCCTTCATCGGGACCCTGATCGGCGCCGGCATCCTCGCGACGCTGATCATCGTCGTCGGGTTCATCCTGATCATCATCCCCGGGCTGATCGCGCTGACGTTCCTCGCGGTCGTCGCTCCCGCGGTCGTGATCGAGCGGACGGGCGTGACGGGCGCGCTGCGGCGCAGCCGCGAGCTGGTCGGCGGCAACGCATGGCGGGTCTTCGGGGTGATCATCGTGCTGTTCCTGCTGACCGCGGTCGTCGGAAGCATCTTCAACGCGATCGGCGGGGCGATCAGCGACTCGTTCGTGGGCTACGCGATCGGGGACCTCATCGGGCGGGTTCTGCTGTCGCCGCTGAGCGCCATCGCGGCCACCGTCCTGTTCGTGGAGCTGCGCCGGGCGAAGGGCCAGCCGCTCTCCGAGGACACGACGGGCGAGACGCCGCCGCTCACCTCGGCGCCGGAGGCGCCGGCCGGGCAGTAGCTTGCGGATACTCGCGGTCGTACACCACCGCAACGCGGCGGCGGGCGTGTTCGCCGACGCCGCGGCCGGCCACGAGCTGGTCGAGTGGCTCCCGCACGAGGCGGCGCCGCCGGATCCGGGCGCGTTCGACGCGGCGATGGTCTTCGGCGCCGAGGCGCAGGTGGACCAGGAGGACGCCCATCCCTGGCTGCGCCCGGAGAAGCTGTTCGTGCGCGAGCTGCTCGAGCGCGGCACCCCGCTGCTCGGCGTCTGCTTCGGCTCGCAGCTGCTCGCCGAGATCGCCGGCGGCGAGGTGCGGCGCGCCGCCGGCCCCGAGATCGGCTGGTATCCGGTGGAGCTGACCGCGGACGGGCGCGTGGACCCGCTGCTCGGCTTCCTGCCGCAGCGCTTCGAGACGCTCCAGTGGCACCACTACGAGTGGCTGCTCCCGCCCGGCGCCGTCGCGCTCGCGCACAGCTCGCTCTGCCTCCAGGCGTTCCGGCTGCGCGACCGGCCGGTGTGGGGGGTGCAGTTCCACCCTGAGGTGACCCGCTCCGACTACGACGAGTGGCTCGACGAATGGGGCGACGACGCCGCCGTCGCCAGCGGGATCGACCCGAGCCTGATCCGCGCCCAGACGGCGCAGCGGATCTCCGCCTGGAACGACGTCGGCCGCGGGATCGCCGCGCGGTTCCTCGCGACGCGCTACAGCGGGGTGAGGTAGGCGGCCGTCAGGCCGCCGTCGACGAGGAACGTGGACGCGTTCACGAAGCTCGACTCGTCGCTCGCCAGGAACAGCGCCCCGGCGGCCAGCTCGCCCGGCTCGGCGAAGCGGCCGGGCGGCAGGTGCACCAGCCGGCGCTCGGCCTTCTCCGGGTCCTTGGCGAACAGCTCCTGCAGCAGCGGGGTGTTGACGGGCCCGGGGCAGAGCGCGTTCGCGCGGATGCCGCGGCGCGCGAACTCCACGCCGAGCTCGCGCGACATCGCGAGCACGCCGCCCTTGGACGCCGTGTACGACACCTGCGAGACGGCGGCGCCCATCACCGCCACGAACGAGGCGACGTTGATGATCGACCCGCCGCCGTTGTCGAGCAGGTGCGGGATGCCGAACTTGCAGCACAGGAAGACCGACTTCAGGTTCACGTTCTGCACGCGATCCCAGGCCTCGACCGACGTGTCGAGGATCGAGGCGTCGTCGTCGGGCGAGATGCCGGCGTTGTTGAACAGCACGTCGATCTTGCCGAACCGCTCGCGCGCCTGCGCGTACATGCCCTCGACCTGCTCGGGGTCGGTCACGTCGGCCTGGATGGCGAGGTCGCCGACGGCGTCGGGGCTCAGATCGACGCCGACCACTTTGGCCCCCTCGGACTGGAACAGCTTGGCCGACTCCGCGCCGATGCCGCTCGCGGTGCCGGTGATCACGCAGACCTTCCCGTCGAGTCGCGCCCATCAGCCCTCCGTCGCGTAGTAGACGTTCTTCAGCTCCGTGTAGTGGTCGAGCGCATGCGGCCCCAGCTCGCGCCCGGTGCCGGACTGCTTGAAGCCGCCGAACGGAGTCGACACCCGCACCGACGTGTTCGAGTTGATCGACAGCACGCCGGTCTCGATCGCCCGGGCCATGCGCAGCGCCTTGGCGCCGTCGCGCGTCCAGACCGACCCGGACAGGCCGTAGATCGTGTCGTTGGCGAGGCGCACCGCCTCCTCCTCGTCGCGGAAGGGGATCACGCACGCCACCGGGCCGAAGATCTCCTCGCGCGCGGCGCGGTCGTCGTTCGCCACCGGGCAGAGGACCGTCGGCGGGAACCAGTACCCCTTGCCGTCGGGCGCCGAGCCGCGGATCGCGATCGGGGCGTCGCCGTCGGCATAGGAGGAGACGGTCTCCCGCTGGCCCGCCGAGATCAGCGGGCCCATCTCGGTCGCGTCGTCGAGCGGGTCGCCGACCTTGATCGCCTCGACGCCCTCCTCGAGCGCGTCCATGAAGCGGTCGAGCGCCGAGCGCTCGACGAGGATGCGCGAGCGCGCGCAGCAGTCCTGCCCCGCGTTGCCGAAGACCGCCATCGGCGCCGCAGCGGCCGCCTGCTCGAGGTCGGCGTCGGCGAAGATCACGTTCGCCGACTTGCCGCCCAGCTCGAGCGTGACGCGCTTGATCGTCTCGGCGGCCCTGGCGGCGATCCGGCGGCCGACCTCCGTCGAGCCGGTGAAGGCCACCTTGGCCACGTCCGGATGCTCGACGATCCGCTCGCCGACGACCCGGCCCTGCCCGACGACCACGTTGAACACGCCCTCCGGAACGCCGGCCGAGACCACGATCCGCTCGAGCTCGACCGCGGTCAGCGGGGTCAGCTCGGCGGGCTTGAGCACGACCGTGTTGCCGGCCGCCAGCGCCGGGCCGAGCTTCCACGAGGCGATCGCCAGCGGGAAGTTCCAGGGCGTGATCAGCCCGACGACGCCGAGCGGCTCGCGGAACGTGAGGTCGACGCCGCCGGCGACCGGGATCGTGTCCCCCAGCAGCCGCTCCGGCGCGCCCGCGTAGTAGTCGAAGACGTCGGCGACCATGCCGATCTCTCCGCGGGCGTCGGAGATCGGCTTGCCGACGTTGCGCGACTCGAGGCGCGCGAGCTCGCTCGGCCTCGTCGCGCACTCCGGCGGCGACCGCGCGCAGCAGCTCGGCGCGCTCGCCGGGGGCGATCGCCCGCCAGGCTCCGAACGCGTCGCGGGCCCGCTCGATGGCCGCGTCGGCCTCGTCGACGCCCGCCTGGGGCAGCTCGGCGAGGACCTCCTCGGTTGCCGGCTCGACGACGCTCACCATCGGCATAAATGGACTGCCGGGGACACCTTTACCATCGGCGCGGAGCATAAGTCATGACGATCGCGATCGGCATCTGCGCAGTGCGCGAACGAGCCCGCTGGGCGTTCTGGGACCAGACCGCCCACCTCGTCGCCGACACCTACGTCGAGGCGATCCAGGGCACGGGCGCCCTGGCCATGCTGCTCGCGGTCGACACCCGACCGCCCGAGGCGCTGCTCGACCGCGTCGACGGGCTGATGGTGATCGGCGGAGCCGATCTGGACCCGGCCGTCTACGGCCAGCCGCGCTCGGAGCACACGGAGCAGACCTACCGCGAGCGCGACGAGTTCGAGCTGGCGCTGACGCGGGCGGCGATCGAGCGCGAGCTCCCCTTCCTCGGCATCTGCCGCGGCATGCAGCTGATGAACGTGGCGCTCGGCGGGACGCTCAACCAGCACCTGGTCGGCGACGACGGCGTGCCCACGCACCGGCGCATCATCGGCACCTTCGAGGGCACCGAGCACGAGATCGACCTGGCGCCCGGGTCGCTGGCCGAGCGGGCGCTTGGCGAGTCCGTGCACGTGGCGCGCTGCCACCACCACCAGGCGGTCGACCGGCTGGGCGACGGCCTGATCGTCTCGGGCCGGGCGCGCGACGGCGTGATCGAGGCGATCGAGCACCCGAACGGCTGGGCGCTCGGCGTCCAGTGGCACCCCGAGGCCGGCGACCGGCGCGAGCTGTTCGAGGCGTTCGGCGAGGCGGCACGCGCCTACGCGGGCGCGCCCGCGGTAACGCGCGCGCCGCCTCCACCAGCGACCCGATCACGCGCGAGCGCTCGTCCTCCTCCGGGTGCCAGAGCACCCCGAGCGCGTACGGCTTGCCGGGCAGCTCGATCGCCTCGACGGTGTCGTCCGCCCACCCGACGGGCACTAGCCCGTCGCCGAGCTCCTCGATGCCCTGATGGTGGTGGGACTTGACCGCGGTCGCCGCGGCGCCGACGGCCCGGGCCGCGAGGCTCTCGTCCGACAGGCGCACGTCGTGGTCCGAGAAGACTCCCGGCGTGTGCCGGTGGGTCGCCACGTCGGCGAGGTGCTGCTCGAGCGTGCCGCCGCAGGCGACGTTCAGCATCTGCATCCCGCGGCAGATCCCCAGCACGGGCATGTCGCGCTCGAGCGCGGCGTGGGTCAGCGCCAGCTCGAAGCGGTCGCGCTCCGGCCAGCTGCCGCGCGTCTCCGGGTGCGGGCGGGCCCCGTAGCTCGCCGGGGTCCACGTCGGAGCCGCCCGCCAGCATCAGCCCGTCGAGCAGGTCGAGCAGCTCGCCCGGCTGCTCGGCCAGGCCGTCATCCGGGGGCAGCAGCAGCGCCAGCCCGCCGGCCGCCTGCACGGCGAGCGAGTAGGAGCGCGGCGACAGGTTGCAGACGACCTCCCAGGCACCCCACGCCGCGCGCTCGACCGCGGTGCAGATGCCGATGACAGGACGGCTCACAGACGCTCGAAGCCGCGGAACTTCTCCCAGTCGGTCACCGCGGCCTCGTACGCGTCCAGCTCGATGCGCGCCCGGTTTAGGTAGTGGTCCACGACCTCCTGCCCGAAGGCCTCGCGCGCGATCGCAGATTCGGCGAACAGGTCGCGCGCCGCGTACATCGTGTGCGGCACCTTGGGCTTGTCCGAGGCGTAGGCGTTGCCCTCGAACGCCGGCTCGAGCGGCAGCTCGTTCTCGATCCCGTGCAGGCCGGCCGCGATCATCGACGCGAGCGCGAGGTACGGGTTCACGTCGGCGCCCGGCAGGCGGTTCTCGACGCGCAGCCCCTGCCCGTGCCCGACCACCCGCATCGAGCAGGTGCGGTTGTCCTCGCCCCAGGCCACCGCGGTCGGCGCGAACGAGCCCTCCACGAAGCGCTTGTAGGAGTTCACGTTCGGGGCGAACATCAGCGTCAGCTCGCGCAGCGCCGCCAGCTGACCGGCGACGAAGTGGTCGAACGTCTTGCGGTCGTCCGCGAACACGTTGCCGCCGCCCTCCTTCGCCAGCGAGCAGTGGATGTGGCAGGAGTTGCCCTCGCGCTCGTCGAGCTTGGCCATGTAGGTGATCGACATGCCCTCCTGGGCCGCGATCTCCTTGGCGCCCGTCTTGTAGATGACGTGGTCGTCGGCCGTCGCGAGCGCCTCGTCGTAGTGGAAGTTGATCTCGTGCTGGCCGAAGTTGCACTCGCCCTTCGAGTTCTCCACGCGCATGCCGGCGCCGGTCATCGAGTTGCGGATGCGCCGGATCAGCGGCTCCACCCGCGCCGTGCCGAGCATCGAGTAGTCGACGTTGTAGAGGTTGGCCGGCTCGAGGTCGCGGTAGCCCTTGCGCCAGGCGTCCTCGTAGCTGTCGCGGAAGACGATGAACTCGAGCTCGGTCCCAGCCGTCGCCCTCCAGCCGCGCTCGGCCAGCCGCGCCAGCTGGCGGCGCAGGATCTGGCGCGGCGAGGCGACCACGTCCGACTCGTCCTCCCAGACCAGGTCGGCCATCACGAGCACGGTGCCCTCGTGCCACGGGACCGCCCGCAGCGTGTCGAAGTCCGGCTTCATCACGAAGTCGCCGTAGCCGCGCTCCCAGCTCGACATCTCGTAGCCGTCGACGGTGTTCATGTCGACGTCGACGGCGAGCAGGTAGTTGCAGCCTTCGGCGTGGTGCTTGACCACCTCGTCGAGGAAGTGGCCCGCCGTGAGCCGCTTGCCCTGAAGCCGACCCTCCATGTCGGCGATTGTCAGCAGGACGGTGTCCACATCGCCCTTGTCGACTGACTTGCCCAACTCGTCTAGGGTCAGCACCGGCCGACCCTATCCGAATGGGATTCGCACCTTGCTACTGCTCGGGATCGACGAGGGGACAACCGGGGTCAAGGCGGCGCTGTTCGACGAGCAGCTGAGGCCGGTGCGCGAGGCGCGCCGCGACAAGGTCAACCGCCACCCGCAGCCGGGCTGGGTCGAGCAGGACGGCGAGGAGGTGCTCGCCGCGGTCGTGGAGGCGGTCGGCGAGCTGCTCGCCGACGCGCCGGAGCCGGTGGTCGCCTGCGGGCTCGACCACCAGGGCGAGTCGGTGCTCGCCTGGGACGCCGAGACCGGGACGCCGCTCACCCCGATCGTCGTCTGGCAGGACAAGCGCTCGCAGGAGGTGCTCGACCGCCTGGGCGAGCACGAGCCGGAGATCCAGCAGCGCAGCGGCCTGCCCTTCGACCCCTACTTCTCCGCCGCCAAGCTCGCCTGGCTGCTCGAGCACGACGACGGCGTGCAGCGCGCCCGCGACGCCGGCACCCTGCGCATGGGGACCGTCGACTCGTTCCTCTGCGACCGGCTCGGCGCGGGCTTCGCGACCGACGCCTCGACCGCCTCGCGCACGCAGCTGCACGCGCTCGGCACACCCGGCTTCGACGCGCGCCTGGGCGAGCTGTTCGGCGTGCCGCTCGACGTGCTGCCCGAGGTGCGCGAGACCGCCGGCGAGCTGGGCGTGCTGCGCCACGAGTCGTGGCCGGTCGAGCTGCCGCTGTGCGGGCAGGTCGTCGACCAGCAGGCGGCGCTGGCCGGGGCGGGCTGCGTGGTGCCGGGACGGGTCAAGGCGACCTACGGCACCGGCGTGTTCGTGCTCGGGCACACGGGCGCCGAGGTGCCGCGACCGGCCGGCGGGCTGCTGCCGACCGTGGCGTGGCGGATCGACGGCGTCACGGAGTACGCGGTCGACGGCGGCGTGTTCGCCGCCGGCGCGATGCTCGAGTGGATGTGCCGCGAGCTCGGCATCGCCGAGCGGCCGGCCGCGCTGGCCGAGCTCGCCCGCGAGGCCGAGGACGGCGCCGGCGCCCGCGTGCTGCCGGCGCTGGCCGGCATCGGGGCGCCCTGGTGGCGCCCGGACGCGCGCGCCGTGATCGCCGGGCTGCACGGCGGCACCACCCGGGCGCACGTGGCGCGGGCGGCGCTGGAGGGGATCGCCTGGCGCGTGGCGGACGTGGTCGCCGCGATGCGCGAGGGCGTGGACGTGCGCTCGCTGCGCGTGGACGGCGGCCTCACCAACGAGCCGCTGCTGCTTCAGCTCCAGGCCGACGCGATCGGCGTGCCGGTCGAGGCGGCCGGCGCCGACGCGACCGTGCTCGGCTCGGCCGTCCTGGCCGCGGTCGGCTCTGGCACGATCGGCTCGCTGGCCGAGGCGGCCGAGCTGCTGCCGGTCGACCGCACGGTCGAGCCGCAGCGCGACGACGCATGGCGCGACGCCGAGCACGAGCGCTGGCGCGCGTTCGTGCTCGGCGCGGCCGAGCTGCGCCTAGGCCTCCGCCGGCGCGGACGGCGGCTCGTCGACCTCGTCGATCTCCTTGATCGCCATGCCCTCGCCCTCGAACTCGATCGTGCGCACGGGGCCCGTGTAGTGATGCCGCGCACCCAGGATCCAGGCCAGCCAGATGCCGAGGAAGACCACGCCCACGACCAGCGGCGTGAAGTTGAACGCGTTCCAGTCGAAGTCGGACTCCCACGGCACGCCCGTGCTGAAGAACGGGAGGCACAGGACGACCACCATGACGCAGACGAAGACGACCGCCACGGGGTTCATCCAGCGCCAGCGCTCGCCCAGGTTCCACGAGCCCTGCTGGAACGAGTCACCCGCGCGCCAGCGCAGGTAGACCGGGGCGACGTAGGCGATGTAGAGGCCGATCGTGCCGATCGAGGTGACCGCGATCAGGGCCACCGGCGGCACGATGGCGCCCTTGCCCGGCAGCCCGGGCAGGGCCAGGAGGAACGCCGCCGCGCAGCTGCCGAGCACGGCGTTGGTCGGCACTCCCTTGGAGCCCACCTTGCTCCAGATCTTCCAGCCCGGCACGGCCCGGTCGCGCGAGAACGCGAAGAACGTGCGCGAGCAGCTGGTCACGCAGGCCATGCCGCAGAAGAGCTGGCCGATCACCGCGATCAGGATGATCGCCTCGGCCCAGTCCCGGCTCATGTCGGCGGAGGTGAACACGGAGATCGACGTGCCGAAGGCGTCGTTGACGGCGCCGACGTCGGTGGCGGCGAACGTGATCGCCAGCAGCACGAACCAGCCGATCAGCGCGGAGCTGGCGACCGACTGCCAGACCCCCTTGGCGGCCGCCTGCTCGGCCTCGTGGGTCTCCTCGGAGACGTGCGCCGAGGCGTCGTAGCCGGTGATCGTGTACATCGTCAGCAGGAAGCCGGCGGGCAGGACGAACCACCAGTACATCCCCATGCCGAAGCCGGAGTTGTTGATCCGCTCGGTGAAGACGAAGTCGACGCTCTGGTGCCGGTCGGGCACGATGATCAGGATCCCGATGATGATCGCCGTCCCGATCACGTGCCAGAACACCGAGATGCTCGAGAACAGCGCGACCAGGTGGTGCGAGTAGATGTTGATCAGCGCGTGGAGGATCAGGATCAGCACGTAGACCCAGAAGATCTCCGCGAGCACGTGCTGGCTGTCGGCGAAGTTCACGAAGCCGAGGTCCCACCCCCAGAGGCCGAACAGCGAGGTCGCGAAGAACGCGCAGAAGTAGTCCACCGAGGCGACGATCGCGAACAGCCCGATCACGTTGAACCAGCCGGTGAACCACGACCAGCCCGTTCCGCCGAGCCTGTGCGCCCACCAGTACGGGCCGCCGGCGGTCGGGAACGCGGAGGTCAGCTCGGACATGCTGAACGCGACCGTGAGGATGATCGTCGCGATCACGGGCCAGCCGATCGAGATCGCGATCGGCCCGCCGAAGTTCCACGCCTGCCCGTAGATCGTGAAGCAGCCGGCGAGCACCGAGATGATCGAGAACGAGATCGCGAAGTTGGCGAACTGCGACCAGCCGCGGTTCAGCTCCTGCTTGTAGCCCAGCTCGGCGAGCTTCTCGGCGTCCCGATCGAGGCCATCGTCCGCCACGTTGTCCTCCTCATACGAGTTCCGGCGCCGAGCCGAAAAGGTCTGACGCCCCGACCTTCTGGCGCGACTGTAAGCCCTTGTGCGGATGGACGCAAGCGCCCGGGCGTCACCGTGCGAGCGCCCCGATTACCTCCTGCCACCAGGCCCTCGCGGTGTCGTCGGTCTCGCGTACGAGACGCCGCCGCGCGTACGCCTGAACCTGCTTCGTGCCGCCGATGGCGAGCGTGGTGCCGGTCAGCGCGTAGCGTCCGTCGGCGAGCGAGACGAGCGCGCCGCGGACGTCGCGGCGCGTGCGCAGGTACTCGCGCACCGGCACGCCCTCGATCTCCTCTGGATACGCAGCGTCGCCGTCCGCCTCGTCGTCCCACGGCCGCGAGCTGAACACCGCCGACCCGACCGACGGCCTGCGCTCGACCGGCGGCGGTCCGACCGGCCCGGCCTCCCACTTCTCCACCACCTGCTCCATCTGGCGTGCCGCCTCGGTGCGCACGACGACGTGCAGGCGGTCGCCGGCCTCGATGCGCGTGGAGCCGCGCGGGAGCACGGCCTCCTCGCCGCGGACGATCACCGACAGCAGCGCGTCGCGGGGCAGGCCGAGCTCGCGCACGCGATGGCCGACGAGCGCGTACTGCGGCTCGACCGGGAACTCCACGACCTCGGCGCCCAGCCGGCGGATCGTGCCGGTCTCGGCCAGCGGGCGCGGCAGGGCCGGCTCGGTCGTGGTGACCCCCAGGCGCTTGGCGAGCGGCTCGAAGGTGGTGCCCTGCACGAGCGTCGATATGACGACGGCGAAGAAGACGATGTTGAAGAAGGTCCTCGACTCGTCGACGTGGTCGAGCACCGGGAACGTCGCGAGCACGACCGGCACCGCGCCGCGCAGCCCGGCCCAGCCGAGCACGACCCGCTCGGCCGTCGTGAAGCGGCCGAACGCGGTGCTCACGAAGACCGCCACCGGGCGCGCCACGAACACCAGCACCAGCGCGAGCGCGGTGCCGCGGATCGCCACGTTGCCGAGCTCGCTCGGGAACACCAGCAGCCCCAGCGCCAGGAACATCGAGATCTGCGCCACCCAGGCCAGGCCCTGGTGGAACACGGTCACGGTCCGCTTGGCGGGGATGCGCGCCGAGCCGAGCATCAGCCCCGCCACGTACACCGCGAGGAACCCGGATCCGTGCAGCGCGTCGGCCGCCCCGAAGGCGACCGCGGCCGTCGCCAGCGAGGCGACCGGATAGAGCCCGGTGGAGTCGAGCCTGGTGCGCTGGAGGCCCTTGACCGCGAGCCAGCCGACCGCGACGCCGAACGCCCCGCCGATGACGATCTCCTCGGCGAACAGGATCGCCATGTCGACGATGCCGTAGTCGGGCTTCTCGATCCAGTCGATGAAGCCGATCACGAGCAGCACGGCGACCGGGTCGTTGAAGCCGGCCTCGCCCTCGAGCGTGCGCGCCAGCTTGCGGCGCAGCGTCGATCCGCGCAGCAGCGCGAAGATCGCCGCGCCGTCGGTGGCGGCGACGATCGACCCGAGCAGCAGCCCCTGGAGGGTGTCCAGGTCGAACAGCAGAGCCGCCGTCCAGCCGGTGATCACCGCCGTCAGGAGCGTGCCGACCACCGCGAGCGAGACCGCCGGACGCAGCACGGGGCGGATCTCGCTGAAGCCCGCGATCAGCCCGCCCTCGAACAGGATCAGGGCGAGCGCGACGATCCCGATCCTGCGCGCCAGCTCGTAGTCGGAGAAGTCGATCAGGTCGAGCCCGTCGGACCCGAGCAGCATCCCCAGCCCGAGGAACAGCAGCAGACCAGGGAGGCGCACTCGCTGCGCCAGCAGCGATGCCGCGATGCCGGCAGCGAGCAATGCCCCGGCGACGAGGATCAGCTCACCGTCGGTCACCGCGACCAAGGGTATGCGGGGAGCCTCGCGCGGCGTAGTGTGGCGCCATGCACGAGGAGGTCACGATCCCCGAGCTGACCGAGGCGGTCGCTCGGCTGGCCGCCCTGCTGGGTCCGCGCGCGGGCGGTGTGCTGCTGCTGGAGGGTGGGATCACCAACCGCAACTTCCGCGTCCACTTCGGCGGCGACGACTACGTCGTGCGCCTGCCGGGCAAGGACACGAACCTGCTCGGGATCGACCGCGAGGCCGAGCGGCTCGCCACCAAGCGAGCGGCCGAGCTGGGCATCGGGCCCAAGGTCGCGGCGATGCTCGAGAGTCCGCCCTGCCTGGTCACCTGCTTCGTGGAGAGCCGACAGCTGACCTCGCAGGAGCTGCGCGCCCCGGACGCGATCGCCGAGGTGGCGCGCGGGCTGCGCTCGTTCCACGACTCGGGCCTCGAGCTGCCAAAGCGGTTCCACGTCCAGGAGGTCGTGCGCGAGTACGCCGAGGTGACCCGCTCCCGGGGCGGCGCGCTGCCGGACGCCTTCGAGGAGAGCCTCGCGCGCGCGGACGAGATCGTCGCCGCCGTCGCCGACGACCCCGAGCACGCCTCCCGGCCCAACCACGACGACCTGCTCGCCGCGAACTTCCTCCAGTCGTCCCACGGGATCGTGATCGTCGACTGGGAGTACGCCGGCATGGGCGACCCGTTCTTCGACCTGGGCAACTTCTCGGTCAACAACGAGCTCTCCGACGACGACGAGGAGAGGCTGCTCGGCGCCTACTTCGGCGAGCCGGCCACGCCGCGGCGCAGCGCCGGGCTCAAGCTGTTCCGCTTCATGTCGGACCTGCGCGAGGCGATGTGGGGCGTCGTGCAGAACTCGGTGTCCGAGCTCGACTTCGACTTCACCGGGTACGCGGACAAGCACTTCAAGCGGCTCAGCGAGACCGGCGCCGACGCCCGCTTCCGCACGTGGCTCGAGGAGGCCCGTGGCGGTTAGCCGGGAGCTCCCGGACGCCGCCCGCTGCGTGATCGTGGGCGGGGGGGTCGGGGGGACGTCGATCGCCTACCACCTGAGCCGCCTGGGATGGGACGACGTCGTCCTGGTCGAGCGCAACCAGCTCACGTCGGGGTCGACGTTCCACTCGGCGGGGCTGGTCGGCCAGCTGCGCGGCTCGGTCTCCCTGACCCGGATGATGATGTACTCGGTCGAGCTCTACCGGGAGCTCGGCGAGGACTGCGGCTGGGTCGAGTGCGGCGGGATCCGGCTGGCGTCGAGCGAGCAGCGGATGGAGGAGCTGCGCCGTCAGGCGGGCTGGGCCAAGACCTTCGGGCTCCCGCTCGAGCTGATCTCGGCCGAGCAGGCGCAGGAGCTGTTCGGACTGATGTCCACCGACGGGGTGCTCGGCGCGGCGTGGCTGCCGACCGACGGCTACCTGGACCCCTCCCAGCTGACCTTCGCCCTGGCCGAGCGCGCGCGCGAGGGCGGCGCGCGCCTCTACACGAGCACGCGCGTGACGGGGATCGAGAGCGAGGCGGGACGCGTCAAGCGCGTCCGCACCGAGCGCGGCGACGTCGAGGCCGAGGTCGTGGTGATCGCGGCCGGGATGTTCGCGGCGGAGGTCGGCCGCCTGGCGGGCGTGCGCATCCCGGTTCAGCCGATGTCGCACGAGTTCATCGTCACCCAGCCGTTCCGCGAGCGCGACCCGGCCAACCCGCTGCCGACCCTGCGCGACCCCGACCTGCTGATCTACTTCCGCGAGGACGGCGGCGGGCTCGTGATGGGCGGCTACGAGCGGCCCAGCTCGCCCGCCTTCCTGCCCGACCAGCGCGACTTCGAGCGCATCCCGCCCGACTTCAACGGGCGCCTGCTCGAGGACGACTGGGACCGCTTCGAGGAGATCGTGACCAACTCGCGCAAGCGCGTTCCCGAGATGGAGAACGTGAAGGTCACGCGCATGGTCAACGGCCCCGAGGGCTTCACGCCGGACAACGAGTTCTGCCTCGGCGAGACCGAGATCGCCGGACTGTTCGTGGCGGCTGGCTTCTGCGCCCACGGGCTGGCGGGCGCGGGCGGCGTCGGCAAGGTCATGGCCGAGTGGATCGCCGCAGGCGAGCCGTCGCTCGACCTCTGGCACATGGACATCCGGCGCTTCGGCGCCCAGTACCGCTCGCCCTCGTACTCGCTCAAGCGCATCCGCGAGACCTACGAGACCTACTACGACATCAAGTACCCCGCGCACGAGCGCGAGGCCGGGCGGCCGCTGCGGGTCTCGCCCGTGAACGCGTGGCACGCGCGAGCACGACGCGGCCTTCGGCGAGAAGTCGGGCTGGGAGCGCGTCAACTGGTACCGCTCGAACGAGGCGGACGGGGACGAGGGCCTGCGCCCCCGCGGCTGGGCAGGGCAGAACTGGTCGCCCGCGATCGGCGCCGAGCACGCGGCCTGCCGGGAGGCGGCGGCGCTGTTCGACGAGAGCTCCTTCTCGAAGCTCGAGGTCTCGGGTCCGGGCGCGGCGCAGCTGCTCGAGCGCCTCTGCGACAACGAGGTGGCGCGCGACGTAGGCCGGATCACCTACACCCAGATGCTCAACTCGCGCGGCGGCATCGAGTGCGACTTCACGGTGGCGCGGCTGGCCGAGGACCGCTTCTCGATCGTGACCGGCACCGCGTTCGGAAACCACGACCGCGAGTGGATCCGGCGCCACCTCCCGCCCGACGGCTCTGCCGGAGTGCAGGACGTCACGTCGGCGTGGGCCTGCCTGGGCATCTGGGGGCCGCGCTCGCGCGACGTGCTGGAGCCGCTCACGCCCCAGTCGCTCGCGAGCGAGGACTTCCCCTACATGAGCGTCCGCGAGATCACGGTCGGCGACGTCCCCGTGCGCGCCTTGCGCGTGACCTACGTGGGCGAGCTGGGCTTCGAGCTCTACTGCCCGACCGAGTACGGGCTGACCCTGTGGCGCACGCTCTGGGAGGCCGGCGAGCCGCACGGGCTGGTCGCCGGGGGCTACCGGGCGATCGACTCGCTGCGCCTGGAGAAGGGCTATCGCGTCTGGGGCGCGGACATCACGCCCGGACGAGACCCCGTACGAGGGCGGCCTCGGCTTCTGCGTCAAGCCCGACAAGCCGGGCGGCTTCATCGGCCGCGAGGCGCTCGACGAGGCCGAGCCCGCCAGGCGGCTGGCCTGCATCACGCTCGCGGACCCGCGCTCGGTGGCGCTCGGAAACGAGCCCGTGCGGCTCGGCGACGAGGTCGCGGGGCGCGTGACGAGCGGCGGCTACGGCTACAGCGTGGGCCGCTCGATCGCCTACGCCTATCTCCCGCCGGAGCGCGTGGAGCCCGGCACGGAGGTCGCCGTGGAGATCTTCGGGAGCTGGATCGAGGGTGTAGTCGTCGCCGAGCCCCTCTACGATCCCCGCTCCGAGCGAGTGCGGCGCTAGACGGAGAGCGGAATCCGCATTACCTTGGACGAGCAACACGTTTTCTCCCGCGAAGCTGGTCCCTCCGCCCCCTTATGCCCTCTGAACTGAACCGTACTGCCGTATTCGCCGCTGCCGCCTCGTTCCTCGTGGCGCTGGCCGTCGCCTACGCGCTGAGCAGCACCGGCCAGGCGAGCGAGGGCTCCGGCCCTCCCGGCTCGCCCGCGGTCCCGCTCGACGCCGTCTCCGGCTCCGTCGGCAACTCCACGCTCGGCGAGGCCGAGGCGCTGCCTGCGCTGGTCGTGCGGCCGAAGCCCAAGCCGAAGCCGAAGGCCGAGTCCACGCCTGAGCCGACTCCGGTGGATGACACGCCGGCGCCCGTGACGCCCGACCCGCCGGTGGTCGTGAGCCCGCGGTCCGCCGACGCCCGTCACGCCGCCCCCCGCGCCCGATCCCCCCGTCGAGTTCGAGGACTCCGGCTGATGTACGAGCCGACCCCGACGACATACAGCGCGTCGCCCGACGAGACGCTGATCGCGCGGGCGATCGAGGGGCTGCCCGAGACCGGCGACCGCCACCACACGATCGTCCAGCTGGAGCACCAGACGGTGTGCCTGAGCGTGGCCAAGGCTCCGCCCCGGGACGACTCCTGGGTCTGGTTCTCGTCCGCCGCGGCCGAGCGCGCCGACCTGAGCAGCGACCGGCTGCTGCCGCTCGTCTCGGCCGGCAACTTCGACCGCTGGTACTACGTGGCCCACGACATCGGCAACGCGACGCCGCTGTCGGAGTTCCGGCGCATCGCCGAGCTCTCGACGGCCCGCTCGCTGGCCTTGCTGCTGGGCATCGCCCACGCGCTCGACGACGCCGTCAGCCAGGGCAAGCCGCCCTACGAGGTCACGCCCGACTCGGTCTTCCTCGACCCGCGCCTTGGCGCGATGGTCGGCGACCTCGGCGTGGCCCGTGAGGCGCTCGGCAACCCCGCCGACGACCCGCACGCACCCTGGGTCGCGCCCGAGGTGCTCCGCGGCGAGGACGCCCACCCGCGCTCCGCCGTCTACTCGTTCGGCGCGATCGCCTACACCCTGCTGACCGGCAGCGCGCCCCACAGCGGCACCCCGCAGGAGATCGCCGCGGCGCCCCCGCCGCGCCTGAGCGAGGCGCGGGCCGACCTGCCGGCCACGCTCGACACCGTCTTCGCCGTCTCGATGGCGCAGGATCCGCGCAAGCGCTATGCGACCGCCGCGGAGGCTCGCCACCTGCTCAACCTGATCATCTACGGCGCGCCGAGCGTCCCCGTGACGGAGGCGCAGCCGCGCTTCCGGCGCGGCTCCCAGGTGACCAAGCCCGCTCCGACCAAGCACGCGCCGCGGCTCCAGACCGCCGTCGAGGAGCACCCCAAGCGGGGCCCCGCGCTGGTCGCCCTGCTGTGCGGCGGCGCACTGCTCGCCGGAGCGCTGGCCGGAATCGTCGCCGGCGGCGGCGACGACGCCCCGGCGCCGCACCCGCGCGTGGACGCCGCCGGCATGAGCGTCGAGCTGCCCGACGGCTGGCAGCAGCGCCCGGCCGAGGCCGGGCGGCTCGAGGCGGTCGCTACGCGCGACGCCGACGCCACCCTGACGGTGGTGTCCAGCAAGAGCCGGGTGAGCGAGGCGGACCAGGGCACGCCGGTCGTGCTCGGCGACTACGAGGCATGGGGCCACGAGCCGTCGAAGGCCGAGGACGGCGGCCGCAGCGCCGGCTTCGTCATCCCCACCGACTCGGGCAAGGTCGAGATCACCTGCGCCGCCGGGCCCGGCTCGGCGACCAACGCGCTCGCGCTCTGCGAGCGGACCGCCTCGACGCTGCAGCTGGGCTCGCAGAAGGGCGTGTCGCTCGAGGCCGTGAGGCGGTCGGCGGAGCGCTGGCAGGCAGCCGCGAGACGGCTCAAGGACGACCGCACCGCGGCACGCGCGAGACTCGCCGGCGCCGTCGAGCAGCCCGCCCAGATCCAGAGCGCCGAGGCACTCGCCGGGATCTACGAGAACGCCGCCCGCCGCTTCGCGGCGCTGACGGGCGGCCAGCCCGTCGTGCGGGCCGCGCGCGAGACGGCCTCCGCCTACCGCGCGCTGGCGCGCGCGGCGCAGAGCAACAGCAGCAGCGCCTGGGCCTCGGCGCGCGCCGAGGTGCGCGACACCGAGGGTCAGCTCAACCGCACGCTCGCGGCGGGCTGACGCTCACTCAGTTGGCGCAGCCGGTGACGCCCGCCGCCTTGGCGAGCTTGTCGCTGTTCGTCGTCTGGATCGACTGGAGCTCCTGGTAGGCCTTCTGGGCGGCCTTCTGGTCCTTGGACTTGATCGCGTCGCGCAGGTGCTCCAGCGCCGGGATGCCCTTGTCCTCGATGTCGGACTGGACGGCGTTGACGAACTTGTCGGCGGCCTCGCCGGCTGACCCCTCCGGAACGTCGAGGTCCTTGAGGTCGTCGACGCTCTTCTGCGTCGCGCCGATCACCTTGTCGATCTGATCCGCGACCTCGTCGGTCGAGCTCGCCTTGCCGAGGTTCTGGAGCTCCTTCTCGGCGTTCTGGCAGATCTCGTTCGCCTGCTTGGCGAAGTCCTCCTTGGACGGCGAGTCGTCGCCGCCACCACCGCAGGCGACCGGTCCGAACGACAGCAGGATCAGTGTGAGCGGCACCGCCGCGAGTCGATTCATGGCGGCCCAGGCTAGCGTGGACGCTCCACGAGCAATCCCGCCAGGATGTGCTCGGTGCCCTCGATGTGCTGGCGCGTGACGCGCACCGCGCGGGCCGCGTTCCTCCTGCGCAGGGCGCCGATCAGCCGCCGGTGCTGCTCGTTGGAGGCCCGCAGCACCTCCCTGGGATGGGCGATCAGGGCGATCAGGTCGCTCATCTGGCCCTGCAGCTCGGTCATCGCCGCGACCAGCCGGGCCGACCCGCTCGCCTCCGCGATGCCGATGTGGAAGCGAACGTCGGCGCGCCGGTAGTCCTCGAACTCGACGGCGGCGTCCATCTGCGCGGTCAGCTGGTCGAGGCGGTCGAGGTCGCTCGGCGCCGCCCGCTCGGCGGCCAGCACGGCTGCGCCGGTCTCCACGGCGACGCGGAAGTCGAGCACCGCCCGGGCGCCGTCGCCGAGCACCTCGGCCGCCACGTCCTGGCCGAGCGGCGGCCGTTCGGCCACGAACGTCCCGCCCGCGCGGCCGCGCACCGAGACGAGGTGGCCGCTCTGCACGAGGGTGGTGATCGCCTGGCGCAGCGTCGAGCGCGAGATGCGCAGGCGCTCGGCGAGGTCGCGCTCCGGGGGAAGCCGGCTGGCGGGCTGGAGCAGGCCGAGCCGGATCGCGGTGCCGAGCCGCTCGACCGTCTCCTCGAAGGTGGTCGGCGTTTGTACGGGCTGGAAGACGGCTTCGAACGCCGGTGTACGGTCCGGAGCGGACGCCGGTTCCACGGCAGCAAAGGTACACCCGCCGCGATGGCGTAGATTCAGGGCCGTGGAGGTGCGCAAGGAACGCGTGGTCGTGGAGACCGACCGCTATCGCGTCGAGGGCCTGATGACGCTGCCCAGCGAGGGCTACCGCTCGCGGGTCTCGGATCACGTGAACCGGCGCGACCAGGAGTTCTTCACGATGGTCGACTGCCAGCTCGTCTCGCTCGACGGGTCGGGGCGCGACTGGAGCACGCCGGTGCTGATGCTCGCCCGGCGCCACATCCGGCTGATCGTGCCGGACGCCGGCGACGCCTAGGCCCTGCGGCGCGACTGCGGGTGGACCGTCTCGCCCCGCTCGAGCATCTCGACGAACTGGGCCAGCCGGCGGGCGCGCGTCTCGGGCCGCTTGGCGTCCTGGAGTCGGTAGAGGATCGCGTAGCGGTTCTGGCTCGTGAGCGTCTCGAAGAACTCGCGGGCCGCGGGGCGCGCGTCGAGCTCCCGCCGCAGGTCGTCCGGCACGCTCATCGACCGCTGGCCCTCGTAGGCGGCCGCCCAGCGGCCGTCGGCCTTGGCGCGCTCCACCTCGGCCAGCCCCGAGGGCCGCATGCGCCCCTCCTTGGTCATCCGCTCGACCGTGTCGCGGTTGATCCGCGACCACTTGCTGCGCCGCCGCCGCGGCGTGAAGCGCTGGAGGAACCACGTGCCGTCGAGGCTCTCGCGGCGGCCGTCGATCCAGCCGAAGCAGAGCGCGCTCTCGAGCACCTCGGGGTAGCCGACGCTGTCGATGCCGGAGCCCTTCTTGGCGATCTTGACCCAGACGCCGTCGCAGCCATGGTTGTCCTCGAGCCACGCCTCCCACTCGGCCGTCGAGGCGAACGGGAGCTGGGGCAGGTCGTCGTCGGCGGGCACGGCGCTCACACGGCGGAGGGCAGCAGCTCGGCGTTCTCGCTCTCGGGCGGGAAGCCGTACGCGTAGACGAGCAGGTCCACCTCGCCGTGATTGACGCTCTGGAGAGGCGTTCCGGGCCTCACGGTGATCAGGCCGCCGGTCGGCACGTCCTCGCGGGTCGGAGGGTCGCCGACGTACATCGACAGCGTGCCGCTCAGCACCACGAAGGTCTCCTCCTGAAGGGGGTGGCGATGGCGGCGTCCCGTCGCGCCGGGCTCGTAGCGCCACACGTTCGCGCGCACCTCGGCGAATCCGGCGACCTCGCTCAGCTCCGCGACGTGGCGGGCGGGCTCACCCTCGGCGTGGGGTCGGGTGATCCATTCGAACCGGTCCGGCGTGAGCACGCTGTACGTCATCGCCGAAGCGTACGCGAGGCAACCTCGGCCGTCCGGTCCCCGGCCTAGCGTTCGCAAGGTGG
Organism: uncultured Thermoleophilaceae bacterium; assembly: GCA_963848885.1. Taxonomy (GTDB): domain Bacteria; phylum Actinomycetota; class Thermoleophilia; order Solirubrobacterales; family Thermoleophilaceae; genus JACVRW01. The sequence goes on from CAWKFR010000001.1 coordinate 488,379, forward strand.
CGGAGGCGGCCGATCGCGGGGAGCTCCTGACGGCGCTGACAACGGAGCACTTCACGCTCCAGGGCGCCCGATCGCAGACGATGAGCGAGAGCTCCTCGCGCGCCGCCCTCTACATCGGCGCCGTGTCCAGCACGCTCGTGGCGCTCGGCTTCCTTGGCCAGATCTCGCCTGGCGGCGACACGTTCAACACGTTCGCGCTCACCGTGCTGCCGACGCTCTATCTGCTCGGCGCCTTCACGTTCGTGCGCCTGGTCGAGTGCGGCGCCGAGGACTTCCGCTACGGCCTCGCGATCAACCGCATCCGCGGCTACTACAAGCAGCTGGCTGGGGATCAGTCGAAGCTGTTCCTGATGTCCGGCCACGACGACGGGCCCGGCGTGTTCTTCAACGCGGCGGTGCCGGTCGTGGGACGCACCCAGTACTTCACCTTCGGGAGCGTGGTGGCCGTGATCAACAGCGTGGTCGGTGGCAGCGCCGTCGCGATCGCGCTCGGCGCCTTCGTCGACGCGACGCTGGGAGTGGCGGCGGGCGCCGGCGGAGTGGTGGCGATCGTCTCGGTCGTCGCCCTGCTCCGCTCTGCCGGCCGCCTGCTGGACGCGCGCACCGCCGGGGTGGAGGCGCTGTTCCCCTCGCGCGAGTAGTAGGGGCGGAGAGGCCGCTCAGGCGGTCGCTGCGCGCGGCAGCACGACCATCTTGCCGGTCGCCTCGTTCGCCGCCATCCGGCGGTGCGCGTCGATCGTCTGCTCGAGCGTGTAGACCGCGTCGATGTTCGGCGCCACCTCGCCGCGCTCGACCTCCTCGACGACGGCGCGCAGCAGCGGTCCCCCGACCCGCGCGTCGTGCGCGTCGTTGGAATGAAACGCCGTCAGCTTGCGCCCCGACGGGATCATCGCGATCGGCTCGAAGTCGGGGATCACCCAGGTGTCGGACAGCGAGCCGGAGTTGCAGGCCGTCGCGCCGGGGCGCAGCAGGCGCACCGTCTCGAGCACCGCGGGGCCGCCGATGAGGTCGACGGCACCGTCGGCGCCGCCCTCGGGCAGCGCGCCCCGGGCGCGCTCGGTGAAGCCGTCGCCCTCGAGCACGGTGCCCGCGGCGCCGAGCTCGGTCAGCCGCCGGCCCTTCGCCTCGCTGCGCGTCGTCGCGATCACCCGCACGCCGGCGGCGCGGGCGAGCTCCAGGCAGGCAAGGCCGACCGAGGACGTCGCTCCGCGCAGCAGCAGCGTCTGCCCCTCCTCCAGGTCGAGATGCTCGAGCGAGCCGGCGGCGGTCACGAACGTCTCGGGCAGCGCGCCGAGCACGTCCCACGGCAGCGTGGTGTCGAGCGCGATCAGCTGGTGCTCGGGGACGAGCGCGTACTCGGCGTAGCCGCCGTCGAACGCGCGGCCCATATCCCCCATCAGCGCCGCGACCGTCTCCCCCGGCGGAACGGCGGGCGCGTCCCCGTGCACCGACTCCACCACACCGACCAGCTCGATCCCGAGGATCCGCGGGAACGTCACCGCGTCGCCGGCGTAGCCCTTGAGCGTCTTGTACTCGGACCGGTTGAGCCCGAACGCCTCGACCCTGACCAGCGCCCAGCCCGGACGGGGCTCGGGGCGCGGCACCTCGCGTACGACGAGCCCGTCAGGCCCGTCCGGCCGCTCCGCGACCACTGCCCGCATCTGCGCCATGCGCCCGGACGTTACTCGCCCGCTCCCGGCACGAAGGGGCGCGGCTCACCCGCTCAGACTGACCTCTCGCCAGGCCTCGTCGCTGGCGGCGAGCTCCTGTGCCGCCTGCTGCGCCAGCGGCACAGCATCGGTGCCGAGCAGCAGACGCACGGGTGCGTCGTCCCGGCCGGCGAGGTCTCGCACCACTTGGGCGACACGACGCGTGTTCCCCGGCTCGTGACCGGAGAAGGCACGCAGCGCCTCGGCGAACGCTCCGATCGTCGGCTGGTACGGCGTGCTGGGCTGCGGGATCGTCATCGACGAGCCACCCCAGTCGGTGCGCATGGCGCCCGGCTCAAGAATGGTGACCTTCACCCCGAACGGAGCGATCTCCTGGGCAAGGCCGAGGGAGAACCCGGCGACGGCACACTTCGCCGCCTGGTAGGCGGTCAGGCCCGCGCCGGACAAGCGGACGATGAGCGAGGAGACCTGGAAGATGTGACCGCTGCCCTGCTCGCGTAGGACCGGCACAACCGCCTTCGAAACGTTCACGACACCGTAGAAGTTGGTCTCGATCTGCGTCCGGAACGAGTCGATCGTCGTGTCCTCGAACGAGCCCAGGTCGCCGTACCCGGCGTTGTTGACGACGACATCGATGCGACCGAACGTCTCCTCGGCCTGAGCAACCACGCGTGCAGCCGCGTCGTAGTCGGTCACGTCGAGCCGCAGGAGAAGCACCGCGTCGCCGTACTTGTCGCGGAGGTCCTGCAACCGCTCAGGGTTACGCGCCGTCGCCGCCACGCGATCACCCGCTTCCAGCGCGACCTCGACGAGCGCGCGACCCAGACCGCGCGAGCTTCCCGTCACGAACCACACCTTGGACATCGAGAGTCCTTCCTATGGCGTCGCCGGGAGGTACGTGAGGAGGACCACGCCGGAGTCGAACCGCTTCACGTCGTCGAGCGCCATCCGTACGGTCCCTCTGTCGCCGAGCACGTGGAGGTTTCCCTGGCCCCAGACGAGCGGGTTCAGGTAGACCTCGTACTCGTCGATGAGGCCCTTCTCGGCGAGCGCGTACGCGAACTCGCCGCTCCCGTGCATGAACAGGTCACCGTCGACCTCGTGCTTCAGCTTGGGGATCGAGTCCTCGAGATTCCCGTCGAGCAGGGTCGCGTTCCAGTCGAGATCTCCGGACAGGGTGGTGGACCCGACGTACTTGGGCATCGCGTTGACCATGTCCGCCCACTTGCCGGTCTGGCTCGGCCAGAATCCGGCCAGCCCCTCGTAGGTCTTGCGGCCCAGCACCATCCCGCCTGACCTGGCCTGGCGCTCGAACGAGTAGTCGCCGTGGTCTCCGTCCGGTTGCACCCACTCGCCGACCGGGTCGATGACGCCGTCGACGGTGGCCTGCGTGCTCGCGATCAGCTTGCCCATCTCGATTCTCCTTCGGTTCCGGGAGGTCCCTTTAGCTTGACGCCACCCGATAGCGCAGGTGCGTGACGCCGGGCGCGTCGAGCACGCGCGTCAGCTCGAGGTCAACGCGGTCTGCGCCGAACAGCCGCCGCCCGTCGCCGAGCACGACCGGGATCAGGTGGATCTCCAGCTCGTCGAGCAGGCCCTCGCGCAGCAGCGACTGCGCGAGGCCGGCGCCGTGCACCATCACGTCCTCGTCGCCGGCGGCCGCCTTGGCCTCGCGCATCGCGGTCGCGGCGTCGGGCACGTAGTGGACCCAGTCGCTCTGCGGCGCCGGTGGGGTGCCGCGCGTGGGCACGAAGATCGGCACGCCGTGGTGGTCGCCGCCCCAGCGACCGGCGTAGTCGAACGTCTTGCGGCCGACGACGACCGCACCCGTCGCCATCGCCTCGGCGAACACCTGCCCGCTCAGCCCCGGCGGGTCGAAGTGCGGCAGCTCGGCGATCGGCTCGCCGAGCCACGCGTGCAGCCGATCGCCGCCGGTCCCGAGCCCGTTGTCCGGGCCGTCGTCCGGGCCGGTGATGAACCCGTCGAGCGACATCGACATGTACAGGACTGACTTCGCCATGCGGTCTCCTTCCTACAGCGCTCGTTCCAGCCGGTCGAACGCGTGCGGCACACCGCGGCCGTGCTCGTCGCGCAGCTCGTCGGACGGGAAGCCCCACTGGACCATCGTGATCAGGGTCGCCCCGTCTCGGGGCGCGAACGTGAACTCGGTGCTGAAGGCGAGGCTCGACCCGTCGAGGCGCGTCTCGGTCGTGGCCAGCAGCAGGCGGCGGGGGCGCTCGATCGCCTCGAACACGTGCAGGTGCCGGTAGAGCTCGCCCGCCGACGGGCCGAAGGCGATCTCCCAGGCGCCGCCGACACGCAGCTCGCAGCGCGAGTCGACGACCCAGCCCGGCGCGTCGTTGCCGTAGAACTCGCGCTGGCCAGCCGGGCTCGTGAACAGGTCGAACACGTGCGCGGGCGACGCCTGGATCAGGCGCTCGTAGTGGAGCTCGCGGCTCAACCCGCGCGCTCCGCGAAGCGGTCCAACCGGCCTTCCCAGGCGCGGCGATGGGCCTCGATCCACTCGCCCGCCTCGCCGAGCGTCGTGGCCGGGCCTAGCCGGCACTCGCGCGCCCGGCCCACCTTCTCTGTCTCGACGAGGCCGGCGAGCTCGAGGATCCCGACGTGCTTCTTGATCCCGTTGAGGGTCAGGCCCGACGGCCCCGCGAGCTGGCTCAGCGTCGCGGGACCGCGGCCCAGGCGCTCGAGAATGCCCCGCCGCTTGGGGTCCGAGAGCGCGAAGAACGTCGCGTCGAGCGTTGGCAATAGTGCACCGATCGGTGCACTATACCGCTGCTCGCCGAGTCAAAAGCGGAGAGGGAGGGTTCAACTCGGTGTGCAAACCGCGGCAGCAAGCCGAAGACTCCCACGGCTTGTGGCGCCGATGTGGCGCGGATCTGGCCCGGTCGCCCAGCGTCGCCGCTGCTCCTTCTTGCCCTTCGGCCTGCCTGGATCGCACCCAGGAGATCGTCGGTTCGAGTCCGACTAGCTCCATTTCGGGAAGTGCCTGCACGGCGGCGACTTATGTTCGCGGCGACTCGGCGGAGATCGCGAGGGATCGCGCCCCGTTTCAGGCACTAGTGCCTGAGATCGCGTCGATTGCCGCATCTGGAACAACGCGTGGCACAACGCCCCCGGGACGTTCGACGGCTCGACGTGCGGCTCTATGCGGACGGTCGCGAGGTCGGGTCGGGCCGGCCGTCCCCGCCGGGACCGCGATCGCCTATCCACACGCCAACGCGGCCGGCGGATTCGGGGACTACGCCACCGCGAGTGCGGCCTCACGCTCACGGGCGAGATCGACACCGTCCGATCTGGAACGAGGCGCTTCCGGTCGACAGGTACTGGACGATCGCGCGGGCACTCTTCAGCCGCTGAGGCCGTATTCCGGCGCCCAGACAGGCGTATGCTGCACACGGAGGCCGCATCCCCGGCATGTGATGTCCGACTTCTTCCGTCGCCTCACGCAAACGATCCTCGAGCTCTTGAGGCGCTGGTTCGGCGGCCCTCTGAAGCCGCCGCTACCGCCTCCCGCCGGGTGTCCGATCAGCTGGCAACCGAGCATCATGGCGCCGGTGTTCTACGGCGTGCGTGACTACGGCGCCGACGACGGAGCTCCGGGCAGCGTCCGCGTCTTCTTTCCGAGCCTCGACGGCGCCGTCTTCGACGCTCCGATACTCGCGGGGTGCGGCCGCTATCCGCTGATCCTGTTCGCGCACGGTCAATGCTCCGAGCCGGCGTCCGACCACCACCAGAAGTGGTTCGAGCTCCCGGCGCAGCTCGCCCGCAGCGGCTACGTCGTGGTTGTTCCGGCGTTGCCGGCCACCGCAGGCGGCGCTTACCCCTGGGACAACGATGCCGAACTCGGGCTCCTGCTGGAGACGGTCGAGTGGATGCGAACCGGCTGGGACCACGCCGGCGTCCTCCTGCCGGCGCCTGCGACCGGGGCCGTCGGTCACTCATACGGTGCCCTGCTGGCCGTTCGCCTCGCCGCCCGAACGCCACTGGCGGCGTACGCGTCGTTGAGCGGACCGTGGAGCGAGTGGCCCTCGAGTCCGCCCAATCCCCTGCGGCTGGTGCTTGCGCCCAGGTTGCTCGCCTGGGGAGACGGGATCGGCGACGTGCTCGCGCAGGCCGACGCCAGGTGGGACGGACTGCCGACGGTGAAGCACAAGGCGGTCCTCGCGGACGCCGGGCACTGGGACTACCTGCCGGCGGGACGCTCGAGCTGCGAGGTCCAACGCGGTTCCTGCAGCGTGACGTGGGCGGTCGCCGCAGACATCGCCTGTGCGTTCTTCGGCAAGTATCTGCCGCCGGAATCCTGGCCCGCTCTCGGCACGCAGATACCGGACAGCCTCGTGCCTCCCACACGTGCCTTGACGGAGGAGCAGCAGTTCTTCGCCGGCGGGCACCTCATGGCCTTCGACCTGATCAAGAACCGGCCCGGGTGCGGCGTGACGCTGACGTGGGAGATCGGGAACTCGTCAGGGACGGTGACCCGGCCGTGACTTGAGCAACGCTCGACGACCCGGATCAGGCGCTCGAGCAGCTCGTCGGTCTTGTCCGCGTCCGGTGGCGGGGCCGGGCGGAAGATGAGCCCGCTGAACTGCCGGTAGCGTGTGACCCTCGCACCGCGCGGGGTGCGCGCCCCGACCTCGGCGGTGACGGCGTAGGGCCCGAGGATGTCCGTGTCGGAGAACGTCCCCCGGTAGAGTCCGGGACACGAACCGCCTCATCAGTCGGCTGCGCCACCGGCAATTCGGGGTCTTCGTCACCACTGGGGCGGTGGGTCGGCAGGCTTACAAGAGCTACGCGAGGACGCCCACCCGGTGGTCGTCATCTGCGGCCGCGATATCGCCGAGCTACTCAAGCAGCACGGCCACGGCACCCCTGCTGCCGTCAAGTCCTGGCTGGCTACGAACTTCCCGCCAACGTAAACGCGGGCCCGCCCCGCGGGCTGATTCAGTGGCGGTGGCTGCTGCGACAACCTGCTCGAGGAGGTGTGGAGCGCTGAGCGGGCAAGATCAGCACCATGGTCTGGGTTACTCGCCGCAAGGAGTGCCCGAATCCAACGTATGTCGGCGACGATCGCCTGCACTCGCACCGGAGCGAGCGCGTTCGGACCCCGTGAACTCCCCGCATTCCCGCCGTTGTCGGGCTGGTCGCCATCGGCAGCTGTCTCATCGCACCCAGGAGGCCGCCGGTTCGAGTCCGGCTAGCTCCATTCTCTGAAGTCCCTGCAGGTGGCCACGAAGCCGGCCGAGTGGACGCTCCGCGATCCGGCGACGGAGCCTTAGACCCCGGGTGCGATAGCGCGCGACGGTATGCCTACGGCAGGATCGGTCCGACGACCCAGTTGATCCCGACGCGCGTGTAGACCTGGAAGCTACCGTCGGTGCGTTCGACGTAGACCTCCAGCTGCGACGTGCTCGCCTGCAACGCGCCCACGACGCGCAGAACGTCGGCCCCGAAGATCGTCACGCGGTTCCAGTGCGGCGCGGGGAGAGCCGGTGTCGGCGCCGGGCGGATCCAGTGCTCGATCTGGTTGCCCGTCTCGACGAACAGCTCGAGGTCCCCCGCGGAGAGCTCATCGTCGAGCTCGTTCAGCGTCTCGATCATGCACGGGCCGCTGTATCGCGCGGAGCCGAAGACGTCGATCATGCTCCACGCGCCCGTCCCCGGATCGCGGAACAGGTGAACCAGCTCGGAGCCCGACGAGCACACGTAGTGCAGCTCACCGGTCTCCTGCTCACGCTCGCTCGTCAGGTTAAGACGGCTCGACACGAGCGCCGGTCCGGCGGCTGCCATGCTCGTCGCCACGACCGCGCGGCGGTACAAGGTCCCCGGCGGGTTGGTCCATGGCGAGCCGTTGTGCTTGGTCCAATGCTCGACTGTTCCGGAGTTCGTGAGCACGACGACCTCGAAGTCGCCCGGCGCGCCGCGGTTGCCCTGCACGAACCCCGGGATGCCCACGGGGTCAGACGGTCCGAACAGGGACGCGTCGAACCACCACTGCGATGCGTGGTCGTAGTACAGGTGGCGGATGGAGCGGGCGCTGGACCGATACACGAGCTCGAAGTTGCGGTTGAGACTGCTCTGGAGCACTGCCGGGCAGTCGATCGCATCGGCCGGGATCGGGCGCCACTCGTCCGGCGAACTAACCAGCCCGGCTGAGTTCCACGCGCCCGCTCCCGCCTCTTGCCAGTCGTGCGCGATGTTGGTGCCGCGCTGGAGAAACACCTCGCGGTTCTGGTGGGCCGCTCCGTTGCCACTCTCTATGACGACGCCGTTGCGCTGGCGGCGCTTGGTCCATGGGTCCGGATTCGTGTTGCGGACACCCGTCCATCCCGCGTCCTCGACCCACGCCTGGCCGTAGGCGACTCGTACGAAGCCGCGATCGGCGAACCAGGTGCCCCACGAGTTCTTGATGATCCAGCACTGCTGGACGTCGTCGAACCCGACGACGAGCATCGCGTGCACACCGTCGTCGACCGCGGGCAGGGGGCGCGAATAGACGCCGGAGGCCGGCGCCCCGCCGAAGGCAGCCGGCAGCGTGCACATGAATGCCATTGGGCCGACGAGGTTCAGCCACTTCTTCTTATCGGCGACCTGTCCGCCGCCGATTGTCGTGTGCGTGCCAGCGTCGATGCGCACGGTCCGGCCGGCCCGGTCGGGCGTCGGCGACAGTGGCATCGTGGTCATGCTGGCTCCGTGCGGCTTGGCCGTGTATAGAACCGCGGACTCGCTCCATGCCATGCAGTCCGGATCGGCAATGCCGAAGCGCTCGGCGGCGATCGACGCCTCGCCGAGGTTCCCGAAATCCCATGGCTGCTTGCCCGTCGCCCGGCCGAGGTCGCCTTCGGAGCGGCGGCACCACACGCTGTGCTCGATCCGGACCATCGCTTCGTAGAGCGCGGTCATCGCGAACGCCCAGCAGTTCGGTGCCGAGCCCTGGGAGCGGATGCTTGTGATCCAGTTGGCGTTGAAACGGTTGCGCCAGTCGACTGTGGCCACGGACTCAGGCTTCGCGACGCGGATCGTCCTCGTCGCCCTCGAGCAGGCCCTCCTCACGCCAGAGCTTGCGCACGTGCGGATTCGACGGCGGCGCGTCCCTCAAGAACCCGTCGACGCCGCCCTCGGGGACGAGGTTCCCGGGCGTCTCGCCGCCCAACTCGCCTCCGGTGGGGTACTCGGGGATCGGCTCGTCGTCGACGCGCGACGGATCGGGCTCCCACGGGTCGCCCATCTCGGCCAGTTGCTTGCGCAACTCTCCAAAGGTCCTCGGAGCGCCGCCGTCACGCCCACGCGTGGGCGGGGGGTCCATACTCACGGTCTACCAGATCGCGCAGCGCGTGAACAGGCCTGCTGATCCTGTCGCGAATGGCGGGAGAGGCTTTGAAAGCGTGACGTTCGGACTCCCGTGTTTGCGGCGCCTGTTGCTGGGACGGAACTATCGATTCCGCGCTAGGTCACGAGGACCGTGATCTCGGCAGATGTGGTCTCGGAGCTAGCCCGCGAGCTAGCGTGTGTGCACCACAGCCACGCTGGAAGGAGATCTCGTGTACGCGCTCGTATCGTTGGGCGACGTCGCCGATGTGTCGCAGATCGTCGGCCTAGTTGTGGCCGTGCCTGTCATCGTGCTCGCCTGGAGACAGCTCGTGTCAGCCACAGCGGCGTCGGAGGCCCAAGCGGTTCTGGCGCTCGACGACGCGTTTGGCCAGTTTGAAGACCTTCGAAACAGGCTGAGAGCGGCCTCGAAGGCGCAGCCCTACAGAGCTGAGGGGCCGGCCGATCGGGCAAGGCTCAGTCGGTACCTGGTTGTCTTCGAGCGTCTGGGCCTGCTGGTCGGGAAACGGCTGATAGACGAGCGGCTCGCCGGCGACCTTTATGGCTACGCACTGGCACGACTCTTGACGCGGAGCAACGCAGAAGAAATCGTGCGTGAAGAGATCGGCGAGGCACAGGAGGACGCGGCTCACAGCGAGAGGCGCTGGGAGAATCTGATCCGACTATGGAAGCGGTTGCCCGGTCAGCCGAATGTGCCCGAAGACATCGCAGAAGCTCATCGGAAGGGGATGGCCGGCAGCCTCACCCGAGTCCTCCGCACATAGGCTGGCCTTCTGCTGAGACGGCATCGGATGCACGTCACCGCGCCGGCGCATTAGAAGGCGAGATGACGGTCTGCGGGGACTGCTTCCGAGAGCGCGTGCAGGACCCGGGCTGAGTCAACCAGAGCGGCGCGGATTGGTGCTCCTCAGCGAACGGATGTACTCAACCAGCTGCTCGTAGAGGGGCTCGCGGAAGGCGGTCGCCTGATCAAGTAGCTCTTTCAGGCTCATCCACGTAAACGCTCTCGATTCGGGGCGGTCTGTCTCGGGGTCGGGGGCGTCGATGCGGATCGACGGGACCGAGTCTACGAGTCGTACGACGAACCAGCGCTGGACCTGGCCGCGCCCGGTCTTCGTTGTCCAGCTCTCGCGCGGCAGCTCATAGGCAAGCCAGTGCGGATGCTCCCCAGCAGCTTTACCTGCTGCCAGCTAATCCGGGTCTCTTCCCAGAGTTCCCGGCGGGCAGCCTCGACAGGCGTCTCGCCTGCTTCCAGACCCCCCTGAGGCAGCTGCCAAGCTCCCGGCACGTCATCCCGCTCGAGCACCAACAGCCGGTCGCTCTCGTCAACGACGGCGATCCCCACACCCGCCCGGAAGTACTGCGACAGGTCGGTCGGGGCCGTCATCCTGTCTTCGTGCGCCGGGTCTGCCAGCGTAGAGCGGCCACGGGCAGGACCTGTCGCCTCTATCAGCCCTTCGCGCCGGGAAGCGCGGGGTCGGGCCCGGGGTCGCTCTTGGGATTGGCGCTGACGACTTGGTAGGCCTGCTCGAGCGAGTCCATCCATGCTCCACCGACCTTTCTCGCCGCATAGGCTGCGGCGAAAATCAGCGCCACGGCGGCCGCCGCCAAAAACACAACCAGCCCTCCGCTCGGATCGGCCTGTGCGCTCAGAAAACAGCAGCGGCGGGCACGCTGAGCACACCATTCACCACAGTCGCACGAGCAATCCGAAGCCTGCTCCGTTGGTAGTCGAGGAATCGTCCCAACCCCTCGCTTGCCTCTATAACGACGAAGCGCTTGCGCCGGACCTCCGACCAGCGGTCACCCGCCTCCGGGCCGGAATTCCCACGCAAATCCGTATCTGCCGCTGAGTCGTTTCGCGCTGCCAGCCTGAGACCCCACAGAAACACATCATCGGCGACACGATCCATGATCACACCGAGCATGTACGCCGCCGCCACGGCGATCACCGTGATCAAAGCGACCCACTTTTCGAGGTCAGAGAGCGTCACCGAGTCGGTGCCAAAGAGTCCAAGCACCAGCAGCGAGAGCCAAGCGGCCGCCTGAAACCCGACTACGAGGATCTCAGCGAAGAGAGCCGTCGTCGCCATGTGACCAACGCTACTCGCCGCGCGGTGGGCGGGCAAGACCGGCAGCAAGCGGGCCTCACTTTGGGTGGACCAAAAAGCGAGGTCCGATCACAACCCTCCACTGGCACTCCGGAAGGGCCAGAATCCATCAACGAGCTCGAGGCGCATGTCGACGAGCTCGAGCGCGCGGCGTCGTCGCACGACACGATCGCCGCCCTGACGCACGACCGAGCCTTTCACCACACGATCGTAGCGGCGACCCAGAATGCTCACCTGGTGGCGGCATTCGGGCACCTTCAGGATGAGCTGCGGCTCGCGCTCAGCCTCGCCGAGCGCGCCCACGCACAGCTCGGCCGGATCAAGGACGACCATCGCCAGCTGCTCGAGGCGATCCGCTCGGGCTCGACGCAGACCGCCGAAAAGGCACTGCAGGAGCACCTTGCCGCTGGCCGTGCCGAGCTTCATCGCCTGCGTGACCTGATCAGAGGCCCATAAGGCTCTCCCGCTTCGGCGGTGGATCCCCCTGCGGCGCCGTCATTTCCAGGTCGCAGCACCCACCCGGGAGCCGGGGTAGACCTCAATCAGACCGGCACGAGCCGCTCAGGCACTCATGGCCAAGAGTGCCTTGACTCCACGAAAATCGGCGGCTATCGACGGCTATCCGCGACGAGCAGCCACGATGGCGTGCGCCAGAAGTTCCCTGCTAATCGCCGCCTTCTGCAAGCAGCTCGCTCGAGCGGCGGAGCGCCTCCTCGATCTCGGCGGTCTCGGCCTTCGTCGTCCGGCTCGGCGCGCAGCCGCAGCAGCGGTCGGCGAAGACGCGGAGCCGCTTGACCAGCGATCGCGCCATGTCGAGGTCAGCCTCGGCGAGCCACTGGCCACGCTCGAGGAGCGTCTCGAGGCGATTGAGCATCGCCATCGCGCGGCGGCAGTCGTCGCCCATGGTGCCACCACCGTCGCCGGTGCCACCCGGGCCCGTGCCGGTGCCACCGCCACCGGGCCGGAAGATGATCCCGGTCATGGATCGGTAACGCGTGACGATGTTGCCGAGCGGCGTCGTCGTGGTGACGTGCGCGGTGAACTGGTACGCCCCGAGCTGGCCGGTGCCGGTGAACGTGCCGCGGTACTGACCCGACGGCTCCTGGGCGAGCGCAACCGTGCTGGCGACGCCGTCCGGCCGCACGACGCGCACCTCGACCGGGTGATCCAGGTCGACCGGGAGTCCGTAGAGCACCGGCTCGAGCACGACGTCGATCGGCGAGCCGGGCGCGTACGAGGACTGGACCAGGTACCCGCGAAGGAGCAGGTCGCTGCGCGCCTTCGCCATCGGCGCGTAGACGAACGGCACGTTGGCGGCGGCCGCTGTATCGAGCGCGTGCGTGCGGATCGTGTCCACGCGGCCAGCCCGGTTCTCGAGCCAGATCCGCCACCGCCCGATGTGCGCTTCGGGTCGATCGGGGAACGCCGGGAATTGCGTCCGGAAGTAGTAGTGGCCCTCGTGGAAGACGAGCCGCACGTTCGGGTAGGTCGTCCCGGCGTCGGCGGGCCGGATGATCGTCCCGTCGGGCGCCTCGAGCCACGTGTCGAGCGACGGGTAGGTCGTCTGGCATGCGGTAGGCGACGATGAAGTCGGCCGCCACGTCGACCTCGCCGATCCAGACATCGGTCGAGCGGGTCATCCCGGGATAGATGAGCTCGACCGGGTCCTCGATGAACGCCTCGTCGGCGACGTCGCTCAGGATCTGGACGTAGAGCTTTTGCAGGAGGAACTCCCGGTCGGCGGCGAGCTCGCCGGTGATGTGCGCCGTGCCGTTCGTGACCGAGGCGAGCTGCACGAGGCTGTCCTCGAGCTGGTTCAACCCGAGGCCGACCGCGAAAACGCGTTGCCGGGGGGTCTTCCCCGCGACCGTCGTCCGAGCGGTCGGGATGTCCGGTGCGCTGTTCTGGATGCCGTCGGTCAGCACGAGGACCGCTCGCGCAGTCGCCGAGGCGGCGTCAAGGGTGGTCGAGCCGAGGATCGTCCCGCCGCCGATCGACGTCGCGCCGGTCGGTGCGAGGTTCGTCGTGTTCAGCTGCGCGCGGATGGCGGCGCGACCGGCGCCGCTCGTCGGGTCGCCTGCGGCGACGAGGGTCTGGAGCACGTCGCCCGGGTTCGCCGCGTTCTGGTTGAAGCGGACGAGCCCGATCCGGTCGTTGTCCTTGAGCAGGCCGACGTACAGATCGGCGGCCTGGATCGCGAGATCGATCTTCTGCTTGCCGGGCACGCCGGTCGGCTCGCTCATGCTGCCCGATCGGTCGATGACGAGGACCGAATCCACCGGTGGCGGGTCGACGGCTCGGGCGGTGAGGGTGAGCGTCGCAACGCTGACCGGCGAGGCGGCTGTCACCATGAGCGACCCAGTAAAGGCCGGGCCGCCCGTAGCCGGCGAGGTGAAGGCCACGTACACCCGCTTCGAGGTGTACGCCTGGGTCGGCGTCGGCGCGGGGACCGTGAACGACATCGGCGTGCCCGGGGCGTACGCGAAGCCGCCGGTCGGAGTCTGGAGGTTGACCGTCAGCGGCGCGACGCAGCCGGCGCGTAGGTTGCGGACCTCGAACCAGCGGTACATCGTCAGCTGGCGTGCGACGTCGCCGAACGCGAGCGTGCTGCCCCCGTCGGCGGTACGCACGGACATCGTCGCGACGGGCGTGCAGGCGTTCGCCCGCAGGTCGACTGTGATGGTCGGCGCCGAGCTCGTGATCGTGAGTATCCCGGTCCGGACCCCGGTCGTCGCGACCGGGCCGAACGTGACGTCGACCGTCTGCTGGGCACCCGGTGCGAGGGTCCCGACCGCTGACCGGTGTGGCCCCGAACCCGATCCCGCTCACGGCGACGTTGATGCCCGTGACCGGGACGGTCCCGACGTTCGACCACGTCGAGGCCGACCGTCAGGCTCGCGTTGACGCCGACGTTCCCGAAGTCGAGCTCCGTCGCGGACGCGGCGAGCCCGGGCGTCGCCCCGAAGAACGTGTCGAGCTTGTCGAGGATCGCTCGGGCGCAGACGCGGCAGAAGTGTTTGCTCGAGTCGCGCATCTTGCAGACGTATGCGGGCCTGTAATAGCCGCAGTGGTAGTAGCCAGCGCCCTCGAAGAGGCCGATCTCGGTGTCGTCAGGCCGGACGTTGGGTCGCAGGTCGCACTGCGTGCAGTCCGGGTTCTCCATCGTTGGGACCGGGGTCGTCGGCAGGACGAGGTCCGCCCACTTGAGCCCGCCGAGCGTGTTCGCGGCCGTGATGTTCGGCTCGTCCGGCTCGTCGGGTGGTGCGTTGTCGCGGTCGGTCTCGCCGCTGGCGCAGCCCTGCCAGGTCGAGTACTCGTCGCCGAGGTCGAACGCGGCGTGGCCAAGCTCGTGCATGACGACGTTGAGGAAGTCGGCGCTGAGGGCTGTCGCGAACACGTTGCCGCTCGCGCACCCACCGCGCATCGTCGAGTTGACGATGACGGCTGCGGCGTGCCAGATGGGCAGGCTCGCGGTGATCGTGTTGCGGACGAGCGTCCAGTCTGCGGCGAGGCAGCGTTGGATGCCGCTCGAGCAGTAGCTTGCGTCGAAGAACGTGGCCGGCGCGGCGCCGCTTCCCGTGGAGCCGTCGGCGCACGTCGCCGGGCTGTCGGCACCCTGATCGGTCGACCAGACGTTGAGGCGATGGATGTTGATCGAGCCGAGGAGGCCGGCGCCGAACCACGGCTCGTCCTGGAACGCGTCGACGACGTCCTGGCAGCGTTGGTTGAACGCGTTCTGGTCCGCCGTCGTGTTCTGGAACCCTTCGGCGACGAGGACGATGTTGAAGCGTTGGTTGTTCGGCCCGTTGTTGAGGACCGTGGTCAGGCCGAGGACGCCACCGTCACTGGTTCCCATTTGTGCCCTCCGTTCCTCAGCCCCCTAGCGGATCGTGCCGCTCATCCGTGGTGGCCGTCGTGGTCGCCCTGTCCCTCGGTCGGCGGCCCGTCCGAGCCGGGCTGGCGGATGCGCTCGCGGTCGATGGTGAGGCGCGCCGTGTAGGGCTTGATCCCGTCCGGTCGATCGGTCGCGTTCGAGACGATCTCGAGCTCCGCGACGGGGTCGCGGTCGGGCACGAGGACCTCGATGTCGACCTCGTGCGCCTTGTGCGGCATTCGGGTCACCTCGCCCGACTCCTCGAAGATTTCCATCCCGCGGAGGGGATCGCTCAGTCGCGTCCGGTAGCGCAGGCGACCGTCGGCGTCCCGCGCGCCGACCCAGAACCCGGTGGTCGTCGTCTGGTCCGTCGGGTCCGAGCGCGGCAGGGTCATGCTCGGGACCTGGATGGCGTCGCCGGCGGACCAACCCTCGCCGTCCCAATGCAGGGTCACTCGCAGCACGGGCGCCGGCCAGTCGATCGGCTCGATCGGTCCGTCGTCCTTGCCCTTCGACTTCGCGTTCATCGCCACCCTCCGTCGTCCCCCGTCACCCGCCGTCGAGGCGGTCGAGGCGGGATGCGGGAAGTCACACCCATACTACGCCCCGGAGACGCGGATCAGGGCGATCGAGTCGTTCCGGTCGGGATCGGCGGAAAGCTCTGGCTCATGCCCATGCAGCCGAGCCCGACCGCCGAGATCTCGAGCGCGTTTCCGAGCGTGCGTGTCTGCATCAGTCCTCCTTTGGAACCAGCTTCAGCGTCGCCACCTGCGCCTCTGGCGCGACGATCGAGGGCACGATCGCGCCCAGGCCGCGCTCGCCCAGATGGCGCTCGGCGCACAGGACGAGGCGTGCGGATGGGCCGAGGAGGACATCTTCAGGGCAAGGGCCTTCGGCGCGCCGCGTCCGCTCGGCGTTGCGCTGCGCGTCGGGGGCATCGTCGAGCGGGATGCCGGATTGGAGCGGCTGACGGAGGCAGTCGACGTGCTCGCGGTCTCGGAGGCACGGCTCGAGCACGCCTGGGCACTCTTCGAGTTGGGATCCGCCATGCGTCGCGCCGGTCGCCGCGCCGATGCGCGCGAGCCCCTGCGGGCCGCGCTCGACCTGGCCGACCGCTGCGCCGCCACCAGCCTTGCCGACCGCGCCCGCGAGGAGCTGCACGCCGCCGGCGCGCTACCACGCCGCGCGCGATTGAGCGGCGTTGAGGCACTCACGCCGCAGGAGCGGCGCGTCGCTCAGATGGCCGCTCGCGGAATGACAAATCGAGCCATCGCCCAGTCCTTGTTCCTGACCACGCGCACCATCGAGATGCATCTCGCGAACGCCTACCGCAAGCTCGGTGTCTCGGCTCGCACGGGGTTGCCGAGAGCCCTCAGACCGCCAATGAGGGCTAGGTTCGGATCCGCCTCCCCCCAGGCCTGTTGGACGATGACGGCCAGGTCGACGACGAGCTCGAAAGGCGTGAGCGTGCCGCTGTTCAATCCCGCCGGCACCCGCCAGCGGCGCCCTGGGCATCGACTCCGTCGATTGCCGGAGGCGAAAGTGCCTGCACCCAGGTGCCGCGCGATGCATACCGCCCAAGGCCAGAAAGCGCGTCTCAGCAGGGATCTGCCGTGCCTTGCACAGACTTGCCGGGAGCGGAGAGGGTGGGATGACAATCCCCTCCCTCTCCGGTTCGGGGCGCCCGCCTGGCAAGGAAGAGGCTCGCGACGCGTGCTCTGCACGCGAGCGGGCCGATGACACAGCCAGGCGATGCGCATCCGGGACGGAGAGGGAGGGATTCGAACCCTCGAGGCAGTTTGACCCGCCCACACGATTTCCAGTCGTGCACCTTCAGCCGCTCGGTCACCTCTCCAGGTCGCGCGCGGCCGCGCGCCGCGTAAGCCTAGAGGCCGAGGTCGCGCACGCCCTGCTCCGGCCAGCCCAGGTGGTGGGCGAGCTCGTGGCGGAGCGTCCGCTCCACCTCCGCGCGCAGCAGCTCGGGATCGTGGCCGAAGTCCCGCTCGAGCGTGTCCTGGTAGAGGACGATCCGATCGGGGTAGTCGTCGCGGGCGACGGTGTCCCCGAAGTAGTGGCCGTAGGCGCGGTTCTCGCGCCCGAGGTGCGAGATCACGACCGGGGTCCGGTCGAGCAACGCCTGGAAGTCGGGCGGCAGCCGGTCGATGGCCTCGGCCACGAGCAGGTCGAACTCGGTCGTGTCGGCGCGCTGCCCAGGCTCGCGGGCGAGCGCCTCGCTGCGCTGGACGAGCCGCTCGAACTCGTGCTCTGGCATCGCGTCGCTGCCCGTCATCGCCACGAACGCCCACGCCGTCAGCAGCGCGAGCGCGAGGCCGCAGCCGACGAGCACGGCCATGCCCTCGGCGCCCGACAGCGAGGGTGGGTTCAGGAACAGCAGCAGGAGCCCGACCGCGAAGAGCGCGGCGACCCCTGCCTTGATCGGACCTCGCAGCGTGTCGAACACGCCACCGAGGTTAATCGGCGGTCTGGTCCTCTCCCTCGTCGGAGCCGGCGGCGTCGGGGTTGCCGGTCGCGGTTCCCTCCTCGCCCGGCACGCCTGGCGGCTCGGGCTCGGGGGAGTCGCCGCTGTCGTCGGGAACCTGCTCCGCCGGTCCGTCCTCGGGCAGCTGGTCCGAGCGCTCGGGCGTCTCCGGGTCGGACTGAGCCCCGGGCACGGTCGGGTCCTCCTCGTTGGCCTTCCACTCGCGGCGGGCCTCGTCGATCTGCTCGCCGACCTCGTCGGAGTGCTGTTCGAGCCGCTCCAGCTCCTTGTCGAGCTTCTCCTGTTGCTCCATCGGTGCGGTGTACCCGGGCCGATGCCCTTTACGCGCTCAGCGCGACGCGCACCGAGGGTCCGTCGGGGTCCACCTGGCCCGTCCACGCGTGCGGCAGGCGCGCCGACCGGCCGGGCATCACGCGCGCCAGCCGCCCGCGCCAGAGCACGCGCTCACCCTGCGCGACCTCCACCCGCGGCGCTCGCAGCAGCTCGCTCGCGCGCAGCGCGAAGCGCCCGCGCGCCGGGGCGGCCCGCCCCGCCACCGCGTTGGGCGCGACCCAGCCCAGCGGCGGCTCGCACACCACCGGCACCCGGCGCCGCGGCCAGGCGCCGTCGCGCAGGTAGCGCGCCACGCCGGCCGCCGCGTGGCGACCGCTCAGCGCGGCCACGTCGGCCTGCTCGGCGCCGTGCACCACGTTGCCGGCGGCGAACACGCCTGCCGCGGAGGTGCGCAGCTCCTGGTCGACGGCGGGCCCGCGCGTGACGGGGTCGAGCTCCACGCCGGCCATCACGGCCAGCTCGTGGTCGGGAATCCAGTCGGCGCTGAACACGACGGTGTCGCAGGCGACCGCGCGGGTCGCGCCCGTGGCGAGGTCGGTCAGCTCCACCTCCTCCACGCGCGGGCGGCCGTGTATCGCCGTGACCCGGGTGCGCGCCCAGACCGGCACCCGGTAGCGCGCGAGCGCGCCCAGCCGGAACGCCGCGACCGACTGGTGGCGCGGCAGCTCCGTCGTCAGCGCGAGCGCGCGCGCCCCGCCGTGGGCGAGCGTCATCACCGCCGAGAAGCTCACGTGCTCGGCGCCGACCACGAGCGCGCGCTCCCCGGCGGGCATCCCCTGGAGGTAGACGAGCTGCTGGAGCATCCCGGTCGTCATCACGCCCGCGGGGCGGCTGCCGGGCACGAGCCGCGCCGAGCGCGGGCGCTCGCGGCAGCCGGTGGCGAGCACGACGGCAGCGGGCTCGAGCGTCGTGCGCCCGCCCGGGCCGGTCAACTCGAGCGGACCGGTCGGCGTCCAGCCGGTCACCATCGTCTCGACGAGCAGCTCGACCCCGGCGTCGCGGGCGAGCTGCGTCCAGCGGCGCGCGTAGGCGGGACCGCTGAGCGGTCGGCGCAGGTCGCGCAGCCCGAAGCCCTGGTGGCGGGCGTGGCGCGGGATCCCACCCGGCTCGGCCTCCCGCTCGATCACGACGACCTCGCGGGCGCCGAGCCGGCGCAGCTCGGTCGCGGCCGCCAGGCCGGCGGGCCCGCCGCCCACTACCGCGACCGGCCGGTCAGCCACCGTCCGCTCCCTCCCGCTCAGCCAGCGCGCGCGCGAGGGCGGCGCCGCAGAAGAAGCCCTGACAGCGCCCCATGTGCGCGCGCGTGCGCCGGCGCAGCCCGTCGAGGTCGACGGGCGGGATCGGGCTGGCGAAGGCGTCGCGGATCTCGCCGCGCGTGACCCGCTCGCAGAAGCAGACGACGCGCCCGTAGTCGGCGTCGGCGGCGATCAGGTCGGGCCGGCGATGCGGCCGCGGGAAGGCCTCGCCCAGATTGGGCATCCGCGGCGGCTCGCGCGCCGCACGCGGCCGCGCGTCGAGCTCCAGCCCCTCGCGCACGTGCTCGGCGATCGCCATCGACGCGGACAGCCCGGTCGAGCGGATCCCGCCGACGCAGGCGTAGCCGTCGTCGAAGGAGATCTGGAAGTCCGAGTGCTCGGTCGCGGCGCGCAGGCCGACGTAGACGGCGGTGACGTCGAAGCCGAGCAGGCCCGGCACGATCCGGCCCGCCTCCGCGGTCAGGTACTCGAGGCCGGCCGCCGTCGAGGAGGTGTCGTCCTTGCGCGGAACGTCCTCGGCCGTCGGCCCCACCATCACGTTGCCGAACACCGTCGGCGACACCAGCACCCCCTTCGACACCTGCGGTCGGCACGGCGAGGACGATCTGGTTGACGAGCGGGCGCGAGAGCTTGTCGAAGACGATCAGCTCGCCGCGCCGCGGCGTCACGGTGAAGCGCTCGTGGCCGAGCATGCGATCGAGCTCGTCGCTGAGCAGCCCGGCCGCGTTGACGAGCCGCCGCGCGGTGAGGGTCCCGCCCCCGGCCGACACGCGGAAGCCGCCGCCTCCGAGCCGCTCGACGCCGGTCACGGGCGTGTCGCGGCGCAGCTCGCAGCCCGCCAGGACCGCCTCGGTCGCGAAGGCAAGCGGCGTGGTGAAGGGGCAGATCAGGCCCTCGTCCGGCACCTCGAGCGCGCCGACGGCCCCGGCGCCGAGCGCGGGCTCGCGCCGGTAGAGCTCGGCGGCGTCGAGCTCGCGGATCGCGGCGTAGCCGTTGGCACGGGAGCGCTCGGCGATCCCGGCGAACTCGCCGCGCTGGCGGTCGTCCCACGCGACGAGCAGCGCACCGGTGCGCTCGACGGGGATGCCGGCGCGCGGCGCGTAGTCGGACAGCAGGCTGTGGCCGCGCGCCACCAGGCGCGACTCGAGCGTGCCGGGCTTGGCGTCGAAGCCGGTGTGCAGCAGGGCCGTGTTCGCCTTGCTCGTCCCGGCGCCCACGTCGGGCCCCGCCTCGAGCAGCGCGACGTCGAGCTCGTAGCGGGTCAGCTCGCGCGCGATCGCCGCACCGACAACACCGGCGCCGACGATGGCCACGTCATGGTCCATATGCCGCGGCAGGATCTCAGTCCAGCCGGGCGAAGGACCGTGCGATGGCGAAGGAGTTTCGCGATTTCATCCTGCGCGGCAACCTGGTCGAGCTGGCGGTCGCGGTCGTGATCGGGACCGCCTTCGCCGCGGTGGTGACGGCGCTCGTGGCGGACATCGTCACGCCGCTGATCGCCGCCGTCGGCGGCAAGCCGGACTTCGCCGAGCTGTCATTCACGATCAACGACAGCGTGTTCCGCTACGGGCACTTCCTCAACGCGCTGTTCACGTTCCTGATCATCGCGGCGGTGATCTTCTTCCTCGTCATCAAGCCGGTCAACGCGCTGCTCGCTCGGCGTCGCTCGGACCCCGACGAGCCAACGCGCGACTGCCCCGAGTGCCTGAGCGAGATCCCCACGGCCGCCCGGCGCTGCGCCTTCTGCACCGCGGCCGTCGCGCCTGCTTAGTTCCGCAGCAGACTTTCTGCCAGCGGAGCTAACATCTGAGGCAATGGCCACGGCAGTTCGCGACGACCCCGCACAGGAAACCCTCTCGGGCAACCTCTGCTGGCTGCTGTCGCGCGCCGCCCAGTCCCTCACCACCCGGTTCAGCGAGGGGCTCGCCGAGCTCGGCGTGTCGCCGCGAACCCACTGCGTGCTCTCGACCGCGATGGGCGGCGACCACACCCAGACCGCGCTGGCCCAGGCGGTCGGGCTCGACAAGACGACGATGGTCGTGACCATCGACGAGCTCGAGGCCGCCGGACTGGCCGAGCGCCGCCCCGCGGAGGGCGACCGGCGCGCGCGCATCGTCGGCGTGACCGAGGCGGGCGAGCGCAAGGTCGCGCAGGCGCAGGAGATCGTCGCGCGCATCCAGGCCGAGGCGCTGGCCTCGCTGCCGGCGGGCGAGCGCGTCCTGCTCGTCGACGCGCTGGCGCGGCTCGTCGGGGAGCGCCTCGCGGCGCCGACGCCCTGCGGCGGGTCGGTCCGCAGGCGCTGACGCGCGCCCCTTCTGAACTAGTTTCGTTCACAATCATCCCGAACGAGACGATTTGCTACGGTCTCAGTCGTCATGTCTGAGACCGCTGTCGCACCCACCCAGAACCAACCCATCGTCAACGAGGGCTCGCGCTGGATCGCCCTCTACGTCCTCTGCGTCGGCATGCTGATGATCGTGCTCGACGCGACGATCGTGAACGTCGCGCTGCCGTCGATCCAGGACGACCTGGGCTTCTCCCAGTCGAACCTCGCCTGGGTCGTCAACGCCTACCTGATCAGCTTCGGCGGGCTGCTGCTGCTCTCGGGACGGCTCGGCGACCTGCTCGGCCGGCGCAGCGTCTTCCTCGTCGGGCTGGCGGTCTTCACGACCGCCTCGCTGATCTGCGGTCTGTCGCAGAGCCAGGGCATGCTGATCGCGGCGCGCTTCGCGCAGGGCGCCGGCGGCGCGCTCGCCTCGGCCGTGATCCTCGGGATGATCGTGACGATGTTCCCCGAGCCGCGGGAGCAGGCCAAGGCGATCGGCGTCTACAGCTTCGTCGCCTCCGCGGGCGCCTCGATCGGGCTGCTGCTCGGCGGCTTTTTGACCCAGGGCATCAGCTGGCACTGGATCTTCTTCGTGAACATCCCGATCGGGATCGCCACGGCCGCGCTGGCCTGGCGGCTGGTCGGCAAGGACCGCGGGATCGGCCTCTCCGGCGGGGCCGACGTGGCCGGGGCGGTGCTCGTCACGAGCGCCCTGATGCTCGGCGTCTACACGATCGTGAAGGCCGCCGACTATGGCTGGGGCGACCTGCACACGCTCGGCTTCGGCGCGCTCTCGCTGGCGCTGCTCGGCCTGTTCGTGAGGCGCGAGGCGACGGCCGGAACGCCGCTGATGCCGCTGCGCATCTTCCGCTTCCGCAACGTGACGGGCGCCAACCTGGTCCAGATCCTGATGGTCGCCGGCCTGTTCGGGATGTTCTTCCTGGGCGTCCTCTACCTCCAGGACGTGCTCGGCTACGACGCGATCGAGACCGGCGTGGCCTTCCTGCCGGTCAGCCTGACGATCGGCGTGCTCTCGCTCGGGTTCTCGGCGCGGCTGAACATGCGCTTCGGCGCCCGCGCGACGCTGCTGCCCGGCCTGGTCCTGATCGTCGCCGGCCTCGCGCTGTTCGCCCGGGCGCCGGTGGACGGGACCTACGTCGTCGACGTCCTGCCGGTGATGCTGCTGCTCGGCGTCGGCGCCGGCCTCTGCTTCCCCTCGCTGATGACGCTGGCGATGTCCGGCGCGACCCAGAGCGACTCCGGCCTGTCGTCCGGGCTCGTCAACACGAGCCTGCAGGTGGGCGGCGCGCTCGGCCTGGCCGTGCTGGCCACGCTGTCGAGCACGCGCACCGAGAGCCTCCTGGCCGACGGCGAAAGCCGGGCCGAGGCGCTGACCGGCGGCTACCACCTCGCCTTCTTCGTCGCTGCGGGGCTGGTCGCGCTGGCGGTCGTCGCCGCGGCGACCGTGCTCCAGCCGAACGCTGTGGTCGAGGAGGAGGCCGAGCCGGCCGGCGCCCAGGCGCTGACCGAGGCGGCCTAGGCGTCGATCGCCGCGCGCACCTCGGCGACCGTCGGCTGCGGCCCGAACGACGGTCAGGCACCAGGTGGCGCCGGCCTCGATCCACGGATCGGGGTCGGTGCCCGCCGGATTTTCGACGACCAGGTCGTAGCCGTCCCCGCGGCCGAGCTCGGCGGCCATCTCCGCGAGCGCCTCGGGCCCGGGCAGGTCGATCGGGAACAGGCCGTCCCAGCGCGCGGCGCGCGCCAGCGGGCGCCGGTGCGGCCAGCGCGCCGCGACCCAGACGGGGATCCGCGGCCGCTGGACGGGGCGCGGCTCGAACTCGCCCTGCCAGTAGGCGTCGAGCCGCTCGAGTCCCTCGTCGAGCAGCACGGCGCGCGCCCGCGGGTCGCCCTCCTCGCCGAAGCGGGCCGGGTCGAACTCGCCGGTGCGGTCGCTGCCCAGGCCGACCCCGAACACCAGGCGGCCGCCGCTGAGCCGGTCGAGCGTGACGGTCTCGCGCGCGAGCTGGTGGGGGCGGCGCCGCGCCAGCGGGGTCACGAGCGCGCCGATCCGGACGCGCTCGGTCGCCATCGCCACGGCGGCGAGCGTCACCCAGGGGTCGGCGACGGCCGTCACGGGCGCGCGGTACTGCGACGTGGTCCCAGATGAAGAAGCCGTCCCAGCCGGCCTCCTCCGCGCGCGCGGCGAGCTCGGCCACCAGGAGGGGCTCGGACAGCTCGTCGAAGGGGGCGACGAAGATTCCGCGACGGGCGCTCATCGGCCCGGCAGACTAGCCGGGCTCAGTCGAGCACGAGCTCGGCCTCGCCGGCCGCCGCGCAGCCGATGCACAATCGCCCCCACCCTCGCGGCCCGCGGCGCGTGGGCGCGGTTTCGACGCTTTTCGGACCCCAACGTGGGCCACTCCCGCGACAGTGCGTGGGTTTGCCGAGTTGTGGTGCGCTGGTGAGACGAATGCGAACCACGCGGCCGCCCGCCAGACGTGGAGCGGGTTGTCTTCAGCCAGAAGCGTCGAAGGCCGGGGCTCAGCTGATCGACATCCGCACGGGGGCGAGATCCCGCGGGCGTCGACTTGTCCCACCATGCGAATCCAAGTCGAGCCCGAGGACGGGCCTGACCTCGACCGACTGATCACGGCGCTCCTGAACGCCACCGGCGTGGTGCGCCGGCTGATCGAGGCCACCCCTCAGCCGCCCGGAGCGGGCGGCGTCGAGATGATCGGCCTCGTCGCGCAGCGCATGCGCGGCTCCCTTGCCCTCCTGGCCGAGCTCCGGGGTGACGAGGAGCTCGCTCTGGCGACCGAGGTGCTGGCGCAGGCGACGCTGCTGATCGCCAGCGAACTCGGCATCGAAGGGGCGTTCGCGCGCGATGTCCGCGGGTAGTTCAAGCCTGAGATGCTTAGCGCGGCCGGCGCACGGGCGGCGGCTCCACGAGAGAAGGAGGAAGCGTGACGGACCCGCACGAAGAGACCCTGACCGACGAGGAGATCGAGACCCGCCCGCTCGGCGCGACCACGCGTCCGACGGCGGACGACGGCGACGACTCGGGCGACACGAGCGACGTGAGCGACACCGGCGACGACTCCGGCGACACCAGCGACACGGGCGACGACTCGGGGGACACCACCGATGTGAGCGACACGGGTGACGACTCCGGCGACAGCGCCTGACGCCGGGCTCCGCCCCGACCCCGCGCTGGAGCTCACGCTCGGGCCGATAGACGAGCAGCGGTTCCTCTAGACCGCCGGCGGGCCGGCCTCGATGCGGCGCAGCACCGGCTCGAGCCGGGTGATCTCCTCGTCGATCGGCTTGCGCTCGTCCCACCAGGTCGCGCCGGCCTCCGCCAGTGGGCCGAGCAGATCGCGCGCCGCGGCGCCGTCGGTAGGGCTGGCGCCGCCGAGCACGACGTCGAACGGCGCGTCCGCGTCGCCGTCGCGGTGGTCGCGCAGGTAGGCGACCAGGTCGCGCACCTCATCGACCGGGGGCGGGTGGCCGTGAGTGGCCGAGAGGAACAACGGGACGGCGCCGTCCCACCGCGCGGCGCGTCGCATCGGGCGGCCGGCGGGGCCAGTACCCGCCGATCCAGACGGGGACGCGCGGCCGCTGCACGGGCGGGGGCAGCAGGGTCACGTCATCCACGCGGTAATGGCGCGCCGTCGTGGGTCACGGGCTCGCCCGACCAGTAGCGGTCCAGCAGCCCGAGCCCCTCGTCGAGCATCTCGGCGAGCAGCCTCGGGTCGGTCGGCTCGCCGAAGCTGCCGTACTCGTCTTCGATCGGGCCGCCCAGCCCGGCGCCGAAGACGACGCGCCCGCCGCTCAGGCCGTCCAGCGTCGCCACCTGTCGCGCGACCTGCTGAGGCCGCCGCCGCGGGAGCGGCGTGACCATCGGGCCCAGCTTGATCCGCGAGGTCTGAAGCGCGGCGGCGGTCAGCAGCATCCAGGGATCGCCGAACGCGCGCCGGTCGCGCTTGCGGTGCACGACGTGATCCCAGACGAAGAGCGCGTCCCAGCCGGCGGCCTCGGCGTCCGCGGCGACCCGCGCGACGGTCTCGGCCTCGGCGAAGTCGCCGAAGTTCGGGACGTTGATCGAGTAGCGCACGCTCAGATCTCTTCCGGCTCGGCGGTCAGCTCGCCCCCGGCGTCCCCGGTGTTGACGGTTTCCTTCGGCTCGATCAGGAGCACGTGGGCCTCCTCGTCGGCCTCGGGGCAGTGCTCGACGCCGCGCGGGACGACGAACAGCTCGCCGGCCTCGAGCTCCACGTCGCGGTCGCGCAGGTGGATGGTGAGCCGGCCGCTGACGACGAGGAAGAAGTCGTCCGTCTCCTCGTGCTTGTGCCAGACGAACGGGCCCCGCACCTTGACGACCTGGAGCTTGTAGTCGTTCAGATAGCCGACGACGCCGGGCTGGTAGGGCCCGCTCAGCAGCGCGAGCTTCTCCGCCAGGTTCACCTTGCGTTCCATCGCCCAAGCGTAGGCGGCTGCCATCCTCGGGCCATGGGAGAGAGCGTCGAGAACCCCCTGTTCGCGCGCGTGTTCCATCGCATCTGCGGACGCGACCGCGGCCGGGGCGAGCGCGAGCTGCGGCGGGAGCTGCTCGCCGGCGCCCGCGGGCGGGTGGTCGAGGTAGGAGCGGGCAACGGGATCAACTTCGAGCACTACCCGGAAACGGTCGACCGGCTGATCGCCATCGAGCCCGAGCCCTACCTGCGCGGCCAGGCGGAGCAGGCGGCCGCCGGAGCCCCGGTTCCCGTCGAGGTCAGGTCCGGCGTGGCCGCCTCGCTTGGCCTCGAGCCGAGCTCGGTCGACGCCCTGGTGGTGAGCGGGGTGCTCTGCTCGGTGCCCGACCAGGTCGAGGCCCTGGCCGAGTTCCGGCGCGTGCTCGTGCCCGGCGGCGAGCTTCGCTTCTACGAGCACGTCCGTTCCCGGCGACCTCAGTTCGCGCGCTGGCAGCGCCGCGCCGACCCGATCTGGTCGCGCCTCATGGGCGGCTGCCACACGGACCGCGACACGCTCGGCGCGATCGTCGACGCCGGCTTCGGCGTGGAGCGCTGCCGCGGCTTCGGCTACCCGCCGGCGGCGCGTGCCTATCCGGTGGCACCGCGCGTGCTGGGGGTCGCGCGGGCGCCCCGTTAGCGGAGTGCTCGGCGCGAGTCCAGCGACGCCAGTGCGCTCAGTACGTCAGGGTCCCGGAACAATGGAATATTCGCCGGCCGGGACCGTCGTAAGCGATTGACACCCGAGAACTACAGAACGGAGGACAAGATGTCGGCGCAGGTCGATCCGTCACACATCATGCAGGTCGGGATGGGGTTCTGGGGGTCGAAGACGCTCCTGTCGGCTGTCGAGCTGGATCTGTTCACCAAGCTGGGCAGTGACGGGATGACCGCTGAGCAGATCGCCAAGGACCTCGACCTCGATGACCGGGCCGTGCCCGATTTCCCGGATGCGCTCGTCGCCCTCGAGCTTCTCGATCGTGAGGATCACGCAAGCGACCCCGTGTACCGAAACACGGAGGCGGGAGCGGTCTTTCTCGACAAGGCGAGCCCCGCCTACATCGGCGGAATGCTCGAGATGGCCAACGCACGTCTCTATCCGTTCTGGGGCGACCTCACCGAGGCGTTGCGGACTGGGAAGCCCCAGAACGAGATCAAGCACACCGGCAAGCCGATGTTCGATGAGCTCTACGCCGACGAGGCCAGGCTCGAGCAGTTCATGAACGCGATGGCCGGGATCTCGGCCGGCCCGTTCATGGCGCTCGCCGAGAAATTCGACTTCTCGAAGTACGAGACTCTCTGCGATGTGGGGGGCGCTACCGGCCAGCTCTCGATCATCGTCGCCAACCGCCATCCGAGCATCCGCTGCACCAGCTTCGACCTGCCGGTCGTCGAGCCGATCGCGAAGCGGACGATCGAAGCCGCCGGTCTGAGCGATCGGATCGCCGCGGTCGGGGGCGACTTCTTCACCGACCCGCTGCCCAAGGCGGACGTCATCACGATGGGAATGATCCTCCACGACTGGAACCTGGAGAACAAGAAGCACCTGGTCAAGGCCGCCTACGATGCGCTGCCAGAGGGCGGGGCTTACATCGTCATCGAGAATCTGATCGATGACGCCCGTCGGGAGAACGCCTTCGGGCTGCTGATGTCGCTGAACATGCTGATCGAGTTCGGCGACGCATTTGATTACACCGGCGCCGACTTCGACGGTTTCTGCAAGGAGGCCGGGTTCAAGAGGACAGAGGTCTTGCCGCTCGCCGGTCCGACGAGCGCCGGCATCGCCTACAAGTAAGTGCCTACCTGCTTCAGCGGAGGGGGAGGGATTCGAACCCTCGGTGGACCGAAAGGCCCACAACGGTTTTCGAGACCGCCCCGTTCAACCGCTCCGGCACCCCTCCTATGACGGGCTCAGGACCCGGGCGGCGAGTCTAGTGGCTACTTCGAGCTGGCTTCCTTCAGGCGCTGGACGAGGTTTTCGAGCATCGTCCACGCCACGTTCGGGTGGGACTGCACGAACGTCTTGAACGCCCATGGGCTGATCGTGAGGCAGGTCAGCGGCGACCCCGCCGCTGACGGTGGCGGTGCGCGTTTCGCCGTGGATCAGCGCCATCTCGCCGAAGTAGTCGCCGGGCCCGAGCGTGCGGATCGGGTCGCCTCCGATCGACACCACCGCCTCACCCTCGGTGATGACGAAGAAGCCCACCCCGGTGTGGCCCTCGACGACGATGTCGCGACCGGCCGGGAAGGACCGCTCCTTCATCGTCTTCGCCAGCCGCCCGCGCGCCCTCGCGTTCATCCCGCTGAGCATCGGCACCCGCTCGAGCGAGTCCGCGGACGACTGCTGCTTTCGGGCCATTCCTGCGACCTCCCTCACCGTGGAACCGAGTTGCAGCCGCGATCATCGCGCATTGGCGACGAGGAGGCCGTCGAGCTCCGCGACGGGCAGCGGCTTCGCGAACAGGAAGCCCTGGCCGATCTCGCAGCCGAGCTCGCGCAGCGCATCGGCCTGCTCCGGCGTCTCGATCCCCTCGGCGACCACGATCAGCTTCAGCGCCCTGCCCATGCCGACCACGGCCGCCACCAGCTCGCGGTCCGTCGAGTCGGCCGCCATCCCGCGCACGAACGAGCGGTCGACCTTGACCACGTCGACCGGCATCCGACGCAGCTGCTCGAGCGAGGAGTAGCCGGTGCCGAAGTCGTCGATCGCCACCCGGATGCCCTCGCCGCTCAGGTCGCGCAGCGCGCGGAAGCCGGTGTCGCCGTCCGCCATGGCGGTGCTCTCGGTCACCTCGATCGTGAGCCCGTGCGGGTCGATGCCCGACTCGCGCACGCAGGTCAGCACCGTCGAGACGACGTCCGGGTGCGTCAGCTCGCGCGCGCTCAGGTTGAGCGACACGTGCATGTGAGCCGTCTCAGGGCGCGACTGCCACTCGGCGAGCTGGCGACAGGCCTCCTCGACCACCCACGCCCCCAGGGGCACGATCAGGCCGGTCTCCTCGGCGACGCCCAGGAAGCGGTCGGGCATGATCAGGCCGCGCTCGGGGTGCTCCCAGCGCACGAGCGCCTCCGCGCCCACGACCTGGCCGGTGCCGAGGCGCACGCCCGGCTGGAAGTAGAGGCGCAGGTCGCCGTGCTCGAGCGCCGCCTGCAGCTCCTGCTCGATCCGCATCGCCCGCACGGCGTTCTCGCGCATGCCGGTGTCGAACAGCTCGGTGCGGGCGCCGCCGCGCTCCTTGGCGCGGTACATGGCGGCGTCCGCGTCCTCGATCAGGTGCTGGCCGTCGCCGTTGTCGCCGGCCTCCACGAGCGCCACGCCGATGCTCGCGCTCAGGCGCAGCTCCGCCCCTCCCGCGCGCAGCGGCTGGCGCAGCGGCCGCTGCAGCCGGTCGGCGATCGAGACCGCCTCCAGCACGCCGCCGACGCTCTCGCACACGATCGTGAACTCGTCCCCGCCGAAGCGCGCGACCGTGTCCTCGGGCCGCACCACCCCGTTCAGGCGGTCGGCGACCTCGCGCAGCACCTCGTCGCCGGCGGCGTGGCCGAGCGAGTCGTTGATGCGCTTGAAGCGGTCCAGGTCGAGGAAGTAGACGGCGGTGGCCGACGCGCGCCCGCGGCGGGCGAGCACCTGCCGCAGCCGGTCCGCGAACAGCGCGCGGTTGGGCAGGCCGGTGAGCGGGTCGTAGAGCGCCAGCCGCTCGAGCTCCGTCTCCATCCGCTTGCGGTCGGAGACGTCGAGGAAGACGCCGTAGAAGAGCGGATCCTCGCCGGTCTGGCGGTCGAACACGACGGTCATCTCGTCGCGGATCCAGACGTCGCGGCCGTCCGCCGAGACCAGCCGGTACTCCTGCACGAGCTTCTCGCCCGAGCGGGCGCACTCGGCCTCGTTGGAGACGACGCGCTCCTCGTCGTCCGGATGCAGGATCCGGTCCCAGAGGCCGCGCTCCTCGAGCCACTGCCGGCGCGGGTAGCCGAGCACGTCCTCCACCGACGGGCTGATGTAGAGGCAGCGCCCCTCGATGCCCGGCTCGAAGATGTATGCAACCGACGGAACCCCCTCGGGGAGGGGGCCGTAGCGGTTCTCGAGCGCGCGCAGCACCTGCTCCGAATATGGCCGCACGCTGTCCTTATCGGCTATTTGCGCCGTAAACCGAAGAATTCGCGCAGCTGAGTCGCGGCCTCCTCCGCGAGCAGCCCGCCGGCCACGTCCGGCCGGTGGTTGAGCCGCGGCTCTCCGAGCACGTCCAGCACGCTCCCGGCGGCCCCGGCCTTGGGATCGGGAGCGGCGTAGACCACGCGCGGCACACGCGCCAGCACGATCGCTCCGGCGCACATGGCGCACGGCTCCAGGGTCACGTACATGACCGTGTCGAGCAGCCGCCAGCCCTGGGTGTGCGCGGCGGCCTCGCGCAGGGCGAGGATCTCCGCGTGGGCGGTGGGATCGCCGCGCAGCTCGCGCTCGTTGCGCGCCGCGGCGATCACCTCGCCGCCGAGCACGATCACGCACCCGATCGGCACGTCGTCGTGCTCGACGGCGCGCTCCGCCTCGCGCAGCGCCAGCCGCATGTAGTAGTCGTCGCGCGGGAAGAAGCTCATGGGCGGATCACCAGCCGCCTGCCGGTGTAGCGCTCCGCCAGCTTCACGCCGCCCAGCAGCCCGGCTCGCCCGGCCAGCCGCACGCCCGCCGCCGCCAGCGACATCGCCGAGGGCGGCCGCGGGTCGGAGGGCAGCTCCCGGTACCAGGCGATCGTGTCGCGCAGCGTGCGGTCGAGCGAACGCGACCGGTAGCCGAGCTCGCGTCTCGCCTTGGCCGACGAGTAGCGCCAGTTCTGCGCCATCAGCGAGATCCCCTCGCCGGCCACCAGCCAGGGCAGCTCGGCCGCGCCGGGCGGGACCACCATCAACGGGTGGTGGACGCCGGACAGCTCGCCGACGCGCTCCAGCAGCTCGACCCAGCCCACGTCGTGGCCGCCGAGCACGTAGCGCTCGCCCGGCCGTCCGCGCTCGGCGGCGAGCAGGTGGCCCTTGGCCACGTCGCGCACGTCGACGACGTTGGTCTGGGCGTCCACTATGGCCGGCAGCCGCCCGGCCAGGTAGTTGCCGATCATCCGGGTCGACGTCTCGCCCGGCTGCGAGCGCTCGACGGGCGCCCCGAACACGTACGAGGGGTTGGTCACGATCACCTCGACGCCGAGCCGCGCGCCCGCCGCGAGCGCCTCGGCCTCGCCCTCGTGCTTGGCGTCGGGGTAGGTCAGGCCGAGGCCCCAGCCCGCGTAGGTGTCCTCCTCGGTCCCGGGCCGGTCGGCGGGCGCCGGGCCGATGCCGGCCACGCTCGACGTCACGACCACGCGCCGCACGCCCTCCGCCGCCGCCGCCTCGACGGCGATCCGGGGCGCCAGCGCGTTCACCTGCCAGACCAGCTCCGGCGGGCGCGAGGCGACCAGCCCGGCGGCGTGGAAGACGACCTCGCAGCCGCGAAAGGCCCGCCGCAGCGCCCCGCGGTCGAGCACGTCGGCCTTGACCGGCTCGACCTCGACGTCGCCCAGGCGGTCGAGCCGCGCCTCGTCGCGGTAGGTCACCCGGGGAGGTCCGTCGGCCTCGGCTGCGAGCTTTGTCACGTGGGCGCCGATGAAGCCGGTCGCTCCCGTCACGCAAACCCTCACAACTTCCTCCGACGCACGTTGTTCGAGCGTTCGTACACTGCGGAGCGCACCGTAACCAATGCCGACTCGCCTCCTCCTCCTAGCTTCCGCCCTCCTGGGCACGCTCGCGCTCGCGGCCACCGCCGAGGCGTCGAAGTACGTGCCGGGTGAGGTCGTGGTCGGCTACAAGAACGGCACGGTCGCCACCCACCAGACCGAGGGCGGGCAGTCGGTGCCCGAGGCGGCGGAGACGCTCGAAGCGCCACCCCAAGGTGGCGTACGCCGTGCCGAACTACGTCGCCCACGCCTCGCAGTTCACGCCCGACGACCCCTACCTGCGCCGCCAGTGGAACTTCATCGGCAGCTACGGGATCGGCATGCCGGAGGCCTGGTCGCTGGCCGCTGCGGCCGGCGCGCCGGGCGGGCGGGGCGTCACCGTGGCGGTGCTCGACAGCGGCGTCGCGTTCGAGCGCTACCGCGGCTTCCGGCGCGCTCCCGACCTGCGCCGCTCCACGTTCGTGCACCCATGGGACTTCGTGGACCGCGACCGCCACCCCAACGATCGCTACGGGCACGGCACCCACGTCACCGGCACGCTGGCCGAGGCGACCAACAACGACAGGGCCGTCGCGGGCGTGGCCTACGGCGTGAAGATCATGCCGCTCAAGGTGCTCAACGACTTCGGCGAGGGCAACTCGGTCGCGATCGCCAGGGCGATCCGCTACGCGGCCAAGTACGGCGCCGACGTGATCAACCTCTCGCTCGAGTTCGACAGGCGCGTGGTCGCCAACGAGATCCCCGAGATCCTGTCGGCTATCCGGTACGCCCACGCGCGCGGCGTGGTGATCGTGGCCGCGGCCGGCAACACCGGCAAGAGGTACCTGCGCCGGGTCGCCTACCCCGCGCGCGCGGATGCCGTGATCGCCGTCGGCGCGACGACTCGCCACGGCTGCCGCTCGGAGTACTCGAGCTTCGGGACCGACCTCGACGTGGTCGCGCCCGGAGGCGGCGTCGACGCCGAGCCCGCCACCCCGCAGGAGGCGGCGATCTGCCGCCCGGAGGTGGGCGGCGACTGGATCTACCAGGAGACCTTCTCCGGCGCCAGCGTGCGCAGGTTCGGCCTGCCGGGCGGCTACGAGGGGACGTCGATGGCGAGCCCGCACGTGGCGGGCATCGCGGCCCTGATCATCGCGACGCACAAGCTCGGCGACCACCCGACGCCCGAGCAGGTGCAGCAGCACATCCAGGCGACCGCGCGCGACCTCGGCCGGCCGGGGTCGGACCCGCGCTACGGCTGGGGCCTGGTCGACGCGGCCCGCGCCCTGCGCTGCCCGCCCTACACCGCTTGCTAGTGGCTCACGGCCCTAGGTGGTGCGGATGATCATCACGCTGCAGGGGGCGTGATGGGAGACCTTGTTCGGCACGCTGCCGAGCAGGAAGCGCTTGGCGCCGGTCATGCCCTTGTTGCCGACGACGATCAGGTCGGCGCCCTGCTCCTCGGCGACGTCCAGGATGGCGTCCGCCGGGTCGCCCTCGCGCGCGTGCGTCTCCACGCGCACGCCCTGAGCCTCCAGGTCCTTGGCGGCCTCGGCGAGCGTGGCGCTCACGTCCTCGCGCGGGTTGACCATCCACTGCAGGTCGTCCGGAACCTGCTGGCGCTCCTCGCGCAACCGCCCCTCCGGCACGGGCTCGTAGGCGCTCACGAGGTGCACCTTGGCATCGAGGCGCCCAGCCAGGTCGCTCGCCTGCCTGACCGCCTCCTGCGCGGTTTCTGACCCATCCGTACCGACGACCATGGATTCGAACATCGCGCGCATCATACGGTTAGGCTGGTACTGATGGCGGCGCCCACAAAATGCCTTGCCGTCGACGACCACCCCGCCGTCAGGCATGGCCTCGGCCTGATGTTCGGCGACACGCCCGACCTCGAGCTGGTCGGTCACGTGGACAGCGGCGAGGAGGTGATCGAGGCCGTCGCGCGGCTCAAGCCCGAGATCGTGATCATGGACGTGCGGCTGCCGGGCATCGACGGGATCTCCGCGGTGAAGCGAATCGCCGAGGCCAACCCGGGCGTGAAGACGGTCATGTTCTCGGCCTACGGCGACAAGCGCCTGCTGTCCGACGCGATCGCCGCCGGGGCGCGCGGATACGTCATGAAGGGGTCGCCGCCGGAGGACCTGCTGCGGGCGGTCCGCACGGTGGCGGGCGGCAAGCCGTTCGTGGACCCGTCGCTGTCGCCGGCGCTGCTGATGTCCCAGGTCGGCCCCGAGGCGCCGCTCTCCGAGCGCGAGCGGGAGATCCTCCAGCTGCTCGCGGAGGGCCTGCACACCGAAGAGGTGGCCCGCCGGATCGGGCTGTCGACCGAGACGGTCAAGTCGGACACCAAGCGCGCGATCCTCAAGCTCGAGGCGGACACGCGCGTGCACGCGGTGGCGATCGCGCTGCGTCAGGCGATCATCGAGTAGGGGTCCGCCGTTGGAGATCCCCCGCCTGTGGATCGTCGTCCAGGTCCTGATCGTGATCTTCGTGCTGATCGGGATGGTCATCGCGATCACGAAGCTGGCTTGAGCCGGGCAGCTCGATCGGGCTGGATCTTCGCTCCGCGTCGATCTCCTCGATCTCCTTGACCCAGAACTCCTGGACCACGATCACGATCACGGACAGGATCGGCACGGCGACGAACAGGCCGACGAAGCCGAACAGCTGGCCGACGACGACCACGCCGATGGCGATCATCGCCGGGTGCATCCGCGTCCGCTGCGACATCACGATCGGGATCGTCACGTTGCTCTCGATCTGCTGGACGAGCACGTAGACCGCGAGCGTGAGCAGCGCCTTGCCGGGCGAGTCGGTCAGTGCGAACAGCACCGGCGGGACCGCGCCCGCGATCGCGCCGAAGTAGGGGACCACGACCAGCAGCGCCGACAGGACCGCGAAGAAGATCGCGAAGTCGAGCCCGATCAGGGTGAGCCCGATGAACGTCAGGACGAAGGTGGCGAGCATGTCGATCACCACGCCCTCCATCCAGCCGATCCAGGATCGGCGGATGCGGCCCAGCACGCAGCGCGCGTGCTCGCGCCGGGGCGGCGGGAACAGGCTGACCATCCCCTCGACAAGCGGCTCCGGGCGGATCGCCATGTAGTAGGCCGTGATCAGGATCAGCACGAGCGCACCCAGCACGCCCGCGATGTTCAGGCCGATCGACGTGATCGGCCCGATCAGCTTCTCGGGGTCGTTCGTCCACTTCTCGACGAACTCCTCGACCCGGTCGCCGACCTCGCTGGCGTCGGCGCCGGTGACGTCCGCGTAGGTCCGCTCGAGGTCGTCGACGATGCCCGGCACCGCGTCGACGAACTCGTTGGTCTGGTCGACGAACGGCGGGATCAGCAGGGTGATGATCAGCGCCAACGAGGCGACGCCGCCGAGCAGCGCGACCAGCGCGCCGACCGGGCGCGGGACCCCGCGGCGCTCGAGGCGCGTGGCCGCCGCCGCGAGCGGGATGGCGAACACGATCGTGATCAGGATCGCCAGCAGAAGCGTGACCAGCTGGCGGAACAGCAGCCCGAACAGCAGCAGTCCCGCCGCTAGCAGCACCGCTCGGTAGGCGACGTGAGGAGTGTGTTGCTCGCTCACGCCGTCAACGGTACCCCCGCTCTTGGCGGAGGCCCATGACTATGGGATCAGGTGCGGCGCTCCAGGTCGGCGACGTCCTGCGCCTTCTCCTCGACCTGGTCCTGTGCCTCGGCGAGCTTCTCCTTCTCCTCGCCCTTGCGCTCCTCGCGGCGGCCCTCGGCCCGCAGCGAGCTGTCGCCGGCCACGTCTCCAGCGGCCTTCTTGGCTCGGCCAGTGATCTTGTCCAGAATGCTCATGCGGGCCTGGTACCCCGATGCGACCGCCGGAAACGCCTGTAGCTTGCGCGGCGTGACGAACGAGGAGGCGCACCGCCTCGCGCGCGAGAAGGGCGTCTCGCGGCCGCTCTACGCGCTCGTGCGAGCCATCCTGGCGCCGTTCCTGCGCTTCTGGTTTCGCATGCACGTGTCCGGCGCCGAGCACATCCCGAAGTCGGGGCCGGCGATCGTCGCGCCCAACCACAAGAGCTTCTGGGACTCGTTCTTCATCGCCGTCTGCACGCGCAGGCACCTGCGCTACATGGCCAAGGCGGAGCTGATCGAGGCGCGCTACGGGCGGCTGCTGGTGCGCCTGGGGGCGTTTCCGGTGCGACGCGGCAGCTCGGACGCCGACGCGCTCGAGACGGCGCGGGTCATCCTGGAGCAGGAGGGGCTGCTCGCGCTGTTCCCCGAGGGGACGCGGGTGCGCGACCCGGAGGAGCTGGGGCACCCCAAGCGCGGGGCCGGGCGCCTCGCTATGGAGAGCGGGGCGCCGCTGATCCCGACGGCCATCACCGGCACCGAGCAGCTCTTCTTCGGGCCGTTCCCGAAGCCGCGCCGCGTGCAGGTGGCGTTCGCCGAGCCGATCGCGGCGCACGAGCTGGCCTCGACCCCGGAGGCCGCGGGGCTGCTGGTGGAGGAGAAGCTGTGGCCCGAGGTCGAGGGCGAGTACCGGCGGCTGCGGGCGCGCCCGACCCTGATCGCGGCGGGCCTGGCGGCGCTCGGGATCGGGAGCGGGCTGCTGGTGCAGAGGCAGCGAGCGGCGCGCAAGCGCTCCAAGCTCCCCTGGAAGCGCTGATCAGCGCGGCAGCTTGCCCGCCTGGCGCGCCTTGCGCACGCCCAGCTTCGCCTGGAGCCCGTTGCCGAGCAGCAACAGGGTCTTGTTGGGCGGCGCCACGAAGCCGGTCTCCGAGTGCGGGGCGTACAGGGCTCGGTCCTCGCCGGCCTCGAGCCAGCCCGTGTGCTGGCGGGCGGTGAGGCCGACCAGCTGCGGCCGGTAGTCGTGGCCGAGCAACCCGGCGCGCCGGGCCCCCTCCGGGATCACGCCGGGAGCCGCCGACAGCTCCAGCCCGGTGGCGTCGAAGGCCTCCAGCACCACCGGCCCGATCGCTGGGTAGCCGTCGGAGGCGACGTGCCCGAGCAGCAGGTGCGACGTCTTCGAGAGCCGCTTCGCCGCCCGCTCGACGTCGATGCGGGGCGCCGTGCCCTTGCGCGGCGCCAGCTGCGGGTCGGGCACAGTGCCCGGGTCCGGCTGACCGTACGGCTCCGGCGGCCCCTCGCAGCGCAGGTCGGGCCAGACCGTGATCCGCTCCACGTGCACCCTGACCTCGATGCGCACCATGTAGTACTCGCGCAGCCAGCGGTTCCAGAACGGACCGCTGCGCCCCTCGCCGAGGAAGCTCTCGGCCTGCCTGCGCACGTGGGCGCGTCCCTCGGGGGTCGGCGTGGTGATCGGCTCCGCCCGACCCTGCACCAGCACGAAGTCGCTCAGGCGCGAGCGGCCATGCTCGCGCGCGTGGTAGGCGAGCGCCACGCGCGGCTCGCTCTGGATGCGGTCGAGCTTCTTCGAGAAGCCGAACGAGGTCGTGAACCCGACCGTGCCCCGCTCGCGGTCGCGCAGGCCCACCGGGGCCACCGCCATGACGACGGCCCCGCCCGCCGGCGTGACGTAGCCGAGCGCGGCCGTCAGGTCCCCGCCGAGGATCTCGTCGACGTGGTCGGGCCAGCTGACGGGCACGGCCCCCACGCTATCCGACGGCACCCCGTTACTCACGATGGGTGCACGCCGACACGGGCGGCTTCAAGCCGCAGAACTGATAGGCGTTCCGCTGGAACTCGTCCCGCCCGCAGCGGCCCTCGTCAAGGCTCGGCTTGCACCGAGGAGCGCGATTCGTGACCGCCTGACTTCAACATGCCCTTCCAAGCCTCGGCGTCCATGTCTGCCGGGTCGGTCGAGTCGATGAAGTCGAGCAGCGCGTCGAGAAACCGCTGTGGGTCGTCCACGTGAGGGAAATGACCGGCTCCCTCGAATACTTCGAGCCGGCTCGAGCGCACCAACTCGTGCGCGGCGATGCCGTGCTTGACCGGAATGATCGGGTCGCGATCTCCCCAGACGAGCATGAACGGAATGTTCTCGGCGAGATACAGCCGGTCGCTGGCGTTAACTCGCTGGCCTCCCGGCTCCACGATCGTGCGCAGTGTGTGCACGAACGCGGCCCTGGCATCGGGGTCTGCCAACGAGGCATGTCCACGGGCCAGCTCCGCCATGTCGGTGCCAGCCTGGAGCCCAACGCGCTCGAACACGCGCCCCACTGCACGACCGGCGTCGAGCAGCCGGGAGCTGACCAGCAGCGGAAGCACCACTTCTGACAGGGGCAGCGTCGCGGCGCGCAGCAGCAGGTTGACCTCGCGGCCTAGGCCTCCGCTGTCGACGAGAACGAGTCGCTCGCATCGCTCTGGAAACTGATAGGCGAGCTGCATCACCACCCCGCCGCCCAGCGAATGCCCAACGAAGGTGGCGCTCTCGTGACCGAGCGTCACCATGAGATCGCGAACACCGCTCGCGTACGCGCCGAGTGAGTAGTCGCCACGCGGCTTCGCGGACTGCCCGTGCCCGAGGAGATCGGGGGCGATGACGGTGAATCGAGTGGCCAGGTATGGCATCACCCGCTCCCACGTCGCCGAGGTGGAGGTAATTCCATGCACCAGAACGATGGCCGGGCCGCTGCCCGCGCTCCGGTACGCCACGCGGTGGCCATGCAAGGTCATCTCCTTGAGCGCGAAGACCTCGGGAGGAAGCCGCCGAGCCTCCGCG
Organism: uncultured Thermoleophilaceae bacterium; assembly: GCA_963848885.1. Lineage (GTDB taxonomy): Bacteria > Actinomycetota > Thermoleophilia > Solirubrobacterales > Thermoleophilaceae > JACVRW01. Next base: position 526,651 of record CAWKFR010000001.1, read on the forward strand.
TCTGTAGGTGTCTCGATGGCGTCGGTCATGGCTCGAGCCTAGTGCCCGGGGGTCTTGCAAGCATCAGACATAAAGAAGGCGCGTAACGACGCCACGCGGACGCCGAAGAGAAGGCGAGCTGGTGATCACGGCGGATCCGGGGGAGGCAGCCACGGTAGTGATCTTGCGACGTGCCGGGCTAGGTCCCAGAGCTATTCCTCTTCGTCGGGGTCTTCGGCGGCCGCCAGCTTGAGCGAGCCATCGAGGACTCCTCGGCGGCGATGTTCGGCCACTAGGTCGAAGAACGGGCGGGCACCCTGACGTGCGCGGAAGTTGAGGACTGGAACGTGTAGTTCATGAACGTCGACATCTCGCCGAACTTGCCGCCCATCAATTCCTGGACGACGCGGCACCGGCCGGGTCGGGCGTGGAGGGGAGCGGCAGCTCGGTCTGCAGCCTGTCGATTCGGAGGATCATCGGGCACGGCTCCTTGGAGGTGGGGTCGGCGGAGCACACCGGGTGCCCGGATTCTCAGCGACCAAACCGGCGTCGCGACGGGCCCACGCCCTCCTTCGACGTCACACGCCGTCGGCAGTCATACCTTCCGCGGCCCGCTCGGCGGAGCAAATGCGGTTCCGGTCTTCTCGTCAGGGCCCATTGACGGAGCGTAGCTCGGTCTCAGACAACCGCGTCGGCAGGACGCGCAAGGACGAAGCGTGAGCGCAGCGGCCCCGGCCGTTTGTGCTACCAAGCCGGGGGTACCCCGCGCTGGTGAGAGCGTCGGCGTTCATCATGGGCTTGGGTCTGGGCGGGTTCATCGACGGGATCGTGCTCCATCAGATCCTGCAGTGGCACCACATGCTCACCGATACCGGCGACCACCCGGCCAACACGGTCGCCGGACTCGAGGCGAACACACTGGCCGACGGGTTCTTCCACCTGGCGACCTGGTTCCTCGTCGTCGGCGCGATGCTGATGACCGTCCGGGCGTGGCAACGCGGCGAGCTGGCGCCACCGTGGCGGGCGCACTTCGGGATGCTGCTCGCCGGGTGGGGCGTGTTCAACCTCGTCGAGGGCGTCGTCGATCACCAGCTGCTCGGCATCCACCACGTTCGCGACGACCTTGGCGCGCCGCTTGGCTGGGACCTCGGCTTTCTGGCCTTCGGCGCCTTGTTGGTCGTCGCCGGACTCACGCTCGCGCGGCCCGTTCAGGGCCCGGCCGCGGGGCGGGCCACCGGTTACGGGTGAACCGCGCGGCCCCGCTTGCCGGAGACGCGGTCGCCGTCACGGCACTTCCGGCAGACACGGAAGGCCACTCGGGGAACGGACCCGCACCCAGCCGTCGCCAAGGCGCCGGTGCCGGGGGTATTCACGCCCCTGCGTGAGGATCCAGACTCGTAGCCCCCTTCAAAGCTTCGCTGACCGTGGACCCCAGCCAGCGTGGGCCGGCCACAAGGTCGGGTTAACGCCCGCCTTGTAATGCCGCCCGTTGAAGGTGTTTGGCCGCGTATAGATCGGGCATCAGCGCCGCCGGGGTTGTATCGGACCGCAAGCGGGACGGCCTCCCTGAGCATTCGCGAGGAGCGCCAGCAGGCCGCGAACCGCCAGAGGGCGTAGCCCGGTACTCCGAATCACCCCAACCCATAAGGAGGTTGCTTCCATGGCAACCGCAGACGCAACACGTGGCGTCGCCTCGGGCCGCAACGAGGGCGTAGTACGCCGGGCTCGAAGGCTGACGACCGAGACCAAGGCCGCGTTCAAGACGAGCGAGTTCTGGGCGATGATTGCCCTGGTCGTGGCCATTCTCGTCAGCGCAGCCGTGATCAAGGGCGGCGACGACGGAACCGACCAGTTCATCGCACGGCAGGCCTGGCTGTACGTCGCGATCCTCGGCGCCGGCTACTTCGTCTCACGCGGGCTCGCCAAGTCCGGTAGTCGGGAGCCGTACACGGACGACCCGGCAGACAGTACGGACGGGCGGTAGCCGCACCCCCTCTGTGCGGCGGGCGGACGGATCCTTTGGGTCCGTCCGCCCACGTCCGCGGACACTGCCGCGCTCAATGACCGTCGTGATTGCCTTCCGGCCCGAGACCAACCGGGGCCGCCGAATCTTGGACGACCTCGAAATCCGGTTTGGCCTCTGGCCGATGCAGATAGTTGGAGACGGCACTCGCCGGTACAGAACCTGTCAGGGCGGCGCGGACGTTGACGGCTTCGATCCTTTGCTTGATCAGGTGGACGGAGGGTGGCGCGACCACCTAACGACCTGGCGAGAGACATAGTGGGCCACCAGTGCGGACGTTGGGCCTCGCGACACGGCTCCAGGCGGCGGCGGGACGGAAACATGGAGTGGATGGCCGCGCCGCTGCCTGTCGCGCGAACGGGAAGTGCGATGCCGGGGACCAGGGCTCCTGCAATGCATGGAAAGCAGCAGTCGCGACGGTCGAGCGGCTCGCTTCCGCTGCCAGGCGGAAGCGGCAGCGCGCTAAGTCTGCCCGGCGAAGGGCGCCGAAGCGGCGCCCCACGCTGTCCGGGCAGGTTCGGCGTGCAACCGCCGAGCTACCGGTGGACCGTCAGTTGCTGAACGAGACCTCGACGGGGGCCGAGCCCGCCAGTTCGTAGCTAAAGCTGTTCAAGAATGCGTCCGTCGTGCCCGCAGCGGACGCACCAGCGGTGATCGCGATCAGGAAGATCGGCTCGTCGGCGTGCGCGTTGACCAGCTCGTCCCACTCCAGGCCGACTTCGAGCGGTGCGTCGTAGGCCCACGTGCCTTCCGTAGTCTCGTACTTGATCAGGCGACCGGGGCCGACCGAAACCCCCGGCTGGGAACCCGGGCTGAACAACAGTTCATGATCGTCCAGGCCCGGCTCGCAGCAGTCGTTGAAGTTGAACCCATCACCGTTCACGTCGACGAGGATCCGCAGGTACGGCGGTTCGTCGCTTGTGCCGTTGAACCCGGTCGAGTAGGTCAGCTCGGCGATGTCGCCCAGGGGCTGACCGACCACATCGGCGCCCTCGAATCGCACTCCGCCGAACTGGGCGGCGGAGTCGGTGAACGGGCCGAAGACCACCCCGTTCGGGGTGAACTCGGTCAGGCCGCCGGGGGAGGCGCTGAACCCGCCGCCCGGGGCGGTGACCACCGTGAGAGCGTTCCGACCGGGAGCACCTGGCGCGCCTGGCGCGCCTGAAGGTCCTGGGGGTCCTGCAGGTCCTGCGGGTCCCTTCGGTCCTCCCTCGTCGAGTTGGTTGCGGACCGCCTTCTCCAAGCGATCGCGGGTGATGGTGCTCTTCTTGATGTCGTCGTGCTTGATGGTGCCGTTCTTGATGTCCGCGCTCTTGATCGTGCCGTCCTTGATGTCGCCGCTCGTCACAAGCTTCGCGGCCGTCGCTGTAGCGGCACCCACTACCAGCACCGAGACGACACAAGCCAAAATCGTCCTCCCCATCTGGCCCTCCTTCCGTGGCGCGAGCCCCAGGTGGGGTACCCGCTCAGGGCCTCTTGGGGCAGCCTGTGAGATCTCGCACCCCGCGGTCAACCCGCCTGGAGATACGAGTCCGTTTTCAGCCCGAAAGTTCGCAATTACCAGCACCGCCGGGGGGGACGGCGGCGAAGCCACCCTCTGCCAGCCCATCGCAACGGGCCGGCTGCTGCTTTGAACGAAACGCAGTAGGTCCGATCCAGCACGGCGCTCACTCGCTTCGCATCGAACGCAGAAGCGAGTCCCTCGCGGTTGCGGGGCGGCGGATCCCCGTGGGAGGCCCCACCGTGCTGGGCGGGCCTCCGCGCGGGGTCTGCCTAGGCGGTCCTTTAGTAGTCGGTCTCGTGGTAGCCGTCGTGTCCGTGCTGCCCGTCGCGGCCGTGGCAGTGACCGCGTCGAACGACGTCAATCGAGATCGTGCCAGTCGTGGTCCCGCCATCGGAGTCGGTCACCACCACCGTGATGGTGTGCTCACCGGCGCTCAGTCTCTTCACCAGCGCCCCCCAGCCGTGCGCGACGAAGGTCGCGGGTCCCGCTGGAACTTCGAACAGGTTGCCCTCGGGCAACTCAACCGTCCGCTGCGGCGAGAGCAGCTCAAAGCGAGGGTTGCGGGTGTCGACGGGTTCGCCGCCGTCCACTGCGATGCTGATAGCCACGAAGAACTCGTCAGCGGCGATCGCGCACTCGCGCTGCGCTGCCTCGTCGGCGCCGAAGAACGGGTCCGGCTCGACGTTGCTGCAGTCGCTCCCGACAGGGATGAACACCGACGTGCCCTTCTTGACGGTGCAACTCGAGTTGGCCTCGGCGTCAGGTTCGGGCGACACCACTTTGTGCACCACAGGCGTGCAGCCCCCAGTGAAGGTGCCGGCGGGATGCGACAGCAGCTGTACCCATGCCTCGCCCAGCAACTCGTCGCCTGTTAGACCGCCGACCTTGTCGGCTGGCGCAACCACCGCACCACCGTCCTTGTGGTCATGGGCGGCGGCGACGGGCGCTGCGCACAGCCCCACCACCAAGACGGCCAGAACGGCCCAACGAAGATGCTTCATCGCGTCCCCTTCGCTCGACTGCAGTGTCGCGCAGCAGCCTGCCCTGGTGTTCGCTCGTTGCTTGCCGACGGCAGGCCGAGCGCGCGGTCAGCTTAAGCCCATGATTTGCGGGTTTACTGAACGGCGTGGCTATGCGCAGTATCTCTTGCTCCAAATGCTTGTCAAGCGCGGGGCCTGGCGACAAGCCGACTACTGCTTTGGACGACAAGCAGTACCGCACGGCGAGACTGCTGCTTCTCGGGCGGAACAGGAGTACGCGGGCCGATGGGCCTCGGCATCAACCGCTCGAAGGCCGCCGTTCGCCGCGCGGGGCCGGGTCGGTTGGTTGATTTTCCGGTCCGAGGGTGGTCACCAACGCTCCATCTGCAGGTTCTCCCACCAAAAACGCTGCCTGACCTCCGGACGCTGCTCTAGATCCCACTCGTCTAGCTTCTCGAACTCCGGGAGCCCGGGATGCCACCCCTCCGGCATCGGCGCCGCTCAGCCGCTCTAACGTGCGGATAGCGGACGCCTGCGCCACGGCTTCACGCGCCAGCCGCTGCAGCTCCGCGACCGTCTCGGGATCAAGGTCGCCGTTCTCGTGCGCGGGGTCCGTTGGGGTCATTTCTCTTCAGCCTCCTTTTGAGCGGACCCACAAGGCAAAGGCGCCCGCTGCATGGGCGGCCTGGTTTCGGGTAGCAGCGGTCGCATGTGGGGATTTACGACTGTCGTAGCAGCGGTGATGGCGACCTTGGCAGTGGCCGCGCTGATGTGGGGCGGTGCTGGCCTGCCGTTGGTGCTCCCGGTTGCGGCCGTCGGGCTCGGGATCGCTGCGTGGATGGACTACCGTCGCGGCAGGGTCCACACGAAGGACGATGCCTTCATGAAGGAGCGAGAGCGGGCGAACTCCAGCGGGCATGGGTTCACGGAGGAGGAGAAGCAGACGCTCCACACAGGCGACTGAGGCTCCCGTCCGTCCGCCGGCCCTCACTCCAAGTAATTGGGTCGACGCGATCCTGATCGCCGACTAGTGCGCTCGACGCTGGACCCCACGCTTTTCGATCGTCGCTCGTTGAGAACTCGGATACTGGACGGGCGATGTCGCAGGAGAAGGTTGAGCTTGTGCGGGACGGGATGATCGTTGCCGTGCAGGCCCCTGGCCGACTGGTCCGGCCTCGGTAGCCGGTAGCGTCAAGCGCGATCCTTGACATGGGATCTCCTCCCCGGGCTGCGGGGCCCGGGGGTCGTTGCTAGGGAGTGAGCGGGGGCCGCCCTTGGCCGGGCGGCCTTCGTCGTCGGGCGTGGAGGCACGTCCGCGGGCGCGAATACCTTGCGCCGATGCGCTTGCTCGTCGCCCGCTGCTCGGTTGACTACTCGGGGCGCCTCACGACCCACCTGCCGGAAGCGGTGCGACTGCTGATGCTGAAGGCGGACGGCGGCGTCTCGATCTGGCACGACGGCGGGCTCTTCGGTCAAGCCGCAGAACTGGATGACCCCGCCGACGGTCATCGAGGAGGAGCCGGGGCTGATGGTCGTCCGCAAGCGCGCCGGCGCGACCGAGGACAAGCTCGAGATCCGCATCGCCGAGGTCCTCTCGGACGTCACGCACGACATGGGCGAGGCCGCGGCGCTCGAGAAGGAGGGCGTCGAGCGCGAGCTCCAGGAGCTGCTCGCCGACGCCCCGCCGGAGGGCCTCCGCCTCGTGCGCCGCGAGTGGCCCACCGACATCGGCCCGGTCGACCTGATGTGCCGCGACGAGGACGACGGCTTCGTCGCCGTCGAGATCAAGCGGGTCGGCACGATCGACGCGGTCGAGCAGCTCACGCGCTACCTCGAGCGCATCTGCGACGAGCCCGGGCTCGCGGGCTGCCGCGGCGTGCTGGCCGCTCAGGCGATCAAGCCGCAGGCGCGCGTGCTCGCCGAGGCGCGCGGGATCGACTGCGTCGAGGTCGACCCCGCCGTGCTGCGGGGCGAGCGCGAGCCGGACCTCACTCTGTTCGCGTAGCGCGAAGCGCCCGGCTCGGCCGGGTGCGCAGCGTTTGCTATCCGGCCACCCTGTCGTAGTTGAGCCGCATGATCGCGATCACGTCGTGCACGTCGGCGTCCTCGCCGATCGCCCGCGCCCCGAAGCCGGGCTTGCCCGGGAAGACCGGGTGGTAGTCGATCCGGCCCGCGTCGAACAGCTCGTGCCAGACCTGCTTGGGGAGGCCGAAGTGCGCCACGCGGTCGCCGTGCAGGTGACCGATCTCCTTGCGCCCGACCTTGAAGGCGAACTCGCCGCGGCGCCCGGGTCCGGCGGTCACGCCCGGCCAGGAGGTGACCTCGCTGGTGATTTGCTCGCTGGCTGTCATCGGCCTAAGCTACAAGTTCAAGTGAACTTGAAGTCAAGTGAGACGCTCACCATCGGCGAGGTCGCCCGTCGCAGCGGGGTGGCCGCGTCCGCCCTGCGCTTCTACGAGGAGCGCGGTCTGATCGCCTCCGAGCGCGCGGGCTCGGGTCACCGGCGCTACCCCCGCCCCGTGCTGCGCCGGATCGCCTTCATCGTGTTCGCCCAGCGCATCGGCCTCACGCTCGACGAGATCGGCGCCGAGCTGGCCAAGCTGCCGCCGGACCGCGCGCCGACCCGGCGCGACTGGTCGCGCCTGTCGGCCGGCTGGAGCACGCGCATCGACACGAAGATCGCCGAGCTCGAGCGCCTCAAGGCGGGATTGACCGAGTGCATCGGCTGCGGCTGCCTGTCGCTCGACCGCTGCCGCCTGGCGAACCCCGCCGACCGCGCCGGTTCGCTCGGCCCGGGCCCGCGCTACTGGATCGGGGATCGGCCCTAGGGCGGCTCGATGCCGTGCGCGCGCATGCCCGCCTCGATGCGCGCGACCACCGTCTCGACCACCGCCACGCGCGCGTAGCGCTTGCTATCGGCGGGGATCGGGTCCCACGGCGCCGCCTCGTGGTCGGTGCGCTCCAGCATCTCCTCCACCGCCTCCAGGTACTGCGGGCGCTTCTTGCGGTTCTCCCAGTCGTCCGGGGTGAGCTTCCAGGCCTTGAGCGGGTCGTCGCGGCGCTGCTCGAAGCGCTCCAGCTGCTCCTCCTCGGAGACGTGCAGCCAGAACTTGACGATCACCATGCCCTCGGCGGCGAGCATGCGCTCGACCTCGACGATCTCCCCGTACGCCCGCTTCCACTGCTTCGGCTTCGCGAAGCCCTCCACCCGTTCCACCAGCACGCGCCCGTACCAGGTGCGGTCGAACACGGCCATGCCGCCCCAGCCCGGCAGCTGCGGCCAGAAGCGCCACAGCCAGTGGTGGCGCAGCTCGTCCGGTGTCGGCGCGGCGAACTGGGCCACGCGCACGTGGCGCAGGTCGAGCGGGGAGACGAGCCGCTTGATCGCGCCGCCCTTGCCCGACGCATCCCAGCCCTCGAGCAGGACCAGCAGTGGAGGCCCGAGCCCGTAGCCGGGCAGCTTGGCGCCCAGCGCGAGCCGCAGCGCGCCGAGCCGCTCCCAGCCGGCCTCCAGGCGCTCGGCCTCCTCCTTCTTGGACAGCTTGAGCGAGAGGTCGAGCTCGTCGAGGCGGCCCATCAGTGAAGCGCGGCGAAGTCGTCCAGCTCGCGCTCGGCCTGGGCCGCGTCGGCGTCGGGCGACACGTAGAGGGTGCAGCCGTCGGCCCCGGCCTGCTCGATCCGCCCGACCAGGTCGCGGTCGGGCTTGACGCCCGAGGCGACCACGCGCACGTGGCGCCCGGCGCGCTCGCGCAGCTCGTCGATGCGGGCCTTCAGCTCGTCCGGACTGCCGAACCGGTTCGGCGTCCACTCGTCCGCGTAGGCGAGCACGCGGTCCAGCACCTTCGGGCCGGAGCCGCCCAGCAGCACCGGCGGATGCGGCTTCTGGGTTGGCTTGGGCCAGGCCCAGATCGGGTCGAAGTCCACGAACTCGCCGTGGTACTCGGCCTCGTCCTGCGTCCAGATCTCCTTCATCGCCTCGACCCGCTCGCGCATGACCGAGAAGCGCCGCCTCGCGTCGGTGCCGTGGTTGCGCATCTCCTCGCGATTCCAGCCCGCCCCGACGCCGAACAGGAAGCGCCCGCCCGACAGCCGGTCGAGCGAGGCGACCTCCTTGGCCGTGACGATCGGATCGCGCTCGATCACCAGGCAGACGCCGGTGCCCAGCTTGATGCGCTCCGTCACCGCCGCGGCGTTGGACAGCGCCACGAACGGGTCGAGCGTGTGGCTGTACTGGGGCGGCAGCACGTCGCCGCTCGGGTGGGGCGTCTCGCGGCTGACCGGGATGTGCGTGTGCTCGGCCACGAAGAGCGCGTAGAAAGGCCGCTCCTCCACCATGCGCGCGAGCGGCGCGATGTCGATGCCGAAGTCGGTTGGGAAGAACGCTACGCCGATGTCCACCGGATCGGCAGGCTATCGAGGCCGTAGATCCCGTGGACCGAGCCCAGCTCCGGCTCGCCGTCGAGCGTCAGCCCGGGCATGCGCGCCGGCAGGAACGCGAGCGCCTCCTGCAGCTCGGCCCGCGCCAGGTTGGCTCCGAGGCAGTAGTGGATGCCCGCGCCGAAGGTGAGCGGCTTGGCGTCGCCGCGGTCGGCGGTGATGTCGAACGCGTCGGGGTCGCCGTCGACGCCGTCGCGGTTGCCCGTGAACGCGCAGACCATCACGACCGTGCCCTCGGGGAAGGTCACGTCGCGGAACTCGACGGGCTCGTGCAACAGGCGCGCGGTGAACGGCGTGATCGGCTCGTAGCGCACCGTCTCCTCGACGGCCGCGGCCGCCAGCTCGGGCTGCTCCGACAGCAGGCGCCACTGGTCGGGCTTGGCGGCCAGCAGGCGCACGGCGTGGGCGAGCTGGGACTGGGTCGTGTCGACGCCGCCCACGAGCACGTTCAGGACGAGGTTCATGCACTCCACGTCCGAGAGGCGGTCGCCCTCCTGCTCGGCGGCGATCAGCGTCGAGATGAGGTCGTCGCTGGGGTCGTCCTTGCGGCGCTCGATCAGCGCGCCGGCCCACTCGTAGAACTCCTCGCAGGCGCGCTCGATCTCGTCGCGCTCGTGCATCAGGCTGGGCCCGTCGAACTGGCGCTGGATCAGGTTCGACCACCTGTGCAGCTTGGGCGCGTCCTCGAGCGGGGCGCCCATCACGGTGGCGATCGTCAGCGACGGGTAGGGCTTCGCGAACGCCTCCACGAACTCGCACCCCTCGGACTCCTGCAGCGGCTCCCAGAGGCGCTCGAGGAACTCGCGCATCGCGGGCCGCCAGCGGTCAGCCGCGCGCGGCGTGAAGGCCGGGTTCACGAGGTTGCGCAGGCGGCGGTGGTCGTCGCCGTTGATGTGGAGGATGTTGCGCCGCATCTGCTCGAGCAGCGGGCCCTCGGGCACCTCGAACATCTCGGCGATCTTCATGCCCGGGAAGGTGGCCGCCTTGGTGCGCAGGAAGAAGGCCGCTGCCTCGCGGTCGAGTACGAAGAATCCCACCGGCGAGCTGGCCAGCCAGCCGGAGCGGCTGAGCTCGTCCATGGTGCGGTGGAAGCGCTCTCCGCGCAGGCCGACGTCGAAGAAGTCGAGCTCGGGCAGATCCAGCTCGGTCACGGCGGCCATGGCTTGCAACCGTAACTAGTCTTGATGTCGTGAGCTTCCTCTTCCGGAACAAGACCGACATGCCCGAGGCGGCCGACGCCCTGCCCGGCCGCGACACCCGCCCCTTCCACGTCCCGGACACCCACTTCGTGCTCGGCACCCCGCTCGAGCCTCCGTTCCCGGAGGACACCGAGCAGGTGATCGTCGGGATGGGCTGCTTCTGGGGCGCGGAGCGCGTCTTCTGGCAGGCGCCCGGGATGTACACGACCGCCGTCGGCTACGCGGGCGGGCACACGCCCAACCCCACCTATGACGAGGTCTGCTCGGCCGCACGGGCCACAACGAGGTCGTGCTGGCGGTCTTCAGGCCCGCCGAGATCTCGTTCGACGAGGTGCTGCGCCTGTTCTGGGAGAACCACGATCCGACCCAGGGCATGCGCCAGGGCAACGACGTGGGCACCCAGTACCGCTCGGGGATCTACGTGACCTCGGACGCGCAGCGCGCCGCAGCGGAGGCCTCGCTCGAGCGCTACGCCGAGCGGCTCTCGGACGCCGGCTACGGCGAGATCACGACCGAGATCGTGGACGCGCCGGAGCTGTACTACGCCGAGGACTACCACCAGCAGTACCTCGCCAAGAACCCGAACGGCTACTGCGGCCTGGGCGGGACCGGCGTGAGCTGCCCGGTGGGCCTGACGGCTTAGCAGCCGAGCAGGCCCCGCCATCAGCTTGAGGCGATCGTCCGCCTCGGCGGGCCAGGCGCCGACGTCGGCGGGCCACCAGGCCCACTCGTCGTGCTCGTGGTCGGGCACCGGGTCGGCGGCGTCCGGGACGGTCGCGAGCCCGACCAGCATCGCGATCCCGTTGGGCAGGCCCAGCAGCGCCTCGACGCTGAGCGTCTGCGGCTCGAGCTGCCACTCCTCGTGGAGCTCGCGCGAGAGCGTCTCGGCGGGGCTCTCGCCGAGGTCGACCGCGCCGCCCGGCGCCGAGCGCCCAGCGGCCGGCCCAGGTCGAGACCCAGCCGGCCCGGCGCCCGGCCAGCCAGCGGCCGTCCTCGGTGCGCACCACGCAGAGCGCGGTCAGGCTGTCGCACGCGTCCTCGAGCAGGCGCAGGGCCCAGCGCACCGGCTGGAGGTCGAGCACAGCCGGCCGTCCTCCTCGCGCCATCCGGCGAGCCGCGTGGCGACCCCGTCGTGGGCGGGCGAGCCCCGCTCGCGCAGCCCGTCGACCGCCGCGTCCGCCTGGCGCTCGACCTCGGCCGGGAGCTCGAACGGGTCCTCGCGCCAGCGCGCCTCGATCTGGCCGGACCCCCAGGGCCCGCGCGCCAGGATGCCGCGGCCGTCGCTCACCAGCCAGAGCCTAGGGAGCGCAGCAGCACGCGCGCGCAGGCCGACCCGGCCCGCGCCGCGGGCGCGAGCTCGCCCGGCTCGCCCCAGCGCCAGTCCACGTACTGGGTCCCCCCGGCGTCCTGCGGGACGCTCGGCTCGCCGCTCGCGATGCGCGCCCGGAAGTCGCGCATCTCGATGACGTGATCGGGCCGCTCGGCGCGCTCGCTCCCGACGAGCTCGAGCGGCTCCACCTCCACGCCGAGCTTGGCGGCGCCCACGCGCAGCAGCGCGTCGCGCTCGGACTCGCCCTCGCGCAGCGACGCGGCCGGCAGCCCCCACAGGCCCGGCAGGCTGTCGTCGTCGTCGGGCCTGCGCACGAGCAGCACCCCGGCGGGACCCTCGATGATCAGTGAGACCGAGCGCTTGAGCGGCTTCAAGGCCGCAGGCCGGCGAGCTCCGGATCGGGCGCGCGCTCGATCGTGTCGAGCACCGCCATGAAGGCCGGCGATCACGCGCGCGTCGAACTGGGTCCCCGCGCAGCGCAGCAGCTCGACGCGGGCGGCCTTGTTGCCGATGCCCGGGCGGTAGACGCGATCGGAGGTCATCGCCTCGTACGCGTCCGCGACGGCGATGATCTTGGCCTCGAGCGGGATGTCCGGGTCGGCCAGCCGCAGCGGGTAGCCCCTGCCGTCGGGGCGCTCGTGGTGGGCGATCACCCAGCTGCGCAGGTCCTCGAGGCCCTGCCCGGCCAGCATCTCGGCCCCGATCTCGGGGTGGGTGCGGACCTGGGCCATCTCTTCGGCGCCGAGCGGGCCCGGCTTCTGCAGGACCGCGTTGGGCACGCCGATCTTGCCGATGTCGTGCAGCCGCCCGGCCATCCCGACCCGCTCGACGTGGTCGGGATCGAAGCCGAGCTGCTCGGCGATCAGCGCGCACAGGCGCCCGACCGTGCGCGAGTGGGTGGCCGTGCCGGCGTCCCGGATGTCGAGCGCCTCGGTCAGCGAGAGCAGCTCGGGCAGGTGGGCGGAGTCGAGGCCGCGGCCGCCGGCCTCGGGCGCGAAGATCGACGACACCTCGCGGTTGAAGATGATCGAGCGGTTGCGCCCGAGTGCCTTGGCCGCGTAGAGGGCCTGGTCGCCGGACTCGATCACGGCGTCCGCCGAGGGGCCGTGGTCGGGAAAGGTCGCCACGCCGAAGCTGAACGTGAGCGGGACCGGGTCGGACGCGAACTCCTCCGCGACGGCGATGCGCATGCGCTCTGCTGCCAGGAAAGCATCGTGCTCCGAGGTGTTCGGGAGCAGCAGCGTGAATTCCTCCCCCCCGGTGCGGGCGACGGTGTCGCCGGCGCGCCGGTGGGACAGCAGGATGCGCGCGACGCGCACGAGCGCGCGGTCGCCCGCGCGGTGCCCGAGCTGGTCGTTGACGTACTTGAAGTGGTCGAGGTCGCCGACGACCACTGTCAGCGCCCGGTCGGACCGGCGCGCCACCTCGAGCTGCTCGTCGATCTCCTGGTCGAGCGCCAGCCGGTTCTTGAGCCGCGTGAGCGGGTCGGTGCGAGCCGCCTCGGACAGGCTGCGGACGAGCTGCGTCACCCCGCCGCGCACGATCCGCAGGACGACGGCGATCGGGCCGAGCACCCCGGCGAGCGTGATCCAGCTCGCGACCACGTCGGCCGCCGGGAGCGTGGCCGCCAGGACTGCGAGATAGACCGCGCACATCAGCGCGAGCTGGAAGACGGCGTGCCGGAGCGGGAAGAAGTAGGCCGCGTAGATCGCAAGCCAGGCGTACAGCAGCGCCCCCGACAGCGCCGACGCGTCGTCGGACATCCACAGGTAGGCCGAGATCAGCAGCGTGCCGAGCGCGGCAGCGACGTGGAGCGTCGACGGGGTCAGCTCGTCCGAGTTGACGTGCAGCGTGACGGCGGCGAGCGCGCAGGCGAACGGGATCGCCAGACGCGCCGCCAGCGGAGCGTCTGGGCCCGGCAGCAACACCAGCACGAGCAGCAGCATCGCCAGGCTGGCGAAGATGGCAGCACCAACCTGCGCCGCGAATGGCGTGGTCGGCTCTACCGGCGTCACGGCGTGCTTCCGCGACACCTCCCGCTGGGCCACCGGGGGCATTGCGTCATTTGTCGAGCGCCGCTCAGGCAGCTATGAGCGGCGCCGCGGCGCGGTGGCCGAATCGCCGAGGGCCGGCCTGTCTACGCGCCGAGCTCGTCGCGCAGGGCGCGCAGCTGCTCGCGCAGGGCCGAGACCTCGCCCTCGAGGCGCTCGACGCGGGTCGCGAGGCCGTCGCCGGCCGGCGGCTCGATCGGCTCGATCGGCTCGGGGACCCCCGGCTGCTCCGGCTCCACCTCCACCTCGCCGAGCCGATGCGCGAAGCGCTGGCCGCGCTCGCCGGGGCGCCGCGGCAGCGCGACCGCCAGCTCCCGCCCCTCGAGCTCCTCCAGCGCGCGATCGAGCTCCTCTCCCGACTCGAAGCGGTGGATCCGCTCGGTTCGCTGACGCAGCTCGCCGGCCGTCTGCGGGCCGCGCAGCATCAGCACCGTGATCAGCGCCAGCTGCGGGTCGGTGAGCCCGAGCGCCTGGTCGAGCAGGTGCTTGTACTTGACCGAGCGGGCCGTGGACCAGCTCGCGAGCGTCGTCCACCTGCGCCGCCCCAGGCGGTCGAGCGCGGAGCGGACCGTCGCCTCGTCGTAGTCCACCACGGGGTCTCGATTGGTCGACTGGTTGCAGGCCAGCCGCAGGGAGTTGAGCGTGAGCGGGTACTGATCCGGCGTCGTGCGCTGCTTCTCGACGAGGCAGGCGACGACCCGTAGCTCGACGGCGTCGGGTTCCACGGCCGCGTAGCTTAGGTGGGGTGAGCGTCTACACGCGCATCCTGCGGACCCCTGGCGTGGCGCTGATCGTGTTCGCCACGCTGGTCGGTCGCCTGCCGATCGGCATCAGCGGCCTGGCGACGCTGCTGTACGTGCGCGAGGTGACGGGCTCGTTCGCCGCGGCCGGCGCCTGCACCGGCGCGCTGGCGCTCGGCAGCGCCGCCGGCGCGCCCTTTCAGGGCCGCCTGATCGACCGCCGCGGCGTCGCCATGCTCGCGCCGCTGGCGCTGCTGCACGCGGCGGGCCTGCTCGGCCTGTGGGCCTCGGGCGCCGCCGGCGCGCCGATCGCCGGGCTCGCCGCCCTGGCATTCCTCACCGGGGCGGCGCTGCCGCCGCTGTCGTCGGTGCTGCGCTCGCGCTGGCCCTACCTGCTGGCCGACGACCCCGGGCTGATCCCGGGCGCGTTCGCGCTCGACTCGGTCCTGATCGAGGCCGTCTTCGTGATCGGCCCGCTGCTGACCACCGTCGTCGTCGCGGCCGTCGGCCCGGAGTACGCGCTCGCCGTGTCCGCCGCCTGCGTGATGGCGGGGACGCTGCTGCTGCTGAGCGGGCTGACCGGACACAGCGGACCGAAGCCCGTCCGCGAGGGGAGGCGCGTGTTCGGGCTCGGCGCGCTGGCGAACCCGGGTCTGCGCACGCTCGTGTTCGCGAGCCTGCCGGTCGGCTTCGCGCTCGGGTCCGTCGAGGTGGCCGTGCCTGCGTTCAGCGAGGCCGAGGGCTCGAAGGCGCTCGCCGGCGTGCTGCTGGCGGCCTGGTCGTGCGGCAGCGGCGCGGCCGGGCTCGCCTGGGGGGCGCGCGCCACGCGCTTCCCGCTGCTCGAGGCGCACATGCGCTTCGCGCTGCTGCTGCCGCTGGCGATCGCGCCGCTCGCGCTGGCGTTCTCGCCGCTGACGATGGGGATCCTCGTGGTCGTCTCGGGTCTGCCGATCGCGCCGCTGATCGCCTCGCGCAACCAGCTGGTCGAGCGCGTGACGCCCGCCGGCACCGCCACCGAGGCGTTCACCTGGCCGCTGACGGCGCTCGTGACCGGCGTCTCGCTCGGCGCCGCCGTGGCCGGCGCGGTGGTCGAGTCGAGCTCGTGGACGGCCTCGGTGATCGTCGCGGCCGTAGTAGCGACGCTCGGCACCGCGGTGGTGGTCACCCGCCGGGACACGCTGGCGCTGCGGCCGGCGCACTCGTAGGCGTGGTGCGCCGCCGCGTCCCGCAGGGGGGTGGTCACCGAAATGCACCATATGCGTGACAACGAGCAGCCACCCTCCCCCTGGTGGCTGTCGTTTCGCGGGCCGCGCCGCCGCGGCGTCCGGGTCGCGGGCCTCTCGGCCCGCCGGGTAGAGTCGCGCGCATGGGAGTCATCAAGGGCGACAAGAGCGTGGAGATCGAGGCGCCGATCGAGCGCTGCTACGAGATCGCGGCGGACATCGAGAACGCCATGGACTGGCAGGGCTCGCTGAAGGACGTCGAGGTGCTCGAGCGCGACGGCGAGCGGCGGCCCGAGCTGGTCGAGACCGAGTCCGACGCGAAGGTCAAGACCGTGCGCTCCGTGCTGCGCTTCTCCTACGACCCGCCCACGGGGGTCCGCTGGGTGCAGGAGAAGGGCGACACCAAGGCGCTGACCGGGTGGTGGAGCTTCGAGGACCTGGGCGGCGGCCGCACGCGCGCCACCTACGGGCTGGAGGCCGACCCGGGCCGCATGCTCGGCATGCTGCTGCGCGGCCCGGCCGAGTCCAAGGTGCGCGACTTCCTGCTCGGCGGCGCGGCGGAGGGCCTCAAGCAGAAGGCGGAGGAGGCCTAGCTGCAGCTGCGCGGGCGCTTGTGCGCCCGCAGGACCTTCTCGTAGGCGCGCGGGTGTGAGGTCATCGTGCCGTCGACGCACATGTCGATCAGACGCCTCCAGGTGGGGGCGTCGTCCCGGTCGGCGCCGGCGAACCAGTTCTGCCAGGCGTAGCCCTCGCGGTGGGCGCGCGCGACGTTCGCGGCGGTCGTGATGTCGAGCGTCTGGGGGCCGAACACGTACGTGATCGGCACCTGGAAGGCGACCACGCCCGGCCCCGGCGAGCGGTTGCCGAGCCACTCCGCGAAGCCCGAGATCCCCGGCGCGAGGTCGATCCGCGGGACGAGCTCGTGGAAGCGGTCGACCGCTTCCTGCTGGAAGGAGACCACGATCAGGTCGCGCCGCCTCACGTCCTTCAGCAGGCGTGCCAGCACCTCGGCGTTGCGGATGTACTCGGACGGGTCCTCGGCGGGCGTGCGGCCCTTGATCTCGATGTTGATCGGGGTGTGCGGGAAGGCGCGCAGCACCTGGCTCAGCGTCGGCACGCGGAAGTCCGACGCGGCGAAGCCCTTCGGCGGCCGCCGCTTGCCGGTGGCGATGCCGCGCAGCCGGTAGGCCGAGGGCCTCAGGTCGTGGCTGTAGTGGTCGGAGCTGCGCGGGGCGAACCAGTAGGCGGCGTCGAGGCGCTTGATCTGGCGCAGCGTCTTCGACGACACCGTGCCGTGACCGTTGGTCTTCCCGTCGACGGTCGTGTCGTGCATGACGATGACCTTGTTGTCCCTGGTCACGCCGATGTCGAGCTCGAGCATGTCGGCGCCGGCGCGCACGGCCTTGTGGAAGGCGTAGAGCGTGTTCGAGGGGAACTCGTCCTCGCCGCCCTGGTGGGCGATGTTCAGCGGCGCGCGCTTCTGGATCCAGCGGTTGGCGGCCTCGGCGGGGGCCGCGGCGCAGAGCAGCAGGGTGACGGCGAGGGCCGCCGGGGCGAATCGGCGCATCGAGACGATCTTAGGCCCGGGCCGCCCGGCGCGCGCTCTCGATGTCCGGGTACGGGTCGAGGCGCGTCACCTTGCCGTCCTTGACCCAGGTGGCCGCGGCGGACTCCTGCTCGACGTCGATCCCGCTCACGGAGCCGCGCCCGGTCAGCCGCATCCAGGCGATCACGACGTCCCCCTCCTCGAGGAAGTCGATCGGCTCGAAGCGCACGTTCTCGATCCCCGCGAAGGCGGCGAAGTAGCGCCGCACGCCGTCGTGCCCCTCGTACACGTCGGGCTCCGCCGAGAGCGACGCCGGCACCTCGGCGACGAAGTCCTCCGAGATCAGGTCGAGCGCGCCCTCGATGCCGTCGGCCTCAAAACGCTCCCAGAGCCGCCGCACGATCTCCGTGTTCGACTCGCTCATCGCCGGACAAGTTACCCGGCGCGAGCTGCCCGAGCAGTCCCTCCAGTCGCGCTGCCAGCGCCGGGTCGGCCAGCTCGCCGGCGGGCGTGAAGGCCTGGTCGGCGAGCGCGACGGGCAGCTCGACCTCGAGCACCTCGGCGCCGGTGTGCTGGAGGACCTTGCGCAGCTCGGCCTGGGCCCAGACCGCGCCGAACAGCCCCGTGCTCGCCCCGATCACGGCGACCGGCTTGTCGCGCAGCGCGTTGTCGGGGAAGGGGCGCGAGGCCCAGTCGATCGCGTTCTTGAGCACGCCCGGGATCGAGGCGTTGTACTCGGGCGTCGCGATCAGCAGCGCGTCCGCGGACTCGATCGCCTCGCGCAGGTATGCGACGGCGGCAGGGGCCGGGTGGGCGTCGGCGTCCTCGCAGTAGGGCGGCAGGTCGGCCAGCCCGTCGAACAGCCGCAGCTCGGCTCCGGGCGGCAGCAGCTCGGCCGCCGCCCGGAGGAGCCGGGTGTTGTGGGAGTCGCGCCGGAACGATCCCGGAGATCCCGAGGATCTGCATCTAGCCCTCCGGCTGGACCACGTAGAGGTTGACCTCGAGCGCGACGTCGTAGGCGAGCGCCTCGCCGCCGCCCGGGAGCTCCATCTGCCAGTCGAAGCCGAAGTCGCGGCGGTCGATCACCGTGGCCAGCTCGAGGCCCGCGCGGAGGCCGCCCCCGGCGGCCGGGACGGGCTCGGACCAGGTACCGGCGATCGCGATCGGCCGGGTCGTGCCCGCGATCGTCAGCTCGCCGTCGAGGCGAGCGGTGCCGTCGTCGGCCAGCTCGACACCGGTCGACCGGAACGTCACCTCGGGGTGGTGCTCGGCGTCGAAGAAGTCGGGCCCGAGCACGTGGGCGCGGAACTGCTCGGGGCTGCGGATCGAGATCGACTCGACGCGCGCGGCGCCCTCGAGCGAGAGGCCGTCGTTCCCTGCGTTGAGAGTGGCGGTCACGTCGTCGAGCGTGCCGCGGAACGTGCCGGTGCCGGCGTACTCGACCGCGAAACCGAAGGACGAATGAACGGGATCTGCCGTCCAGGTGCCCGCGTAGGGCGCAACTGCGGTGGTCATCGATTGCCTCCTGAGGATCGTTGGTGAACTACCATGATGGTACTATACCAGTACATGTTCGAAGGTAACCTCGTAGCCATGGCCCAGGCACAGAGCGACGTCGATCGGATCCCCTACGGGCTCCTGCTCGCCCGCCTCGGCCAGGAGTCGGTGGCGCGTTTCCGGCGCTCGCTGCGCCCGCTCAACCTGGGCGCCCAGCAGTTCATCGTGCTGAAGCAGCTCCAGGCGTTCGGCTCCTGCTCGCAGGGGGAGCTGGCCGACGCGCTGGGCATCGACTACAGCAACCTCGCCGGCGTCACCGGCCAGCTCTACAGCCGCGGGCTGATCGAGCGCCACCGCGACCCGGCCGACCGGCGTCGCTACGTGGTCGAGCTGACCGACGACGGACGGCGCCTGCTGACCGACGGCGACAAGGCGATCGAGGCCGGCGAGGAGGACATCCTGTCCGCGCTCGGCGAGTCCGAGCGGGAGCAGCTCTGGGAGCTCCTGCGCCGCATCGCCGACACGCTGGAGCTGTGCCCGCAGACCGAGGCGGAGGCGTGCCTCGAGGCGACGGCCGAGCCGCCCCCCTGCTGACCTAGCCCGGGCGCGCGCGCAGCACGCTCACCAGCACGACCGCGATCATCGCCGCCGCGACCAGCACGGCCAGCAGCTCGTGCGGGAGCAGGCCGGTCCGCAGCGCGAGCGCGCCCAGCCCGAGAGCGGCCACGACGCCCGCCGCTATGCGCCAGTCGTCGCCCACGATGAAGTCGAACCAGAAGCGCCCGAAGCCGCGCAGGCGGCGCACTCAGACCGCCTCCGCCGTGCGCCGGCGCAGCATCAGGACGGCCGCGTAGGACACCGCGCCCCAGGCCGCCAGCAGGCCGAGGACGGCCGCGTCGCCCCCCGGCCAGCCGAGGCTCTCCTGCGACTGGGTGACGAAGCCGAGCCCCTCGACCGACCAGAACGTCCCGAACGTCGCGAGCAGCAGGCCGACGGCGAACTTGAGCGTGTTCTCGGGCACGCGCGCGAGCGGGCGGTGCAGGACCGCGCCGGTCGCCAGCACGAGCGTCCCGGCCGCCGCCGCGCCGGCGGCGGCGAGCGGCACCGAGTCGGCGTTCACGCCGAAGGTGAGCACGATGAAGACGACCTCGAGGCCCTCGAGCAGGACGGCCTTGAACGAGACGACGAACGCGAACCAGTCGAGGCCGAGGCGCCGCTCGTGGCCCGCCCGCAGCGCCGCCTCGCGCTCGGCCATGAAGGTCTCCTGCTCGTCGTGCAGCGGCTTGAGGCCGGCCGCGCGCAGGATCGCCTTGCGCAGCCACTGCAGGCCGAAGATCAGCAGCAGGGTGCCGACCGCCAGCTGCAGCGCGGACTCGGGCAGCCACTCGACCAGGGCGTAGCCGGCGACAACGGTCACGACGGCCAGCACGCCCACCCCGGCCGCCGCGCCCCACAGGGTCGAGCGCCAGCCGCGCGTGACGCCCATCGCGAGCACGATCGTGAAGGCCTCGACGAACTCCACCGCGGAGGCGAGGAAGACGGCCGCGAGCAGACCCGCCTGCGAGCCGGTCATGGGCGGCCTAGCGGGCGGCGCAGGCCGCGCACAGGCCGAGCACGGTCACGCTGGCGCTGTCCGGGACGAAGCCCGCCTCGCGCGCCGCGCCGACCGCGCGCCCGACCTGCACCCGCGCGTCGATGTCCTCGATGGCGCCGCAGCGCTGGCAGACCATGTGGTGATGATCGTCGACACGCGCCTCGAAGCGCGCCGACGCCCCGGGCGCGGCCACGCGCCGGGCGACCCCCAGCTCGGTGAGCAGGGCCAGCGTGCTGTAGACGGTCTGCTGGGTCACGCCCGGCAGCGACGGCTCCACCAGCTCGTGCACCTGCTCGGCGCTGAGGTGCCCGCCGTGGTCGCGCAGCGCGCGCTCGATCAGCAGCCGCTGGGAGGTGACGCGCATGCCGCGCTCGCGCAGCAGGTCGGTCAGTTCGGGCACCCTTCTGAGGCTAGCCTAATTAGGGTTACCTGTCTATGGCTTAGGGTTCCCTATTTTGAATAGATCTAAATAGATGCTAGCTTGGAGGCATGCCGGCGGCACGCCTCTGGGAGCGGTTCTGGGCCTGGTACGAGCGCAACTACGTCCTCAACGTGGCGTTCGCGTCGCTGCTGTTCCTGCTCCAGATCGCCCACCTGACCTGGCTCGGCGCGGACCCCATCGCCGTCCGGCTGACCGCGCACAGCCTGTTCAGCCTGCACGGGTTCCTCCAGTACCTGATCTGGTTCGTCGACTACACCGAGATCCCGGCGCTGATCGCCGTGTCGCTCGTCTACGTCAACGAGCTGCGGCGCGGCTTCGACGTGGAAGCCGCTGCTGTTCCTGCTCTTCCTCAACTCGCAGTGGCTGCACATCTTCTGGATCACCGACGAGTACGTCGCGGGCGAGCTGGGCGGCGGGTCGGGCTCGAGCCTGCCGGGCTGGGTGGCCTGGGTGGCGATCCTGATCGACTACCTCGAGCTGCCGGTGATCTACGACACGCTCAAGCGGCTCGCGATCGCCGTGCGCGAGCGGCGGCTGCCGAGCCGGGCCCCGGCCGGGGGCTGACCTCGGCGGGATAGGCTCCCGCCATGCCCAAGCTCGATCTCACCTTCCCCGCCGGTGCCCTGTCCGATGACGCCAAGAGCGAGCTGCCGCGCGAGCTCGCCGCGGCGATGCTGCGCTGGGAGGGCGCGCCCGACACGGAGTTCTTTCGCTCGATCACGTGGACGCATCTGCACGAGCTGCCGGCGGACGCGGTCTTCACGGCCGACGGCCCGGCCGAGCTGAGCCAGTTCGTGGTCGACGTGACCGTCCCCAGCGGAGCCCTCAGCGAGCGCCGCAAGGGCGGGCTCGTCGAGGAGTTCTCGAAGCTGGTGCGCGACGCCGCGGGCCTGTCCGAGGCCGACGGCGTGCGCGTCTGGGTGCTGATCAACGAGGTGCCAGAGGGCAACTGGGGCGCCGCCGGCCAGATCGTGCGCTTCGAGCAGCTCCGGGAGGCCGCGAAGGCCGAGCGCGAGAAGGCCGAGGCGGCGCCGGCCTAGGGCCGCTCGGCGAAGAACTCCGCCAGCAGCTCGCCCACCTGATCGGGCACCTCCTCCTGGATGAAGTGCCCTCGGCCCGGCAGCGGCGGTGACCACGGCCTGGGGCAGGTCGCGCGCCACGCGCGCCATCGTCTCGGCCACGTCCGGGAGCGCCCGGTCGTCCTCGCCGTACACGATCCGCACGGGCATGGTCAGCCCGGGCAGCTTCTGCTCGATCTCGACGAAGCCCTCGAAGCCGAGGCCGACGGCGGCGTCCGCCAGCGCTCTGCGCGACTCGGGGGTGTCGAACGGCGCCGCGACCGCCTCGGTCAGCTCGTCGAGGCGCTCGAAGCCGGGAGGCATCACGTCCCGCGCGAGTTGCGCCAGCCCCTCCGGGCTCGTCGCCTGCTCGCGCTTGCCGGGCGTCGTCAGCGTGGCGACGAACTCCATCACCGACGGCGCGAACTGCGGGTAGACGAGCGTGTTGAGCAGGGCGAGCGCGGTCACGCGCTCCGGGTTGCGGACCGTCCAGTGCAGGCCGATCGGGCCGCCGAGGTCGTGGACGGCGAGGCCGACGCGGTCGACGCCGAGCGCCGCCAGCAGGCCGTCGATGGCGCGCTCGAAGAGCTCGAAGTCGTAGGTCACGCCAACGGGCTTGTCCGAGACGCCGAATCCGGGCAGGTCAGGCGCGATGACCCGGTTGGCGCGGGCGATCGCGGGCATGACGTCGCGCCACAGGTGACTCGACGTCGGCCAGCCGTGGAGGAGCAGCACCGGCGGCCCCTCGCCGAGCTCCCGGTAGCCGAGCTCGAGCCCTTCCACCTGCACCGTGTCCAGCGCCGACGTCTGCATCGCCTTTACCTCCTATAGACCGACTGCCGGTCTAGAACCTATCAAACCGACTGCCCGTCTAGAATCCCGAGAGATGTCGGCTCAGCCCTCAGAGAGCGGCGACCGGCGCGTCGAACGGGGCAGGGCCACCCGCGAGAAGCTGCTCGCCACCGCGCGCCGCCTGTTCGGCCGCGACGGCTACGAGGCCACCTCGGTGGAGGCCGTCCTGCGCGAGGCCGGGGTCGCCAGGGGCTCGCTCTATCACCACTTCGACAGCAAGCCCGCGCTGTTCGACGCCGTGCTGGACCAGGTCGTGGCCGAGACCGCCGCCGAGGCCGCCGCGGCCGCCGCGCGCCACGAGGATCCGGTGGAGGGCCTGCGGGCCGGGTGCGCGACCTGGCTGCGGCTGTCGCTCGACCCCGCCGTCCAGCAGATCGCCCTCGTCGACGCGCCAGCGGTGCTCGGCTGGTCGCGCTGGCGCGAGCTCGACGAGCAGTACACGCTCGGCGGCGTGCGCCGCAGCCTCCAGCTGCTCGCCGACGAGGGTCGCCTGCCCGCCGAGCAGGTCGACTCGCTCGCCAACATGCTGCTCGCCGCCGTCGGCGAGGCGGCGCTGCTGATCGTGCGCGCGCAGGACCCCGAGGCCGCCCTGGCGTCGGGCCTGGCGGCCTTCGACACTTTGCTCGACCGCCTCGCTCGGTCAGACTAGGCGCGTGCGCAAGCTGGCGCCGCTCCTCGCAGCCGTGGCCCTGCTCGCCGGCTGCACCGTCCCGCGACCGCCGGGCGACTCCCCGCTGCGCTACCGCGACCTCGTGTTCGGCTCGGTCGGCAAGAGCGCCGACATCCAGTACGGCAGCGCGCCCGACCTCCAGGGCAACCAGGTCGCCCTCAAGCTCGACCTCTACCAGCCGGCTGGGGACACGAACCCGCGCCGGCCGGTGATCGTCTGGGTCCACGGCGGCGGCTTCTCGGGGGGCGACAAGAGCGACGGCGCGGACTGGGCGACCGCCTTCGCCCGCCGCGGCTACGTCGCGGTCTCGCTCGGCTATCGCCTGCTCGCGACCGGGCCCTGCGGCGGCAGCGGGCCGGTGCCCGACCAGTGCTACACGGCCGCGGAGGGAGCGCAGCACGACGCCCAGGCAGCGGTCCGCTTCCTGCGCCGCAACGCGAGCTTCCTGCGCATCGACCCCGACCGCATCGCGATGGCCGGCGAGTCCGCGGGCGCGGTCACCTCCCTGCTGGTCGGCTGGCGGCGCGACGATCCGGGCAGCAGCGGCAACCCGGGCTTCCCCTCGGACATCCGCGCCGCCGTCTCGGTGGCGGGGGGCCTGCCGCTGAACGACTACATCGGCGCCGGCGACGCCCCTGCCTTCTTCTTCCACGGCACCGCCGACCCGACCGTGCCGTACTCGTGGGCGGGCTCGAACGTCCAGTCGATGGCCGAGCACCACCTGGTCGTCGGCATCCGGCCCTACGCCGGCGAGGGCCACGGCGTGCTCGGCGCCCACCGCGACGAGATCCACCAGCAGGCGTCGTACTTCCTCTACTTCATGATGGATCTGGCGCACGCGGCCCGCTGAGCGGGAACGCCTCCTGCATGCTGCCGTCCAGCCGGCGCGCCGGGCGGCCGGCGACGAGGCAGTTGTAGACCGCCTCGTGGGCGGCCTCGTAGGCCGCGGCGAAGTAGGGGTCGAGCGACTCGTTGGGCAGGTCCTGGTCGCTCGCGGTGCTGAACGCCAGGCCGATCTCGCCCGAGCCCTCGCCGCCGTACGACCCCACGCGGGCGAGACCCAGCAGCGGGCGCAGCGCGAGCCGGCGCAGCTGCTGCGCCGACAGCGGCGCATCGGTCGCGCAGACCGCTATGCACGACCCCTCCCCCGCCGGCGCGCCCTGGACCGGCCCGGGCTCGACCCCGGGCACGTCGAGGTAGTCGCGGTCGCCGAAGTTGCACAGCAGCAAGACCCCCACGTGGTGCTCGCCCACGACTCGCGAGGCCGTGCCGATCCCGCCGGGATAGTCGAAGCAGACCATCCCCGTCCCCGCGCCGACGTTGCCCTCGGCCACCTCGGGGCCGAGCTTCGCCAGCGCCGCGTCGACGTCCGCGACGACGACGGTGCGCGAGTCGGCCAGGTCGCCGTCGTCGCACTCGCCCACCACCGGGATCACGACGTCCTGGGGCCCGTGGCCAGAGGCGAGCACGGCCGCGTGGTAGACGACGCCGACCGCGTGGGTGCCGCACAGGTACACGGGCGTCAGCATCCGGCCGGTCTCGTCGATCTCGAGCTTCGAGGTCAGCTCGCCGGTCCCGTTCACCACCGCCGTCGCGGCGCGCGCCGGCAGCGCCGGCGGGTCGACCACGGTCACCCCCGTGCGCTCGCCGCTGCTCGCCTGGGCGTGGCCGACCCGCACGCCGGGCACGTCGGTGATCGCGTTGAGCCGGCCCGGGGCGATGCGCCCGACCGGGCCGCCGACGTCACGCCACCGCATCGGAGGCGTGCGCGGGGTCGTGCAGCAGGCAGGCGGCCAGCTGGTCGCCGCCGGAGGTGGACAGCAGCGCCGGGTCGACGCTGTCGCAGGGCCCGAAGCGGCGCGGGCAGCGCGGGTGGAAGCGGCAGCCGGTCGGCACGTTGGTGGCGTCCGGCAGCTCGCCGGAGAGCGGCTCGCGGATCCGCGCGTCTGCCGAGGGGACCGGCACCGCGGCCACCAGCGCCTGCGTGTACGGGTGCTGCGGACGCTCGATCACGTCGACCGCGCTGCCCTGCTCCACGATCCGGCCGAGGTACATCACCGCCAGCCGGTCGCACAGCGACCACGCCAGGCTGAGGTCGTGCGTGATGAACAGCATGGCCAGCTCGCGCCGCCGGCGCAGCTCGATCAGCACCTGGAGGATCTGCGCGCGCACCGACACGTCGAGCATCGAGACCGGCTCGTCGCAGATCAGCCCGTCGGGCTCCAGCACGAGGGCCGCGGCGATCGCCACGCGCTGGCGCTGCCCGCCCGAGAGCTGGTGCGGGTAGCGGTCGAGGAAGTGCTCCGGTTCCAGTCCCACGTCCTCCATGGCGCGCCGGACGCGCGCCTCGCGGTCACCGCCGCCGGAGTCCTGCACGCGCAGCGGCTCGGCGACGATCGTCGCCACGCGCTGGCGCGGGTTGAGCGTCTGGTAGGGGTCCTGGAAGATCATCTGGACCCTGCGGCGCAGCTCGCGCAGAGCGTTCTTGCCCTGAACCGGCGTCCCGTTGGTAGAGACCGCGCCCGTCGTCGGCGGGATGAGCCCGAGCAGCGCCCGGGCGAGGGTCGACTTCCCGCAGCCGGACTCCCCGACCACGCCGAGGATCTCGCCGCGGCGCCACTCGAACGAGACGCCGTCGACCGCACGCGCGACCGTGCGGTGCTGGCGAAAGTGCACGTTCAGGTCGCGCGCCTCCATCAGGATCTCGCTCACCCGGCCGCCCCTTCGATCGCGGCCTCGTGCGCCGCCGGCCACTCCGCCCACGGCGCAAAGTGGCAGGCCGCCGACTGCCCCGGGCGCACCTCGCGCAGGGCCGGGTCCTCCAGGCAGCGGTCGGCGGCGTAGGGGCAGCGCGGCCTGAACCGGCAGCCCTGCGGCAGGTCGCCCGGGTCGGGCGGGCCGCCGGGGATCGCCGGGGCCAGCTCGCGCGCCCCGCCGATCACGGGCAGCGACTCGAGCAGGCGCTTCGTGTACGGGTGCTGGGGCGCGGCGAACACCTCGCGCACCGGCCCCGTCTCCACGATCCGGCCCGCATACATGACGGCGATCCGGTCGCAGGTCTCGGCCAGCACGCCGAGGTCGTGCGAGATCAGGATCAGCGCCAGCCCGAGCTCCCTGCGCAGCTGCTCGAGCAGGTCGAGGATCTGCGCCTGCATCACCACGTCGAGCGCGGTCGTCGGCTCGTCGGCGATCACCAGCGACGGCCGGCACGCCAGCGCCAGCGCGATCATCACGCGCTGGCGCTGGCCGCCGGACAGCTGGTGCGCGTAGCGGCGCCCGAGCGCCGGGGTCAGCCCGACGGTCTCGAGCAGCTCGCCGATGCGGGCGCTCACGTCGCTGCGGCTCGCCGGGCGCTCGTGGAGGTTGATCGCCTGCGCGATCTGCACGTCCACCCGCTTGACGGGGTCGAGCGAGTTCATCGCGCCCTGGAAGACCAGCGAGATGTGGCGCCAGCGCACGAGCTGCATGCCCGCCTCGGTGCGCCGCTCGACGTTGATCGGCTCGTCGGCCCCGGGCGGGCTCAGCGTCATCGTGCCGCTCTGGGTGAACGAGCCGGGCAGCAGCTTCATCAGCGCCAGCGCGGTCGTCGTCTTGCCGCAGCCCGACTCGCCGGCCAGCCCGAGCGCATCGCCGCGCTCGAGCGTCAGGTCGACGCCGTCGACGATCGGCCGCGCACCATGGCGCACCTGCAGGTCGCGCACCTCGAGCAGCGCGCTCACGCGTGCTGCTCCCTCAGGCGCGGGTTGACGTACTCCTCGAACAGGTAGCCGAGCATCGACACCGACAGCACCAGCAGCGTGATGCAGAGCCCGGGCGGGATCACGTACCACCAGGCCCCGGCGCTCGGCGCGCCCGACGAGAACGCGTTCTCGAGCATCGTGCCCCAGGAGATGCGCGTCGGGTCGCCGAGGCCGAGGAACGCGAGCGCCGCCTCCGACAGGATCGCCACGGCGACGATCAGCACGGTGTTGGCGAAGATCAGCGGCAGAGTGTTGGGGAGGATGTGGGTGCGGATGATGTAGCCGTCGCTGGCGCCCAGCGCCCGGGCGCGCTCTACGAACGCGCGCTCGCGCAGCGTCAGCACCTGCGAGCGCACGATCCGGCCCGTGCCAGCCCAGGAGGTCAGCCCGATCACGGCGATGAGCACGGTCAGCGACGGCTCCAGCAGGCGCGCGAGCACGATCATCAGCGGCAGCGCGGGGATCACCAGGAACCAGTTCTCGAACGCGTCCAGGCTGCGGTCGGTCCAGCCGCCGAAGTAGCCGCCGATCAGCCCGACCGCCGCGCCCAGGATCGCCGAGATCGCCGCCGCCGCGAAGCCGACCACGATCGAGACGCGCGCACCCACGAGCAGCTGCGAGAGGACGTCCGACCCCTGCTCGGTCGTGCCCAGCCAGTGCTCGGAGCTGGGGGGTGCGAGCAGGTCGAGGCTCGATGCGTTCGGGTCGTCGGGCGCGATCGCGCTTCCGAAGATCCCGATGAACACGAAGAACCCGAGCACCGCCAGCCCGATGCGGCCGCGCCAGGTGCCGAACAGCAGATCGCGGACGCGCTGGTCGCTCACGTCGCCTGCACCCGCGGGTCGAGGAAGAAGTAGAGGCAGTCGGCCGCCAGGTTGGCCAGGATCACCCCGGCGGAGAACACCAGGAACGTCCCCTGCAGGACCGGGAAGTCCTTGTCGTTGATCGCGTTGTAGTTGAGCTCGCCGAGGCCCGGCCAGGAGAAGATGGTCTCGATCGTGATCAAGCCGCCTGCGACGAACCCGAACTGGATCGCCGACAGCGTCACCAGCGGCAGCAGCGCGTTGGGCACAGCGTGCTGGCGCACGACCCGATCCCAGGGCAGCCCGATCGCGCGCTTGACCGTGATGAAGTCCTCGGTCAGCACGTCGACCATCGACGAGCGCATGATCAGGAAGTACTGGCCGAGCAGCATCAGCGTGATCGCGGTCGCGGGCAGGATCAGGTGCTCGGCCACGTTGGCGGCCTGTGCGAACCAGCTCGAGAAGTCCTCGCCGGGAGTCATCTGCTGGCCCGCCGGCAGGATCGGCAGCCAGACCGCGAAGACGAGGATCAGGATGATTCCGATCCAGTACTCGGGCGCGGCGTAGGTGAACAGGCTGAACCCGAGCAGGCCGTCGTCGGCGGGCTTGCCGCGCCTGGTCGCGGCGATCACCCCCAGCCAGGAGCCGATCAAAGTCGCCAGCAGCGTGCCGGTGCCGACCAGCAGCAGCGTCCAGGGCACCGCCTCCTTGATCTCGGTCCAGACCGAGCGGCGCGTGCGCTGGCTGTCCCGAGATCGAGCCGCAGCGTGTCGCCGGCGTAGTCGACGAACTGCCCGGCGAGCGGCTTGTCGAGGCCGTAGTTCGCCTTCAGCTTCTCGATCTCCTCTGGCGTCGCCCGCGGCAGGCGCGCGAGCTGCGCGGTGGGATCGCCCATCACGCGGAAGAGGAAGAAGTTGAAGACCAGGACGAACGCGAACGTGAGCAGCGCCGCGGCGACCTTGCCCGCGAGCCAGCGAGCGTTCACGAACGGCGCCCCCTCACGTCTCGACCTCCAGCGGCTCGCGGCCGCCCCGGCCGCGCCGGCGGATCAGCACGAACGCGACGCCGCCGATCAGCAACACCGCGGCGATCGCGATGAAGATGCCCGCGCTGCTGCCGCCGTCGGAGCCGCCCTGACTTCGAGCGCCGACCGGCACCATGGTCTCGTAGCTGACCTGCTGGCACATCACGTCGCCGTTCGGCTTCGGACACGCCTTGACGAGCCCGGTCAGCCGGTCGGAGCGATAGGCCTCGAGCCACGGGTCCTCGGTCAGCACGAGGTACGGCAGGTCGCGCTGCGAGAGGTCGATCATCTGCCGGATCAGCGCCTTGCGCTTGTCCGTGTCGAACTCACCCGACTGGCGCACGAACAGGTTGTCGTACTCGGGGTTCGAGTAGAACGAGTCCGAGGAGCTGCCGATCTCGTCCGTGGTGATCAGCTGGAGCAGCGTGCTCGGGTCGTACGGGTCGCCGCCCCAGCCCCAGATGAACGTGTCGAACTCCGGCGCCATCTTGCCGTTCACCTTGCGGGTGGTGATCTCGGTCAGCTTGTCGACGCTGACGACCTGGACCTTGAAGTCCACTCCGATGTCCTTCGCCTGCTCGGCAACCAGCTTCGCCGCCTGGGTGTTCTCGGGCGACTCCGAGCGCACGAACAGGTCGAACGAGAGCTTGGTGTTGCCCTTCTGCCGGACGCCGTCGCCCTCGCGCTTGTAGCCGGCGTCGTCGAGCATCTGGTTCGCCTTGTCGGGGTCGAACGGGTAGTCCTGGGTCGGCGTCTCGAACCAGGTCTTGTAGTACGCGGGCAGCAGGCCGTGGCCCACGAACGACGTCCCGCGCGTGGAGATCTCGTTGACGCGCTCGCGGTCGATGCCGTACGCGATCGCCTGGCGGACGACGCGGTCCTGCACGGCCGGGTTGAACTTGGCGTCGGGGCAGTTCTGCTTCGAGCAGAGGTTGAACGTCAGCTGCGTGAAGGACGGCGACGGCGCCTTGACCGTCTCGAGGTCCTTCTCCTTGCCGAGCTGCTCGAAGCTGGCCGCCTGGGCCTCGGGGATCAGGTCGATCTCACCCAGGCGCAGCGCGCGCTCCATGGCGTCGACGGTCCCGTACTTGATGAACTGGATCTCGTCGAAGACCGGCTTCTTGCCGCGGAAGTTCGGGTTGCGGCTCATCGTCACGATCCGGCCGCGCTCGAACTTGGTCACGACCCAGGGTCCGCTGCCCACCAGCGGCAGGGGCGGCTGATAGTCCTTCTGCAGCTTGGAGAGCGGCTCCTTGCCGTAGACGTGCTCCGGGACCATGTAGATGAACAGGCCGCCGATGATGCGCGCGTCCGGCTGGCTCGTGTGGACCACGACCGTCTGGTCGTTCGGCGTCTCGACCGACGTCACGTTGGACGTGTAGCCCGTGAAGATCAGGCTGTCCGAGCCGAGCTTCTCGAGCGAGTACTTGACGTCCTTGGAGGTGATCGGCTCGCCGTCGGACCACTTCGCGCCGTCGATCAGCGTGAAGGTCACCGTCTTCTTGTCCTTCGAGACCTTCCAGCTCTTGGCGAAGCCGGGCACTGGCGACAGGTCGTCCGGGCTGAAGTTGACGAGGAGGTCCCAGTTGAGCGCCCAGATGCGGAAGTTCTCCTCGTCCTGGGCGACGAACGGGTTCAGCGTCTGGGCGTCCTGCACCCAGCCGGTCTTGAGCACCTTCTTCTTGTCCTGGGCGCTTGCGGGTGCGGCGGCGATCGCCACGGCCAGCGCGGCGACGGTCGCGATCAGGGCCATCGTCCTGAGCCTCATCGGAATCTCCTCATGGTCGTCCGGCTACCGCCGGCTCCGTCACTTCCAAGGTCTTCGCGCCGCCGTCGAGGCGCACAGTCGCCCCGAGCGGCATGGTTGCCATGTGCTTGCCGTGGCCGACCGGCACGTTCGCGATCGCGGGGATGCCGAGCGGCGCGATCAGCTCGTCGAGCAGCTCCTCGATCGACAGGGTGGACTCGGATCCTTCCGGGGGCGTTCGCGCCTGCAGGTTCACGTTGGTCCCGAACACGAACCCCGCCGCGCCGTCGAGCTTGCCGGCGCGGATCAGGTGGTTGAGCGAGGTGTCGACGAGGTACTCGTCGGTGTTGAGGTCCTCGACCATCAGCACGCAGCCCTCGGTCTCGACCTCGAACGGCGTCCCCATGCTGCCGCACAGCAGCGTCAGGCAGCCGCCCACGAGCGGCGCCTCGGCCACGCCCTCGCCGACGGTCAGCACGTAGGGGTCCTCCGGGTCCTCGAACACGCGCCCCAGCGGCTGCGGCTGGAAAGCGCGGTGGAACCACTCCTTGGTCTCCTCGGTCAGCTCGTCCTTGCGCCGCGTGAAGCGCACGAAGTTGGGTCCGTAGAACGTGACCCAGCCCGCGTGGGCGGCCAGCGCCAGGTGGAGCGCGGTGATGTCGCTGAAGCCGCAGACGATGCGCGGGTCGCCGACCGCGCCCCAGTCGATCCGGTCGTACAGGCGCGCGGTCCCGTAGCCGCCGCAGAGCGTGTGGATCATGTCGATCCCGGGCTCCGACAGCGCCCACTGGAGGTCGGCGGCGCGCTCGTCGTCGGTGCCGGCCAGGTAGCCGTGCACCTTGCGCAGGTTGGGTCCGAACACGCACGCGGTGCCCGAGCGACTCGAAGTAGGCCGACGCCTGCTCGATCTCGGAGCGCGTCTGGGGCGGGCTGGCCGGCGCGACCACGGCGATGGTGGCCCGCTCCGGCAGCGCCGGGGGCTTCACGCGCGGCGTCACCCGGCCACCGCCCTGCCGCTCTCGATCGCCTCGGAGATCAGCTCGCGCGGAGGCCTGGAGCGAGCCCAGCGCGAGCTCGACGTGGAGCTCGGCGACCTCCTCGAGCTTGAGCGGGCCCGCGGGGTCGAACCAGAGCGCGACCCCGGTGCACTGGAGCAGGATCGCGTAGGTCGCCACGGGCACGTCCGAGGTGCGCAGGGAGCCGTCGCGGATGCCGTCGCGGATCATGCCGGCGAACATCGCCTGGTAGTCGTCGCGCTTGGCGATCAGCGCCCGGCGCGGGGCCTCGGTCAGCGCGCGGATCTCGCTGTCGGTGACGAACGCGGCCTGGCGGTGCAGGCCGTGGAAGATCACGTGCTCGCGCACGGCCGCCGCCAGCTTCAGCGCCGGGCGGTGCTGGTGGTCGACGGCGCTGACCACGCGCTCGGTCAGCCGCTCCATGAAGTCATCCTGAAGCCCGATCAGGATGGCCTCCTTGTTCGGATACCAGTGGTAGATCGCCGCCGGCTGGACGTCCGCCTCGGACGCGATCGCCCGCATCGAGGTCGCGTGGTAGCCGAGCCGCGCGAACAGGCCGAGCGCGGCCTCGTGGATGACCTCCCGCGTCTCTGTCCCGCGCCTGGTCAGCTCAGCCCCAGGAGCTCGGGGGTCTGCTCGCGGGTGGCGAC
Organism: uncultured Thermoleophilaceae bacterium; assembly: GCA_963848885.1. GTDB lineage: Bacteria > Actinomycetota > Thermoleophilia > Solirubrobacterales > Thermoleophilaceae > JACVRW01. Next base: position 558,756 of record CAWKFR010000001.1, read on the forward strand.
CTCGCGGCCGAGCGCGCGCGTGAGGCCGACCGCCATCTCGACCAGGGCCGCGTTCGAGGCGGCCAGCTCGCCGCGCCGGATGTAGGCCACGTCCTCGAGCCCGGTGCGGATGCCGGGCGCGCCGTGCAGCAGGGCGAGCGCCATCATGCGCGGGTGGTGGCGGCCGATGCAGGTGACCGTCCAGAAGGTCCCGCTCGGCAGCGGCCGCAGCATCGCCGCGAGCGCCTCCGGCGAGGCGTCGATGCCGCCCGGGACGCCGAAGACCAGGTTGATGCGAAGCGGCGGCGGCAGGATGCCCTCCTCGAGCCAGCGGACGGCGCTCACCACGTGGCCGACGTCGAAGGCCTCGACCTCGAGCGCGATGCCGGCGCCGGTCGCGCGCTCGATGATCCCGCGGCCGGCCGCGGGCGGGGTGATGAACGTGTCGTCGCCGAAGTTCATCGAGCCCGACTCGACGCCCGAGATGTCCGGCGCCGCCTCCAGGCCGGTCGTGCGCTCCGCGATCGTCATCTCGTTGCTGCCGCCCGTGGAGACCATCGTGAGCAGGTCGCTGCCGGCGCGGATGCGCTCCATGACGTCCTTGAAGAGCTCGGGGCGGCCGCTCGGCGTCCCGTCGTCCTCGCGCACGTGCAGGTGGACCACGGTCGCCCCCGCCTGCCCCGCCTCGATGCTCGAGTCCGCGATCTCCGCGGTCGTGTACGGGATGTTCGGGTTGTTCTCGCGGAACACGTCCGCTCCGGTGACCGCCACCGTGAGCACGACGGGGTCCTTGTTCCAGCTCATGCGCTGACCTCCTGGAGCGAAGCCCGCTCCGCCTCGGTGATCGGCCTCGAACCGCGCTGGTCGCGGTCCCACAGGACCAGCTCGAACTGCGCCTCGACGACGGTCTCGCCGTCCGCGTCGGCGATGCGCTCGTGCGTGGTCAGGCTCGATCGGCCCAGCTCGCCGACGCTGCAGTGCACCGTGACCGCCTTGACGGCCGGGTCGATCTCGCGGCGGAAGGTGACCGTGCAACGGCCGACCACGTACTCGTCGCGGCGGATGCCGCGCGCCTCGAACCAGGCGTCGCGCCCCTCCTCGAGGTAGGTGAGGACGACGACGTGATTGACGTGGCCGAGCGCGTCGAGGTCCTGCCAGCGGACCTGGACGCGGTGTCCGTCCGCGGCGGTCACGCCTCGAGCGCCTCGCGGAGCGCGGCCGAGCGGCGCACCAGGCCGAGCGCGTAGGCGCCCACGTCGGGCGTGAAGCCGTTGCCGACGAGCATGCGCGCGCCCGAGGCCATGCCGTCGGCCGTCAGCGCGGCGGTCGAGAAGCTCGTCGCCATCGAGAAGAACAGCACCGTGCCGGACTCGGCCGTGAGCAGGATCGCGGTCGGCTCGCAGCCGCCGGCGTTGACGACCACGACGGTCAGGTCCGCCGGCGGCGCGCCGGCCTCCCGCACCGCCTCGAGGGCGGCGAGCGGGTCGCGCAGGTCCGCGGTCACGCCGATGTCGCACAGCCCGAGCTCGCTCACGCGGGCCACGGCCGCCTCGTCGACGTCCACGGCGACCACCGTGCCGCCGTCCATCGCGTCGCGCGCGGCCGCGAGCGCCAGCTTCCCCGCGTGTCCGGCCCCGAGCACGCAGACCGTCCCGTGCACCGGCGCCAGCGTGCGCGTCAGCGACCCGGCGCCGTAGACGTCGTAGACCTCCAGCACGGTCGAGAGCGGAAGGTCGTCCGGCACCGGCCCCCACGCTGAGCGGTCGCAGACGTAGGCCGTACCCTCCACCTCGACCTGAGGGTCGTCGGGATCCAGCCGGGTCACGGCCTCCAGGCGCAGCGGCGTCAGCGTCAGCGACGCGAGCGTCACGATCCGCTGCCCCTGCTCCGGGGGCGAGCCGTAGCGCTCGCCGACCGCGGTCACGGTGCCGAGCGCGACGCCGCCCGAGTCGGTCTCGGGGTTGTGCATCTTGCCGCGCCGCGCGACCACCTCGAGGATCCGCGCGGCCATCCGGTCCGGGTCGCCGTCCGAGCGCTCGCGGATGTTGCGGAAGGAGGTCGAGTCGAGGCAGAGCCGCTCGACCGCGACCTCGAACTCGTACGGCCGCACCGGTCCGGAGGCGTCCAGGCGCTCGGCCGGCTGCGGCAGCGCACCGGCCGGCGCGAGCACCCGATCGGCGCCCAGCCGCTGTTCTGTATCGCTCTCTGAAGCCGCCTTCATGAACGATCGTTAGGGAGCCTATGCCGCTCTGTTGACGGAAGTCAACCCCAAAACGAGCGGTCGTTAAGCATTTTTGCGCAGGATTTACACACGAAGTTGTGGCGCAGCAGACAGATCCGTCTTACGTTGGGAGTCTTGTTCCGCCCCGCCCCACAGCGCTCCCGCCCGGCGCTCGCCGCCGCCGTCGCGATTCTCTGCCTCTTCGGAGGGGGGCTCGTCGTGCTGCTCGGCGGGCCGGCCGCCGCCCCCGCGCGCTCGAGCGCCGATCGCCTGGCCAAGCTGCCCTCCGACGTGATGCCCGGCCACGCGCACAGCCTCCGACCTCGGCGTCCCGGGCATGAGCGAGTCCGCGCTGCGCTCCGCCGAGACGCGCACGCTCGGGCCCGCGCACGCCCGCGAGCACGCGCTGATGCGCCGCTCGATCAGGCAGAGCCGAGACCGCCGACAAGGCCGAGGCGGTTCAGCCGCGCGCGGCGGCGAGCGTCGCCGCCGCCGACGCGGCCGCCGCCGGCGATCCGGCGGACGTCGGCCAGTGGGAGACCACCAAGACGAACTTCCCGATCGTCGCCATCCATTCGGCCCTGCTGCCGACCGGGCAAGGTCATGTTCTTCTCCTATCCGACCTACCCGAACCGGCCCAACAACGCCGAGGCCTACCTGTGGAACCCGGCGACACCGGCCGTGCCACCGAAGCAGGTGAACCCGCCCGGCAAGGCCAACATCTGGTGCGCCGGCCAGACCTTCACCGCGGACGGCGAGCTCGTCGTCTTCGGCGGCAACCTCGACTACGAGTCTCCCTCGCAGACCTGGAAGGGACTCAACAAGGTCTTCACGTTCAACCCCTGGACCGAGACATGGCGCGAGCAGCCGCCGATGGCGCACGGTCGCTGGTACCCGACCGGCGTCCGCCTGCCCGACGGGCAGATCCCGATCGTGAGCGGGCTCGACGAGTCGGGCCTGCTCGACCCGTACTCGCACACCAACCAGGACGTGGAGCTGTTCACACCCTCGAACACGCTCGGCGGGCTCGGGGCGATCAAGAAGATCGGCTCGATCGGCACCGGCGACGACGCGGAGCGGGCCGGCGAAGCCGATCGGCCAGCTCTACCCGCGCATGGCCGTGATGGCCGACGGCAACACCTACCTGGCCGGGCCCGGACAGGCAGACGACCTGGTTCTTCAAGGACGTCAACGCCAGCCCGACATTCACCTGGGGCGACTTACCCGGACATGAACCGCGACCGCACCTGGGGCACCACCGTCCCGCTGCCCTCCGGCCCGGCCGGGCCGACCAAGCTGCTCGCCATCGGCGGCGCGCAGTTCAGCGGGGAGCCGTCGACGACCACCACCGAGCTGTTCGACATCAACGGCGGCGGCTGGCAGCTGCAGACGGGCAAGGACAACGTCTACGGCCGCGGGCACGCCAACACCGTGCTGCTGCCCGACGGCTCCATGGCCGAGGTCGGCGGTGGACGCGGCAGCCTCGACGGCTTCGAGTCGCCCGCTCCACTACGCGGAGCCCGAGAAGCGCCACATCGAGCTGTGGGATCCCGGACAGCGGGCAGTGGACGCTCGGGCCCGAGCAGACCGAGGCGCGCGCCTACCACTCGACCGCGCTGCTGCTGCCCGACGGCCGGGTGATGTCGGCCGGCGACGACTACAACGGCGATCCCGGCAAGGTCGAACGCGGACGTCGACAACGGCCCGATGGAGGACACGGCCGAGATCTACAAGCCGCCGTATCTGTTCCGCGGCGCAGCGCCGGCGATCACCTCGGTGGCGACCAGCACCGGCGCGACCAACCCCACCTCGGGCGCGCCGATCATCGGGTTCAACGGCAGCTTCGGCGTCAACACGCCGAACACGAACATCGCCAGCGCGGCGCTCGCGGCGCCGGCGGCGGTGACGCACGGCGTCGACATGAACCAGCGGATGCTCGAGCTCGCCGGTCGACCAGCGCACCGGCTGCGTCAGCGTCACCGCACCGGACCAACCGCAACGCGGCGCCGCCCGGCTACTACATGCTCTTCCTGATCAACGACCAGGGCGTGCCCTCGAAGGCCAAGTGGGTCAAGCTCCAGGAGGGCGGACCCGCTGGGCGGCTGCGGCACCGCCGCGCCGCCGGACAACGCCAACCCGACGGTGAGCCTGGTCACGCCCACGGGCGGCACCGTGGCCGGCACGATCGAGGTGCGCGCGACCGCCTCCGACGACCGCGGTGTCGTCGGCGTGCGCTTCGCGCTCGACGGCGTCGCGCTCGAGGACGAGGACACGACCTCGCCGTACACGATCCCGAGTGGCACACGACCGGCGTGGCCGACGGCACCCACACGCTCACGGCGACCGCGCGCGACGCCTCCGGCAAGACCGCCACAGGCCTCCGCGACGATCAACGTCCAGAACACCGACAGGCAGGGCCCCGCGGTGAGCGTCACAGCTCGCCGGCGGCGGGCTCGACGGTCAAGGGCGTGAGTCGGCGGTGACCGCCAGCGCGACCGACGCCAGCGGCATACGCGACGTGCAGTTCAAGGTCGACGGCGCGAACATCGGCGCGCCCGACACGTCCGCGCCCTACTCCGTCCGTGGGGCAGCATCAACGTCGACAACGGCACGCACACGCTCGCGGCCGTCGCGCGCGACTCGTTCGGCAACTCGACGATGTCCGCCGGGGTGCCGGTGAACGTCCAGAACGAGGACGGCGCCCCGGTCAACACCCTGCCGCCCAAGAAGACGCCCCGGCAGCCGTCGAGCGAGACCCCCAACGGGGGCGGGTCCGGCTCGGCGGAGGTGGGGGCGCCACGACCGCGAACCTCGCGCCCGCGCTGACCAAGCTGAAGCTGTCCCGCGCGAGCTTCCGCAAGGGCCGGTCGACGACGATCAGCTTCCGCCTGAGCGAGGCGGCCAGGGTGACCCTCTCGTTCGAGCGCAAGCAGAGCGGGCGGCGGGTGCATGGCCGCTGCGTCAAGCTCGCCAAGGGCAAGCGCTCGAACTGCACGCGCTACACGCGCCTGAGCAGCGTGATGAGCGTCCAAGGCAAGGCCGGCGCGAACACGATCACCTTCCGCGGCAAGCTGTCGCGCCGCACGACGCTCGCGGTCGGCAGCTACCGGCTCACGCTCCAGGCCAAGGACTCCACCGGCAAGCGCTCGGCGAAGATGCGAGCGAGCTTCAAGCTGATGGAGAGCGCCAGCCAGTCGCAGGCGCACGCGGTCCGGGCGATCGCGCTCGGCTGGCTTTAGGCTGCCGGGCACGGACACCCTGCCCTACAGCTGGTACGTCGACGGCGAAGTGCTCGCCCGCGAGCGCGAGCGGCTGTTCGCCCACGCCTGGCAGTACGCCGGCCACCTCGGGCAGCTCGCCGAGCCCGGCTCCTACTTCACGCTGCGCGCGGGCGACGTGCCGCTGGTCGTCGTCCGCGACCGCGAGGGCGAGCTGCGCGCCTTCGTGAACGTCTGCCGCCACCGCGGCGCGGAGGTGGTGTCGGGGGCGGGCAGCTGCACCACGCTCCAGTGCCACTACCACGCCTGGACCTACGGGCTCGACGGCGAGCTGCGGGCGGCGCCGCGCGCCGACGGCGACCCGGACTTCGACCGCGCCGAGCCTCGGCCTGCGGCCGCGCCCTGGTCGACACCTGGGGACCGTTCGTCTTCGTCAACGCCGACTCCGACGCGGCGCCGCTGGCCGACACGCTCGGCGAGCTGCCCGAGCTGGTGCGCGACGGCGGCATCGACGTGGACGCGCTCGTCTTTCATTCCCACGCGCCCTACTCGCTCGAGGCCAACTGGAAGGTCGCCGTCGAGAACTACCTCGAGTGCTACCACTGCGCGGTCGCCCATCCTGGCTTCAGCGATCTGGTCGACGTCTCGACCGACGCCTACCGGCTCGAGCGCCACGAGACCTTCGCGAGCCATCACGTGCGCACGCGCGACGGCGAGGGCGGGGGCCAGTTCCACATGATCTGGCCGAGCACGAAGGTCAACATCTTCCCTGGAGCGCCGAACGTGTCGATCGGCCCGCTGACGCCCGCCGGGGTGGGGCGGACGGACGGCTTCCTCGACTATTTCTTCCTGGCCGACGCCGACCCGGCCGAGATGGCCGAGCTGATCGAGCTCGACGACGAGGTCGGCGCCGAGGACCGCGTGCTGGTCGAGTCGGTCCAGCGCGGCCTGCGCGCGCGGGCCTTCGAGCACGGCCGGCTGATGCTGCCCAGCGAGGAGCTGATCGCGGACTTCCAGCGCTGGGTCGCGGCCGGGCTGGCCTGAGCCTTGCGCATCGCCAGTCGTCTGGAGCGACCGCCACCGGCTGCACGAGCCGGGCGGCGAGATCTGGGCCGGCGTGCGCACACCCGGCACCGAGGTGCCCGAGCGCGCCGAGCGGATCCGGGCCGCGCTCGAGGGCGCCCGCTTCGTCGAGGCGCGCCCGCAGCCGCCGGAGGCGCTGCTCGCGGTGCACGACGGCGAGCTCGTCGACTTCCTCGCGCGCGCCTGGAGCGACTGGGAGGCGGCGGGGCTGACCGAGGACCCCGGCCAGGACCGCGTCGTGCCCTACCTGTTCCCCCATCCGGACCTGTTCTCGGGCTTCGAGCCCGTGCGCGCGGCGGCCATGACCGCCCGCACGGGGCAGTTCGCCTACGACACGATGACGCTGATCGGGCCGGGCACCTGGGAGGCCGCGCGCGCGGCGGCCGACTGCGCGCTGACCGCCGCCGACCTCGTGCTCGAGGGCGAGCCGGTCGCCTACGCCTGCTGCCGTCCGCCGGGCCACCACGCCACGCGCGGCGCCTTCGGCGGCTCGTGCTACCTCAACAACGCCGCCGTCGCGGCCGCCCGGCTGCGGCGCCTCGGCCGGGTGGCCGTGCTCGACGTCGACGCGCACCACGGCAACGGGACGCAGTCGATCTTCTACGAGGACGCGGAGACCCTCGTCGGCTCGGTGCACGTCGATCCGGGCGCCGGCTGGTTCCCGCACTTCCTCGGCTTCGCGGACGAGACCGGCGGGGGCGCCAACCGCAACCTGCCGCTGGCGCCCGGCTCCGGCGACGAGCAGTGGCTCGAGGCGGTGTCCGAGCTCGCCGCCTGGGCGCGAGCGGGCGGCGCGGCGGCCCTGGTCGTCGCGCTCGGGGTGGACGCGGCCGCCGGCGACCCTGAGAGCCCGCTCCAGGTCACGCCCGAGGGCTACCGCGCAGCGGGGAGGACGCTCGGCGAGCTGCGGCTGCCGACCGTGGTCGTCCAGGAGGGCGGCTACGACCTCGCCATGCTCGGCCCGCTGGTGCGCGAGGCGCTCACCGGCCTCGACCTGGGGCGCTAGCCGTGCCGCGCATCGCCGTGGACGTCAGCGCGCTGCGGGCGTCGCGGGACCTGCGCCTGCTGGTGCTCGGCAACGTCGTCTCGGGGCTCGGCACGCAGGCCGCGCTCGTGGCGCTGCCCTACCAGCTCTACGTGCAGACCGGCTCGGCGTTCCTGACGGGGCTGCTGGGCGCGGTCGAGCTCGTCCCGCTGATCACGCTGGCGCTGGTCGGCGGCGCGCTCGCCGACCGCTTCGACCGCAGGCGGCTGCTGCTGCTCGACCAGATCGCGCTGGTGGCCTGCGCCGGCGCGCTGGCCGCGCTCGCCTTCGCTCCCGGCGACCCGCCCGTGCCGGCGCTGTACGTGCTCGGCGGCCTGCTGGCGGGGTTCGGCGCGGTCCAGAACGTGACCCGGACGGCGATCGTCCCCAACCTCGTCGACCCCGCGCGCCTGCGCTCCGCGCTCGCGCTCAACTTCGGGCTGTTCCAGCTGACGCTGGTGATCGGCCCCGCGCTCGGCGGGCTGCTGATCGGCGCGTTCGGGGTCGGCGCGGCGTACACCGTCGACGCGGTCAGCTGCCTGGCGATGGTCGGCGCGCTCGTCGGGATGAGCCCGCAGCCGCCGGCGAGCGGCGCCGCGCACGCCCCCATGGCCCGCTCGATCGGGGAGGGGCTGCGCTTCGTGCGCCGCAACGAGGCGCTGATGGGCTCGTTCGCGATCGACCTGATGGCGATGACGTTCGGCATGCCGCGGGCGCTGTTCCCGGTGCTGTCGGTCAGCGTCTACCACGCGGGCGCCGAGGGGACCGGCCTGCTGTTCGCCGCGGTGTCGGTGGGCGCGACGATCGCGGCCCTGACGACGGGCTGGCTAGAGCACGCGCGGCGGCTCGGCCTGATCGTGGTCTGGGCGGTCGCCGTCTGGGGCGCCGCCATCGCCCTCGCCGGCCTGGCCGGCTCGCTCGCGCTGGCGGCGGTCCTGCTCGCGATCGCCGGCGCGGCCGACAGCGTCAGCGCCGTCTGCCGCTCGACGATCAACCAGACCGTCACGCCCGACGCGATGCGCGGCCGCATGTCGTCGGTGTTCTCGCTCGTCGTGACGAGCGGGCCGCGGCTCGGCGACGTCGAGGCCGGCGCCGTCGCCGGCGTCGCGGGACCCCGCTTCTCGGTGACTTCCGGCGGGATCGCCTGCGTCGTGGGAGTCTTCGCGATCATGGCCGCCTTCCCCGCGCTCGTGCGCTACGACGCTGAGCGCGAGATCGGAGTTCCCGGATGACGAACGTGCGCATCACCCACGTCGGCGGCCCGACCGCCCTGATCGAGGTGGGCGGCTGGCGCCTGCTCACGGACCCCACCTTCGACCCGCCCGGCAAGCGCTACGCGTTCGGCTGGGGGACGAGCTCGCGCAAGCTCACGGGGCCCGCCGTGGCGGCGTCGGAGCTGCTGCCGCTCGACGCGGTGCTGCTGAGCCACGACCACCACGAGGACAACCTCGACCCGGCCGGCCGCGCGCTGCTCCCATCCGCAGACGTGGTGGTCACGACCACGTCCGGGGCGGGCCGCCTCGGCGACGGCGCGCGCGGGCTCGAGCCTGGGCCACGACGCGCCTGGAGGCGCCCGGCCGGCCTGCGATCGAGATCACCGCCACGCCCTGCCGCCACGGCCCGCCGCTGAGCCACCCGATCGTGGGCGACGTGATCGGCTTCGCGCTCGCGTGGGAGGGCCAGGACCAGGGAGTGCTCTGGATCTCCGGCGACACGGTCCTGTACGACGGCGTGCGCCAGGTCGCCGACCGGCTCGACGTGGACACCGCCGTCGTGCACCTCGGCGGCGTGCGCTTCCCCGTCTCGGGACCGCTGCGCTACACGCTGACCGCCGCCGAGGCGGTCGAGCTGTGCGGCCTGATCCGCCCGCGCACGATCATCCCGATCCACTACGAGGGCTGGAAGCACTTCCGGGAGGGGCGGGCCGAGGCGGAGCGGGAGTTCGCGCGGGCGCCCGAGGAGATCCGCCGCAGCGTGCGCTGGCTGCCGATCGGCGAGCCGGTGGATCTGGACGGCGATCCGCAGATCTCTCACTAGGAAGATTCTTCTTCGCTAGCATTCGGGGAGATGGCCGGTGCGCGCCCCGATCACATCGACGCGATCGTCGCCCAGTGGGCTGCCGAGCGCCCCGAGCTGGACACCGGCGCGCTCGCCCTCGTGGGCCGGCTGATGCGGACGGCCCAGCTGGCCGAGGACGCCCTGCTGCCGGCCCTGCGCGAGCGCGGGCTCGAGCCGGGCTGGCTCGACGTGCTCGCAGCGCTGCGGCGCAGCGGCCCGCGCCACGGGCTCAACCCCAAGCGCCTGCTGGAGACCGTGATGCTGTCCTCGGGCGGCATGACCAAGCGCCTCGACCAGCTCGAGCGCGCCGGCCTGGTCAAGCGGTCGCCCGACCCGGGCGACCGGCGCGGCACGCTCGTGCGGCTCACGCCGCGCGGCAGGCGCACGATCGACCGGGCGATCGAGCTGCACATCGCCGGCGAGGAGCGCCTGCTCGAGCCGCTCAGCGGGGCCGAGCGGCGGACGCTCGATCGTCTGCTGCGCAAGCTGCTGGCGCCCGCGGAGCCAACCCGGAGCGGAGACCTGGAGGAGGCGGCATGAACGCCGAGACGATGCAGGCGATACGACTCACGGCGCCCGGCGGACCGGACCAGCTCGACCGTCGAACGGATCCCGAGGCCGCAGGCCGGCGCCGGCGAGGTGCTCGTCCGCGTCCACGCCGCGGCGCTCACCCGCGACGAGCTCGAGTGGCCGCTCGACCGGCTGCCCGCGATCCCCTCGTACGAGCTGTCGGGCGTCGTCGAGGCGGTCGGACCCGGCGCCGAGGGGCTGAGCGAGGGCGACGAGGTGCTCGCGCTGACCGCCTTCGACCGCGACGGCGCGGCGGCCGAGTACGCCGTGGTGCCCGCGTGCGCTGCTCGCGCCGAAGCCCGCGGACCTGAGCCACAGCGAGGCCGCCGTCATCCCGATGCCGGGCATGACCGCCTGGCAGGGGCTGTTCGACCACGGCGGGCTCGAGGCGGGGCAGCGCGTCCTGATCCACGGCGCGACCGGCGGCGTCGGCCAGGCCGCGACCCAGCTCGCCCGCTGGCGGGGCGCCCACGTGATCGGCACGGTGACCGGCGCCGAGGACGCCGCCTGGGCCCGCGAGCTGGGCGCCGACGAGGCGATCGATCACACCGTCACGCGCTTCGAGGACGCGATCGAGCCGGTCGACCTGGTCTTCGACACTGCCGGCGGCGAGCGGCTCGAGCGCTCGCGCGCGGCACTCGCCCCCGGCGGCCGGCTGGTCGCCGTCGCGGAGGAGGGCAACGACGCCGACTACTTCGTGGTCGAGCACGACGGCGAGCAGCTGAAGCGCCTGGCGGAGCTGGCCGGCAGCGGCGAGCTGCGCGTCGCGATCGACTCGGTACTCCCCTTCGCGCGGTTCCGCGAGGCCTTCGAGCGCGTCGCCGCCCGGGGGAAGCGCGGCAAGGTCGTGCTCGCGGTCGCCTGAGCCGACACTCGAAGCGTTTGCTTCGGCCGAGCTCCGGATAAATGCTTCCCGCGGCCTGGATGGCCGCGCCACCGAGAGGGAGGACTGAGATGGGTCGAAGGGTTTCTCTGCACGCGATCGTCGCGGCGGCTCTGGCAACGTGCCTGGTCTGCGCCCTGCCGGCGCTGGCCGCCAAGCGCACCAAGGACCGTGCTGCGCTGCACGCCGTGAAGCAACGACTCGATCGCGACACCGAGCGCCGCATCGACTCGCTCATGAAGCGGATGACGCTCGAGGAGAAGCTCAACCAGCTCACCCTGCTGTCGGACGGCCAGATGAAGGACGACCCCTCCGAGGCGCGCCGCGTCGGCGCCGTCTTCAGCGAGACCGACCCCGCGCTGATCAACAAGTACCAGCACGAGGCGGTCGACCACTCCCGTCTGGGCATCCCGATCCTGTTCGCCTTCGACACGATCCACGGCTTCCGCACGGTCTTCCCGATTCCGCTGGCGACCGCCAGCAGCTTCGATCCCAACGTCGCCAAGGCCGACCACCGGATCGGCGCGTTCGAGTCCGCCGCCGTCGGGCTCAAGCAGATCTACAGCCCCATGGTCGACGTCTCGCACGAGGCGCGCTGGGGACGGATCGCCGAGGCCGCCGGCGAGGACCCGTACCTGAACTCGGTGATGGCGGCGGCGCGCGTCAAGGGCGCCCAGGGCGGCGACTACAGCGCCCCCGACAAGGTCGTCACCAGCGTCAAGCACTTCGCCGCCTACGGCCAGCCCGAGTCGGGCCGCGACTACAACACGACCGACATGTCGCTGCAGCGGCTGTGGAACTTCTACCTGCCGCCGTTCAAGGCGGCGGTCGACGCCGGCTCGGACACGCTGATGTGCTCGTTCAACGCCATCAACGGCGTGCCCGGCTGCGCGAACAAGTACACCGAGAACAAGGTGCTCAAGCAGCGCTGGGGCTTCGACGGCTTCGTGGAGAGCGACTACACGGCCGTCGCCGAGCTGCGCTCCTGCCCGGGCGAGGCCCCGGCGGGCGGCCCCTGCGGGCACGGCGTCGCCGAGAACGGCCGTGAGGCCGCGAAGCTCGCGCTCAACGCCGGCACCGACTCGGAGATGGTCTCGACCAACTACCGCGACTTCGGCAAGCAGCTGGTCGCCAGCGGGCAGGTGTCGATGCGCCGCATCAACGACGCCGTCCGCCGCATCCTGCGCGTGAAGTTCCGCGCCGGGCTGTTCGAGCATCCCTACGTCAACGTCGGCGCGGCCGAGGGCAAGCAGCTCCTGCCGAAGAACCGCGCGGCGGCACGCAAGGCGGCCGCCCGCTCGACGGTGCTGCTCAAGAACGACGGACCCGTGCTGCCGCTCGATCCCAAGAAGTCGACGGCGATCATCGGGCCGCTCGGCGACAGCGCGCACGACATGCTCGGCCCCTGGTGGGGCAAGGGCGACGACGCCGACGCGGTGTCGCTGTTCGCCGGCATGAAGGCGCAGAACGCGAACACCACGTTCACGCCGGGCTGCACGCTCAGCAACAACGAGCTCTACGACCCGGCCAACGAGTGCGCCTCCGACGCCGGCTTCGCCGCGGCGGTCAACGCCGCCAAGGCGGCCGGCCAGGTCGTGCTCGCCCTGGGCGAGACGCGCGAGATGAGCGGCGAGGCCGAGGCCCGCTCGATGCTCGACCTGCCGGGCAAGCAGGAGGAGCTGCTCGCCGCGGTCAGGGCGGCGATCGGGCCGGGCAAGCCGCTCGCCGTCGTGCTCTTCAACGGCCGCCCGCTGCGGCTCGACGAGGTCCAGCCGAACACGCCGGCCATCCTCGAGGCGTGGTTCGGCGGCGTCGAGGCCGGCAACGCGGTCGCCGACGTGCTCTACGGCAAGGTCAACCCGGGCGGCAAGCTGCCGGTCAGCTTCCCGCGCAACGAGGGCCAGGTGCCGATCTACTACAACCACGAGCCGACCGGCCGGCCCTGCGATCCGAGCCAGCGCTACAACTCGCGCCACCGCGACATCGTCGCGTGCAGCCCGCTCTACGAGTTCGGCTACGGCCTCAGCTACACGACGTTCCAGATCGACGGCGTCAAGCTGAGCGGCTCGACCATGAACGCCCGCAACGGGAAGATCACGGTCACCGCGAAGGTCACCAACACCGGCACGCGCGCGGGGGACGAGGTCGCTCAGCTCTACCTCAACGACCCGGTCGCGAGCATCTCGCAGCCGGTCAGGCGGCTGCGCGGGTTCGAGCGCGTGACGCTCCAGCCGGGCCAGGCCAGGACGGTGTCGTGGACGCTCGGCCGCGAGGACGTCGGCTTCTACGACAACCGCGGCCGCCTGCGCGTCGAGAACGGCCGCATCAACGTCTGGGTCGGCGACAGCTCGAGCACGACCGCCAACAAGCAGACGTTCACGGTGACCGGCGGCCAGGTGGCGAAGGTGAGCAAGCGGCGGCGCTGAGCGACGGTTATGCGTTGACAGCGATTGAGCGAGAGGACATAGTCATTCGTACTGTCCCGCATCGCTTCCCCGCCCCGTAGGAAGCCGCGACGGATCGCTGGCGTCGTCCTGGCCGTAGCCGGCCTGGCGGTAGTCGGCTGCGCGAGTGGCGCCACCGACCCGGCGACGGACGTCACGGACACGGCAGCGACGCTGCGCGCCCACGGCAGCGCCGGCGGCAAGCCGACGACCTGGTGGTTCAACTACGGCAAGACGACCTCCTACGGCCAGTCCACCACCCACCAGGACGGCGGCTCGGGCACCAATCAGCAGAGCGTCTCCGAGCGCGTGACCGGCCTCGACCCCGACACGCTCTACCACTACCGCGCGTGCGCCTCCAACTCCGACGGCAGCGGCTGCAGTTCCGACGCGACGTTCCGCACCGGCTCGCCGGGGCTGCTGCCCGGCTTCCAGGAGACGGTCGCGTTCAGCGGCCTGACCCATCCCACTTCAGTGCGCTTCTCCCCCGACGGGCGCGTGTTCGTCGCCGAGAAGAGCGGCTTGATCAAGGTCTTCGACACCCTGAGCGACACGTCCGCGACCGTGGTGGCGGATCTGCGCACGAAGGTGCACGACTACTGGGACCGGGGCCTGTTGGGCTTCCAGCTCGACCCGGAGTTCCCCGCCAAGCCGTTCCTGTACGTGTCCTACTCCCACGACGCCGCCATCGGCGCGACCGCGCCCAGGTGGGGCGACAGTGCCCCGCGCCGCCGGGTCCCACCACCGACGGCTGCGTGATCAGCGGCCGGCTCTCGCGGCTTCAGCTCACCGGGAACCAGGTCGGCCCCGAGCAGGTCCTGATCGAGGACTGGTGCCAGCAGTTCCCGAGCCACTCGATCGGCGACCTCGCCTTCGGCGCCGACGGCGCCCTCTACGCCAGCGGCGGCGACGGCGCCAGCTTCGACTACGCCGACTACGGGCAGTCGGGCAACCCCAAGAACCCGTGCGACGACCCGCCCAAGGGCGTGGGCGGCGCCATGACGCCCCCGACCGCCGACGGCGGGGCGATGCGCTCCCAGGACGTGGCCACGGGCGGTGACCAGACGGCGCTCGACGGGACGGTCATCCGCGTCGACCCGGAGACCGGCGAGGGCCTGCCCGACAACCCCAGGGCGTCGAGCTCCGACCCCGACACGCGCCGGATCATCGCCTACGGATTCCGCAACCCGTTCCGGATAACGATCAGGCCCGGCACCAACGAGCCCTGGGTCGGCGACGTCGGCTGGAACACCTGGGAGGAGATCAATCGGCTGACGCGGCCGCCCAACGCGCTCGAGAACTTCGGCTGGCCCTGCTACGAGGGCTTCTCGCGCCAGCCGGAATACGACGCGCTCGACCTGAACGTGTGCGAGTACTTCTACGCATTCAACGTCGACAAGCGGCCGTACTACGCCTACAACCACACGGCCAAGGTCTTCTCCGAGGAGTCGTGCCCGACGGGCAGCTCCTCGATCGCCGGCCTGGCGTTCACCCCCGCGGGCAGCCCGTTCCCGGCCGAGTTCGACGGCGCCGTGTTCTTCACCGACTACTCGCGCGGCTGCATCTGGGTGATGGAGAGGACCGGGGGCCCGCTGCCGAACAACGCGCGGAGGAGGGCCTTCAGGACAGCCGCCGGCGGTCCGGTCAACCTCCAGTTCGGCCCCGGCGGCGACCTGTTCTACCCCGACTTCAACGCCGGCACGGTCAAGCGCATCCACTACAGCGCGGGCAACCAGGCCCCGCGGGCTGTGGTCAGCGCGACCCCGACCAACGGCTCGACCCCGCTCCAGGTGGACTTCAGCGCGACCGGCTCGAGCGACCCGGATCCGGGCGACACGATCACCTACGAGTGGGACCTCGACGGAGACGGCGCCTACGACGACGCGACGGGCTCGACGGCGCAGTACACCTACACCGACGCCGGCCGCTACCTGGCCGGCGTGAGGGTGACCGACAACCACGGCGTGACCGCCACCGACGCGCTGGCGATCTCGGCGGGCAACACCCCGCCGACCGCCACGATCGTCACGCCCAGCACCGGACTGACGTGGAAGGTCGCCGACCCGATCTCCTTCAGCGGCTCGGCCACCGACCCACAGGACGGCAGCCTCCCCGCGAGCAGCCTGAAGTGGCGCTTGACGATGTTCCACTGCCCGTCGAACTGCCACGAGCACGCGGTCCAGTCCTGGGACGGGGTGGCGAGCGACTCGTTCTCGGCGCCCGACCACGAGTACCCGTCCTACCTCGAGCTGGAGCTGACCGCGACCGACAGCGGCGGCTTGACCGACACGCGCACGATCCGGCTCGATCCGAAGACCGTCGTGCTCTCGATGGCCTCGAACCCGAGCGGGCTGACGCTGTCGCTGAACGGCGTGACCGCCACCACACCCTTCAGTCGCACGGTCATCCAGGGGTCGGACAACGGTCTGGCCGCCCCCACGCCGCAGACACTCGCTTCGCAGACCTACGACTTCTCCGCCTGGTCGGACGGCGGCGACCGCGTCCACACGATCAAGGCGGACGCGAACCGCACGGTGACCGCGACGTTCACCCAGCGCTAGACCGTCCGGCGCGTGATGAGAACATGCGGGCGTGGCCCCGCTGACCGCCAAGCAGCGCGCGGCGCTGCCCGACCGGTGCTTCGCCTACATCGACTCGCACGGCGAGCGGCGGCTGCCGATCAATGACGCCGCGCACGTGCGCAACGCGCTGTCGCGCTTCAGCCAGGTGGCGTTCGAGGACGACGCCGCCCGCGATCGCGCGCGGCAGCGGCTGCTGAGGGCGGCGAAGAAGCACGGGATCATGCCGATCGGCTTCGTCAGCTCGCAGCTCGAGCCGCAGCGCAAGCTGCCCAAGGGCGACGTGACGTTCCTGCTCACGGACATCGAGGGCTCGACCGCGCTCCTGCACGTGCTCGGCGACGCCTACGCCGACGTGCTCGCGGACCTGCGTCGCCTCCAGCGAGCGGCGGTCCGCGGCGCCCGCGGGCATGTCGTCTCGGCGCGCGGCGATGACGTCTTCGCGGTGTTCGAGCGAGCCGGGGCGGCGCTCGACGCGGCGCTCGCGATCCAGCGCGACATGCTCGAGCGCGACTGGCCGGACGGCCAGGACGTGCGGCTTCGGATCGGTCTGCACCGCGGGCGCCCGTCGCTGACCGAGACCGGCTACGTGGGGATCTCCGTCCACGCGGCGGCGCGCATCTGCTTCTCGGCCCACGGCGGCCAGATCGTGATGTCGGCGGCCGTCCGCGGCGCGCTCGCGGACGATCTGCCCGACGGCGTCGGGGTGCACGGGATCGGCGCCTGGCGCTTCCGCGGCCTGCCCGAGGCCGTGGAGCTGTTCCAGGTCGAGGCCGACGGCCTGCTCGGCGACTTCGAGCCGCCGCGCGCGGCCAGCCGCCAGGGCTAGGCCAACCAGCGCTCGAGGACCTCGATCAGCTCGTCCGAGGCCTCCTCGGGGATGAAGTGACCGCACGGGAGCGCCTGGCCCTCGACCTGGCGGGTCCAGCGCCGCCAGGCGTCGAGCGGACCGTCGTCCGGGCCGAACCCCTCGTCGAGCTCGCCCCAGAGCACCAGCGTCGGGCATTCGATCCGGCGCCCGTCCCGGCGGTCTTCGGCATCGAGCTGGCGGTCGAGATGGAAGCTCGCGCGATAGTCGGCGCAGGTGGCGGCGATCGTGTCGTCGCTGAACGCATCCACGTACTGCCGCACGGCCTCCGCCGGGATGCGATCGGCGAGGGCCGCCCAGTCGCGGATGATCGAGGTCACGTAGTGCTCGCGCGCCCCCGCGATCAGGCGCTCGGGAAACGGCGCCGGCTGGGCGAGCAGAAACCAGGGCCAGTAGCCGATCGCGTTGGCCGGGGTGACGCGCTCGAACTGCTCGACGGTCGGCACGATGTTGAGCACCGCGAGCCGCTCCACCCGGTCGGGGTGGTCGAGCGCGGCCCGGTACGCCACGCGCCCGCCTCGATCGTGACCCACGACGGCGAACCGCTCGAGGCCGAGCGCGTCGGCGAGCGCGACCACGTCGGCGGCCATCTCGCGCTTCGAGAAGCCCTCGCCGGATGGCCCGCCGGGGGGCGCCGCGCTCGCGCCGTAGCCGCGGATGTCGGGGGCGATCACGCGGTGCGTGCGCGCCAGCGCCGGCGCGACCTGGGCCCAGCAGTAGTGCGTCTGGGGATAGCCGTGCAACAGGAACACCGCCGGCCCGTCGCCCCCGGTGGCGACCTGATAGGTCGCGTCCCCGACGGCGTGCCGTTCGTAGTCGAAGCCCTCGATCGTGGCGTGCGCCTGGTTCATTTCAAATAGAACTTCCCCGTGCGCTGGCGTCGCCAAGCAGGCCGCAACTCGGACATGATCGACGCGCGCGGCGGCGGCATGCGGCCCGCCGTGGCGGTGCCGAGCGGGCTGGGACTGCTCGGCGCCATCGTCTTCGTGCTGATCCAGGTGCTGGCCGGCGGCTCCGGCTCGGGTGGCGCGTTCGCGGTCGACGACCCGTTCGCGCAGTCACCTCAGGCCCCGGTCGGCGGCGAGATCCCGGCCGGCCAGGACCCCGAGCGCGACCTCAAGGACTTCAGCTTGTACGTGTTCACCCGCACGCTGAACACCTGGGAGCGGATCTTCGCGGCCGAGGGTCAGCCCTTCACCAGGGCGCAGGTGGTGCTCTACCGCAACGCCGTCTCGACGGGTTGCGGCAACGCCTCGTCGGCCGTCGGCCCCTTCTACTGCCCCGCCGACCGGCGCGTCTACCTCGACCTCAGCTTCTACGGGGACATGGAGCGCAAGCTGGGCGCGCCGGGCGACTTCGCGTGGGCGTACGTGATCGCGCACGAGGTCGGCCACCACGTGCAGGAGCGGCTCGGCACCAGCACGGAGGTGAGCCGCCTGAGCCGCGAGCACCCCGACCAGGCGAACGCGCTGTCGGTGCGGCTCGAGCTGCAGGCCGACTGCTACGCGGGCGTCTGGGCGCACAGCGTCTACGCGGCGGGCGACCTCGAGCGCGGGGACGTGGAGGAGGCGACCACGGCCGCGGCGGCGGTCGGGGACGACCGCCTCCAGCGCGAGGCCACCGGTCGCGTGAGCCCGGACTCGTTCACGCACGGGAGCTCGGCGCAGCGCACCGCCTGGTTCAACCGCGGCCGCGCGAGCGGTCAGCCGGGCGACTGCGACACGTTCGCGCCGGAAGACGTCTAGGGAACGTCCACGCCGAGGCTGTCGCAGCGCAGACATGTCCGGCAAGCCGTGGAGCGTTGCAGCTAGAGCCGGAACGGCGCCTGGCCGAGCTCCGGCGAGCCCAGCACGCGGCGCGACTGCTCGAGCGTGCGCGTCCACTCGTAGGCGAGGCCCTTGCAGTGGTTGAGCTCGACGCCCTCGGCCGTCATCCGCGCGAGCCCGCGCTGGTGCATCTCGCCGGGCGAGAAGGCGGCGTCCTCTGGGACGACCACGCGCATCCCGAGGTCCTTGAGGCCGATCGCGGACTGGGCGACGCAGACGTCGGTCTCGAAGCCGATCAGCACAGCCGTCCCGCGGCGGGTCGCCTCGACGCGAGCCAGGATCTCCGGCGTGCCGGCCAGCCCGAACGTCGGCTTGACCTGGGCGGGCGAGCCGCCGAAGAGCTCCGCGATCGCGGGCAGCGCCGGCCCGTTGCGGCCGGGGTCCTCCTCGGTCAGCACCGCCGGCACGCCGAGCAGGCGGGCGAGCCTCGCGAGCCAGGTCATGCGCGCCAGGGCCTGCGCCGCCCGCTCGCGATCCTCCGGCGGCAGCGAGTCGCCGAAGAAGCCTTCCTGGACGTCCACGACGACCAGGACGCTGTCGTCGCGGTCGACGAGCGGCATCAGGCTCCGTAAATTATCCGATGCAACATTATGCTGACAAACATAACGTTGACTGACATAATGACGGCGTGACCGTCAACCCCTTCCGATTCGGGTCCCTGGCGCTGGACGCGGCGTTCACGGACAGACAGGTCGAGATCGACGCGCTCGTCGCCGATGCCCGCAACGGCCAGGACGTGGTCGTCTTCGCCCCGCGCCGGTACGGCAAGTCGTCGCTGCTCTGGCGGGTGGCGCAGGAGCTCGTGAGGGAGGGCGTCCTGGTCGCCCAGGTGGACCTGATGCGCACCCCCACGAAGGACCTGCTGGCTGCGAAGCTCGCGAAGGCGATCCACGAGGAGCTGGCCACCCGGCTGTGGAACGCGAAGGAGCGCCTGAAGGTGTTCGCGGGCCTGCGCCTGACCCCCACGATCACCGTCGACCCCAACGACGGCGCGGTGTCGTTCAGCTTCGACGCGCGCGCCGCCGAGGAGGACATCGACGCGACGCTCGAGGAGCTGCTCGTCGTGCTCGGGCGCATCGCCGCCGATCGCGACCGGCGCGTGGCGCTGGTGCTGGACGAGTTTCAGGAGGTGGTCGACATCGACCCCTCGCTGATCAAGCTGATGCGCTCGGTCTTCCAGGAGCAGCCGGAGGTGGCTCACATCTACCTGGGCAGCAAGCGCCACATGATGGAGCGGATCTTCAACGACGAGAACGAGCCGTTCTGGCGCAGCGCGAAGCAGATGGAGCTCGGGGTGATACCGCCCGACCTGTTCGAGCCCTACGCGCTCGCCCGGTTCGGCGAGACGGGCAAGGACCTGTCGCCGGAGACCTGCCGGGAGGCGCTCGCGCTGACCGCGGGGCATCCTTACGCCACGCAGGAGCTCCTCTACTTCCTGTGGGAGGAGACCGCGCCGGGTGGGACGGCCGGGGCGGTCGAGCTCGACGGGGCGGTCGAGGCGACGCTGCGCTCCGAGCACTCGCACTTCACCCTCGTCTGGGACCGCGCCTCGGGTGCGCAGAGGCGGGTGCTCCAGGCGCTCGCGGCAGGAGGGGCCCGGCCGGCCGCTCGGCGCGGACTACCAGCGCCGGCATGCGCTGCCGGTCTCGCCCACCGTCCAGACCGCGCTGACGGCGCTGGAGCGCGCCGAGCTGGTCAAGCGAGTGCGGCGGGGCGAGTACGAGATCGCCGAGCCGTTCCTGACCGAGTGGATCCGGCGCTACGAGAGCTAGTTCAGCCGCGCCCGCCGCACCAGGCCGTCGGCAGCGTCGACGACGCCGGCGACGCTCGACTCCACGACCACCTGCGGGCTGAGCGCGATGTCCGGCGGGACGCTCGACCCGCCGAGGATGAGGCCCAGTCCGGCGCCCGCTCCGGTCAGGGCCTTGACCGCGGCGCGCAGCCGGTCCCGGTTGTCGGGCATGGTCGCCGACAGCCCGAACACCGCCGGCTCGAAGTCGGCGACGATCGTCGGGAGAGCGTCGGTCGGCACGTCGGCGCCCAGCGTCAGCACCTCGTAGCCCGCCGACTCGAGCAGCTTGGCCGCCATGTCGAGCGCGACCACGTGCTGCTCGCCCTCGACTGCCGCGAACATGGCCACGTGCTTCGCGCGCCCGGAACGGAGGTCGGCCAGCTCGTGGGCGAGCACGAGCACGCGCGTCGTGATCTGGGTGGCCAGATGCTCGTGCGCCACGCCGATCTCGCCGGCGGCCCAGAGCTGCCCGATCCGGTGCATGGCGGGGCCGACCACAAGGTCGTACAGCAGCGCCTCCCCCAGCGACAGCTCGAGCGCCTCCTGCGCGACGTGCTCCGCGGCCTGCGCGTCGCCCGCCAGCAGGGCGACCCCGAACCGGTCCGAGAGCGACTCGGCCAAAACGCGCTTGCGGAACTCGTCGCGTCCGCCTTCCACGCTCTCAAGGTACCCAAGCCACGCGCGCTATCGGGGCGCGAACGGGCGCTGGTCGAGCCTGCCCGCGCGCCCCACCGTCACCGCTGTCGCCTCCGGGATCTCGTGCCAGACGCCGGGCAGGTCGGAGAACGGCTCTGAGACGATCAGCCTGTCGTCCTCGGTGAGGCGCTGGAAGCGCGGGTTGTCGGGGTAGAGGTGGCGCAGCGTATGCGTGTCGGCCGAGGCGAACAGCGAGCGCGCGGATCCGCCGCTGGCGTAGCGAACCGCCCACAGGCTGGCGCCGTCCGACACGCCGAAGCTCGCCTGAACGGCCTCGGTGACGCCGTGGTCGCGGCCGGTCCGCTCGATCAGCCCGACCGTCCGCTCGAGCGCCTCGATCGGGTCCTGCTCGAGGCCGAAGGTCAGCGCCAGGTGGAAGACGACCTCGGTGTCGGTCGAGCCCTGGACCAGCGGGAACAGGTCGGGGTCGATCGCGAGCATCAGGTCGCGCCGCAGGAGATGGAAGTCGGCGATGAAGCCGTTGTGCACGAACAGCCAGCCGTCGTGGCGGAACGGGTGGCAGTTGGTCTCCTGGACGGGCGAGCCGATCGCGGCCCGCACGTGGGTCATGAACAGCGGCGACTCGACGTGGGCGGCCAGCTCGCGCAGGTTCGGGTCGCCCCAGGCCGGGGAGACGCTGCGATAGATGCCGGGGCCGGCGCCGGTCCCGTACCACCCCAGGCCGAAGCCGTCGCCGTTCGTCGGCTCGGCGCCCATGCGCGCGTGCAGGCTCTGGTCCACGATGCCGTGCGCGGTCTTGAACAGCAGCTCCTCGATCAGGACCGGCTGGCCCAGCCACGCCATCCAACGGCACATCAAGTGCCGCCCGGCGGGTCGAGATCGATGCGGACGCTGAGCAGGTCGGTGCCCATCAGGCGTACGACGAGCGCGTTGAGCCGCAGTCCCATCCGGCGCAGGCGCGCCCGCGGATCGTCCTGCTCGACGACGCGCGCGGTCCCGCCGCGCCAGCCATCGCGCAGCTCGATGCGGACGCGCGGGGTGGCGCGGATGTTGTGGACGTAGGCCGCTCGAGGACCGTGCTCGGCGACGATCCAGACCGTGTCGCCCTCGACGACGTGGCCGACCGGTGTCCGGCGCGGCAGGCCGCTGCGCCGGCCGGTCGTCTCGAGGATCGCGTAGCTACCCGGTGCCAGACCGTGCCGCAGCGCCCAGCGGACGAGCGGGTTGACAACCCGGGTCCCCACGCTGGTGCTGATCCGGCGCTTGTCCACGCGCTACCGAGGCCCGTCCTCTGTCGGCTGGTCGCGCCCTCGCCGGGCCCTCAGACGGGCTCTCGCGCCGCCGCCCTCCGCCTTCAGGGTCAGGTACTGCTGCGCAACCGAGGTCAGCAGTGCGACGAGCACGCCGAAGCCAGTGAGGATGTAGACGATCGTGAAGATCTGCGTCCCGGCGGTGGTCGGGGAGAGATCACCGTAGCCGACCGTGGTGAGCGTCACGACGCAGAAGTAGAGCGACTCGATGACCGTCCAGTCCTCGAAGCGCCAGTAGAAGAGCGTCCCCGTGAGGACCAGGGCGCCCGCCACGACGGGCAGCGCCTTGGTCTCCGGGTCGCGCCAGACCGCGACGAGGGCCCGCCCGAGCTCCCGGGCCGCAAGGACGAGCGGGATCATCGCCCTAGCTCGCGTCCGCTCGTGCCGCCGCGTCGATCTCGCGCTCGAGCTCGTCGGCGTCGGCGTCCACCTGCTTCTCGATCAGCTTGTTGGCGCGCGTCATCGCCTTCTCGAGCTGCTCCTCGAGCTTCGACTCGCCGAGCACGATCACGGCGGCGGTTCCCGTCTCGAGCTCGTCGCCGAGCTCCTTGAGATCGCCGCGCGAGATGCCCTTCGACAGGTGGCCGACCAGCCCGCCGGCGCCGGCGCCGACGATGGCGCTGCCGATGAGCGCGGGCGGGAAGATGAGCCCGACCAGGGCTCCGACCCCGGCCCCGGTCCAGGCGCCGTGCTGGGTCGGCTTCTCGGTCTTCGTCACGCGGACCTTGCCGTCGTCCTCCTTGCGGATGACGGCGGAGTCGAAGGTGCCGATCGCGCCGGCGGCGTGGAGGTCGAAGACGGCCTCGTAGTCGGCCTCGGCGTCGTCGATCTCGTCGTAGACGGCTGCGTAGAGAAATACTGGTCTGTCGGCCATTGTGGCCTCCTTGGTTGTGGGCGTGCGTCGGGCTCTAGGACGTCCGCTCGCGCTCCGCGACCTCGATCGCCACGTCGAGCGCGTCGACGATCTTGCCCGTCGCAGACACGATTCGGGCTGTGCCGACGATCGGCGCGACCCCCGCGAGCACGCCGCGGATCTGCTCGGGGTCGAGGCCGACCTCGTCGGCGGCCCCGAGGTTCATCAGGTACGAGATCGAAGGGGCGTCGACGGCGACAAGCGCGGCGATGCGAACCAGCATGAGCGTTTGCTCATCGAGGCTCGTCACGTCGAGCGAGGCTGCCGTCATGTCCTTGAGCAGTTCGATGACCGGTGTGTCCGACTGAGGCATGGTGCTTCCTTTCGTTAGGACGAGGGCTCGTGGTTAGGCACATCGCCGGCGAGCCTAGGCTCGCGCCCACCACTCCTCCTCATCCCGGTGGTATGAAATCGGCTCGTCGTTTCATCCCAGCGGGGTGATGCCCGGGCCCGCTCAGCCAACGAGCTGCGCAATCGGGGCCCGGTCGCGGCGCCCGCGCCGTCCGGCTAGGCCCGGCGGCGGCGTTCCTGGATCTGGGCACGCAGCGTCTCCCATCGCGAGCGCGCCTCGGCGGTGACCTGGTCCCACTCGCGCCGAACCTCGTCCTCGGCGGGCCTCTCGCCTCGTCGGATGCGGGCGAGCTCGTCGTGGATCTCACGGCCGGCCGCCGCGGATCCGACGAGGACGACCATGGCGCAGAAGAGCACGGAGATCATGGCGAAGACCGCACCGATCACGCCATAGCGGGTGGCGTAGGTGTCGAACAGGTGCGGGACGTAGACCGTCGCGCCAACCGAGAACGCCGCCAGCAAGGCCGCCCCGAGGATCGCGAACGCGATCAGATCAGCGCGCGCGAGTCGCCTGGCGCTGAGCACCCGGCCACCCCAGAGCAGGAACGCAGCCGTCAGCGGCGCGTCGAGCAAGGCCGCGGTCAGCTCGAGGCGGCCGCGCCCCAGCGCGGCGTGAATCGCGCCGCTGGCGGCGAGGTAAGCCGCCAGCCCGGCGATCCAGATCAGCCCGTTGAAGGTGTTGCGGACGCTCAGCGGCTTGAGCTCCCAGGTCTGCTCGAACAGCCGCTGCACGGCGCGACTGAAGCTCAGCACCGCGACCAGCAGGAAGAGGAACCCGACGATGCCGAGGCTCGTGCTCGTGCCGGTGGGCGGCGAGAAGATGTCCCTGACCGCCTCGGCGCCGCCTCCGGTCAGCTCGTACCTGTCGATGATGCGGTCGGCCGTGCCCTTGCCGCCGAGCTCCGAGGCCACCGCGCTCGTGACGATCATCAGCGGGATCGTGGCCGTGAGCGCGGCCGAGGCCAGTGCGATCGACCGGTCGAATCCCGTGACCTTCTGGAAGCGGTTGACGACGCGGAGCACGAACTCCGGCCGCAGCCAGAACGTCAGCGTGCGGACGACGCGCTCGCGGTTGCTCTTCGGATCGGCGCCGGGCATGGCCAGATCCTCAGCGCCGGCGCGGCCGGTCGAGCTCCTCCCGGCCGCGCCGTATGGCGCTCAGGCTGCCGAGGCGCGCTCGTCTGTTCCCAGAACGAGGATGCCGTGGAGGATGTAGACGCACAGGGCGAAGATCCCGAGCGACCACCACGGGTCGGATCCGCCGACCGAGAGCAGCGCCCCGATCGCACCGAGGCTCGCACCGACGATGCCGATCACCCGCCCGTAGGCGTTGCCGGAGAGCAGCGAGAAGCCGCCGGTGAGCTGGATCAGCCCGAGGACGATCAGCACCCACCCCATGGTGTTGAGGTTGGTGAGGATGAACCTCGTGTCGTTCGCGTAGATGTTCGCGCTGTCCAACGCGCCGATGCCGTAGATGATGTTGAGCGTTCCCGCGATCAACAGCAGAACCGCTGCGAATGTCGCTCGACCTGCGCCTCTCATCCCGTACCTCCTGGGTTGTCTTCACTCGAGTCCAAAGCGATGTCGACCCTAGGCGTGCGCGGGGCGCCGCTCCTCATCCCGTTGGTATGAAATAGGCGGGCCGGTCCCTAGGATTCGCTGTGCGAATGGCCCTCGCTGAAGTTCCCTTCGACCTCGTAGAGGTCAAGCTCGCTCCCCCCTCGCCTCGACCGGGCACGGTCGCGAAGGCGGATGCGATCGCGCAGCCTATGCGAGTCGACCTTGCCTTTCGCGACCGTGGTCGCCCCTGCCGGTTACGGCAAGACGACGTTGCTTGCGAAGTGGGCCGAGGCTGATCCGCGTCCCTTCGCGTGGGTTGCGCTCGACGCCAGAGACGACGACGCCGTCGTGCTTCTGCGATACATCGCCGGCGCAATTCACGGCGTCGAGCCGGTCCCCGCCGAGGTGTTCGACGCGCTGTCGGGTCCAGGTGGCTCGACCGTGGTCGAACCGCGTTCCGCGGGTCGGGAGCGCACTTGGCGGGCTCGAGAGCCCGTTGGTGCTCGTGCTCGACGACCTGCACGCCATCGCCAGTCCGTCCTGTCTCGACGTGCTCGCGGCGTTGCTCGAGTACGTTCCCCCCGGCTCGCAGATCGCGGTCGCGAGCAGGGAGGATCCGGCGTTGCCGCTCGGCCGCTGGCGGGCGCATGGCCTGGTGCACGAGATCGGCGTGGCGGACCTCCGGCTGGACGAGCGAGAGGCCAGGCTGCTACTCGAGGCTGCCGGAGTCGAGCTGGACGCGAGCGGAGCTCGCCGAGCTCACCGAGCAGACGGAGGGCTGGCCCGCTGGTCTGTACCTGTCGGCGCTGTCGATGCGGGCCGGTGGGCCGAGCCCGGCGAGCGCCGCGAGCTTCACCGGAGGCGACCGGTTCGTGTCCGAGTACTTCCGCCACGAGCTGCTGTCGCGGCTCCGCCCGGTCGAGGCGCGGTTTCTCAAGTACACGTCCGTGCTGGATCGCATGAGTGGCGGTCTTTGCGACGCCGTGCTGGAGACAACGCGATCCGCCCACACGCTCGAGGCGCTGGAGCACAGGAACTGCTTCGTCGTGCCGCTCGACCGTCAAGGCGAGTGGTATCGCTACCACCACCTCTTCGGCGAGCTGCTGCGCAACGAGCTGGAGCGCAGCGAGCCGGACACGGTGCCCGCGCTCAACCGTCGGGCGATGGATTGGTGCATCGCCCACGACCTGCCCGAAGCGGCGATCCAGTACGGGCACGCCGCGGGTGAGATGGATACCGTCGCCGGCCTGGTCGACGCCCTTGCGCTGTCGGTCCACTACGACGGCCGGATGGAGACCGTGGAGGAGTGGCTGGGATGGTTCAGCGAGGACGAGTTGCGGCAGCTACCCCGCACTCGCCGTCGAGGGAGCATGGCTGCGCGCGCTGACAGGGCGGCCGGCGGATGCCGAGCGGTGGCTCGCCCTGGCCGACGGGGCAACCTCGACGATCCCGCTCTCCGATGGCAGCGCGACGATCGAGCCCTGGGTCGCCATCCTGCGGGCGCGCATGATGCCGAACGGCGTAGACCAGCGCGCTCGCCGACGCCGAGCTGGCGCTGGATCTGCTCCCACCGGGGAGCGGCTGGAGCCATGTCGCACTCCTGGCCGGCGGGGCGTCGCGCATGCGCTGCTCGGCGAAACCGATCGAGCGAGGGACGACCTCACCGCGGCGGTGGAGCAGGGGCTGGTGTCCGGCGACGCGACCGAGGACGGTGCCCTGGCACAGGGCACAGCTCGCGCTGCTCGCGGCCGAGCGCGGAGCCTGGGACGACGCGAGGCAGCGCGCCGGAGCAGCTCAAGCGCTCGTCGACGGAGACGGGCCTCGACGACTACTCGACGAGCGCACTCGCGCACGTGGCGACGGCCCGCGTCGCGCTCCACGAGGCGAGACGAGAGGATGCCCGCGCGGTGCTGGCGCGTGCGCACCGTCTCCGGCCGCTGCTCGATCACGGCCTTCCGTGGGTGACCATCGAAATCGGGCTCGAGCTCACGCGCGCCCATCTGGCCCTTGCCGAGCCCGGCCGCGGCCCGCACGGTCCTGACCGAAACCGAGCGGGTGCTCGAGCTCCGCCCGCGACATGGGGTCGCTGGCCGAGGACGCACGGGAGCTGCACGGTCGCGTGGCCGCGTCGTCCGGGCCGGATGGTGCCTGGGCGATGAGCCTGACGGGGGCGGAGCTGCGGTTGCTCCCGTACCTCGCAACGCATCTCATGTTTCCGGAGATCGCGACCAGGCTGTTCGTCTCGCGCAACACCGTCAAGAGCGAGGCGGTTTCGATCTATCGCAAGCTCGGCGTCTCGTCGCGCAGTGGTGCGATCGAGCGCGCGGTCGAGCTCGGGCTCCTCGAGAGCTCGATCTACCCCCCGGGGGCGAATTTCACCCCGGAGGGATGACGCGCCGCCGTACCTCTCCCGTTCAAATGGGACGTCCCCATGGACGAATACAAGGAGCACCTGAGAAGGCTCGCGGTACACGACGATGCCTTGCTCGATGCGCTCTCGGTGGATGGCAGCGCATCCCCGAAGTCAGCCATCGACGAGAAGACGGCGGCGCTCCTGCGGGTCGCGGCGACGATCGCCGTCGATGCGGCCCCGTACTCGTTCCAGCACGCCATTGCGCTTGCCCTCGCGGCGGGGGCAACGAGCGACGAGATCGTCGCCAGCCTCGAGGTGGTGACCCCGGTAACGGGCGCCGCGCGGGTCGTCCAATGTGCCCCCAAGGTCGCACTCGCGCTCGGCTACGACGTCGACGCCGCACTCGAGCGGCGCGACCCCTAGGAGGTCCCCTTGCTGCGCCTTGCCCTATCGATAGCGTCCCTGCTGCTCGTCGCCGCAATAGCCGTCGGCTGCGGAGAGTCGGATGCGGACAAGGCGCAGACGCAGGTCTGCGACGCCCGCGCCGACCTCGAGAAGCAGGTCGACAAGCTGGCCTCGCTCACCCCGGCGACCGCCACGGTCGACGGCGTCACCGGCGCCCTCGACGCCATCAAGAACGACCTCCAGCAGATCTCAGACTCACAGGGCGACCTCAACGACGAGCGCAAGCAGGAGGTCGAGTCCGCCAACCAGAAGTTCACCTCCGAGCTCCAGAGCATCGTCAGCGACCTCGGCTCGAACCTCTCTCTCAGCGGGGCCAAGACGCAGGTGGAGAGCGCCGCCAAGCAGCTGGCGAGCTCCTACCAGCAGACCTTCGCTTCGGTCAACTGCGACTGAGCCTCGTGAGTCAGAGCCCCGTCTGGGCTTCGAGGCGACCCGACTCGACGGCCTCTCGCAGGGCGTCGTAGTCGCGCTCGTTCTGGTCGGCGTAGGCCTCCGCGAAGGAGGCCAGGGCGCGATCGAAGCTGTCGCCTGAGCCGAGGTAGCTTGCGATGGCGATCGCGTCACCGGAGCGGGCGTGCGCCTTCGCGAGCGCTTGTCCGCAGAGCTGGGCGTACATGGTCATGGAGGGCGGGTTCATCGTCTCGATCACAGCCGAGCCCTTGCCGTCCCAGAGCTGGCGCATGTAGAAGTCCCGGCTATCCCCGTCGAAGCCGGTCAGCCGGATCCAGCCGAGCATGATGTCGCTGGCGGCCTGCGTGAGACGCTGGCCCTCGACAACGCGTTGGCCGTGGTTGTTGAACGCGCTCTTGCCGAGAAACGGCTCGAGCACGGATGGCTGGGCCTCCTTGAGCTGGAGGAACAGCGGATCGCCCTCGTCCCGGCCGAGCATGAGCACGATCCATGCGCGCGTGCCGACGCTGCCCACGCCGACAACCTTCCGCGCCGCGTGGGCGTAGCGGAAGCGCTCGAGCAGCCGCCGGCGGTCGGTGGTCAACGTGCGTCGATAGGAGCGAATCGCTTCTCGGATGAAGTCCTGGAGCTCGACGTGCTCGGCGTCGCGGAGCACGTCCTCGATCGGGACGATGAGCGGCGGGTCGCTCGCGATCCTGGGTTCGCCGTCGACGATCTCGGTCAGCTTGTCGAATGCCTTCAGGCTGTCCTTCGACTGCGCCTTCGCAATGTTGCGCTCGAAGCGCTTCATCTCTTTCGGGGTGGCCCGTTGGGCCGCGAGCGCGGCGATCTCGTCCACGTCGATGCGGGAGTACCAGAGGTCCAGGTTGGGCATGCCCGCGAGCTCCCTGATCGCCTCCCGGTACGAACGGACCACGGCCCGGTTGATCGACCGCCGCCGCTTCGCGTCGAAGCCTCTGTCCCGACCGGCCACGGCGAAGCTGGCCACCAGGCGCTTGACGTCCCACTCGAACGGGCCGGGGAGCGTCTCGTCGAAGTCGTTGATGCTGAACATCAGCCGCCGATCGGGCGCGGCGAAGGCGCCGAAGTTCGACAGGTGGGCATCGCCGCAGAGCTGCACGTCCAGCCCGGTCCGGGGCTCGGCGGCCAGGTCGGCCGCCATCGGGTAGGCCGCGCCGCGGAAGAACGTGAACGGCGACACGAGCATCCGCCCATAGCGGAGCGGCACGAGCTCGGCCACCCGGCTGGCGGCCTGCTCCTCGAGCAGCTCGACGGGATCGGGCCGGTCGGCCGCAGGCTCCCAGTCGCCATGGCCTGAGCGCGGGGCGGTCGCTCTCGCGGCCTTGCCTCTCTCCGCCCGCTCGCCGGCGGTGGGGTGAGGTATCGCCCTGGGCTTGGTTCCCGGATGCTGCTCAAGGTCCGCCATGTTGTCGCTCCCCTCGCTGCTAGCGCGGTCTGGAATACGTGGGATGAAACCGCGCGGCAGGCGGCGAGTCATCGCCCAGCTGGGATGAAATTTCATCCCAACGGGAGGATGACCACTCCTTCTGGCGGTTGAAGGATCGCGGGATGAGCGACTCAGTGCCGGTCGGACGCCGCAAGCACGTGCGTGGTGAGCTGCGCAAGGGCGGTGCCGATCAGCGCCCCGGCGAGCACGTCTGCCGGGTAGTGCACCCCGGTGTGGACGCGCGAGTAGGCCACCAGCGCGGCCAGCGCGCGCAGCGGGATGGCGGCCGCCGGCGACACGTGGCCGACGCCGGTCGCGAACGCAAAGGCGGCCGCGGAGTGCCCCGACGGGAAGGAGCGCGAGCTGGGCATCTGCACGTGACGTGCGAGCGGGACGTCCTCAGCCAGGCGGTCGGGGCGCCGCCGGCGTGCGAGCGGTTTGACGGCGACGTTGACCACGGTCGCGGTGACGCCGAGCGAAGCGAGCCCCTGGGCGGCCGCGCGGCGGCCGCTCCGTCCGCCGGCGACCGCGAGCAGTGCGGCGGCCGCCACCGAAAGACGCGAATAGTCGGCGGCGCGGGACAGCCGGCTCATCGCGACGTCGAGCGCGGGGGTCGGAGTACGGGCGATGCCGGCGTAGACCGCGAGGTCGATGCGCTCGGCGTCGTCGATCCAAGTCGGCCGGCGCCCCCCAGGGGTCGCGGATTCGACGTTGGTGCTCGTCAAGTGGGTGGGATCCTATGAGGCGGCGGCTGGCGGCGTTCGTCGCGCTGGCGGTGGGAACCGCCACGCTCGCCCTCGCCCTGGTGGTGGCCGTGACCGAGTTCCCGCGCGGCCTGGGCCTGCTGGCATGTGTGGTGATCGCCGGTGCGTCGGCCTGGTACGGCGTGGCGCGGCGGGGGTTCGCGCGCACGGTCGGGCTGACCGTCGCCGGCTTGGCGCTCGCCGGTGCCGTGGCGTTGCTCGTCGCCGGAGGGGCGCCCTTCGTCGATCTGCTGGTGGTGTTGGGGCTGCTGGTCACTCTGGGCGCCGCGCGCGCCACCCTCGTCATCCACGTGGATCTGCCGGACGCCCCGGCACCGCGCCGGGCTGTCCTCTTCTTCAACCCGCGCTCGGGAGGCGGGAAGGCGGAGCGCTTCTCGCTCGCCACCGAGGCCCGCGCGCGCGGGATCGAGCCGATCGAGCTGAAGCCCGGCGAAGACCTCGAGACGCTCGTTCGCGGGGCCGTGGATCGCGGCGCCGACGGGCTCGCGATGGCCGGTGGCGACGGCTCGCAGGCGATCGTCGCGGCGCTCGCGGCCGAGCACGGGCTGCCGTACGCGTGCATCCCCGCCGGCACGCGCAACCACTTCGCGCTCGACCTTGGAGTCGATCGCGACGACGTCGTCGGCGCCCTGGATGCGTTCGTCGACGGCGGAGAGCGCACCGTGGACCTGGCCGAGGTCAACGGGCGGGTGTTCGTGAACAACGTCTCGCTCGGGGTCTACGCCGAGGCCGTCCAGCGAGAGGGCTATCGCGACGCGAAGCTGCGCACCCTGCTCGACACCGTCCCTGACGTGGTCGGCCCCGGCGGCAGCGAGCTCGACATGCGCTGGAGCGGGCCGGGAGGGCAGACGCACCACGCCGGTGCGGCGGTGCTCGTCTCGAACAACCGCTACCGGCTCGGCCGGGCCGTCGGCTCGGGAACCCGCCCGCGGATCGATGACGGCCTGCTCGGCATCACGGTCATCGGCGCGCCCTCGGGACGCGGCGAGGCCGGCCGCTCGCTGCAGCGGCCGTGGCGCGAGTGGGAGGCCCCCTCCTTCGAGGTCGAGGCCGACTCCTCCGTACCTGCGGGCATCGACGGCGAGGCGCTCGTCCTCGAGCCCCCGTTGCGGTTTCGCATCCGGCCGCGAGTCCTACGGGTGCGAATCGCGCGGCAGCACCCGGGCGCGTCGCCCTCAGCCATGGCTCCCGAGAGCAGCTGGGCGGGCGTGCTGCAGCTGGCGCGAATCGTCACCGGCCACGACCGCAGCCCAACAACGCCTACACCAAGGAGGCCCTAGATGGACCTGATGGAGATCACCGAGAAGGAGCGGCTGAGCCGCGAGGATGCCGCCGCCCGCCTGCACGCGCTGGCCGACGCCCTGGCCAGGCACAACGACGTCGAGTTCGACCGCGGCGGCGTGCACTTCAAGGTGCGCGTGCCCGACGAGGTGGAGTTCAAGCTCGAGATCGAGATCGATGACGACGAGCGAGAGCTCGAGATCGAGCTCAAATGGTGAGCTGAGTGGAGTGGGCCCTCGCCATCCTGGCCCGCGGCCCGCAGCCTCGGCGCCGGCGACTGACCCCGAGCGGGAGGGCGCGCTGATCGAGCTCAGTGCGCGCCGCGCAACTGCTCGGCGACCACGAGCACGGCCAGCAGCGCGGTGACCAGCGCCGACGCGACCAGCCCCTCGACGGGGGAGGCGAGCGGCACGGCGGCCAGCAGCGCGACGACGGCCAGGGTCCGTGGCAGGCCTTGCGCCTGGCCGAGCCTGGCGGCGCAGGCCATCAGGCCGCCGAGAAAGAGCGCGGGGCCGCCGAGCGCGACGAGCGCGCCCGCGTGGTCCAGGTCGTACGTCGGATGCGCGATCACGAGCTCGTCGCCGACCGCCACGAGCACGACCCCGGCGATGATCGGGAGGTGCAGATAGGTGTAGATGTCGCGGCCGATCTGGCCGCGCTCGTCGGCCGTGGCCGCGCGGATCCGCTCGAGCACCGTGCTGGCCACCTGGCCGAAGTAGAGCCACCAGAGCGCCGTCGAGGACAGGAAGGCGAGGAGGAGCGCGACGACGACGTCGACGCTCAGCCCGGTGTCGGAGGCGGTCGCGCCGGCGAGCACGACGCTCTCGCCGAGCGCGATGATCACGAACAGCTGGAAGCGTTCGCCAAAGTGGGCGCCCTCGATCTGCCACTGGCTCATCGGCGTGCTGCCCGCGCCCGGCAGCCAGTAGGTGGCCAGCGGCCCGGCGAGGTCGAGCCCCAGAGCACCGAGCCACAGCACCCACCGCCACGCGTCGGCGTCAACGACGCCGCCCGCCACCCACAGCGGCGCCGACAGCAGGCTCCAGATCAGTATCTGGCGAAAGTTCTGGTTGAACGCCCCGCGCGGCGTGACCGCGACGACGAAGGCGTTGCGCCCGATCTGCAGACCCGAGTAGGCGCACGCGAACAGCAGCGCATACGCGCCGAATCCCCCCGGGATCGCGACCGCCATGAGCAGGCTCGCCAGCATCACGAACACGAGCACGAGCCGGACCGGGACGGTGTCCGGGTCGAACCAGTTCGTCATCCACGTCGTGTAGTTCCACGCCCAGTACAGCGCTACGAGCATGAAGGCCGTCTCCGCGGCGCCCGACCAGGTGAGGTCGTCGAGCAGGTGGTGCGAGAGCTGCGTGACCGCGAAGACGTAGACGAGGTCGAAGAACAGCTCGAAGAACGTCGCCCGCTGCTCGCCCTCCCCGCGCGTGCGGATGATCGGCAGGTCCGGAATGATCTGGCTCGCACCGGCCGCCACCCGCGCGAGGATAGTTCGCGGCGATCGATACCGGCCGCCGAGCCCGGCCTCGAATAGAGTCGCGCCTTGATGAAGGCGGCGGTGATCTACGAGAACGGCGGCCCGGACGTCCTGCGCTACGAGGAGGTACCGGATCCCGAGTGCCCCGACGGCTGCGTGCTGATCGACGTGGAGGCGGTCAGCATCGAGGGCGGGGACCTGCTGGCCCGCGCCGAGTCGCCGCCGCCGTCGGTCCCGCACATCGTGGGATACCTCGCCGCGGGCACGGTTCTGGAGGTCGGGGCGGGCGTCGAGGACCGTGGGGTCGGCGACCGGGTCGTGAGCCTGAGCGCGGCGGGATCACACGCCTCCAGGCGGGCCGTCCCCGCCATGGTGACCTGGCCGATCCCCGACGGGGTGGACGCGGCGTCGGCCGCGTGTGTCCCTGTCGCGGTGGGGACAGCCCAGGAGTGCCTGTTCACCGCCGGCAACCTCCAGGCCGGGCAGACGGCGCTGATCCACGCGGGGGCGGGAGGCGTCGGCATGGCAGCGATCCAGCTCGCCAAGCATGCCGGTGCGACGGTGCTCTCGACCGCCTCCAGCGACGAGAAGCTCGAGCGCCTGAAGGAGTTCGGCCTCGACCACGGGATCAACTACGCCAGCGATGACTTCGTCGAGCGAACGCGCGAGCTGACCGACGGGCGCGGCGCTGACGTGATCCTGGATTCGGTCGGGGGGAAGAACCTGGTCGACAGCATCGGCGCGCTCGCCTACCGCGGGACGCTCGTGAGCGTGGGGGTGGCGGGCCGCGCGGGCTCCAGCATCGAGGCAAAGGATCTGTGGGCGCAGAACCAGACGCTGCGCGGCGTCTTCCTCGGTGGGGCGCTGCTGACCGAGTACCCGCGCGTCCACGCGATGATCGCCGAGATGTTCGAGCGAGTCGCAAGCGGGGAGGTGCGCGTCGAAATCGCCCGGACGTTCCCGCTCGCCGAGGCCGCCGCCGCGCACGCTTACATCGAGAGCCGCCAGGCGTTCGGTCGAGTCGTGCTGACCCCGTAAGGGGCGGGCGCTAGTCAGCCCACCAGCCGCGCCGACCCTCCACGTCGTCGCGCGGGTTCTCGCCGAGATCGGGCGCACCGAAGACGAGGATCTCGAGGCCCTCCGGCCCGGCCTCGTAACCTCGCCACGTGCCGGGCGGGACGCGCACCACGTCCCACTCCTCGAGCTCGACGATCTCGTCGTCGAGCTTCATCCGCCCGCTCCCGCGCGCGACGAAGTACAGCTCCTCCTGCTCCTTGTGCGTGTGGCCGTACGGGAAGCGATAGTCGGGCGGGACGCGCTGGTAGCTGAGGCCGCAGTGCTCGAGCCCGAGCGCCTTGGTCGCATGGCGGAACTCCAGGCCCGGGGCGCCGTCGAAGTTGGACCCGAGATCCTCCAGATCCCCCTTGAGGTTCCTGCGCGTGAACGGCACGGCGGCGATCCTACCCGTCGCCTTGCAGCGCGCCCGACAGGATTCGAACCTGTGACCTTCGGTTCCGTAGACCGACGCTCTATCCAGCTGAGCTACGGGCGCTCGCGCCGCAGCGCAAGCTTTGCTTGCCGGCGGCGTCGTGGAGAGCGTAGCGACAGTCCGGCGGCTAGCGCCGCCGCCCGTGCTTGCGCTTGCGCGACGAGCGCTTGCGCGCGGGCTGCGGCCGGGCGTGCGTCTCGCTCGCGGGTGGCTTGGGCGCCGGTCCCGCGTCCGCGGTCGCCAGCGCCGGCGCCCCGCCGAGCTCCGGCAGCCCGCCTGCGCCCAGTCGCCAGAAGCAGACCTGCTGGCCGAGCGTCCACAGGCTGGTCGTGATCCAGTAGACCGCCAGCCCGGCTGGGAAGCGCGCCACGATCCCGACGAACAGCAGCGGCAGCGCCAGCATCAAGCCGCGCTGCCCGCCCTGCATGGTGCGCGTCGCGATCAGGCTGCCCGTGAGCTGCGACACGAGGTAGGCGGTGACCAGCGCGACCAGCACCGCCCCGTGCGGCTTCTCGGTCAGGTGCGGGATGAACAGCAGCCCGGAGTCGCCGAACAGGCCGTTCTTCACGTCGTGGCGCATCAGGTAGTAGAGCGAGATGAACACCGGGATCTGGATCAGCAGCGGCGCGAACGCGCTCAGCGGGTTGATCCCGTGCTCGCGGTAGTAGGCCTGCATCTCGCGCGACAGCCGCTCGCGGTCGCCCTTGTAGCGCGCCTGGAGCGCCTTCATCTGCGGCATGTGCTTCTTCAGCTCGCGCTGGGAGCGGAACTGCCGGACCACCAGCGGCAGCGTGCAGATCCGCACCAGCAGGGTCAGGCCGACGATCGCGAGGCCCCAGCCGAGGCCGATCGAGTGCAGGGTCTCGAGCGTCCACTCCTCGAGGGAGATCAGGGGCTGCAGCACGTTCGCCAGGAACATTCCTGGCCGCAGGCTAGCTAGTGGCCGCGGCCAGACCGACCGGCCGCCGGCGGCTTAGCCGCCGTTCGACGCCGGCGCGTAGCGCCGGTTCGGCTCGCCGCGCAGCGCGGTCGGGCCGGGCAGGGCCGTGCCCTTGGCGTTCGCGCCTGCGATCACCGGCAGCACCAGGCTCGACGCGCGCGCCCCGCCGAGCGAGACCGTGTTGCGCGCGTTGCCCTTGTCCACGGTCGCGAAGTCCCAGCGCGGCCGGTCGCCGCCCGTCGCGGTGATCGTGACCCGGATCCGCGAGCCCGCGCGGAACGCGTGGGCGACGGGGAAGATCGGCACGCGCACCAGCGAGAAGCGCCCGGCGGGCAGCCGCGCGGCGTCGGACTTGAGGTGCGTCGGGAGCGGATCGATTGGCGTCGACTGCTTCGCGTAGAGCTTGCGGTGCGACGCCCGCAGCCAGCCGTTCTGGACATAGGTCTCGTTGCCGTCCGGCCGCACCTCGGTGAGCGTCACCTGGAGGTCGGTGTCCGGGCGCGACGACTTGAGGTACACGTCGAGGCTCGACGGGCCCGCGATCACGAGGTCACTCGTCAGCGGCGGCGAGGTGAAGCCGAGCCCCTTGCCCGCCGCGACCGGCGCCCAGGTGTAGGGCGGCTGGGCCTTCCAGGCGTCCTCGGCCCCGTCGCCCGGCAGCGTCTGGCGCGGGCGCGCCTTGGGGTCGGCGACGTACTCGGCAGTCGAAGCGCTCGCCGGCTTGGCTCCGAGCGCGCCCTGCGAGCCGAGGAAGTAGCGCGTCGCCCTGACCTCCTTCGGCGGCCACGAGCTGAACCCGAGCTCCCACGGCGCGCCGATCGAGCCGGGGCCCTGCGGGCCGCCGCCGTTGTCCATCAGCACGCGCACGTGCGGGTCGCGCTTGAAGATCGCCTTCGCCTCGGCGACGTTGGTCATGCCCGCGAAGCGCGACTGCAGCACCGGATCCGCCGGGGCGGCCGCGAGCGCGCCGTAGAGCGCGCTGCTCAGCGACAGCACCGAGTTCGGTACGACGGGGATCTCGTTTGCCACGTACAGCTTCAGGAACTCCGCCCAGCGCGTGATCGTCGTCGGCCCGAGCGAGTCGACGTGCACGCCGTTCTGGATCGAGATGAAGACGTCGGGCCGGCCGTTCAGGTACTTGAGGCTCTCCGCGAAGTGGCCGCTCGTCTGCTCGTCCTGGAACTGGCCGACCAGGAACGTCGGCACGCGGTCGCGCTTCAGCCACGCGCCGGGCGAGCGGTGCGCGAACAGCGACGGGGTGCGGAACGGGTTCCGGCGCTGGAGCTTGAGCGCGTCCTGGGTCTGGAGGCGCAGCTTCTGGTTGGCGCGGCAGTGCTTGTCGCCCTGCTTGACCAGCTCCATGGCCCACGGCTGGCCGCCGGCGGGCGCGGGCTTGGCGTCGTCCATGCGCTCGACAACCCACGACTGGGCGAAGCCCGAGTTGTAGATGCCGCCCGGATAGCCCGTGCCCGTGTAGAGGTCGTCGGTGACCGACAGCGGCGCCACCGCGGCGAGGTGCGGCGGCTGCGTCCCCGCCGCGAACAGCTGCGTGATGCCCGAGAACGAGATCCCGGCCAGGCCGACCTTGCCGCCCTTGACCCACTTCTGGGCCGCGACGGTCTCGACGGCGTCGTAGCCGTCGTAGGTCGTCGGGTAGTCGAACAGGTCGAAGGCGCCGCCCGAGCAGCCCGAGCCGCGCATCTGGACGCTGACGACGGCGAAGTCCAGCAGCGGGGCGATCAGCGAGCCGACGGCGGTCGAGGTCGCCGGCGCGAGCGGGTCGTTGCCTCCCTGGGTGATCGAGGTGAGCAGGTCGTGCGGCGCCGCCACCTGGTAGCCGGAGTGCTCGATCAGCGTCGGGAACGGGCCGTCGCTGAGCTTCTTGCCCGCGGGCAGGCGGACGGTCATCGCCAGCTCGACGCCGTCGCGCACCTTCACGTAGTTGAGGCCCTGCTTGAGCTTCTTGCGCCTGTAGAAGGAGCGCTTCGGGTTCGCCCCCGGCCGCAGCACGCGGAAGCCGGCGCTCAGCTTGCGGCCGTGCCTGACCCGATAGCCGGCGCCCGGCCGCAGCTCGCGGAAGATCTTGCTGCCGAAGCGGTCGGCCTTGCCGGCCGCGATCACGTTGCCCTTGCGGTCGAGCAGCTGGAGGCGCTGGCCCTTCTTCGCCCCGAGCACGTACGCCTGGTTGATGCTGCCGCGCGCCTTGAAGGCGGCGTTCGCGGTGGCGGGCGCCGCCGCGACGAGCAGGGCGACCAGGGCGAGAGTGAGGCGGACTCGAGGGGCCAAGGGTCCGGCACGCTATCCGACGCGCGCGACCTCGGGCAAGCGTGAACACGTGCCAACCTGTCGCGCATGGCATTGGGGACAGTCGGGATCTGGCGGAGCCACCAGGAGGGCATGGGACCGCTCGCGGAGATCGAGTCGCTCGGCTACGGGACGCTCTGGCTCGGCGGGAGCCCGTCGCTGGAGCAGACGCGTCCGTGGCTCGAAGGCGACCTCGACGCTCACCGTCGCGACCGGGATCGTCAACGTCTGGCGCCACGAGCCGACCGACGTCGCGGCGGGCCACGCCGAGCTGCGCGGCGCGTTCGGCGAGCGCTTCCTGCTCGGCGTCGGGATCGGCCACCCGGAGGCGACCAGCGACTACCGCAAGCCGCTCACGAAGATGCGCGAGTTCCTGGACGGGCTCGACGCGGCCGACCCGCCGGTCCCGCGCGACGAGCGGGTCGTGGCCGCGCTCGGCCCGAAGATGCTCGACCTCGCCGCCGAGCGCTCGCTGGGCGCCCATCCGTACTTCACGCCGGTGGAGCACACCCGCTTCGCGCGCGAGCGGATCGGCCCCGGGCCGCTGATCGCGACGGAGGTCGCGGTCGTCGTCGATCCCGACCCCGAGAGCGCGCGCGAGCAAGGCGCGCGCCTACGCGGCCCGCTACCTGGGCCTGACCAACTACGCCTCCAACCTGCTGCGCTTCGGGTTCACCGAGCGGGACCTGGCCGACGGCGGCAGCGACCGGCTGATCGACGCGGTCATCCCGCACGGGCCGCCGGAGCGGATCGCCGAGGCCGTGCGAGCCCACCTCGAGGCCGGCGCCGACCATGTCTGCCTCCAGCCGGTGGGGCACGGCACCGCGCCGGTCGAGGACTATCGAGCGCTCGCCGCCGCACTGCTCTAGTCCGGAAGCATCGGCGGCGAGAAGCCCTCGTCGCGACCGAGCAGCACCGCGCGGGTGATCGCCGCCGAGCCGAATCGGTCTCTGACGTCGTCGATGGTCGAGTCGATCGCGCGGCGCCGGTCGAGCGGCAGCGCCAGCTGGACCGCGTCGTCGTTCTCGAGGTTGCCGAGCGTGAGCCCGAGCAGCGTGATCCCCTGGCGCTCGATCAGCGGCAGCGCGTCCGCGAGCAGCCCGCGCGCCGTGACGAGGATCGTCTGGGTGTGCGCGGTCGCCTCGTTGAGCGTGTACGAGCGGGTCGCGCGCGACGAGTCCTCGAAGCGCAGCCGCAGCATCACGGTGCGGCAGACGCGGCGCGCGCCGCGCAGGCGACGGCCCAGGCGGTCGACGATCGCCACCAGCGTCGCGTCGAGCTCCCGGGGCGTCTTGCCCCCGGGGCGCCACCCGAGCGCTCGCTGCGAGCCGATCGAGCGCCGCCGCCGGCCGGTGCGCACGCGGCGCGGGTCGCGGTTGTGGGCGAGCGCGTGGAGGTGGCGACCCGAGCCCCGGCCGAGCATCGAGACGAGCGCCGTCTCACCGAGCTCGGCGACCTGGCGGACCGTGGTGATCCCGCGCGCGTGCAGCTTGGCGGCCGTGACCCGGCCGACACCCCAGAGCCGCTCGACCGGGAGCGGGTGCAGGAACTCGAGCTCGGCGTCGGGCGGAACCATCAGCAGGCCGTCCGGCTTTGCCACGCCGCTGGCGACCTTGGCGAGGAACTTCGTCCTCGCGATGCCGACCGTGATCGGCAGCCCGACCTGCTCGCGCACCCGCGCGCGCAGACGCGCGGCTATCTCGAGCGGGGAGCCGGCGATGCGGTGCATGCCGCGCGCGTCGAGGAACGCCTCGTCCACGGACAGGCCCTCGACCAGCGGCGTCGTGTCGTCGAAGATCTCGAAGACCGCCTTGCTCGCGTCGGAGTAGGCCTCGATGCGCGGCCGCACGACGATCGCGTGCGGGCAGAGGCGGCGCGCCTGGCGCCCACCCATCGCGCTCGTGATCCCGAAGGCCTTGGCCTCGTAGCTCGCGGCGAGCACCACCCCGCCCCCCACGATCACCGGGCGGCCGCGCAGGCGAGGGTCGTCCCGCTGCTCGACCGACGCGTAGAACGAATCGAGGTCGGCGTGCAGGATCGTGGCCTCCTCTGACACGAACACATGTTCGCATCAACTCGCGACGGAAGCGACCGCGCGACGGGCGCCGCGGCGGCGCGCCAGCCACACCAGCGGCGCCAGCAGGACACGCTGGAGGCGGAGCCCGAGCAGCGGCGCGTGGGCCTCCTGGTCGTACGTCCGCGCGAGCAGCGCGAGGTCGAGCAGGTTGCGCGGCATCCCGCGCCTGCCCATGCGGCCGGCCTGGGCCATCGCGATCACGTCGGCGAACATCTCCTCCATCGCGAGCGCCGGGCGGACCTCGACCCGCAGGCGGGCCTGCTCGTCGCCCGCGTTCGCGAACGAGTGGGCGACGCCCGGCTCGACCTCGACGACGTCGCCTGGGCCGGCCAGGACGGTGCGCAGGCCGACCCGGAAGCGCATCCGGCCCTCGACGACCTCGAAGCGCTCGGTCTGGACGGGGTGGACGTGCGGGATCGGCACGGCGCCGCCGGGGCGCAGGCCGAAGTCGAAGGCGAGCAGCTCGCCGCCGGTGGTGGCCGCCGTGTCGGTGAACGTGAAGCGCTCGCCGGTGACGGGGTTCTCGAGTGTCTGGCCTGGAGTGATCATGCGTCCAGTTTCCGACGTGGCGGACGGACTGTCTATGGCCGATCGTGGGCCGAAATATGCCTGATCGTCCACAGGCCGTGGACGCAGCCGCGCGCAGGCACAAATAGGCGGAATTTGCGAGCGTCACGTTGACGCTCGGCGTCGGTGACGGCTGCGAGCGGCGGGCTGCCGAGCGCGCCCGAGAGGGCTACGCGGACAACCCCGGCCACACCGGGACCGGCTCGATCGTGGCGACCTACTGCTGAGCGGTCGCCACGATCAGCGGAGAGGGAGGGATTCGAACCCTCGATGGAGGTTTCCCCCCATACTCGCTTAGCAGGCGAGTGCCTTCAGCCACTCGGCCACCTCTCCGGGGAGCCACGATGGTAGCCGCGCGGGATCAGGCGAGCACGCCCTCCAGGCGCAGCAGGAACTCCTTGCGCTCCGGACCGCCGGCGTAGCCGCCGAGCGCTCCGCCCGTGCGGAGCACGCGGTGGCACGGCACGACGACCGGGATCGGGTTCGCCCCCAGCGCGTTCCCGGCGGCGCGCACCGCGCGTGGGCTGCCGGCCTTGCCGGCGACCGCGGCGTAGGTGCTCGTCTCGCCGAAGTCGATCCTCGCCGTCGCGCGCAGCACCTTGCGGGCAAAGCCGCGGCTGAGCGACCAGTCGAGCGGCAGGTCGAACCCGTCGCGGCCCCCGGCGAAGTACTCGTCGAGCTCGCGGCGGACGTCGTCCAGGCGCGCGGGCGCCTCGAGGACGCGCGGCGACAGCCTGCCCGCCAGCTCCTCCACGACGCCCTGCTCGCCCGGGAAGGCGAGCCGCACGAGCCCGCGCGGGGTCGCCGCCACCAGCAGCGGCCCGAGCGGCGAGTCGACGCTGGCGTAGGCCACGTCCAGCAGCCCCTCGGCGGCCGCCCGTTCCGCCAGCGCGGGCGGGGGGCCGGGCAGCGCCGCCGCGGCCTCGCGGAGCGTGGTTTCGATGTCCTTGTTCATGCGGTCCATTCCTCTCTGAGGTTCTTCAGGCCCTCGGATACGTTGTGCCGCGCCGCGTCCTCGGTGCTCTCCAACAGCGCGGCGAGCTCGCGGTACGGCATGCCGAGCACGGTCCGGCAGAAGACGGCCGTGCGCTGCTTCGGAGGCAGGGCACGCAGCGCGGCCCACAGCTCCGGCTCGCCGTCGACGCCCGGGGCAGCGGGCTCGGCGGCGGCCGGCTCGGGGACCGTCTCGACCGGCACCGGCCGGCGTGCGCGCGAGCGGTGCAGGTCGATCGCCTTGTTCTGGGCGATCCGGAACAGCCAGGCGCGCAGGTTGTCGGCGCGACGCAGCTTCGGGTACGCCCGCAGGGCGGCGATCCACGCCTCCTGGAAGCAGTCGTCCGCTTCGCCCCGGCCGGCGGTCGCAACGCAGAAGCGATACAGGTCGGTGCTGTGCTCGTCGAGCAGGGCCTGGAAGGGCGGCAGCTTCACGTAGGTAGAACGGTCGCAGGCCGGCGCCCGTGAGATGCCGCGCTCAGGCGTGGATGAAGACCGGCGAGCCGAGCGGGATGTGGTTGATCAGCCAGCGCGCCTGGGACGCAACGGTGCGCATGCAGCCGAGGCTGACCGGCTCGCCGATGCTCGACTCGTCGGTTGTCGCGTGCACGGCCAGGCGGTCGCCGCCCGGCCAGTAGGGCGGCAGGTCGGTCTGGTGCCCCGTCAGCGCCAGCACACAGCAGCCGTACGGCGAGCCGTCCGACGTGACCTGGAGGCGATCGGTCACGCTGAAGCGCCCCTTGGGCGTCGGGTTGTCCCTGCGGCCGATCGCCACGTGCAGCGTGCGCACGGTGTCGCCGTTGTGGCGGACGACCAGCTCGCGCTTGGACAGGTCGGCGTGCATCGACCAGCTCACGCAGTCGAGCGTCGTCGCGCTGCGCCTGATCCAGGCGATCTCTCCGTTCTTGAGCTCCGAGGCCTGCACGCCGAGCCATTCGCCGCGCTGGGTCACGACCCCGAGGACGCGCGCCGAGCCCCACTCGGTCTTGGGCGTGATGCGCAGGCGCTTCGCCCCGCCGGGCTCGCGGTAGAGCACGGCCGAGCGCCGGATCGAAGCCGTCGAGTAGCAGGTCGTGTCGCCCGGCTCGGTGGGGAACGGGGCCGCCAGCGGACCGCCCTTCTCGGGGACGAAGTTGCGCGTGCCGTCGCCTCCCCCGCCGGTGCCGCGCGCGACGACGCGCTGCGAGTCCCCGAACTGGGTTGCGCCGACGACGCCCGCGACGCCGATCAGCGCCGCGATGCCGAGCCCGACGAGCGCCAGCGGGACCGCGCGCCGAGGCGGGTCGGGCGCCTCGCGCTCGCGCTCCTCGACCATCTCGGCGACCGGGTCGTGAGCCTTGTCGGCCTCGGCAACCGGCTCCGGCTCCTTCGCCTCCTCGGCGGGCGCCTGCGCGGGTGCCTCGGGGTCGGGCACCGGCGCGAGCTGCGGCGGCGGCGGGGACGCCTCGACCTCGAGCTCCTCGTGCGGCGCCGGCACTG
The DNA here is from genome assembly GCA_963848885.1 of uncultured Thermoleophilaceae bacterium. Taxonomy (GTDB): domain Bacteria; phylum Actinomycetota; class Thermoleophilia; order Solirubrobacterales; family Thermoleophilaceae; genus JACVRW01. The sequence goes on from CAWKFR010000001.1 coordinate 602,154, forward strand.
CGGCCAGGCGCGACCGCCCGCCGCCCGCGGCGAACTCCTCGCCGACGGTGCCGGCGGCCTGGGTCCAGGTGTCGGGCTCGAGCAGCGCCTTCAGCACCGCGCCGAGGTCCTCGCCGCGCTGGAGGTCCATCTCGTCGGCGAGCGCCTCGATCGCGCGCGCCCGGAGGCGCGCCACGTCGGAGGGCGAGCACTCGTAGAGACGGCCGAGCGCCTCGTCGGGGACCCGCCTGCGCAGGGACAGGGACAGCACCTCGCGATCGCGCGGAGCGATCCGATCGAGTGCCTCGGCGAGCTGTTCGGGGCGAATCACGGGCGGCTCTCAAGCGTACTGGCGGGGCTGGCCGGAGCGAGACGATTGACGTACGCCCGACGATTCCGCTTCCATGGGGCGGGCATGGAGGGGTGGCAGAGTCCGGTCGATTGCAGCTGCCTTGAAAGCAGCCGGTCCCGCAAGGGGCCCGGGGGTTCGAATCCCTCCCCCTCCGTCACATGAACGAGGTCGATCACCGCCATGGTCAGCACGTGCATTCCCACGCTTCGACCAGGCCGCACCGGCACCTGCTCCGGCCGCGCCGCTCGCGCCCCGTCGCGACCCGCTCTCACGGGCACTCGCACGGGCTCGTGGACGACTCGATCAAGCGCTCGCGCGAGGGCGTGCGCGCCGTCGTGCTCGCCCTGCTCGTGCTGGGCGTGGCGGCGCTCGCCCAGGCGATCCTGTTCGTCGCGTCGGGCAGCGTGGCCCTGCTGGCCGACCTGATCCACAACGCGGGGGACGCGTCGACCGCGATCCCGCTGGGCGTCGCCTTCGCCCTGCGCAGCGAGCGCGCCGAGCGCTGGGCGGGGCTCGCCGTCGTGGTCGCGATCTTCGTCAGCGCGTGCGTCGCCGGCTACGAGGCGATCGACCGGCTGATCGACCCGCGCGACGTCGACGCGCTGGGCGCGCTCGCGGCGGCGGGCGCGATCGGCTTCGCCGGCAACTGGGCGGCCGCGATCGTCCGCACGCGGGCCGGGCGCCGGCTCGACAGCCCGGCCCTGGTCGCGGACGGCGCGCACGCGCGGGCCGACGCCTACGTCAGCCTCGCTGTGATCGCGAGCGCGGTCGCGCTCGCGCTCGGGCTGCAGGCGGCCGACCCGCTGATCGGGCTGGCGATCACCGTCGTCATCCTGCGGATCACCTGGGACTCCTGGAAGACCGTGCGCGGTGCTCACGTCCACTGACGCGAGGCGCTCGTTCGCCGACGCCGAGCCGCGACCGTTCTGGCTGGCCCAGCCCGACGCACCCGCGCCGGGGCCGCCGCTCGACTCGGACGAGGCCGCCGACCTGCTCGTCGTCGGCGGCGGTCTGACCGGGCTGTGGGCGGCGCTGCTCGGGCGCGAGCGCGGGCTGGACGTGGTGCTGCTCGAGGGCGAGCGCGTGGCCTTCGGCGCGAGCGGGCGCAACGGCGGGTTCGTCGACGCGTCGCTGACGCACGGCATCGAGAACGGCATGGCCCGCTGGCCGGGCGAGATGGACGTGCTCGAGCGGCTCGCGCGCGAGAACTTCGACGCGATCGGGGAGGCGATCCGGGCGCACGGCATCGACGCGCGCTTCGAGCAGACCGGCGAGCTCGCCTTCGCGACCGAGCCCTACATGGCCGAGTACATCGACGAGGCGGTCGAGACCGCCCGCGCCCACGGCTGGGCGGCCGAGGCGCTGAGCGCCGAGCAGGCGCGCGCGGAGGTGCGCTCGCCGACCTACCACGGGGCGGTCTACGTGCCGGACGGCCGCGGGCTGGTGGACCCGGCGCGGCTGGCCTGGGGCCTCGCGGACGCGGCGCGCGCCGCGGGCGTGCGCGTGTACGAGCGCTCGCCGGTGACCGGGCTGGAGCGCGACGGCGCGGGCGTGCGGGCGGGCGTCGGCGCGGGGCACTCGGTCCGCGCGCGCCACGTGGTGCTGGCCACGAGCGCCTTTCCACCGGTCGTGCGGGCGATCCGCCGCTACGTCGTGCCGGTCTACGACTACGTGCTCGTCAGCGAGCCGCTCGGGCCCGAGCGGCGCGAGTCGATCGGCTGGGAGCGGCGCCAGGGGCTGACCGACATGGGCAACCAGTTCCACTACTACCGGCTGATCGGCGAGGACCGGATCCTGTTCGGCGGCTACGACGCGATCTACAACTTCGCCAACGGGATGGGCCCGCACCTGGACGAGCGACCCGAGTCGTTCGAGCTGCTCGCCACGCACTTCTTCGAGACATTCCCGCAGCTCGAGGGGCTGCGCTTCACGCACCGCTGGGGCGGGGCGATCGACACCTGCTCGCGCTTCTCGGTGATGTTCGGCAAGGTGCTCGGCGGCCGCGGCGTGTTCGCCGTCGGCTACACGGGACTCGGCGTCGGCGCGAGCCGCTTCGGGGCGCAGGTGGCGCTCGACCTCGTCCAGGGCCGCGACACGGAGCGCACCCGGCTCGAGCTGGTGCGCTCCAAGCCGGTCCCGTTCCCACCCGAGCCGCTGCGCTGGGCCGGGATCACGATGACCCGCCGGGCGCTGGCGCGCGCCGACCGGCGGGCGGGACGGCGCGGTCCCTGGCTGCGGCTGCTGGACCGGCTGGGGATGGGGTTCGACAGCTAGGGCGGGCCGGGCCGGGGCGCCGCTGAACGGCAGCAATAAGGGGTAGGTCCGGGGGGCTTGTCGAGTTTCTGCCGGTATGCGGAACAAACTCGACAAGCCCCTCCCCCTTATTGCTGTAGTTGGGTGGCACGCAGGCCAGCGCCCGAGCTACCCCCGCACCAGCTCCCCCGCCAGCAAATCCATCAGCAGCCCGTCCTGCCACTCGCCCGCGCTGTCGCGCTGGTAGCGGCGCATCACCCCGACCGGCTTGAAGCCGACCTTGCGGTAGCAGGCGATCGCCGCCTCGTTGGCGACCTCGGGGTCGATCACGATTCTGTGGAAGCCGCGCTCGTCGATCAGGTGGGTGCAGATCACCCGCACCGCCTCGGTGCCCAGGCCGCGGCCGTGGAAGTCCGATGCGAGGAACAGGTCGACGCCCGCGTGGCGGTACATCGGGTCGGTCTCCTCGTGCCACTGCACGAACCCGATCACCTCGCCGTCGAGCAGGACGGCGTACTTGGACACGTCGGGCTCGGGCGCCAGGAAGTCGTCGCCCGGCTCCTGCCACCAGCGCTGCACCGCGGGCTCGCGCCGGATCTCGGCCAGGCGCTCGTGGTGCTCGGGCGCCAGCGGCGCCAGCTCGACCCGCGGGCCCCTCAAATCGCGGCGGGCGCCCCGTACTGCCGGAGCACCTCCGGCACCTCCACCGTGCCGTCGTCGCGCTGGTGGTTCTCCGCGATCGCGATGATCGTCCGGCCGACCGCCACCGCCGTCCCGTTGAGCGTGTGCACGGGCCGCGGCGCGGCACCCTCCTCGGGGCGGTGGCGGATGTCGAGCCGGCGCGCCTGGAAGGCGGTCGTGTTCGAGCAGGAGGTCAGCTCGCGGAAGCGCTCCTGGCCCGGCAGCCACGCCTCGAGGTCGTACTTCTTGACGGCCGACGCGCCCAGGTCGTTGGCGGCGATGTTGACCACCCGGTAGGGGATCCCGAGCGCCTGGAGGATCTCCTCCTCGATCGCGAGCAGGCGCTCGTGCTCGGCGCCCGACTGCTCCGGCTCGACGAAGCTGAACATCTCGACCTTGTCGAACTGGTGCACCCGGAAGATGCCCTGCGTGTCCTTCCCCGCCGCGCCCGCCTCGCGCCGGAAGCAGGTCGAGAAGCCCGCGTAGCGGCGCGGCAGCTCGCCCGGGGCGAGGATCTCGCCGGCGTGCAGCGAGGCGAGCGGCACCTCCGAGGTGCCCGCCAGGTACAGGTCGTCCTCGGGCACCCGGTAGATCTGCTGCTCGGTGTCGGGCAGCATCCCGGTGCCGAACAGCGCCTGCTCGCGCACGAGCACGGGCGGCACGACCGGGGTGAAGCCCTTGCCCTCGAGCAGCTCGAGCGCCCACTGCACGAGCGCGAACTCCAGCCTCACGAGCGGGCCCTTGAGGTAGACGAAGCGCGAGCCCGACACCCTGGCGCCCGCCTCGATCCCGAGGTGGTCCGCCAGCAGCTCGACGTGGCCGGCGCCCGTCCTGCCCGACTCGCCCTCCTCGCGCAGCACCTCGTCCTCGAGCGGCGCCGTCGGGTCGGCCGGGTTGGGCAGGGCGGCGAGCACCCCGGCCCGCCGCTCCTCGACCTCGCGCAGCTGCTCCTCGAGCCGCTTCTCCTCCGCCGACAGCTGCTTGACGGCGGCGATCGCCTCGGAGGCGTCGCCCTGGGTGCGCTGGAGCTCGCCGATCCGCTTCGACGCCTCGTTCTTCTCCCGCCGGAGCTCCTCCAGGCGCGGCAGCACGCCGCGGCGCTGCTCGTCGAGCTCGAGCGCCTCGTCGAGCAGGGCCACGTCGAAGCCGCGCCGGCGCAGGCCCTCGCGGGCCGGCTCCGGGTTCTCGCGGATCTCCCTGAGGTCGAGCACGGCGAACCCCGCCGGGGCTAGCCGCCCTTGCCCGAGTACTGCGACAGGAAGTCCGCGACCTTCTCGGCGTCGTCGCCGACGACGATGTTGGCCGGCATGATCCCGCCGGAGAAGCCCCCGTTGCGGATCGCGAACAGCACGTCGTCGCGGCTCTCCTTGCGGACGTTGAAGTTCGGCCCGTTGGTGCGCTCGCCGCCCTGGAGCTGGCCGGGCGGCTTGGATCCGTAGGCGTTGGCGGCGTCGAGCGAGTGGCAGCCGGAGCAGCGCTCGTTGAACAGCACGGCCCCCTCGTGGGCGGTCGCCTGTTGCGACGGCACCTCGATCTCGCCGCCACAGCCGGCGGCGAGCACCGCCATGAAAGCTGCGCACAGAATGGCGGTCGGGCGGCTCACGGGCGGGCATAGTATCCGCTCCCCATGCGTCGCCTCGCTGCCCCCTGCGCCCTGCTCGTTCTGGCGGCGGGGTGCGGCGGGAGCGACGACGGGGGCGGCGGGCGAACCGTCACCACCGCGCCGGGGGCGACGGTGAGCGTCGACGCTCACGAGTACTCCTTCGATCCGGACGGGCTCGTCGTCGAGCGTCCCGGGACGGTCACGATCAGGCTGGACAACAAGGGCGACCTGGCCCACAACCTGCGCGTGACCCGCGACGGCAAGGAGATCGGAGGCACCCCCAGCTTCGCGCCCGGCGGCACGCGGACGGCGCGGCTGACGCTCGCTCGCGGCAAGTACGAGTTCCTCTGCACCGTCGGCGACCACGCCGACCTCGGCATGAAGGGCGAGCTGGAGGTGAAGTAGACCAACCCGGCAAGTGATGCCCCGACGGCGACCGGTTCGCCGCCGATGCTGACGACCTCCGGGCGAATCCTTCGCGGTCTGGGGCCGTCACCGGCCGTCGCCGGGGCAGAGGTGATTTCGCCGCGGGCGGCGGCAGTCCTCTACTGCAAATGCTTGACCAGGCGCAGCCGCGTCCCGCCGTCGAACGGGTGGACGGCGACCTCGTCCATCATCAGCCGCATGAACTCCAGCCCGCGGCCGCTCTCGGGCATGTCGCCGCGGCGCTTGACGCGCGGCACGAACCGGCCCGTGTCGACCACCTCGTAGGCGAGCGCCCCCGGCTCGCGCGTCGCGATGATCAGGATCGGGTCGCTGGGCGAGCTCGATCCGTGCTGGATCGCGTTGGTGACGGCCTCGCTCAGGGCGAGCTTGATCTGGTAGCAGACGTTCGAGGGGAGCCCGAACTCGAGCGCCGCGCTCTCGGCGAAGTCGCGAGCCTCCTTGAGGCGCGCGAGGTCCGCGCGGATCGAATGCTCCCGCCGGCCGGAGGCGGTCGCGGAACGCCTCGACGAACTCACCGGAGAAGTTTTACGCGATTTGAGTGATCCGGTTGCGCGAAGGCTGCGAAATGAAAGAGGCAGCGGGAGGCGGAGTGGCCCACCACCCCGCCTCGTCACTTCTCAAAGGAGGACTCGCAATGCGCAAGCTGCTGGCCGCCGTCGCGGCCCTGACAGCCGCTGCTATCGCTGCCACGCTCGGGTTCGGCTCGAGCCACCGCGAGGCACCGAGGATCCTGAAGGATCCCACGGCTGACAACACGGACGTCTGGGCCTTCACGGCTCCAGACGCGAAGGACAGCCTGACGGTCGTCGCCAACTGGATTCCGCTCGCGGATCCCGCCGGCGGACCGAACTTCTACCCGCTGGACGAGAACGCCCGTTACTACGTGAAGGTCGACAACACGGGCGACGGGTACGAGGACGTCGCGTACCGCTGGAAGTTCAAGACGCGCTTCCGCAACCCGAACTCGTTCCTCTACGCGGCTCCGCAGGTCACCTCGGTCAACGATCCGGACCTCAACCTGGTCCAGACCTACGACCTCTACAAGGAGACCTACAACCACAACCGCCGGCTGACCAGCGTGAAGCGCATCGTGCACAACGCGCCGGTGGTGCCCGACAACGTCGGGCCCAAGACGATCCCGAACTTCGCCCAGGTCGAGGCGGGGGGCGTCACCCACCTGAAGGGCGGCGGCAGGACGATCGTGACCCCGGCCGACGATGCCTTCTTCGTCGACCTCGGGACGATCTTCGACGGGATCAACATCGACAAGCCCGGCCGGCCGAACATCGGAACCGGCAACCAGGGCGGCGGCAAGGACGACGTGGCCGGCTACAACACCAAGTCGTTCGTCCTGCAGGTGCCGGAGCGTGAGGTCACGCGCGACGGCAAGTCCGTCTCGGGCATGAAGGCCGGCAACGCCGTCGTCGGCGTGTGGTCGACCACGGAGCGCCGGCGCGGCTCGGTCGTCGGCCCTCGCGCGTCGCGCAAGCACAAGCACACGCGCAGGCACGGCAGGCACTGGGTGCAGGTCAGCCGGCTCGGGAACCCCCTCATCAACGAGGTGATCATCCCGATCGGCCGGAAGGACAAGTTCAACGCCACGTCCCCCGCGGACGACGCGAAGAACTTCGGCCAGTTCGCGCTCAACCCGGAGCCGGCGCGCGTCCTGAACGCGCTGTTCGGTCTCGGGATCAAGGAGACGAACCGGACCGACATCGTCCAGGCCCTGCTGACAGGGGTGCCCGGACTCACGCAGATCGGCAACCACCCGGCGGCGGCGGACACGCTCAAGCTCAACCTGGGTGTGTCGCCGGCGTCGAGCCCGAACCGCTTCGGCGTCCTGGCGGGCGACACCGCCGGGTTCCCGAACGGCCGTCGGCTCGCCGACGACGTCGTGGACATCGAGCTCCGCGTGATCGCGGGGGCGCTGCTGATGCCCAACCAGGGCGGCAAGCAGATCCCGCTCGGTGACGGCGTCGACCGGAACGACAAGGCGCTCCGGGCGCAGTTCCCGTACGTCCCGCTCGCGAACGACGGGTTCTCAAGCCAGCCCAAGCGGACCGAGCCGCAGCACGCACCCGTGCCGCAGCCGCCGCCGGCGCAGCTGCCGTAGACCGGGGCTTCGGATCGCCCACTCGCCGACCGGCGGGTGGGCGGTCCGGGCCGCCACGCCCTCTCCCCAACGAGGCACATGACCGCGATACGACCAAATCTGCTGAAGCTCCTCGCCCCGCTTGCAACCCTCGCCTGCGGGCTCGCCCTGTTCCTCACCATCAACCGGGCCGGCGACGTCGAGCCGGCCGGAGGTGCCGCCGGCGTCGCCGTCGACGTGCCCGCCGGCGCCTCGACCGACCAGCGCATCGCGATCCTCCAGCGCGCGGCGCGCGACGGCCTGGTCGGCGCCGAGGGCTACGCCTCGCTCGGCGACGCCTACCTGCAGAAGGCCCGCGAGAACGGCGACCCCGCCTACTACTCGCGCGCCGACCGCAGCTTCGACGCCGCGCTCCGCCGAGACACGAGCAACGTGAGCGCCGTGCTCGGGGCGGGCACGCTGGCCGGGCTCCGTCACGACTTCCGCGAGCAGCTGCGCCTCGGTCGCAAGGCGCAGCGACTCGAGCCAGGCCTCGCCGCGTTCCCGGTGATCGCCGACGCCCAGATCGAGCTCGGCCGCTACGACGCCGCGGCGCGCACGATCCAGCGCATGCTCGACGTCAAGCCGAACCTGGCCTCCTACTCGCGCGCGTCTTACTACCAGGAGCTGTCCGGCGACACGGCGGGCGCCATCGACGCGATGCGGCTGGCGGCCTCGGCCGGCGGCGCGCCCGAGAACACCGCCTACGTCCAGGTGCTCCTGGGCGACCTCGAGCTTCAGCGCGGCCATATCGGCTCGGCCCACCAGGCCTACGTCGGTGCGCTGCGATCGATGCCCGGCTATCCGGGCGGACTGGTCGGACTCGCACGAGCTGACGCGGCGAGCGGCGATCTGGGGAGAGCCGCCGCTCGCCTGCGTCGGGCCGTCGCGCGGCTGCCGCTGGTCTCGACCCTCGGGCTGTTGTCCCAGGTCGAGCGGCGGCTCGGTCGCCCGGCGGCCGCGGCGGCCGCGCTCGACACGGCGCGCGCGCAGCAGGGCCTGTTCAGGGCCGCGGCCACCGCGCCGGACGCCGAGGCCGTCCTGTTCGCGGCCGACCACGGGCCGCCGGCCGCAGCCGTGGCGCTCGGCCGGCGGGTCTGGGCCGCCGCGCCCAGCGTGCGGTCGGCCGACGCGCTCGGGTGGGCGCTGACCCGCTCGGGACGCCCGGCCGCCGGCTATCGCTGGGCGCTGCGCGCCCTGGCGCTCGGCTCCCGCGACGCGACCTTCCGGCTGCACGCCGGCATCGCGGCCCGGCGCGCCGGCCTCACGGCGGCGGCGGCGCGCCAGCTCGCAATCGCCGCGGCGGCCGGCGCTGCGCTCACCCCGGACGGGCGGGCGCTGCTGCGGGAGGCCGGGCGATGAGGGCGCTGCTGCTCGGACTCGCGGCCGTCCTGGCCGTCGCGCTGGCCTCGGCGCCGCGGGCGGACGCCCATCCGCTCGGCAACTTCAGCGTCAACCACCTGTCGGTCGTGAGCGTTTCGGACGACCGCGTGGACGTCCGCTACGTGCTCGACCAGGCGGAGATCCCGACGGTGCAGGAGGGCCGGCTCGGCCGCGCCGAGGTGCTCGCGCGCAAGCGCTCGGAGGTCGAGCGCCGTCTGGTGCTGACCGTCGACGGTCGCCGCGTCGCATTGGTGCCCGCCGGGCCACCGCGGCTCAGCTTCCCCGCCGGGGCCGGCGGGCTGCGGACGACGCGGCTCGAGCTGCCCCTGCGCGCGCGGGTCGATGACCCCCGCCGCGTCGAGCTGCACGACGGGACGTTCCCCGGCCGGATCGGGTGGAAGGCCGTCGTCTCCCGGCCGGGCGACGGGACAGCGGTGCGCACCGGCGCACCGAGCGGCGACCCCACCGACGGCCTGCGCCGCTACCCACAGGACCTCCTGTCGAGCCCGCTCGACGAGCGCTCGGCCAGCTTCCGCGTCGAGCCGGGCGACGGCACGCTGGTCGCCCCCGAGGGCGAGAGCGGCGGCGGCGCCGAGGCGCGCGCCACGTCGGACGGCTTCGCCGGCCTGTTCGCGGACGCCGCCTCCGGCCGCGGCGTCCTGCTCGTGCTGCTGGCGGCCGCCTTCGGCTGGGGCGCGCTGCACGCGCTCTCGCCGGGCCACGGCAAGGCGATGGTCGCCGCCTACCTGGTCGGCACGCGCGGCAGTCCGCGCCACGCCGTCGCGCTCGGCGCGACGGTCACGGTCACGCACACGATCGGCGTGTTCGCGCTCGGCCTCGTGACGCTCGCGCTGTCGCAGTACGTGCTGCCCGAGGACCTCTACCCCTGGCTGACGCTGACCTCCGGCCTGCTCGTGGTCACCGTCGGCCTGGGCGTGCTGCGCGCGCGGGCTCGCAGGGCGCGGCACCACCACCATCACCACCACCACGAGCACGAGCACGAGCACGACCTGAGCTGGAAGGGGCTGCTCGGCATGGGGACGGCCGCCGGCCTGATCCCATGCCCATCCGCCCTGGTCGTCCTGCTGGCGGCGATCTCGCAGCACGAGGTGGCCCTCGGGCTGCTGCTGATCACCGCCTTCAGCCTGGGCCTGGCGGCGACCCTCACGGGACTCGGCCTGATCGTCGTCTCGGCCCGCAGGTGGATCCCGCCGCGGCTCGCTGCCGGGCGGGTCGCCGCGCTGCTGCCAGCGGCGTCGGCGCTGTTGATCGTCGGCGTCGGATGCGTCCTGACCGCCAAGGCGGTCCCGGGCGTCGTCTAACCAAAGGAGGACTCGCGATGGACTTCGAATTCCTGTTCAAGCCGGTCGAGGAGCTGGACTCGCTGATCACCGGGCTGTTCGACGGCGCTCCGCTGCTGGTCGCGCTCGGCATCGCCTTCCTGCTCGGGCTGCGCCACGCCTCGGACCCCGATCACCTGGTCGCGGTCACGTCGCTGGTCGCGGCCGAGGACGGCGACACGCGCAAGGCGGCCCGGCTGGGCGCCTGGTGGGGGATCGGCCACGCCGGCGCGCTGGTGGCCCTCGGCATCCCCCTGATCGCCTTCAAGACCGAGCTGCCGGCCTGGCTCGAGTCGGGCGCCGAGAAGACGATCGGCGTGGTGATCCTCGTGCTCGCGGTCCGGGTGATCGTCAAGTGGGCGCGCGGCGACTACAGGGCGACGGCCCACGCGCACGACGACGGCCACGGCCGGCGGCGCCACCTGCGCAGGGGCGGCTCGCACCGGCACGTCAAGGTGCGCTCGCCCGGCCAGGCGCTCTCGATCGGCCTGCTGCACGGGCTCGCCGGAACCGGCGCGATCGTGGTGCTGCTGATCGCGGCGCTGCCGAGCCGGCTCGAGGCCGGCCTGGCGCTCGCCGTCTTCGCGCCGATGTCGATCGTCTCGATGGCGGCACTCACCGCGACGTTCGCGTGGGTGCTGACGCGGCCGATCGTCGAGCCCTTCTACCGCACCGTGCTGATCCCGGCCCTCGGAGCGTTCGGGGTGGTGTTCGGGCTCTGGTACGCCGGGGTCTAGCCGCCGGTCTGGTACGCCCGCAGCGCGAGCGTCAGGATCAGCAGGGCGCCGACGGTCATCACGCCCATCTCGCCGAGCGCCACCCGGCGCGCGACCGCCACCTGCTCGGAGCGGTCGAGCGCGTCGACGTCCTCGATGCCCTCCAGCTCGCGCTGGGCGACGCCCGCGCGCATGCCCTCGCTGATCAGCGAGACGAACAGCGGCACGATGCCGTAGATGACGTGCAGGCCGTCCGGCGCTGACGCGCCGCGGGCCAGCAGCAGCAGCCCGACGACCGCCTGCACGACGACCGTGGCCTGGGCCACCCGGAGCAGCGGCCAGAAGGTGAGGGCCGCCCGCGGGTTCTGCCTCAGCCAGCCGATCGCACCCCACGCGGCGGCGATCGCGTTGGTCACCAGGACGGCAATTCCGACCGCCATGTGAAACCCGGTCAACGGGTGTCCTTTGGCACTATGTAGCCCTCTCGCACAAGCTTGCGTTATACCTCCCGCCTGGAGTGCTGAAGAGCTACCTGCCAGCCCTTGTCTTCCTGCTTCTGGGCGTCGGCATCGGCACCGCCTTCGCGCACGCGAACAGCCTGCTCGGCCCGAAGCGTCCCAACAAGGTCAAGAGCGAGCCCTACGAGAGCGGCCTGCCCTCCGAAGTGCGCAAGAGCTTCCGCTTCGGGATCAGCTTCTACCTGATCGCGATGCTGTTCATCTTGTTCGACATCGAGGTCGTCTTCCTCTATCCGGTCGCCCTCCAGCTGGAGGTGCTCGGAGCGTTCGCGCTCGTGGAGACGATCGTGTTCGTCGTGCTGCTGCTGGTTGCGTTCGTGTTCGTCTGGCGGAGAGGAGCGCTCGAATGGAAGTGACGCGCACGCGCGTGGACGATCTGCGCGTCCGTCAGCTCAAGGCCCAGCAGATGCTGCGCGGCGAGCTGGAGGGCAAGGACCTCGACGACTTCGTCGAGGAGCGGCTGGTGTTCACGAAGTTCGAGAACGCCCAGAACTGGGCGCGCAAGAACGCGATCTTCCCGCTCGGCTTCGGCCTCGCCTGCTGCGCGATCGAGATGATCACCGTGATCGGGTCGCCCCGCAACGACCTGGCCCGCTTCGGCGCCGAGGCGATCCGCTTCACCCCGCGCCAGGCCGACCTGCTGATCCTGTCCGGCCGCGTGTCGATCAAGATGGCCCCGATCATCCGCCGGCTCTACGACCAGATGCTGGAGCCCAAGTGGGTGATCGCGATGGGCGCGTGCTCGTCGAGCGCCGGGATGTTCAACAACTACGCGGTCGTCCAGGGCGCCGACAAGTTCCTCCCCGTGGACGTCTACGTGCCGGGCTGCCCGCCCCGGCCCGAGGCGCTGATCTACGGGATCATGAAGCTGCAGGACAAGATCATGGGCACACCCGACATGGGCTGGCGCGAGCGCTACCAGGCGTACGGGACCGAGGAAGTCGAGCCCGACGTTGCCTGACGCGACTGGGCTCGAGCTGATCGCCCAGCGCGTGCGGACATCGGTCGGCGACGACGCAATCAGCGGGACCACCTACTTCCGCGAGCAGGCGACGCTCGACGTCGCCCCGGACTCGATCCACGACGTGCTCGCCTACCTGCGCTCCGGGGACGAGGAGCCGTGGGAGAACCTGTCGAGCCTGCACGGCGTGGACTACCTCCCGGCCGAGCCGCGCTTCGGCGTCCACTACCAGCTGCTCTCCATGGAGCGCTGCGACCGGCTCAACGTCGCGCTTCCGGATCGGCGGCGACGAGCCGCACGTGCGGACGGTGGTGGACCTCTTCCCGACCGCCGACTTCCAGGAGCGCGAGGTCTACGACATGTTCGGCGTGGTCTTCGACGGCCACCCCGACATGCGCCGCATCCTGCTGCCCGAGGACTACGTCGGCTACCCGCAGCGGCGAGACTTCCCGATGGGCGGCGAGCCCGTGCTGTTCACCTTCAACGAGAAGAAGCTGCCGCGCTGGTATGACTGACGGCGATCCCCTGAGCACTCCCTATCGCGAGCGCGAGCGCTCGGTGACGATGGAGTCGATGGCAGAGGAGGACAGCCACGAGGAGCTGTTCACGCTCAACATCGGCCCCCATCACCCGGCCACGCACGGGGTGCTGCGGCTGCTGACCACGCTCGAGGGCGAGGTCGTGCGCGACATCAAGCCGATCGTCGGCTACGTCCACACGGGAATCGAGAAGTCCTGCGAGGACCAGCAGTACTGGAAGGTCATCACGTTCGTCGAGCGGATGGACTACCTCGCCTACTACTACAACGCGGGCGCGTACTGCATGGCGGTCGAGAAGCTGCTCGGCGAGGAGGTGCCCGCGCGCGCGGAGTACCTGCGCGTCGCCCACTGGGAGCTCAACCGGATCGCCTCGCACCTGTTCGCGCTCGCCACCGGCGCGCTCGACCTGGGCGCCGTGACGATGCTCTGGTGGGGCTGCCGCGACCGCGACCTGGTGCTCGACCTGTTCGAGATGTCGTCCGGCCAGCGCATGCACCCGCGCTACATCCAGATCGGCGGCGTCTTCGAGGACATCCCGCCCGGCTGGGAGAAGAAGGTGCGCGAGTTCCTCAAGATCATGCCCACGCGCCTCGACCAGTACGAGGACCTGCTCGACCGCAACGAGATCTGGCTCGAGCGGCTCAAGGGCACCGGCGTGATGTCGCAGGAGCGCGCGCTCGAGCTGGGCGTGACCGGGCCGCTGCTGCGCGCCACCGGCCACCCCTGGGACCTGCGCAAGGCGATGCCCTACTCGGTCTACGAGGACTTCGAGTTCGAGGTGCCCGTCGGGCACCACGGCGACAACTACGACCGCTTCAAGGTCCGCATGGACGAGATGCGGCAGTCGATCAAGATCGTCGAGCAGGCGCTCGACGGGCTGCCCGAGGGCCCCTTCATCACCTCCAACCGCAAGGTCGCGCTGCCGCCGCGCCACGAGCTGGCCACCTCGATGGAGGCGCTCATCCACCACTTCAAGCTCGTCACCGAGGGCTTCCGCGTGCCACCCGGCGAGGCCTACGTCGCGATCGAGTCGCCGCGCGGCGAGCTCGGCTGCTACGTGCTCGCCGACGGCTCGAGCAAGCCGGCGCGCCTGCACATGCGCGACCCGAGCTTCGTGAACCTCCAGAGCCTGCCCGACATGGCCCGCGACTCGCTGATCGCGGACTTCATCGCCTGCGTGGCGATGCTCGACCCGATCCTCGGAGGCGTGGACAGGTGAGCGACCCTCTCGCCGCCGGCTGGGACGAGGCTCGTGCGCCTCGACGAGGACCCCGCGACGATCCCGGACCCGGCGACCGTCGACGTCCCGCCCGAGCTGCGCGCCGAGATCGAGGGCTACATGGCGAAGTACCCCGACCGTCACTCGGCCACGCTGCCGGCGCTGGACGCGGCCCAGCGCGTGCACGGCTGGTGCTCCCCCGAGGCGATGCAGCAGGTCGCCGCGGTGATGCAGGTCACGCCCGCCTACCTGTCGAGCGTCGCCACGTTCTACGACATGCTGCGCACCCGTCCGGTCGGGCGCCGCTACGTCTACGTGTGCACCAGCGTCGCCTGCCACCTGCGCAACGCCAAGGCCGTCTACGAGGCGATCCGCGCCCAGGCCGGCGAGCAGGGGCTCGAGGACGTCGAGCTGCGCGAGTTCGAGTGCCTGGGCGCCTGCGACATGGCCCCGATGGCATCGATCGACGGCCGCTACGTCGGCCCGCTCAGCGAGAGCGACGCGGGCGAGCTCGTGTCCGCGCTGATCGAGGGCCGCCAGCCGTTCCCCGGGCGCGGCCTGTCGGACCCGGACTACGAGCCGCCCTACCGCGTCTCCGAGCGGCCGGGGCCGCCGATGGAGCCGGACGTCCACCCCGCGGGCGGCACCTGGGAGGACCGCCAGGTGCTGGACGTCCCCGAGGTGGACGAGCCGCTGCGGGGCCCGCCGATGCCGCCTGAGCCGCTCGACCCCGGGACCAGCGTGGTGCCGGAGCCCGAGGAGGAGCGCGAGTGACCGAGACGCGCCTGCTGCTCGCCAACATCGACGAGCCCGGCCTGAACACGATCGACGTCTACGAGCGCTTCGGCGGCTACGGGTCGCTGCGCAAGGCGCTGCTCGAGCTCACCCCTGAGACCGTGCTGTCGGAGCTCGAGAACTCGGGCCTGCGCGGCCGCGGCGGCGCCGGGTTCTCGATGGGCAAGAAGGCGTCCTTCATCCCCAAGGGGACGATGGACAAGTACCTCTGCTGCAACGCCGACGAGTCCGAGCCGGGCGCCTTCAAGGACCGCCTGCTGATGCAGAAGAACCCGCATCTGCTGATCGAGGGCTGCGCGATCGGCTCGATCGCGGCGGGCGCCAACAAGGGCTTCATCTTCATCCGCGGCGAGTACTCGGTGCAGGCGGACATCCTCGACGCGGCCGTCGCCGAGGCCTACGAGAAGGGCTACCTGGGCGAGCGCATCCTCGGCTCGAGCCACAGCTTCGACCTGGTCGTCCACCGCGGCGAGGGCGCCTACATCTGCGGCGAGGAGACGGGCCTGCTCGACGCGCTCGAGGGCAAGCGCGGCAACCCGCGCCTCAAGCCGCCCTTCCCCGCCAACCAGGGCCTCTACCAGGGGCCGACGCTGATCAACAACGTCGAGACGCTCTGCAACGCGCCGATCATCATCGAGCACGGCGCCGACTGGTACCGCAAGTTCGGCGAGGGCAACTCGACCGGCACCAAGCTCGTCTCGGTGTCGGGCAACGTGCAGCGGCCCGGCAACTTCGAGATCGAGCTCGGCGTGACCGTGCGCGAGGTGATCTACGGGCTCGCGGGCGGCCCGCCCGAGGGTCGCGAGCTCAAGTGCTTCTTCCCCGGCGGCTCGTCGGCCCCGGTGCTCACCAAGGAGCACCTCGACCTGCCGTTCACCTACGAGGCGATGGCGGAGGCCGGCTCGATGCTGGGCACCGCGTCCGTGATCGTCGTCGACGACTCGCAGCCGCTCGTCCCGCTCGCGCTGCGGCTGGCCGAGTTCTACCGCCACGAGTCGTGCGGCAAGTGCGTCCCGTGCCGCGAGGGCACCAACTGGACCGTGAAGGTGCTGGAGCGGATCGACAACGGCGAGGGCACGCCGATGGACCTGGACATCCTCGAGCAGGTCCAGGGCAACATCATCGGTCACTGCCTGTGCGTGCTGGGCGACTCGATGGCGATGCCGGTGGCCTCGATGCTCAAGCACTTCCGCGAGGAGTTCGAGCAGCACATGGAGGAGGCGCGCATCGCGCGCGACCGTGACGAGTTCGAGTCCTTCGGCGCCGCCGAGCTGGCCGCGTCCGCCGAGGCGGGAGCTGCCTAGTGGCCCGGCCCGAGCCCAACTGGATCACCTTCGAGATCGACGGCAAGCAGGTGCGCGCCCCCGAGGGCGCGATGCTCGTCGACGCGGCCAAGCACGGCGACGTCGAGATCCCCTTCTTCTGCTACGAGCCGAAGCTGGGCCAGCCCGTCGGCGCCTGCCGCATGTGCCTGGTCGAGATCGAGGGCATCCCCAAGCTGCAGACGTCGTGCTCCACCCCGGTGCGCGACGGCATGGTCGTCAACACGACCTCGGACCGCGTCAAGCAGGCGCAGAACGCGATCGTCGAGTTCCTGCTCGTCAACCACCCGCTCGACTGCCCGGTCTGCGACAAGGGCGGCGAGTGCCCGCTCCAGGACATCTCGTACGGCTGGGGCGCCGGCCACTCGCGCTTCATCGACCCCAAGCGCCACTTCAAGAAGCCGCTCGAGCTGTCGCCGCTGGTGGCGATCGACCGCGAGCGCTGCATCCTCTGCTACCGCTGCGTGCGCTTCTCCCAGGAGGTCGCCGAGGACTACCAGCTCGTCTTCCTCGAGCGCGGCGACCACACCTTCGTCGGCACCCACGACGGCCGGCCCTACGTCGCCCCGTTCAGCGGCAACATCATCGAGCTCTGCCCCGTCGGCGCGCTCACCTCGACGGCGTACCGCTTCCGGGCGCGCCCGTGGGACATCGAGGGCTCCGGCACGGTCTGCACGCTGTGCCCGTCGCAGTGCAACGTCGAGCTGACCGTGCGCGACGACGCCAAGGTCGTGCGCGTGCTCGCGCGCGACAACGAGCAGGTCGACGACGGCTGGCTCTGCGACAAGGGCCGCTTCGGCTACCAGTCCTTCGGGTCGCCGGAGCGGCTGACCGCCCCGCTCGTGCGCGACGGCGGCTTCCTGCGCGCGGTCTCCTGGGAGCGCGCCCTGTCCGAGGCCGCCCGTCTGCTCGAGCGCGCGGGCGAGCGAGCCACCGCCCTCGTCGGCGGCACCGCCACCAACGAGGAGGGCTTCCTCGTCCAGCACCTGCTGCGCGAGGGCCTCGGCTCGGTGCAGGTCGACTCGGGCGGCGCCGGCCTGTCGGGCGCGCACGCGCGCGCCCTGGCGAACCCCGCGCTGGGTGCCGAGGTCGCCGACATCGATCACGCCGGCGCGATCCTCGTGCTCGACACCGAGCTCGTCGAGGAGGCGCCGATCCTCGACCTGCGCGTGCGCAAGGCCGTCCGCCGCAACGGCGCCCGGCTCGTGGTCGCCTCCTCGCGCCCCTCGACGCTCGACCCGAACGCGACGGCCGCCCTGCGCTTCGCGCCCGGCGCCGTCGAGGCCGCCCTCGGTGCGCTGGCGGCGGCGCTCGGCAGCCCGCGCGCGCAGGGCTCGCTGGACGACGTCGCCGCCAAGGCGCGCGCCTCCGAGGGCTTCCGGCCCGGCGCGCCCTCGGCCAACGGCTCCGGGCCGCGCTCGCCGGCCGACGCCGTGCGGGCCGCCGCCGACGTCCTGCGCGACGCCGGCGACGTCGTCGTGATCTGGGGCGAGCGCGTCGCCTCGGGCGAGCGCGGCGCCCAGGCGATCGAGGCGCTGCTGGCGCTTTCGGGCGCGCTCGGCGTCGACGCCAGGGACGAGTCGGGGCTGATCGGCATCCCCGCCGGCGCCAACGGACGCGGCCTGCGCGAGGTCGGCTGCGCGGCCGGCATCGGGCCGGGCCTGACGGACGCCGGCGCGGGCGAGGCGCCCGAGCCCACCGCCCTGCTGCTGTTCGAGGCCGCGCTGCCCGAGGCCGAGCTGGACCGCTACGGCGGCGTTGTCGCCTTCGCCTCTTTCCGCGACGACGCGCTCGACGAGCACGCCGACGTCGTCTTCCCCGCCCCCGTCTACGCCGAGAAGGAGGGCACCGTCACGCATCCCGACGGGCGCGTCCAGCGTGTGCGCCAGGCGCTCGGCCACCGAGGCGAATCCCGCGCCTCCTGGTGGGTGCTCTCCGAGCTGTGCGAGCGCACCGGCGCCGGCCTGGGCACGCTCAGCTCGCCGATGGTGACCGACGCCATAGCCGCGGCCGTGCCCTTCTACGCGGGCCTCACGCTCGACGAGATCGGCGGCCGGGGCGTGCGCTGGCAGGAGCGCGACGCCGCCTCGGCGCTCGCCGCCGGCGAGCCCTCGACCGAGCCGCTGGCCGATCCGCCGGCCGCTCCCGAGGGCCTGCGGGTGGCGGTCGCCCCGGCGTTCTGGGACGGTCCCGAGATCGAGCACTCGCCCTCCCTGCGCTTCCTCGCCACCGGCCCGCGCGCCGAGCTGTCGATCGAGGACGCCCGCGCGGCGGGCGTCGACAGCGGCGACGAGCGTGCGCGTCTCGGTCGGCGCCGACTCGGTGACCGCGGTCGTCGCCGTGCGCACCGGGGTCCCGGCCGGCAGCGTCTTCGTCAGCGGCGGCCGGCTGCCCGAGGGCCAGGCCGAGCTGGCGCCGGCGCTCCCGGTGGTCGCCGCCGTGGCGGCCGGGGAGGCCGAGGCCTGATGGCCGAGAGCATCCTGATCATGATCGTGAAGTCGATCGTGATCTTCGCGGTCTTCCTCCAGCTCGTGCCGATCGTCCTGCTCGGCGACCGCAAGCTGATGGGCCGCATGCAGTCGCGCATCGGGCCGAACCGCGTCGGACCGCGCGGCGCCTTCCAGCCGATCGCCGACGTGCTGAAGCTGCTCTCCAAGGAGCAGTTCACCCCTGCCAACGCGGTCCCGTGGATGATGGCGATCGCGCCGGTGATCTCGGTGACCACGGCGGTCGCAACGATGGCGATCATCCCGTTCGGCCCGTACGACGTCTGGGGCGGCGGCTTCGGGCTCTACGGCATCAACGTCTCGATCGGGCTGCTCTACTTCTTCGCGTTCGGGTCGCTCGCCTTCTACGGCCTGGTGCTGGGCGGCTGGGCCTCCGGGTCGAAGTACTCGTTCCTGGGGGCGATGCGCGCCGCGGCGCAGCTGATCTCCTACGAGGTCGCGCTCGGCTTGTCGCTGCTCGGCGTGGCGATGACCGCCGGCTCGCTCTCGCTCGTGGACATCGTCGAGAGCCAGAACAACATCTGGTACATCGTGCCCCAGTTCGTCGGCTTCTGCATCTTCCTGGTGGCCGGCTTCGCCGAGACCGCGCGCGCGCCGTTCGACCTGCCAGAGGGCGACGCCGAGATCGTCGGGGGCTACAACACCGAGTTCGGCGGCATGCGCTTCGGCTCGTACTTCATGGCCGAGTACATGGAGATCCTGATCATCTCGGGCATCGGCGCGACCTGCTTCTTCGGAGGCTGGCACGGCCCCGGCCCGGAGGCGCTGGCGCCCTTGTGGATGCTGATCAAGATCATGCTCGGCGCCACCTTCTTCATCTGGGTGCGCGCGACGCTGCCGCGCCTGCGCTACGACCAGCTGATGTCGTTCGGCTGGAAGATCCTGCTGCCCCTGGCGACCCTGAACGTGCTCGTGACCGCGACGATCCTGGTGGTGACCTGATGGCGACGGACTGGAGAGCGGCCGCGGCCCCGATCGACCGTGGGCCAGAGCCCGGCGGCATCGGCGCCGTCTACCGCGTGTTCGGGGAGACCCTGCGCGGGCTGAAGACGACGCTCGGGCGGATGACGGAGGGCCACCACGTGATCCAGTACCCGGAGGAGAAGACGCCGGTCTACCCGCGCTTCCGCGGCCGGCACAAGCTGCACCGCTTCGACGACACGGGCCTCGAGAAGTGCGTCGGCTGCTCGCTCTGCGCCGCGGCCTGTCCGGCCAAGTGCATCCGGGTCGTGGCGGCCGAGAACGAGCCCGGCAACCAGGTCTCGGCCGGCGAGCGCCACGCGGCGGTCTACGAGATCAACATCTCGCGCTGCATCTTCTGCGGCTACTGCGAGGTGGCCTGCCCGTTCGACGCGATCACGATGGGCAACGACTACGAGCTGTCCGACTACCACCGCTCCGATCTGATCTTCACGAAGGAGATGCTGCTCGCCGATCCCCCCGAGCACACGCCATTGCGGCGCGAAGGGGAATAGAACACCGGCCCATGTGGTTCGAGCAGGTCCTCTTCTTCGTCGCCGGCATAGGCGCGCTGGCGGGCGCGCTCGGCGTCGTGGTCCTGCGCAACCCCTTCTACTCGGTGCTCGCGCTGGTCGCGCACCTGCTCGCGCTGGCGGTCCTGTTCCTGCTCCTGCACGCCGAGTTCCTGGCGGCCGCGCAGGTCGTCGTCTACGCGGGCGCGGTGATGGTGCTCTACATCTTCGTGGTCGCCTACATCGGCGGCTCCGACGAGCCGTTGCGCCCCGAGGGCGGGGCGCTCAACTCCTTCGGACCGCTGTTCGCGGCGGCGATCGGCGTCGAGCTGTGCATCGCCTTCATCGCCAGCGGGCTCGACGCGCTCGACAGCAAGGGCGCCGACCTGTCCGCCGGGTTCGGCTCGCCCGGCGAGATCGGCCAGCTGCTGCTGACCCGCTTCCTCGTCCCGTTCGAGGCGGCCTCCTACCTGCTGCTGGTGGCGGCCGTCGGCGCGGTCGTGCTGGCCAGGCGCCGGCGCGGGCTCGAGGAGGTCGGCGCGCCGCCCGGGCATCGCGAGCCGCCGCCGTCCGCCGACACCACGCTCGAGGTGCGTTTGTAAGTGGACATCGTCTGGTTCCTCGTCCTGTCCGCCTTCATCTTCGTGATCGGCGCAGCGGGCGTGCTGACGCGCCGCAACCCGCTCGTCGTGCTGCTCTGCCTCGAGCTGATGCTCAACGCGGGCAACCTCGCGCTGGTCGCGTTCTCGCGCATGCACGGCGGCCAGGCGGGCCAGGTGTTCGCGCTGATCGTGATGGTGATCGCCGCCTGTGAGGTCGTGATCGGCCTCGGGATCATCGTCGCGATGTACCGCAACCGGCTCCCGATCGACGTGGACGAGATGTCCGAGCTGCGCGGATGAGCGCCACCTCATACGGCTGGCTCATCCTCGCCTTCCCGCTCGCGGGCTCCGTGCTGATCTCGTTCGGCTGGCTCCGCGGCTGGCCCTCGCGCGTGCCCGGCTGGATCGCCAGCGCGGCGATCCTGGGCGCCTTCCTGTCGGCGATCGGCGCGCTGATCAAGCTCGAGGACCGGCCCGAGGACGCGCGCTCGCTGGTCGACTCGGCATGGACCTATGCCTCCACCGGCAACCTCAACGTCGACCTCGCGATCCTGGTCGACCCGCTGTCGGTGTTCATGTGCCTCGTGGTCAGCGGGGTCTCGTTCCTGATCCACGTCTACTCGGTCGCCTACATGGGCGGGGACCGCGGCTACACGCGCTACTTCGCCTACCTCAACTACTTCGTCTTCTCGATGCTGCTGCTGGTGCTGGCGGCCAACTTCGTGCTGCTGATCGTCGGCTGGGCGTTCGTCGGCGCCGCCTCCTACATGTTGATCTCGTTCTGGTACCGGCGCGAGACCGCCACCCGGGCCGGCATCAAGGCCTTCGTGATCAACGTGATCGGCGACATCGGGCTCGTGATCGCGGCGTTCCTCCTGCTCGACAAGACCGGCTCGCTCGACTACGCGGGCGTCTTCGGCCAGGCCGACCAGGTCTTCTCGCACAACGACGGCACGCTGGTCGCGGCCTGCCTGCTGCTCCTGGTCGGCGCGTTCGCCAAGTCGGCCCAGCTGCCGCTGCACACCTGGCTCCCGGACGCGATGGAGGGCCCCACCCCGGTCTCCGCCCTGATCCACGCCGCGACCATGGTCACGGCCGGCGTCTACCTGATCGCGCGCATGCACCCGCTGTTCGAGCTCGCCCCGACCGCCGCGGACGTGAGCGCGATCATCGGGACGGCGACGCTCGTGTTCGCGGCCACCGTCGCGCTCGCGGTGACGGACCTGAAGCGCACGATCGCCTACAGCACGATCAGCCAGATCGGCTACATGGTGCTCGGCGTCTCGGTGTTCGCGTTCTCGGCCGGGATGTTCCACCTGATGACGCACGCCTTCTTCAAGGCGCTGCTGTTCATGAGCGCCGGCTCGGTGATCAGCGCGATGGGCGGCATCCAGGACATGGACCGCATGGGCGGCTTTCGCAAGGCGATGCCGTTCACGTTCGCCGCGTTCCTGTGCGGCGCGCTGGCGCTGGCCGCCTTCCCGTTCACCTCGGGCTTCTTCTCGAAGGACGAGATCCTCGCCTTCACGATCGCCCGCGGCGGCTGGTACTGGATCCTCGCCATCGCCGGCTACGCGGGCGCGGCGCTCACCGCCTTCTACGCGTTCCGCATGGTGTTCCGCGTCTTCTGGGGGCCGCCGGTCGCCGAGGCGAGCGAGCTCGAGCAGGGTCACCTCGCCCACCACCCGCCGACCAACCCGGGGTCGGGCGAGGCGGAGGACACCGACGTCGGCTTCCCCGCCGAGGAGCACCACATCGCCGAGCGCGAGGTTCCGATGCGGGCCGCCATGGGGCCGCTGGCCGTGCTGGCCCTGTTCGCGGGCCTGGTCCAGGTGCCCGGCGTGGACGACCTGGTCGAGAAGTTCCTCGAGCCGACCTTCGCCGACTCGACCTTCCAGGAGCCCGTGCCGAGCGACGGCGCCGAGTGGGCCGGCCTGCTGGTCGGCGGGCTGATCTCGCTGGCGGGCATCAGCGCCGCCTACGTCGCCTACGTGCGCCGCCGCGGCGTGACGCTCGAGCTGCGCGACCGCTTCCCGCACGTGCACGCCTTCCTCGTCAACAAGTGGTACTTCGACGAGCTGTTCGAGGCGATCTTCGTGCGGCCCGTCGCGACCGCCGGCGGGTTCGGCCGGGCCGTGATCGAGACCCGCTTCGTCCAGGGCTTCATCGTCGGCGGCGCCACCGGCATCGTGCGCGCCGGCACCTCGTTCGCCCGCTCCATCCAGACCGGCTACCTGCGCGCCTACGCCCTGCTCCTGCTGCTCGGGGTCGCCGTGCTCGCCCTCTACTTCCTGCTGGCCAGCTCATGACGATCCACCTGTCGATCATCCTCTTCCTGCCGCTCGCGACCGGGCTGCTGGGCGCGTTCCTGCCGCGCGGGACGGCGCGCTGGGCGGTGCTGGCCGGGACGGTCGCGGTGCTCGCCTACGCGATCGTCCTGCTCGCCGACTTCGACACCGGCGGCGGGCTCCAGTACGTGACCGACGACAAGTGGATCCCGGAGCTGGGGATCCGCTACCAGCTCGGCATCGACGGGCTCAACCTGTTCATGGTCGCCCTGACGGCGATCGCGTGGGTTCCGTGCACGCTGGTCGCGGCCTTCCGCCAGCAAGAGCGCCCGCGGCTGTTCTTCTTCCACCTGGCGCTGGGCGAGACCGCCGTGCTGGGCGCGTTCATGGCTCAGGACCTGGCGCTGTTCATCGTCTTCTTCGACCTGATGCTGATCCCCTTCTACTTCATGATCGGCGGCTGGGGCACCGGCGACCGCGTGCGCGCGACCACCAAGTTCGTGATCTACACGCTGGCCGGCTCGCTGCTGATGCTGGCCGCGGCGGTGGCGCTGGGAGTGCTGTCGACGCCCCCCGGCGGCGAGATCTCCTTCTCGCTCGCCGAGCTGCAGCAGCGCTCCGTCGCGCAGGGCACGCAGGAGTGGATCGCGCTGTTGTTCGGCCTCGCCTTCCTGGTCAAGGCGCCGCTGTTCCCGCTGCACGGCTGGGTGCCGGAGACCTACCGCTCGTCGCCGATCGTCACGATCGCGCTGCTCGGCGGCGTGCTCTCGAAGGTGGGCGTCTACGGCTTCCTGCGGATCGTCCTGCCGATCATGCCGCAGGGCGCCCAGCACTGGCAGGAGCTGTTCATCGTGCTCGCGGTCTTCTCGATCCTGTACGGGTCGATCCTCGCCTTCTCGCAGGACAACGTACGGCTCGTGGTCGCCTACTCGTCGATCGCCCAGATGGGCTTCATCGTGCTGGGCATCTTCGCCTTCGAGGACAAGGGCGCCCAGGGCGCGCTGTTCCAGATGCTCAACCACGGGCTCGTGGTCGTGCCGCTGTTCCTGATCGTCGGCGTGGTCGCCGAGCGGGCCGGTGGCAGCGAGTCGCTGCGCGAGCTGGGCGGGCTGGCGTTCAAGGCGCCGGTGCTCGCCACGCTGTTCCTGATCGTCACCTTCGCGACGCTGGCGATGCCCGGCTCCGCCAACTTCGTCGGCGAGCTGCTGGTCCTGTTCGGCACCTTCGAGGACCAGCTCGTCTACGGACTGGTCGCGAGCGCCGGGGTGGCGCTGGCCGCCGTCTACATGATCCGCGTCTTCCAGCGCACGATGCACAACCGTCCCGGGCCGGCCGTGGAGCCGCGTGAGATCGACGGGCTCAACCTGGCCGCCGTCGCGCCGCTGGTCGCCGTGATCGTCGCGCTCGGCGTCTACCCCAACTTCGTGGTGCACCGCACCGAGCCGGCCACCACCGCCGCCATCGCGGAAGCGAGCGACGCCGGAGCGCAGGTGGCGTCGCGATGACCCTCCCGCTCGCTGAGGTCCAGGCGCCGGTCATCGACTACAAGGAGCTGTCGCCGCTGATGGCGACGCTCGGCGGCTCGATCGTGGTGCTGATGGTCGGGCTGTTCCGCGGGCGGACGGTGCAGACCGTGCTGGTGCCGCTGCTCACGGCGGTCTCGCTGCTGATCGCGATCGGCCTGTCGATCTGGGTCTGGGACCCGGGCGTCAAGCAGCCGATCATCGAGGGCTCGCTGACCGTCGACACGCTCGCGCTCGGGATCGCGATGCTCGTCTACGTCGCCGGCCTGGTGGCGGTCGCGCTGTCGATGCGCGCGCTGGCGCCGCGCGAGGCCGGGCACGGCGAGTACCACTCGATGCTGCTCGGCTCGGTCACGGGCATGGTGCTGCTGGCGCAGTCGTCGGACCTGATCACGCTGTTCGTCGGGCTCGAGCTGCTGTCGATCCCGCTCTACGTGCTGTGCGCCACCGAGCTGCACCGGCGCACGTCGCTGGAGGCCGGGCTCAAGTACCTCGTGATCGGCTCGGTCGGCTCGGCGACCCTGCTGTACGGGCTGGCGCTGATCTACGGCGCCACCGGGGCGATGCAGTTCGACGCGATCGGCGACGCGCTGAGCGGCGGCAAGGTGTCGGTGTCCGACCCGCTGCTGCTGACCGGCATCGGCCTGATCGTCACCGGGCTCGCCTTCAAGGCGTCCGTGGCGCCGTTCCACCAGTGGACGCCCGACGTCTACCAGGGCGCGCCGACCCCGATCACGACCTTCATGGCGGTGGCGACCAAGGCCGCGGCCTTCGCGATCACGCTGCGGCTGTTCGACCACGCGCTCGGGCTGGCCCAGCTCGACTGGGGCCCGGCGCTGGCGGCGCTCGCCACGGCGACGATCGTGATCGGCAACGTCGGCGCGATCGCGCAGCGCTCGCTGAAGCGGCTGCTGGCCTGGTCGAGCGTGGCCCAGGCGGGCTACCTGCTGGCCGGCGTCGTGGTCGGCTCCCGGCTCGGGCTGCAGGCGACCGTCTTCTACCTCGCCGTCTACCTGATCATGAACGTGGCGGCGTTCGCGGTGGTGATCGCGCGCGAGCGCGTCTCGGAGCGCGGCGACGACATCTCCTCGTTCGAGAACCTCGGCCAGACCCAGCCCTGGCTGGCGTGGCCGATGACGATCGCGATGCTGTCGCTGGCCGGGGTGCCGGCGACGGCGGGCTTCATCGGCAAGTTCTATTTGATCGACGCGGCCGTGTCGGGCGACTACGCCTGGCTCGGGGTCGTGATCGTGCTCGGGGCGGTCGTGTCGTTCGCCTACTACCTGCGCGTGGTCGCCGCGATGTGGATGGGCGGCGCCGAGGTGCAGCTGCCGACGCTGCCCGCGCGGAAGGTGAAGCCCGTCTCCGGGCTGGTCCCCCGAGGCCGAGGCGAGCGCCCAGCCGGAGGTCGCCGCGATCGCCGTCCTGTTCGCCGCCGCGACGATCTTCTTCGGGCTCTGGCCCGACCCGCTGTTCGACGCGGCGCGCGACGTCGGCACGTCGCTGTCGGGCTTGCTCTAGCCAGCGCCGGGCGACGAGCAACAAGGCGGCAACGAGCGGGTCCTGTATTGCTGCTGTAAGCGCCCGGGCAGCGAGGCGGCCCTCGGCCACTGCCGACCACCCTGGTCACCGAGATGCACCATATGCGTGACGTTCGGTGACCACCCCCGGTCGATCGCGTTACGCTGCGCGCCAGCGACAAAGGGAGATGGAGGGATGAGCGAGAACCTGGCCCGGATCCTCACCGATACCGCGGCCCAGCACGGTGACAGGACGGCCTTCAAGCTCGACGACGTCGAGCTGACCTACGCGGTGCTCGACGAGTCGAGCGCGCGCATCGCCGGGCTGCTGCAGTCGAAGGGCGTCGGGCCGGGCGACCGGGTCGGGCTGATGCTGCCGAACGTCCCGTACTTCCCCGCGATCTACTACGGCATCCTGCGCGCGGGCGCCGCCGTCGTCCCCATGAACGTGCTGCTCAAGGAGCGCGAGGTGAGCTACTACCTCGGCGACTCCGGCGCCAAGCTCCTGTTCGCCTGGCACGACTTCGCCGCCGCCGCGGAGGCGGGCGCCGCGGAGGCCGGGGCCGAGTGCATCCTCGTCAAGCCGGGCGAGTTCGAGCAGCTGGTCGTCGCCGCCGAGCCGGTGCGCGAGCTCGGCGGACCGCGCCGCCGACGACACCGCCGTGATCCTCTACACGAGCGGCACCACCGGGCAGCCCAAGGGCGCCGAGCTGACCCACGAGAACCTGAGGCGCAACTGCGAGACCATTCTCGCCCTGGCCGAGTTCGACGAGAACGAGGTGCTGCTCGGAGCGCTGCCGCTGTTCCACTCCTTCGGCCAGACCTGCACGATGAACGCCGCCGTGTGCAGCGGCGCGAAGGTGACGATGCTCCCCCGCTTCGACCCCGACAAGGCGCTCGAGATCATCGAGCGCGACCGCGTGACCGTCTTCCAGGGCGTGCCGACCATGTACAACGCGATGCTGCACTCGGGCTCCGCGGGCTCGACCGACACGTCGTGCCTGCGCCTCTGCATGTCGGGCGGCGCGGCCATCCCGGTGGAGCTGATCCGCGGCTTCGAGGACAAGTTCGGCTGCATGATCCTCGAGGGCTACGGGCTGTCGGAGACCTCCCCGGTCGCGTCCTTCAACCACCCCGACCGCCCGCGCAAGGCCGGATCGATCGGCACGCCGATCGAGGGCGTCGAGATGCAGGTCTGGGACGAGCACGGCAAGGAGGCCGCGCAGGGCGAGGTGGGCGAGATCGTGATCCGCGGCCACAACGTCATGAAGGGCTACTGGAACCGCGCGGAGGCAACCGCGGAGTCGATCGACGACGCCGGCTGGTTCCGCACCGGCGACATGGCCAAGGTCGACGAGGACGGCTACTTCTTCATCGTGGACCGCAAGAAGGACCTGATCATCCGGGGCGGCTACAACGTCTACCCGCGCGAGGTCGAGGAGGTGCTCTACGAGCACCCCGACGTGCAGGAGGCGGCCGTCGTCGCGGTGCCGCACGACTCGCTCGGCGAGGAGGTCGGCGCGGCGGTCGTGCTCTGCAAGGGGGCCTCGCTGACCGCCGAGCAGCTCCAGGCCTACGTCAAGGACCAGGTCGCCGCGTACAAGTACCCGCGCCGGATCTGGTTCATCGACGAGCTGCCCAAGGGCCCGACCGGCAAGATCCTCAAGCGCGAGATCGAGGTCCCTGAGCAGGTCGCCACGGCGTAGCGGCTAGGCCAGCTGCGTGACGGCGTCGAGCGCGACGGCCTGGGCCACGCGCGAGCCGCCGCCCAGCGCGTTGGCGACCGACCGCATGCTCTCGGTCGCGGCGTCGCCCGCCGCGTAGAGGCCCGGCACGCCGGTGCGCCCGCCGGAGTCCGTGACGACCGTCCCGCCGGCCGTCAGCGAGCCGCCGAGCGCCTCGGCGATGTCGTTCGGCTGCCCGCGGTGGGTGCGCACGAACATCGCGTCGCGGTACTCGGGCGGCCCCGACTCGAACTCGATCCGGTGCAGCCAGCCGTCGCCGCCGACGACCTCGCGGACGCGCTCCTCGCGCACGCGCACGCCGGCGCGCTCCAGCACCTCGCGCTCACCGTTCAGGCGCGCCGGGCCGTCGGTCAGGAGCACGACGTCCTGGCTCCAGCCGGACACGACCAGCGCGGAGCGCGCGGCCTCGGGGCCCGAGCCGTGGACGGCCAGCGACAGGTCGCGGACCTCCCAGCCGTCGCAGAAGGGGCAGTGGAAGACCGAGCGGCCCCAGAGGCTCTTCACGCCCGGCAGCGGCGGCGGGTCGTAGCGCAGGCCGTGGGCGAGCACGAGCGCGCGGGTGCGCACCGCGCCGGAGTCCGTCTTCACGTCGAAGCCGTCGGCGCTCTGGGCGGCGTCGAGCACCTCGCCGTCGCGCACCTCGACGTTCGGGAAAGCGGCCAGCTGCTCGCGGCCGGCCTGGCGCAGGTCGGAGGGCGCCACGGTCTGCGCGAGCAGGCCGCCGATGCCCTGCGACGCCGCGTTGGCCGGGCGGCCCGGTGTCGACGACGAGCACGCGCTGGCGCGCGCGGCCGAGCACGAGCGCCGCGCTCAGGCCGGCGGGGCCGCCGCCGACGATCACCGCGTCGAGGCTGGGCCTGCGGGCGCCGTGGCCGTCGTGGGTGTCGCCGCGGCGGCGCGCTGCGGATGGTGCGTGGTGTCGGGTGCGTGCGTTCATCTGTGCCTTTGGACCGGATTGCGCGGCGAGACTCATCGCCGCCTGCACAGATTGTTCGACACCTGGGACCGCCCGTGCGTGACAAGCGACACTCTGCGGGGGTCAGAGCCAGGCGATGCCGTAGCGCTCCGAGGCCGTCGCGTAGGCGTCGGGCCCCAGCGTCCCCGCCGCATCCGCCGCCGCGAGCTCGCGGAAGAACCCTTCAAGGCCGCCCGGGGTCACGACGACCAGGATCCGGCCCTCGCCCGGCACGACGCGGCGCTGCGCGTGCGGCACGCCGCGCGGGGCGAAGACGCTCTCGCCCGGGCCGATCCGATGCTCGTCGTCGCCGAGCTCGATCACGTGCTCGCCCTCGAGGGCGATGAACAGCTCATCCTCGCGCGCGTGCACGTGGCGCGGCGTGTCGAGCAGGGGCGGAACCTCCTCGATGACGGCCATCGACTCCGCGGCGTGGCGGACCACCATCGTGATCCCGCCGAAGCGCAGCCGCTCGGACACGCGCCGTACTCTAGGCCCGGCCCGCCTACTAGGCTTCCGCGGCCGTGGCCCTGACTCGCAGAGGACTGCTCGGCTCTGGCGCGGCGAGCGCCGCCGCGCTCGGCATGGCCGCGTGCGGCGACGACTACTTCGAGCCCGCCACGCGTCACACCAAGGACGCGCCCAACGCGCTGATGCTGATCACGGACTCGACGCGCTGGGACTACATCCGCGCGAACAACCCGAACAGCCTCGCCAAGACGCCCAACCTCGACGCGCTGACGAGGGACTCGCTGTCCTTCTCGCTCGCGGTCCCCGAGGCGATGCCGACCGGCCCGGCCCGGCGCGCCCTGCTCACCGGCGTGCGCTCGTTCCCGTACCGCAACTACGTGCCGACCAAGGGCCTGCCGGTCGGCCCCGGCTGGATCCCGATCCCCGACACCTACCCGATCGTCACCGAGGTGGCGGGCGAGGCGGGCATCGAGACCGCCTACTGCACCGACAACCCGTTCCTGATCGGCCCGCGCTTCGCCAACTTCCGGCGCACCGTCGACATCGCCCAAGCCGAGCTTCTCCCAGGGCGCCTACCGCTTCCTCAACAAGCCGTTCAAGCGGCCCGCGACGCGCAGCCAGATCGAGCGCTACCTGCTGCCGGAGCTGTCCGACAGCGTCGAGGTCGGTCGGCTGCGCTCGATGGTCGGCTGGAACTCGATCTACCGCGACAACGACCGCCAGTACCCGGCGGCCCGGGTGATGCGCGCCGGCATCAACCTGATCGACGACCTCAAGAAGAAGCGCCCCTTCTACCTCGGCGTCGACTCCTTCGACCCGCACGAGCCGTTCGACGCCCCGAAGGTGTTCCAGCTCGACGCCGGCAAGCCGAAGGGGATCGAGACGAGCGAGGGGATCATCGCCGATCCAGCCGTTCGAGACGCCCTACTCGTGGGTCGTCCACGTGGACCTCGACGACGACACGCATCGAGCGCGTGCGCGAGCTGTACGCCGCCGAGATCACGTACGTGGACGAGTGGATCGGGCAGGCTGATGAACAAGCTGGCCGACGAGAAGCTGCTCGACGAGACCGTCGTCTACTACATGTCCGACCACGGGCTGACGCTCGGCGAGAACGGCGTGATGGGCAAGGACGGCGCCCGCGCGCAGTGGCACATCTACCACGTGCCGGCGCTGATCCGGCACCCCGAGGGCAAGCTCGCCGGCCAGACGAGCGACTACTTCGCCTCGACCCACGACGTCTCGCGCACGCTGCTCTCGTTCATGGGCGTGCGCGCGCCGGGGATGATGGAGGGCGAGGACCTGTCGGTGCTGTTCGACGGCCGCGAGCCCCCGCCGCGCCCCCACTTCACGTCCTGCTACGACAACTACCTGCTCTGCGGCGACCGCGACTGGTTCCTGCTGTCGGACAGCGAGGGGCGCCGCAAGCGGCTCTACGACAAGCGCAGCGACCCGAAGGAGCTGCACAACGTCGCGGCCGAGCACCCGCAGATCGTCGACCGGCTCTGGCGGATCCTCGAGGACGAGGCCGGCGGCACGCTGCCGCAGTTCGGGTCCTCGGGCGCGAGGGCGGTGATCGGCGGGTGACTCGCAGCGACGGTTTCACTCGGCGCTCGCTGCTGCGCCGGGGCGGCGCCGCCGCCGCGGGCGGCGGGCTGCTCGCGAGCATGGGCCAGCCGGCGCGCCGCGGCGGCCGACCGCTTCGGCGGGGAGGTCGGGCAGAGCGCGATGCTCGTGGTGCTGCCGCTGGTGCGCTCCGACTACGTCAAGGCGTTCGACAACAGCTCGGGCACCGACACGCCGAACATCGACGACCTGACCGGCAAGTCGCTGCGCTTCGACCGCGTCGTGCCGGAGTCATGCCGGCGCTGCCGGTGCGGCGAACGCTCGTGACCGGCATGCGCTCAGTTCCCGTTCCGCAACTGGCGGCGCACGGACGGGATGCCGGACGATCCCCGGCTACAACCCCGTCTGGGACTGGCAGCCCGTGCTGACCGAGACGATGCGCACGCGCGGCGTGCAGCACGGCCTACGTCACCGACAACCCGATCCTCGCCGGGCCGCGCTTCCCCGACGTGGTGCGCCCGGGCGGCGCGCCGCCGGCGTCGCCCGGCGGGAGCCGCCTGAGGCCGGAGGTCGCCGCGATCAAGCGCCAGTCGGCCGCGGCCGAGCGCACCTTCCGCGCGGGCATCGCGGAGCTGCGCAAGCTCAAGGGCGGCGACCCGCTACTTCCTGGCGATCGACCCCTTCGACCCCGTCGACGCCGCCGAGGCGCCGCCGATCTACGTCAAGCCGGGCGAGGTCGACAAGGAGGGCATCGGGCCGATGAACGGCCGGCTGGTCGAGCTCAAGTTCGGCAAGGACGACATCGACGAGCTGCGCGACGCCTACCGCAAGCACGTCGACGTGGTCGACGAATGGGTCGGCCGGCTGATGGACGAGGTGCCCGACGACGTCTTCCTGTTCGTGCTCGGCGACATCGGCATCGCGCTCGGCGAGCACGACTACGCCGGGCGCGGCACGCCCACCTCGCACCGCTTCTCGTACGAGGTCCCGTTCCTGATCCGCCACCCGCGCGGCGAGAAGGCCGGCGACGACATCGACTGGTTCGCGTCCACGCACGACGTGGCGCCCACGCTGCTGTCGGCCATGGGCCTCACGATCCCGGGCAAGATGCGCGGCGAGGACCTGACGCAGCTGTTCGACGGCGTCGACGAGGAGGACCTGCCCGACCGCCCCTTCTCGATCACGCTGCAGCGGCTCGCTGATCATGGTGCGCGACAAGCGCTGGCTGATGGTCGCCGACCGCGAGCAGATGGAGCGGCGCCTCTACGACGACGACGAGGAGGCCGACGACGACGACATCAAGAAGCGCTACGACGACGTCGCCAGCGACGCGCCCGGGCCAGCTGACCGACATGTCGCGCGGCCGCGCTGACCGTCGCGGGCGGCACGCTGCCCGAGTTCGGCCCGGAGGGCGCGCTGCGTCCGCCGCGCGAGCGCGGCGACGACGACATCGACGACGACGGCATCCCGAACGAGTGGGACGCGGTCGACAACGAGCACCCCGACGACGACGACGGGCCGGA
Organism: uncultured Thermoleophilaceae bacterium; assembly: GCA_963848885.1. Classification (GTDB taxonomy): domain Bacteria; phylum Actinomycetota; class Thermoleophilia; order Solirubrobacterales; family Thermoleophilaceae; genus JACVRW01. The sequence continues at coordinate 634,565 of CAWKFR010000001.1, forward strand.
CGACGATCCAGTGGGACGGCCGCGACCCCGAGGACCGCACCGGCCCCCGCTACCGCTCGGTGAGATGACGGAGGCGACCGAGACCCGCACCAACCCGTCGTCCGAGTTCCTCTACGCGAACAAGTGGCGGATCTTCGGCGTGATGATGATCGGCTGGGCGATGTCCCTGCTGGACATCTCGATCGTGAACATCTCGATCCCCACGCTCGAGAGCGAGATGTCGACCGACGTGGCGACGGTCACCTGGGTCATCAACGCCTACAACATCATCTTCGCGATCCTGCTCGTGTCGATGGGGCGGCTGGCCGACCAGTTCGGCCGCAAGCGCTTCTTCATCATCGGCCTGACGGTCTTCACGATCGGCTCCGCGCTGTGCGCCGTGGCGTGGTCGGTCGAGTGGCTGATCGTGCTTCCGCGTGATCCAGGGCGTGGGCGCCGGGCATCCTGGCGCCGCTCGGCTTCGCGATGACCGTGCTGGTGTTCCCGCCCGAGCAGCGCGGCCGCGGCCTGGCGCTGATCGCCGTCGTCGCGCTGGTGTCGTCGGCGCTCGGCCCCGTGCTCGGCGGCGTGCTCGTCGAGGTGGCGAGCTGGCACTGGATCTTCCTGATCAACATCCCGTTCGGCGTGCTCGGCGTGGTGCTCTGCCTGCGCTGGTGGCCGGAGACCTGGGACCTGAGCGCCGGCCGCGAGGTCGACGTGCGCGGGATGCTGCTGCTCGGCGCCGCGGTCCTGTTCCTGACCGTCGCGCTCGTGGAGGCCAATCCCGTTCGGCGGCGACCTGGCGCTCTGGCTCAGCCTGATGCAGGCGGCGATCCTGCTCGGCGCCGCCTTCGTCTGGTGGGAGCGGCGCGCGCCCAACCCGATGATCACGCCCGGGCTGATCGCCAACAAGCAGTTCCGCAACGCGAACCTCGGGATGCTGTTCTTCGCCGCGGGCGCGATCGGCACGCCTGCTGCTGCTGTCGCTCGTGTTCACCAACCTGTGGGGCTACGAGCCGATCGAGGCGGCGTTCGCGCTCGTCCCGGTGCCGCTGATGGGCCTGGTCGTGTGGCCGTTCGTCGGCCGCTTCGCCGACATCAAGCCGCCGGGCGAGATCGCCAAGCCCGGCCCTGATCGTGATGGCGATCGGGATGCTGTGGGTGTCGTTCCTGCCCTCGACGGCCGCGCGACGCCTGGACCTACATCCGCATCCTGCCGGGCCTGCTGATGATCGGGGTCGGGCATGGGCATCGGCTTCCCGGCGCTGAACGTCGGCGCGATGGGGGCGGTCGCCGGGCCCGAGGTCGGGCCTCGCGTCGGGCGTCCTCAACACCGCCCGGCAGCTGGGCGCGGCGATCGGCGTGGCGATCCTGATCGCGACCTTCGGCGGCGTCCTGCACGCGCACATGTCGTGGTTCGCCGACGACGAGATCGAGGACGTCGTCGACGACTGGGACATGCCGGCCCCGATGGCCAATCAGGTGATCCAGTCGACGCTGCACGACTACACCGGCGGCACCGCAGGACCGCTTCGAGCCCAAGCCCGGGCTTCGACGAGGAGATCATCCGCCAGACGGCCGGCTCGGCCCGCGAGGGCTACGCGTGGGCGTTCCGGCAGGCGGCGCTGCTGATCCTGACCGTGCTGCCGCTGCTGGGCGCGCTGCGCCGCACGCCCGCGCAGGCGCGCGCCGAGTTCATGGCGCAGATGCAGGCGCGCCAGCGGGAGGCGGCGGCGAGCGGCGAGCCGCGAGCCCGAGGCGCGCCGGCGACGGCGACGGCGACGGCGCCGACGGCGACCGCCGGCGGCGACGCGGCGACCGGGCCGCGCCCGGCGATCTAGACACCGTCGCGCCCGGTCACGCGCCGGCCCGATCGGCCCGCGCGCGAGCCGCTCCTCGACCAGCGCCACCAGCTTGGCCACCGACTCCTCGACCTGCTCGCTGCTCGGTGTCGATCACGAGCTCGGGCGCGAGCGGCTCCTCGTAGGGGTCCGAGACGCCCGTGAAGCCCTCGATCTCGCCCGCGCGGGCGCGCTGGTAGAGGCCCTTCACGTCGCGGCGCTCGCACTCCTCGACCGACGCCTTCACGTAGACCTCGACGAAGCGCTTGCCCATGCGGGCGCGGGCGGCGTCGCGCGGCTCCCGGAAGGGCGACACGGCGGCCACGAACGTGATCACGCCGTTGCGGCTGAGCAGGTCCGAGACCCAGGCCAGCCGGTGCACGTTCTCGTCGCGGTCCTCGCGCGAGAAGCCGAGGTCGGAGCAGAGGTTCTGGCGCACGTCGTCGCCGTCGAGCACCTCGACGCGGTGGCCGAGGTCGCGCAGCTGGCCCGCGGCCAGGCGGCCGACGGTGGACTTGCCGGAGCCGGACAGGCCCGGTCAGCCACACGCACAGCCCGTCCATGCCGCGCGCGGGCGCGGCCAGCGTGCCGTACGCGATCGGGCCGAGGTTGGGCTCGCGGTCGTAGGTGTCGAAGCGCGGAACGAGCTGAACAGGCGGTGGTCGGGGCCGTGGTAGTCCGACGAGCCGGTGGTGAGCAGGCCGAGCTCGCGCGCAGCGGTCGGCGAGCAGCGCGCACCTGCTGCTCGCGTGTGGGTCGTGTAGAAGACCTCCACCCCGTCGAGCCCGGCCTCGCGGTAGCGGTCGATCGCGGCGAGCACCTCGTCCTCGTCCTCGATGTCCCAGAACGGGTGCGCCCAGACGGCCACGCCGGCGGCCTCGTGGATCCAGCTCGATCGCCTCCTCGACGGTCGGGTGGGTGCGCGCGACGTAGCCGGGCTTGCCCTGGATCAGGTAGGCGGGGATGAACGAGGAGACGTCCGCGTGCCCCTCCTCGGCGAGCCGCTCGGCGTTGGCGGGGTGCGCCAGCACCGCCGCCGCCAGGTGCGGCCGCCCGACCGGCTTGCCGGCGGCCTTGCGCGCCTCGATCGGCGCCGGGTCGACCTCGAAGCCGAGCTCGCGCAGGCGCTTGGCCATGGCGTCGGCGCGGCGCTCGCGGTCGAGCGCGGGCGTCGAGCAGGCGCTCGCCGAGCTGCCGGCTGCGGTGGTCGATGCCGTAGCCGAGCACGTGCAGGTCCTCGTACGGCCCGTCGACCGCCGAGATCTCGGTGGCCGGCACCACGCGCACGCCGTGCAGCGCGCCCGAGGCGAGCGCCTCGTCGACGCCGTCGACCGTGTCGTGGTCGGACAGCGCGAGCAGCTTCACGCCCGCCTCCGGCGGCGTTCTCCACCACCTGGGCAGGGGAAAGGTCGCCGTCGGAGTGCAGCGAGTGGGACTGCAGGTCGAAGGCGGGCGCGCTCACGCGCGCAAGGGTACAAAGTCGCTAGGGCGTGGCCGTGTGGGTCGGACCCTCGTCGCGGCCGGCGACGGCGCGGTAGACGCCCAGGAGGATCATCGTGCCGATGATCGCCCCGATCAGGCCGCCGAGGTCGAAGATCTGCGTCGTCGCCGATGCCGAGCAGCTCGGTGAAGATGAAGAAACCGACGAGCGACCCGGCCAGCCCCAGCAGGATCGTGACGAAGAAGCCGCCGGGGTCCTTGCCCGGCATGAGCGCCTTGGCGATGTAGCCGGCGAGGATGCCGAGGATGACTGCTCCGATCATGACCTGTCTCCTTCCCGTCTACTCGACGGGTATTCCCTGTCGCATCGTGTTCTCGGTAACTACACGCGGCTCGGTGAACTGCAACAGGTAGTCGGGCCCGCCCGCCTTGGCGCCGATGCCCGAGCGGCGGTTGCCGCCGAACGGCTGGCGGCCCACCATCGCCCCGGTGATGCCGCGGTTGACGTAGAGGTTGCCGACCGGCAGCCGCGCGGCCACGCGCTCGACCGTCGCGGGGTTGCGCGAGAACAGCCCGCCGGTGAGCGCGAAGGGCAGCGAGTCGACCACGTCGCAGGCCTGCTCGACGCTCGCGCACGCGTCGTGACCGACAGCAGCGGGCCGAAGATCTCCTCGCGGTTGACCGGCGACTCCTCGGGCAGGCCGACCGCCACCGCCGGCGCGCAGAACCAGCCGCCCTCGGGCACCTCCGCCGCGCGGCGCGGCGAGCCGGCCCTCGCGCTCGGCGAGCTCGGCGTAGCGCTGCACGCGCTCCTGCGCCTCGCGCTCGATCACCGGCGGCACCTCGGTCGCGAACTCCTCGGCCTGGCCCACGCGCAGCACCTCGGTCGCGCCCGCCAGCGCGCTCGACCAGCGTGTCGGCGATCGCCTCGTGCACGAGCACGCGCGCCGCGGCCGAGCACTTCTGGCCCGCGTAGCCGAAGGCCGAGTCGACGATCGCGGGGACGGCCTCGTCGAGGTCGGCGTCGGCGTCCACGATCACGCAGTTCTTGCCGCCCATCTCGGCGACCACGCGCTTCACGTGGCCCTGCCCCTCCGGCGTCTCCGCGCGCCGCGCGACGATCTCGAGGCCGACGGCGCTCGAGCCGGTGAAGGCGATCACGTGCACGCGCGGGTCGCGCACCAGCGCCGCGCCGGCCTCGCCGTAGCCCGGGCAGCAGCGCGAGCGCGTCGCGCGGCACGCCGCCCTCGTGCAGCGCCTCGACGAGCGCGCCGGCGCTCGCCGGGCGACTGCTCGGCGGGCTTGAGCACCGCCGCGTTGCCCGCCGCCAGCGCGGCGGCGGTCATCCCGCAGGGGATCGCCAGCGGGAAGTTCCAGGGCGCGATCACCGCCGCCACGCCGCGCGGCGCGTAGCGCATCTCGTTGCGCTCGCCCGGGCACCTGGATCAGCTCGCGGCCGCGCTCCAGCTCGATCGCGCCGTCGCGCGTAGTACTCGAGGAAGTCGATCGCCTCGCACACGTCGGCGTCGGCCTCGCGGCCAGGGCTTCGCGCACTCGCGCACCTGCAGGGCGGCCAGCTCGAGCCGGCGCTCGCGCAGGCGCGCCGCGGCCGCCCGCAGCGCCTCGGCCCGCTCGGCCGCCGGGCGGGCGCCCCACTCGCGCGAAGCCGCGCTGGGCCGCCTCCACCGCCGCCGCCGGCCTCGGCCGCGCCGGCCCGGCCCGGCGCTGCGCCACCAGCCGCTCCGGCGCGCCCGGGGTCGGTCGAGTCGAGCCCCTCGCCGGCGCCGCGCTCGCCGCCGATCAGCACCGGCACCGCCAGCGGCAGCTTCGCGTCGAGGCCGCGCAGCGCCTCCAGCAGCGACTCGCGCGCGGGCGCGCGGCGCAGCTCGAGGATCGGCTCGTTGCGGAAGCTCACGGCGCGGCCAGCAGCTCCTCGACCGGGACGCCGCGCTGCAGGTCGCGACAGGAACGACTCGTTGGCCGTGTTCTCGAGCAGGCGCCGGACCAGGTAGGCCATGCCCGCCACCATGTCGCCCACCGGGCAGTAGATGCGCACGCGCATGCCCTGGTCGGCGAGCGCCGCGGCCAGGTCGTCGCCGAGGCCGCGCAGCACCTGCAGCTCGAGGTCGCGGTCGTCGCGCCCGGCCGCGCGGTTGGCGGCGACCGCGTGCGCGACCGAGCGCAGGTTGTGCGAGGCGATCGCCGGCCGCACGTGCGGCCAGCCCTCGAGCAGCCGCCGCGTGAGCTGCTCGAAGTTGCGGTCGGACTCGGCCTTGTGCTCGAACACCGGCGGCGTCCAGCCGTGCTGGCGCGCCTCGACGACCTCGTGGTCCCAGTAGGCGCCCTTGACGAGCCGCACGACCAGCGGCGGCTCGCGCCGCGTCGACCGCGCCCACGCGATCACCTGCTCGAGCTGCTCGGGCGACTCGCGCAGGTAGGCCTGCAGCACGACCCCCGTCGGACGGGCCGTCGCGCAGCTCCGGCTCGTCGAGCAGGTCGAAGACCAGCTGCATGGTGGCCTCGAGCGTGTCGACCGACTCCATGTCGATGTGCAGGTGCGCGCCCAGCTCCTTGGCGCGCAGCAGCAGCGGGCGCATGCGGCGGGCGGCGTCGTCGCGGCCGACGTCGGGCGCCTCCGGGCGCAGCAGCGGGCTCAGCGCCGACACCTTCACCGACACGTTCACGCGCGGCAGCGACGCCGAGCGAGTCGCGCTCGAGCACCGGCCGCTCGGGCCAGCGCGGGGTCGCCCCGGCGAGCGTCTCGAGCGCGTCGAGGCAGCGCGCCGCGTAGCGGTCGGCCTCGGGCTGGGTGACGGTCGCCTCGCCGAGCAGGTCGAGCGAGACGCGCCGCCCCGTGCTCCCACAGGTGGCGCAGCGAGCGCAGCGCGGCGCGCGGCGTCTCGCCCACGATGAAGCGGTGCGCCATGTGGCGCACGCCGGCGGCCGCGGCGGCGCCGAGCGCCGCCCGGCCCGCCTTCGTGCTGCGACATGCGCATCGCCGCCTCGATCGGCGGCGGGCGCTCGTCCACCTCGTCGAGGTAGGCGGTCAGGTGGCGGGCCAGGTCGTCGAGGTTGGTGCAGGCCGGCGTGACGTCGACGAAGCGGAACAGCGCGGCGCGCAGCTCCTGGTCGCTGCGCGGCCATCTCCATCGCCTTGACGTCGAGCGCCTTGAGCGGGTGGCGCGGCCTGGCCGGGAAGGCCGCGTGGATCGAGCGGCCGACCCTCTGCAGCTCAGCCTCCACCGGGCTGAACCATATGCTGCCGCCGGTGCCCAATCTGGTGCTCGGCCCCCTTTTGCGTTACGTCGGCGAGACCGAGGCGGTCGATCTGGGTCGAGACCGACGCGCCCTGCGAGGTCGAGGTGCTCGGCACGCGCGACCGCACCTTCCAGGTGGCGGGCCACCACTACGCGCTCGTCTGCTGCGCCGGCCTGCGACCGGGCACCTGGCACGAGTACGAGGTCCGCCTCGACGGCGAGCGCGTCTGGCCGCGTCGACGACGGGTTCCCGGCGAGCGCCTTCCACACCTATCCGAAGGACGGAGCCGCTCGAGGTCGTGTTCGGCTCCTGCCGCGTGGCGGCCCCGCACGAGCCGCCCTACTCGCTGCGCAAGGACGAGGACGAGCGCGGCCGCGAGGTCGACTCGCTGCACACGCTCGCCGCAGCGCATGCGCGACGAGCCGCGCGAGCAGCTGGCCGGACGTGCTGCTGATGATCGGCGACCAGGTCTACGCCGACGAGGTGTCGCCCGCCACGCGCTCCTTCATCGAGAGCCGGCGCGACGCGAGCGAGCCGCCGGGCGAGCGCGTGCGTCGACTTCGAGGAGTACACGCGGCTCTACCGCGAGAGCTGGAGCGACGCCGACGATCCGCTGGCTGCTCTCGACCCTGTCGACGGCGATGATCTTCGACGACCACGACGTCCACGACGACTGGAACATCTCGCAGGCCTGGCTCGAGGAGATGCGCACGCAACGAGTGGTGGAACGAGCACATCGTCGGCGCGCTCGCGTCCTACTGGGTCTACCAGCACATCGGGAACCTCGACGCCCGAGGCGCCACGCCGACGACGAGCTGCTCGAGCGGGTCAAGGAGGCCGACGACGGCTGGCCGATCCTCGCGGAGTTCGCGCGCGCGGCCGACGAGTCGACCTCGGGCACGCGCTGGAGCTACTGCCGCGACCTCGGGCGACACGCGCCTGGTGGTGATCGACTCGCGCGCCGGGCGCGTGCTCGAGGAGGGCAACCGCTCGATGCTCGACGAGCGCGAGTGGGAGTGGGTCGCCGAGCACTTCACCGGCGACTTCGACCACCTGCTCGTGGCCACCTCGCTGCCGTGGCTGCTCGGCGCAGGGATGCACTACGCTCGAGGCGTGGTCGCGAGGCGGTCGCCGGGCGGCGCCTGGGGGCCGGCGTTCGCGCCGCTCGCCGAGCGCCTGCGCCAGCGCGGTCGACCTCGAGCACTGGGCCGCGTTCCAGGAGTCGTTCGCGCGCCTGGCCGAGCTGCTGCGCTCGGTGGGCGCGGGCGAGCGCGGCCGCGCGCCGGCGTCGATCGTGGTGCTGTCGGGCGACGTCCACCACGCCTACCTGTGCGAGGTCGCCTTCCGGCGCGGCGCGGGCGTGCGCTCGCACGTCTTCCAGGCGGTCTGCTCGCCCTACCGCAACCCGCTCGAGGCGCGCGAGCGCCAGGTGATCCGGATGGGCATGTCGCGGCCGTTCGCGCTGGTGACGCGCGCGCTCGCCGCCAGCGCCGGGGTCGACGACCCCGACGTGCGCTGGCGCATGGTCGGCGACGGCCCCTGGTTCGACAACCAGCTCGCCACGCTGCGCATCGACGGCCGCGCGATCGACGCTGCGGCTCGAGAAGGCGGTGCCGGTCGACGAGACGGTCCGCCCGGCTCGACCGGGTGCTCGTCCTGCAGGCTGGCCTGAGGCGCGCAACTCTCGGCGCGCCGGCTTGTTCTGGCGAGCGCTATGAGACTCAGAACAAGCAAGATGCTCGCGGCGCTCGCCGCGTCGGCCGCGCTGATGCTCGTCGGAGCAGCCGGCGCCCAGGCCAAGGTCGTCTCGAGCTGACCGGCACGCACGACCTTCACGCCGTCCGCGGCAGGCGACCGCAGTTCCTGTCCAACCACGGGGTCACCGTCGCGCCGACCGGCAAGGCGACCGCGCGAGAACGGCAGCTTCGTCTTCCCGATCGCCGCGGGCTTCGGCAACACGCGGACCTACAACGGCCTGCTCGCCCACAAGGGCGGCCTCAAGTTCAGCAAGGGCGACCGCTCGGCGGTCGTGCGCAACTTCGTCGCCGTGCGCGTGCGCGGCGCCGGCGCCGTGCTGCTCGCCCAGATCCCCGGCGCTGCGGGGCGGCTGCGGGCACCTGCGCCAGGGGCTGAAGGCGTTCGGCCTCGAGCACCAGGCGCGGCAAGCACCCCAAGGCGGCCCGCAAGCTCGTCGCGCGCGGTGCGCAGCTACTGCGCCGGCGGCAGCGTGATCGTGCTGGCGAGGCTCACCAACCTGAGCAAGGAGTCGGACTACAACGGCGCGCTGCTGAGCGCGGACCTGAAGCTGAGCGGCCAGGCCGCCCGGCTGCTGAACAGGCTCGCCGGCCAGCACGCCGTGTCCGCCGGCGCACCGCTCGGGGACCGGCCGACGTCGAGGGTCTAACTGCGTCGACGGGCTGCCCGTTCCGCCTCTCGGCGGGGTAGCCTGACGCGCCCCGCATGGACTACCCCGCCGAGAGCTTCACCGAGTCAGAGCGCGCCGCGCTCGAGCCTCACTTCACCAACCTCGACAGGCCCGTCTTCGCGCTGGTCGGGCTGCCGGAGACCGTGAAGGGGGCGCTGTTCGCCCGCTACTCGCGCTACCAGGGCACGCTGCGGCGCCTCTACCTCGACGAGTTCGCCGACGCCGGCGGCGCCGGCGAGCCGTTCGACGGCGAGGAGGGCGAGCGCGCCCGCAAGCTCTACGAGCGCATCTTCCTCGGCTACGGCGACGACTCGGTCGCGCAGCTCGGGGGCGCCCACATCGCCTGCGAGTGGGTCTCGAACGTGATGACCAAGCTGCTCCAGCGCGGCCGGCTGGCCGCCTACCTGGAGCAGTCCACGCGCTACATCCCCTACGACGCGCCGATCGCCGAGGGGCTCGGCTACCGCTACTGGCGCCACCCCTCGCTCGGGCCCGAGTACGAGGCCGCGATGGACTTCCTCTTCGACGCCTACTCGGAGTCGCTGCCGCGCGTCGAGGCGTGGGCGGCGGAGCGCTTCCCGCGGCCCGACGGCGAGCCCGAGGCGGCCCACCGGCGCGCGCTGCGCGCGAAGGCGCTCGACCTGCTGCGCGGGCTGCTGCCGGCCGCCTCGCTCTCGCACGTGGGGATCTTCGCCAGCGGCCAGGCCTACGAGCAGCTGCTGCTGCGCCTGTACGCCTCGCCGCTGCCCGAGGCGCGCGACTACGCCGACATGATCCTGGCCGAGCTGAAGACGGTGATGCCGAGCTTCGTGGCGCGCGTGGAGCGGCCCGACCGCGGCGGCGAGTGGATCACGTACCTGAGCGAGCGCTCGCAGGCTGCGGACCGCTGGACGAGGCGGCTGGGGCTCGACCGCGCGCGGCGGGACGAGCCGAGCGGTCCGGTCGTGCGGCTGCTGTCGGCCGAGGGCGACGAGGACGGGCTGCTGGCGGCCCTGCTGTTCGAGGCCGCCGGGACCTCCGAGGACGAGGCGCGCAGCGCGGTGCGCGCGCTGCCGCCGGACGAGCGGGCGGCGATGCTCGCGGAGCTGGTCGGCGAGCGCGGCAACCGTCGCCACCGGCCGGGACGCGGGTTCGAGGCGCTGCGCTATCGCTTCGAGGTGGTGTCGGACTACGGCGCCTTCCGCGACCTGCAGCGCCACCGCATGCTCACGATCCAGTGGCAGACGCTCGGACCCGACCTGGGAGCCGGCGTGCCGGAGGAGCTCGAGGACGCCGGCGTGGCGGACCGCTACCGCGAGGGCCTGGAGCGCTCGCGCGCCGAGCACGCGCGGCTGGTCGAGGCGGGCCTGGCCGAGCTGGCGCCCTACGCGCTCTGCCTCGGCTACCGGATCCGCTACGTGCTCGACCTGAACGCGCGCGAGGCGATGCACCTGATCGAGCTGCGCTCCGGGCGCGAGGGCCACCCGGCCTACCGGGCGGTCGCGCACGCGCTGCACGCCGAGATCGCCCGGGTGCACCCGTCGGTGGCGGCCGCGATGACCTTCGTGGACCGCGACACCGAGCCGCGCCTGGAGCGGATCCTGTCGGAGATCCGGGCGCACGCGAAGCAGGCGTCGCGGGCGTAGCCCGGGCGGCGTAGTCAGCGAACGCGGAACGAGAAACGCGCCACGACACGACTGCGCTGCGGAAAATCCTTCGGCGGCTGGCACGTGCCCCTCGGCGGGCAGGCGTACGCCTCGGAGTAGGTCACGGTGCCGCGAAAGCGCCCGTGGCACCAGCCCAACTCGCCGCCCTTCCCCCTGGCGGGGTCGAGCGTGGCACGCATCCGCGTCCCAGCCTCCCGTCCAGCCAGAGTCCGGTCTCTGTCGACAACGCAGGCAACTGCAGGGCGCACGGCAAGCGCACGGACGGTGTAGGAGCGCCGCGTCTTGCCGACCACGCCGGTAGCGCGGTCGCTGGTGAACGCGACGAGGAAGGGGCGGTGCTTCCCGCCCGTCGCAGGCGTCACCGTGAGATTCAAGCGGGAAGACTCAGCCTGAGCGCCGATCGCTACGAGGGCTGCCGTCGTCAGAACCGCGAGCAGTGCAACGAGCGACTTGCCCAGCGACATGGGGTGACGGTACCCCGTACGCCAGCCGTCCACCCGCCGCAACTCAGTCAGCCCCGAACGGTTAAGGGGGCATCCAACCACCACAGGAGGATGCCCCGTGAGGCAGCGTACCAGCAGGTTTCTGCGCGCTCTGACGGTCGCGGTGGTCGCGTCGCTCGTCGCGACCGCGCTCGCCGCGGCTCAGGCGATCACCGGTGACGACGGTCCCAACGACCTGACCGGCACCGATCACCACGACCGCATCGCCGCGAAGGGCGGCGACGACACCATCAAGGCACTCGCCCGCGCCGACTTCGTCGACGCCGGAGCCGGCAACGACTCGGCCGCCGGCGGCGCCGGCACCGACGTACTGCTCGGCCGCGACGGCAACGACGTCATCGACGGCGGTCCCGGCTGGGACTACGCCCGCGGCGGCGAGGGCGACGACCAGCTCCAGCGGCGGCGGCGGGTTCCCGGGGCGGCGCGGCGACGAGCTGCACGGCAACCTCGGCAACGACCGCGTCAGCGGCGGTCCCGGCTTCGACTTCATCACCGGGAACGACGGCGACGACTGGCTCAACGGCGGGGCGGGCTGCGACCGCATCTTCGCCGGGCCTGGCAACGACACGCTCAACGGCGGACAGGGCTTCAGCTTCCGCCGCGCTCGCTGCGAGCGCCTCCACGGCGGGCCGGGGAACGACACCGCCAGCGGCGGCGTCGGCCGCGACTTCATGTCCGGCGGCTTCGGCGACGACCACCAGGACGGCGGACCCGGGTCGGACAAGCTCTTCGCCAACCAGGGACGCGACGTCTCGTCCGGCGGGGACGGCGACGACGTCCTCTGGGCGCTGTCGCGCAAGGACGTGACCGCGATCGGCGACACCGACGGCGACGAGCTGTTCGGCGGCAACGGCCGCGACCGCTTCCTCGTCCGCGACGGCGAGGCCGACCGCGTCCACTGCGGCGACGGCCGCGACCAGGTGCTGGCCGACCAGTTCGACCAGGTCGACAACGACTGCGAGCGCGTCCTGCGCAGGGACATCACCTCGCTCGACCAGGTCGACGACGGGCCGGAGAACCGGACCGAGGACCCCTCTACCGACGACGACGAGACCTGAGCAAGCGGGCTCGCGCCGTCGCGCGCTAGCGTGCGGCGGCGTGAGTCACCCGCTGCTGTCGGAAGTTCGCGTCGCGCCCTCGATCCTGTCCGCGGACTTCGCCCGGCTCGGCGAGCAGGTCGAGCTCGTCATGGACGCCGGCGCGCGCGTGATCCACGTCGACGTGATGGACGGGCACTTCGTCCCGCCGATCACGATCGGGCCGCTGATCGTGGAGTCGCTGCGCGACCTCGTGCACGACCGCGGCGGCGTGCTCGACGTGCACCTCATGGTCGAGCGCCCCGAGCAGCGGGTGGAGGAGTTCGCCGCCGCCGGGGCCGACTCGCTCAGCGTCCACTGGGAGGCGACCCCCCACGTCCACTACGCGCTCAAGGCGGTCCGCGAGGCCGGGCTGGACGCCGGCCTCGCCATCAACCCCGCGACGCCGCCCGAGGCGATCGTCGGCCTGGTCGAGGCCTTCGACCACGTGCTCTGCATGACGGTCAACCCCGGCTGGGGCGGCCAGGAGTACATCGACACGTCGACGGTGAAGGTCGCTCGGCTGCGCGAGCTGCTCGGACCGGGCGTGCCGATCGAGGTCGACGGCGGCATCGACCCGGCCACCGCCGGCCCCGTCGCGGCGGCCGGCGCGACCCTGTTCGTGGCGGGCTCGTCGATCTTCGGCGCTCCCGACCCGGCGCAGGCGTACCGCCAGATCGCCGCCGCGGCCGGCGCGAGCTAGGGAACCCCGGCCACCAGCAGCGGCTTCGTGCCGGCCAGCCGGCAGCTGTCGACCGAGCTGGCGCCGATCGGATCGACCCCCACGTGGGCGTGCGGCTCGTACATGCCCCCGTCGGTCTCCGCGAACGGCCAGCCCTCGTCCTGTGCGATCACGAGGCCGCCGTCCGCGTCGAGGCACCTGAGCTGCACCTGGCTGCGCCCGCCCGCTCGCGACCGCACGTTCACGGCCGGGTCCACGTAGACGGTCAGGTCGCCGGCGCCGCCGCGCTCGATGCGCAGGCCGGCCGACGGGGCCGGCTCGCGCTTGGCCGGGGGGTCGTCGCCGCCGCCGCACCCGGCGAGCGAGCACGGCGACAAGGATCAGGACGGCGCTGGCGCGGCTCTCCACGGCCGGCATCTTCGCGGTTAGGATCGCCGCGTGACCGAGCAGACGAAGTTCACGCTGACCGAGGACCGCATCCCGACCCACTGGGTGAACCTGCTGCCGGACCTGCCGGGCGATCCCCTGCCCCCGCTCAACCCGGGCACGAAGGAGCCCGCGGGGCCCGACGACCTGACCCCGATCTTCCCGATGGAGCTGATCGGGCAGGAGGTCTCGGCAGGACCCCGAGGTCGAGATCCCGGAGCCCGTCCGCGAGGTCTACAAGCTGTGGCGCCCGACGCCGCTCTACCGGGCGCACCGCCTCGAGCGCGAGCTCGACACCCCCGCGCGCATCTACTACAAGTACGAGGGCGTCTCCCCCGCCGGCTCGCACAAGCCGAACAGCGCCGTCGCGCAGGCCTACGCCAACAAGGAGGCCGGCGTCGAGCGGCTCGCGACCGAGACCGGCGCCGGCCAGTGGGGCTCCGCGCTGGCGCTGGCCTGCTCGCTGTTCGGGCTCGACTGCGTCGTCTACATGGTGGGCGCGAGCTACGACCAGAAGCCCTACCGGCGGGCGATGATGGAGAGCTGGGGCGCCGAGGTGATCCGCTCGCCCAGCGACACGACCGACTCCGGCCGCGCCCAGGCCGAGCACCCCACCGGCTCGCTCGGGATCGCGATCTCCGAGGCGGTCGAGGTGGCCGCCAAGGCCGACAACACGAACTACGCGCTCGGCTCGGTGCTCAACCACGTCTGCCTCCACCAGACCGTGATCGGCCAGGAGGCGCTGGCCCAGATGGAGATGGCGGGCGACGAGCCCGACGTGGTCGTCGGCTGCGTCGGCGGCGGCTCGAACTTCGCCGGCATGGCGTTCCCCTTCATCCGGCGCGTCCTGCGCGGCGAGGCCAGGACGCGCTTCGTCGCGGCCGAGCCGGCCGCCTGCCCGACGCTGACGCGCGGCGTCTACCGCTACGACTTCGGCGACACGGTCGGGCTGACGCCGCTGATGCCGATGTTCACGCTCGGCCACGACTTCGTCCCGCCGCCGGTGCACGCGGGCGGCCTGCGCTACCACGGCGACTCGCCGATCGTCTGCGCGCTGGTGAAGCAGGGCCTGATCGAGGCGCGCGCCTACCGTCAGAACGAGACGTTCGCGGCCGCGCTGCGTTTCGCCCGCACCGAGGCGATCCTGCCCGCGCCCGAGCCGGCGCACGCGATCCGGGCGGTCATCGAAGAGGCCGAGGCCGCCAAGCAGGCGGGCGAGCAGCGGGTGATCCTGCTCAACCTGTGCGGGCACGGGCACTTCGACATGTCCGCCTACGAGGCCTACCTGGCCGGCAGGCTGGAGGACCCGGAGTTCTCCGAGGCCGACATGGAGGCCGCGCTCGAGCGGCTGCCGGAGGCGCCGGCGATCGCCTAGCGCCGAAGCGCGCGGCTCGGCCGCGCGCGCAGGGTTCGCTAGCGCCGAAGCAGGCGCGGCCGCGCCGCCCCGATCACCGCCGGCACGAGCCGGTGGCCCTCGACTCCGCGCGCGGACAGCTTGAGGCGCAGGATCCCCGTGCGCGCCGTCGCCGGCGACGAGGCGCCGAAGACGAAGTTGCCGAGGCTGTAGGCGACCAGCCGCCGCGGCCCCGCCCGGCGGATCGGCTGGAGCACGTGCGGGTGGGCGCCGATCACGGCGTCGGCGCCCGCGCCCAGGGCGACCTGCGCGAACGCCCGCTGGCGCGCATCCTCGGCGGGTGCGCGCTCCACGCCCCAGTGGAAGGTCGCGACGACGACGTCGGCGCGCCGCCGCGCCCTGCGCACGCCGGCGGCGATCAGCTCGGGCGTCGCCGGCTGCGTGCCCGCGCTCCGGGGCCCGGCGTAGAACGACGCGGGCAGGATGTTGGAGAAGCCGACGAAGGCGATGCGCAGGCCGAGCCGGCGCACCGTCCTCGGCTCGGCGGCCGAGGCGAGGCTGCCGCCCGCCCCCACGGCCTGCATGCCGAGCCGGCGCACGTTGCTCACGGTGTCGAGCAGCGCGCGCGTGCCGTAGTCGCCGGTGTGGTTGTTGGCGAGGTTGAGCACGTCGAAGCCGGCGAAGCGCGCCACGGCGCCCAGCGAGGACGGGCGGCCGCGGAAGTTGAACTCCTTCGGCACCGGCGCGCCGCGCGTGGACACCGCGCACTCGAGGTTGCCGAACGCGACGTCGGCGGCGCGCAGGGCCCGCGCCGTGCCCGTCCACGGGTAGCGCGGGCCGAACAGGTCGATCAGGCCGCCCGGCCCGTCGCCGAGGTTGACGTCCCCCACGGCCGCGAGCAGCACCGGCCGCGCCCGCACGCGCGCGCTGCGCGAGACGGCCGCCCCCGCGACCGCCCGCAGGACGTAGCGGCCCCGGATGCGCCGCGGCCGCACGCGGCGCGCTGAAACGGCCGCTCGCGTCCGCCCGAGCCGAGGCGAGCCGCCGCCAGCGGCCGCGCAGGCGCACCTCGACGCGCACGCGCGCGCCGGGCGCCGCACCGCTGCCGTGGACCGGGATGGCGACGCCGGTGGCGAGCACCCGCGGCGCGCTCAGCGCGAGCGGCGCCTGTGCCTGCGCGGGCGCCGCGCAGCACAGCGACAGCGCGATCGCGGCCGCTAGCGCTTCTTTCGGCGGCGCTTGCGTGAGCTCGGACGTTGGGGGGTGGGCTCGGGCTCGGCGGTCTCGGCGGGCGGGGCCTCGGCCTCGGCCTCGTCCTCGGGCGCCTGCCCGCGCCGCTGCGAGGCGCTCGGCCATGGATCGGGCTCGCCGGTCTCCCACGCCGGGCCGCGGCCGCCGGGCCAGTTGCCGAGGTAGAGCGCGCCGATCGCGCCCAGCCAGAAGGCCTGCGTGACCTCGGGCACCAGCGGCATCAGCCGCAGCACCATCAGCGCCCCGGCGATCACGCCGAGGATGCCCATGAACTGGCTCAGCAGCCCCGCGCGGCGCGCCCGCAGCGGGAGCATCACGAACAGGAACGCGGTCGCCACCGAGCCCGCGAGGCTGAGCCCGACCGAGATCGGGCTGACGTCGTCCGAGAGCAGGTCCTTGGCGCAGTCGTCGCCGGCCTTGCCGAAGTACCCGGGCAGTCGCCCACGGTGGCGGCCCTGTCGACGAACTGGTGGGCCACGTCGACGCGGTCGATGGCGCCGATCACGAGCGAGACCGCATAGAAGATCGGGCCGATCAGGACCAGCCAGACGAACCACCGCGGCAGCTGCGGCGTCCGGTGGATGATCGCGCTGAACAGGTAGAAGAAGACCGGCATCAGGAAGAGCGCCGAGGCCGCCAGCAGCGACTGCGAGGCGAGCAGCTTGCCGGGCGAAGCGTCGACCGAGACGAGGAAGTCCGGCAGCCCCTCGAGCCGCTCGCGGTCCTCGAAGATCGACTGGAGCAGGAACGTCCCGGCCAGCAGCAGCAGGCCGGCCAGGAACGCCGAGACCGCCGCCAGGCGCGCCCAGCGCGCCTCCCACTGGAGAGCCTCTTCCTTGTTCACCTGGGCAGCGGAGCTTCGTCCGTGTCGCCCGTCCCGCGCGCGACGCGCGGCGGGTAGTACTCGGGGTCGTCGCGCTCGACGACGCGCGACACCCGGTCGCCCACCGCCAGCACGAGGTCGAGCGCCGGCGCCATCAGCTGGATCACGCTCTCCACGCGGCGCCGCGTGCGCAGCTGGTCCGGGGTCAGCGGGCTCATCAGCCGCCCCGCTGGTGGAAGTAGAACTCCGGCAGCGCCGCCTTGGCCACCTCGGCGGTGATCTGCTGGGCCTGGTGCAGGTCCCCGGCGCGGACGGCGAGGTCGTCGATCGTCACGATCCCGACCAGCTCGTCGCCGTCGGTGACCGGCAGCCGCCTGATCCGGTGCTGCACCATCAGCGCCACCGCCTCCTCGATGTCCATCTCGACCTGGCCGGTGACGATCGGCTTGGAGGCGTGCGTCCCGGCCTCGTCGCCGGCGTCGACCTCGTCGGCCACGACGGCCAGCGCCAGATCGCGGTCGGTGATGACGCCGACGGCGCGGCCGCCCGTCGCAGACGACCACCGACCCGACGTTGCGGTCGCGCATGAGCTCGCCGACCCGCCGCAGGGAGTCACCCGTCGTGGCGGTCACGACGCCCTCCGTCATCACGTCCGAGATGCGCACGGGGGCGACTGTATCGTGCAGGCGGTGACGATCGTCCTCTACGGCGCCACCGGGTACACGGGTCGGCTGGTCGGGGACGAGCTGGCCCGGCGCGGCCTCGATCACGTGCTCAGCGGGCGCGATCCCGACAAGCTCGCCGGCCTGGGAGGGGCGCCCACTCGGGCCGCATCGCTCGACGACGAGGGCGCGCTGCGCGACCTGCTCGCGGACGCCGCCGTCGTGATCAACTGCGCCGGCCCGTTCACGCTCGCCGGCGACGCCCTGGTGCGCGCCGCGATCGCCACCGGCACCCATTACGTCGACTCGACCGGCGAGCAGACGTTCATCCGGATGGTCTTCGACCGTCACGGCGAGGCGGCGCAGCGAGCGGGCGTGGCGCTGCTGCCGGCGCTCGGCTTCGACTACGCCCCGGGCGACTGCATCGCCCGCCTGGCCGCGGCCGGGCTCGAGCCGCTCGACGAGCTCGTGCTGGCGTACTCCGTGGAGAGCTTCGGGATGACCCGCGGGACGCTGCGCTCCGGGCTCGAGATGATGAAGGGCGGCGACGTCGTCTACGAGCTCGGGGAGTGGCGCCGCGCGCCGGGCGGCGTCTTTCGGGCGAGCTTCGAGTTCCCGCCCCCGCTCGGCCGCCAGTCGATGACCCGCTACCCGTCGGGCGAGGTCATCACGGTCCCCCACCACACGCGCACGCGCGGGATCAGCTCGCTGCTGACCGCGAGCACCGCGGCGCCGTTCGACGCTGCGACTCCGGTGCTCCCCTACGTGATGCCGGGCCTCGCCCTGGCGCTGCGCACCCCGTTGCGGGGCGTGCTGAACCGGGCCGTCGGCCTGCTGCCCGAGGGGCCCAAGCCCGACGACCGCAGGGCGGCGCGGTTCACGATCGTCGCCGAGGCGCGCGCCGGCGACAGCTCACGCCGGGGCGTGGTGCGAGGCTCCGACGTCTACGGGCTGACCGCGGTCACGCTCAGCCACGCGGCGGAGCTGCTCTCGGCGCCCGGCTTCAGCGGGTCCGGAGCGCTCGGGGCGGCGGCGGCCTTCGACCCGGCGGCCTTCCTCAACCACCTGGGCGACTTCGGGCTCTCCTGGGAGCTGTCATCCAACCCTGCGCACGCGGCCGAGCCGCGCGCTGCGGGCTAGGTGGTCCCGAAGCCCTCGCGCGCCTCGCGCACGAGGATCACGGCCTCGGGGAAGATCAGGCGCATCGCCTGGAGCAGGTCCTGGGCCTGCTGATCGGCGTTGCCCTGGAGGTTCATGCGCTGCAGGCCGGCCACGGTCATGTCGACGGCCAGCTTGATGGCGTTGTCGGCCCAGGCCACGCGCTGCGCCCCCTGCATCTGCTCCGCGAACTCCGCCATGCGCCGGCGCAGCTCGTCCGGGTCGCCGAACAGGCCGCCGAAGGGGTCTTCAGAGGACATGCCCCGAGTCTAGACATCGGGCTGAGCGGGTCCCGGGTGCCGGGCCGCCCCGACTCCGCTGCGCGATCCTCGCGCCCGCGCGCGATCACCTCCTTGAAGCTGCGCACGCGGAAGATGAACACGAGCGCGGTGAAGCCGATCCCGAACGTGAGCGCGCCGATCGCGATCTGCTGGCCGACCGAGTAGGCGGCGACCGTCGAGCCGGCGACCGCGCCGCCGCCGAACACCTTGACCAGCAGCGCCTGCTGCACGCCCGCGCCCTGCGGGGTGAACGGGACCGCGGCCGACACCGCGTTGACGCCCAGCACGAGCAGCACGTTCTTCACCGAGCCGCCCACGTTGAAGGCCTCGAGCAGCATCCAGAAGGCGGCGAAGCGGAACAGCCAGCCGCCGAACTGCACGGCGAACACCTCGCGGAAGTAGCGGTCGCGGTCGCGGAGGATCGTGAAGCCCTGGCGCACGCGCTCCCAGAACGCCTTGACGCGCACGCTCAGCAGCGCGAAGGCGACCAGCACGCCGACCGCCAGCGCGGTCAGCAGGAACAGCGCGAAGCGCGGGTGCTGGGCCAGGTAGGAGAGGTCGAACGCGTTGAGCTTGGCGAAGTCGGGCGGCTTGGGAAACGCCCCCTGCGTGAACGCGAACAGCAGGATCAGCGACCCCATCGCCACGTCGAAGCCGAGCTCGACGACGAAGGTCGCCGCCACCGCCGGGTAGCTCGAGTTGGGGACCGAGGTCTTGGTCAGGAACAGGCGCACCACGTCGCCGCCGCGCGCGGGGATCACCGCGTTGAAGCCGTAGCCGGCGAAGTAGGCGCCCCAGATCTCGCGGAACTGGATGCGCTCGCCCGGGTAGGTCGCGCGCAGGATGTTGAAGCTGGCGCGGGCGCGCAGCGTCAGGTAGGCGGTGAAGCAGGCGAGCGCGAGCACGAACGGGCCCAGCCGCACGGAGGCCAGGTTCGAGAAGAACTGGTCGACCGCGTCGAAGAACGACTGGAACGAGTCGCCGAGGGTCGCTGGTGCCACGGCACGAAAGGTACGGTGCCCCGGTGGACCGCGCCGCCGCGTCACGCATCGCCCACGGCGACCTGACCCTCTACAACCCGCTCTCCGAGGCCGATCTCGACGAGGCGATCGGCCTGCTCGACCTGCCCGCGGGGGCGAGGGTGCTGGACGTGGCCTGCGGGCCGGCGGAGGTGCTGCGCCGGATCGCGGCGCGCTGGGAGATCGAGGGTGTCGGCTACGACGCCGACGCAGAGCTGATCGGGCGCGCACGGGAGCGCTCGCCGGGCCTCGATCTGCGCGTCGCCGGCGAGCCCCCGCCCGGGCCCTGGGACCTGGTCGTGTGCGTGGCGTCGAGCCACGCGCTGGGCGGCTTCCCCGAGGCGCTCGGGCGCCTGCGCGACCTGGGCGGCCAGGTCCTGCTCGGCGAGGGCTACTGGAGGCGCGAGCCGACGCCGGAGTACCTCGAGGCGCTCGGCGGCGCCTCCCGCGACGAGCTGCCCGACTACGGCGGGTTGTTCGCCGCGGCGGACGATGCGGGCCTGACGCCGCTCTGGTCGTGCGTGGCGAGCGAGCGCGACTGGGACCGCTACGAGTGGACCCAGATCCTCAACGCGGAGCGCCACGGCGCGGAGCAGCTGCGCGAGCGCGCCGCCGCCGCGCGGCGGCGGCTCACCCTGCCCGGCGGCCGCGAGACGCTCGGGTTCGCGCTGGTCTTGGCGCGAACCGGGCGTTGACGCACTGCGTATACCTTGAGTGCATGGCTCCGAGCGATGCAACGCTCGTGGAGCGACTTCCGGGAGACGACAGCGGCGAAGAGCTGCGGGAGCTCTACCGCCGCTACTCGAGCGAGCTGTTCGGCTTCGCCTGCAACGCACTGGGAGACCGCGAACTCGCCGAGGAGGTGGTGCAGGACGTCTTCGCCCGTGCATGGCGCGCAGCGGCGGATTACGACCCGCGCCGCGCGAGCGTACGAACCTGGCTGTACACGATCGCCCGCAACCGGATCGTCGACGCGCGGCGGCGCGCCGCCGTGCGCCCCGGGCTGGCCGCGGAGGAGACCGCGGACACCGTCGGCGAGATCGACCGCGAGCTCGAGCAGGCGGTCCTGCGCTGGCAGATCGCAGCCGCGCTCGCGCGCCTGTCGCCGGAGCACCGCGAGGTGATCCGGCTGGCCCACTACGGCGGTCTGAGCCTGCGCGAGATCTCCGAGCAGAAGGGGATCCCGCTCGGGACCGTCAAGAGCCGCACCTCCTACGCGCTGCGCACACTGCGCCTGATCCTCGACGAGATGGAGGTGCGCACGTGAGGGAGTGCCCCACCCACGGCGCGCTGCTGGGCGGCTACATGCTCGGCTCGCTCGAGCCGGCGGAGATGGAGGAGATGCGCAGGCACGTGGCCGAGTGCCCCTACTGCGGGCCGGAGTCGCGCGGGCTCCACTCGCTGCCCGGCCTGCTCGACTCGATCGAGCCGGCCGACGTGCCGCCGCCGACGCTGTCGCCCTCGGTCGAGGAGGCCGTGCTCGACCGCTTCGCCCGCGAGCGCCGGGAGCGGCGCGCGCGCCGGCGGCGGCCGCGCCTGACCCTGCCGCGCCTGGCCGCGGCGGCCGCCACCTGCGCCCTGATCGCCGTGCTCGCGGTGGTGCTGATCGGCGGCGAGGAGGGCGACTCGACGGCCTACGCCAGCGCGCGGCTCGCGCCGGTCGCGGCGCGCTCGGACGCCGTCGGCACCGCCTGGGCGCAGGACGTCCCCGCCGGCACGCGCGTCCGGCTGCGCGCCCGCGGACTGTCCCCCCGGCACGGCGGCATGTACGAGCTCTGGTGCGTGCGGCCCGACGGCAGCTGGGTCAGCGGCGGCACCTTCCGGGCGGCCGACGACGGGCGCGCCGAGGCCGAGCTGACGGCCGCCGTGCGGCCGGGCGACTACCACGTGATGGTGGTCACCCGCCATCACGAGGGCAAGCACGGCGCCGCCGTGCTGCGCGGCCGGCTGCGCTACTGAGGCGAACCGCGCCAACCGCGCGTGCGTACACCCTCCCATGCGCAAGCACCTCATGATCCTGGCCGGCATCCTCGCGAGCCTGGCGCTGGTCGCCGCGGGCTGCGGTGGCGACGACAACAACGACAGCGGCTCCTCCGGCTCTGACTCGTCCGGCTCCCAGAGCAAGAGCGCCGACACCACCGAGTCGGGCTCGACCGGCGGAGGCGGCGGCGCGCAGAAGCTCAAGCTGACCGCCGACCCGGGCGGCGCGCTGAAGTTCGACAAGAAGGAGCTGTCCGCGAAGGCGGGCAAGGTCACGATCACGATGGACAACCCGTCGAGCGTGCCGCACGCCGTCGAGGTCGAGGGCAACGGCGTCGAGAAGGAGACCAAGACGCTGACCGAGGGCAAGGCATCGCTGACGGTGGACCTCAAGTCCGGCAAGTACGAGTTCTACTGCCCGGTCGACGGCCACAGGCAGGCCGGCATGGAGGGCACGCTGACCGTCGGCTGAGCCCGCGGGACCACGGCCTGCCAATCTTCACGGGGGTCCGGGGGCGCGAGCCCCCGGATGGTCACTTCAACAGCCGCGACAGGCGCCGGTCCTTGAGCACGCGCCCGCCCGTCTGCTCCTCCGGGCAGTAGCACATGACGTAGTCCTTGAAGTGGATCGCCTGGATGGTCGCGCCGCAGCGCGGGCAGTCCTCGCCGGCGCGGCGGTGGACCTGCAGCGGCATCGGCAGCTTGTCCGGGATCTTGTCGCCGATCACCTGCTCGTAGTGCTCGAGCGCCCCGCCCAGCACGTCGTCGCACGCAGCGCGCAGCCGCTCGCGCGCGTCGGCGTCGAGCTCGGACCCCTTCTGGAACGGCGACAGCCGCGCGGTCCAGAGCAGCTCGTCCACCCAGGAGCGCCCGATCCCGGCGATCGTGCGCTGGTCGCGCAGCAGCGGGTGCAGGTGGCGGGGCTGGTCGAGCAGCCGTGCGAACTCGTCCAGCGGCGGCGCCGGGTAGGCGTCCGGGCCGAGCGTCGCGACCGCGTCGTCGGACCGCGAGCGCCTCCGCCGGCAGCAGCTTCGCCCAGGCCCGCTGCTGGGTGCCGAACTCGCGCAGCCGCAGCTCGCGCCCGCCCTCGAGCCGGATCAGCAGCCGCGAGGCGCGGTCGCGCAGCGACGCCCGGTCGTCCCAGAGCTGGAGCCGCCCGGCGGACATCAGGTGGATCAGGACGACCAGCTCGCCGGTGTCGACCACGAGCATCTTGCCCGGCCCGCCGCACGCCGGCGATCGTCCTGCCCGCGAGCGCGTCGAGCGGGCGGGTCGAACGTCTTCATCGTGACCATGCCCGGGGCGAGCGCCGACTCGATCTCCGCGCCCGCGGCGGCGCGCGACAGGCGGCGCGCCGTGATCTCGACTTCGGGCAGCTCGGGCATCGGCCCAAGAGTAGGCTGCTCGCGATGAGGATCTCCGTGGCGGCCGACGAGCGCACCGGCGTCGCGGACGCCGTGGCGGAGGAGCTGCGCCGCCGCGGCCACGAGCCGCTCGCTGCACGGCGCGCTCGCGGACGGCGAGCGCGACGACTGGGCCTGGGCCTCCGAGGCGGCCGCCCGCGACGTCGCGGAGGGGCGCGCCGAGCAGGCGATCGTCTGCTGCTGGACCGGGACCGGCGCGTCGATCGCTGCGAACAAGGTCGACGGCATCAGGGCGGCGCTCTGCGGCGACGCGGAGACGGCCCGCGGCGCCCGGCGCTGGAACGACGCGAACGTGCTGGCGCTGTCGCTGCGCGCGACCAGCCCGGCCCTGCTCGAGGAGATCCTCGACGGCTGGTTCGAGGCCGGGCCGAGCGAGGACGCGGACGACGTCGCCAACGTCCGCCACCTCGACGAGATCTAGATCTTCAGCGGCTCACGCTCGGGGTCGCGCATGCCGGGCAGGAACAGGAACGCCGACGTGGCCAGGCCGAGGATGCCCGCCAGCGCGAGCGTCGTGCGCGCGCCCAGCAGCGACGCGACGGGGCCGGTGATCGCGAACGACAGCGGCGTCAGCCCGATCGACACGAACCAGTCGAAGCTCGACACGCGCCCGAGCATCTCCGGCGGGACGAGCGTGTTCATGAGCGTGTTCCAGATGATCATGCCGACCGTCCCGAGCCCGAACGAGAGGACGGCGATCAGGCACATCTGCCACGCCGCGCCCGCGACGGCGAGCCCGACGTCGAGCGCGATCCCGACCGTCCAGGCCGTCCACATCAGGGTGATGTGCTTGCGCGGCAGGCCGGTGCGGCTGAGGATCATCGCGGCGAGGATCGACCCCAGTCCGCCGAAGGCGAGCACCGTGCCGAAGGTCGCCGCGTCGCCGTCGAGGTCGTTGCGGATGATGTAGGGCAGCAGCACCTCGAACGGCCCGTAGGTGATCAGCAGGAAGATCGCGGCGCCGACGAGCGTGCCCCACAGCCACACGTGCGCGCGCACGTAGGCGTAGCCCTCGGCCAGGTCGCGCCACATCGAGCCGCGCTCGGTGCGCAGCGGCGGCCGCCTGCGGATCAGCATCACGACCGCGGCGGAGAGCACGAACGTCAGCGAGTCGATCAGGAACGCCGTCCCCACGCCGAGCACCGCGATCAGGACGCCGCCCAGCGCCGGCCCCGCGAAGCGCATCCCGAGCGGCTCCATCAGCTCGCGCAGCGCGTTCGCGTGCAGCAGCTCGTCGCGCGGGACGACCTCCGGGACGATCGCCGTGAACGCCGGCTGGAACAGCGCCTGCCCCAGGCCGTACACGACGACCAGCAGCACGACGGGCCACAGCTGCGTCGGTCTCGGCGAACGCCAGGGCGGCGATCGCGCCGATCGCCGCGAACCGGATCAGGTCGGCGATCACGAGCAGGCGGCGGCGCTCGAAGCGGTCGCTCAGGACGCCGGCGACCAGCAGCCCCGCCACCTGCGGCAGCGTCCAGGCGAACCCCACGATCGCGAGCGCGCCGGGCTCGTTCGAGATGTCGTAGACGAGCCAGGCGATCGCCACCAGGTAGATGCCGTCGCCCGTCAGCGAGATGGCCTGCCCTATCCAGAGCAGGCGGAAGTCACGGTGGCGCAGGGCGCCGAGCATCTTGCTGAGGTTACTTTGAGCGGTTGCTCAGCGAACCTTGAACGACTTCTTCTTGGTGCTCGTGTTGTCGAAGTCGTCCGACAGCGTCAGGGCGGCCTTGTAGCTGCCCTGCTTGAGCTTCTTCACGACGATGCTCTGCTTGCCGGCCTTCAGGCGCTTGGTCTTGACCGTGCGCTTGGCGGCGCCGCTGAGCTTCAGCGTGCCGACCGCGGCCTCGTTGAGCTTGAAGCTGATCGTCGCCTTGGTGCCCTTGACCTTGGCGCTGAGCTTGCCGGCCGTCGACTTCACCGTGTCGGAGCCGACGACGATCGTGCCCTTCATGAAGTCCCGGTGCGGGATGCAGATGTACTGGTAGCGACCGGGCGTGGTGAAGGTCTTCTGGAAGGTCCCGCCCTGGTCCTCGAGGCCCGAGTTCCACTTGTCCGGCTGCCCCGGCAGGGAGGTGGTCGTGTGGTTGCCGTCGTTGAACGTCCAGGTGACGGTGTCGCCCACGCCGACCGACTCCGTCTTCGGCGCGAAGGCGAAGGTCTGCGGCTCGATCGTGACCGGGACGTCGGCCGCCAGCGAGGGGCTGGCCACGCCGAGCGCGGCCAGGGCGGTGATCGGGGCGAGAATCCAGCTCTTGCGTCGCATCGACCGGGAACCCTAGACCACGCGATTAGGATCCGGCCCCGCATGGGCTCGCCGGACGTCGTCGACACAGCACAGGAGGCCGAGGGGCTCGAGCAGGCGCCGCTGGTGGTGCGCGAGCCGCTCGAGGCGTTCCTCGACGCGCACGGGATCGGCTCGGGCCGCCTGACCGCCGAGCGCATCGGCGAGGGCCACTCGAACTTCACCTTCCTGGTCGAGCGCGGCGACGCCCGCGTCGTGCTGCGCCGCCCGCCGCGCCCGCCGCTGCCGCCGTCGGCGCACGACGTGCTGCGCGAGGCGCGCCTGCTGCGCGCGCTCGAGGGCACGCCGGTGCGCGTGCCGCGCGTGCTCGCCGAGAGCGACGAGTCCGTGCTCGGAGTCCCCTTCTACGTGATGGAGGAGATGCACGGGTCGGTCATCACCACCGACGTCCCCGGCGCGCTCGACAGCGAGGCCGGCCGGCGCCGCATCGCCGAGGACCTCGTCGACGCGCTCGTCGACGTCCACGCGGTCGACTGGCGCGCCTGCGGGCTCGAGGGCTACGGCAAGCCGACCGGCTACCTCGAGCGCCAGCTGCGTCGCTTCAACGGCCTGTGGGAGTTCAACAAGACGCGCGAGCTGCCGATCGTCGAGGAGGTCGGCGGCTGGCTTGCAGACCAACCTGCCGGACTCGCCGGAGTCGACGATCGTGCACGGCGACTTCCGGCTCGGGAACGTGATGGTCGCCGACGACGAGCCCGCCCGGCTGGTGGCGATCTTCGACTGGGAGCTGTCGACGATCGGCGACCCGCTCGCCGACGTCGGCTACCTGACCGTCACCTGGGCCGAGCCGGACGACCCGGCTGACATCTCGTTCGCCAGCCTGTCGGCCGCCACTCGCCGCACCGGCTTCCTCACCCGCGACGAGCTGACCGCCCGCTACGAGGAGCGCAGCGGCCGCTCGGTGTCCGCGCTCAACTGGTACCAGGCGCTCGCGCTGTGGAAGGCCGCCGTCTTCATGGAGGGCAACTACAAGCGCTTCACGATGGGCAACTCCGACGACCAGTACCTGGCCCTGTTCGACGAGGGCGTGCCGGCGCTGGCCGAGAAGGCACGCGAGGTCGCGCTGTCTCGATGAAGGGCCTGCTGCTCGACTTCGGCGGCGTCCTGACGACCAACGTGTTCGAGTCGTTCCGCGAGTTCTGCGTGGCGGAGGGCCTCGACCCGGATGCGGTCAAGCGGCTCTTCCGCGAGCACCCGGAGGCGCTCGAGCTGGTGCGCGCGCTGGAGACCGGCGACCTGTCCGAGCACGAGTTCGGCGAGCGCTTCGGCGCGCTGCTCGGGCTGGAGGACCGGGCCGGGCTGGTGGACCGGATGTTCGGCTCGCTGCGCGAGGACGAGCAGATGGTCGGCGCCGTGCGCCGCGCCCGCGCCGCCGGGATCAGGACGGGCCTCGTGTCGAACTCGATGGGGGCCGGCCGCTACGACCGCAGCAGGTTTCCCGAGCTGTTCGACGGCGTGGTGATCTCGGGCGAGGTCGGGATGCACAAGCCCCAGCCCGAGATCTTCCTGCTGGGCGCCGAGCGCGCCGGGGTGGAGCCGGAGCAGTGCGTGTTCGTCGACGACCTGCGCGAGAACTGCGACGGCGCCGAGGCGGTCGGGATGACGGCGGTGCTGCACCGCGGCGCCGAGACGACGCTGCCGGAGCTCGAGCGCCTGCTGGGCGTCTCGCTGGCCTAGATCCCGGGCAGGCGCTTCAGCATCGTCTGGAGCTCCGTGATGCGCGTGTCGAGGTCGCTCAGCTCCTGGTGGAGCGGCTGCAGCCACGCGTGGAGCGCCTGGATGTCGTCGCGCAGGGCGGAGATGTTGACCGACAGCTCGTCCTCCGTGCGGGGCAGTACGCGCGCCGCTTCGGTGAGCGGGCCGATGTCGGCCGCGATCGAGTGGAGGTCGTCGAGCGCCTGCTTGACGAGCCGGGGCGGGATCGAGAGGGCGTCGAGCATGGCCGCGGAGTGTGGCAGGCTGCCGGGCGATGCTGCTCGTGCTCTGGGACGTCGACGGGACCCTGGTCCGGACCGCCGGTCACGGCCGCTACGCCTTCGAGGAGGCCTTCGAGACGGTCGTCGGGCGGGTGCCGGAGCCGGTCGACTACGGCGGCCGCACCGACAGGCAGATCGCGCTCATGATGGCCGGCGGCGAGACCGAGCACGTCCCGCGCGTGCTCGAGGAGCTGGCCGGCGCGCTCGAGCTGCGCGCCGAGGCGATGCGCGCGGAGGGCTACGCCTACCCGGGCGTCCCCGAGGTGCTCGAGGCGCTGCACGGCCGCGACGACCTGATCCAGTCGCTGCTGACCGGCAACATCCAGACGAACGCAGTGCTCAAGGTGAGCGCCTTCGACCTCGACAGGTGGCTCGACATCGAGGTCGGGGCCTACGGGTCGGACCCGCACGAGGAGCGCTCCGACCTGGTGGCCGTGGCGCGCGAGCGGGCGGCGGCCAAGTACGGCGAGCCGACCGGCGCCGTGCTGATCGGCGACACCCCGCGCGACGTGCGCGCCGCCCACGAGGCGGGCGCCCGCGCCGTGGCGGTCGCGACCGGGTTCTCCAGCCCGGACGACCTGCGCGCCTCCGGCCCCGACGCCTACCTGGACGACTTCACCGACACCGCGGCGGCGGTGGCGGCGATCACCGCCACTTGATGCTGCAGCCGACCGGGTCGGTCTCGGGACGCTGCGGGTCCTGGCGCCGCCCGTCACGGCGTCCAGCGCTTCCCTGCACCCAGTCCGCGCGCAGCGAGCCATCCCGGTAGTCGCGCATCCGGCGCGCCGCGGTAGCGCAGCCGAAGGTCGGCATCCAGGACGAACACGTCGGGCGTGGTCTTCGCGTCGTATGCGCGTGCCACTTCCTGGCTCTCGTCGCGCAGGTAGGGCATCGGCCAGCCGCCGTCCGAGGTCACGCGCTCTTGCATCGCCTCGAGCGAGTCGGCCGGGTAGCGCTCCGCGTCGTTGGGGTTGATCGCGAGGAAGGTGACGTCGTCGTAGTCCCGCGCGAGCTGGAGCAGGCGGTCGTGCCAGCCGAGCGCATACGGGCAGTGGTTGCAGGTGAAGATGACGGCCGTCACGCCGTCGGGGCCGTGCTCCTGGCCCTCGGTGTCCGGCAGCGAGAAGCCGGGTGCCTGGTCGCCGATGTTCATTTGATCCTCCTGACTGCGTCGCGCAGGTCCTCCGGGTCGGGCGTGGCCGAGATGCGCCCGTCGCGCAGGCGGTAGACGCGGCACGTGAGCGAGAACGGCTCGGCGTCGGGCGCCGGGACGGCGTCCTCGCCGTCGAGCCGGATCGTCGGCGAGCCCGGGAAGTGCTCGCGCCGCGCCTGCTCGTCGGTGTCGACCTCGACGAGGGCCACCTCGTCGTCCACGCCCTCCTCGCGCAGGACGCGCGTCAGATCCTCGAGCGTCTCGGGATAGGAGGGACAGCCCTCCCACCAGAGCAGCTCAACCTTCATGCACCTCCACCCGCTCGATCACGGCGTCCTGCAGCGGGCGGTCCTGGGCGCCGGTCTCGGCGCCCTCGATCGCGTCGACGGCGTCCATCCCGGAGCTGACGCGTCCGAACACGGTGTGCTTGCCGTCGAGCCAGGGGGCGGCCTCGGTGGTCACGATGAAGAACTGGCTGCCGTTCGTGTTCGGCCCGGCGTTCGCCATGGCGAGCGCGCCGCGGACGATCTTGTTGTCGTTGAACTCGTCCTCGAACTGGTAGCCGGGGCCGCCGGTGCCGGTGCCCTGGGGGCAGCCGCCCTGGATCATGAAGTCCTTGATCACGCGGTGGAAGATCAGCCCGTCGTAGAAGCCGTCCTTGGACAGCTTCACGAAGTTGTCGACCGTCTTGGGGGCGTCGGCGTCGAACAGCTCGACCTCGATCGCCCCGTGGTTGGTGTGCATGGTCGCTGCGCTCATCGTTTAGTGGCCTCCTCCAATCGGAGCTCGACTCCTCTGACCTTCTTCCCGGAAACGCTCTCCACCACCTGCGCGGCGCGCTCGGCCGGCACCTCGACGAAGCTGAAGCGCTCGAGCACGCGCACGTTGCGCACGTCGTCGTTCTCGAGGCGGGTGTTGTCGACGACGGCGCGCACGACGTCGGCGGGCTCGAGGCCGCTGCTTGCGGCCCGGCGCCGACGACGAGCTTCGAGTAGGGAACGCCCTCCCGCTGGTGCGGCTTCGTGTGGCGCGGTCGGCGCGTCTCGCGCTCGCGCGGGGTGCGCTCGCGCGGCTTGCGCTCTCTCGGCTTGCGCCCGCGCCTCCGGCTGCCCGTTCGGCTCCCACTGCTCGATCTCCGTCTTCGCGTGGCGCTCGATCGCCTCCAGCTCGCGGCGCTGCTTGGGCGTGATCAGGGTGATCGCGCGGCCGCTCTCGCCGGCGCGGCCGGTGCGGCCGATGCGGTGGACGTAGACGTCGGGCGAGTTGGGGATGTCGTAGTTGACGACGTGGCTGACGCCCGTGATGTCGAGGCCGCGGGCGGCGACGTCGGTGGCGATCAGCAGGCGCTCGCGGCCGCCCTTGAAGGCGATCATCACGCCGTCGCGCTGGCCCTGCGACATGTCGCCGTGGAGCGCCTTGACGCGCACGCCGGCGTCGCCGAGCCGGCGGGCCAGGCGGTCGACCCCGATCTTGGTGCGGGCGAAGACGATCGCCTGCTCGGGCCGCTCGGCCTTGATCACGTCGACGAGCTTCTCGACCTTGTCGCGGTCCGGGACCTCGACGAAGTAGTGGTCGACCGTGTCGATGGTCAGCGTGGCGGCCCGGACCTTGATCTCGACCGGATCGTGCATGAACTGCTCGGCGAGGCGGCGGATCTCGGCGGGGACGGTGGCGCTGAACAGAGCCGTCTGGCGACCCATCGGGGCGCGCCGCATGATCTCCTCGACGTCCTCGAGGAAGCCGAGATCGAGCATCTCGTCAGCCTCGTCGAGCACCACGTAGCGGGCGTCGTCGAGGTAGAGGTGGTGGCGGCCGATCATGTCCATCACGCGCCCGACGGTCCCCACGGCCACGTGCGCCTCCTTGAGGCGGGCGGCCTGATCGCGGATCGGCGCGCCGCCGAACACCGCGACGACCTCGACGCCCTTGCGCTCGCCGTAGGCGCGCAGGGCCTGGGTGACCTGGATGCAGAGCTCGCGGGTCGGGGTCAGGACCAGCGCCTGGACGGCGGTGTGGTCGGTATCGACGTACTCGACCATCGGCAGGCCGAACGCGGCGGTCTTGCCGGTGCCGGTCTGGGCCTGTCCGATCACGTCCCGACCCTCCAAGAGCGGCGGGATCGCCTGCTCCTGAATGGGCGTGGGGCGCTCGTAGCCCAGGTGGGCGAGCGCCTCCAAAGTAGACGGGGGTAAGCCCCAGGTCCTCGAACGTGGGCATGCGGCGGTTGAGGGTACTCGGTGCGCGCCGGAGCGAGCCCGGGCCCCGGCGGGGGGCGAACCCGGGGGCTTGTCGAGTTTCTGGTCGATATGTACGGAGAATTTCGACAAGGCCCCGTCGATCGGCGATCGTGCGCGCTCGCCGAGCGTCAGCACGGGGTGGTCACGCGCGCGCAGCTGCACCGCGCTCGGCTTCGGTCAAGGGCGCGATCGACGCGCGGGTCCGAGACGAGCGCCTGCACCGGGTCCACCAAGGCGTCTACGCCGTCGGCCGGCCCTCGCTCACGCGCGAGGGTCGCTTCATCGCTGCCGTGCTCAGCTGCGGGCCCGGCGCGGCGTTGAGTCATGTGGCGGCGGGCGTTCACCTCGCGCTGCTCCAGGAGCGTGGGCCGAGGATCGACGTCACCGTGCCCGGCAGCGGCGGGCGGAGGCGGCGCAATGCGCTCATCATCCACCGCTCCGCGCTTCCCGACGCCGACGTCACGGTCAAGGACGGCGTCGCGGTCACCACCGCGGCGCGGACCTTGATCGACCTCGCCGATGTGATGCCGAGGCGCCGGCTCGAGCGCGCCTTCGACGAGGCCGCCTACCTGAGGCTCGACCTCAGCGGGATCGCCCCGCGGCGAGGCCGCCAAGGCGCGGGCCTGCTGGCGCAGGTGCTCGAGCGGCACACGCCTGGCAGCACCCGCACCCGCTCCGAGCTCGAGGAACGCATGCTCTCCCTCTGCGATCGCTTCCGTTTGCCCACGCCCGAGGTGAACGTGACGATCCAGGGCTACGAGGTCGACTTCGTCTGGCGTGAGCGGCGCCTGGTCGTCGAGGTGGACGGCTGGGCCGCGCACGGGACGCGGCGGGCCTTCGAGCGAGATCGGCAGCGCGACGCCGACCTCGTCGCCGCCGGCTGGCGCGTGCTGCGCGTCAGCTGGGAGCGGCTCGCGGCCGAGCCGGTCTGGGTGGCCGAGCGCCTGGCGGAGGCGCTCGCGGCCTAGCGCGTCGGGTCCAGCAGCAGCTTGCCGCTCGTGCGCCTGCCCTGCAGGTCCTCGTGGGCGCGGCGCACCTCGGACATCGCGTACGTCTCGCCCATCTGCGGCGTCAGCTCGCCCCGCACCACCCGGTCGAACAGGTCAGCCAGCGGCTCCTCCATCATCTCGCGCCGCCCCAGGCAGTGCATCAGCCAGAAGCCCACGACCGACCGGCTCTTGCGCATCAGCCGCCCCGTCTCGACCGTGTTCTGCTCGCGCGAGGCGATCCCGTACGCCACGATCCGCCCGAAGGGCGCCAGGGCATCGGCGCAGGCGTCGAACACCCGCCCGCCCGACATCTCCAACACGACGTCCACCTTGTTGCCGTCGTTGGCCTCGACCAGAGCAGCCGTCAGATCGTCAGAGGCTGGGTCGACGGCAGCGTCCGCGCCGAGCGCCAGGCACAGATCGCGCTTCTCCTGCGTGCTCGCAGTTGCGACGACGCGACCAGCACCGAAGGGCTTCGCCAGCTGAAGCGCCAAAGACCCGACTCCGCCGGCGCCCGACACCACCACCGCGGACTCGCCGGGAGCGAGCTTGGCCGACGTCCGAAACAGATGCCACGCCGTCAGCCCCTGGATCACCAGCGCCAGCGCCGCGCCCTCGTCGAGCCCCTCCGGGATCTCGTACACCGCCGCCTCGTGCGCCACCGCGTACTCCGCGTACCCGCCGCTCGGCACCAGGGCGACGACGCGCCGCCCGTCCGGGGTCGTCCCGGCGACCTCGCCGCCGAGAATCAGCGGCGTCTCGTAGCGGCGCCAGGTAGGAGTTCTCGCGCTGGTGGGTGTCGGCGAAGTTCATCCCCGCCCGGGACACCTCGATCAGCACCTGTCCCTCGCCCGGCTCCGGCTTGGACACCTCCGCGACCTGGAGCACCTCCGGGCCGCCGAACTCCTCGATCTGGACCGCTCGCATGGCCCGCCAGCCTATGTCAAACCGAGCGCGCCAGCTCCTCGCCGACCTCGCCAGCGACCCGATCGGCGAGCATGCGGGTCGCGTCGATCAGATAGGTCAGGTTGCCCGCGTCGCGCAGCGGTCGCGGCACGAACACGCAGAGAGTCCCCGCCTTCAGCTCGAACCCGGGCGCGAGCGGGTGGTTCGCCAGCCAGCTGACGACCTTCGGAGACAGGAGCCGGCGCAGCATCAGCTCGTCCTGGTCGGTGGCCGCGCGCAGGTCGTAGCGCTCGACGAACTGCGTGCTCTCGACCTCGACCGCGCCGCACCGGGGTGCGCCCGAGCCAGTCCGAGTAGGGCGCCACCAGCCCACGCCGCGGGTGCAGGTAGACGCCGCGGAAGTAGGTCAGCGAGGGGTCGAGGTCGGCCACGCAGAGCGTGAAGCGGTTGACCTCGCGGAGCGCGTCGCGGTCCTTGTCGATCACCTCCCAGACGAGCTGCCCCACGCCGCCGGTCAACCCCCCTGGAAGCCTCCCGTACATCCACTGCTCGGCATGACGCCGGCTGCCGGCACCGAGCAGCGGAGTGAGCGTGAGCAGGTCGGTCCGGCGGGCATAGCCCAGCCCGACCGAGCTCGCGAAGCGGAAGTAGAAGTCGTTCGCGGCGGCGCGGTTCGCGCAGACCCACGCGATCGCGGCCACGGCCAGCACGATCACCGCCGGGCCGCCCAGCATGACCGCCACGCTGCCCTTCCACGCGCCGAGCGTGAAGGCGCCGAGCGAGCCGAACGCCATCGCGTACGCGGCCGGCGCGCTGACCAGGTACGAGCGGAACAGCTGCGCCTGGCCGCTGTCGGCGTTCACCGCGCCCGCCTTAGAAGGCGACCTGCGGCACGCCTCGCTCGGCCGGCGCCTCGATCTCGAAGAAGGCGCACGGCGTGAACGACATCGGCCCGGCGATCAACAGCGTCGGGAACTGCTGGGTGCGCGTGTTGTAGCGCTGGACGTTCGAGTTGTAGATCCGGCGCGCGGCCTGGATCTCGTCCTCGATGCCGCCCAGCTCGGCCTGGAGGCGGCGGAAGTTGTCGGCCGCCTTCAGATCCGGGTAGGCCTCGGCGAGCGCGTTGATCGCGCCCAGCGCGCCCGTGAGCCGAGCCTCCGCGCGCTCGACGGCGTCGGGCTCCTCGGCCTCGACGGCGGCGAGCCGCGCCACGGTGACGTTCTGGAGCGTCTCGCGCTCGTGCGCGGCGTAGCCCTTGACCGTCTCGACGAGGTTCGGGACCAGGTCGTGGCGGCGCTTGAGCTGGACGTCGATCCCGCTCCAGGCCTCGTCGACCTTGTTGCGCGACTTCACCAGCGCGTTGTAGGCGAGCACGCTCCACAGCGCCAGCAGCGCCAGGACCCCGAGCACGACGTAGACGGCGGTCATACCGGGGTTATCGGCTAGCCTCCGCGACCGCATGAGCGTGGTTGTGGTCGGTTCGATCGCCTTCGACGCGGTCAAGACTCCCTTCGGGGAGCGCGAGCGCATGCTCGGCGGCTCCGCCGTGCACTTCTCGCTGGCCGCATCGTTCTTCGGCGACGTGCGCGTCGTCGGCCCCGTCGGCGACGACTTCGGCGAGAGCGAGTACCAGGTGCTCCACTCGCGCGGGGTCAACACCGACGACATCGAGCACGTCGAGGGCGGCAAGACCTTCTTCTGGGCCGGCGAGTACGAGTGGAACGTGAACGTCCGCCACACCCTCGACACCCAGCTCAACGTGTTCGGCGACTTCCAGCCCAAGCTGTCGGACGCCAGCAGGCAGGCGGAGGTCCTCTTCCTCGCCAACATCCAGCCCGACCTCCAGCTCGACGTGCGCAACCAGTGCACCGGCGCGCGGCTGGCGGGACTCGACTCGATGAACTACTGGATCGAGAGCACGCGCGACTCGCTCGTGCGCACGATCGGCGCCGTCGACGCGATCCTGATGAACGACGACGAGGTGCGGCAGCTCACCGAGGAGCCCACGCTGCTCAAGGCCGCCCGCAAGATCATGGAGCTCGGCCCGCGCGTGGTCGTCGTCAAGCAGGGCGAGTACGGCGCCTCGCTGTTCACCGAGGAGGGCTTCTTCTCGCTCCCCTCGTTCCCGCTCGAGACCGTGATCGACCCCACCGGCGCCGGCGACTCCTTCGCCGGCGGCTTCTTCGGCTACCTCGACTCCCAGGGGGGCGCGACGGACGACGCCACCCTGCGCAGGGCCATGACCTACGGCTCCGCGGTGGCGTCGTTCTGGGTCGAGGAGTTCGGCTGCGAGCGCGCCCAGCGCCTCACCCGCGACGAGATCGAGGAGCGCTACGAGGCGTTCCGCTCGATGACCTCCGTCGAGGGTGTCCCGGCAGGCTGATCCGGGGTACCATCCCTGGCGCATGCATGGCTTCTGGGCCGTCTTTTGGCTTGCGGTGATCCTGAAGATCCCGATCGTCGCCCTGCTGACGATCGTCTGGTGGGCGATCCGAGCCGAGCCCGAGCCGGCCACCGGCCGGGAGGACGGCGACGGCGGATCGCGGCGCGGTCCGCACCCCCGGACGAAGCCGCCTCAGCCGCCGCGGCGCGGCCCCCACGGGGACCCCGCGCCGGTGCCGCCCGACCGCGTCCGCGTCACGCGGCGCGGCCCGCGCGTGCCCGCTCCGCACGAGCGCTAGGCCGGTAGGTGCCGCAGGCGCGGTGCACGACCGCGCCCCCGCGGAGCCTCAGCGATTCGTCGGCCGACACGCTGCGGCCGCAGACCAGGCAGACCGGGCGGCCTCCGCGCGGCGACGACATTGCAGAACGAATGTTCTCGAGCAGTTGGGCCATGTCCCACCGAGGTTGTCGGCCGCCGCGGCCAAGGCTGTGACAAGGCGGTGAAGGGGCGGACGCATTGGTAGGGTGCCGCGCGTGAACGCCTACCACGTCTGCGGTGTGGCTTTTGCGCTCTGGGCGGTGCTCGTGTCCTTCGTTGGCATCACGCGCGAGGACTTCCCGGCCACCAAGGGAACGGCGCGGCTCGTCGGCATGGTGTCCGTGCTGCTGGCGCTCGCGACGATCGGCTCGGCGATCTACATCGGCGCCACCGAGGAGGACGACGAGGGCGGCGGCTCCGAGACGGCGCTCGTGCACGGCTCGTGACGATCGAGGACGGCCACGCGGTCCACTACAGCGCCGTCGAGCGCGGCATACCGGTGTACGGGTCCGACGAGCAGGTCGTCGGCAAGGTCATCGAGGTGCTCGACAACTACCGCGAGCACATCATGGACGGCGTCGTCTTCGAGACGCCCGACGGCGTGCGCCGCTTCGTGGACGCGCCAGAGGTGGCGCGCACGGCCGAGCTGGCCGTGACGCTCAACATCCCCGCCGCCGAGGCGGCGCAGCTCGGCCCCCCCGAGGCCGGTCCCAAGCTTGGCGGCGGGCTGAAGCGCCTGTTCGGCGGCCGCGGCCGCTAGGGCGCGGTCTCGTTCAGGCACAATCCGGGGTAAGGAGGTACTCAATGGCAGACGAGCACGCGCAGCAAGGTAACGGGGGTGGCGTAGCCACGGCACGCGACACGCTCAGCGTCACCGACAACCGCACCGGCGAGAACTACGAGCTCGAGATCTCCGACGGGACCGTCAAGGCGATGGACTTCCGCCAGATCAAGGTCTCGGAGGACGACTTCGGCCTGATGACCTACGACCCGGCGTTCACGAACACCGCGTCGTGTCGCAGCTCGATCACCTACATCGACGGCGAGGCCGGCGTGCTGGAGCACCGCGGCTACCCGATCGAGCAGCTCTGCGAGCACTCCACCTATCTCGAGGTCGCCTACCTCCTCATCTACGGCGAGCTCCCCACGCGCGACCAGCTCGACGAGTGGATCTTCGAGATCACCCACCACACCTTCGTCCACGAGAACATCAAGAAGTTCGTCGAGGGCTTCCGCTACGACGCCCACCCGATGGGGATGCTGCTCGCCACCACCGGCGCCCTGTCGACCTTCTACCCCGACGCGAAGCACATCGAAGAGGACCAGGAGCGGCACATGGCCGCCGTGCGGCTGATCGCGAAGGTGCCGACGCTGGCCGCGTTCGCGTATCGCCACAACCTCGGGCTGCCCTACGTCTATCCGGACAACGACCTGTCCTACCCCGGCAACTTCCTCTCGATGATGTTCAAGATGACGGAGGTCAAGTACGAGCCGGACCCGCGCCTGGAGAAGGCGCTCGACGTGCTCTGGATCCTGCACGCCGACCACGAGCAGAACTGCTCGACGAGCGCGGTGCGCAGCGTGGGCTCCTCCCAGGTCGACCCCTACTCGGCCGTCGCGGCCGGGGTCGCGGCGCTCTACGGGCCGCTGCACGGCGGCGCCAACGAGGCCGTGCTGCGCATGCTCGACCGGATCGGGACGACCGACAACGTCCCCGACTTCCTCGAGGGCGTGAAGCGCCGCGAGGAGAAGCTGATGGGCTTCGGCCATCGCGTCTACAAGAACTACGACCCGCGCGCCCGGGTGATCAAGGAGCACGTGGACGCCGTGTTCGAGGTGACCGGCCGCAACCCCAAGCTCGACATCGCCGTCGAGCTGGAGAAGCGGGCGCTGGACGACGACTTCTTCCTCGAGCGCAAGCTCTACCCGAACGTCGACTTCTACTCCGGCCTGATCTACGAGGCGCTCAACCTGCCGCCGGACATGTTCACGGTCATGTTCGCCATCCCGCGGACGTCCGGCTGGATCGCGCAGTGGCGCGAGATGCAGGAGGACGAGGAGACCAAGATCGCGCGGCCGCGGCAGATCTACACGGGGACGCGCGAGAAGGACTACGTCCCGATCGACCAGCGCGAGAAGCTGACCGAGAAGCCGAGCGCCGAGACGAACCTGATCGACCCGGCGAAGGGGTAGTCCATATAGTGCCGCGAACGCCCCCTTTCGGTTAAGGAGCCTTCGTGAAGAGCAAGCTGCTGGGCGCCGCCGTCGCGGCCGCCCTGGTCCTCGTCGCGCCCGCCCAGGCGGCCACGGTGAAGACGGTCGCCACCGGACTCAACAACCCGCGCGGAGTCGCGATCGGTCCCGACGGCGCCGTCTACGTGGCGAACGCCGGCAAGGGCGGCAAGCTCTGCCAGGGCAAGGGCGAGAACAAGTTCTGTCTCGGGATGACCAGCAGCATCGTGAAGGTCGCAAACGGCAAGAAGTCGATCGTCGCCAAGGGCCTGCTGTCGGCGGCCGGCGCCGGCGGCGTTTTCGCCACCGGCGTGCACGGCGTCTCGGTGGCGCCGGACGGGCGCGTGTTCGGCGTCTTGACGTCGGGCACTCCGAAGGACATCGGTGGCGGCGCCGCCGTGGGCGCGCAAGCAGGCGGGGCGCCTGTTCGACCTGACCCGCGGGCGGACGCCGGTGGCCAACATCTCGCTGATCGAGTGGAACCGCAACCTCGACAAGGTCAAGGGCGACCGCAACTCGAACCCGTACGGGGTGCTGGCGCTGGCCGACCGCCAGATCGTGACCGACGCGGGCGCCAACGCGGTGCTGCAGGTGCAGGGGAGCAAGATCAGCGTGCTGGCCGTGCTGCCCAAGAACGGCAGGGGGCAGTCCGTGCCAACCTCTGTCGCGCTCGGTCCCGACGGCAACTATTACGTCGGCGAGCTGGCCGAGGGTGCCGGCAAGGGCAAGGCGCGCGTGTGGAAGATCCCGGCGGCCGGCGGCACGCCCGAGGTCTACGCCACCGGCTTCACGAACATCACCGGGGTGGCGTTCGGTCCCGACGGCAGCCTGTTCGTGACCCAGTTCGCGACCAACTTCTCCAAGAACAACCTGAGGGGGTCGGTCGTGCGCGTGGCGCCCGACGGCAGCCGGACGAAGCTGGGCGGCAAGAAGCTGCTGGCCCCCACCGGCGCCGCGGTCGACTCGACCGGCGCCGTCTACGTGTCGAACTTCAGCGTCCTGCCGCGCAAGACGCCGAAGAAGAGCCCCTTCAAGGGAGCCGGCGGGACGCTCGTCAAGATCACGCCGTAGCTAGATCCTGAACACCGGCACGAGGCGCTTCTCGTGCTCGGCGTCGATCTGCGCCACGACCTCGATGTGCTCCTCGATCCCCGAGCCGCTGAGCTTGGTGGCGAGCAGCTCGTCCACCTGGAACAGCCCTGACGAGTTGTTCATCTCGATCTCGATGCGCACGGCGCGCTCGTCGCCTGGCTCGATCTTGACCGCGTCGATCGCCGCCGCTGAGATCGAGTGGATGTTCGGGCGGCGCGTCTCGAACGGGATGCGCGAGCGGCCGCTGGCCATGTCGAGCGCGTCCGACACGCGCACGATGCCCGACTCCATGGTGATCGGATCCCCGCGGCGGCGGTGGCCGATCACCGCGTGCAGCGCCTCTGAGATCACGACCGTCAGCTCGGGCTCGTCGTAGACGCCCTCGAGCAGGCCGGGCAGGCGGTCGGCGGCGAGGAACAGCGAGTACTGCTCGTGGTCGGTGCGGTGGATCGACATCCCGGTGTCGTGGAACAGGCAGGCCGCGGCGATCACGACCTCGGCGTCGCGTGGCTTCATCCCGTGGTCGGTGACCATCGCGGGCTCCACCCCCGCCCGGTTGAGCAGCCGGAACAGGCGCAGGGCGATGTTGGCGACGATCTGGATGTGGACCCAGGAGTGGTCCGACATGTCCCGCCGGTCGGCGTTGACCTGCTGCATGTACCACCAGGCGTGCAGGCGCCGGTCGGCGTTGGCGGCCTTCAGCAGGGACTCGAGGCGCCGGTTGCCCCGGGTCGGCGCGCGGATCTCCAGTTCCGGGATGTCCACCGCGGGTACCCTACGTCTGATGGGTACAGACCCGCTCTTCGACGGCCACGGCCGGCGCATCTCCGACCTGCGGGTGTCGGTCACCGACCGCTGCAACTTCCGCTGCCAGTACTGCATGCCGGCTGACGGCCTGCCCTGGCTCGAGCGCGCCGACGTGCTCAGCTTCGAGGAGATCGAGCGCCTGGTGCGGGTGATGGCGCCGATGGGCGTGTCGGACCTGCGGCTGACCGGCGGCGAGCCGCTGGTGCGGCGGGAGTTCCCGCGCCTCGTGGGGATGCTCGCCCGCGTGCCCGGGATCGAGGACCTGTCGCTGACCACCAACGCCTACCTGCTCGAGCGCGACGCCGATGCGCTCGTCGAGGCGGGCATCACGCGCGTCAACGTGTCGATCGACTCGCTCCAGAAGGACCGCTTCTTCCAGCTCACCCGGCGCGACTCCCTGCCACAGGTGCTGCGCGGGCTCGAGGCGATCGCCCGCCACGAGCGCGTCTGGCCGATCAAGGTCAACGCGGTCGCGCTGCGCGGGTTCACCGAGGAGGAGGCCATCCCGTTCGCCGAGTTCGCCCGCTCGACGAGCTTCCAGGTGCGCTTCATCGAGTTCATGCCACTCGACGGCGACCACGCCTGGAGCGCCGATCAGGTGCTCGCCGGCGAGGAGCTGCGCGAGATCATCGACCGGGTCTACCCGCTCGAGGAGGCGCCGCGCGAGCCGCACGCGACGGCGCGGGTGTTCCGCTTCGCCGACGGCAAGGGCGAGATCGGCTTCATCAACCCGGTGTCGGAGCCGTTCTGCGCCGACTGCAACCGAATCCGCCTGACCGCCGACGGCAAGCTGCGGACCTGCCTGTTCTCGGTCAACGAGACCGACCTGCGCGAGCCGCTGCGCGGCGGCGCCTCGGACGCGGAGCTGGACGAGATCATCCGCGCGGCCGTCTGGCGCAAGGAGCTCAAGCACCGGGTCGGCGAGCCCGGCTTCCGCCAGCCGCCGCGGACCATGTCCGCGATCGGTGGGTAGGCGCTACACCGTCACGGTTCGGAGCGGAGCGAGGGTGCGCAAGCGCCGCCACGAGCGGCTCGGCGACGCGCTCGAGGAGGTCGAGCGCATCGCCGGCGAGCTGGCCGACGACACGCACACCCGCCCCGCCGGCGGCGTGCTGATCCGGCGCCTCGACCCCGTGCAGCAGGTCGTCGGCCGGATCGAGCTGTCCGGCCCGGGCCGTCTGCGGGCGGGCGTGGACGTGCGCGGCGACGGGTCCTGCGAGGCGTTCACCGGGCGGGTGCGCCGCACGCTCGTCGACCAGCGCGACGGCGAGACCGCCTTCGCCGCCCTGCGGCGGGTGCTGTCGTGAGCGCGCGCTGGCGAGTCCCGCTCCCGCGCGGCGCCGAGCCGCCCTACCGCGTGTTCGTGAACGGGGTGCCGCAGCGCCAGGGCACCGACTACGAGGTCGTGGGCGGCGAGCTGCACTTCTCGAAGCCGCTGGAGCGCGAGCGCCTCGGGCTGGGCCGCTGGACGGCGATGTTCCTCGGCCTGTTCGGCTCGTACGGGAAGAACGACACCGTCGACGTGCAATACCGCCTGGCCGGGCGCGACGTGTCCGCCACGGGGCTGGAGATCATCCCTCCCGACAAACCTTGACACACTCGTGTCAAGGTTCTAGTCTGCCGACATGCGCATCGCCGACATCCTCGGGCAGCGGCGGCCCGTCTTCTCGTTCGAGTTCTTCCCACCCAAGACCGAGGAGGGCCAGCGCACGCTCGGCATGACGCTCGGCCAGCTCGAGGGCGACCGGCCCGACTTCGTCTCCATGACCTACGGAGCCGGCGGCTCCACCCGCAACGCCACGGTCGACCTGACCAGGTGGATCAAGCAGGACCTCGGCATCGAGGCGATGGCGCACCTGTCCTGCGTCGGCGAGCCGACCGAGCGGCTGCTCGAGATCCTCGGCCACATCGAGGAGTCCGGCGTCGAGAACGTGCTCGCCCTGCGCGGCGACCCGCCCCGCGGCGAGACCGAGTGGACCCCCCACCCGGGAGGGCTCAACTACTCCGTCGAGCTGATCCGGCTGATCGCCGAGCGCTACGACTTCTGCGTCGGGGCGGCGTGCTTCCCCGAGGTGCACCCGGACGCCCCCGACCGCGAGAGCGACCTGCGCTACGCGCACGAGAAGCAGGAGGCCGGCGCCGCCTTCCTGATCACCCAGCTGTTCTTCGACAACGAGTTCTACTTCGAGTTCGTCGAGCAGGCGCGCGCGGCGGGGATCACGGTGCCGATCGTGCCGGGGATCATGCCGATCACCAACTACGGGCAGATCAAGCGCTTCACGGAGATGTGCGGCGCCTCGATCCCGGACGAGCTCGAGCGCGAGCTGAATGGGCGCGCCGACGACCCGGAAGCGGTTGCAGAGCTCGGAGTCGCTTACGCGACCCTCCAGTGCTCCGATCTCCTGGCGCGGGGCGCGCCCGGGATCCACTTCTACACGCTCAACAGGTCCCCCGCAACCCGGTCGATCCTGGCCGCGCTGCGGGCCGCGCACCCCTGGACGCGCGCCGGCGCGACGGTGTAGGACGGACGCCACCTCCGCGCCGTCGGCAGGGGGGTGGTCACTCAACGTCACGCATATGGTGCATCTGGGGGACCAGCCCTCCCCCGAGCCGCCCCCTTATTGCTGCAGTTGGCGCGGGCCGGGCAGCGACCGGGCCCGCTACGCCGCGGCCCACAGAGACGGCTCCGCGTCCTCCACGGCCGTCGCCTCGCCGAGCTGCTCGAGGTGGCGCAGGTAGCAGAGCGTCTCGGTCAGGCCCCAGTTGAGCATCATGCCGGTCGGCATCTCCGCGTCGAGCATCTCCGGCACCAGCTCGTACGGCGTGCGCGGTCCCTGCGCCAGGGCGGCGCGCAGGCGCTCCACCCGCTCGCCCACCGCGCGCCGGTTGGCGGCGATCAGGCCGGGCGCGTCGCGGACCGGGCGCCCGTGCCCGGCGAGGACCAGCTGCACGTCCAGCTCGTCGACCACGTCGAGGCTGCTCAGGAACTCGCCGGCCGGGTCGGGCGTGTAGCCGTAGTCGTAGTAGAGCGAGACCCGACCCAGCAGGTGGTCGCCCGAGAGCAGCAGCCCGCGTTCGGGCTGGTGCAGGACGACGTGCGAGGGCGCGTGACCGGGCGTCTCGTACACGTTCCAGACGCCCAGGTCGGTCTCGATCTCAACCCCGGGCACCAGGTCTCGGTCGGGCATCACTAGCTCGGCGATCCCGAAGCCCTGCCCGCGGCGCGCCTCCCTGGCCTCGGCCACGATCTCGGCCGGCACGCCGCTCTGGCGGGCGACCTCGAAGCGCCGCTCGAAGGCGCGCTCGGGGTCCTGCGCCGCCCTCGTCATGTGGGCGTGGTTGGGGTGCATCCAGAGCTCGCACCCGG
Organism: uncultured Thermoleophilaceae bacterium; assembly: GCA_963848885.1. GTDB lineage: Bacteria > Actinomycetota > Thermoleophilia > Solirubrobacterales > Thermoleophilaceae > JACVRW01. The sequence goes on from CAWKFR010000001.1 coordinate 677,558, forward strand.
CCCGCTCGGTGATCGGCGCCGCCAGCCCGTAGTGGTCGGAGTGCGCGTGCGTGCAGAGCAGCAGCCGCACGTGCTCGAGCCCCAGGCCGGCCTGGTCGAGCGCGCGCTCGAGCTGGCGCAGCGCGCCCGGCTCGTGCAGGCCGGTGTCGACCAGCACCACGCCGTCCACCGCCGCGATCGCGAACGCGTTGACGTGCGGGACGCCCGGCCACGGCAGCGGCAGGCGCAGCCGCCACAGCCCCGGCAGGATCCGGTCGGCGCGCGACAGCTCGCGCCTGCGCGCGGTCACGGGTCCACCAGGACGCCGGGGTTGAGGATGCCGTGCGGGTCGACGGCCGCCTTGGCCGCCCGCAGCGCCTGCGCGAACGGCTCGGGGCGCTGGCGGTCGTACCAGGGCCGGTGGTCGCGGCCGACCGCGTGGTGGTGCGTGATCGTGCCGCCGGCCGCCTCGATCGCGTCGGAGGCGACCGCCTTGACCTCGTCCCACTGCTCGAGCTCCGACCCGCGCCGGGCCGGGGCCAGCACGGTGAAGTAGGGCGCCGCGCCGTCGGGGTAGGCGTGCGTGATGCGGCAGGTCAGGCGCGCCTCGGGTCCGAGCGCCTCGGCCGTGCGTCCGCGCACCTCCGCCACGAACTGGTCGAAGCGGTCCCAGGTGATGGCGGTCTCGAAGGTCTCGGCGAGCACGCCGGCCGCGATCAGCGCGTCGCGCAGGTAGGGCGCGCGCAGGAACGCGTCGCGCCAGGCGCCCTCCGACTCGCCGCGCCGCTCGCGCTGCTCGCCGCCGTGGTCGCGGCACAGCTCGAGCGCCCGCGCCATCCACGCCTCCACCGGGTCGCTCGCCGCCTCGAAGCCGAGCACGAGCAGCGCCTTCCCGTCCGGCGCCGCGCCGGTCAGCGACGCCTCGCCGGGGTCGAGCAGGCGGCAGTTCGACGGGTACAGGCGCGACTGGGCCAGCGCCCGCACCGCCTGCGCGCCCCGCTCGAAGCCGTCGAACAGCAGCGCCGCCGACTCCTTGAAGCGGGGCGCCTCCTGCACGCGCACCCAGGCCTCGGTGATCACGCCGAGGACTCCCTCCGACCCGAGCAGCATCCGGTCCGGGCTCGGCCCGGCTCCCGAGCCGGGCAGCCGCCGGCTCTCCCAGACGCCGCTCGGCGTCAGCGCCCGCACGGACTCGACGAAGTCGTCGATGTGCGTGTGCAGCGTGGCGAAGTGGCCGCCGGCGCGCGTGGCGATCCAGCCGCCCAGCGTGGCGAGCTCGAACGACTGCGGGTAGTGGCGCAGCGTCAGCCCGTGGCGCTTGAGCTGTTCCTCGAGGCCGGGGCCGGTGGCGCCCGCCTGGATGCGGGCGGCGCGCGAGACGGCGTCGACGTCGAGCACGCGGTCGAGCCGGCCCAGGTCGATCGTCACCGCCGCGTCCTGGGGCACGCGCGGCTCGACCCCGCCGACCACGCTGGTCCCGCCGCCGTAGGGGATCGCCGCGGCGCCGGCGGAGGCGCACCAGTCGAGCAGCTGGCCGAGCTCGGCCTCGTCGGCGGGGTGCGCGACGACGTCGGGCGGGTGGTCGTAGCGCCCGCGCAGCGCGCGCACGAGATCGCGGTAGGCCTTGCCGTAGGCGTGCGTGACGCGCTCGAACGGGTCGCTGCTGCAGATCGGGGCGAGCGCCGCGGGCGGCTCGACGCGTGGCGGCGGCAGCTCGATCGCCTCGAGCGGCGGCGGATACTCGATCTCAGCCGGCCCGAAGCCGAGCGCCTCGCGGGCGCCCAGCCCGACCTGCGCGAGCTCCTCGGCCGCCGTCTCGCCGTAGCCCCAGCCCCATAGCTTGCGCCGCCCGGCCATGGCCGAACCCTCGCACGTCGGCGCGCGTCACCGTCCGAACGGGCAGGCCCAGAGGGCGGGGTAGATGCGCTGGAGCGCGCCGTAGTCGGTGGCCGAAAGTCCGTAGACGTTGCCGACGATCGCTCCGCGGGCGTTGATGTCGGTGAGCTGGGCGATCACGACGCGGTGGGCGCGACGCGCCTTGGCGGGGAGCGGGATGGTGCGCAGGCGCTGCCAGCCGGGTCTCCAGATCGCGGGCTGGGCGACGGGGAAGAGGTCCTCGGTGAACGTGCCGTACATGCCTGCGGCCTGTCCACGGTCGTTGACGTCCACGAGCTCCCCGTAGGCGTATGTGTCCGCCGGCCCGATCAGCAGAGGGTCCGCACCTCGCGAGCGCCAGACCGCCGCCTGGTCGCTTTCGGGGTCCTGGTCGGTGCCGAGGTTGCCGAGGTATCCGACCGTCAGGCCCGAGCGGTTGGTCGCCTCCGCGGCTCCGTCGGCGCGGCCTGGCACGGTCTTCAGCGGGATGGCCCGGCCGGACCTCGTCCAGATCACGGGGTTGTTCTCGCCGTCGTCGTTGGGCAGCTTGCGCGACCAGCCCGAGACGACGCCGTTGGCGTTGATGCTCCACGCGTTCGTCCAGGCGTGTCCGGGCAGCGGCGGCAGGTAGCTGGCCTTGCCCTTGCGTGTCCAACGCACCGCACGCCGCTGGCCGCCGGCGATCAGCGTCGCGGTTGCTTCGCCACGCTGGTTGAGCACGTTGCGGTCCGGAACGTCCGCCTGGCGTACGCGCCCGTTCGGCGCTTTCAGCACGGTCATGCGCCCGTTCTTCCAGCGGAACGGGAAGGTGCGCTCCCGCTTGTCGTAGAGCAGGCCGAACACGACGCGGTGGTTGTTGACGCCGTAGGCCTCCGAGGACACGTAGCCGGGCCGGACCCCGATCTCGACTGCCCGGGCGGTCCTCCCGCCCTTCCACAGAATCGCGCGGAAGGTCCCGTCCCGCCGATCGGCGAAGCCGACCACGTCGCCGCGATCGTTCAAAGCCTTCGCCTGAACCTCGTGCGAACCCGTCCAGGGCGCCTTGAGCAGCGAGGGCCCCGCCGGGCACGCCGCCGGGCTCGGCGCAGCGGCGACGAGCAGCAGCCCTCCTGTCACCCAGATGACTGCACCGGCTCTCATGCGGCGACCGTAGCCGGGCGGACGCGTGCTGCGCAACCGGAGGCCACCCTGCTCTTTACGGATCGTGCAGACCCCGCGAACTTCCCCGGCAGGCGAGATACCCTAGGACTTCGGGATGGCCACTCGCGCGACGACCGTGCAGATCAGCATGCCCCAGATGGGGGAATCGGTCACCGAGGGCACGATCCTCGAGTGGCTCAAGCAGGTGGGCGACCACGTGGACGCCGACGAGCCCCTCGTCGAGGTCTCCACCGACAAGGTCGACGCCGAGGTGCCGGCCCCCGCCTCGGGCACGCTGACCAAGATCCTCGCCGAGCCCGACTCGACCGTGCAGGTCGGCGCCGTGCTGGGTGAGATCGAGGTGGGCGACAACGGCTCCGCGCCGGAGGCGCCGCCCGCGGCCGAGGAGCCGCCCGCCCGCCGAGGCCGAGCTGACGGACGTCGCCTTCCCCGAGATGGGCGACTCGGTCGCCGAGGGCACGGTGCTCGAGTGGCGCGTCGCGGTCGGCGACCAGGTGGCCGTGGACGACCCGCTCGTCGAGATCTCCACCGACAAGGTCGACGCCGACCTCCCCTCGCCCGTGGCCGGGACGGTCGCCGAGATCCTGGCCGAGCCCGACACCACCGTCGCCGTGGGCACGGTGCTCTGCCGTATCGCGGCCGGAGCGGAGGCCCCGGCGCCGGCGCCGGCCAAGCCCACCGAGCCGGCCGACGCGCCCACGCCGGCCCCGGCCGGCAACGGCGCTGCCAACGCCACGCCCGTGGCGGTCCGCGTCGCCGGCGCCCACGGCCTCGACCTGGGCGCGGTCAAGGGCAGCGGCCCGCGCGGCCGCGTCACCAAGGAGGACGTGCTGGCCGCGCTCGAGGGCGGCGGGCAGCCGCAGGCGGCTGAGGTGAAGCCGATCCGCGGGCCCGCGGCCACGCTCGCCCGCTTCATGGACGAGAGCCGCTCGATCCCCACGGCCACCAGCTTCCGCACCCTCACGGTCGACGTGCTGGACGCGCGGCGCCGCGAGCTCAAGGACGCCGGCCGCAAGCTCAGCTTCACCCACCTGATCGCGTGGGCCGTCGTCCAGGCCGCGCGCGACATGCCCGTGATGGGCAACTCGTTCACCGAGGAGGACGGCAAGCCGCAGCGCGTGGTGCCCGCGGCGATCAGCCTCGGCCTGGCCGTCGACGTCGAGCGCAAGGACGGCACCCGCTCGCTGGTGGTGCCGGTGCTCGCCGGCGCCAGCGAGCTCTCCTTCACGGACTTCGTGGCGCGCTACGACGAGCTGGTGGCGGGCGCGCGCGACAACACGCTGCCCCCGGACGCCTACACCGGCGCCAACGTCAGCCTGACCAACCCCGGCGGAATCGGGACCATCGCGAGCGTCCCGCGCCTCATGCCGGGTCAGGGCACGATCGTCGCGACCGGGGCGATCGGCTACCCGCCCGGCCTCGGCTCGGCGGGCCCGGACGCGCTCAGGGAGCTGGGCGTCCAGAAGGTCATGACGATGACCTCTACCTACGACCACCGCGTGATCCAGGGGGCCGAGTCGGGCGCCTTCCTGCGCCGGATCGACCAGCTGCTCCAGGGCGAGGACGGGTTCTACGAGGGCGTGCTCGAGGCGCTCGGCCTCGACGGCGTGGTGGAGGGCGACGCGGGCCCCGCGCCCGTCACGGCCGACGAGCCCGTCCCCGCCGCGGCGACGCCGGCCGCCGCGCCCGTGGCGGACGAGGCGCTGCTGCAGGCCGTCCAGGCGGCCACCAGCCTGGTCAAGGCGCACCGCATGCACGGCCACCTGGCGGCCCGCCTCGACCCGCTCGGCTCCGACCCCGTCGGCGACCCGGCGCTCGACCCCGCCACCGTCCACCTCACCGAGGCGCTGATGCGCCGCATCCCCGCTTCGGTGCTGCGCGTGGCCGTCCCTGGCGCGACGTTCGCCGACGCCCTCCCGGCGCTGCGCGACGTCTACACGGGGTCGATCGCGTACGAGATCGAGCACATCTCGGACCACGAGCAGCGCGTCTGGCTGCGACAGGCGATCGAGGCGGGCACCTACCGCCAGCCGCTCGAAGCCGAGGAGCGCCGCTTCCTGCTCGAGCGCCTGTCCCAGGTCGAGGCGCTCGAGACCTATCTGCACAAGGCCTTCCTGGGCAAGAAGCAGTTCTCGATCGAGGGGCTCGACGCGCTCGTGCCGATGCTCGACCAGGCGATCGAGCTGGCCTCGGACACGGGTGCCCGGGAGGTCGTGCTCGGCATGGCCCACCGCGGCCGCCTGAACGTGCTCGCGCACAACGTCTCCCGACCCTACGAGTCGATCCTGATCGAGTTCGAGGGCGAGCAGACGCTCTCGGAAGACACGGCCAAGCCCGAGGGCGGAACGGGCGACGTGAAGTACCACTACGGCGCCTCGGGCACCTACCGGACGCGGTCAGGCCGCGGCGTGACGGTCACGCTGTCGCCGAACCCGAGCCACCTCGAGTACGTCAACCCGGTCATCGAGGGCCGCGCCCGCGCCGACCAGACGAGCCGCAAGGCGCGCGAGCTCGCCCACGACCCGAACGCGGTGCTGCCGGTGCTGATCCACGGCGACGCGGCCTTCCCGGGCCAGGGAGTGGTGTCCGAGACGCTCAACCTCCAGGCGCTGGAGGGCTACTCCACCGGCGGCACGCTGCACGTGATCGCCAACAACCAGCTCGGCTTCACGACCGACCCGCACGAGTCCCGCTCGACGCGCTACGCGTCGGACCTCGCCAAGGGCTTCGACATCCCGATCATCCGCGTCAACGCCGACGACGTCGAGGCCTGCGTCTCGGCCGTCCGCCTCGCTCACGGCTTCCGCCAGGCGTTCAACCGCGACGCGCTGATCGACCTGATCGGCTACCGCCGCTTCGGGCACAACGAGACCGACGAGCCCGCCTACACGCAGCCGCTGATGTACGAGCGCATCAAGCAGCACCCGCCGGTGCGCAGGGTCTACGCGGAGCAGCTCGCCGGCGAGGGCGTGATCCCGAGCGAGGAGGCCGACCGGATCGAGGCGGAGGCGCTCGAGCGCGTGCGCGAGGCGCACGAGTCGCTCAAGCAGTCGATGGGCGGGCCGCCGGAGACCGGCCAGCACGAGCTCGACCGGACCATGAGCCGCGAGCCGCGCACGACGCTGCCCGAGGAGACGCTGCGGACGCTCGCCGACCAGCTGTTGCGCGTGCCCGACGACTTCGAGGTGCACCGCAAGCTCAAGCCGTTCCTCGAGCGGCGCCGCGCAGCCTTCGCCGACGCCGACGGGCGCATCGACTGGGCGCACGCGGAGGCGCTCGCCTTCGCCTCGCTGCTGGCCCTGGGCGTGCCGATCCGCCTGACCGGCCAGGACACCGAGCGCGGCACGTTCAGCCAGCGTCACGCCGTCCTGCACGACTCCTCGACCGGCGAGCGCTGGTGCGCGCTGCAGACCCTGCGCGACGCCAACGCCCCGTTCGAGCTGCACAACAGCCCGCTGTCCGAGCAGGCCTGCATGGGCTTCGAGTACGGCTACTCGGTCCAGGCGCCGGACTCGCTGGTGCTGTGGGAGGCGCAGTTCGGCGACTTCGTCAACTCCGCGCAGGTGATCGTGGACCAGTTCCTGATCTCCGGGCTGGCCAAGTGGGGCCAGACCTCGCGGCTCACGCTGCTGCTGCCGCACGGCTACGAGGGCTCGGGCCCCGAGCACTCGAGCGCGCGGCTCGAGCGCTTCCTGCAGATGGCCGCGGAGGGCAACATCCGCGTGGCCAACTGCACGACGCCCGCCCAGTACTTCCACCTGCTGCGCAGGCAGGCGCTCGTGACCAAGCCGCGGCCGCTGATCCTGATGACGCCGAAGAGCCTGCTGCGGCTGCCCGACGCGACCTCGACGGTCGCCGATCTGGCCGACGGCGGCTTCGAGCGCGTGATCGACGATCCGGCTCTGCCGGGCGACCGCGCGGCCGTCACCAAGCTGGTGCTCTGCTCGGGCAAGGTCTACTACGACATCGCCACCCACGAGGATCGGGCCGGCGCCCCCCACATCGCCGTCGCCCGCGTGGAGCTGCTCTACCCGTTCCCCGAGGCGGAGCTGGTCGAGCTGATGGAGAGCTACCCGAACCTCGAGCGCGTCGTCTGGGTCCAGGAGGAGCCGCGCAACATGGGCGCCCGCGCATTCATGCGCCGGCGCATGGCCAAGATCCTGCCCGAGCGGCTCTCCTACGACTACGTCGGCCGCCAGCTGCGCGCGGCGCCCGGAGAGGGCTACTCGGCGGCGCACAAGCGCGAACAGGCCCGCATCGTGCGCGTGGCGCTCGACTTCGAGAAGGACCGTCTGGATCCGGACAGCTCGGCCCAGCGCCCCTCGATGTAAAGAATCCCGCCATCGCTGCCGATTCCATGAGGAATGGCAGCGGGTGCGCCCCCGCCCAGGGACTTGAGGCCCGTCGTACGCGTGTGCGGCGGAGTAGCAATCGCGATCGGAGTCGCGATCATGGTCGGCTGGGCGCTCGACGCCGGCCTCCTGACCAGCATCGTCCCGTCGCTGCCGGCGGCGACCTTCAACACCGGACTGATGTTCGTGGCGTCCGGCATCGCCCTGGCCGCCTCGCGCCGGCGGGCCATCGGGTTCGGCTGCGCGGCCTTCGTGTTCGCGCTCGCCGGCGCTCACGCTGCTCGAGGAGGCGACGGGCGTCGACGTCGGGGTCGACAACCCGCTCGGCATCGACTTCCACGGGATGACCCACCCGGGTCGCCCCTCGACGCACACCGCCGTGGCCTTCACCCTGCTCGGCGCCTGCCTGCTGGTCCGCGATTGGCGCACGCCGCGCGGCGACTTCATCGCCGGGGTGCTGGGCGCCGGGGCCGCGGCCTCCGTGGCGCTCGCCGTCGCGGGCTACCTGATCGGGGTCGACTACCTGCTCGGCCGGTCCACCACACACGGCATGTCGGCCCACACGGCCGTCGGCCTCATCTTCGTCCTGATCGGGGCCTTCGCGCTGCGGCCGCACGCGCCGCCGGCCGCCTGGTATGCCTCCTCCGGGCCGGGCGAGGCCGCGGCCCGCAGCCTGATGGTGCCGGGACTGGTCGTGCCGTTCGTGGCGGCGGCACTCGCCCAGGCGGGCGCATCCGCCGGGCTCTACAGCGAGCGCTTTGCGCTCTCGGTCATGGTCGTCGTGGTGGCGGCGCTGATCCAGGCCATGATCCTCGGCGCCGTGCGCGCGGTGCGCGAGCACGACGAGGCCCGCGCCCGGCTCGAGCGCGAGAACCTGCAGAACATCCAGCGCTACGCCACGCTGACGCGCGAGGCGCCGGTCGGCATCTTCGAGACCGACGCTGAGGGCCGGCCCACGTTCGTGAACGAGGCCTGGGTCGGGCTGGCCGGCATCTCGGCCCAGGACGCCTATGCGGGCCGGTCGGCGATCCATCCCGACGATCGCGACCGCGTCCGCGCGGAGTGGCGGGACGCCTCCGAGGCGGGCCGCAGCTACGCCGCCGAGTTCCGCTTCCTGCGTCCCGACGGCGAGGTGCGCTGGGTGGCCACGCGCGGCACGGCCCTGCGCGACGTCCAGGGCGACGTGACGGGCTACATGGGCTCGGTGCTGGACATCACCGACCGCCGCGCGGCGGAGCGGCGCACCGAGCTGGTGGTGAGCCGGATCGCCGAGGCCGTCAGCGTGGTCGGCTCGGATGGCCGGCGCCTGCACGCCAACGAAGCGGCCCAGGCGATCCTCGGCGATCTGCTCGGCCCGGCCGACGAAGCCTCGTTGATGGAGCTCGGCTGGGAGCTCGTCGACGACCACGGCCAGCCCGTCGCGAACGACGCGCTGCCGGCCGAGATCACGCGCACGACCGGCATCGAGATCGACGATCGCGTGCTCGGGTTCCGTGGCAAGAGCGGCGAACGACGCTGGCTGCGCATCTCCACGCGCCGGCTGTCCGAGGAAGGGCCGCCCTTCGCCGTCGTGACCTCGTTCTCAGACGTGACCGCCGAGCGGGAGGACTCGGCCCGGCTGGCCGAGGCCCAGCGGCGCTTCCAGCTGGCCTTCGACCACGCCCCGATCGGCGTGAACGTGGTCTCCCTGGAGGGGAAGCTGCTCCAGGTCAACCGCGCCCTGTGCGAGATCATCGGCTACTCCGAGGAGGAGATGCTGGCCACCACCTTCCAGGAGCTGAGCTCCGAGAACGACCTCGGCGGAGGACGTGGAGCAGCTGCGCAGGCTGGTCTCGGGGGAGATCCCCGCGTACCAGATGGAGAAGCGCTACCGGCACAAGAACGGCTCCGAGGTGTGGGCGCTCGTGTCCGTCTCACTCGTGCGCGACGAGGACGACAAGCCGCTCCACTTCATCGGCCAGATCCTCGACGTCACGGACCGCCGCCGGCTCGAGCGCGAGCTGCGCCACCAGGCCGAGCACGACAACCTGACCGGGCTCCACAACAGGCGCTCGTTCAACGGCCATCTGGGTCGCGAGCTGACTCGCGAGCGCCGCTACGGGGGCGAGTCGTGCCTGCTGATGATCGACCTCGACGGCTTCAAGGAGATCAACGACACGATCGGCCACGGAGCCGGCGACGACGTCCTGCGTGCGGTCGCCGGCACGATCTCGGAGCGGATCAGGGACACGGACGTCGCGGCGCGCCTGGGCGGGGACGAGTTCGCGGTGCTCCTGCCCAGCACGGACCGCCAGGGCGGCGAGATCCTCGCGATCGACCTCGTGCAGGCGATCCGCGAGCTGCGCGTGCCCGTCGGCGCCACGGAGCCCGCCGCGGTCACCGCGAGCGTCGGCGTCGCCTGCAGCTCGGAGCTGCCCGAGGGCCGCGACGAGGACGCCCTGCTGGTGGCTTCCGACCTCGCGATGTACAACGCCAAGCGGACCGGGCGGGACGGGTACGCCGTCCACCAGGGCGCGCGCTAGCGCTCGATCGGCCCGCCCTCGCGGCCCCAGCGCGGCACGCCCCCGTCCACCACGTGCAGCACCTCGCGGGCGCCGTGGCGGCGCAGCAGGCTGGCCGCCGGCGCGGCGCGCTGCCCGGAGCTGCAGATGACCGCGACCGGGCGCTCGGGGTCGAGTCCCTCGGGCAGCCCGTGGATGTCGTGATAGGGGACGTGCACCGACCCCGGGATGTGACCCGCGTCCCACTCGTCGCGCTCGCGCACGTCGAGGATCTGCACCTCGCCGGCGCGCTCGCGCAGCTCGGGAACGGTCACCCGCTCGATCCGCTCAACCGGCCGGCGCTCCTCGCGCCAGCTCGTCATGCCGCCGTGCAGGAAGCCCTCCAGCCGGGTGATGCCGACCGACTCGGCGAGCGCGGCCGCGAGCCGGGCGTCCTCGTCGTCGCGGCCCACCAGCACGACGCGCTGCCCGGACTCGACGAGCCAGGCGAGCTTCGAGCCGAACCCGGCGCGCAGCGCGGTGATGCTGACCGAGCCCGGGATGTGCGCCTCGTCGAACTGGAGCTCGGTGCGCACGTCCACGACCAGCGCGCCGTCGGCGCGGGCCTGGTCGACCTGGCGCGGCGTCAGCGGATGCATGTCGACGCCGCTGACGAGCAGCGGCCCACGGTTGAGCTCGACGATGTTCTCGAAGTTGGGCGGCTGCGGCCGCAGGCCGTGGGTCGCGCGGCGCGCGAACTCGTCCTCGTCGTCGACCGCCAGCAGCTCGGAGTGCGAGCGCTCGTAGCCGATCGTCGACGACGCCTTCATGTCCATGCCGGGCCCGCCGCAGAGCGACCCGCCTACGTGACCGGGCCAGACCTCGCAGGTGTCCGGCAGCGTCAGCAGGCGCCCGTGCAGCGAGCGGAAGATGTCGCGGGCGCCCTCGTCCTTGTCGACGGCGAGGTCGGGACGGGCGATGTCGCCGACGAACAGGGAGTCGCCCGTCAGGACCGCCCACGGCTCGTCGCCGCGCTCGGAGTCGATCAGCGCGAACGCCGTGTGCTCGGGCCTGTGGCCGGGCGTGTGCAGCGCCCGCACGCGCACGCCGCCGAGGTCGAGCTCGAAGCCGTCCTCGAACGGCTCGTGCTCGTACTGGGCGTCGGCTCCGCGGTGGATGTGGATGGTCGCCCCGGTGGCCGCGGCCAGCCGCCCGTGACCCGAGACGTGGTCGGCGTGGTTGTGGGTCTCGAGGATGTGCTCGATGTGCACACCGGAGTAGCGGGCGAAGTGGAGGTACTCGTCGATGTCGAGCCGCGCGTCGACGACGGCGGCCACGCCGGCGTCCTCGTCCCCGATCACATATGAGGCGCAGCCGAGGTCGTCGTGGGTGATCTGGCGGAACAGCATCTCAGCGCTTGGCCCGCTGCCCGCGGGCGATCGCGTTGGACAGCTTCGCCGAGCCGAGCCGGCGCTGGATGCGGGCGAAGGTGGCCGGGGCGAGCGCGCCGGCGAACGCGCCGGCGCGCAGGCTGAGCGGGGCGACGTCGATCTCGGCGCGGTCGCCCTCGATCCCCCTGACGACGGCGTCGGCGACCTGCTCGGGCTTGCGCGTGCCGACCCAGCGCGGCAGGCGCACGCCGGAGTCGGCCAGCATGCCGGCGTCCGAGATGAAGCCCGGGAAGACGACGGTGACTCCGACGCCGGTGCCGTGCAGGTCCTCGCGCAGCCCCGCCGCGAAGCCGCGCAGGCCGTACTTGCCGGCCGAGTAGAGCGACGAGCCGACCGACGCGACCTTGCCCGACAGGGAGGAGACGAGCACGACGTGACCGCCGCCGCGGTCGACCATGCCGGGCACGAGCGCCCGCGCGAGCTGGACGGGCGCGCGCAGGTTCACGTCGAGGGCACGGTCGATCTGCTCGGGTGTGAAGTCGTCGATCGGCCCGCTGGCGGGCAGCGCCGCGTTGGCGACCAGCACGTCGACCGCCCCCGCCCGCTCGGCCAGCTCGGCCGCTCCGCGCGCGTCCGCCAGGTCGGCCGCGACCACGCGCGGGCGACCGCCGAGCGCCGCCGCCAGCTGCTCGAGCTGGGCGGTGCTGCGGGCGCTCAGCACCACGCTCGCGCCGCGGGCGTCGAGGGCGCGCGCGATGGCCCGGCCGATGCCGCCGGAGGCGCCTGTCAGGAGGACGGTCGAGCCTTGCAGCTGCACGCTGCGGACGCTATCCGACGCCCCGCGCGCGGTCGATCTCGAACCAGGCGGCGGTCCCGTCCACGCGGCTGACGCCCCAGCGGTCGGAGAGCTGGTCGACGAGGTACAGGCCCCAGCCGGACTCGTGCTGCTGGCTCAGCTCGCGGGCGTGCGGCTCGAAGCCGGGGCCGTGGTCGGTCACCTCGACCCGCACGCGATCCTCGAACACCCTCGCGCGCAGCTCGACGCTGGCCGACTCGGGCGTGCGGGCGTAGCGAATGCTGTTGGTGACCAGCTCGCTCACGAGCAGCATCACGTTCTCGAGCAGCTTCGGCTCGAGCAGCGGGGCGAGCTCACCGAGCGCCCGCCGGGCCGCCGGCACGGCCTCCAGCTCTCCCGACAGCGTCACGATGAGCTCCTGCTCGGGTGGCACCGCGACCGGTGGTACGCGCAGGACCAGCAGCGCGATGTCGTCGCGCGGATGCTCGCCGTCGAGCCCGAGCAGCGCGCTGGTCACGCCGCTGGTGATATCGGATGCCGGGCGGCCGCCGTGGGGCCGGAGCGCCGCCTCGAGATCCTCCGGAGTGGTGATCCGCCGCGGGGCGTAGGCGTCGGTCAGGCCGTCGGTGTAGAGCACGAGCGCGTCCCCCGGACGCAGCTCGACTGTCGCCTCGCTCAGCTCGGGATCGGGAAACGCCCCCAGCAGCGTCCCGTGCAGGCCGACCTGCTCGACTACGCCGTCCGCGCGGAGCACGAGCGGCAGCGGATGGCCGGCGGCGGCGAGGACCGCCGTCGCCCCCTGTGAGCCGTTCGGCTCGAGCCGCGCGAACGCCACCGAGCAGAACTCGTTCGGACGCTGGCGCCGAATTGCCTCGTTGAGGAACGAGAGCACCCGGCTCGGGCTGCTCTCCTGCATCGCGGCGGCGCGCAGGGTGTAGCGCGCGAGCCCGGTCACCGCGGCGGCCGGCGCGCCCTTGCCGACCACGTCGCCGACGACCACCGCCCAGGAGCCGTCGTCGGATTGGAAGAGGTCGTAGAAGTCGCCGCCGACGACGTGGCGCTCGCTCGCCGGCCGGAAGTCCACCGCCGCCTGGACGCCGGGGATCTCGGGCAGCTGCACGGGGAGCAGGCTCTCCTGCAGCGTGTCCGCGATGTACTCGACGACGTCCTCGACGCGGCGGCGCTCGGTGATCACGGCGGCGAGGGTCAGCGAGGCCATCCCGGCGACTCCCACGAACGTCTGCGCCAGCAGCAGGCGATCGTCGGGCGAGTAACCCGTGAAGGGACCCTGGTCGGCCTGCGTGAACGCGACCGCGACGAACGAGACGATCAGGCTGGCGCCCGTCGCGCCCGGCTGCCAGAAGCGCAGCGCGGCCCAGATCAGCGGCGGGAAGATCAGGAACGTGAGCGGCGTGTCGCTCGCGAAGACGACCAGGCTCACGCCGGTGACGGTCGCCGCGAGCGCGAGCGCCTCGCCAGGGCCGCCCGGTGCGCGGCGGAACGGCCAGTGCGTGGCGGCGACGAACAGCGCCGGGGCCACGATCAGGGCGCCGCCCAGGTCGCCGAGCCACCAGGTGCGCCAGACCGACCCGAACTGCCCGCCCGAGATCTCGTCGGCCACGAGCAGGCTGGTCACCCCGATGGTCGCCGAGACGGTGGTGCTCAACGCGCCCGCGAAGGCGAGCGCCACCACGTCGCGGACTCGCTCGAGGGATGGCCGGAAGGCCGCGACCCGCTCGAGCAGGAACGCGCCCGCGAGCGCCTCGAGCGTGTTGCCGACGGTGATGCCGAGCACGCCGTAAAACGGGACCCCGGTCCAGCTGTTCGCCAGCAGCGCGCCGAGCGCGACCCCCGGCCACATCCGGCGGCCCCACAGCACGACCGCGGCGAGCGCGATCCCCGTCGGCGGCCAGACGGCCGTGACGCTGCCCGACGCAAAGGCCAGGCTCAGCCCGAGCTTGGCCGACCCGTAGTACGCCGCGACCACGAGGGCGACCTTCGCTACGTACGCCTGTCGGTCTGACGAGCCCATGCAGACCCCCGGTACGCACTCAACCGTACCTGCAGAGCGTCAGCGGTCGTCGCGCCAACCGGGCGGCGGCCGGGGAGCGCCGATGTAGCATGCCGACATGGACTCTGCGTCGTGCGCGCTGGTCGCGCGCGGACGAAACAACGTTGGGTGAGGCATCGTGGATGACGTGACAGGGCGTCTGACGACGCTCGAGGCGGGCTCGACGTTCGCCGGCTATCGCATCGAGGGCATCGTCGCTCGCGGCGGGATGGGTGTCGTCTACAAGGCGTCGGACCCGGATCTCGACCGCGCCGTGGCGCTGAAGATCATCGCGCCCGAGCACACCCAGAACCCCGACGCGGTGACCCGCTTCAAGTCCGAGGCGCGGCTGGCCGCGTCGCTGGAGCACCCGAACATCGTCCCGATCCATCGCGGCGGCGAGTACCAGGGCGTGCTCTACCTGGCGATGCGCTTCGTGCCCGGCACGAACCTGCGCCACCTCGTCGACACGGGTCCGCTGGAGATGGGGCAGATCCTGCTGGTCACGCGGTCGGTGGCGTCTGCGCTCGACGCCGCGCACGAGCGCGGCCTGGTGCACCGCGACGTCAAGCCGGCCAACATCCTGATCAGCGGCGAGGGCGACCGCCGGCACGTCTACCTGACCGACTTCGGGCTGACCAAGCGGCTCGGCTCGGCTGGCAGCCTGACGCGCACCGGGCGCGTGGGTCGGCACGCCCGACTACGTCGCGCCCGAGCAGATCCAGTCGGCCCCGGTGGACGGCCGGGCCGACATCTACTCGCTGGGCTGCGTGCTGTACGAGATGCTGACGGGCAGCGTCGCCTATCCGAAGGACAACGACATGGCGAAGCTGTGGGCGCACGTCACCGACCCGCCGCCCTCGCCGAGCCTGACGCGCCCCGAGCTCAACCGCGCCTTCGACGAGATCGTCGCCCGGGCGACCGCCAAGGACCCGCGCCAGCGCTACGCCACGGCCTCGGAGCTCGCCGCCGCCGTCATCACGACGATCGAGGACCGGTCGAGCTTCGTCGCGCCCGACGACCTCCAGCTGACCCAGCCGGGCGGCCCGCCGAGCGCGCCGCCGGCCAGCGCGGCCTCGCCACCCGCCCCGCCACCGCCCCCGCCCAGCGAGCACGACCTGTTCATCTCTGAGCCCGTCCAGCCGGCGGCATCGTCCGCGCAGCCGCCCGCCGAGCCGCCGTCCGCCGCGCCTGCGCAGCCACTGAGCTTCGGCGGGGGGCCGCCGGCGCCGCCGGAGCGCAAGCCGCGCAACCCGCGCGCGCTGCTCGCGGTCGCGGCGGCTGCCGTCGTCGCGCTCGCCGTCGTGGCCTTCGTGGTGCTCGGCGGGGGAGGCGACGACGACGGAGGCGGCGAGGCGGCCGCGCCGGTGGTCGCGACCAAGCTGCCCGCGGACCTCGCCTGGCAGTCGCTCGCGAGCCCGCCCTTCCAGCGCCAGTACGCCGCCGCCACCGCGGTGGGCAACAAGCTCTGGGTCGTCGGCGGGATCGGGCGCAAGTCGTCGAGCACGACGACGAAGGTCTACGACACCAGCACCCGGACCTGGGCGACGGGTCCAGGGCTCCCCCTGCCTCTGCACCATCACGCGGCCGTGACCTACAAGGGCGAGGCCGTGGTCATCGGTGGGTTCATCCCGGGCGCCGAGCTCACCTCCGGCCAGTCCGACCGCGTATTCGCCCTGCGCGACGGAGCGTGGGTGCCGCTGCCGAAGCTCAACCACGCTCGCGCCGCGGCAGGCGCGGCGGTGGTCGGCGACAAGATCGTCGTCGTCGGGGGCCAGGCCGACGGCAAGCTCGTGCCCCAGACCGAGGTCTTCGACGGGGAGCGCTGGACCGACGTGGCCGAGCTGCCGACGCCGCGCGAGCACCTCGGCGCCGCCTCCGACGGCCGCTACCTCTATGCGGTCGGCGGCCGCGCCCTGTCGGCCGACCAGAACACCGGCACGCTCGAGCGCTACGACCCGGCAGAGCGACACCTGGACCAAGCTCGACTCGATGCCGGAGGCGGCGGGCAGCGTCGGCGCCACGTACGCCGCCGGGCGGGTGTTCGCGATCGGCGGCGAGAGCACGACGAGCGTGTCCGACGCCGTCCAGGCCTACGACATCCCGAAGGGCCGCTGGTCGAAGCTGCCCTCGCTCCCGACCGCCCGCCACGGCGTCGCCGCCACCGCGCTGACGGCTCGGTGTACGCGATCGGCGGGGCGACCGAGCCGCGGCCACGTCGGCTCGACCAAGGAAGCGGACGTGCTCAACCTGTCCGGCGGACCAGCACAGACGACGGCGGGCCTGTCCTGGCGGACGGTCGCGGACGCGCCCGAGCCGACCCAGTACGCCGGGGTGACCGCGGTAGGCGGGCGCGTCTGGCTCCTGGGCGGGATCGGAGCGTCAGAGCAGGCGACCACCGAGTACGGCGGCCTACGACCGCGCGATCAACACCTGGACCGCGGGCCCGAAGCTGCCGCAGGCGCTGCATCACGTGGCGGCCGTGACCTACCAGGGCGACCCGGTCGTGATCGGCGGCTTCGTGCCGGGGGCCGAGCTGACCTCGAAGCAGTCCGATCGCGTCTACGTCCTGCACGACGACCAGTGGGAGCTGCTGCCTCCGCTCAACCGCGCCCGCGCCGCCGCAGCCGCGGCGGTGGTCGGCAACAAGATCGTCGTGGTCGGCGGCCAGGCGGACGGCAAGCTGGTGCGCGAGACCGAGGTCTTCGACGGCCAGCGCTGGACGGTCGCCGCGGACATCCCGACGCCGCGCGAGCACCTCGGCGCCGCCTCGGACGGCCGCTACCTGTACGCCGTCGGCGGCCGCAACCTCTCGGCCGACAAGAACAGCGGCGGCGCTGGAACGCTACGACCCGGCCAGCGACAGCTGGACGAAGCTGAAGAACATGCCGAAGGCGACCGGCAGCGTCGGCGCCGCGTTCGTCGCCGGGAGCGTGGTGGCGGTCGGCGGCGAGAGCTCGACGAGCGCCTCGGACGCCGTCCAGGCCTACGAGGTCCGGCAGCGCGCCTGGTCGCAGCTGCCGGCGCTCCCGGCGGCCCGCCACGGCGTGTCGGTCACGGCGCCGAACATGCCCTGCGCCAGCGGTGAGCCGCCGGACTCGCGCACGAGTGCGCTGCCGGAAATGAAGGCGAGCCCGGTGCCGACGCCCACCAGGGCACGCGCGCCGATGGCGAGCTCGGGCGCCGGGGCCAGCAGCGCCAGGGCGTTGCCGAGGCACAGCACGGCAAGGGCCACGGCCCCGGCGCGCGCTGGCCCGAAGCGATCGCTGGCCTTGCCGCCCGGCACCTGGACAGCGACGTGTGTGAGCACCATCGCCGTCGTGAAGAGGCCGACGGTCGCGAGCCCCACGCCATAGGCGTCGCCGACCTCGGAGGCGATCCCGCCGATGTTGCCGATTCAGCCGCTCGTGACGCCGAGCGCGCAGCCCGCGACTACGCCGCGCGGCGCTCCTCTCAACCGCGCACGAGCCGCTGCGCCTCGCCCGGCTCCACCTCGCGGTGGTCCGGCAGGCCCTTCAGCGCGTCCTCGGCGCCGGCCGGTGCGTAGATCGCCAGCAGGACGAGCGGCTCCCAGCCGGTGTTGACCGTCGAGTGGAAGGCGCCCTTCGGGATGAACACGGCCTGCCCGGGCGCGACTCCAAACGTGTTCGAGTCGTCCACCATCTGCTCGCCGCGGCCGGCGAGGATGTAGAGGATCTCGTCGCTCTCGGGGTGGTTGTGACGCTCGTGCCCCTCGCCTGGCAGCAGGACGACGTGCATGAGGCTGACCTCGGCGCCGTCGGTGTTGGCCGCGGCGACGAGCGGCTTGATGAGCCCCCAGTCGAAGCTCATCGTGGGCAGGGACTCGGGGTCGATCAGCTTGGACGGCATCGGGCTCCTCTCACGCGTTGGCGAGCGCCTTGAAGCGGCGCATGTTCTCGGTCATGGCGACCTCGGTCGGCAGGCGCTCCATGCTCGACGCGCCGAAGAAGCCGACCACTCCCTCGGTGCGCTCGAGGACGTACTGGGCGTCCTCCGGCTCGGCCAGCGGTCCGCCGTGGCAAAGCACGATCACGTCCGAGTTGACCGCCACGGCGGCGTCGCGCATGGCCTGGATGCGCTCGACGCACTCGTCGAGCGTCAGGGCGGTCTGGGCGCCGATCGTCCCCTTCGTCGTCAGCCCCATGTGCGGCACGAGCACGTCCGCCCCCGCGCGCGCCATCCCCTCCGCCGACTCCGGGTCAAAAACGTACGGCGCGGTCAGCAGCCCCAGCGAGGCCGCCTCGCGGATCATCTCGACCTCGAGGTCATAGCCCATGCCGGTCTCCTCGAGGTTGGAGCGGAAGGTCCCGTCGATCAGGCCGACGGTCGGAAAGTTCTGGACGCCCGCGAAGCCGGCGTCGCGCACGGCGCGCAGGAAGTTCGGCATCAGCCGGAAGGGATCGGTGCCGCAGACCCCCGCGAGCACCGGCGTGTCGCTGACCACCGGCAGCACCTCGCCGGCCATCTCCATGACGATCGCGTTGGCGTCGCCGTAGGGCATCAGCCCCGCCAGCGAGCCGCGCCCCGCCATCCGGTAGCGGCCGGAGTTGTAGATGATGATCAGGTCCGTGCCGCCGGCCTCGGCGCACTTGGCGGACAGGCCCGTCCCGGCGCCCGCGCCGATGATCACGCCGCCCGAGTCGAGCGTCGCGCGCAGCTTGGCGCGCGCCTCGTCGCCGGTCATCGAGCCGCCCCGAGGTAGGAATCGAGCTTGTCGACCAGCGCGGCCGCGAACGCGTCGTCGTTGACGTTGTTGTCCAGCTCGATCAGCTCCACCGACGATCCGTCGAGGCCCTCTCGCAGCGCGTCGAACAGCGCCGCGTCGGCCTCCGGATCGTGAAACGGCTGTCCCTCCGCGTCGATCATCGACACGCCGCCGAGCGGAACGAACAGGCTGACGGGCCCGGTCGCGGCGGACAGCTTGCGCGCGATCCGGCGGCCCAGCTCGGCGCACTCCTCGGGCGTGGTGCGCATCAGCGTCACGGACGGGTTGTGGACGTAGAGGTTGCGGTCCTCGAACCTTGGCGGCACGGTGTCGCGCGCTCCGAAGTTGACCATGTCGAGCGCGCCCAGCGAGACCACCTGCGGAAGGCCGGCGCGGCCGGCCGCCTCGAGCCGCTCGGGGCCCGCCGAGAGCACACCGCCGACGAGGTCGTCGCAGAGCTCCGTGGTCGTGACGTCGAGGACCCCGGCGAGCAACCCGCCCTCCACGAGCGCCTCCATGGCCTTACCGCCGGTACCCGTGGCGTGGAAGACGAGCACCTCGTAGCCGCGCCGCTCGAGCTCCTCGCGCGCCGCCGTGACGCAGGGGGTGGTGACGCCGAACATCGTCGCCCCGACGAGCGGGCGGCCGCCCTCGAGCCGCGGCTCCGGCGCGAGCACCATCCCCGCCATCGCGGCGGCGGCGTTCCCGAGAATCCGCGCCGAGATCGAGTTGAGCCCGGCCACGTCGGTGACCGAGGGCATCAGCCCGACGTCCACGCCGCCGACGTAGTCGGTCGTGTCGCCGGCGGCCATGGTTGAGACCATCAGCTTGGGCACTCCGACGGGCAGGGCCTGCATCGCGGCCGTGGCGATCGCCGTGTTGCCCGAGCCGCCCGCGCTCAGGACACCGTGGATCCGGCCCTCGTCGTAGAGCCGGCGCGCCAGCGCCGCCGCGGCGCCGGCCATCGCGCCGATCGCGGCGCCGCGGTCGCCCGCCGCGCGCAGCGCCTCCACGTCGACCCCGGCCTCCGCGGCGACCTGCTCGCGCGTCAGGTCGGCCCGAGCCGCCGGCGGGTCGAGCGTGCCCACGTCCGCCAGCAGCACGCCGACGCCCGCGCCACTCAGCCGCTCGCGCAGGAACTCGAACTCGTCGCCCTTGGTGTCGAGCGTCCCGATCAGCAGGACGGTGCGCTCAGCGGTACTGGACGGACTCACGGCCGCCTCCCTCCGCGGAGCGCAGCATCGCGTCGCACACCTCGGCGGCGCGGTAGCCGTCCTCGAGCGTCGCCCCGTGCGGCGCTACGTCGCCGTCGTCGCGAATCGCCGTCAGCAGGTGGTGCAGCTCGTGGACGAATGTGTGCTCCCAGCCGATGATGTGTCCGTGCGGCCACCACCACTCCCAGAAGGGGTGGTCGGCCTCCGACACGAGCACGGTGCGGAATCCCTGAGCCGGCTCGGCGGGCGCGGAGCCCGCCACGTGCACCTGCAGCTCGTTGAGCCGCTCGAGGTCGAACGCGATCGAGCCCTTCGACCCGTTGATCTCCCAGGTGAAGGCGTTCTTGCGGCCGGTGGCGAAGCGCGTCGCCTCGATCGTGCCGACCGCGCCGTTCTCGAACGAGACGACCGACTCCACGGCGTCGTCGACCGTGCGGCCCGGCTTGAAGGTCGCCGTGGTCGCCGACACCGACTCGATCTCGCCGACGAGGTAGCGCGCCAGGTCGATCACGTGCGCGCCCAGATCACCGAGCGCGCCCGAGCCGGCGGCCGCCTTGTCGAAGCGCCACACCTCGTCGTCGATCGACCCCCACTCCTGCAGATAGGCGCCGCGGAAGTGCGTGATGTCGCCCAGCTCGCCCGCCTCGATCAGCTCACGGGCCAGCCGCATGGCCGGCACGAAGCGGTAGTTGAAGGCGCACATGTGCTTGACCCCTGCGGCCTCGACACGCTGCCAGGTGTCGTACGACTCGGCGGCGTCACGGCCCAGGGGCTTCTCGCAGATCACGTGCTTGCCGGCCTCGGCCGCGGCGATGGTCGGCTCCGAGTGCAGGTTGTTCGGACCGCAGTTGTCGAACAGCTGGACGCGGTCGTCGTCGACCAGCGCGCGCCAGTCGGTGACGGACCCGGCGAAGCCGTAGCGCCGGGCCGCCTCCGCCACGGCCTCCTCGTCCCGGCCCGAGATCGCCACCAGCTCTGGGCGCAGCGGCGGCGGCCAGGTCATGTAGGCGAGCGTCTTGTAGGCGTTCGAGTGCGCCTTGCCCATGAACGCGTAGCCGAGCATGCCGACGCCGATCGTCTGCACGTCCTCACCGCCCTCGGCCTGGCCCATCGTCGTGAAGCCGACCTCGCTCACCTCAGGCCTCCTTCGCGAACGCGGCATCGAACGCGACGTTCGACGGCGAGAAGTCCGTGCGGCGCACGAACGCCAGCGCGTCCGGCGCGCCCCAGTCGCGATCCACGCCGGAGTCCTCCCACTCGATCGAGAGCGGCCCCTGGTAGCCGATCCGGTTGAGCGCCCGGAGCATCTCCTCGAAGTCGACGTCGCCGTGGCCGGGTGAGACGAAGTCCCAGCCCCTGCCCTGCTCGCCGAAGTTGAGGTGCCCGCCGAGGATCGAGGAGCGGCCGTCGAGGCGGCGCTTGGCGTCCTTGACGTGCACGTGATGGATGCGGTCGCCGAACTCGTCGATGAACGCGGCCGAGTCGAGGAACTGGTGCTCCAGGTGGCTCGGATCGAAGTTGATGCCAAAGCCGGGCCGGTCCCCGATCGCCTCCAGCGCGCGGCGGGTGGTTACGAAGTCGTATGCGATCTCGGTCGGGTGCACCTCGAGCGCGAATTTCACCCCCTCGGCCTCGAAGACGTCGATGATCGGTCCCCAGCGCTCGGCGAAGTCGTCGTAGCCGCGCTCGATCGCGTCGAAGTCGTTGGGCGGGAACGAGTAGAGCATGTGCCAGGTCGACGAGCCCGTGAACCCGGTCACCACATCCACTCCGAGCCGGGCGGCGGCGCGGGCCGTGTCCTTCATGTAGTCGGCTGCCCGCCCGCGCACTCCCTCGGGATCCCCGTCTCCCCAGACGTCCGGCGGCAGGATCGCTTGGTGGCGCTCGTCGATCGGGTCGCAGACCGCCTGGCCCGCGAGGTGGTTGCCGATCGCCCAGACCGACAGCCCGTTGCGCTCGAGGATCTCGCGCCTGCCCGAGCAGTAGTCGTCGTCCGCAACCGCCTGGGCGACGTCGAAGTGGTCCCCCCAACAGGCCAGCTCGAGCCCGTCGAAGCCCCACCCGCCGCATTTCTCGGCGAGCTCCTCGAGCGTCAGGTCGGCCCACTGACCGGTGAACAGGGTGACGGGACGGCTCATGCTGCCTCCTTCGTGGACAGGATCTCGAGTGGGACGCCCGCGCCGACGTAGGCCGACGCCTCCTCCGGCGAGAGCCCCGGGTCGGTGAGGATCAGATCCGGCTCGGCCGCCGGCATGATGGTCAGGAGCGAGGCGCGCCCGAACTTGGACGCGTCGATCAGGGCGACGGTGCGCTTGGCAGCTGCGCTGGCTGCGGTGATCACGTCGGCCAGCGGGCGACGTGAGGTCGTGAGCCCTTCCTCGAGCGTGACGCCGGCGCAGGAGATGAAGGCCACGTCGAAGTTGAGCTGGGAGAGGAACTCCACGGTCCAGCGGCCGGCGAGCATCTTCATGTGCTGGTCGAGCTCGCCGGGCGCCACCACCACGTGGATCGGCTCCGCCTGCACCTCGTATGTGATCGCGGGCGAGCTGGTGACCAGCGTCAGCTCGTTGGGCGGGTCGTCCACCAGCCGCCGGGCCAGCGCCAGCGCCGACGACGACGAGTCGAGGAACACGGTCGAGCCGGGCGCGACCAGCTCTCGAGCGCGATCGGCGATCGCCTCCTTCGCCGCGCGTGCCTGCTCGACCCGCTGCGACCAGGCAGTCGCGATCACGGGTCCGTCGAGCGGGACCGGAGGGCCCAGCGCGCGGGCGCCGCCATGGACGCGCTCGACGAGACCCTCCGCGGCCAGCTGCTCGAGGTCACGGTGCACGGTGATCGCCGAGACCTCGTGCGCGCGGGCCAGCTCGGCCACGGAGACGCCACCCTCGCGTTGGATGCGCTCGAGCATCTGGGTCCGGCGCAGGGCGGGGGGCACGGCGGTCAGACGCGGTCCTCGAACGCTCGTTTCTTGATCGTCAC
Source organism: uncultured Thermoleophilaceae bacterium (assembly GCA_963848885.1). Taxonomy (GTDB): domain Bacteria; phylum Actinomycetota; class Thermoleophilia; order Solirubrobacterales; family Thermoleophilaceae; genus JACVRW01. Next base: position 700,561 of record CAWKFR010000001.1, read on the forward strand.
GTCCACGCCGCGGAACTCGTCGATGGCCTTGACGAGATGGTCGGCGAAGCGCGTTGAGTGCCTCGTCGCCCTTCTCCGCGGTCGCACGCATCGGGTTGCCGATCACGCCGGTGCGGGAGAACTCGTCGTGATCCATCGGGAAGACGAAGTACTGGTAGCCGTCGAACTCGACGTCCGGTGCGCCGTCGGTCTTGATGAACGACTCCGGCAGCCACCGCGGCACGCGCGCCCGGTCCTCGGCCGCGCGCTCCATGTCGACCATGCGGGCGTCGTGGGCCATCACCTGAGAGGTCTCGAGCTCGGAGGCGTGCCAGCCCGGCGTTTCGTCGAGCGGGTTCTCGAGCAGGTCGTCGAGGAGACCGATGTAGCGCTCGGCATACGGCTTGTAGAGCGCGACGAACGCGCCCGTCTCGTACTTGATGCGTCGCAGCAGCGGGTCGATCACCTTCGTGTTCGAGCCGTGCCCGTTGACGAACACGAGCTTGTTCCAGCCGTGATGGATGAGCGAGCGGGCGATGTCGTAGAGGAGGTCGGTGAACGTGCTCGGCCTGAGCGTGATCGTCCCCACGCCGGTCTCCGGCTCCCGCAGGTGCTGCGGCGAGTAGCCGGCCCAGAGCGGAGGAGCGTATGGGACCTCCGCCTTCTCGGCGGCTCGCCGCGACACCTCGAGCGCGGTGATCGTGTCGGTCCCGAGCGGCAGATGCGCGCCGTGCTGCTCGCAGGACCCGATCGGCACCAGGACGATGTCCGAGCGCTCGCGGAACCAGGCGATGTCGGGGGGCGCCAGGTCGAGCAGGCAGTTCGAGAACGGGCGGGCGTCATCCGGCATGGGCTGGCTCCTCGAGAAGGGTCAAGAATCGGTCGGCAACTAGCTCGGCGAAGTCGTGGTCGTCGACGTGGGCGTCCACGGCCTCGAACTCGATCTCGGGGCTAAGCGACGCGCGCAGGGACTCGATGAAGGCACGGTCGGCCTCGGGGTCCCAGAGGTCGCCGCCCTCCGCGTCCGCGAGCGAGAAGCCGCGCGTCGGAACGACCACGCGCACTGGCCCGACCGCCTCGTTCAGGCGCTCGGCGACGAGCTCGCCCAGCCGCGTCTCCTCCTCAGGGGTGAGCCGCACGAGCGTGGCCACCGGGTTGTGGAAGTAGGTCTTGCGCGACCGGTAGCGCTCAGGCAGCTCGGAGCGCGGCCCCTGGTTGAAGAAGTCGACGCAGCCCGGCACGACCACCTGCGGCAGCCCGTGCCGGCCGGCGACCCGGAGGCGGTCCGGCCCGGTCGCGTGGATCCCGTCGAGCAGCGAGTTGGCCAGCTCCGAGAGCGTGTAGTCGATCACCCCGCCGAGCGCGTTCGACTCGACGAGCTGCTCCATCGCAGGACCACCCACCCCGTTGGCGTGGAAGATCACGGGCTCGCGCCCGTGCTCGATCAGCACCTCGCGCAGGCGCATCACGCCCGGCGTCGTCTGACCGAGCATCGTGATCCCGACGCTGTGTCGCCCGAGCCCGCTGACAGGCCGGCCGGCGTCGCGCACCATGCCCGCGATCGCTGCCGCGGCGTTGTCGAAGATCGCCCGGGCCACGTCGTTGACCCCGAGGATGTCGATGACCGAGTGCATCACGGTCACGTCGGTCTCGCCGACGAACGGCCCGAACGCGCGCCGGCCGGACGCGCTCGGCGACACGATCAGCTTCGGGACGCCAACCGGGAGGGCGTGCATCGCCGCCGCGCCCAGCAGGGCGCCCTCGGCCCCGCCGAGGCAGAGGACGCCGTGGATTCGGCCGTCGGCATACAGGCGCAGGCAGGTCGCCCGCACGCCCTCGAGCATCAGCTCGACGGCGGCGCCGCGCGAGCCCGCAGCGCGCACGTCGGCGAGGTCGTGCCCGCCCGCGCGGGCGACCTCCTCGCGCGTCACGTCCGCCGGACAGCCCGGCTCGCCGAGAATTCCCGAGTCGACCACGACCGGCTGCACCCCGAGCTTGACCAGCCGGTCGCGGACGTAGGCGATCTCCCCGCCCTTGGTGTCGAGCGTGCCGACGAGGCCGATGCCCAGCATTGGGGCACACGCTCAGGCCGCGGGGGTCCCGACGGTGTCGAGGGCCTTGCGCAGCCGGTCGATCGAGTCCTGGACGTACTGGTCGTAGTAGTGCTCCGGGACCGCCCCGGTGCCGTGGTCGCGCAGGAACTGCTCCATCCCCTGGCTGGCCCCGGACTCGGAGGCGTCGGAGATCTCCGTGCGCGCCGACAGCGGCGTGCGGTCCACCGGCACGACGAACTCGACCGTGAGGTAGCCGTCGTAGCCCATGCCGGTCAGCTCCTGGACGATCGCCTCCCAGTCGAGCGCGCCCTGGCCGCAGGGCATCCGGTTGTTGTCCGCGACGTGGAAGTCGATCAGGTAGTCGCCGGTGTCGCGGATCGCCTGGGCCCAGTCGGCCTCCTCGATGTTCATGTGGAAGATGTCGAGGGTGACGCCGCAGTTGCCGCCGACCTCCTTCGCCATCGCCACCGCCTGGTCGGCGCGGTTGATGAAGTACGTCTCGAAGCGGTTGAGCGGCTCGACGCCGATGCGGACGCCGACCTGCTCGGCGTGCGCCTGGCACTCCTTGAGGCCCTCGACGCACCAGTTCCACTCCTCCTCGGGGGACGCCATCGGCGTCACCTTGCCGACCGTCGACGGCACGACCGTGAGGATGTCGCCGCCCAGCTCGCCCACGAACGAGAGGCAGTCCTTCACGTACTGCACGCTCGCGAGCCGGACGTAGTAGTCCTCGTGAACCAGGTCGCGTCCGCCGGTCATGAGCGTCACCGAGCCCCAGCACGAGAGCCCGTTGTCGTTCAGGAGGCCCTTGATCTGGTCGGCGTCGTAGGTCGCCGGCTCGCCTGAGATCTCGATGCCGTCGTATCCGCTGCGCGCGAGCCGCGTGATCGTCGTCTCGATCGGCTCGGCCCGCATCCAGTTGTGCATGGCCATCTTGAGCGCCATTCCCTCTCCTCTCCTGCGGGCTAGAAGCCCATCTTCCCTGGGTTCATAACGTCGTTGGGGTCCAGCGCGGCCTTGATCTGCCGCATCGCGTCCAGCGCCCCGCCGTGCTGGCGGCGCATGTAGGGGCCGAGCTTGATCCCGACCCCGTGGTGATCGTTCATGACTCCGCCCGCGTCGAGCGCCGCGGTCATCCCGTCCTCCCAGATGCGGTCGTGCAGGTCGAGCGCGTCGGGACCGCCGTCGGGGACCACGAAGCGGCCGTAGATCATCGTCCCCCACGCGTACCAGTGGGAGAGATGCATGCGCAGCTGGAGGCCGGAGTCGGCGTAGGGCTCCCGTACCGAGCGGTGCAGCGCGTCGTACACGGCCTCGATGCGCGAGTAGGTCGCCACCACGTCGAGCGTTCCCCAGATCGCGGGCAGCTCCGGCTGGTGCGGCGGGTGGTAGAAGTCGTAGCGGCGATCCCACCAGCGCCGAGCGAGGGCCGCGTCGAGCAGCTCGCCGCCGGCCTCGCGAGCGAACTCGAGGGTCCTGCGCTCCTCGACGTCGACGGCGTCGCTGTCCCCCTCGAAGGCGAGCACCGTGTAGACGCCGCTCAGGTCCTCGCCCACGACCGGTGCGAACGTGAGCTGGGTCGCCTGCTCGTCGTACATGCGCACCACCGACGGGCGGTGCCCGGCCTGCAGGGCGCGCCGGATCGCATGTATGCCGGCGCCGACGGTGGGGAACGAGACCGTCGCGAAGCGGCGCTCCTGCGGCAGCGGCACGAGCTGCAGGGTGGCGCGCGTGATCACGCCGAGCGTTCCCTCCGAGCCCACGAACACCTGCGTCAGCTCCGGCCCGACTGCGTGGCGCGGCACGCCGACCGTGTCGATCAGCCCCGTGGCCGGGGTGGCCACGCGCAGGGTGAGCACCAGGTCCTCGATCTTGCCGTAGCGCGTCGACAGCACTCCGGAGCCGCGGGCGGCGATGTAGCCGCCGATCGTCGCCCACTCCGCCGAGGCCGGGTAGTGGGGCAGCATCAGCCCTCGGTCGTTCAGTTCGGCCTCGAGCCTGCGGCCGTTGATGCCGGCCTGGGCGGTCACCGTCATCGAGATCTCGTCCACCTCGATGACCCGGTCGAGCGAGCGCATGTCGAGCACGATCCCACCGTGGATCGGCAGGGCGCCGCCCTGGGTTCCGGAGCCGCCGCCCCAGGTCGTGACGGGCGTGCCGTGCTCGTCGGCGATCGCCACTACCACGGCCACGTCCTCCTCGGTCCCGGGCCGGACGACGATCTCGGGACGGGCCAGCGGGGTGCCGGCGGCCACTGCTGCGAGGGCGGGCCAGTAGGTGTCGGCCGTGTAGGCGTCCAGGTCCTCGGATGCCGTCGTGACCGCGGACTCTCCGACCCTGTCGACGAGGGCGGCCTTCACGTCGGAGACGGCGACCTTCGGCGTGGCGCTCATCAAAACCCTTCGCAGACCTTTCAAATTCCTGCAGAACTTGACAGGGAGGGTGCCATACGCTTTCAATACCTGTCAAGGCATGAGCGGATCGTCGCAAACCCCGCTCGATCCGGCGGCCGCTGGAGCCCAGGGCGCGACACCACCGGCTGAGCAGCCGGGGGGCGCCGAGGCGGTGCGCCGGGCGCGCGGCTCGGGATGGAGCGCCCGCCGGATCGCGCTGGCGATCGTGGCGGTTGCGGTGGTCGCGTGGCTGCTGATCAAGGGGAGCGACGACTGGCGCCAGTTCGCCGTGGTCACCCTCAACGGGATAACGCTCGCCGCGCTGTTCTTCGTCGTGGCGAGCGGCTTCACCCTGATCTTCGGCCTGATGCGCGTGGTGAACATGGCGCACGGGTCGCTCTACCTGCTCGGCGGCTACCTGGCGCTCGAGATGCAGGACAAGTGGTTCAAGGACGACACCGGGCTGGGCCTGTCGCTGAGCGGCAGCGGCGACACCACCTACGACCTGTTCAGCTGGATCATCCCGCTGTTGATCGCGACCGGAATCATCGGCGTGCTCGGCGTGCTGATCCAGCAGGTCTTCCTGCGCTGGAACCAGGGGCAGGATCTGCGCCAGGCGCTGATCACGATCGCCCTCTCGGTGATCTTCGCCGACCAGATGCTGGCCGCCTTCGGCGGCATCTCGAAGGACATCAAGACGCCGACCGACTGGCCCGAGAGCATCACGCTGCCCGGGGAGGTGCGCTTCGGCTTCTTCCGCGGCGTGATCGTTCTGGGCGCGGCGCTCCTGATCGGCGTCGGACTCTGGTGGCTGATCACCCGCACGCGCTTCGGAAAGATCGTGCGCGCGGGGGTCGACGATCGCGACATGGTCTCGGCGCTCGGCATCAACGTCCAGCTCGTCTTCGCGGCTGCCTTCCTCCTCGGCGCGCTGCTCGCCGGCCTCGGGGGCGTGCTCGGCGGCACGATGATCTCGCTCGCTCCGGGCGAGGACACGTCGTTCCTGCTCAACTCGCTGATCGTCGTGATCATCGGCGGCATGGGCTCGCTGGGCGGCGCGGCGATCGGTGCGCTCGCGCTCGGCCTCGTGGACGCCTACGCGGACGTCTACCTCGTGTTCGGCGACACGGACCTGACCAACTACTCGATCCTGCTCACCTTCGCGCTGCTGGTGGTCGTGCTCGCGGTGCGCCCGCTGGGTCTGTTCGGGAGGCCGGCGTGACGCCGCCGACGACGGGCCGCGCGAGCTGGCGAGCCGTCGCGATCGTCGTCGTGCTGGCCGCGCTCGCCCCGCTCGTCTTCACCGACTTCTTCGTGTCGGTGATCCTGACCAAGTCGCTCTGGCTCGGGATCGCGGCCGCCAGCCTGATCTTCCTGTCGGCCTACGGGGGGATGGTGTCGCTGGCCCAGGTGGGGATCTACGGCGTGGCCGGCATGACGTTCGCGAACCTGGTGCTGGCCGACGGCGGCGCGGCCGCGGCCTGGTCGCCCTGGATCGCCACAGCCGCCGCGCTCCTCGTCGCGACGGCCGTCGGCTTCGGATTCGGCGCGATCGCCGCGCGCAGCGAAGGCATCTACTTCCTGATGATCACGCTGGCCTTCTCGGTGCTCGTCTTCTACTTCTTCTCGCAGGTCACGGAGCTGTCGGGCTTCGGCGGCGTGAACAACCTCGATCTGCCGGCGCTGGTCGGCAACCCCGGCCTCGACCCGGTCCCGCTCTACTACACGACGCTCGGCGCCGCCGTGCTCGTGTTCCTCGGCCTGCGCTACGCGTCGCGCACGCCGTTCGGCCTGGCCCTCCAGGGGCTGCGGGACGAGCCCAACCGCATGCGCGCGCTCGGGTTCAACGTGACACTGCATCGCATCCTCGCGTTCACCCTGGCCGCCTTCGTCGCGGCGATAGCCGGGGTGCTGTCGGTCTGGTACAACCGCCGCATCTCGCCGGGTTCGATCAACCTGGCGCAGACGATCGACGTCCTCATCATCGCCGTCGTCGGGGGCTTGTACCGGCTCGAGGGAGCCTGGGTCGGGGCGCTCACCTACGCGCTGCTCGACAACTACTCGCGCGAGTGGACCCCGACGATCGGCAACGTGCTGGGGCCCGAGCGGTTCAACACGATCATCGGCGTCGTCTTCCTCGTGATCGTGCTGCTCTCGCCCGGCGGGCTGGTCGGCCTGTGGGAGCGCGCGCGCGAGCTGCTCACCCGAAGACGCGGGCCCCCGCCGGCGCCGGTGGCGACCGCGGACGCGGCGAATTGACCTTGGAGGAGAGAGTGAACGAACAGAGGAGGGACGCAGTGAGAGTCAGGACCCTACTGGCGCTGATAGGCGCCCTGCTCGCCCTGGGCCTGGTGGTGTCGGCCTGCGGCGGCGACGATGACGAAGGCGACGGTGACGGGAACGCCAGCTCCGACTCGGGCGGCGGAGGCGGCACGATCAAGGTCGGCTTCCTGTCCGACTGCGAGGGCGACTTCGGGTCGTTCTTCGAGCCAACCGCCTCGGGCTTCAACCAGGCGCTGATCGACAAGGCAGGCGCCAAGCCGGCCAGCAAGAAGCCGAGCGAGGGCGTCACCGGCGCCACGATCGGCGGCAAGAAGATCGAGATCGTCGGCTACGGCTGCGCGGACGCCACCGCCGACAAGGCGATCGAGGAGACGCGCCGGCTGGTCGAGCAGGAGGGCGCGGACATCCTCGTCGGCCCGCTGTCGGGTGACGAGGGAATCGCGGTCGCCAACTACGCGAAGGAGCATCCGGACAAGACGTTCATCAACGGGATCGCCGGCGCGCAGGACTCGACCCTCAAGGTCGGCGCGCCGAACTTCTACCGCTACCACCCGGACGGCGCGCAGTGGTCGGCCGGCCTGGGCGACTATGCCTACAACGACCTCGGCTGGAAGACGGCCGCGATCATCGGCGACGACTACTCGTTCCCCTACACCTCGCTGGCCGGCTTCGTGGCCGAGTACTGCGCGACCGGCGGCAAGGTGACGAAGCGGATCTGGGCCCCGCTCGGCGAGAAGGACTACTCGTCCTACATCTCGCAGATCCCGGATGACGTCGACGGTCTCTACGTCGGCATCGGCGGGTCTGGGCTGATCAACTTCGTCAAGCAGTACCGCCAGCAGAAGGGCAAGCTGGACACGAAGAAGATGATGGGCAACGTGTTCTGGGACGACCCGCTCGTGCTCAAGGAGGTCGGCAGCTCGCTGGTCGGCGGGACGACGGCGGCGATGACCGCCGGCGACTCCGACGACCCGGAGGTGACGGCCTACCTGAAGCGGCTCGAGGACTCCTACGGCAAGGAGATCTCGGGAACGGGTCCGTCGGTGTTCACCTACGGCTACTACACCGCCGGGCAGGCGCTCGCCAAGGCGCTGGAGCAAGTCGACGGGGACATCTCGGACCCGAAGCAGCTCCAGGAGGCACTCGCGGGAGTCACGCTGGCGGGTGACGAGGCGCCGTATGGCGACGTCAAGCTCGACGACAACCACCAGGCGATCAGCAACATCTTCGTGAAGCGGATCGTCAAGGACAAGAACGGGGACGGCGTGCCGGACGTGGAGACGTTCCGGCGCATCCCCGACGTCGACCAGACGTTCGGCGGGTTCTTCAGCAAGAGCACGCCGGCGCCCGACCGCAGCAATCCGAAGTGCGTCAAGAAGACCCCGCCGCCCTGGGTGGGCAACGCCGAGGAGGTCTCCTTCGGGAAGTGACCTCTGCCGCCGCACCAGCCGCTGAACGCGCCGAGCCGATCCTCCGCCTGCGGGGGATCGACCGGCGCTTCGGCGGCGTCCTGGCCGTCTCCGACGTCGACCTCACGGTCGGCGCCGGGGAGCGGCGGGCGATTCTCGGGCCGAACGGCGCCGGCAAGACGACGCTGTTCAACCTGATCTCGGGGGAGTTCCCGCCGACCGCGGGAACGGTGGAGCTGTTCGGGCGGGACGTCACCGACGCGCCCGCCCGGACACGCGCCCGCCTGGGGCTCTCCCGGACCTTCCAGACCTCGCGCCTGTTCGGGGGGCTGAGCGTCGAGGACAACCTCTATCTCGCCGTCCTGGGCGTAGGCGACGGCCACCTGCGGCTCGTGAACAACCGGCGCGACATCGAGATGCGCGACCGGGCGCGGGCGATGGCCGAGACGGTCGGGCTCACGGACCGCCTCGACGTTCCGGTGGCCGACCTCTCCCACGGCGAGCAGCGCCAGCTCGAGGTCGGCATGGCACGAGTGGCGGAGCCGAAGCTGATGATGCTGGACGAGCCGGCCGCGGGGCTCTCGCGCGCCGAGCGCGTCAACCTGACCGAGCTGTTGCTGAAGCTCGACCCCGCGATAACGCTGATCCTGATCGAGCACGACATGGACGTCGCGCTGCGCGTGGCCGAATGGGTCACGATGATGCACGACGGGCGGGTGATCGTGGAGGGGACGCCCGACGAGATCCGGGCCAACGAGACCGTCCATACGCTCTATCTCGGGAGCCGGGCGTGAGCGAGCTCCTGCTCGAGGTCGAGGACCTGAACGGCTGGTACGGAACCGCGCACGTGCTGCAGGGCGTCAGCTTCAGCATGGGCGCGGAGCCGGTCGCGCTGATCGGCCGCAACGGGATGGGCAAGTCCACGCTCTGCCTGGCGATCACCGGGCTGCTCGAACGGGCCGAGGGATCCGTACGGCTCGACGGAGAGGAGCTGCTCGGCAAGCCCGCCTACAAGGTGGCGGGCGCGGGCATCGGCTACGTCCCGCAGGGCCGGCGGCTGTTCGAGTCGCTCACCGTCGACGAGCACCTCGACATCGTCGGCCGCCGCTCGAATGTCGAGTGGACCCCGAAGCGGGTGTACGAGCTGTTCCCCCGGCTGGCGGAGCGCAAGAACGTGAGCGGCACGTCGCTGTCCGGGGGCGAGCAGCAGATGCTGGCGATCGGGCGAGCGCTCGTGACCAACCCACGCGTGCTGATCATGGACGAGCCCTCGGAGGGGCTGGCACCCACGATCGTGGAGGGTCTGCTCCAGACGATCAAGGACCTGGCCGCCGGCGGGATGGGCCTGCTCGTCGTCGAGCAGAACCTCGGCGTCGCGACCTCGCTGGCCGAGCGCCAGCTCGTGATGATGACCGGGTCGATCGCTACGGAGACCACGGCGAACGAGCTGACGAACGACCCGGCGGCCCAGCGCCGCTATCTGGGGGTCGAGCCGCTACCGGACGCCGCCTGAACGCTATGCTCGACCGTCGCGCACGCGGGCGTAGCTCAGATGGTTAGAGCGCCGGCCTGTCACGCCGGAGGTCGCGGGTTCGAGTCCCGTCGCTCGCGCTAGTCGTAGTCCAGAAACCGGCGGTCAGGCGTCGGGATCCGACGCCACTACAACGCCACTACGTTCGGCTCTCGCGTCGAGCCGGTCGCGGATCGCCTGCTCGGCGGCGGTTCGCGAGCGCCGGCTGGGTTATTCCCGGGCCTTGCGTAGGAGCGTCGAGACGCGTTGCCGTGTGACACCGAAGCGATCCGCGATCTGTTCCATCGTCATGCCCTCGGCGTGTAGCGCCTGCGCCTCGGCTCGGCGCACATTCGCCCCGCTGGTGTCCAGTGCCTTTGAGCTCTCGGTGAGCAGCTGAACGATGAGCGGACTGTCATCGCCGGAGACGAGCTCGGTGTACGACGCACCTTTTGAACGCGAGCGGCGGAGTTGGGCGATCCGCTTTTTGATCAGGCTTGCACGCCTGCCGTTGTCGGCGAGGACGTCCTCAAGCGTGATTAGCGCGGTAAGAAATTCGTCTTCGGCCATTTGCTCCTACTTCGGTTGCGGCGACTGGAAAGGCCCCACAGCAACTGGGATTGCGGCAATGCCTATTGCAGCAACCCATATTGCGGCAACCCCTGTTGCGGCAATAGCTATTGCGCTATTGTACCGGCCGTGTTGGACATCGCGTCGCTCGGGAGCCGTCCCGGCCCCTTGCCGCGACGAGCCACGGAGAAAGGAGTCCGTATGGCGTCTGTCACCCGACCTTCCATCACCACAACAAAGCCGGAGGGCGGCGCCCCAAGTGGAGCCCGCAACACAGAGACGAACCTCGTTTCTCCGAACCAGGAGCAGAACACGATCCACGGCCCGGCTGCAATGGCGATCTGCAACGCCATAACAGGGGCGCTAAAGCGGAGCTCTGGAAAGGGTCCGACGAAGGTGAAGGCGTACAGCGAGCACGACCACGTAGCGGTCATCGTGCAGGACATGCTCACGCCACTCGAGAAAACGCTTGTCCAAGACGGACATGAGCAACTGGTCAGTGAAGCGCGAGAAGCGCTCACCGGGCGCGTGGCCAGCGATTGCCGCGCGACAATCGAGCAGGCGACGGGGCGGCGTGTGGTCGGATGGCAGACCGAAGTCAACCCCAGCGCCGATCGCGCATTCACGCGGATACAACTCCAGTCGCTCTAGCCCTTTGGACGAAGCGGCAGTCCTGCCAAACGGCCGGGGGTACGCAGGCCAGCGGTCCAACCGCCGGCTAATGGCGAGTCGCGCGCCCCCCGGGGGTGGGTCCCGGTCGGTTTACGGGTGCGTCCGGGTGGTTAGACGGGAGGTTCCCCGCACGGCAGGGGATCCCCCGCACGGCAAGGGTTCCCCGGCTCTACACGTTGCGGGGGGTACCCACATCAGCGCCTCGGCGACGGCCGGGGCGCTGGTGCTCGATGGCGCACGGCGAAACGCCCTCTAAGCGATGTCGCGCACACCCCGAGCAGTAGTCCCCAAAGGTCCCGGCGGCGGGTGGGGGTGTCCCTCCCCACGGTCGGCTGCGGACCGCCGGGTCTGCTGCCACCGGGTGCCCACGGCGCTTCGGAACGACTGGCGCTTTTCGTCCAAAGCAGCCGGCGGCCCGTCGCTGGGGCTCGAGACCGCTGGCGACTTCCCAACGCACTTCCCCAAATGGTTGGCTGAGTGGATCGCGTGCGGGAGGTACCGAGGTCTCCCGCAACCGCTTGTCGTCCATTGCGACACTCGCCCGGCGCGCCGGAGGTCGTCAAAGGCGAGGTCCAGGCCCGGATGGTTGGCTCAGGCGTGGCCGGGTAGGTCACCGGCGTGGTGGTAATCCACGGCCGGGCGCAGTCGTGAGGAGGGTTCAGCGCTTCAGGCTGCGCCACCTGGCCCAGACTCGGCTGTGGCTGGTGCCGCTGACCTGTGTGCTGGTCGGCGTCGGCCTGGCCGTGGCGCTGCTGGCGGTCGACCGGTCCTCCGGCTTTCACATCGTCGGCACGTCGGTGACCGGCTCGGCCGCGTCGGTGCAAACGATCCTCACCGTGGCCTCGACAGCGCTGGTGACCCTAACCAGCGTCGTGCTGTCACTGACCCTCGTCGCGGTGCAGCTGGCGATGGGCCAGTTCTCGCCCCGCATCGTGCGGGCGATCCTGCACGACCGCCGCAGCCAGCTGGCCGTCGGGCTGTTCATCGGCACGTTCGCCTACTCGATGACGGTCCTGCGCGAGGTCAGCTCCGGCGGCGGGCCGCTGCCGGGCCTCGCCATCCTCGTCGACTACGGGCTGATCCTCAGCGCGATCGTCGTGCTCGTGCTCTTTGTGCACCACACCGCACAGTCGATTCGGGTCGGTGGGCTGATCGGCTGGGTCGCAGACGCGACGCGCGACGAGGTGGACCGCCTTTACCCGGCCGCGCCCGAGCCCGAGGACGATCCGAGCGTGGTGGCGGCGCCCGACTACGGGGTCGTGACCAAGCTTCCGCACCACGTGCTCGTGGACATCGCCGAGAAGGCCGACTGCGTGCTGCAGCTGGTGCCCGCGATGGGCGATTTCGTGCCCCGCGGCGGGCCGCTCTTCCGTGTGGTGGGCTCCCTTCCGGAGCCGCATCGCAGCGCGGCGGCGCTCAGCGTGATCCTGGAGCGTGAACGCACCCATCAGTTCGAGCCCGCGTTCGGGCTGCGCAAGCTCGTCGACGTGGCCGCGCGGAGCATCTACTCGAGCCCGTTCCAGGACCCGACCACTTCCGTGCAGTCGATCAACGCCATCCACGACATCCTCCGCCGGCTCGCCCGGCGTGAGTTTCCCTCCGGACGCCATCGCGATGCCCACGGCCGCGTGCGGCTCGTCGAACGGGTGATGAGTTGGGAGGGCTACGTCCGCCTCGCCTTCGATGAGCTTCGGCTGGCCGGCGCCGGGTCTCCCCAGGTGGCGCGCCGGCTGCGCGCGGCGCTCGAGGACCTGAGGACGGTGGCGTGGCCCGAGCGCCGGCCGCCGCTCGACCGTCAGCTCGAGCTCCTCGACGAAGCGGTCCGGCGGGCCTACGACGACGACGCCGACGTCGACGCTGCGCTCGTCCCGGACATGCAGGGCATCGGCTCCGGGCCGGACGTGATGCCACACCACCGCACCCCGCTTCGCCGGCGCGCGACATCCGCCGTCCGCTGGCTGACACGGCGGGCGCCCGGCACGGCTAGCGCGTTTCCGCGGAAGCGGGAGTCGACGAGTGGCGGTGCCGGAACAATACGAGGGAGCGGGTCGCGTCTAGCGGCTGACGAGCTCGTCCAACCCCGGTACGCGCGAAGCGCCCCGGGGTACCTCCATGATATGGCTACCAATGATCCATTCGGCGACTTGCGCCGTCGGCGCGGAAGCCTGTTCGACGAGTTCTTCTCGGACTTCTTCGACCGCCCCTTCGGGGCCGACCCGGGCACGCGTCCGCCCGGTGTGCGAACGGCGGCGCCGGCTGCGCGTCGCCCGGTGGAACAGGTCGACATAACGGACTTCTTCTCGGACGCCACGCGCGAGCTCCTTCAACGCGCCGCGCAGCGTGCGCTCGAGTGGGGCTCCCTCGACCTTGACACCGAGCACCTGCTCTGGGCTGCGATGCAGGACGACCTGGTTGCGCAGATCGTGCGCAACGCGGATGGGGATCCCCAGGCGATCGCGGCTCAGGTCGAGGACGAGGCGGAGCGGGGAGGGCGGACCGACGTGGCGCCCTCGCTCTCGCCCGAGGCTAAGGGCGCGCTCCTCGGGGCGTTCGACGAGATGCGGGAGCTGGGCTCGTCGTACCTCGGGCCCGAGCACGTGCTGCTCGCGCTGGCACGCGACACGGAGTCGGACGCCGGGCGACTCCTGGCACGCTTCGGGCTCTCGCACACCGCGCTTCGGGGTGCCGTCATCCGGGGCGTGACGCCTACCGAGGAGGGCGGGCGGCCGGCGAGCCAAACGAAGACGCTCGACGAGTACAGCCGCGATCTCACCGAGGCTGCGCGCGAGGGCAGGCTCGACCCGGTCATCGGGCGCGCAGACGAGATCGAGGAGACGATCGAGATCCTCTCCCGCCGTACCAAGAACAACCCTGTCCTGATCGGCGACCCTGGCGTCGGCAAGACTGCGATCGCCGAGGGCATCGCACAGCGGATCGTGAACGACGAGGTGCCGGAGACGCTGGCGGGCAAGCGCCTGCTCGTGCTCGACCTGGCCGGCATGGTGGCCGGCACGAAGTACCGCGGCGAGTTCGAGGAGCGGCTCAAGTCGGTGATCGACGAGGTCAGCGACCACGGCGACGACCTGATCCTGTTCATCGACGAGCTGCACACGGTCGTGGGTGCCGGCGCGGCCGAGGGCTCGATGGACGCCTCCAACATGCTGAAGCCGGCACTGGCGCGCGGCGATCTGAGGATGATCGGCGCGACGACGCTCGACGAGTACCGGCGGAACATCGAGAAGGACGCGGCGCTCGAGCGGCGCTTCCAGCCGATCCTGATCGACGAGCCGTCGGTTGAGGAGACGATCGAGATCCTGAACGGCCTCAGGGACCGCTACGAGGCCTATCACCGCGTTCGCATCAGCCCCGAGGCGATCGTGGCGGCCGCGGAGCTGTCGGACCGTTACGTCACCGACCGCTACCTCCCCGACAAGGCGATCGACCTGATCGACCAGGCGGCCGCGCGTGTGCGGCTGCGCTCCAAGACGAAGCCGGCGGACCGGCGCGCGCTCGAGGACGACCTGGCTCGCAACGAACGCGAGCGCGACCAGGCGATCGCGGCCGAGGACTACGAGCGCGCAAACGAGCTGAAGCCGCGCATCGACGAGCTGCGCGAGGACATCGAGGCGGCTCGCTCGGGCGGCCGGGGGCGCGCCGCGGAGGTGCTCGCCGACGATGTCGCGGAGGTCGTGTCACGCCGCACCGGCATTCCGGTCGCGCAGCTGACGCAGGAGGAACGCGCGCGCCTGCTCGGCCTGGAGGGGCAGCTGCACGAGCGCGTGGTCGGGCAGGACGAGGCGGTCGACGCGGTCGCGCGCGCCGTCCGGCGCGGGCGGGCGGGGCTGGGCGACCCGAATCGGCCGGTCGGCTCGTTCCTCTTCCTGGGGCCAACCGGCGTCGGCAAGACCGAGCTGGCGCGGGCGCTCGCCGAGACGCTATTCGGAGACGAGCAGGCGATGGTCAGGCTCGACATGAGCGAGTTCCAGGAGCGCCACACCGTGTCGCGCCTGGTGGGAGCTCCGCCGGGCTACGTCGGCTACGAGGAGGCGGGCCAGCTCACGGAGACCGTGCGCCGGCGCCCGTACTCGGTGCTGCTGCTGGACGAGATCGAGAAGGCGCATCCCGACGTCTTCAACCTGCTGCTCCAGCTGCTCGAGGACGGTCGCTTGACGGATGGCCAGGGACGGACGGTCGACTTCAGGCACACCGTCGTGATCATGACGTCGAACCTCGGCGCCGACCGGATCCAGGCACACGCCCGCCGCGACGAGTCGTTCGAGGAGCTGAAGGACGACCTGATGGAGCTGCTCCGCCAGAGCTTCCGGCCGGAGCTGCTCAACCGGATCGACGAGATCATCGTGTTCCGCGCCCTCGACCGCGAGCAGCTGAAGCAGATCACGCGTCTGCTGCTCGCGAAGGTGGAGCGGCGCATGCACGCGCAGGGTGTTGAGCTCGAGGTCTCGGACGAGGCGGTCGAGTTCCTCGCGAACGCGGGCTTCGACCCGCAGTACGGGGCACGGCCGCTCAGGCGCGCGATCCAGCGCCTGCTCGAGGACGAGCTCTCGGAGCGGCTCCTGGCCGGCGACATCGAGCCGGAGCAGGGTGTGCGCGTCGAGCTGCGAGACGGGCGGCTGCACGTGGAGGCCTCCGGTTCCCGAGCGACCAGCCATGCCGAAGCCGCCGGAAGCGTGACGTAGGCCAGGGCTGGTGCTCTCGTAGGCGAGGACACCGTCACGCTGGGCCGCACCCAGGTCCCGCTCGACAAGGACGAGCTGGTGCTGGGCCTGCTGGCCGCTCCAGGGCTGCCCACCGAGATCGCGGAGGAGCTCGCGGCCGACCTGCCGCCCCTGCTCGCGGAGCACGTCACCGACGCGGTCTCGTGGCGCGTCCCCGTCCTCACGGAGCCCGAGGCAACTCACTTGACGAGTGGCGTGGACGCGATCGACCTGGGTCGCGAGCGCATGCTGCGTCACGGGTGGGATCTCGCCGTCTGCGTGACCGACGCCCCGCTGCGCATAGGGAGGCGGCCGATCGTGGCCGATGCGAGCGCTACGCACGGGGTTGCGCTGATCTCCCTGCCGGCGCTCGGGGCGATGCAGACGCGCCGGCGAGCTCGCGACGCGGTGATCCGGCTGGTCGACGGCTTGGTCGGCGAGAGCCTCGAGACAGGACACGGCGTGGCGGGACGACGCGTGCGCGTCGGGCGGCGGCTGGCCGAGCTCGCGGCACCTATCCGCGCGGTCGAGGCGCCGGATGTCGACGACGTGGACCTGCGCTTCGTCGCCGCGGTCGCGCGCGGGAACCTTCGGCTACTGACCGGCATGATCCGCGCCAACCGGCCCTGGCGGCTGATCGTGCGCCTCTCGCGCGCGCTCGCGGCCGCTGCCGTGGCGGTGGCGCTGGCGCTCGTGACCTCAGACCTCTGGAAGCTCTCGGATGCGCTCGACTGGATTCGCCTGCTCGCACTCATGGTGCTGTCGGTCGGCGCGACGGTGCTCTGGCTGATCGTGTCGCACCGCCTGTGGGAGCCACCGCGGGGACGGGCCAGCCGCGAGCAGACCGTGCTCTTCAACCTCGCAACGACGCTCACGCTGCTGCTGGGCGCCGCGTTCCTGTACGCGGCGCTGTTCGCGATGACGCTCTTGGGGGCGGCGCTGATCATCGACAGCGGCGTCATGGCGCAGGCGCTCGGGCATGACGCGGGCATTGGCGACTACGCGGCCCTCGCCTGGATGGCGAGCTCGCTCGGCACTCTCGCCGGCGGCCTGGGCGCCGGCCTCGAGAGCGACGAGGCCGTGCGCGAGGCCGCGTACGGCTACCGGGCGGAGCGCACGAGCGAGCGCGAGAGTCGGGTGCCGGAGCGCGCCTGAGAGTGGAGCGCGATCCAGCTTGGGTGTGCGCCCCCCACCGGGCAGCCATGGAGGTTTCAGCTGAGCTGCTCGGCCAGTCCGATGATGATGCCCTCGGGGCCGCGCAGGAAGCAGACCCGGTAGATGTCCTCGTACTGCGCGATCTCGCCGACGAGTTCGCCACCGTGGCTGCGCAGGCGGGCAACGACGTCGTCGATGTCGTCGACAGCGAACATGATGCGGCGTATGCCCAGCGCGTTCGCCGGCGCGCTTTCCGGCTCGGCTCTGACCGCCGGCGGCGTGTGGAACCGCGACAGCTCAACCCCGCCGTGGCCGTCCGGGGTCCGCATCATGGCGATGTCGGCACGGACGCCGTCGAGCCCGACGGTGCTGTCCACCCAAGGCCCCTCGAGCTGCGTCTCGCCCTCCAGCTCCATACCGAGCTCGGCGAAGAACGCCTTGGCAGCCTCGAGGTCCTCGACGACGATGAGAACGTTGTCCATCCGCTGAAGCGTCATGTCGTGGTCTCCTGGTGTCGTGGGCCGCAACTGTCGTGGCCCTTCACCTGGTGAGCGGAGCCGGTCAGAGCTTCTCGACATGGACCCGCACGGCGGTCGCCGCGGGCGGGGCGGTAGCGTAGCCCGCGAGGTGACATGACCGACGGAATGGTCTGGATCGATGGGAGCCGCTTCCTCATGGGGAGCGACTCGGGCTACCCCGAGGAGGGCCCGGCCCGGGAGGTCGAGGTCGGCGGGTTCTTCATCGACCCGTACGCCGTCACGAACCGGGACTGGAACCGGTTCGTGCAGGAGACCGGCTACGTGACGCTCGCCGAGCGCCCTCCCGATCCCGCCGACTACCCCGGTGCCGACCCGGCCCTGCTCGTGCCCGGCTCGAGCGTGTTCGTCAAGCCGCGGCGCCCCGTCAGCCTCGCCGACCCCTACCAGTGGTGGGCGTACGTGCCGGGGGCGGATTGGCGCCATCCGCGTGGCCCCGAGACATCGGCGAAGAAGCTGTCCAAGCACCCGGTGGTCCACGTCGCCCACGAGGACGCCGCGGCGTACGCCGGCTGGGCGGGCAAGGACCTGCCGACCGAGGCGGAATGGGAGTTCGCGGCCCGTGGCGGCCTCGCCGCCGCCGAGTATTCCTGGGGCGACGAGCTGAACCCCGGGGGCAAGCAGATGGCCAACACGTGGCAGGGCGAGTTCCCGGTTCACAACGAGCTCCTCGACGGGTTCGAGTGGACGGCCCCGGTGGGGTCTTTTCCACCCAACGGGTACGGGCTCTACGAGATGACCGGGAACGTCTGGGAGTGGACGGCGGACGCATATGAGGGCCCCGCGGAACGCATCCCGCGCAAGGTCACGAAAGGGGGCTCGTTCCTGTGCGCGGCCAACTACTGCCGCCGCTACCGGCCGGCGGCGCGGATGGCGCAGCCGAAGGACACGTCGACCTGCCACCTCGGCTTCCGCTGCGTCGTGCGACCCTGAGCGGTCACGCCTCTCGATTTCACCCCGCCGGGGTGATGCCGGTGGCATCTCGACGTGGTTTCCTCGCGGACCATGGCCCCAGCGACAAGGATCGTCCCGTGAGCACCCAGCGCGACGTCCTGCCGATTCCGGACCGGCCGTACGAGGGCCGGATCACCTACGACGCGAAGGATCCGGACACCTCCTTCCCGCCGATCGAGCCGCTGCGCCCGCCGGAGGGTGCGCCGAACGTGCTGATCGTCCTGCTCGACGACGTCGGCTTCGGCGCCTCGAGTGCCTTCGGCGGGCCCTGTTCGACGCCGACGGCGGAGCGCCTGGCCGAGAACGGCCTGAAGTTCAACCGCTTCCACACGACCGCGCTGTGCTCGCCGACCCGCCAGGCGCTCCTGACCGGACGCAACCACCACTCGGTCGGCATGGGCGGGATCACCGAGATCGCGACGTCCGCCCCTGGGTACAACTCGATCCGCCCGAACTCGGCGGCGCCGCTGCCGGAGACGCTCAAGCTGAACGGCTACTCGACCGCGCAGTTCGGCAAGTGCCACGAGGTGCCGGTGTGGGAGACGAGCCCGCTGGGGCCGTTCGACGCCTGGCCGAGCGGCGGCGGCGGGTTCGAGCACTTCTACGGCTTCATCGGCGGCGAGGCCAACCAGTACGCGCCGGCGCTGTACGACGGGACGGTCCCGGTCGAGCCGGACCGCACGCCCGAGGAGGGCTACCACCTGACCGAGGACCTGACCGACCGCGCGATCGACTGGGTCCGCCAGCAGAAGGCGCTGATGCCCGACAAGCCGTTCTTCGCCTACTTCGCGCCGGGCGCGACGCACGCGCCGCACCACGTGCCGCTCGAGTGGTCGGACAAGTACAAGGGCCGCTTCGACGAGGGCTGGGACGCGCTACGGGAGGCAAGCTTCGAGCGTCAGAAGCAACTCGGCGTGATCCCGGCCGAGGCCGAGCTGACGGAGCGCCCGGACGAGATCCCCGCCTGGGACGACATGCCCGACGACCTCAAGCCCGTGCTCGCGCGCCAGATGGAGGTCTACGCCGGCTTCATGGAGCACACCGACCACCACGTCGGCCGGCTCGTCGACGCGCTGGCGGAGCTCGAGGTGCTCGACGACACGCTGATCTACTACATCGTCGGCGACAACGGCGCGTCCGCCGAGGGCACCCCGCAGGGGACGTTCAACGAGACGATCACGCTCAACGGCGCGGCCGGGATCGAGACGACCGAGTTCATGGCCGACCGGATCGACCAGTTCGGGACGATCGCGGCGAACAACCACTACGCGGTCGGCTGGGCCCACGCGCTCGACGCTCCGTATCAGTGGACCAAGCAGGTGGCCTCGCACTGGGGCGGCACGCGCAACGGAACGATCGTGCACTGGCCGGGCGGCTTCAGCGCACGGGGCGAGGTCCGCGCTCAGTTCAGCCACGTCATCGACGTCGCGGCGACGGTGCTCGACGCGGCCGGGCTGCCCGAGCCGACCTTCGTCCACGGAGTGCAGCAGATGCCGCTGCACGGGCGGAGCATGGTTCCCGCCTTCGACGATCCCGCTGCCCCGGAGCATCGCGAGACGCAGTACTTCGAGATGTTCGTCAACCGCGGCATCTACCACAGGGGTTGGACCGCTGTGACGCGTCACAGCATCCCCTGGGTCGGGGCCGCCGAGCTGCCTCCCTACGACGACGACGTCTGGGAGCTGTACGCGCCAGAGGACTGGACCCAGGCGCACGACCTGGCGGCCGACCAGCCCGACAAGCTGCACGAGCTCCAGCGCCTGTTCCTGATCGAGGCGACGCGCTACCAGGTGCTCCCCCTCGACGACCGGCGCTTCGAGCGATTCGATGCCGGCATGGCGGGGCGGCCCCAGCTCGTGCACGGGACGTCGCAGCTCCTCTATGAGGGCATGGGGCGTCTGTCGGAGAACTCGGTGCTCCCGTTGAAGAACAAGTCGCACGCCGTGACGGCGCAGCTCGAGGTCCCCGAGGGCGGCGCCGAGGGCGTGATCGTCGCGCAGGGCGGGGCGTACGCCGGCTGGAGCCTCTATCTCCACGAGGGGCGCCCGGCCTACTGTTACAACTTCTTCGGCCTACAGCGCTTCAAGGCCTATGGCGAAGGGCCCGTCCCGCCCGGCGAGCATCAGGTGCGAATGGAGTTCGCCTACGACGGCGGCGGATTGGGCAAGGGCGGCGTCGTCACCCTTTACGTCGACGGCGACAAGGTCGGCGAGGGCCGGGTGGAGCACACCGTGCCGATGATCTTCTCGGCCGACGAGACGCTGGACCTGGGACGCGACAGCGGGACGCCGGTCAGCGACGACCACGGCCCGGACAACGGATTCACGGGCCGCGTCCGCTGGGTCCAGCTCGACGTCGACGAGGCAGCCGAGGACACGGACCACCTGATCAGCGCGGAGGAGCGGCTGCGCGTCGCGATGGCGCGGCAGTAGCGTCTTTCGGTCGCATCAAGATCGCGGTGTGGCCGTGCACCCGCCGCAGCCGATCGTGACTCGTAGGCCCGACTCCTCGCAGGGGTTGGCGATGGAGGCCGGTATGTAGTTCACGGTGAGCGCGGGCCGGTCGGCCGTGGCGGCCACCGCCACCGCCGGTTCGCGGACGGCCGCGGGGACGGGCTCGGCGGCGGGCTCGGGCGCCTCTTCACGAAGCACGCCGACCGCGATCGGGATCGCCGCGACCACGAGGCCCGCACCGATCAGGTAAGCAAGGTGATACCCGGAGTTGAGTGCCTCCGCGGCGGTCTCGCCATCGGCGAGCAGGGCATCGGTGCGCTCGGTCGCAAAGGTGGCGAGTATCGCCAGACCGATCGCGCCGCCCACCTGGACGCTCGTGTTGACGAGCCCCGACGCCAGTCCCGAGTCGCGCTCGGTGGCGCCCGACATCGCCAGCGTCATCAGCGACGGGAAACCAAGCCCGGCTCCGAGGCCGATGAGGATCATCGGCGGCAGCAGGTCGACGACATAGGTCGCCTGGACCGGCGTGCGGGCGAGCAGCAGCAGCCCGGCCACGATGAACACCATCGCGGGGGTCAGCGTCGCCTGCGGCCCGTACTTGAGGTTGAGCTGGCCCGTGAAGCGGAACGACATCGTGCCCATGACCACAGTCAACGGCAGATAGGCGAGCCCGACCTGGAGCGCGCCATAGCCGAGGATCCGCTGCATGTAGAGGGCGCCCAGGAAGAACATGCCGAACATCCCGACCACCATCAGCGCCTGGACCAGGTTCGCCCCGGAGACGTTGCGCGAGCGAAACAGGCGCAGCGGTATGAGCGGATTCGCCACCCGCGCCTGCCGGAGGACGAACGCGGCGAGCAGCGCGATCGACGCTGCCCCCAGGATCAAGGTCTGGCTCGATCCCCAACCCTCCTCCGCGACGCCGAGGATCGTGTAGACGCCGACCATCAGGCCGCCGGTGAGCAGCGCGGCGCCGGGGATGTCCGCCCCGGCACTGATCCCGATGCCCTCCCGATCGGGTACGAGCCTGATCGCGAACAGCGCCGTGGCAATGCCGATGGGGACGTTGACGAAGAAGATCCAGTGCCAGTTGATGGTCTCGGTGAGGATCCCGCCGAGCAAGAGCCCGATCGAGCCGCCGGCGACTGCGACGAAGGTGTAGACGCCGATCGCCTTGGCCTGGTCCACGGGCTCCGGGAACATCGTCACGATCATCCCCAGGATCACCGCGGACGTCAGCGCTCCACCGACGCCCTGGACGAACCGCGCACCTATCAAGAGGCCCTGGCTCTGCGCCAGGGCGCAGAGGACGGACGCACAGGTGAAGACCCCGAGGCCGATGAGGAAGATCCGTCGCTGGCCGACCAGATCGCCGATCCGGCCGGACAGCAGGAGCAGGCCGCCGAATGCGATCAGGTAGGCGTTCACCACCCACGCGAGATCGTTCTGCGAGAACCCCAGGTCGTCCTGGACCGACGGCAGGGCAACGTTCACGATCGTCGCGTCCAGGACGATCATGAGCATCCCGACGCAGAGGACATAGAGAGCCAGCCACCGCTGGCGATCGTCCGTCACCTGTCGAGCACGCCGTCCATTTGGCTGGCGGCCTCTCGCAAGCCCTCGACTGTGCCCATGTTGACCACCTTCTCCATGTCCTCGCGCGATTCAAACGCCGACTGCATCTCCATCCGCGTGCCGCCGTCGCGCCCGGTGAGCTCGACCCTGACCGTGCTGACCGGCATGTCCGCGACCGGCGTCCCGTCCGTGTCGGCGAAGGCGTCCGTGAACTGCAGCGATGTCGGCGGATCGACCGCCGTCACCCGCCACATGCCGTGCGACCGGTCGCCCTCAGGACCGGTCATGAAGTAGGTGACCTCACCGCCCGGCGTGAGGTCGTGCTTCTCGAAGGTGGCCGGATAGCCCGGCGGGCCCCACCAGCGTTCGAGCTTCCGCGGATCCGACCAAAGGTCCCACACCTGATCGATCGGAGCCTCGAAGTCGGCGATCAGAGTGATGGTCAGGTTGTCGTAGTCCGTGTCGACGCTGGTGACGCTCATCCACTTCCTCTCATCGTTGAAGGAGATCCGACATCCGCTCCACTCGCCCGCGCCAGGTGGTCTCGAGCTCGTCGAGGGCCTGACGCGCGCGGCCAACCGCGTCGGCATCGGTGCGCACGAGCTGCTCGCGCCCGCGCCGCTCCTTGGTGACGAGACCGGCCCGCTCCAGCACGGCGACGTGCTTCTGCACCGCCGCGAAGCTCATCGGATAAGCCTGCGCGAGTCGGGAGACCGACGGCTCGCCGCCGACGCAGCGGCGCAGGATGTCGCGGCGGGTCGGGTCGGCCAGGGCACGGAACAGCTCGTCGACCTCCTGGGCCGCCAGGTCATCTACAACCATCTAGTTGTAGATTACCGACCCGGACGAGGAACGAGGAGCAGATGGGAAGGATCGCCCTGAGCCAGAGCCTTTCGCTGGACGGGGTAATGCAGTCGCCGAGCCCGTTGGACGTGCCGTTCAAGCCCTGGCCGACAGGCTCAACGAGCTGCCGAAGTACGTCGTCTCCTCGAGGCTCACGGACCCGGTCTGGAACGCGACCGTCCTGGGCGCCGACTGGCCCGGCGAAGTGGCGAGACTGCGACAGGAGCTCGACGAGGACTAGTGGACGAGCTGCGCCTGATGGTCTACCCGCTGGTGCTCGGCGCCGGAGATCGCCTGTTCGGGGAGACGCAGGACAAGCTCCGCTGCGCCTCGTCGAATCGCGTCCGCTCGGGGCAGGGGTTGGTGATCATGATCTACGCGCCCGCGACGTAGTGATGGCGACGTATCGACCTGGCCGCCGCGATACGTTGAGGAGGTGGCGCCCCGCGCGCGCGTGCTGAGCTTTGGGTCCGCCGCGGCGCTCGTCGTCGCCGGTCTGGCCTGCGTCGCGCTGATCGGCGGGTCGACCGGCGATGCGCTGGCTATCGCGCTGGTCACGCTCGGCCTTGGCGCAGCCCTGCTCCTGATCTTCCTGGAGGTGGGACTGAGCGAGGAGCGAGACCTCGCGAGCGAAGCGGCGCGGCGGCGGCGCTCCGCCGATGGACAACGCCGGCCGCGCCCTCGCCGCTGCCCCCGCCGACCCGGCTAGAGCTCGGGGCCCAGCGAGCGCCGCTTTGTACGATCCGCCGATGGTCGCCGAAGCCAGGCTCGAGGAGACCGGGGCAGGGCTCGTCCCGGCGAGCTCAGGCTGGTTCGTGATGAACGCGCGCGACGCGCGTTGGCGCGATCAGCCCGGACGAGGGCACAGCCTGCCGCTTACCGGCGCAGACGAGTACGAGGCCGAGACGTTCTTCCCCATGCTCGGGATGGCGATCCGGGTCGTGAACCTTGGGGAGCCGACCGACACGTACCACTGGGAGACCGAGCAGGAGAATTTCCTCGTCCTCTCGGGCGAGGCGCTCCTGATCGTCGAGGGCCAGGAACGCCGACTGAGGCAGTGGGACTTCGTGCACTGCCCGCCCGAGACGCGGCACGCGTTCGTCGGCGCCGGCGACGGGCCCTGCGTGCTCCTTTGTGCGAGTTCGCGGCAGTTCCAGAAGGACGGCCCGTGGGGCTTCTACTGCGTCGATGAGACCGCCGCCCGTCACAACGCGAGCTCGCCCGAGGAGACGCAGGACTACGCGCTGGCGTACGCGCGATTCCCGCCGCTGGAGCCCATGCGCTACCGCGACGGCTTGCTTCCGAACGGCTAGTCGGCCGGCTCGGGGCCTGCTTGGGAAGCAGCAGGTGCCCGTCCACGACGGCCGAGGCGATGTCGATGAGCTTCCGGTTCGCGGTACGCGATCGGTCGCGGAGCAGGTCGAATGCCGCGGCGTCGTCCACCGAGTGCCGCTCCATCAGGATGCCCTTGGCCCGCTCGATCGTGGCCCGGCGGCCGAAGGCTCCCTCGAGGTCGTGGTACTCCGCGAAGCGGCGCAGGACGATGTCGATCGAGCTCTGCCAGTCCGTCGCGTCGGCGTCGGTGATGTAGGCGAAGATGCCGCGCTTGGACGCCTCCTTGACGAACTCCGGGTCGGGCGCGTGGATGAGCACGATCACCGGGCAGGCTGACTCCTGCACGATCTTCTCGATCAGCATGAGGGCGTGATCGGAGCTCGCGCCCAGACCCACGAGCGCGACGTCGGGCCGCTCCCGCGCGGTCACCGCGCCGACGTCGTTGACGTCGACCTCACGCGCGATCACCTCGTGTCCCAGCGAGGCGACGATGGGCGCGACAAGGGCTAGCCGATCTTTGCGCTCGTTGGCGATCAGTACCCGGAGATGCTCAGTTTCCCGATAACTCATCGACTTCGAGGCAAGCCAGTCTAGCTCGGTGCCGCCTGCGGTGGTAGCCTGAGCAGCGGCGTTTTGCCCTAGAAGAATGGCGAACGCCTCTCCGGCTCCAGAACGCGGCCGGCGCGGGTGTCGGCCGTGAGCGGTCGGCACGCAACGAACACCCTCAGGAGCCAGGCATGTCGATCTCCTCGCAGCGGTCGCCGAGCTGGGTAAACGACGATTGGGACGCGCTGGTCGCACGTGAAGGCGCACGCCAGGGAGCGATCGAGGCGGCCTTCGACCGCGCCGACGAGTGCGAGGCGGAGGGTCACTTCCAGCTCGCCCTCGAATGGCT
Organism: uncultured Thermoleophilaceae bacterium; assembly: GCA_963848885.1. Taxonomy (GTDB): domain Bacteria; phylum Actinomycetota; class Thermoleophilia; order Solirubrobacterales; family Thermoleophilaceae; genus JACVRW01. The sequence goes on from CAWKFR010000001.1 coordinate 725,892, forward strand.
CGACCGGGCGCGCGAGCTGAGCGGCGGCCTCTCCGAGACGTGCCGCGCGCAACGAGCGCGCATTGTTGACGAACTCGACGCGGGAGCCGACTGATCGAGGCTTCAGTTGATCGACTTGCCTTCGAGCTCCATGGAGGGCTCGAAGCCGCCGCAGCCGCCAGACGCAGGATCGTCGCGGGCAACGGCCAGCTGCCAGCCACCGTGCGGGAGAACGTTCTCCTGCTGGTGACCGAGCTGGTGACCAACGCCGTGCGTCACGCCGGCGCCGGACCGGAGCGGCCACTCCAGCTCGAGCTTCTCCACAGTCCTGGGTGGGTGGCTGTCGCGGTCGCCGACGACGGTCCCGGCTACACGTGGCGCCCAACCCCGAAGACCGGGAACGAATCTGGAGGCTGGGGCCTGTTCCTCGTCGATCAGATCGCCGATCGATGGGGCGTCGAGCGCGCGACGTCCGGCACCCGCGTCTGGTTCGAGATCGCGTACGAGGACTGACGTCGGCGTCAGAGATCGCCGACGGGATGGCGCGTGAGCGTGAGCGCCGAAAGCACAGCGAGTCCTGAGATGCCGGCCACGAACCCGAGGGCTGTGTAGCCGAAGCCCTCGGCCACGACCCCGCCTACCAACGGCCCAGCCAGGTAGCCGGCGATCCCTATCTGGGACCACACCACCATCGCCGTGACGATCCGGCTGACATCCACGGACGACACGAGCAGACCCAAGGACCCGGTGCTGCCGAGACCGATCCCCACCGCTGCCAATGCCAGCGCGATCACCCAAAGCGGCGTGACCGTCACCGCGCCGGCGATGGTGACTCCAGCCACCGCGAAGACAACGGCGCCGAACACGACAGAACTCGGCTGTCGCGAGCCGGCCGCGGCGGCGCTCGCCGCTACGACGAGCGACATCCCGACGTACAGCGCGCCGATCTCCGCCTGCGTCAGCCTTTCCGCGAAATGCAGCGGCAGGACGCCCTCCATGAGCCCGAGGGTCAGATAGGTGAACAGGACCGCGGCGGCGGCAACCCAGAAGCCCCTCGATCGCAGGGCGGATCGATCGGCCGAGAACGGATGGTGCGTCGCCGGGTGACCGATTAGGAGAACCACCGGAATCGCCACCACGACCAGAGCCAGGTAGACGATGAATGGGCCGGCGATACCCCCGACCGCTCCGAGCGCCGGGCCGATCAGACCACCGATCGAGTAGGCGGCGAAGATCCGGCTCATGCAGACGTACTCCTGGCCCGGCCAGCGGTCGAGCGTGTCGAAGGTGACACCGATCCACAGGCCGGCCGAGCCCAACCCCATGACGAGCCGGGCTATGAAGTAGACGGCGAGCGTGTCGGTCAGGACGAAGCCGAGCGCGCCCACCGCGATCAACACCAGCGCGGACAACAGCAACGGCCGGACCCCGTGCCGCTCGATGGCACGCCCGGCCAGCCAGAACCCCGCGATCATCCCGAGTGGAAACGAGGCAACCAGGAGCCCGATCGTGGCGGGACCGGCTCCGGTGGCGTCCGCGATCTCGGGCGCCACCGGGACGATCACGCTGTACCCCGCCGCGTCGAGTGCCCCGAGCCCGAGCAGCAGCGGGTACGCCCTGCCGTCGCTGGTCACGTCAGCTCAGGCCGGCGTGGGCTTCCGTGCGCGGATGATTGCCGACGAGGCGTGCTCATGGACCCGGTGCGTCTCGCGGATCTCGAGGTCGACCAGACCGGCGTCGGCGAGCGCCGCCTCGAACTGCCCGCGAGTCAACGCTCCTGCGACACACCCGGTCCACTGCTCCATGTCGGAGCGGGTGGCGGCGTCCATGTTGTCGTCGGCGATCACGTCGGAGACCGCAAGCCGTCCGCCCGGCCGCAGCACCCGCGCGGCCTCCCGCAGGACCTTGCCCTTGTCGGCGGAGAGGTTGATCACGCAGTTGGAGAGCACCACGTCAACCGAGTCGTCGGCCAGAGGGATCTCCTCGATGTAGCCCTTCACGAAGTCGACGTTCTCGACGCCGGCGTCGACGGCGTTCGCGCGGGCCAGCTCGAGCATCTCGTCGGTCATGTCGAGGCCGATGGCCTTGCCGCTGGGAGCGACGCGACGCGCGGAGATCAGCACGTCCGCGCCTGCCCCCGAGCCCAGGTCGAGGACGGTCTCGCCCTCGTGCAGATCGGCGACGGCCGTGGGAACGCCGCAGCCCAGGGATGCTTCCACCGCCGCCTTCGGGACAGCGTCGCCCTCGCCGTCGTAGAGGCCGCCGCCGAAGACCTCGTTGCCCTGCCTGTCGGTGAGGGTCATGTCCTGGCCGCAGCCGGCGAAGGCGCTCCCGCAACATCCCGCGTCGGCCGTGGCAGCTGCGTTTGCCGCGGCTGCGTAGCGCTCGCGGACGCGGTCGCGGATATCGGTGTCGGTCAGCTCAGCCATTCGGAAAGCTCCTCAAGCGCATCGGGGACGACGTAGTAGTAGGCCCAGAGTCCCTGGCGCTCGGAGCCGACGATGCCGGCTTCCCGCAGGACCTTGAGGTGGTGCGACACGGTCGGCTGGGCCAGGTCGAAGAGCGGGACCAGCTCGCACACGCAGACCTTGCCCGCGTGCTTGCGCAGGACGTCCACCAGCTGCAGGCGGACCGGATCGCCGAGCGCCTTGGCCAGCTTTGCCATGCGCTCGGCCTGCTTGCGCTCCACGTCGGGATAGACGACCGGCTCGCAACAGGCCTCGCCGGCGGGCCGCTTCTGCTTCGGCGCGAGCTCCAGATCGACAGCCATCTATTTATGTATATCGATTGAACTGAAGCCTGTCAATGGATAGGCTGATCGCGGTGCACGACCCGCAGACGCTCTACCGCCATTGGGAGGACGAGCAATGGAACCCGTTCGCCATCGATCTCACCGGTGACGCGGCGGCGTGGGCGGACATGACCGGGGAAGACCGTTCTCTCGTCCTCTGGGCGCTGTCGTCGCTCATGGTCGCCGAGGAGCGCATCACCACGAAGTTCTCGGGACTGGTGGGCGCCTACGGGACCGAGGAGGAGGCCACGTTCCTGGCCACGCAGCAGGTGGACGAGGCGCGGCACATGCAGTTCTACGCGCGCTTCCAGGACGAGGTGATCGCCGACCCGCAGACGATCGGGGCCCACGTCGAGCGAGCACGCGAGCAGCTCTCCCCGGCGTTCTCGGAGGTCTTCGACAAGGCGCTGGTGCAGGCTCACGAGCGCCTGGTCGCGGCGCCCCACGATGCAGCGCGCAAAGGTGGAGTTCGTCACGACCTACCACATGGTCATCGAGGGCACGCTCGGGCTGACCGCGTTCAACTTCATCGTCCGCTACCTGCAGCGCGAGTCGCTGCTCGGCGGGTTCGTGGAGGGCTATTCCAAGATCCATCACGACGAGCAGCGGCACATCGGCTACGGCACCTGGTTCCTGCGAGAGGCGATACGCGACGAGCCGGCTCTCGGCGACCACGTCCGTCAGACGCTGCGCACGCTGCTGCCCGCGGTTGCTCAGGCACTGACTCCGCCGGACCGCGACGGCACCGATTGGGATGCCCTCGGCGCCAGCGGGGACGAGATCCGCGAGTTCGCGGTCACTGGACTCTCCAGACGACTCAACATCGTCGGAGTCCCGCTCGACTCTCTGTGACTGCCGCGCGCCCGAGCCTCCCCAGACGCGCCGCTGCGGAGGGGCTGGCCACGTTCGCACTCGTCTTCGCAGGGTGCGGCGCGATCGTCGCCGACCAGCACGCGCAGGGCGGCCTCGGGATCGTCGGCGTCGCCCTCGTATTCGGGCTCGTGATCATGGTCATGGTCTATGCGACCGGGCATCTGTCCGGTGCGCACATCAACCCGGCGGTCACGGTTGCGTTCACCCTGACCCGGCACTTCCCGGCCCGCGAGGCCGCCGCCTATGTAGCCGCACAGCTCGCCGGCGCAGTGGCGGGCGCGCTGCTCCTACTCGCGATGTGGACCGACCGACCCGCCGGCCTCGGCGCCACCGTTCCGACGGTCAGCGCCGGGGAGCGCGCTCGTGTACGAGATCGTGCTGACCGCCTTCCTGATGTTCGTGATCATGGCCGTGGCCACCGACACACGGGCGGTTGGCGCCGCGGCCGCAATCGCGATCGGCGGCACCGTTGGCCTGGACGCCCTGTTCGGAGGTGCCATCACGGGGGCGAGCATGAACCCGGCCCGCTCATTCGGTCCGGCGCTGGCCGCGCGCGAGTGGGGCGACTTCTGGATCTACGTCGTCGGGCCGGTAGTCGGCGCGGCAACGGGAGCCCTTGCCTACGAGGCCGTGCGAGGCCACGCCAGGCTCGAGGACGCGTAGATGGCCCGCGTGCTGTTCGTCTGCCTCCACAACGCCGGACGCTCTCAGATGAGCCGCGCCCTGTTCGACCGGGCCGCGGCCGGCAGGCACGCGGCCGAGTCGGCGGGCACGGACCCCGCCGAGCGCGTCCATCCCGAGGTCGTGGAGGCGATGGGCGAGCTCGGCATCGATGTGAGCGCGCAGCGGCCCAGGCGGCTGACCCGCGAGATGGCGGAGCACGCCGACGTGGTGGTGACGATGGGCTGCGGCGACGAGTGCCCCTACATCCCGGGCAAGCGCTACATCGACTGGGAGCTGCCCGACCCGAGCGGGCTGCCGCTCGAGCAGGTGCGTGCAATCCGCGATGACATCGCGGCGCGCATCCACGACCTGGTTGCCGACCTGGACCGGTAGCGCCCGGGCCCGCCCTAGGCGGCCTTTCGCCCGACCTCGATCGGCGTGACGGCCTCGGCCCCGCCGTAGGCCGCCGCGAAGCCCTCGCGCCAGCTCGGGTAGCGCAGCGTCCAGCCCAGCTCTCGCTTCGCCTTCGCGTTCGACGCGCCGCGCGACTCGGTGCCCATCAGCACCACCGCCTCGCCGGCGAACAGACGCGCCAGCCAGACCGGGAAGTGGCGCGGCGGCTTGGCGCCCAGCGACTCCGCCATCACCGGCAGCCACTCGCTCACCGGGGCGGGCTCGTCGTCGACCACGTGGTAGATGCCGGGCCGGTCCAGCTCAAGGGCGAGCACCGTCGCCGCGGCCGCGTCGTCCAGGTGGATGAACGACGTCACGCCGCCGCCGTCGCCCACGATCGGGAACTGGCGCTTGCGGACCGGCTCGATCAGCCCGTCGTTGTCGGCGCCGTAGAAGCCGCCGTAGCGCAGGATCGTCCCGCCGGCGGCGGTCACGGCCTCGTCGAGGTGGCGCATCGCCGCGTGGCTCTCGCGCATCGACGCCGGCGAGTCCGGGTCGAGCGCGGCGTCCTCGGTCTTCACGAAGCCGCCCTCGCGCGCGTAGCGCGCGCTGGCGTAGCTCTGGGCCACGAACCGGCTCACGCCGGCCTCGCGCGCCGCCGCCAGCAGCGCGTCCGTGCCCTCCGTGCGCAGGCGGTTCGTCTGCGCGAAGACCTTGTCGAAGTTCCTGGAGAACGTGACGTTCGACAGCGCGGTCGCCTCGTGCGCGATCGCGTCAGGGCTCGCCCCGACGACGGACTTGCGCACGGCCTCCGCGTCGAGGAGGTCGAGCTTCACCGGCTTCGCTCCGAGCGCCCGCACCCGGTCGGCGCCACCGGGCGAGTTGAAGGTGCCGATCACCTCGTGCCCGCGCTCGACCAGCTGGGGCACCAGCCGGGTGCCGATCGCGCCGCTTGCTCCTGCTACGAAGATCCTCATTTTCGATACTCCTTCTGTCACATCACCCGCGGGTCGCGGGTCCTACCTGTATGACCCACCACGAGGCTCGGATGTGACAGATGAACGAACTGGCTGACAGATTCGAGGCGGAGCGCCCCCGGCTGAGGTCGGTCGCCTACCGAATGCTGGGCTCCCTGACCGAGGCCGACGACGCGGTGCAGGAGGCCTGGCTGCGGCTGAGCCGCTCCGACGCGGAGGCCATCGACAACCTCAGCGCCTGGCTGACCACCGTGGTCGCGCGCGTGTCGCTCAACATGCTGCGCTCGCGGACGGCCCGGCGCGAGCAGCCGATGGACCTGCAGCTGCCCGACCCGATCGTGGACCGCGCGGACGGCCCGACCCCCGAGCACGAGGCGCTGCTCGCCGATGCGGTCGGGCTGGCGCTGTTCGTCGTGCTCGACACGCTCAGCCCGGCCGAGCGGCTCGCGTTCGTGCTGCACGACATGTTCGCCCTGCCGTACGACGAGATCGCACCGATCGTCGATCGCTCGCCCGACGCGGCACGCCAGCTCGCCAGCCGTGCGCGCCGCCGCGTGCAGGCCGCGCCCACGCCCGACGCCGAGGTGAGCGCGCAGCGCGAGGTCATCGACGCCTTCCTCGCCGCCGCCCGCGAGGGCGACTTCGAGGGGCTGGTCGCCATCCTCGACCCGAACGTCGTGATCAGGGCCGACCGCGGGCCGGTGCCCTCCCGAGTGCCGCGCGAGATCCACGGCGCCGAGGCGGTCGCCAGCCAGGCGCTCATGTATGCGCGGCTCGACCTGGAGCATCGTGCACGCGCTCGTCAACGGCGCCGCCGGGGTCGTCACCCTGCGCGACGGCGAGCCGTTCGCGGTCATGAGCGCGACGGTGAAGGGCGGCAAGATCGTCGAGATGGACTTCTTCGCGGACCCGGACCGGATGCCCACGCTCGACCTGACGATCCTGGACGGCTAGTCGAGCCGCTAGCGATACAGCCGCACGGCGAGGTCGAACAGGCTCTCCGTCTGCTCCCAGACCAGACCGGCGGCCAGCGCCGCGATCAGCGGGATCGCGACCAGCGCGGCGCTGAGCAGCGGCCGCGGACGCGTCGGGCGCCCCAGCAGCGCGGCCACGCGGGCCGGTACGGCCTCGGCCGCCGCGGCCAGCTCTGCGGACGCCGGCCGCGCGCTCGTCAGCAGGGCGACGCGGGCCACCGTCGTCGCCACGGCGCGCCGGCTTCCCACCCTCCGCGCCGCCTGCTCGTCGGCCCAGCGCTCGGTCGTGTAGAGGATCGCACCGCGCAGCGGCGCGAGCAGAGGGTTGGCGGCGGCCGCCAGGGCGACCGCGGTCCGGTGCCAGTGGTGGCCGTGCTCGAGGTGGGCCTGCTCGTGCGCAAGCAGCACGCGGCGCTCGCCCGGTGAGAGCGCCGCGAGCAGCGACTCGGACACCACGACGCGGCCGGGACGGCCCGGGACGGCCACCGCGCTCGCGGGCCCGTCGCGCAGGACCACCAGCTCGCCCGGCATGCCCCGGCAGGCGCTGTAGGCCTGCGCCAGCGCGACGACCTGGCGCCGCCCCGACAGCAGCAGCGCCACGGCCGCAGCCATCAGCGCGGCCAGCGACACCACTCCAACGCCCGGCTCGGTGAAGGCGTGGTGGTGGAGCGCCGCCGACGACCAGCGCCCCTCGTCCGCGAGCAGCGGCAGCTGGCCGACCACCACGAACGCCAGCAGCGCCTGCACCACGAGCCCGCTCAGCGCGGACGCGACCGCGCCCAGGCTGATCAGCCAGGTCGCGTGCCGCGGCGGCAGCCGCCGCGCCGCCAGCGTGGCGCTCGGCCCGAAGCAGGCGGCGCCCGCGAGCGCCGCCACGATCGCGGCCGTCGTCATCGCCGGTCGTCGGCGTCGGGGCGCGGTTCGTTCAGCAGCTCGAGGAGCGTGCGCTCGTCCGCGTCGGACAGCGTCCCGAGGAAGCGCGCGAGCACGGCCTCGCGGTCGCCGCCCTCGTCGAGCAGCGCGCGCATGCGGGCGGCGGCGATGCCGGGCGTGTCGAGCAGCGGCGTGTACGCGTAGGCGCGCCCCTGCTTCTCCCGCGTCACGACGCCCTTCTCGTGCAGCCGCGCGAGCGCCGTCATGACCGTCGTGTAGGCGAGCCCCTCGCCCAGCTCGCGCTGCACGTGGCGCGGCGTGAGCGGCGCGTCGGCCGCCCACAGGGCGGCGAGCACCTCGGTCTCCAGCGCCCCGGATGGCCGTCGGTCGCTCATCTACTACGTATCTGTAGTAGAACTGGTGAGGACGCCGATGCTCTCATACCTACAGGCCATCGTAATCGCACTCGTGCAGGGGATCACCGAGCTCTTCCCCGTCTCGAGCCTGGGCCACTCCGTGCTCGTGCCCGCCTGGATCGGAGGCAGCTGGGAGACGCTCGTGACCCAGTCCGCCGCAGCCGAACAGCGAGTCCTCGTTCTACCTCGCCTACATCGTGGCGCTGCACGTCGCGACGGCGCTCGCGCTGCTCTGGTTCTTCCGCGCGGACTGGGTGCGCATCGTCGCCGGCTTCCTGCGCAGCGCGCCGCGCAGCCTGCGCGCGCGCCGGATCGCCGCCGCCGACCCCGACGAGCGGCTCGCCTGGCTGATCGTGATCGCGACGATCCCCGTCGGCATCACCGGGCTCGCGTTCGAGCACCTGTTCCGAACCACCTTCGCCAAGCCGGTGGCTGCAAGCGCGTTCCTGTTCGTGAACGGCTTGATCCTGATCGCCGGAGAGCGAGCGCGCCGGGCCGCGGAGCCTGCACCGAAGCGGGAGGCAGCGCTCGCGGGAGCGCGGTCCGGCGTGAGTACCGCGGGTGGGCGCTCGGCGATCGACGTCGCCGAGGCGCGCGCGTCCGACGCGCGCCTGTCACGCCTGCGCGTCGTCGACGCGCTCGGCATCGGCGGGCTCCAGATCCTGGCCCTGTTCCCGGGCATCAGCCGCTCCGGCGTCACGATGGTCGGCGGCCTCTGGCGCGGGCTCGACCACGAGGACGCGGCGCGCTTCGCCTTCCTGCTCGCCACCCCGGTCATCCTGGCGGCGGGGGTCCTCAAGGTCCCGACGCTGTTCGGCCACGCCGGCGACCACATCCACGGCCAGATCGCCGTCGGGTTCGTGATCACCGGGGTCACCGCCTACCTGTCGGTGCGCTTCCTGGTGCGCTACTTCGAGACGCACACGCTCAGGCCGTTCGCGATCTACTGCCTGGCCGTAGGCGCGGTCAGCCTGGTGCATTTCGCGGCCTAGAGCGCGCGCCGAGGCAGTGAAGTCCTCGCGCGCCTTGCGCGAGCCCCGCTGGCGCCCCAGCCTGCGCGCCTCGACCGCGCCCTGCCCGCTCGCCGGCGGCCCGCCCGCGGTGCAGTCCCGCCTCGAGCGCGTCCCGGTCCGGGAGCTCCGCCGCGGTGCGCCTGCTCTCGGCTCGCGCCGCGGCGGCGTCGGACTGCGTCGGGGCCGCCGCCTTGCCGAGCGACCAGCCGGCGTAGGTCCCGCCGGCGCCCGATGCCAGCACCGTGAGCGTCGCGAGCAGCGCGACACCGGCGCGCCAGCTCGGCTGCGCCTCGGCGTGCGCCCTAGTCGCCATGGTCCCGGCTCCCCCGTCGCGCAGCGGCCTGAGCCCGCGCCGCCGCCGCCCGCGCCGCCGCGTGCCGGTCGGCCGCCGACTGCAGGTCCTCCATCCGGTGGTCGTACGCCGACTCGTAGGCGTCGCCGTAGACCGCGCGGAACCCGCTCCGCGCCCCTTGCCGGCGACCCCGCTCGTATCCGACCCGGGCCGAGTTGCGCGCCGCGATCAGCTGGCCCTCGGCGGCGCCGCCCGCCCTGGCGGCCTCCACGCTGGGGACGTCCGCGGTCGCTGCCGCGTACCCGCCCACGCCACCGACGGCGGCGACCAGCGCCGCCACCACGGCGAACGGACCCCAACGCGCCCCGGCGGTCACACCGGTTCTATCGGCACCCGCCCTTCCCCGTGTGAGACCTCGCCGCGGCGACTAGCCGGCCGGCCGCTTCGGGCGGTCCTCCCCCGGCGCGCCCGGATCCTTGAGCGCGTCGGCGGCCTCCTTCAGCTTGTCGCCTGCGCTGCCCTTCCCGCGTGCGGCCGCGGCCACCTCCTCGGCGTCCTGCTTGAGCGCGTCGGTGCCGCCCCGGTCGTCGACGACCTTCTTGGCCCGGCGGAACAGCTTGTTCATGTCCATGCCTCCATGATCCCAGCCCGCGGCCCTAGGATCCCCGCGATGAGCGAGGGGTTCGGTCAGCAGATCGCAGCGGCCTACGCCGCGGACGGCCCGGCGATCGACCTCGGGCGCGGCGTCCACGAGGGCAAGCTCGCTCCCGAGGCGGTCGTCCAGATCCCGCTGCGCATGATGAACCGCCACGGCCTGGTCGCCGGGGCCACCGGGACGGGCAAGACGGTCACGCTCCAGACGCTCGCCGAGCAGCTGTCGGCCGCCGGCGTCTCGGTGTTCGCCGCCGACGTGAAGGGCGACGTCTCCGGCATCGCGGTCCCCGGCGAGCCCGGCGGCCCCGCCGAGAAGCGGATGACCGAGCTCGGGCTCCCCTTCCAGCCGTCCGGCTTCCCGGTCGAGTACCTGTCGCTCGGCGGCCTCGGGCCCGGCGTCCCGGTGCGCGCCACCGTCACGGACTTCGGCCCGCAGCTGCTGGCCAAGATCCTCAAGGCCAACCAGACGCAGGAGGAGAGCCTCGGGCTCGTCTTCCACTACGCCGACGAGAAGGGCCTCCCGCTGCTCGACCTGTCCGACCTGCGCGCGCTGCTCACCTTCCTCGAGTCGGACGCCGGCAAGGGCGAGCTCGAGGGCATCGGCGGCCTCGCCTCCTCGACCGTCGGCGTGCTGCTGCGCGGCCTCGTCGGCCTCGAGGACGGCGGCGGCACCGAGTTCTTCGGGGAGCCGCAGCTCGACATCCAGGACCTGATCCGCACCGGGCCCGACGGCCGCGGCGTGATCTCGGTGCTCGAGCTGCCCTCGGTGCAGGACAAGCCGCGCCTGTTCTCGACCGCCCTGATGTGGCTGCTGGCCGAGCTGTTCGAGCAGCTCCCGGAGGCGGGCGACCTCGACAAGCCCAAGCTCGTCTTCTTCTTCGACGAGGCGCACCTGCTGTTCTCCGACGCCACCGACGCGTTCCTCGAGTCCGTCACCCAGACCGTGCGGCTGATCCGCTCGAAGGGCGTCGGCGTCTTCTTCGTGACCCAGGTCCCGGACGACGTGCCGTCCGCCGGTGCTCGGCCAGCTCGGCCACCGCGTCCAGCACGCGCTGCGCGCCTTCACGCCCGACGACGCCAAGGCGCTCAAGGCGGCCGCCTCGACCTATCCGAAGTCGGACCTCTACGACGTCGAGGAGCTGCTCACCTCGATGGGCATCGGCGAGGCGGCCGTGACGAGCCTCTCCGACGAGGGAGTCCCCACCGCGGTCGTCCACACCCGCCTGCGGGCGCCCGCCTCCCGCATCGGCCCGGCGCCCGACGTGGACGGCGCCGCGAAGGCCTCCCCGCTCTACGCGAAGTACGGCACGCGCACGGAGGCCGAGAGCGCCCGCGAGAAGCTCGAGTCGCGCATGGAGAAGGCGACGGAGCCCGCCGCCGAGAAGCCGCGCGCCAAGGCCCGCAAGGCGCCTGCCCCCTCCGGCGGGACCGACGCGCTCGGCGACTTCCTCACGTCTCGCGAGGGGAAGGCGATCCAGCGCAAGGTGCTGCGCGGCGTCTTCGGGATGCTGCGCAAGCGGTTCTGACTCAGCCGTTGCTGCGGTTGCGGCGTTCCTTGATCTGCGTCACCCCGAGCCAGACGAGAAAGGCGATCACCGGAACGAAGTACGCGATCGAGGTCAGCCAGTGGCCGGCGTGCGCGTAGTACATCGGCAGTCAGTGTCGCAGGCGGCTTAGGTGTTGGCCTGGGACAACAGCCACAGGGCGAGGCTCGTGAAGCCGACCATCACGGCGAGCATCCAGTACTGCGAGCGGACGGCGAGCTTGGCGTCCTGGTAGAGCGCCAGCGCCCGGTCGTGGGCGAGCGTCAGGCCCGCCACGTGCCCCGCGACGACGAAGGCGACCTGCCAGTACCAGGTCGCCGTCGCGCCGATCAGCCCGTAGTCGATCTGCTTCGAGGCCGTGCCGAACAGGTCGGAGCCGTCGCCCAGCGGATCCGAGACCAGGAACCCCATCGCCTGGCCCCGGAAGAGCAGGTAGGTCCAGTAGTGCGCCATCACGTAGGCGAGCGCGATCGGCACCAGCGAGTGGATGAACGCGCGCGCCAGCCGCTCGGCGCTGAAGCCGCCGCCGACGCTCTTGGCCCCCAGCACGCCGAGCCGGTAGAAGCCCCAGACGAACAGGATCGCCGCGCACATCCCGATGAAGAAGGTCAGCTCGAAGGCGGGCTGCGGCCCGAGCCCGAGGTCCCGGAAGAACTTGGTCAGGTCGGGTGAGATGCCGGTCCAGATCGGCGCCTCGCCGGCGCCGTCGAAGGTCACCGTCCCGATCATCACCGCCAGCAGCGGCACGGTCCCCGCGACCGCCTTGAAGTGCGCCAGGCCGGCCAGCGGCGGCCGCACGCCCAGCACCCGGTCGCGCGTCTCCCAGATCGAGATGCGCGAGAACAGGTTGAAGTAGACCGAGAAGGCCTCGCCGCGGGCACACCACGGCTCGACCCCGTAGAGCGCCATCGCGACGAACGTGAGGGCCGAGTAGATCAGCGTGGCGACGGCGACCGTGTCGGGCTGGTCGCCGCCGGAGCGCACCAGCTCCAGCGTCGCGAACGCGAAGATCCCGGCGACCGCGGGCCAGTTGCCCATGCGCTCGGGGTAGCCCAGCGGCTCGGGCAGCCCGCCCCGGGCCACGCGGCTCGCCGCCCACCCGACCGTCCTGCCGATCGCGCGCCACGGGTTGAAGGCGCGGAAGACGTCGCCGAACAGCACGCTCGCCGGCACGAGCCCGATCCAGAAGGTCACGAAGACGAAGGTGGGCGCGAAGTTCGCGGCAGGGCTCTGGGTGCCGCGCAGGCCGGTGTAGACGACGACGCCCGAGCAGCGCCACCCCGATCGCCCCGCACAGGATCTCCACCGCGCGGCTGCCGAGCGCGCGGCCGAGGCCCGGCAGCGGCCGCCAGCGCACCTCGCCCTCGAGCTTCGGGTCCGGCCAGAGCACGGCCAGCGCCACGAACGAGATGACCAGCACCATCGCCGCGGCCCACCCGAACAGCCACTCGGGGATGGGCAGGTCCGAGCGGCCGATCAGTCCGCCCGCGTGGGCGAACAGCGTGGTCACTGGGGTCCGACGAACAGGCGGGCCAGGAGCGGCTCCTCGCCCGCGTCCTCGGCCGCGTGGCTCTCGAGCTCGAAGGCGCCCTCGACGTTCGCCTTGAACTTGAACCGGGCCGGCTTGCCGGGCCCGGCCTCTCTCTCGATGTCGTACCCGTGCAGGTGCATCTCGTCGGGGATGTTCGAGCTGACCACTATCTGCACCACGTCGTTCTTCTCAGCCCTGATCGTCTGGGGATCGCCGACCAGCACGCCGTCCTTGGTCTGGATGCGCGTCACCTCGGGCTTGGGCGGCGGCGCCTCCTCCGTCGTGGTCTGGCCCTGCTGCACCGTCGGCGTCGTGGAGGAGGACGACGACGAGTCGTCGTTGTCGTCGCTCGGCCTGGCGATGATGAACGCCACCACCGCGACGACCACAGCGCCGATCAGAAGCCCGATTCGCCCGTTTCTCGACATGGCGGCGGCGAAGTATGGCAATCGCCGTCAGGGCGATTCACCGAACGGTCACCGGATGCCGCGGCGCGTCGCCGATCCTGAGCGGTGATGGCATACGCCGACCTTCACTTCCACCTGCTCCCCGGCGTGGACGACGGTCCCGCCGACATGGAGGCCAGCCTCGAGCTCGCCCGCGCGGCCGTCGCCGAGGGCACGCGCACGATCGTGGTCACCCCGCACGCGCGCTCCGACCTCGGGCTCACCGACGCGGTCGAGATTCACGCCCGCGTCGTCGAGCTGCGCTGCGCGCTCGCGGACGCGCGCATCCAGCTCGAGCTGCACTGCGGAGCGGAGCTTGGCCACGAGCTGGTCGGCCGCATGCGCCAGAGCGAGCTCGAGCTGATCGCGCAGGGCCCCTCGGGCGCGCGCTGGGTGCTGGTGGAGACCCCATTCGAGGGAATAGGCGGCGACTTCCACGACGCCACCGCCGAGCTGCGTGAGCGCGGCTTCGGCGTGCTGGTCGCGCACCCCGAGCGCAGCGCGGACGCCAGCCTCGACGGCGCCGCCGGCCTGCGCGCCGAGCTGGCGGCCGGCTCGCTCGCCCAGCTCAACGCCCTGTCGCTCACGGGCGAGCACGGCGAGGAGGCGTGCAGCGCCGCCTGGGAGCTGGTCGCCGAGGGACTGATCGCCGTTGATCGCCTCCGACGCGCACGGCCCGACCCGCCCGCCCGCGCTCGAGCGCGCCCGCCGCACGCTCGTCGAGGTCGGCGTGTCGCGCGCGGTCGCCCTCTCGCTGGTGGGCTCGGGTCCGCACCGCCTGCTGGCGGCTGGCTTCGGTTCGGCGAGAGCGGTCGCGGCCTAGCGCGCCAGCAGGGCGGCCTGCTCGTCGTCGAGCAGGGCGGGTTCTTCGGCCCGCTCGCCGCGCGACACCTTCGGCTCGGCATCCGGAACCGGCGGCTCGGCGACGGTCTCGAGCGGCCCGTCGTCGACGGCGCCGTCGCGGCGCTCGGGCTCGAACCGGTAGCCCACGCCGAAGTGCGTGTGGATGTAGTTCCAGTCCGGCGAGACCCTCTCGAGCTTCTGGCGCACCTTGCGCACGAACACGTCGACCGAACGGTCGCCGTGGGCCATCGTGTAGCCCCAGACCGCCTGGTAGATCTCCTCGCGCTGGAGCACCTTGCCCTTGGCCTGCGCGAGCAGCTGGAGCACCTCGAACTCGCGCCGGGTGAGGTCGACGCTCGCGCTACCGACGAACGCCTGGAACTGATCCGCGCGGATCTCGAGCTCGCCGGCGAGCAGGGGACCCGTGTCGACGCGGGCAGATGCCCGCTTGCGGCGCCGCACGACGGCCTCGACGCGCGCCAGGACCTCCTCGGGGTGGCACGGCTTGGTGACCCAGTCGTCGGCGCCCAGGCGCAGGCCGCGCACGCGTTGTGCCACCGACGAGCGGCCCGTGCAGACCACGATGCCGAGCCCCGGCAGCACCTCGCTCACGCGCTCGAGGAACTCCCACGAGCCCGGCCCGAGCAGGGCGAGGTCGACCACCAGCGCGTTGACGCGCATGGCTACGAAGTCCTCCGTGCGGGGCGGCGCCTCCAGACGCCGGTACTGCCAGCCCAGGTCGCCCGCACGCTTCACGAGCACCCGGACGAACCCCGAATCCGAATCCAGGATCGCGAGTCGCATGTCCGACATCTAGGCCGCAGTGTACGCAGGCCCTGGGCGGCGCAGCACGCTTTTACAGCTTTTTCACAGGGCGACAACGCCCGGGTAACGGACATTCCGCACGATGCTGGAACGCTCATCTGCATGGAAGCAGCGCTGCAGAGGCCGCCGCTGAGGGCAGGTGAGCTGGAGGTGCGACCGAGCGAGTTCCTCGTGCTGGTCGACGGCCGGAGGCTGGATCTGACGGTGCGCGAGCTGGAGCTGCTGACGGCCCTCGTAGAGCGGCGCAACCGCATCGTCACCCGCGAGGAGCTCTACCGCGAGGTCTGGGGCGAGCCCTATCGCAAGTCGGACCGCTCGGTGGACGTCTACGTGGGCAAGCTGCGCCAGAAGCTCGAGCTCGCGGTGCCGGGCCGGAGCTTCATCCACACCCACTTCGGGTTCGGCTACCGGTTCGCCGCCGAACCCGATCGGCGCTGAGCTTTACATCCTTTTTACAACGCGGCGACAGCTCGATAACAGACTGGCCCCTGCCGCACAGGAGAGTCCGCGCTGCACATGAACGATCTCAAGGAGATAACCGTATGAGGAAGCTCCTCACGCTTGCAGCGTGCGGCGTAGTGGCCCTCGGCGCGGCTGCCTGCGGCAACGACGACAACAGCAGTGCCAGCAGCGGAGGAGGAGGCAGCGGGGGCGACGACCTCTCCGGCACCATCAAGATCGACGGGTCGAGCACCGTCGCCCCGTTCGCCCAGGCCGCCCAGGAGGCGTTCCAGGGCGAGAACCCCGGCGTCAAGATCACCGTCGGCACCTCGGGTACCGGCGGCGGCTTCGAGAAGTTCTGCGCCGGCGAGACCGACATCTCCGACGCCTCGCGGCCGATCAAGCCCGACGAGGAAGTCCCCATCTGCAAGAAGAAGGGGATCAACTACTACGAGCTGCAGGTCGCCAACGACGGCATCGCCGTCGTCACCAACAAGGACCTGAAGGTCGACTGCCTGACGACCGCCCAGCTCAAGAAGCTCTGGAACAAGGGCTCGAAGGTCAAGGACCTGAGCGAGCTGGGCGGCGGCCTGCCGTCAACCCAGCTCGAGCTGTTCGGTCCGGACACCGACTCCGGCACGTTCGACTTCTTCACCGACCAGATCAACGGTGAGGAGGGCGTCTCGCGCGAGGACTACCAGCCCTCGGCCGACGACAACGTGCTGGTCCAGGGAGTCTCCGGCTCCGAAGGCGGCCTCGGCTACTTCGGCTTCTCCTACTACGAGCAGAACCAGGACAAGCTGAACCTGGTCGGCGTCGGCGAGAGCGAGTCGAAGTGCGTCAAGCCCACGACCGAGGACATCCAGAAGGGGACCTACACCCCGCTGTCCCGGCCGCTGTTCATGTATCCGAGCGCCGACGCGCTCAAGCGGCCCGAGGTCCAGGCGTTCATGGACTACGTGATCGACAACTACCAGACGATCGCGGAGTCGGCCCAGATCGTGCCGATGACGCAGGAGCAGGCCGACAAGAGCAAGCAGGAGCTCAAGAAGGACGAGTCCGCCTAAGCGATGGAAGCGTCCTCGACAGCAGCAGGCGCGCGCGCCGTCCCCGCACTGGGGACGGCGCGCCGTCGCTGGGGCGAGACCGTGATCAAGGGGCTGCTGATCCTGGCGGCCCTGATCTCGGTGCTCACGACCACCGGCATCGTGATCGCCCTGCTGCGCGAGACGATCGACTTCTTCAGCGAGGTCGGGGTCTGGGAGTTCCTGTCCGGCGACAAGTGGACGCCGCTGTTCAACCCGGCCAGCTTCGGCGTCCGCCCGCTCGTGATCGGGACCTTCCTGATCACGTTCATCGCGATGGTGGTCGCGTCGCCGCTCGGCCTGGGCGCCGCGATCTACCTGTCCGAGTACGCGAGGCCGCGCGTGCGCAAGACGATCAAGCCGATCCTCGAGCTGCTCGCGGGCGTCCCGACGATCGTGTTCGGCTACTTCGCGCTGACCTTCTTCACGCCGAACATCCTTCAGGACCTGCTGCACGTGAAGGTCAACATCTTCAACGCGCTGGCGGCCGGCATCATCATGGGCTTCCTGATCATCCCGACGGTCGCGTCGGTTGCCGAGGACGCGATGTCGGCGGTCCCGCAGTCGCTGCGCGAGGGCGCCTACGGGCTCGGCGCCTCGAAGCTGCAGGTGTCCCTGCGCGTCGTCTTCCCGGCTGCGCTGTCGGGGATCGTCGCCGCGATCGTGCTCGGCGTCTCGCGCGCGGTCGGCGAGACGATGATCGTGCTGCTCGCCTCCGGCCAGGTCGCGAGCAACAGCCTCGACCCGCGCGAGCCCCACTTCTCGCTGGCGTCGTTCATCGGCTCGACGGCCGGCGGCGACACGCCCACGGGGAGCATCGAGTACAAGACGATCTTCGCCGTCGGGATGCTCCTGTTCGTGATCACGCTGATCATGAACCTGATCTCGATCCGCTTCGTGCGGAAGTACAGGCAGGTGTACGAGTGACCACCACCACGGCGGACGCGGCCCCGAGCGAGCCGATCCAGCCGGCGTCCAGCTCGCGGAAGGCGAAGGACATCCTGTTCCGGCTGGCGCTGCTCGCCTGCCTCGGGGTGTCGATCCTGCTCCTGGCCGTGCTGCTCGGCGACGTCATCGCCGACGGCGCCGGCGCCCTGACGCCGGACTTCATCAACAACTTCACCTCGATCGACGCCGACAAGGCCGGCATCCAGGCGGCCCTGCTGGGGGACGATCTGGCTGATGTGCATCTGCGCCGCGTTCATCATCCCGGTGGGCGTGGCGACGGCGATCTACCTCGAGGAGTACGCCGACAACGAGCGCTGGTACAACCGCCTGGTCGAGGTCAACATCCAGAACCTGGCCGCGGTCCCGTCGGTGGTCTACGGGATCCTCGGACTGGCGTTCCTCGTCCGCGGGCCGCTGTCGATGGGCAACACGGTGCTGGCCGGCGGCCTGACGCTCGGACTGCTGGTGCTGCCGGTGGTGATCATCTCCGGCCGCGAGGCCATCCGGGCCGTGCCGCCCTCGATCCGCGAGGGCTCGATGGCGCTCGGCGCCACCCAGTGGCAGACGATCTGGCGCCAGGTGCTGCCGGCCTCCATCCCGGGCATCGCCACCGGCGTGATCCTGGCGCTGTCGCGCGCGATCGGCGAGACGGCTCCGCTGATCGTGGTCGGCGCCGCCACCGTGATCGCGTTCAACCCCGATGGCCTCGACTCCCCCTTCACCGCGCTGCCGATCCAGATCTTCGACTGGATCTCGCGCGCGTCCAACGACGTCAACAACTACAGGCCGCTCGCGGCCGCTGCGATCCT
Source organism: uncultured Thermoleophilaceae bacterium (assembly GCA_963848885.1). Taxonomy (GTDB): domain Bacteria; phylum Actinomycetota; class Thermoleophilia; order Solirubrobacterales; family Thermoleophilaceae; genus JACVRW01. The sequence continues at coordinate 744,262 of CAWKFR010000001.1, forward strand.
CGTCCTGATGATCATCCTGGTCCTCATGAACAGCATCGCGATCTGGCTACGAAATCGATACGAGCAGAAGTGGTAGGTGAGCGAAGGTGGAACGCGTGACCGAGCCCCAAGACATCAGCGCGCGCCGCGACGTGGCCGCGCCCACGCCTGAGGTGGCGGCGGCGACGCCGAGCACCGAGGCCGGCAAGGCTCGGGAGGCGATCTTCGCGCTGGAGGAGGTGCAGGTCTCCTACGGCCCCAAGCCCGCCGTGCGCGGCGTCAGCTTCGAGATCGGCAAGAACGAGATCACCGCGCTGATCGGCCCCTCGGGCTGCGGCAAGTCGACGCTGATCCGCTGCCTCAACCGCATGAACGACCTGATCGCCGGCGCCCGCGTCGAGGGCAAGGTGATCTACCACGGCCAGGACCTGTACGGCCCGGCGGTCGACGCGGTCGAGGTGCGCAAGCGGATCGGGATGGTCTTCCAGAAGCCGAACCCCTTCCCCAAGTCGATCTACGACAACATCGCGTTCGGCCCGCGCGTGCTGGGCATGAAGGGCGAGCATGGACGAGATCGTCGAGCGCGCGCTCAAGCAGGGCGCGCTCTGGGACGAGGTCAAGGACCGCCTCAAGACCAACGCGTTCGGCATGTCCGGCGGCCAGCAGCAGCGCCTCTGCATCGCGCGCTGCCTGGCGGTCAACCCGGACGTGATCCTGATGGACGAGCCCTGCTCGGCGCTCGACCCGATCTCGACCGGCAAGATCGAGGACCTCATGCTCGAGCTCAAGCAGAAGTACTCGATCGTGATCGTCACCCACAACATGCAGCAGGCCGCGCGCGTCTCGAACAAGACGGCCTTCTTCACGGTCGAGCTCGACGACGAGGAGCACCGCTCGGGCCGCGTCGTCGAGTTCGACGACACCGAGAAGATCTTCACGAACCCGTCCGACTCGCGCACAGAGGCGTACGTCACCGGCAAGGTGGGCTAGCGCGTGGCGGACACAGCACGCAGCCACTTCCAGGAGGAGCTCTCGAAGCTCGAGGAGCAGGCGCTCGGCGGGCTCGACCTGGTCGTCGCGGCGCTCGACCGCGCGCTCGAGACCGTCCAGCAGCGCGACGTCGAGCTGGCGAGCATGGTGATCGCCGACGACGACCGCATCGACGGCCGCTACCTCGAGGTCCAGCAGGGCGTGCTGTCGCTGCTCGCGCTGCAGGCGCCCGGTGGCGGGAGACCTGCGCATCGTCGCGGCGCTGCTCCACATCATGAAGAACATCGAGCGGATGGGCGACCAGTGCGTGAACATCGCGAAGATGGTCCCGCTGGCCGGGCACGAGCCGCCGGAGGACCCGCGCATCCTCAGAGACATCCAGCAGATGGGCGAGCAGGCGCGCCAGCAGGTCGTGCAGTGCAAGCTGGCCTTCCAGCGCCGCGACGTCGCCCTGGCAGAGGACCTGGTGCGCCAGGACGACGAGATCGACCGCCTCAACAAGGACGTGTTCCACCTCGCGCTGGAGATCGGGGACGACCCCGACCTGCGCGAGTGGGCGATGCACATGATGTTGATCGCTCGCTGCATCGAGCGAATCGGCGACAATGCAGTGGACATCGGCGAGCAGACCGCCTTCGTCGTCACCGGTCTGTTCCGGGAGTTCGAGGACGCCTCGCACCCGGAGCTCGCTCCGCGTACGTCCACCGCTTGATCTGCGCCTGCATCGACATCGGCAGCAACACCACCCGGCTGCTGGTCGCGGACGCGGGGCGCGGTCAGCTGCGCGAGCTGGTCACCCAGCGCGCGTTCACGCGCATCGGCAGGAGCCTCGCCATCGACGGGCTCGATCCCGGCCGACAAGATCGCGGAGACGGCGGAGGTCGTGGCCACGCAGGCCAAGGTGGCGCGCGAGGTGGGCGCCGAGCAGATCGTCGCGGTCGCCACCGCCGCGATCCGCAACGCACCCAACCGCGACGCCCTGCTGAGCGCCGTGCAGGAGGCCGGCGGGATGCCGCTCGAGGTGCTGTCGGGCGAGGAGGAGGCGCGCCTGTCGTTCGTGGGCGCGACGCGCACGATGCTCCAGCCGGCCGACGGGACGGTCGCGGTGATCGACGTCGGCGGCGGGTCGAGCGAGATCGCCGTCGGCGAGCCGGACGGGCGGATGGCGTGGTCGGCCTCGTTCCGGATCGGCTCCGGCTTCCTGGCGGACTCCTACCTGCGCGGCGACCCGCCCTCGGTGGACGAGCTGGAGAAGGTGCGCCGCCACGTGACCGGCACGTTCGAGGGCCTCGAGCCGCCGCCCGCCGGCGAGGCCGTCGCCGTCGGGGGGACCGCGACGTCACTGCGCCGGCTGCTCGGCGCCGAGCTCTCCCACGAGACGCTCGAGCGCGGCATCCGCGTGCTCTGCACGACGCCGATCGCCGAGGTCGCGGCGCGCTTCGAGCTCGACCCCGAGCGGGTGCGCCTGCTGCCGGCGGGCATCCTGGTGCTCGAGGCGATCTCCGACCTGCTCGCGCTGCCGCTGCGGATCGCCCGCGGCGGGCTGCGCGAGGGCGTGCTGCTGGAGCTGGTCGAGGGAAGGCGGCTAGCTTGAGATCGTCCTCAGCTCACGCGGTCGCATCAGCGCGATGAGCTCGCCGCGCTCGACCCCCGCCAGGCCGCCCTTCTTCATGCTCACCCGCGCGCCGGTGAGCGAGCGCACGGCCGCGGAGAAGTCCGGGTCGTGGCCGACGAGCAGCACGTCGTGGCCAAGCCCGGCCGCCAGTGCCTCGGCGTCGAACGGGCCGCCCGCCAGCTTCGGCTCGAGCTGCGGCTCGAGGTCGCCGAGCTGCTCGCAGGCGATCCGCGCGGTGTCGACGGCGCGCAGCTTCGGGCTCGTCAGGCAGGCGGCCGGCTGCACGCCGATCGCCTTCAGCGCCGCCCCGGCCGCGCGCGCCTGTCCTTGCCCCTTGTGGGTCAATGGCCGCTCGGAGTCGGGCGAGCCCTCGGCGGCGTCTCCATGTCGCAACAACCAGATCATCGCGATGCGGCACCATAGAGGCTGAACGCATGGAGGCTGTGACCGTATCGCCGCCGGTACCGGAGCTCGATTCCCCCGAGCTCTACTCCAACCGCGAGCTGTCCTGGCTCCAGTTCAACGAGCGCGTGCTCGAGCTGGCCGAGGACGAGCACCTGCCGCTGCTCGAGCGGGTCAAGTTCCTCGCCATCTACGCCTCCAACCTCGACGAGTTCTACATGGTGCGCGTGGCCGGCCTGCACGACCAGGTCGACGCCGGGATCGACGCCCGCGGGCCCGACGGCCTGTCTCCCGGGGAGACGATCGTCCGGATCGCCGGGCGCGCGCAGGAGCTCAGCGACCGCCACTCGCGCCAGTGGGAGGCGGTCGTGCGGCCGCGGCTCGCGGAGCACGGCGTCCGCGTGATCGACTGCGCCGACTGCGAGCGCCCCGAGCTGAAGGCGATCGACCGCCAGTTCTCCGAGCAGATCTTCCCGGTGCTGACCCCGCTCGCCGTGGGGCCGGGGCGGCCGTTCCCGTACATCTCGAACCTGTCGCTGTCGCTCGCCGTCTGGCTGCGCGACCCGGTCTCGCGCACAGAGACGTTCGCGCGCGTAAAGGTGCCGAAGGAGGTGCTGCCGCGCTTCGTCCCGATCGGCGACGACGTCTTCGTCCCGCTCGAGTCGATCATCGCGCGCCACCTCGACCAGCTCTTCCCGGGCATGGAGATCCTGCGCCACGACATCTTCCGGGTGACGCGGGACGCCGACTTCACCGTCTCCGACGAGGCCGACGACCTGCTGCGAGCGGTCGAGGACGAGCTGCGCCGGCGCCGCTTCGGCGAGGTGGTCAGGCTGGAGATCTCCGCCTCGATGGACCCGGACATGCGCGCCTACCTCGTCGACCAGCTCGGCATCGAGGAGACGCAGGTGATCGACGTCGACGGGCTGCTCGACCTGGAGGACCTCTGGGCGCTCCACGACGTGGACGGCTACCGCGAGCTGCGCGACCCGCCCTGGACGCCGGTGACGCCGCCGGCCTTCGCCGACCCCGAGGACGGCAAGGCGGAGGTGCTCGCAGCGATGCGCGGGCAGGACCTGCTCGTCCACCACCCCTACGACTCGTTCGCGCTGACCGTCGAGCGGTTCATCCAGCAGGCCGTCGCGGACCCCAACGTGCTCGCGATCAAGATGACCGTGTACCGCACCTCGGACGACTCCGCCCTGGTGCCGTCGCTGATCCGCGCCGCCGAGCGCGGCAAGCAGGCCGTCTGCCTGGTCGAGCTCAAGGCCCGCTTCGACGAGCGCCAGAACATCGAGTGGGCGCGCTCGCTCGAAGAGGCGGGCGCGCACGTGGTGCACGGCCTGCCGGGGCTGAAGACGCACGCGAAGGCGCTGCTGGTGGTGCGCCGCGAGGGCTCCGGCGTGCGGCACTACGTGCACATCGGGACGGGCAACTACCACGCCAAGACGGCGCGGCTGTACGAGGACTTCGGCCTGTTCACGACCGACCACGACATCGCCGCCGACGTGGCCGAGCTGTTCAACACCCTGACCGGCGCCGCCCGCTCGCCGAGCTTCCGCAAGGTGATCACCGCGCCGGAGGACATGCGCCCCTGGTTCCTCGACCAGGTCAAGCGCACGATCGCCGCCCACGAGGCCGGCGAGAAGGCGCGCATCGTGCTGAAGCTGAACTCGCTCGTCGACGCGCGCTGCATCCGCGCGCTCTACGAGGCGTCCCAGGCGGGCGTGCGGGTGGACGTGAACGTGCGCGGCATCTGCTGCCTGCGCGCCGGGGTCCCGGGCGTGTCGGAGAACATCCGCGTGATCTCGGTGGTCGGGCGCTTCCTCGAGCACGCGCGCGTCTACGGGTTCCGGCGCGGGGACAAGCGGCTGTGGTGGATGGGCTCCGCCGACCTGATGCCGCGCAACCTCGACACGCGCGTCGAGCTGCTGGTGCCGATCGAGGACCCGGCGCTGCGCGACGAGGTCGAGGACACGGTCAAGCGCTGCCTCGCGGACGACAGCTTCGGGTGGGAGCTGCGCCCCGACGACTCCTGGGAGCGCCGTCGCGGCGGCAGCCGCTCCGTGCACCGGGAGCTGATGGAGCACGCGCTCGAGCGGGCTGCCGTCGAGATCCCCAGCGGATGACATCCGGGGGCTCGCGCCCCCGGCCCCCGCGGAGCGTCGGCCGCCTAGGGCAGCTCCAGCCGCAGCCTCCGCTTGAGCTCGAGCACCCGCGCCGCCGAGCTCCTGACGCGCTCGCGGAACGGCCGCGAGCGGCGGGCGGTCCGAAGCAGCCGCGGGAAGACCTCGTTCCAGCTCGCCGAGCCGGTCATCAGGATCAGGTCGGCGCCGGCGCGCACCGAGCGCTCCGCCGCGTCGGCGACGCCGGAGCGGTCGAGCACCGCCTGGGCCTCGAGGCTGTCGGTGACGATCACGCCGTCGAAGCCGAGCTCGCCGCGCAGCAGGCCGGTCGCTATGCGCGGCGACTGCGACGCGATCCGCTCCGCGTCGAGATCCGGATAGAGCGCGTGCGAGAGCATCATCAGCGGGACCCGCGAGCGGATCGCCGCGCGGAACGGGCCGAGCTCCGGCGTCGCCGTCGCCCCGGCGTCGTCGGTGTTGACGGTGGCGCCGCCGAGGCCCGGGAAGTGCTTCGCGGTCGCGGCGACGCGCGCGGACCACATCCCCTCGACCGCCGCCTGCGTGCTCGGACCGACCTGCGCGGAGAACGCGCGCGAGGCCATCACGCCGGCCGGGGCGTCGGCGACGGGGGCGAGGTTGACGTTCACGCCGGCGCTGCGCAGCTCGCGGGCGGCGGCGCGCGCCGAGCTGCGGACCTGGTCGGGCGTTCCCTGGAGCGGCTGCGCCAGCGGCGGGCCGGCCCAGCCCACCGAGCGCACGTCTCCGCCCTCCTGGTCGGTCAGCACGAGCGCGCCGTCGCGCGCGCCGCGCTGGATCGCCCGGGTGAGCGCCTGCCACTGCGCCGGGGTCGTGGCGTTGAAGCCGAACAGGATCACGCCCGCGGTCTCGCCCGCGCCCAGGCGACGGCGCAGCCAGCCCGGCACGGCGGTGCCCTGGAAGCTCGAGACCGTCAGCTGGCCGACCTGCTGGCGCAGGCTGAGGCCGTCGACCGCGGCCTGCGCCCTGCCGGCGGCCGGGGCGGGTTGCGGCTCGTCCTCCTGGTCGCCTCCGCTCGCGCCGGCGACGAGGCCGACCACCAGGGCCAGCAGCGCTCCGGCGCCGAGCAACGCCAGCCGGCGGCGCGCGGCGGGGTCAGCCGACAGCCGCACCCTGCGAGGGCGCCGGCGCTCCCTTCTCCTCCAAGCCGGCCCAGCGGCAGCCCTCGGTCAGCGCCTCCAGCCCGAACCCGTCGACGGGGCCGAGCGCGCCCGTCCCCTTCAGGGCTCCCTCGGCGGCCTGTGCCGCGCCCCAGGCGAGGATGCGGCCCGTGAAGGTGTAGCCGTCGACGCCGGCCAGCTCCACGCGGGTCAGCTCCTGTCCGGCCGAGTCGTAGGCGATCGCCACGATCTGCGACCCGGACCGGGCGCGCGCCGCGGCGTCGGGTCCGCCGGTGGAGCCCTTGACGAAGCGGCCTCCGACGGCCTTGACCAGGCTGGCCGCGCCCGGCACCGAGGTGCCGAGCGACATCAGCTGCAGCGCGCGCGAGAAGGGCCCGAACCAGCCGAGGTAGGCGTTCACCTCGCGCAGCTGCGGAGCGACCTTGGGCAGGGCGAAGTGCTCCGAGCTGCCGACGGAGATCGCGTCGCGCTGCTTCGACCCGAGCTCGAAGCTGCGCACGCGCTTGGCGCCGCGCTCGGTCTGGATGCGCCCGTCGCGATAGGCGAAGCTCGGGTCCGCCACGGCGCCGACGCTGGAAGCCATCGTGCCGCCGCTCGCCTCGACCTTGCCGGTCGTGAAGTAGCCGATGTCGACCCGCGTGGCGGCCGCGCCGGCGCGCTCGAGCGCGGTCGCGCCCGCGAGGTTGCCCGGCACCCAGTCGTAGCCGAAGGCGGTCAGCATCGCGCTGTCGACCTGTTCGGCGGCGGGCCCGTAGACCTCGAAGACCTGCCGGATGAACGCCGGCTCGCCGGTCGAGTCGATGTAGTGCGCGCCGACCGACGAGGCCGCCGCGGCCGCCGCCGCGCCCCAGCGCGCGAAGGGCCCGACGGTGGTGACCAGCACGTCGCCGCGCTCGACCAGCGCGCGCACGCTGGTGGGGTCGGCGACGTCGGCGACGGCCGTGTCGAGGCCTCCGAGGCCGGCCGCCATCTGCTCGAGCTTGTCGCGGCCGCGCGCCGCCAGCACCGGCCTCAGGCCGCGCTCGACCATGCTCTCCGCCGCGAGCCGGCCGGTGTAGCCGGTGGCGCCGAAGAGGACGATGCGGGTCATCAGTCCGACTGGCGGCGTTCCTCGAGCACGGTGCGGATCCGCCCCATCGCATCGGGCGCCGAGCGCTCCACTCGCTTGAGGTCCCAGCCGGTGAGGGTCACGAGGCGCATCGGCGTCTTGGCGGTCACCGTGGCGTTGCGCAGCGTCCGCTCCAGCAGGCCCATCTCGCCGAAGAAGTCACCCGGGCCGAGGTCGGCCACGTGCCCGCCTGCGCGCGTGACCTCGGCCTGGCCCTCCTCGATGGCCATGAACTCGTAGGAGAAGTCGCCCTCCCTGACCAGCTCGCGACCCTCCTCGACCGACACCTCGGTCGCAAACGGGGCGATCTGGGCCAGCTCCTCGTCGCCGACCTCCTCGAACAGCGGGATCGACTTAAGCCTGTTGGCGTCCAACCTTGCGTCCTCCTGGCTCGCGGTTGGGGCGACTCTACCCGTAGCATCCAGCGCCGCGTCGTCATGTTGACTCGCTATCTCTCAGGCGCTCTGCTCAGGATGCTCCGCGAGGGGCGGCTTGACCTTGCCGGCGCGCGCGCGCGACGCCGCTTCGGCCCGCCCGACGCCGAGCTGCGGGCGACCGTCCGGCTCCACGACGACCGCTTCCTGCGCGCGCTCCCGCGCGGCAGCCTGGCGCTGGCCGAGGCCTACGCCGACGGCGCCTGGGACTGCGACCAGCTGGTGGAGCTGGTCCAGCTCGGCGCGCGCGAGCTGCCCCGGGTGGACCGGCTGCGGCGGCCGTTCGCGCCGCTGCGCAAGGCGCTCACCCGCATCCCGCGCAACACGCGCGCGGGCGCCCGCCGCCACGTCGCCGCCCACTACGACCTCGGCAACGACATGTTCAAGCTGTTCCTGGACGAGACGATGACCTACTCCTGCGCGTACTTCGAGTCGCCCGACGTCACCCTGCGCGAGGCTCAGGAGGCCAAGCTCGACCGGGTCTGCCGCAAGCTCGAGCTGGGCCCGGACGACCACGTGGTCGAGATCGGCACCGGCTGGGGCTCCTTCGCCCTGCACGCGGCGGGCCGCTACGGCTGCCGCGTCACGACGACGACGATCTCGCGCGAGCAGCACGCCGTGGCCACGGAGCGGGTGCGCGAGGCGGGGCTTCGGAACCACGTGACGGTGCTGCTCGAGGACTATCGCGACCTGCGCGGGAGCTTCGACAAGCTCGTGTCGATCGAGATGATCGAGGCGGTCGGCTGGCAGTACTTCGACACGTTCTTCCGCCACTGCGGGGAGCTGCTCAAGCCCGACGGCCTGATGCTGCTGCAGGCGATCACGATCGCCGACGAGGCCTACGAGCTCGAGAAGGGCTCGCGCTCCTTCATCAGGGAGCTGATCTTCCCCGCCGGCTGCCTGCCCTCGGTCGAGGTGATCCGCGGCTGCGTCAGCCGCGTAACGAACCTTCGCATGCTCGATCTGGAGGACATCACCGCTCACTACCCCGAGACGCTGCGGCGCTGGCGCGAAAACTTCGTTCGTAGCGAGAATCGGGCGGTCGAACTGGGCTACGACCGTCGCTTCCGACGCCTGTGGGAGCTTTACTTCGCCTGGTGCGAGGGCGGGTTCAGGGAGCGCAGGATCGGCGACGTCCAAGCGCTGCTCGCCAAGCCGTCCTACACCGGCTCCGGCTCGCCCCTGACCCGGAAACGGGTCCTGTCAGGGACCTGATGCCGGGCCAGCTCAACTACACCCGCCGCGGCAGCGGCGAGCCGCTCGTGCTGATCCATCCGCTCGGCGCCGAGCTGGTCGTCTGGGAGCCGGTGATGGAGCGCCTGGCGCGCGACCGCGACGTGATCGCTGTCGACCTGCCGGGCTTCGGCGACTCCCCCGGGCTCGTCAACGGCGACGCCCCGACGCCCCATGCGCTCGCCGGCTCCGTGGCCGGCCTGCTCGACCGGCTCGGGATCCGGCGGGCCCACGTGGCGGGCAACTCGCTGGGCGGCTGGGTGGCGCTCGAGCTCGCCAAGGCGGGCCGGGCGCTGTCCGCGGCGGGACTGTGCACCGCGGGGCTGTGGGCGCGACCGCTGGGGCCGAGGCCGGGACGCGACCCGCGCGGCGTGGGCCGGCGCCTGCTCCCGGTCATGCCCGCGCTGCTGCGCAGCCCGGGCGGGCGGCGGATGGTGCTGCGGGGCTCGGTCGCGCACCCCGAGCGCGTCCCCCCGGAGGCGGCCGCGCGGCTGGTGCGCTCCTACCTCACCTCCGCCGGCTACGAGGGCGCCAACGAGGCGATGCGCTCCGCCGTGTTCTCGGGCTTCGAGGACATCCGCGTGCCGGTCACGCTCGCCTGGGCGGACATGGACCGGGTCGTGCGCAAGCCGCGGCAGAGCGTGCCGGAGTGGCGCACGATCACGCTCCACGGCTGCGGGCACATCCCGACCTGGGACGACCCCAGCCAGGTCGCCCGCACGCTGCTGCTCGCCAGCACGTAGCCGGATCCTGGCTGCGCAGCCAGTACGCTGTGCGGCCATGGCCGTGGCCCCGCCTCCCGCGGTTCCGTCGGGCGTCCTGGAGCGCATCCAGTCGGACCTGCGCTCGCAGCGGGGGGCGCGCGGCAAGTGGCCTCCTGGCGAGCTGTCGTTCAGCTTCGCCCGCACGCGCGAGTTCGAGCGCGAGCCGCTCCCGCTGCTGCTGAGGACGTACGAGGAGTACGGCCCGGTGTTCTCGCTGCGGCTGCTCTACCTGCCGATCGTGTTCGCGCTCGGCCCCGAGGCAAACCACTACATGACCGTGTCGCACGCCTCGAACTTCCGCTGGCGCGACGGCTCGATGGGCGACCTGATCCCGCTGCTCGGCGACGGCCTGCTGACCACCGACGGCGACTACCACCGGCGCGCCCGCCGGATCATGCTGCCGGCGTTCCACCGCGAGCAGCTCGCCGAGTCGACGCGGATCATGGTCGACGAGGCGCAGCGCGCCCTCGCCGAGTGGCGCCCCGACATGCAGCTCGACCTGTACGCGTGGACGCGCAGGCTCGCCCTGCGCGTGGCGATGCGGGCGCTGTTCGGCTTCGACCCGGACCGCGGCGGGCGCGACGGGCGCATGGCCGAGGAGTTCGAGGAGACGCTGTCCTACTGGGGCAAGGACTACGTGCTGCAGATGCTGCGCGGCCCGGGATCGCCCTGGCGCGCGATGAACCGCTCGCGCGCGCACCTCGACCGGGTCATCTTCGAGGAGATCGCCGCCCGGCGGGCGAGCGGAGAGCGCGGCGTGGACATCCTCTCGCTGCTGCTCGACGCCGAGGACGAGGACGGCTCGCAGCTGTCGGATCAGGAGCTGCGCGACCAGGTCATGACGCTGCTGTTCGCCGGGCACGACACCGCGACCTCGACGGTCACGTTCATGTTCTACGAGCTGGCTCGCAACCCCGACGAGGTGGCGCCGCTCGCCGAGGAGGCGAGCGCCTCGGAGGACCTCATCGGCGGGACGCCGCGGCTCGACATGGCGCTCGACGAGACGCTGCGGATGTACCCGCCCGCCTGGGTCGGCCCGCGCCGGTCGGTCGAGCCGTTCGAGCTGCACGGCGTGCACGTGCCCGGCGGTGTCTTCGTCAACTACTGCTCCTGGGCGAGCCACCACCTGCCCGAGGTCTTCCCCGAGCCCGAGCGGTTCCGGCCGGAGCGCTTCGCGCCGGACGCGAAGGCCGCGCTGCCGAAGGGCGCGTACGTGCCGTTCGGCGGCGGGTCGCGCACCTGCATCGGGATGCGCTTCGGCCAGCTCGAGGTGAAGGCGATCGCGGCCGAGATCCTGCGCGGGTTCCGGCTCGAGCTGGTCGACCCGGGCCTCAGGCCCTCGATCCGCCAGATGCCGACCCTGTCGCCGCGCGGCGGCCTTCCGGTCGTCGTGCGGGCACGGGCCTGATGGGCGGTGCCCGTTCAGCTCCGCCGTCGTAACTCGCCTCCACCTCGAAGACGGGGCCACCAACCGCGGTGCGGCGATCCCCCCCGATTGGCGGGTACATGATCGGTTGGTATGGGAGTACCTTCGCTGTGGCCAGAATCCCCTCGCATGCGGGAGCAGCGTGGGGTTGGATGCGACAGGCTCGGCGTACCGCGTCGGGCCTGTCCCCGTTCCGGGCGGTCGAACTGCAAGCGCGCGATACTGGGTAGGCGATGTCGCAGGAGAACGTTGCCGTTGGTCTCCGCATGCTGCAGGCCTAAGAGGCGAAGAGGATCGTGGCGGAGTGCGACCCCGCCGTTGAGTGGGAGGAGCAGTCCATACCGGGGGTTGAGCCCGTCTACCGCGGCCACGATGGAGTGGGACGGTGGGGGGCAGCGGTCCTGGCGGTGAGGGACGAGTTGGGCCCCCTCCAAGGGCGCTTGGAGGGAGTGGAGGAGACCGACGACATGGTGATCGCCTCCGTTTGCTTTGAGGGCGAGGGAAGGAGCAACGGGGCGATGCTCGCCGAAGCCCTCGAAGCCGCGGGCGTGTCGGAGTAGCCGATGTCGCCGGAGAACGTGGAGACCGTGGCAAGGCTGTACAACGATTGCTGGGGTATGGGCAGGCTGGAACTGGTGCCGGAGATCCTCCACCCGGACATCGTCTGGACGGCGATCGAGTCGGCTCCGGACTCTGGGACGCGACGCGGGCATGCCGAATGCCGCGCGTACATGAACGACTGGCTGGAGAGCTTCGACCTCGAAGCGATGCCGATAGAGCAAGCGCGGTCCGCACCGGACGGTCGGCTCGTCTGCGCCCTCCATGGAGTGGGCACCGAGAAGCGGACCGGATTGACGACCGATATCCGCTACGGCGCTGCCTTCGGTTTCGCACCCGATGGCCGGCTGGTGGAGATCCACGAGTACGCCACCCACCAGCAGGCCCTCGAAGCCGTAGGGCTGTCGGACTAGCCGGACAGCGCCTCACGCCGCGCTCGCCACGCAAGGACCCGCTGAGCGGCGCTGTTGCCGGTCTGTTGCCAGCTCGTCGCCGCGTCGCAACCGGCCTGCCGCAGGATCGCCATCGATGTCGATCCCAATCACCACTCAGGAGGCAGTCATGGGTAAGTCGGTCCCCGTTCAGCATCCCGCAGTCGTCCTTCGTTCTCAGTACCGCAACATGCGTTCGCTGGTCGCCGTTCTGCTCGTCGCGCTGGCGGCGCTCACGACGTCGGTAGTGATCCTGTCCGTCGACGGTGATGGCAGCTCGAGCACGACCAGCTTCGCGCCTGGCGGGGCGCGGGGGATGGGCGACCCGTTCGCGGCCCGCACGCAGCAGGTCCGCCCGCAGGGCGGTCCCGACGAGAGCTCGGTCGCCTCGGCGATCTCGCAGAGCGGAACCCGCTCCTATCCGACCCTGACGGACTCGTTCCAGAGCCAGACCGAGCAGCCCAAGCCGCAGGGCGGCGTCGAAGAGAGCTCGGTCGCCTCGGCGATCTCCCAGCCGCAGGCCGTTGGCGGTCCCGACGAGAGCAAGATCGCGGCGACGCTGGCCGCGCACTCCGACACCGGCCCGCAGGCCCGCGCCCAGGCGTGGCAGCAGAAGCTCGACTCGATGACCCCGCAGCAGCGCGAGCAGGCGTTCGGCGGCCGCTAGGCCCGCACTCCCTACCCGCCGAGCACAGAACGCCCCGGCCACGCGCCGGGGCGTTCGGCGTTCTTGTCGCCGCCGCTCGGCTACCTCGAAGTGACCAGCCAGCCGCCGCAGCACGGCCTTCGCCTAGCGGGGGCGGGATTGATGGGCGGTGCCTGGCTCGAACAGGCGACCTCCACGTTGTAAGCGTGGCGCTCTGCCAACTGAGCTAACCGCCCCCGCGGGCGAGTCTAGTATCCGGCCGTGTGAACGCCCGGCTGTTCTGGAAGTCGCTCGTCGTGCAGGCCGTCGCCGTGGCGATCCCCTTCGCCGTGCTCGGGCTGGCGCTCGACAAGGAGTTCTTCGAGGACTGGGGCTGGCTGGTCGGACCGGTCACCTGGCTGGCCTGCTCGCTGGTCACGGCGCGCATCCTCGCGCTGCCGCTCGGCTACGTCCTGTTCAGCGCGCTCGCGGGCGGCGTGGCCGGCCTGCTCGTGATGCTGGCCACCTCGCACCTGCCCGGCATGGGCGCGGCGCTGCTGGTCTTCGCGGCCTCGTGCGGCAGCTACGACCCGGACGCCGAGGCGGAGGCCCAGCGGGAGTGGGAGGCCGAGCGCGCGGCGAAGCGCACCGCGGCGAAGTAGGGGCGACGGGATTCGAACCCGCGATCCCCGGCGTGAAAGGCCGGTGTCCTGGACCGCTAGACCACGCCCCCTTGAGGGCCAGAGTCTAGGGTCTGCCGTCCGCGCCCCAGGGACAGATCGCGCCGAGGGGTGGTTGAGAAGAGTCGCGTGTATGGCGACCTTCCTCGACCACGCCGGCACCGGAGGCCTAACCCCGCCAGAATCCAACCGGAGCCCCCGTAGCTCAACTGGTAGAGCGAGCGCCTTTTAAGCGCAGGGTTGGAGGTTCGAGTCCTCCCGGGGGCATCGGCGGCGGCGCGCTAGGCAGCCGGCCGCGCCCGGCGCCGCTTCGCGGCCAGCACCGCGTCGAGCAGCCCGGGGAAGCGCGTGTCCAGGTCGTCCGTGCGCAGCGACAGCAGCCGCTTGCGGCCCTCGGGCCGGGTGCGCACCACGCCCGACTCGCGCAGCACCTTGAAGTGGTGCGAGAGCGTGGGCTTCGACAGGCCGAGCTCGAACATCCCGCACGAGGGCTCGTCTCCGTCGGCGAGCCGTCGCACAATCTCCAGCCGCGCGGGGTCGCTCAGCGCGTGTAGAACGGCGGCCAACTCGATCTCGCCGCGGGCTGGGTGATGGGGCTCCCTCATGCGCTCGCCAACTGCGATCGAGTGTAGCGACAGTTCGATGAATGTCTAACGAGCTAGTGATGAAAGTGACGACGGGCCGTGAAGACCATCGCCACGCCCGCTTCGTCGCAGGCGTCGATCACCTCGCCGTCGCGCTGCGAGCCGCCCGGCTGAATGATCGCTTGCACGCCAGCCTCGATGCCGAGCTGCGCGCCGTCGGCGAAGGGGAAGAAGGCGTCTGAGGCCATCACAGCCCCGGACAGGTCGATGCCGGCCTCGGCGGCCTTGCTCACCGCGAGGCGAACGGAGTCGACGCGGCTCATCTGCCCGGCGCCGGTGCCGGCGGTCCCGAGCCCCTTCGACAGCACGATCGCGTTCGAGCGCACGTGCTTGCACACCCGCATCGCGAACAGCATCTCGCCCCACTCGCCCTCGGTCGGCTTGCGGCGCGTCACGACGTCCATGTTCTCGCGCTCCTCGAGCCCCGTGTCGCGGTCCTGCACGAGGATCCCGCCGCGGACGCGCTTGAGGTCGTGCTCGGTGACCGGGATGCGGCGGCGCTCCTGGCTCTCGAGCAGCCGCACGTTCGGCTTCTGCTCGAGCACCTCGAGCGCGTCGTCGTCGTAGCCCGGCGCGAAGATCACCTCGGCGAACTGGGCGTGCAGCTTCTCGGCGAGCGAGCGGTCGATGCGCCGGTTGAAGCAGTAGATGCCGCCGTAGGCGCTCTGGGGGTCCGTTGCGAGGGCGCGCTCGAAGGCCTGCTCGGCCCCGGCTGCGATCGCGGCGCCGCACGGGTTGTTGTGCTTGATGATCACCGCTGCCGGCAGCTCGAAGTCGTCCACCAGGCGCCTGCCCGCGTCGAGGTCGAGCAGGTTGTTGAAGGTCAGCTCGCGGCCGTGCAGCTTCGACACCATCGACATCAGGTGCGTGCGCGCGCCGACCTCGGAGTAGTAGGCGGCGCGCTGGTGCGGGTTCTCGCCGTAGGGCAGGTCGAGCACCTTCTCGTACGAGCGCGTGTACTGGACCGGGAAGTCCTCCTCGCGCTCGGCGAACCAGCGCGAGATCGCGGTGTCGTAGCGCGCCGTCAGGGCGAAGGCCTCGAGCGCGAGGCTCTCGCGCGTGCGGCTCGAGAGCCGGCCGTGGTTCTGGCGCAGCTCCTCGAGCACCGCGTCGTAGCTCTCGGGCGTGACGATCACCGCCGTGAACGGGTGGTTCTTCGCGGCCGCCCTGATCAGCGACGGCCCGCCGATGTCGATGTTCTCGATCACGTCGCGGTCCTCGACCCCGCGCCGCTGCGAGACCGCCTCGAACGGGATAGAGGTTCACGCAGACCAGGTCGATCGGCTCGATCTCGTGGTCGTTGAGCGTGTCGACGTGGTCGGTCTCCGAGCGGATCGCCAGCAGCCCGGCGAAGATGCGCGGGTTGAGCGTCTTGACGCGCCCGTCGAGCATCTCGGGAAAGCCCGTGTAGTCCTCGACCGCGCGCGTCTCGATCCCGCCGCCTGCGAGCTCCTGCGCGGTGCCGCCCGTGGAGACGATCTCCACGCCGAGGTCGGCCAGGCCGCGCGCGAAGTCGACCAGGCCCGCGCTTGTCCGACACGCTCAGCAGAGCGCGCCGGATGCGCACGTCCCCCTCGGCGCTGACCACCGCCTTGCTGGACCTAATCTCCATCGTCGACCAGCACCGCTCGCGGGTTGTCGGCGTCGGGGCGCACCCGCCCCGCCGCAATCAGGCGCACGGCACGCGGCAGCAGCCGGTGCTCAACGCCGTGCACTCGCTCCTCGATCTCGACGATGCGCGCAGGATACGGAAGCTCGAGCGCCTCTTGAAGCACGATGGCGCCGGTGTCGACGCCCTCGTCCACGAAGTGGACCGTCACCCCCGTGACCTTCACGCCGGACTCGACCGCCCGCTCGATCGCGCGCAGGCCGGGAAACGCCGGGAGCAGCGACGGGTGCACGTTGACGATGCGGCCCGCGAAGCGGCCGATGAAACCGGGCGTGAGCAGCTCCATGAAGCCGGCCAGGACGACGAGGTCGGCCTCGAGCGAGTCGAGCCAGTCGCCAAGGGCCGCGTCGCGCTCGCTCCTGTCGGAGTGCGCGGCGAGCGGGAACACCGCCGACTCGACCCCGGCCGCCTGCGCGCGGCGCAGGCCCGGGGCCTCGGCGCGCGACGACGCCACCCCGACGATCTCGATCGGCCCGCCGGGCGAGTGCAGCTGGTCGAGCAGGGCCTGCAGGTTGGTCCCCGTGCCCGAGATCAGGACGGCGACCCGGAACGTGCTCACGCGCAGGCGCGCAGGACGGGGTAGTGCCCGCCGGTGGTCTCGAGCCGGCCGGCGTCGATCAGCTCGTCTACGCGCGCGAGGATGTCCGCCCGGCGCATGTGCGAGGACGTGCCGTAGGCGGGCAGGCCGTCGTATGAGTTGCGCAGCAGCTTCTTGCTGCGCCCGCCGTGGAGGATCTCGGCGCACGTCGTGCGCCCGACCGCCGGCGCGGCGACGCGCGCCACCGACAGGATCGCGTCGTCGAGGTTCTCGATCGCGACCGGGTCGGGAGGGGGCGGGGCGGGGACGAGCCCGGAGTCGCAGACGTCGCAGCACGCTCCGACGGGCGCGGCCGGCCCGGAGACGTCGCCGAAGTGGCGCAGGATCGCGGCCCGCCGGCAGCGTGTCCTGCTCGACGTAGGCCCAGATCTCCCGGTACTGGCGCCAGCGCGCCTTGCCGCCCTCCTCCAGCGAGGAGCGGCACAGCGCCGCCGCGCGGCGGTCGAAGGGGCCGAGCAGGCGGCCCGCGATGCGGTCCGGCGGCGAGGGCGTCGGAGAGATCACGCCCGCCCTGGTCAGGTGCCCGAGCAGCGAACGCAGCTTGTCGCCGTCGCCGCCGAGGCCGCTGACCAGCTCGCGGGCCTCCAGCGTGTAGCGACCGTTGCCATCCGCCGCGGCGGTGATCCGGTCGGCGAGCCAGCCGGGCAGCCCCTCGTCGATCTGCTCGCGCTTGATGAAGTGGACGTGGAGCGCCTTGTCGCGGTTCTCGGCGAGCAGCAGCGCGCGGGCCGGCTGCCCGTCGCGACCGGCGCGGCCGGCCTCCTGGTAGTAGGCCTCGAGCGAGGCCGGCACGCTGGCGTGGATCACGGTGCGCACGTTGGGCTTGTCGACGCCCATCCCGAAGGCGTTGGTGGCACAGATCACCCGCACCTCGTCCGCGAGGAAGCGGCGCTGAACCCCCGCGCGGCGGGCCCGGTCGAGCCCGGCGTGGTAGGCGACCGCCTCCTCCCCGAGCGCCTCGGTCAGCTCGCCGGCGACCTCCTCCGCGCCCGCGCGCGTGCCGGCGTAGACGATCGCGGGCAGGGCGTCCGGCTCGCGCAGCGCCTCGGCGATCAGGGGCCGCTTCTCGTGGCCGCCGGGACGGGCGACGGCGAAGGCGACGTTGGGGCGGTCGAAGCCGGTCGCGACCCGCAGCGGGTCGCGCAGGCCGAGCCGCTGCTCGACATCGCGCGCCACGCGCGCGGTGGCGGTCGCGGTCGAGGCGACCAGCGCCCCGGCGCCGAGCGCCCGCGCGGCGTCGGCGAGGCGGAAGTAGTCGGGCCGGAAGTCGTGCCCCCACTGCGAGACGCAGTGGGCCTCGTCGACCACGAACAGGCCGACCTCGACGTCGCGCATGCGCTCGAGGAAGCCCGGAGCTGCGAAGCGCTCCGGCGCCACGTAGAGCAGGCGCAGCTCGCCGGCTCGCCGCCCGGGCGAGCACGCCCGCGTTGGTGGAGCCGTCCTGCTGCGCGTTGACCAGCGCCACGCGGTCGCCGAGCCCGCGCGCGGCGAGCGCCTCGACCTGGTCCTGCATCAGCGCCACGAGCGGCGATACGACCACCGTCAGGTCGTCGCGCAGCAGCCCGGGGAGCTGGTAGCAGAGCGACTTGCCGGAGCCGGTCGGCATGACGACGAGCACGTCCCGGCCCGCCAGCGCGGCCTCGCACGCCTCGCGCTGGCCAGGGCGGAAATCGCCGAAGCCGAACAGGTCGCTGAGGGCTGGTTGAGGTCGATCACGGGGCCGGCCACAGTAGCGGCGCGAGCGGCGGGAGGGGGCGTCGCGTCGCACAGTTGTTACGCAGGCGGCGTCACCAGACGGGGCGGGGCCCCCCAACGGACCCCGCCCCGATGTGCCCACCGCTAGCCGCGCGGCAGGCGCAGCGTCACGTTGCGCGCGCTCTCCTTGACGGCGCCGCCTTCCTTCGAGGCGGCCACCGCGCGCACGCCGAGCTTGCCGTGACTGGCGAGCGAGCGGGCCTTCGCTGGCAGCTTCACCTTGACCTTGACCGACTCGCCCGGATCCACCCGGAAGCGGCGGCTGCCGAGGTCGACCCGAACCTTGATGCCGCCGATCCGCACGGCCTTGGCGGTGCTCAGCCGCAGCACGCCGGTGCAGCGCGACTCGGCGCCCGCCGGGCAGCTCACCGCAGCGAGACCACGAAGCGGCCGTCGTGCACCGCGACCTTGGACCTTGCGGGCGATCTTCGCCCGCGAGCGGGCCGGACGGTCGACCTTCTCGACGTTCGCGGTCGTGTCCCGCAGGTCGACGACGGCGCTGTCGACGCCGCTGCCGCCCTGCGATCGAATCGGCCGCGCCGTTGCGGGCCTCGATCCGATCGTTGCCCGAGCCGCCGTCGGCCAGCACGCCCAGCCGGCCGGCCAGGCCCGGCTTGACGGCGATCGTGTCGTCGCCGGCGAGGCCGTTCATCTCGATCCGCTCCGTGTCGAGGTCGATCGTGAACGGCACCAGGTTGGTCCGCTGGAAGCGGATGCCGGCGCCGTTCGGGGCGACCTCGAAGGCATCGCCCTGCGTGACCGATCCGTTCACGCGAGTCAGGTCGGCTCCGTCGCCGCCCGTGGCCACGTCGGACCCGTCGCCGTCGTTCCACTCGAGCACGTCGTCGCCGGCACCGCCGCGCATCTGGTCGCCGCCGCGGTCGCCGGTGACCTTGTCGTCGCCCGCCGCTCCGTCGAGGACGTCCGCCGCCTCGCCGCCGCTCACGCGGTCGGCGCCGTCGCCGCCGGTGATCGTGTCGAGCCCGGTGTTGCCGTTGAGCGTCAGCAGGACGCGGCCCGGCGAGTCCGGGGGCGCCGGTGATGATGTCGTCGCCGCCCAGCCCGCTGACCGTCATCCGCTCGGCGAGCGTGTTGAGCGTGAACCGGACCAGGTTCACCCGCTGGAACGTCGTCCTGCCGTTCGCGCCCGGGGTGATCCGGAAGTCATCGCCGGCGTTGGCCGACCCGTTGACCTCGATCTCGTCGTTGCCGGCGTCCCCGTCCATCGTGTCCGAGGCGTCGCCGTTGTTCCACACGAGCACGTCGTTGCCGTTGCCGCCGGTCATCGTGTCGTTGCCAGGGCCGCCGACGACGCGGTCGTCGCCTTCGCCGCCGGCGAGCGAATCGGGCTTGCCGCCGCCCGTGATCGTGTCGTCACCGGCGTCGCCCTGGATGTCGAGCGAGTTGTAGGTGTTGCCGAGCCCGGCCGCGTTCAGGATGTCGGCGCCGCCCCCGCCGCGAACGACGATGTTGGCGCCCGCCACGTCTCGCTCCTGGGTGTCCGGCGTGTTCGGGTCGAGATCGGTCGGGGAGGCGAAGCCCTGCGAGGCAGGCAGGTTGTGGGCGATCTTGCCGCCGGAGACCGTCAGCACGAGGTTGTCGGCGGCATCGTCGCCCGTGAAGGTGATCGGATCGCCGGCAGCGTTCACGGTCACGGTCGCCGAGGCGGTCGCTGGAAGTGCGAGCGCCGCCGAGACCGCTACCGCGCCCACGAGGGCGAACGGGTTGCGAAGGGCTGCGTTCATCTGTGCTCCTTGGGTCGGTGGATGCTTCCGACCTGGGAACGCGGCCCGAGAGGGCGCTATTCCGTGAGCTTCGTCACGCTTGAGCGGTGACCCCCGAGCTCCGGGCAGCAGTCCTCGGCGACCACCTCGATCGCCTCTACCGGGCCGCCTGGGCGCTCACCGGCGCCCGCGAGGACGCCGAGGACCTCGTGCAGGAGACCTACGAGCGCGTCCTGCGCAGGCCGCGCGAGATCGCTCGCGACGAGGACGCGCTGCCGTACCTGCTCGGCGTGCTGCGCAACACCTGGGTGGACATGGTCCGCTCCCGTGCCCGCCGCCCGACCGTTCCGCTCGACATCGAGGCCGCGGACCGGGTCGAGGGCGGCCTCTCCGCTTCGAGCGGGTCGCGGCGCGCGAGGTCTTCGAGGTCGTGGCCGCGCTGCCCGAGGAGTGGCGCGACACGCTCGCGGCGGTCGACGTGGCCGGGCTCTCCTACGCCGAGGCGGCCGCCGCGCTGGGCGTGCCGATCGGGACCGTCATGAGCCGGCTGTCGCGCGGGCGCGAGCGGGTGGCGAGGCAACTCGGCCGCGGCTAGAAGGCGACCTTGCCCTTCGCCTTCCAGCCCGCCAGCTCGGCAACGGTGCGAAGCGCCGGCGAGCCCTCCATCACGCAGGTGTGGCCGAGCCGCCTCCATGTGACTGCGTCCGTCGCCGATCACCCGCAGCCGAGTGCCCTCCGCCGCGATGTCCCGCCCGCTCGGCTCGGCGAGCGCGTCGCCCGCGACGATCGAGTAGCGTCACGCGATCGCGCGCCGCGCTGCGTAGACGACCGTTCGTGACCGTCCTGCCATCGACCTCGTCGTCGCGCTGCCCGACGGCGCGCCAGCCGAACTTCTCCTCGTAGTCCGGGAAGCGCACGCCTTCGACCTCGACGGGGAGCAGCGGGCCGCCCGCCGGCGAGACCGCGGCGGCCGGCGCGCGGCCCGCGTCGGCGAGCACGTCGTCCACGGTCGGGTCGCGCCGCCGCCGCTGGTCGCCAGAACGAGCGCGAGCGCGGCAGCCGCAGCCACGCCCGGCGAGCGCGGCCAACGGCCGCCAGCGCGGGCGCCGGCGGCGCGGCATGGGCCAGCGCGTCGACCCGCTGCCGCAGCTCGAACGGCGCCTCAACCGAGGCGGCCGCCGCTTGCAGCTGCTCGCGACCGGCACGCGCAAGCGCAATCCGGCCGGCCAGCTCGGGCCGGGCCTCGAGCTCGGCGGCACGCTCGCGGTCGAGCTGACCGTCCACGAGCAGCGTGAGCTCTCGCGTCCAGGCGTGCGTCGTCGTCCATCTCACTTCGAGAACGCCGAAGCTGGCGCGTTTATTCCCGTCAGCTGCGCACGACCGCCAGCTCCTCCAGCGCGAACTTGCCGTTCGCGGTGTCGGTGCGGGCGAGCGGGTAGCGGCCCGAGAAGCAGGCGTCGCAGTGGGTGTCGCGGCTCGAGCGGATCGCCTCGTAGACGCCGTCGAGCGAGAGGTAGGCCAGCGAGTCGCAGTCGAGCTCGTCGGCGATCTCGGCCTCGGTGCGTCCGTGGGCGACCATCTCCTGCGTCGTCGACATGTCGATGCCGTAGTGGCAGGGGTGGCGGATCGGCGGCGCGGAGATGCGCATGTGGATCTCGGCGGCCCCCGCGCCGCGCAGCATCTGGACGATCTGGCGCGTGGTGTTGCCGCGCACGATCGAGTCGTCCACGACCACGAGGCGCTTGCCGGCCACCACCTCGCGCAGCGGGTTGAACTTCATCCGCAGGCCGTGCTTGCGCAGCTCCTGGCCGGGCTGGATGAACGTGCGCGCCACGTAGCGGTTCTTGATCAGGCCGTCGTCGCGCGGGATGCCCGACGCCTTCGAGTAGCCCGTCGCTGCCGCGTTGCCCGAGTCCGGCACGGCGATCACGACGTCGGCCTCCACGGGCGACTCGCGGAACAGGATCTCGCCCATCTTGCGGCGCGACACCTGGGTGCGGTTGCCCTCGAGGATCGAGTCGGGGCGGGCGAAGTAGATGTGCTCGAAGACGCAGAAGGCCTTGCGCTCGGACTCGACCAGCTGGCGCGTCTCGATCCCGCGCGCGCCGAGCGAGATCATCTCGCCCGGCTGGACCTCGCGCAGCAGCTCGGCGCCGATGATGTCGAAGGCGCAGCTCTCAGAGGCGAGGCAGTAGCGGTCGCCGAGCTGGCCGAGCGACAGCGGCCGCACGCCGGCGGGATCGCGGAAGCCGACCACCGCGTCCTTGGTCATGACGACCGTCGAGTAGGCGCCCTCGAGCCGCGGCATCACCTCCGCGAGCGCGTCCTCGATGCGCTCCGCCGGGTGCGTCGAGAGCAGCGCGGCGATGATCTCCGAGTCGGACGTGCCGCGGAACTGCACGCCCTGCTCGCTCAGGGCGGCGTGCAGCTCGACCGCGTTGATCAGGTTGCCGTTGTGCGCGAGCGCGACCTGGCGCTCGTCCGAGCGCCACACCGGCTGGGCGTTCTCCCAGGCCGACGAGCCCGTCGTCGAGTAGCGCACGTGGCCGATCGCCATCTCGCCGTCCAGCGCACGCAGCTTCTCCTCGTCGAAGACCTGCGACACCAGGCCGAGGTCGCGCACGGTCATGATGTGGCCCGCTCTCGGTGGTGGCGATGCCGGCCGACTCCTGGCCGCGGTGCTGGAGCGCGTACAGCGCGAAGTAGGCGAGGCGGGCGACGTCCGATTCGGGCGCGTAGACGCCGAAGACGCCGCACTCGTCGCGAGGTCCGTCGCGGTCGTCGAGTGCAACTCGAGTCATGAGGTGAAGGGCGGGATCCCGAGCGCTGCTCGCGGCTGGGCTCCCGCTACGCCGGAGGGTACCAACGGGGGCGGCCGCCGCCGCCCGGCTGCCATCAGCCGAAGGCCGCCGGGATGGCGCCCTCGTAGGCCTCGCGCAGCCGCGCGAGCGGCACGCTGAACGCCCCGGCGACCTCGAGCGCGCCGCCGCCGACCTCACCGATCACGCGCGCGCCCGGCACCGCCTCGACGGCCTGGCGCGGCCCGGCGATCACCACTCCGCCGGGGCCCTCGCCGAACAGCGCCGCGTCGGCGGGGTCGAGCTCGAGATGCGCACCCACGCCGCCCTCGATGCAGGACTCGGCGAGCGCTACGGCCAGTCCCCCGTCGGAGACGTCGTGCACGGTCTGCAAGCTCGCCGCGCCGGACCGCCTCGCGCAGCGCCGCCAGCGCCGCGGCCTGCGCCGCGAGGTCCAGCGCCGGCAGCGAGCCGGCCAGCCCGCCCCGCAGCTTCTCCAGCTCGGACCCCTCGAGGGCCGGCTCGAACGGCCCCACCAGGGCGACGGCGTGGCCGGCCTCCGCGAAGCCGGCCCGCGGCACGCGCGCCGGGTCGGGCAGGCTCCCGACCATGCCCACGATCGGCGTCGGGAAGATCGGACCGCCGCCGCCCTCGTTGTAGAGCGAGACGTTGCCGCCCACGACCGGCACGCCGAGCGCCAGGCAGGCGTCGCGCAGCCCCTCCACCGCGCGCGTGAGCTGCCAGGCGATGTGCGGCTTCTCCGGGTTGCCGAAGTTGAGGCAGTTGGTCAGGCCGAGCGGCTCCGCGCCGACGCAGGCCAGGTTGCGCGCGCATTCGAGCACCGCCTCGGCCGCCCCGGCGTAGGGGTCGCACGCCACGCGGCGGCCGTTGCCGTCGATCGAGACCGCGATCGCCCCGCTGCCGCCGTCGTTCGCCAGCGACAGCACCGCCGCGTCGGCCGCCTGGGGCCTGCGCACCGTGCGCGAGCCGACGATCGGGTCGTACTGCTCGAACACGAACCGCTTCGAGGCGATCGAGGGCGCGCTCAGCAGCGCGAGCAGCGTCTCCTCGGCACTCGCCTCGGGCGCCAGCCGCGCCGGCGGCGCCGGGTAGACCGGCTCGGTCGGCTGCTCGGGCTCCAGGTCGTAGAGGGGACAGTCGTCGACGAGCGCCTCGACCGGCATGTCGCCCACCAGCTCGTCGCCGTCGAACACGCGCAGCCGGCGCGTGTCGGTGACGGAGCCGATCTCGGTCGCCCGCACGTCCCAGCGCTCGCAGACCTCGTGCAGCTCGGGCAGCAGCCGCGGCTCGACCACGCACAGCATGCGCTCCTGGGACTCCGAGATCATGATCTCGAACGGCTCCATGTCGGCCTCGCGCAGCGGCACGCGCGAGACGTCGAGGTCGAGCCCCACCTCGCCCTTGGAGGCCATCTCCGACGACGAGGACGACAGGCCCGCCGCGCCCAGGTCCTGGAGCGAGGCGAGCGTGTCGCGCTCGAGCAGCTCCAGGCAGCACTCGATCAGCTTCGACTCCTCGAACGGGTCGCCGATCTGGACGGTGGGCCGCTTGGAGGCGTCCTCGTCCGACAGCTCAGCGCTGGCGAGGACCGAGGCGCCGCCGATCCCGTCGCGCCCCGTCCGCGCGCCAAGCAGGACGACGACGTTGCCGATGCCCGCGGCGGCGCTGCGGATCAGCCGGTCGTGGGGGGCGAGGCCCACGCACATCGCGTTGACGAGGCAGTTCTGCTCGTAGGCCGCCTCGAAGGCGACCTCGCCGCCGACCGTCGGCACGCCGATCGAGTTGCCGTAGTGGCCGATCCCCTTGACCGCCCAGTCGAACAGGTAGCGCGAGCGCGGGGAGTCGAGCTCGCCGAAGCGCAGCGAGTCGAGCACCGCGATCGGCCGCGCGCCGACGGCGAAGATGTCGCGCAGGATGCCGCCGACGCCCGTCGCGGCCCCCTGGAAGGGCTCGACGGCGCTCGGGTGGTTGTGCGACTCGACCTTGAACGCCACCGCCAGGCCGTCGCCGACGTCGACGACGCCCGCGTTCTCGCCCGGCCCCATCAGCAGGTGAGGGCCCTCGGTGGGCAGCTCGCCCAGCAGCTTCTTCGAGTGCTTGTAGGCGCAGTGCTCCGACCACATCAGCGAGAACACCGCCAGCTCGAGCGCGTTCGGCTCGCGCTCCATGCGGGCGCAGATGGCGTCGTACTCGGCGTCGGTGAGGCCGAGGTCGCGATGCGGCGCGAGCGCGGAGCTCACGCGACAGGAGCCATGGCGAGCGACTCGAACAACCGGCCGCCGTCGGCGGACCCGGTCAGCGGGTCGACCGCGTGCTCGGGGTGCGGCATCAGCCCGAGCACGTTGCCCGCGGCGTTGCACACGCCCGCGATGTCGTCCTGCGCGCCGTTCGGGTTGTGGCCCGGCGCGTAGCGCAGCACGACCTGCTCCTCCGGGATCGCCGGCGCGTGGTAGCGGCCCGTCGTGTGCTTCACCGGCACCGACAGCACCTCGTCCTGCGCGCACGCGCGCGTGAACGGCGTGTCGGCGTTCTCGACGACCACGTCGACCTGGCGGCAGACGAACCGCAGCGACCGGTTCGGCAAGAGCGCCCCGGGCAGCAGGCCCGCCTCGCAGAGCACCTGGAAGCCGTTGCAGATGCCGAGCACCGGACCACCCTCGCGGGCGAACTCGATGACGGTCTCCATCAACGGCGAGAAGCGCGCGATCGCGCCGGCGCGCAGGTAGTCGCCGTAGGAGAACCCGCCCGGCACGACGACGGCGTCGACGCCGCCCAGGTCGCGGTCCTTGTGCCAGAGCAGCTCGGCGTCGCCGTAGCGGCGGCAGGCGAGCAGCGCGTCGACCTCGTCGCAGGAGCCGGGGAAGCGCACGATCCCGAACTTCATCGCGGGCAGCACCTCGTAGTCCTCGATCAGCGGGTTCGCCAGCAGCCGCTCGCACATGGCCGGCACCTGGGACTCGTCCTCCACGTCGAGCTCGACCATGCGACCGACGTGGACGTTGCTCACGCCGTCGAAGCCGAGCGCGGGCAGCGCCCCCTCGACGGTCTGGCCAACGGGGTCGAGGATTCCCTCCTTGGGTCGAATGAGGACGCGAACCCTCACGCGCCGGCCCGCTCCAGCCAGCGCTCGAAGGGCTCACCCGCCACTCGCTCGTACGCCTCGACGTAGAGCGCTCGCGTCTGCGCCACCACGTCGCCGGGGATCTCGGGCGCCGGCGGCGACTTGTCCCAGCCCGACCGGCTCGCCCAGTCGCGCACGAACTGCTTGTCGAAGCTCGGCTGCCCCTTGCCGGGCTCGTAGCCGTCGGTCGGCCAGAAGCGCGACGAGTCGGGCGTCATCACCTCGTCGCCGAGGACGATCGTGCCGTCGGGGCGCCGGCCGAACTCGAACTTCGTGTCCGCCAGGATGATGCCGCGCTCGCGCGCGTGCTCGGCGCCGCGCAGGTAGACCGCGATCGACAGGCGGCGCAGCTCCTCGAGCAGCTCGCGGTCGCCGACGATCTCGGCGGCGCGGTCGAAGTCGACGTTCTCGTCGTGGTCGCCCAGCTCGGCCTTGGTGGCCGGCGTGAAGATCGGCTCGGGGAGCTGCTCGGACTCGCGCAGGCCGGCGGGCAGCTCGATCCCGCAGACGGCGCCCGACGCCTGGTAGTCCTTCCAGCCCGACCCGGTGATGTAGCCGCGCACCACGCACTCCACGGGCACCATCTCGAGCCGCTCCACGAGCATCGCGCGGCCGCGCTGCTGCTCCGGCACGTCGGCGTAGGAGATCAGGTGGTTCGCACAGATGTCGGCCGTCTGGTCGAGCCAGAACGCCGTCAGCCCGGTGAGCACCTTGCCCTTGTCCGGGATCGGATTCGGGTGGACGACGTCGTAGGTCGAGATGCGGTCTGACGCGACCAGGAGCAGGCGATCGTCGCCCGCTTCGTAGATGTCGCGGACCTTGCCCTGCGCGATGAGCGCGGCGGGATCGCTCACCCCGGCGAGGCTATCAGCGAGAGAAGTCGATGCCCGGCTCAGGATTCCGCAACGTGCGGGGTTGTTCGCGCGCGACACGGGTGCGCTGGGTCGCGACGACGCTGGCGACCACCGCGACCGACGCGATCAGCGTGGCCGGGCCGATGTGCTCGCCGAGCAGCAGGGCGGCCCAGGCGAGCGTCAGCAGGGGCTGGACGAGCTGCACCTGGCCGATCTTCGCGACGCCCCCGCGCGCCAGCGCGGCGTACCAGGCGAAGAAGGCGAGGAACTGGCTGATCATCGCGACGTAGGCGAACCCGAGCCAGTCGTCGGCGGGCGCGTGGAGCCCGTCGGCCAGGCCGGCGCCGATGCCGATCGGCAGCGTGAGCGGGAGCGACAGCACGAGCGCCCAGCAGATCACCCTGCTGCCCCCCATGTCGCGCGCGAGGGCGCCGCCCTCGGCGTAGCCGATCGCGCCGAGCACGACGGCGCCCAGCACGAGCAGGTCGCCCCCGCCGATCCCTGCGCCCTGCGAGGCCGCGAACGCCAGCACGGCCGCCAGGCCAGCGACGCTCGCCGCCCAGAAGCCGGGCGAGGGACGCTCACCGGCGCGCGCGACCGCCATGACCGCGGTGGCGGCCGGCAACAGCCCCACGATCACGGCGCTGTGGGCGGCGGTCAGCTCGCGCAGCGCGAGCGCCGACAGCAGCGGGAAGCCGAACACGACCCCGAGCGCCACCAGCGCCAGCCGGCGGCGCGTGGCACGGTCGGGCAGGCGCTCGCCCCAGAGCGCGAGCAGGGCGGCAGCGGGAATCGCCGCGACCGCCGCGCGGCCGAGGCCGACGAACACGGGGTCAAGGCCATCGACCGCGACGCGGGTAACCGGCAGCGTGAAGCTGAATCCGAGCACTCCGAGCAGTCCCAGCAGCACCGGCACGCCGCCGACGGTACGCGCCCGCGCTCCGCCCCACCATGTCCAACAAAGGCGGCTTGTGCTACCCGATAGCGTCCAGGCGACCGACGATCGCCCCCGCGTGGCGGACGAACGCCTGCGGGTCGAACACCTCGTCGAGGTCGAGCCCGGGTGCCGCGGCGCCGAGCAGCTCGCGGAAGTGCGTGCCGGTGTCCCAGGCGCGCTGGGCGTTCTCCTGCGCGATCCGGTAGGCCTCGTCGCGCGAGACGCCGCTCTCGACCAGCGCCAGCAGCGCCCGCTGGGAGAACAGCGCGCCGTGCGTCGCCTCGAGGTTGGCGAGCATCCGGTCGGGGTGGACGACCATGCCGTCCACGACCCGGGTCGCGACGTGCTGCGCGTAGTCGAGCAGGATCGTCGCGTCCGGCAGCGCCACGCGCTCGGCCGACGAGTGCGAGATGTCGCGCTCGTGCCAGAGTGCGACGTTCTCGAGCCCGGTCAGCGCGTAGCCGCGCAGCAGGCGGGCGATCCCGACCAGCCGCTCGCAGAGGATCGGGTTGCGCTTGTGGGGCATCGCCGAAGAGCCCTTCTGGGCGCCGGCGCGGAACGGCTCCTCGACCTCCCGCACCTCCGTGCGCTGGAGGTGGCGGATCTCGGTGGCGAAACGCTCCAGCCCGGCGCCGGCGAGCGCGATCGCCTCGAGCAGCTCGGCGTGGCGGTCGCGCGGGACCACCTGGGTGGACACGTCCTCGCGCCCGAGCCCGAGCCGGGACAGCACCGCGGCCTCGACCTCTGGGCCGTTGGCCGAGTAGGTGCCGACGGCGCCCGACAGCGCGCCCACCGAGACGCCCTCGACCGCCCGCTCGAGCCGGCGCAGGTTGCGCTGCGCCTCGAAGGCGAAGCCGGCCAGCTTGAGCCCGAAGGTCGTCGGCTCGGCCTGGATCCCGTGCGTGCGGCCCACGCAGAGCGTGTCGACGTGCTCGCGGGCGCGCCGGATCAGCGCGTCGCGGAACTCGAGCGCCCCGCCGATCAGGATCATCCCCGCCTGCGTGAGCTGGAGCGCCAGCGCGGTGTCGAGCACGTCCGACGAGGTCAGGCCGTGGTGCACCCAGCGCCCCGCCTCCCCGACCGACTCGGCGACCACGTCCACGAACGCCGCCACGTCGTGGTCGGTCACCTGCTCGCGCTCGCGCACCGCGTCGGGTGTGAAGGTGGCCCGCTCGCGCACCTGGGCGGCGTCCTCGGCGGGGACGACCCCCTGCTCGGCGAGCGCGTCGACGACCGCCAGCTCGACCTGGAGCCAGGCGTCGAGCTTGCGCTGCTCGGACCACACGGCGCCCAGCTCCGGGCGGGTGTAGCGCTCGATCACGCGCCGAGGATGCGCGCCGCCAGCACCGCGGCGTTCTTCGCGTTGTCCACTCCGACCGACGCGACCGGCACCCCCGGCGGCATCTGCGCGATCGAGAGCAACGCGTCCAGGCCGCCCGCCACCGACGTCTTCGAGGTCAGCGGCACGCCCACCACGGGCAGGTCGGTGTGCGCGGCCACGACCCCGGGAAGCGCGGCGGACAGGCCGGCGCCGGCGATGATCACCCGCAGCCCGCGCATGCGGGCGTTGCGGGCGTAGTCGGCGACGGTCTCGGGGTCCCGGTGGGCGCTCATGACGCGGATCTCGAAGCGGATCCCGCGCTCCTCGAGCTCGTCGCCCGCGCGCTCCATCACCGGCATGTCGCTCTTCGATCCCATCACGATGCCGACGGTGGGGCCGTCGTCCACGTCGAGCTCGTCGAACTCGTGCTCGACCACGGTCTCGGCTACTGGCATCTCCTCGGCGCCGCTCACGGGGTGACCCTACTGGCTACCCGGCCGACGGCCCGCGCCGCGATGTCGCCGCGCACCTGGCGGCCGTCGAAGTCGATCCGCTCGACCCCGGCGTACGCGCGATCGCGCGCCTCGCCCGGCGTCTCGCCCAGCGCCGTGACGCCGAGGACGCGGCCGCCGGCGGTCACCAGCTCGCCGTTCTCGCGGGCGGTGGCCGCGTGGAAGACCTCCGCGTCCTCGACCTCGTCGACGCCGGTGATCACGTCGCCGCTCGACGAGCTCTCCGGGTACCCGCGCGAGGCGAGCACGACGGTCACGGCCCAGTCGGGCGACCACTCCGGCTCGACACCCGCGAGGCCGCCGGGCCGGCAGGCGGCGTGGAGCAGCTCGAGCAGGTCCGAGCGCAGGCGCGGCAGCACGGCCTGGGTCTCCGGGTCGCCGAAGCGCACGTTGTACTCGATCACCTTGGGCCCCTCCGCGGTCAGCATCAGGCCGGCGTAGAGCACGCCGTGGAACGGCGTGCCCTGCTCGCGCAGGGCGTCGAGGATCGGCTGGTGGACGAGCGCGGCGATCTCCTTCGCGCGCTCCATGTCGATCCCCGGCACCGGCGAGTAGCTGCCCATGCCGCCGGTGTTGGGGCCCTGGTCTGAGTCGAAGATGCGCTTGTAGTCCTGCGCCGGGGCGAGCGGTACGGCGCGCTCGCCGTCGCACAGAGCCAGCAGCGACAGCTCCTCCCCGTCGAGGAACTGCTCCAGCACGACCTCGGTCTCGCCGAAGCGCTGCTCGCCGAAGAACACGTCGAGCGCCGCGCGGGCCTCGCGCTCGTCGGCCGCGATGATCACTCCCTTGCCCGCGGCCAGGACGTCCGCCTTGAGGACGGCCGGGTACGACGCGCAGGCGAGGTGGGCGGCGGCCTCCTCGTGGTCGCGGAAGAGGACGTGCGACGCGGTCGGCACTCCGCAGCGCTTCATCAGCTCCTTCGCGTAGGCCTTCGAGCCCTCCAGCCGGGCGGCGGCCTTGGACGGCCCGAAGGCCGCGATGCCCGCGGCCGTCAGGTCGTCGACGAGGCCCGCCACCAGCGGCGCCTCCGGCCCCACGACGACCAGGTCGACCTCGCGCTCGGTCGCGATCGCGACCGGATCCCCGTCGAGGCACTCGACCCCGTCGGCGGCGATGCCGGCGTTGCCGGGCGCCGCCAGGACCTCGGGCGCCTGAGGACTGCGCCGAAGCGCGCGCACGAGCGCGTGCTCGCGCCCGCCGCCGCCAACGACCAGGACCCGCTGCGCCATACCTACAGGGCCGCGATGAACTCGTCGATCGGGATGGCCGACAGCGTCTCGTAGCGCGCGGTGCCGCGCGATCCGAGCTCCAGCGACGCCCGCGCGACCGTCTTCTCGTCGGGCGCCTCGATCACGTTCACGAAGTCGTAGTGCCCCAGCACGGCCCACTGGGCCTTGACGCTCACGCCGAGCGACTCGAGCTCCTTGTTGACCTCGCGTATCCGCGCCGGGTTGCTCTTGATCGTCTGGACGCCTTCCGGCGTCAGGGTGCTGAGCATCACGTACGTCGGCACGGCGGTCTCCCTTTCAGGTCGAAGTCGTGGCCGGAATGTAACCGCCCTTCGCGCGACATGCGGTGCCACGCTAGCCTCAGCCCTGACCACCACGCAGCAGGAGGAGCAGCTCTGAAGAAGTGGATCGCCGCCAGCCTGGCGCTCGCCGTCACGGGCCTCACGGCTCCCGCCACGGCGGCGGGGGCGGCCACGCTGAGCGTGGATCCGGTCGAGCCCTGCTATCGCGAGCTGAGTGACGTGCGCCTGCTCGCCGACGGCTTCACCCCCGGCGGGCCGATCGCGATCACGCGCAACGGCGTCCCGCTCGACGAGCCGATCCCCGCGGACCCGGCGGGCAGCATCGCCCCGACGCTGACGCTGCCGGGCTTCGTCAGGGGCCAGCAGGTGCGCACCTACGTCGCGACCGACCAGACGAACCCCGCCCTCACCGCCCAGGTGAGCCTGCTGGTGACCGCCACCTCGGTCGCCCTCCAGCCGCAGACCGGCCCGCCCCACCGGCTGCTGAGGATCAGCGCGCGCGGCTTCTTCGGCGGGGGCACGCTCTACGCGCACGTCGTGCGGCGCGGCAAGCGAGCCGGGCCGCCGCGCTCGCTGCGCATCGGCCCCGTGAAGGGGGACTGCATGAAGGTGCACGCGCGCAAGCGGCTGTTCCCGCGCGGCACCTCACCGGGGCACTACCTCGTCCAGTTCGACACCTTCCGGCGCTACAAGCGCTCTCGCTCGATCGAGAGCGAGTTCATGGTCACGGTCTTCCCCAAGGCGGGGACGGCCGGGGCGTCGTCGGTCGGCGTCAGCCCGGCCAGCTGACCCGCAGCGCGAACGGCCCACTGCCCGCGCGGCGGTGGACCGTCAGCTTCACGCGGTCGACGCGGCGGTGGCGGCACCACTCCACGCCGAAGGCGCCGCCGCCGCGCAGCCGCCTGCCGGCGGCGAAGTCCGGGATCTCCGCCTGCACGTCGTAGACCGAGCCGCGCGGAGCGGCGAGGCGCAGCGACAGGTCCCCGTCGAGCCGCAGGCGGATGTGGAAGGTGCGCGTGCGGTGGCGCGGCCCGACCCGACCGTGGAAGGTGCGCGTGCGCGGCCCGTTCCAGGGATGAAGCACGTCGCGCTCGAGCGCCGCCAGCGCCCGGTGGGTCGGCCGCATCAGGTCGTTGTAGTACCAGGGCGTCTGCGGGTAGTGCAGGTGCGCGTAGGAGTCGGCGAAGCCCTCGCCGGGGTCGTCCCAGTAGTGGGCGCCCTGGTTGCCGGGGAACAGGACGCGGCGCTGCACCTGCTTGCACACTCCCACCGCGCTCGACCAGTACTTGGCGCCCCAGTCGAGCGCGTCCCACGGGGCGTTGGACCGCCACAGCGAGATGTGGTGGCCGTACTCGTGCGTGAGCGGGTACTCGATCGGGATGCCGCGCACCGACTCGCCCGGCACGTACATGCGCTGCTCGTCGATCGCGTAACAGGCAACGACCTCGGGGTCCCCGCCGCAGAGCTGCACGATCTCGGCGGGAGTGCCCACGTACACGCTCAGGTCGCCGAGCTCGGGGCCGTGGACGCGCGAGGAGAGGAAGTCGACCAGCTGCTGGTCGGCCGCCGGATCGGTCGAGTAGGAGGACGACGCCTCCACCGACACCCGGTAGCCGTCGGGGGTCGCGTAGGAGCGCGCGTTCGGCGCCGCTGCGCGCGCCGCGCGCATGCCGCGGGCCTCGTGCTGGAAGACGGCGTCGTCGAGCCGGTCGAGCGCCGCGCCGGCCGGCAGCGGGCCCGGCCGGGGCACGTCGCGCTCGCGCGCGGCGGCCGTGGCCGGGAGGGCCAGCAGTACCACTGCGATGAGCACGGCGAACGGCTTCACCAGACCACGCTAAGCGCGATACCGGCCGGACCGCCAGCGGTTGGACGCAGGTTCTGCGGATTTCACCCACCCGGCAGAGCCGTGTCCCCCGTACGGGTTACGACACGCTAGGGATGCCCGGTCAGGTGCGCCTCGGTGACGAACACCTCGTGCTCCTCGGGAGGCGTCTCGAGCGCGCGGGACAGCAGCGCGCAGCTGACGGCCGACACCGCGGCGACCAGAAGCACCCCGCGGCGGCCGTTCTGCGGGATCGAGTCGCGCGCCGCGAGCGTCGCGACGAAGTCAACGGTGTCCGCCACGGCCGCCCCCTCGAGCCACCCGCGCACGGGGGCTCCACGGTCGAGCGCCACGGCGGTGCCGAGCCCCACCACGAGGTCGCGCACGCCGAGGGCGCGCGCCAGCAGCTTGACCGCCGGCCGTTCGCCGTCGTCGCCGACCCACATCGGCCCGATCAGCCGCGGCGCCACCAGCAGCGCGGCGCCGATGGCCATCCGGCCGCGGGCGTTGAGCAGGGCCAGGTCGCGCGGTTCCACGCGCGAGATACTAAGCGGGGACGGCCTCGCTGCCGGCCTTGGCGAAGCTCAGCGCGCCGTCGGCGGCGTCGACGACCACGCGGTCGCCGGGCACGAACTCGCCGTCGAGCAGCTTCAGCGCGAGCTTGTCGACGAGCTGCTTCTGGATCACCCGCTTGAGCGGGCGGGCGCCGTAGGTCGGGTCGTAGCCGAGGTTGCCGAGCAGCGTCCGGGCGTCCTCGGTCAGCTCCACCTCCACGCCCTTCTCGCGCACGCGCTCGATCAGCTCTGCCACCCGGAGCTCGACGATGCTGCCGATCTCCTCGCGCGTGAGCGAGTGGAACTCGACGATCTCGTCGAGCCGGTTGACGAACTCCGGCTTGAAGGTCGCGCGCACGCCCTCGATCCCGCCGGCGACGTTCGAGGTCATGATCACGACCGTGTTCTTGAAGTCGACGGTGCGGCCCTGGCCGTCGGTGAGGCGGCCGTCGTCCATCAGCGCCAGCAGCACGTTGAACACGTCCGCGTGGGCCTTCTCGATCTCGTCGAGCAGGACGACCGCGTACGGGCGCCGCCGCACGGCCTCGGTGAGCTGGCCGCCCTCGTCGTAGCCGACGTAGCCGGGCGGCGCGCCGAGCAGCCGGGACACGGAGTGCTTCTCCATGTACTCCGACATGTCGATGCGGATCATGGCCTGCTCGGAGTCGAACATGAACTCGGCCAGCGCCCGCGCCAGCTCGGTCTTGCCGACGCCGGTCGGGCCGATGAACAGGAACGTGCCGATCGGGCGGTTGGGGTCCTGCAGGCCGGCGCGCGAGCGCCGCAGCGCGTTGGACACGGCCTCGACGGCCTCGGACTGGCCGATGACGCGCTCGTGCAGGCGCTCCTCCATGTGGATCAGCTTCTCGACCTCGCCCTCCATCAGCTTGGAGACGGGGATGCCGGTCCACTTGGCGACGACCTCGGCGACGTCCTCGTCGTCCACCTCCTCCTTGAGGAAGCCGGCGGGCCCGTCGGTGCGCTCCTCGGCCTCGGCCAGCTCGCGCTGGAGCTCGGGGATCTCGCCGTAGCGCAGCTCGGCGGCGCGCTGCAGGTCGGCCTCGCGCTCGGCCCGCTCGGCGTCGCGGTGCGCCTGCTCGAGCCGCTCCTTGAGCTGCTGGACGCGGACGATCGCGTCCTTCTCCTGCTGCCAGCGCGCCTTCATCTCGGTCGACTGCTCGCGCAGGTCGGCGAGGTCGCGCTCGATCGCCTCGCGCCGGGCGACCGACGCCTCGTCCCGCTCCTTCTCGAGCGCCTGGCGCTCGATCTCGAGCTGCATGATGCGGCGCTCGACCTCGTCGATCTCGGTGGGCATCGAGTCGATCTCGATGCGCAGCCGCGAGGCGGCCTCGTCGATCAGGTCGATCGCCTTGTCGGGCAGGAAGCGGTCGGCGATGTAGCGGTGCGACAGCGTGGCCGCGGCGATGATCGCGGAGTCCTGGATGCGGACGCCGTGGTGGACCTCGTAGCGCTCCTTGAGCCCGCGCAGGATCGCGATCGTGTCCTCGACGCTCGGCTCGTCGACGAAGACGGGCTGGAAGCGGCGCTCCAGCGCGGCGTCCTTCTCGATGTGCTTGCGGTACTCGTCGAGCGTGGTGGCGCCGACCGCGCGCAGCTCGCCGCGCGCGAGCATCGGCTTGAGCAGGTTGGCCGCGTCGACGGCGCCCTCGGCGGCGCCGGCGCCGACGATCGTGTGCAGCTCGTCGAGGAACAGGATGATGCGGCCCTGGCCCTCGGCGACCTCCTTGAGCACGGCCTTGAGCCGGTCCTCGAACTCGCCGCGGTACTTGGCGCCGGCGATCAGCGCGCCGATGTCGAGCGCGATCACGCGCCGGTCGCGCAGCGAGTCGGGGATGTCGCCGGAGACGATGCGCTGGGCGAGGCCCTCGACGATCGCCGTCTTGCCGACGCCGGGCTCGCCGATCAGGACCGGGTTGTTCTTGGTGCGGCGGGACAGCACCTGGATCACGCGGCGGACCTCGTCGTCGCGCCCGATCACCGGGTCGAGCTTGTCCTGCTCGGCCGCCTCGGTCAGGTCGCGCCCGTAGGTCTCGAGCGCCTGGTACTTGTCCTCGGGGTTCTGGTCGGTGACGCGGTGCGGCCCGCGCACCTCCTGGACGGCCTCGGCGAGCTGGTCCCTGCTGGCGCCCACGTCGGTCTGCGGGTCGGCGGCGAGCGCCAGCAGCAGGTGCTCGGTCGAGACGTACTCGTCGCCCATGCCGCGGGCCTCGTCGTCGGCGCGCTTGAGCAGGTCGATCAGGGCGCCGCCGAGCGCGGGGGTCGCGCCGGCGTCGCCGGTCACCGTCGGCAGCGCGTCCGCCGCCTCGTTGGCGCGGCGACGGGTGCGCTCGGGATCGGCTCCGGCGCGCTGGAGCACGGGCACGACGATGCCGCCGTCCTGCTCGAGCAGCGCGAGCAGCAGGTGCGCGGGCGCGACCTCGGGGTTGCGGCGCGCGCCGGCGAGCCGCTGGGCTGCGGCCAGGGCCTCCTGAGACTTGACGGTGAACCGGTCAGCTTGCATAGAAAATCTAAGTCGGACAGTAGCAGATCCATATCGAGTACCTTGACGTCGGATGATTGGAGACACGTTCAAGCTCACACCGAGCGAATCCGTGCGCGTGCTGCACTCCGACGCGGCGGCGATCGAGGTCGAGGGAACCTGGGGTCCCGGAGGCTCGCCGCCGCCCAAGCACTTCCACCCCGCCCAGGACGAGCGCTTCGAGGTGCTCGAGGGAACCCTCACCGCGCGCGTGGACGGCGAGCAGCGGGAGCTGCGGGCCGGCGAGGTGCTCGAGATCCCGCGCGGGGCCGTCCACCAGATGTGGAACGCGGGAGAGGTGCCGGCGCGGGCGAAGTGGCGCACCTCGCCCGCCGGGCGGACCGGCCAGTGGTTCGCGGAGATCGACGCCCTGCTCGCCTCTGGTCGCGTGGGCGGCAACGGCATGCCCGGGCCGCTGGCCTACGGGCCGTACCTGACCGAGTACCGCGACGTGTTCAGGCTCGCGGGGCCGCAGCCGGTGCTCGTGCCGCTGATCAGAGGACTCGGCCTGCTCGGCCGACTGAGGGGATACCGGCCCACTCGCGCCTAGGCTGAGGTGCATGGCCAGGCGTCCCGCCACCGCGCTTGCGGTGCTCTGCGCCGCCCTCGCGGCGGCGCCGGCCGCGGCCCGGGCGGACGACGCGGCCCCGATCTCCTCCGCGGCGCAGCTCTACACGTGCTGCTCGCCCGCCGGCCTGCAGGAGCGCATGCTCTCCGAGGCGGCCGACAGCGGCGCGGAGTACGTGCGCGTCGACGTCGAGCTGCATGGGATCTTCGGCGCCGGGCCGGATCAGCCGGACTGGTCGCGCTTCGACCGGATGGTCGCGCTCGCAAGGAAGTACGACGTCAAGCTGCTCGGGATCCTGCGGGGCTCGCCCCTGTGGCTGACGAGCTGTCCCGAGGCGGGCGCCGAGTCGCCGATCTGCGCGCCGCGCGACCCGCGTGAGTGGGGCCGGCTCGCCGGCGAGGTCGCCAAGCACGCGCGCGGGGAGGTCGACCACTGGGAGATCGTCAACGAGCCCGACGCGAGCTGGGCCTTCACGGGCAGCGCCGAGGACTACGCCCGCATGCTGAGCGCCGCCTACGACGCGATCAAGGCGGAGGCGCCCGAGGCCAAGGTCGTCTTCGGCGGCGTCGAGCGCCCGCGCGAGCACGAGTGGGTCAAGCGCGTGTTCGCGACGCCGGGCGCGGACGCCGCGCACAAGTTCGACATCGCCGCGGTCCACCTGCGGCTGCGGCTGCGCAACCACCTGCCGGACCTGGCGGCGTGGCTCACCGACTGGCGCCGCCTGCTGAGGGGTCACGGCTTCGACGGGCCGATCTGGGTGACCGAGCACGGCTACCCGGCAGCCCCGGCGTCGCAGTGGGACCCGAGCTACCGCGGCACGGACGTCGCGACCGGCGAGGCCGCCCAGGCCCGGCTGCTGCACGACTCGATCCCGCTGCTCGCCAAGGCCGGGGCGGGTCAGGTCTTCGTCACGCTGCGCGACAACCTCTCCGGCGAGTACCTCAGCGAGGGGATCGAGCACATCGACGAGACCGCGCCCGAGCTACGCGGTGACGCGGCGGCCGTCCTTCGGCGTGCTGCGCGACCTCGCCATCCGCTGGGACCCCGTCATCTACACGCGCTCGGGCGCGCGCGAGCAGCAGCGCGAGGCGGGCGAGCTGATCCGGCTCTCGGGCGCGTCCGCCGGGGCCGGCCAGCCGGTCGCGTCGGCCGTCCAGGCGGGCGCCGCCGAGGGCCACACCGAGATCGCGCTCGACCTGGTGCGCGCGGCGCGGCGCCGATAATCGGCGGAGGCGGCTGACTAGCGCGCGCGGCGCCGGATCGGCACCCGCACCCCGGGGCCGACCAGCGACTGCGAGGGCGGCTCGTAGAGCACCAGCTCGCGCTTCATCGAGCGTCGCACGCGGTCGATCTCCGCGCTCAGCTCGTGCTGGATCTTCGCCGCCTGGCGCTCCAGCGCTCGCATGCGGCGGCGCATGCGGTCCATCTCCTCCTCGAGCTCGAACACCTTCTCGACCCCGGCCAGGTTCATCCCCAGCTCGGTGGTCAGCTCCTGGATGCGGCGCAGCCGGTCGACGTCGTCCGGCGAGTACAGCCGGGTGTTCTTCGGCGACCGCTTGGGCGTGATCAGGCCGCGCGCCTCGTAGATGCGCAGCGTCTGCGGGTGCATCCCGGCCAGCTCGGCCGCCACCGAGATCATGTAGACGCCGCGCGTGTTGTCGTCGGCTGACATCCGCATCACTTCCGGCGCGAGAGCAGCCCTTCGCGCGGGTTCCCGTCCATCACGGCGGCCAGGTCGTCGACCGCCTCGCTCTGCTCACGCGAGAGCGAGCTCGGCACGTCGATCTGGAGCCGGTAGCGCATGTCGCCGCGGCCGCGGCCGCCGAGCTTCGGCGGACCCTCGCCGCGCAGGCGCTGCACCGTCCCGTGCTGCGTCCCCGGGGGGACGCGGATGCGCTTGGTGCCGCTCAGCGTGGGCACCTCGATCGTGGCGCCCCGGATCGCCTCCGGGATCGTGATCGGGATCTCGACCTCGAGGTTGTCCCCCTTGCGCGTGAAGATCGGAGAGTCGCCGACCCGCGTGACGACGTACAGGTCGCCTGGCGGCCCGCCGCGCGGCCCCGCCTCGCCCTTGCCGGACAGCCGAACGCGGCTGCCGTCGCGCACGCCCGCCGGGATGTTCACGCGGTAGCGCTTGACCTGGCGCGTGCGCCCGGTGCCCTGGCAGGTCGGGCATGGGTCCTTGATCTCGGTCCCCGTGCCGCCGCACTGGCGGCAGGGCTGCGAGATCGAGAACAGCCCCTGTGACTCGGCCTCGACCCCCCGGCCCTGGCAGCGCGTGCAGATCGTCGGCGAGGTGCCGGGCTTGGCGCCGGTGCCGCGGCAGGTCGGGCAGGGCGCGGACAGCGGCACCGACACCGGCACCTGCGCGCCCTCCATCGCCTGCTCGAACGACACGTGCACGTCCGTCTCGAGGTCGCGGCCGCGCTCCGGCCCGGCGGCGCCGGGTCCGCCGCGGTTGCCGAACAGGTCGGACAGGATGTCGCCGAAGCCGCCGAAGTTGCCCCGGAACGCGCCCGGGTCGAAGCCGCCGCCGGCGCCCCCGAAGATCCCGCCGCCCGAGTCGTACGCCTTGCGCTTCTCGGGGTCGGACAGGATGTCGTAGGCGCCCTGGATGTCCTTGAAGCGCTCCTCGGCCGCCTCGTCGCCCGGGTTGCGATCCGGGTGGTTCTCCCGGGCGAGCTTGCGGTACGCCTTCTTGATCTCGTCGTCCGAGGCGTTCTTGGCGACCCCGAGGGTCTTGTATGGATCCTTGAGCGCGGGCATCGCCTAGGCAGACACCACCACCCGCGCCGGACGCAGGACGGTGCCGTTGGTGCGGTAGCCCTTCTCGACCACGTCCAGCACGACGCCTGGCTCGGCGCCGTCCTCGCCGCGCGTCGAGAGCGCCTCGTGCTCGGTCGGGTCGAAGCGCTCGCCGACCGGGTCGAACTGCTGCACGCCGTTGCGCTCGAGCACAGCGATCAGCTCGGAGTGGACGAGCCGCACGCCCTCGGCGAGATGCTGCTCGCCCTCGGCCGCCGAGGTCAGGGCGCGCTCGAGGTTGTCGACGATCGGCAGCAGCTCGCGGACGAGCCCGCTCTTCGCGCGCTCGCCCGCCGCAGCGGCCTCCTTCGCCGCTCGCTTGCGGTAGTTCTCGAAGTCGGCCTGGGCCCGCCGGGCCAGGTCGAGGTACTCGTCGCGCTCGCGCTCGGCGCGAGCCAGCGAGTCCTCCTGCTCCTCGCCGGAGGGCTCGCCCGTCGCGTCGTCGATGCGACGGCAGCGAGTTCCTCCTCCGGCGGGGATCCGTTCTGCGGGGTCTCGAACATCGGCTACGCCTTCTCGTCGCCCTCGACGACCTCGGCGTCCACGACCTCTTCCTCCTCGTCGGAGGCGCCGTTGGCCGCCGCGCCGTCGGTCGCGCCGTTGCCCGCCGCCGCCTGCTGCTGCGCCGCGGCGTACATCTGCTCGGACACCTTGTGGAAGGCGGTCTGCAGGGCCTCGGTCTTCGAGTTCAGCAGCGCGACGTCGTCGGACTCCAGGTTGTCGCGGACGTCCTTGATGGCGGCCTCGATCTCCTCCTTGGCGGACGAGTCGAGCGTGTCCTCCATCTCCTTGACCTGCCGCTCGGCCTGGTACGCGGCGTTCTCGGCCGTGTTGCGCGCCTCGACCAGCTCGCGCTGGCGCCGGTCGTCCTCGGCGTGCGCCTCGGCGTCCTGGACCATGCGCTCGACCTCTTCGTCGGCGAGGCCCGAGCCTGCCTTGATCTCGATCTTCTGCTCCTTGCTGGTGCCGAGATCCTTGGCGCCGACGTTGAGGATGCCGTTCGCGTCGATGTCGAAGGTGACCTCGATCTGCGGCACTCCGCGCGGCGCCGGCGGGATGCCGGTCAGCTGGAACTTGCCGAGCGACTTGTTGTACGCGGCCATCTCGCGCTCGCCCTGGAGCACGTGGACCTCGACGCTCGGCTGGTTGTCCTCGGCCGTGGAGAAGATCTCCGACTTGCGCGTCGGGATCGTCGTGTTGCGCTCGATCAGCTTGGTCATCACGCCGCCCTTGGTCTCGATGCCGAGGGTCAGCGGGGTGACGTCGAGCAGCAGCACGTCCTTGACGTCGCCGGCCAGCACACCGGCCTGGATCGCGGCGCCGACTGCGACGACCTCGTCGGGGTTCACGCCCCGGTGCGGGTCCTTGCCGGTCAGCTCCTTGACCTTCTCCTGGACAGCGGGCATGCGCGTCATGCCGCCCACGAGGACGACGTGGTCGATGCCGGCGCCGCCCTCGACCCCGGCGTCGCCGAGAGCCTGCTTGGTCGGCCCCACGACGCGGTCGAGCAGGTCCGCCGTCAGCTCGTTGAGCTTGGAGCGGGTGAGCCGCTGGTTGAGGTGCTTGGGCACCGAGTCGACCGCCGTGATGAACGGCAGGTTGATCTGCGTCTCCTGGGCGGAGCTGAGCTCGGTCTTGGCCTTCTCGGCCTCCTGGTAGAGGCGCTGGAGGGCCATCTTGTCCTGCGAGAGGTCGACGCCCTCGGCCTTCTTGAACTCGCTCACGAGCCAGTCCACGATCGCCTTGTCGAAGTTGTCGCCGCCGAGGTGGTTGTCACCCGCGGTTGCCTTGACCTCGAACACGCCGTCGCCGATCTCGAGCACCGACACGTCGAAGGTGCCGCCGCCGAGGTCGAAGACGAGGATCGTCTGGTCCGACTCCTCCTTGTCGAGCCCGTAGGCCAGCGCGGCCGCGGTCGGCTCGTTGATGATCCGCTTGACGTCGAGGCCGGCGACCTTGCCGGCGTCCTTGGTGGCCTGGCGCTGGTCGTCGTTGAAGTACGCCGGGACGGTGATCACCGCGGCGTCGACGCTGTCGCCCAGGTAGGCCTCGGCGTCGGCCTTCAGCTTCTGGAGGATCATCGCGCTGATCTCAGGCGGGGCGAACTCCTTGCCGCCGGCCTTCACGCGCGCGTCGCCGTTCGGGCCGGAGACGACCTCGAAGGGGACGATCTTCTCCTCCTCCTTGACCTCGGCCTCCTTGCGGCCCATGAAGCGCTTGATCGAGAACACCGTGTTCTCGGGATTGGTGACCGCCTGGCGCTTTGCCGGGGCGCCCACGAGGCGCTCGCCACCCTCCGTGAACGCGACGACCGAGGGAGTGGTGCGCGCGCCCTCGGCGTTCTCGATCACGGTGGGCTCGCCGCCCTCGAGGACGGCCATGCACGAGTTGGTCGTGCCCAGATCGATGCCGATCGTCTTGCCCATCCGTCATTACTCCTTGTAGTCGGAAGAAATCTAAGCGGGAGTATGGCAGATATTCGGAGTGGCGCCCAGCTCTTTCATGCTTCGGCTAGGCTGCCCGCCCGTGCGCCGCTCGCTTCCGTGCCTGCTCCTCCTGGCTGCGCTGGCGGCGTTCGCGCTGGCCGCGTGCGGGGACGACGACGACGGCGAGGCCACGCCGCCCCCTTCCACGAAGGCGACGCAGACGCAGGAGGAGCCGAGCCCGTCGGAGCTGCGCGAGGCGCTCAAGGACACCTCGACCAAGCCCGTGCTGCCGAAGCCCAGCGGGTCGCCGCCGCGCCGACTCGTCAAGGAGGACGTCGTCAGGGGCAAGGGCCCCGCCGCCAAGCGCCGGCGACACCCTGACCGTGAACTACCTCGGCGTCGCGTTCTCGACCGGCGAGGAGTTCGACAACTCATGGGACCGCGGCCAGCCGATCAAGGTCCCGCTCGGCGCGGGCCGCGTGATCAAGGGCTGGGACAGAGGCCTGGTCGGGATGCGCGAGGGCGGCCGGCGGATCCTCACGATCCCGCCGGAGCTCGCCTACGGCCGGCAGGGCTACCCCCCGGCGATCGCGCCCAACGAGACGCTCGTGTTCGTCATCGACCTGGTCAAGCTCACCCCGCGAAGCTGAGCGCGTAGGCGACCGAGGCGGCGCACACCGCCGCCACGCCCGCGTAGTCCCAGCGCACCCGGAGGTCGGGCGGGCGCGCGAACAGGGCCACCGCGAGCAGCGCGAACGGGTCGAAGTACTTCTGGTAGACGAGCGCGACCGGCAGCGCCGTGACCAGGAAGCAGGCCAGGTAGACGGTGGCGAGCGCGGTCCAGCCCGCGCGCCGGGCGAGCAGCACGGCCGCCGCCGCGCCCACGGGCACCGCCGCCCAGAACGCCAGCGACGTGCCGAGCACGGTCGGCAGGTGCTTCGCGACCTGCCACAGGTAGCCCGCGTCGCCGGGACCGGGCCCGGGGGCGCGGTAGTCGAGCGGCGAGATCAGCACGAGCGCGACCCCGGCCGCGAGGCCGAGGCCGGCCAGCCGCCAGTCGACGCGCGGGAAGCGGCGCGCGAGGCGCGGCCCGAGCACGGCGGCGGCGTAGATGCCGACGAGCGCGAGGGTGAACCCGACCGTGCGCAGGGTGAGCGAGTCGCGCCCGACGCCCGGCTTGTCGGTGCACAGCCCGCACGAGGCCGGGTCGGCGCTGGGCGGCACCAGGCCGTTCCACTCGATCACGAGCGCCGCCAGCGGGGCGAGAGCCGCCGCCAGCAGCGCCCCGCCCGCGAGCAGCCGCCCCGGCGACCGTTCGCGCAGCACCAGGAAGACACCGAGGACGAGCGCCAGCCAGAGGAAGGACTGGCGCGTGAGGACCGCGCCGCAGGTCCACAGGCAGGCGAGCGCGAACGCGCCCAGCGAGCCCTCGCGCGCGTAGGCGTGGACTCGCTCGAGCGCCAGCAGCGCGAACAGGATCG
Organism: uncultured Thermoleophilaceae bacterium; assembly: GCA_963848885.1. Lineage (GTDB taxonomy): Bacteria > Actinomycetota > Thermoleophilia > Solirubrobacterales > Thermoleophilaceae > JACVRW01. Next base: position 787,470 of record CAWKFR010000001.1, read on the forward strand.
CCAGGTTGTCGGTCAGCAGCGTGAAGGAGGCCCCGAACACGTACGGGGACAGCGCGAAGGCGAGCGTGAGCGCGAAGGCGGGTGTCGGCCCGAGCGATGTCGTGCGGCGCAGCAGGCGCAGCAGCGCGAGCGCCGCGCCGTAGGAGATCGCCACGTTCAGCAGCCGCAGCCGCCACAGCTCGAAGCCGACCAGCTTGCTCCAGCCGGCCATGACGAGGTGGAAGAGCGGCGTCTGGGCCGACGGGTAGTCCGAGAAGTCGAGGCCATCGCGGAACTGGACGATCGTGGGCAGCTGGTAGATCGCCGCGTCGCTGCCGTGGAACGTGTCGATCTCGACCGTCAGGCCCTTCAGCACGGCGATCCCGATCAGGTAGGGAACGGCGAGCAGGAAGGGCGCGGCGCGCTGCACCTCAGCCCTCCGGGAGCGGCCGCGGCGGGCGGAAGCGGGGCGTGATCTCGACCGCCACGATCGCCGCCATGATCAGGGCGGCGCCGAGCCACTCCACCGCGGACAGCCGGTCGCCGGCGAGCAGCCACCCGAACAGGCCCGCGAAGGCGGGCTCGGCGGCCAGGATCAGCGCCGTGCGCGCGGGTGGCGCGTGCTGCTGGGCGAAGGTCTGGACGAAGAAGGCGAGCGCGCTCGCCACCAGCGAGGTGACGATCAGCGCCGACCAGACGGTGGCGCCCTCCGGCGCCTCGAGCTGTCCCGCGGCGGCGCCGATCGCGAGCGGCACGACGCCGCAGACCGCGAGCTGCACGGCCAGCAGGGCGCCCACGTCGTGGGCGCGCACGGCGTGCGAGGTGGCGAGGATGTGCGCCGACAGCGCGACCGCCGCGATCAGCACCAGGCCGTCGCCGCGCAGGTGGAAGTCGCCGCCGGCGCCCGACAGCAGAAACAGGCCGACGAACGAGACGACCGCCGCGGCCCACGCCGCCACGCCGATCTGCTCGCGCAGGAAGATCGCCCCGAGCACGGGCGTGAGGACGACGAACAGGCCCGTGATGAAGCCCGCGTTCGAGGCGGTCGTCTGCTCGAGGCCGAGCGTCTGGAAGATGTAGCCCGCGCACAGGAAGGCGCCCATCAGCAGCCCGGCCCGCCAGCCGGCCGGCGACAGCCGGCGCAGCGGGCCCCAGAAGACGACCGCGACGATCAGCGCGGCCGGGATGAAGCGGTAGGCGAGGAAGGCCATCGTGGGCAACAGCTCGATCGCGTCCTGGACCATCACGAAGGTCAGGCCCCAGACGCTGCAGATCCCGATCAGGGCCAGCTCGGAGAGCCGGCGCAGGGTGTCTTCGCTCATGCGGCCCCGAGCCGGCGGCGGCCCTCGGGGCACATCCTCCGCAGCGGGCAGTCGGGGCAGTGCGGCGCCCGCGCCACGCACGTGCGGCGGCCGTGGCGGATCAGCAGCACGTGCGTCTCGTAGGCGTACTCGCCGTCGTCGCCCGCGAGCCGGCTGAGCTCGTCGTGCGCCCTGACCAGCGGCTCCTTCTCGGGCCACAGGCCGAGCCGGCCGCCGACGCGGTAGACGTGCGTGTCGACGGGCACGTCCGGGCGGCCGAAGGAGAACAGCAGCACGCAGGCGGCGGTCTTGCGCCCCACCCCGGGCAGCGCGCAGAGGTACTCGCGCGCCTCGTCGAGCGGGGCGTCCTCGAGCCAGAGCAGGTCGTCCTCGCCGATCGCCTCGAGGATCTGCTTGATCCGCACCGACTTGGTCGGCGCCAGTCCGCCCTTGCGGATCGCGTCCTCGATCTCCTCGACGGGCGCCTCGCGCACCGCGTCCCAGGTCGGGAGGCGCTCGCGCAGCCTGAAGTAGGCGGCGTCGCGGTTGCGGTCGTTGGTGTTCTGGGACAGCACCGTCAGCACGAGCTCGTCGATCGGCGCGTGGTGGGGGCGCAGCACGGGGCGCCCGTACTCGTTCGCGAGCCGGTCGGTGATCCTGCGCAGCCTGCGGCGGTCGGCCATTGCGCGCGGATGGTATGAAGGCGCCGGTGGAGATTGCCGAGCGACACTCCGATGTGGGCGGCGTGGACGTGCTGTGGCGCCAAGCCGGCGACGCCCCGATCCTCTACCTGCACGGCGTGCCGGTGGCGGGCTGGCACTGGGAGCCCTTCCTGGCCCGGTGCGGCGGGATCGCCCCCGACCTGCCCGGTTTCGGGCGCTCCGGCAAGCCGGGCGACTTCGACTACACGATCGCGGGCTACGACCGCTTCATCGAGGAGTTCTGCGACAACGCCGGCCTCGAGCGGGTCTCGCTCGTCATGCACGACTGGGGCTCGGTCGGCCTCGCCTTCGCCCAGCGCCGCCCCGAGCGCGTCGAGCGGCTCGTGCTGACCGCGTGCGTCCCGCTCCTGCCCGGCTACCGCTGGCACCGGGTCGCCCGGATCTGGCGGACCAGGCTGCTCGGCGAGCTCGCCATGGGCTTCACGACCCGCGCGGGCATTCCGCCGCGAGCTGCCGGACGCGTTCGCGGAACGCGCCTTCGACGAGTTCGACCACGGGACCCAGCGGGCCGTGCTCAACCTCTACCGGGCCTCGCCGCCGGAGGTGCTCGCCCACCATGGCGAGCGACTCGGCGAGCTGCGCTGCCCCGCCCACCTCGAGTGGCCGACGCGCGACCCCTACATCAAGGCCGAGTTCGGCCGCCGGCTGGCGGACGCGCTCGGCGGCGAGACGAGCCTCGAGCTGGTCGACGGCGGGCACTACCCCTGGCTCGACCAGCCCGGGCTGATCGACCGCGTGGCGGAGTTCCTGCGCTGATGCGCGAGGTGCGCCTGCCGGACGGCGTGGAGGCCTCGGAGGCGACGACGTTCGCGGCCTGCCTCGCGACGATCCTCGATCTGCCCTACGAGGAGGTCCCCACGGCGGCCGCCGGCGAGGACGTCGCCGGCTGGCGGACGTCGCGCTGGCTCGGCGGGCGTGCGCTGGGGCTCGTGCCGATCGACGAGCCGAGCAAGTTCAGCTGGGCAGGCCCATGGATCGGCCTGATCAGGGCGCAGGAGGGCCGCCGCGCCGTGGTCCGCTACGGGGTGCCGTCGGGGGTGGTCTTCGACCCGGCGCCCGCGGCCGGCGAAGGGGTGCTGGAGGAGGGCTACGCCGTGGCCGCGCTCGACATCGCGCTCGCGCTCCCGCGGCCGACGCGGGCGCCCACCACCGCCGGAGTGGTGGAGTCGATCCACCTCGCGCCGGCGGCCGGCGAGCCGTCCGTGCCGGTCGATGCGGCGCGCGCGATCGCGGGCGCCGGGCTGGAGGGCGACCGGCACGTCGCCGGCACCGGGACCTTTCCGTCGGGCCTGCCCGGGAGCGCGCTCACCCTGATCGAGGCCGAGGTCTGCGAGTCGTTCACGCCCGCGCTGGCGGCCGACGAGCACAGGCGCAACGTCGTCACGCGCGGCATCGAGCTGAACGATCTCGTCGGCCACGAGTTCACGATCGGCGAGGTGCGCTGCCGCGGCATGCGGCTGTGCGAGCCGTGCACGGTGGTCGACGGCTACTCGGACCGCGCGATCCTGCGGCCGCTGGTCCACCGCGGCGGCCTGCGGGCGGACATCCTCGCCGACGGGACGATCCGGGTCGGCGATCGGGTGGGCACCCTGGGCGTGTACTAGCCTTCGGTCCGCCGTGCTTCGCGCCGCTGTCACGGCGCCTCCGCGCGCCCCTGCCCGCCCTGGTGATCCTCGTCGACGGGGGCGCTTCACGCGTGACCGGCCCGATGGCCAGGGCGCCTGGCATCAGCGCATCGACTGGTGGCACGTCGCGCCCGTCGCCATAGCGGTGGTGTTCGCGATCGTCTACCTGGTCTGGCAGCCGCGGACCGTGGACCTCGCAGCCCACACCTTCCGCGCCGACCTGTTCGGCAAGGAGGGCTTCACGATCTGGAACGGGCAGTGGTACGGCGGCCACCACACTCCCGCGTACTCGATCATCTCGCCGCCGCTGGCGTGGCTGCTCACGCCGCCGGTGGCGCTGGCGATCGCCGCAGTGGCCAGCGCGGCGCTGTTCGCGCCGCTCGCGCGCGGCGCGTTCGGGGAGCAGGCGGCGCGCTGGGGCTCGATCTGGTTCGGCGTCGGCAGCGCCACGCTGCTGTTCACCGCGCGGCTGCCGTTCGCGATCGGCGTCGCCTTCGGGCTCGCCGCGCTGCTGGCGCTCCAGCGCCGCCGCTACGCGTGGGCGATCGTCTTCGCGGTCCTCTGCCCGCTGGGCAGCCCGGTGGCGGGCCTGTTCCTCGCGATGGCGGGCGTCGCCGTCGCGCTCGCGGCCGGCGGCGACCACGCCAAGCGCTGGGAGGGGCTCGCCATCGCGGCCGCGGCGTTCATCCCGCCGGCGTTCCTGTCCTGGGCCTTCCCAGAGGGCGGCTGGGCGCCGTTCCCGACCTCGGCCTACCTGCCGATCCCGGCCTTCGCGATCATCTGCGCGATCCTGCTCCCGCGCGAGCAGCGCGCGCTGCGCTGGGGGATGATCCTGTACGGCATCGGCGCGACGATCGCGCTGCCGCTCGAGACGCCGATGGGCGGCAACGCCGTGCGCCTCGGGGCGCTGTTCGGCGGCCCCGTGATGCTCTGCGCCCTCTGGGGCCGGCCGGTCTGGCGCAAGCTGTGGCTCGCTCCGCTGCTGGTCGCCGGGTTCGCGTCGCTCGCGCTCTGGATGTGGTCGCCGGCGGTTCGCGACGTGGTCAAGTACATCGAGGACCCGGCAGCCAAGTCCGACTACTTCGAGCCACTGCGGCAGTTCCTCTACACGCTGCCCGACCAGCGCCGGATCGAGATCCCGTTCACGCGCAGCCACTGGGAGGGGGCGGAGATCGCGCCCGACGTGCCGCTCGCGCGCGGCTGGCTGCGCCAGCTCGACACCGGCCTCAACCCGATCTTCTACAAGGGCCAGATCAACCGGCTCACCTACGCGAGCTGGCTCGCCGACAACGCCGTGCGCTACGTGGCGCTGCCGAGCGCGAAGCCCGACAAGAGCTCCTACGGCGAGCGCGCGCTGATCGAGAAGGGCCTGCCCTACCTGCGCCTGCGCTGGAAGTCCGACGACTGGCGCGTCTACGAGGTGCTGCTGCCGGCGCCGATCGTGATCCCGCAGGGCGACGCGCGCATCTCGCTCGAGCAGTTCGGCTCCGACGAGCTGCTGCTCGACGTCAAGAAGCCCGGCGAGGCGATCGTCAAGGTGCGCTGGACGCAGTACTGGTACGCGTCCAACGGGGCGTGCGTGGAGCCCGACGGCGACTGGACCCGCGTGAGCACCGACAAGGTCGGCTTCGTGCGGCTGTCCACGCGCTTCTCGCCGGAACGCCTGTTCCAGCGCGGCAAGCGCTGCTCCGACTGACCCGCGGTGCTACCTTTTCCGCGTTAAAAGTAGTGCCAGCGCTCGCACGTGGTCGCCTAGCAGCACCTCCCGAGTTCGCAGCACACAACGTGGGAGGACTCATGCCTACCGGCACCGTGAAGTGGTTCAGCGACGACAAGGGCTTCGGTTTCGTCACACCTGACGAGCCCGGCAAGGACCTGTTCGTCCATCACTCGGACATCGACGCCGACGGCTTCCGCACGCTCGCCGAGGGCGCGCGCGTGGAGTACGAGCCGCAGGCCGGCGACAAGGGCCCGAAGGCCACTCAGGTCCGCCCGATCTGATGGCATCCGGGGGCTCGCGCCCCCGGGACCCTGCGAAGCTTGGCTTCGCGCCCTAAGCCCCGGCCCCAGGCCGGGGCTTCCTGTTTAGGCCGGCGCCTCAGCCTTGCGCGCTTGGCGCTCGGAGTCGATCCGCACCACATCCCAGACCAGGCCCGCCTTCTCGAGGGCCCTGATCACCCACGCCGACGGGTCGAGCTCCCAGGCGCGCAGGCCGTGGAACGCCGACGTCGGGAAGGCGTGGTGGTTGTTGTGCCAGCTCTCGCCGAAGGTCGGCAGCGACAGCCAGAGCAGGTTGCGCGACTCGTCCTCGGTCGGGAAGCGCTGACGCCCGAAGAAATGGCAGAGCGAGTTGATGCTGTAGGTCACGTGGTGGACCACGAGCATCCGCACGGCGCCGCCCCATAGGAGGGCCGTCAGGGCGGCGTTCAGCGTGCCGCCGATCGCGTAGCCGAGGCCGAACGCGGCCACCAGGCCGGCGAGCACCCAGACGACGAACGTCCGGTCGACCCACGAGACGACCGGGTCGGCGATCAGGTCGCGCGCGTAGCGGTCGCGCGCGCCGCGGTGGGTGTGGATGAACAGCCAGCCCACGTGAGCGTGCAAGAGACCTTTCAGCGCACCGCTGAGGCCGCCGCCGTGCCCGACGTGCGGGCTGTGCGGGTCGCCCTCCTGGTCGGAGTAGGTGTGGTGCTTGCGGTGGTCCGCGACCCAGGAGATGACGGGGCCCTCGATCGCCACCGAGCCGAGGATCGCCAGCAGGCCGTGCACCGGCTTGCTCGTCTTGAAGCTGCGGTGGGTGAGGTGGCGGTGGAACCCGACCGTCACGCCCAGGCCGCAGAGCATGTACATGATCAGGAACACCGCGACGTCGCTCCAGCGCAGCAGGTCGTTCCAGACCTGCCAGCCGACGATTCCAAGCGCGACGAACGGGATCACGGTCACCGTGCCGGTGATAATCCGGTCGCGGGTCTCGTGCAGGACGGGCTGGACCTCGCCCGAATCGGTTTGAGCGATCACTTAGGGCACCCTACCCGGCTCGGCCGCAGAAGTTGCACCCAGGGTTCGGTAAACCCCACTGCGAGGCCCCCTGCCCGCCCGCTAGGCTTGCCAGCCGTGCCCCGCTCCCACCCGCTCTATCGCCACTTGGCGCGGGTCTGGCGGCTAAGCGGCCGCTGGCTTCCTAACGGCTGGCTCGACGCGATCCGCCAGCTGGCCCTGTTCGCCGGTGCCTACTACCTGTACCGGCTCGTCCGCGGCTTCGTGGACGGCCAGGCGGGGCTCGCCTTCGAGAACGCCCGCAACCTCGTGCACCTCGAGCGCTCGGTGGGGCTGTTCTTCGAGCCGGGGCTGCAGGCCTGGGCACGCAGCCAGGACTGGATCCTGACCTGGGCCAACTGGATGTACGTCAACTCGCACTTCGTGGTCACGACGACGTTCCTGATCTGGCTCTACATCGCGCGCAACCACGCCTACTACTACGTGCGCAACATGTTCATGGTCGCGATGACGCTGGCCCTCGCGGGCTATCTCGTCTACCCGACCGCGCCGCCGCGCTTCCTGCCCGAGTGGGGGTTCACCGACACCGTCGCCCAGTTCGTCGGCGAGGGCGCGTCGAACAGCGCCAGCGTGCTCTACAACCCGTTCGCCGCGGTGCCGAGCATGCACGTCGCGTTCGCGCTGATGATCGCCGTGCCAGCCTTCATGCTCGTGCGCAACCGGCTGCTCAAGGCCTTCTGGGCGATCTACCCGGCGCTCGTCACCTTCGTCGTCATGGCCACCGCCAACCACTTCTGGATGGACGCCGCGCTCGGAGCCCTGGTCGCCGTCGCGTCGGCGTCGGCCGCTTCCTACGCCTTCGCCCGCGCCCGGCCGGAGGCCTGGGCGTTCCGGACGGCGAAGGTCTCGGCGTGAGCGACGGGCTCGATCAGCGCACCCGCCGCGAGCGCGGCAACGGCCGCAGCGGATCGCTCACCGCGGCCGAGATGCGCGCGGTCGCCCGCAACCGCCTGATCGAGTCGCGCCTCACGCCGAACGCGATCTCGCTCACCGGCCTGGTCGGCAACCTGATCGCCGCCGCGCTGATCATCAACCACGACTTCGTGCTCGCGGGCGTCGCCTTCATCCTCGGCTCGGTCTGCGACATGTTCGACGGGCGCTACTCGCGCATGTCGGGCAAGGGCACGCCCTTCGGCGCCTTCCTCGACTCCACGCTCGACCGCATCGAGGAGGGCGTGGTGCTCGCCGCGGTCGCCTGGTGGTTCGCCGAGCAGGGCGACGAGGTCGCGGTCGGGGCGACGGTGCTCACCGTCGTCGGGTCGTACATGGTGTCCTACACCCGCGCCCGCGCCGAGGCGCTCGGCGTGGAGTGCAAGGTCGGGATTGCGTCGCGAGCGGTCCGGGTAGTGATCCTCTCGGTCGGCCTGGTGTTCGGGGCCGAGGAGCTGATCCCGGGGCTCGACCTGCTGGAGCCGGCCATCTACGTCATGGCCGCGCTGACGATCTTCACCACGTTCCAGCGGGTCTTCCACGTGCGGAGTCAGCTGGCCGCCCAGGTGTAACCGAAGCACCTGGTCGGGTTCTCTATTGAGGCGTCGGCCTCTCGCGCCCCGGGAGGTCGTTTTCATGAAGCTGGAGGGTTTCTGTGACTGATACTTCAACCACCAACGGCGGCTCCCGCTACCAGGCCGAAAAGGTCCGCGTGGCGATCGTCGGCGTCGGCAACTGCGCCTCGTCGTTCGTGCAGGGCGTGCAGTTCTACAAGGACGCCAACCCGGACGAGTCCGTGCCCGGTCTGATGCACGTCGACCTCGGGGGCTACCACGTCAACGACATCGAGTTCACCGCCGCCTTCGACATCGACGCGGACAAGGTCGGCAAGGACCTGTCCGAGGCGATCTGGGCCGGCCAGAACAACACGATCAAGTTCGCCGACGTCCCGCATCTGGACGTGCCCGTCTATCGCGGCATGACCCACGACGGGCTCGGCAAGTACCTCAAGCAGCGGATCACCAAGGCTCCGGGCGAGACCGACGACATCGTGGGGATCCTCAAGGAGACCAAGACCGACGTGGTCGTCTCCTACCTCCCGGTCGGCTCCGAGCTGGCGACCAAGTGGTACGTCGAGCAGGTGCTCGAGGCCGGCTGCGGGTTCGTGAACTGCATCCCGGTGTTCATCGCCAAGGAGAACTACTGGGCCAACCGCTTCCGCAAGGCGGGCCTGCCGATCGTCGGCGACGACATCAAGTCGCAGGTCGGCGCGACGATCGTCCACCGCCAGCTGGCGCGCCTCTTCCACGAGCGCGGCGTCCAGCTCAAGCACACGTCGCAGCTCAACGTGGGCGGCAACATGGACTTCTTCAACATGCTCGAGCGCGAGCGCCTCGAGTCCAAGAAGATCTCCAAGACCCAGGCCGTCACCTCGGTCATGGGCCTCGAGCTGCCCGCCGACGACGTGCACGTCGGCCCGTCCGACTACGTGCCGTGGCTGACCGACCGCAAGTGGGCGCACATCCGGCTCGAGGGCGAGGCCTTCGGCGACGTGCCGCTCACCGCCGAGGTCAAGCTCGAGGTGTGGGACTCGCCCAACTCGGCAGGCATCGTCACCGACGCCGTGCGGGTGTGCAAGCTCGCCCTCAACCACGGGCTGGGCGGACCGCTCACCGGGCCGAGCGCCTACCTGATGAAGTCGCCGCCGGAGCAGCACCCCGACCCGGTCGCGCGTGAGATGACCGAGGACTTCATCGAGCAGTACGGCGGCGCGCCGAAGCTGCCGGGCGGCGCCAAGGCGCAGGTCGAGGCGACCACAGCCGAGAACTAGGGGCTGGGGCGCAGGTACGCCTGCGCCCGCGCCCAGTCGTCCCCGGCCTCGCGCAGGTGGCGGCGCAGCAGCTCCAGCGGGACCTCGAGCGCCACCAGCCCGCTGCGGTGGTCCTCGATCGCGTCGCGCAGCTCCTGGCGGTCGGCCGGCCCGAGCTCGTCCTTGAGGTGCCCGGCGAGGTGCATCAGCGCGTTCGCCTGCTTGCCCGGTGACGAGGGCCGCGCGAGCGTGGCCGCGTGCAGCTCGGTGTAGCGCCGCCGCAGCTCGTCCCGCCCCAGCTCGCGCTGCTTCGCCACGAGGCGGCCGAGGCGGGTGGCGGCGTCCGGGTCGTGGGCGAGCAGGACGATCTTCTCGCTCGTGTGGAAGCGGACCAGATCGGCTCGTGTCCAGTCGCCGGCGAAGAAGTCGTCGACCGCGCTCACGCCGGGCGCAGGCGCACGCGCTTCGGCAGCACCGGCAGGACGGCGCGCCGGACGTACTCGGCGCCGCCGGCGACGAGCGCCTTGCGCACGATCGCCGGGGGTAGCGGCGAGAAGCCGTACTGGCGCCGGATCTGGTCCGGGAGCAGGGCGATCGTGATGAAGTTGGCGGTCTCGAGCAGCGGCCGTGCCGGCCACGGGATCGGCGGGCGCAGCACGATCTCCCGGGCCCGCTCGCGAGCCCAGTCGCTGACGAAGAGGCGGTCGCCGTCGAGCATCTCGCGGCGGTAGCGGTCGAGGCCGTCGAGGCCCTCCGGCATGTCGCCGTCGCGCAGGCCGAACAGCCGCCCGATCACGCGGTAGTCCTCCCACAGCGCGGCCTCCTGCCCGGTCGTCAGCGAGGCGACGTACTTGCGGTAGACGACCGTCGTCGAGTCGACCAGCGTGAACAGGACCCACATGAGCAGCTCCGGGTCGTCGGCGCGGTACGCCGTGCCGGCCGGATAGGGACCGACGCGCTGCTTGAGCTTGCCGCGGACCTTCGAGTGCATGTCGCGCACGTGGGCAGTGACGCGGTCGGCGTCGCGCTTCGAGCCGAAGCCGATCGTGCCCATCACCCGCGCGGTGCGGGCCAGGCGCTCGTATGGGTCGTCGAGTGCCGTGGTGTGCGCGAGCAGGCCCGACACGGCGAGCGGGTGCGCGGCCTGCATCAGCAGGGCGCGCGGGCCCGACAGCGCCAGCGTCCGCTCGCGGTGCACGCGCCGCAGCATCGACTCGTCGGTGAAGTAGCCGCGCGCCATCAGCCGAGCCGCTCCAGCGTGCGCGACGTGATGGCCGCCGCGAGGCGCAGCTGCTCGTCGCCGGGCGGCGGCGGGGCGTCGGCGCGGTCCGCCAGGCGGGCGGCCAGCTCGGGCGCCGCCGCCGCCGCGAGGCCGGCGCAGATGTCGCGCGCCGCCCGCACGACCGACGGGCTCCACGCTCCAGATGACCTCGAACGTCCGCGCCGAATCCCGGGGTCGCCGCTCGGGGGGCAGCTCGACACCCGTGAGGCAGGCGGCATGGCCGACCGCCTCACAGACCACCGCCCATTCACGGGAGAGCGGGTCGGAGCCGCCTGTCGGCAGCTCGACCGGCTCCTGGGCGGCGAGGCGCGGACGTTCGAAGTCTGCGAAGACGACCGTCAGCTCGGCGGTGCGGGCGAAGTCGCGCCAGCGGCGCTCGGACTGGCGGTAGAAGCGCTCGCGCTGGAACGCGGCGAACAGCAGCGGCCGCTCGGCGCGCGCGCAGCTCTCGTCCTCGATCGCACGGCTGAGCGCCAGCAGCTGGCGCTTGCGCAGGCGCTGCGGCGCGAGCTCGGGGCGGCGGCGGCGCAGGCCGGCGAAGACCGACGGGTCTACGCCGCTCGGCCGAGTCGCGCGCCCGCGCGATGGCGACGGCCAGCGACATGCCCGCGTCGCGCTCGCGCACGACGCGCTGGATCAGCTCGACGTCGTCCTCGCGGTAGCGGCGGTGGCCGCTCGGCAGCCGCTCCGGCTGCGGGAAGCCGTGGCGGCGCTCCCACATGCGCAGCGTTCCCTCGCTGACTCCCGTGCGCCCGACCAGCTCGCCTATCGCCAGGCCGTCGCCCATTCAGCTCCGCTCGAACCCCTTGTCGGCGAGCGCGTCGACCAGGAAGGCCGGCCCGGAGGCCAGGACCTTGCCGACGCGGGCGCGCCCGGGCGGTCCGACGGCGCGCTTGTCCTGCTCGATGCCGCTGACGATCTGATTGGCCCACTCGACCGGCTCCATCCATTGCCACCCGCTGCTCTCGGTCTGTCCCTCGAAGCTCTCGGCGGCGCGGTCGAGCATGTCGGTGTTGACGCCTCCGGTGACGATCTCCATGGTCGTCACGCCGCTGCCCCTGAGCTCGCGGCGCAGACAGTCGGTGAAGGCGCTCACGCCGGCCTTCGAGGCGGCGTAGGTCGTCACCCCGGGAAAGTGCATGTAGCCGACGATGCTCGAGTGGTTGACCAACTTGCCGGCGCGGCGTTCGAGCATCCCGGGCAGCACGCGCCGGGTCAGGTGAGCGAGGCCCACCAGGTTCACCTGGAAGAGGTCGTAGATCGCATCGACGTCCTGCTTCTCCAGCTGACCGCCCGCGTACGACCCGGCGTTGTTGACCAGCACGTCGATCCTGCCCAGCTCATCGGCTAGCGCGTCGCACGAGGCTTCGATCGCCTCGCGCGAGCTCAGGTCCATCGTCACGCGCGTGGTCTGCGGCGGCGGATCGTCCGAACCGGGGCGCGTGCCCGCGAGCACGCGTGCGCCGCGATCGGCGAGCTCGGTTGCGATCGCGCGGCCGATGCCGCGGGTCGCGCCCGTGACAAGACACGTGCTCCCCTCCAGGCGCATCAGGCCGACCTCCACGCGAGCGTCGCACCGATAGCTCCGAACGCGCCGGCGGCTATCGCGGTGCCGGGCTTGGCCCGAGGCGGCAGGCCGTCGCCGTCGGCGGCGAGCGTCGCGACCAAGTCGGCGCCGTCCGAGACGGCGCAGGCCGTCAGCCACCAGCGCGTCTGGCCGCCGCTCGTGGCGGCGGCCAGCGCGCCCGCTGAGATCGCCAGGTCGCGCGCGCCCAGGCCGCGAACGGCGACCTCCCCGCCCGGGGTGGCGGGAGCCGCGCCGAGCCACGAGCGTGCGGTGCGGCCCGGCGCGGCGAGCAGCGCGACCGCGTAGGCGATCCGCAGAGCCGAATACCCGGTGATGACGTGCTTCAGGTTCACGCGCGCTCGAGTGCCTCGGGCTTCTGACCGCCGACTCGTCGTCTCCGAGGTCAGCTTGCGCTCGACCTTGCCGTGGGTCATGCCCTGCGAGGTGTTCCAGCGCACTTTGTTGCCCGCCTTGAGATCTCTGGCCATGGTGCTCTCGTACCGCACCCGACGGCATCTTAAACAAACTGTTTAGGTTTTTCTACACAGACGTCGGGTAACAGCACCGCATGTCAACGATCGAGCAGTCAGTCGAAGTCGAGGCGCCCCTGAGCGCCGTCTACAACCAATGGACGCTCTTCGAGGAGTTCCCGAAGTTCATGGAGGGCGTCGAGGAGATCAAGCAGCAGGACGACACGCACATGCACTGGGTCGCCGAGATCGGCGGCTCGCGTCACGAGTGGGACGCCGAGATCACCGAGCAGAAGCCCGACGAGCGAGTTGCGTGGCGCAACACCGACGGCAAGGACAACGCCGGCGTCGTGACGTTCCATCGCCTCGATGACGCAAACACGCGCGTCATGGTGCAGCTCGACTTCGTGCCCGAGGGCATCAAGGAGAAGCTCGGCGACGCGCTGGGCGCCCCTGACCGGCGCGTCAAGGGGGACCTGCAGCGCTTCAAGGAGCTCGTCGAGTCGAGCGGCGGCGCGAGCGAGGGCTGGCGGGGCGAGGTGAAGCGCCCGGACGAAGCCGCCTGACACTGGCAGCGCGCGAGCCCGCCGGGCTCGCGCGCTCGTATGCTGCGCTGAGTGTCGTTCTCGATCGCCCAGGTCACCCCGTGGCCGTGGGAGCAGCATCACGAGGTCAACCGCTTCGTCGAGAGGCTCTCCGACGAGCTGTGCAAGCGCGGGCACCGGGTCGTCGTGGTCGCGCCCTCCGACTCGCGCGAGCTCGTGCGCGAGGGCCGGGCGAAGGTGCAGAGCGTCCGCACCGACCCGGACGCCGTGTTCGACGAGCCCGGCTGCACCTCGGTGGTCGCCGTCGGCCAGTCGCTCCCGTTCCGGCGCGGCGGCTCGGTGTCGCTGCCGCTGGACGTCTCGCGCACGCTCGAGGACCTGCTCGACAACGCCGAGTTCGACTTCGTCCACGTGCACGAGCCGTTCGCCCCGAGCGCGTCGTCGGCGGCCCTGCGCCACTCGCGCGCGCTCAACGTCGGCACCTTCCACTCGACGACCGAGCGCTTCGTCTCGACCCAGGTGGCGCGCAAGGTCGTCGAGCTGCTGTTCGGCCGCCTCGACGGCCGCACCGCCAGCTTCGCCGCGACGCGCGACCTGATCGAGCGCTACTTCCCGGGCGACTACCGCGTGATCCGGCCCGGCGCCGACCTGCTTCACCGCCCGGCAGGCGGACGCGGGCCCGCCCGAGATCGTCTTCTCCGCCGAGGAGGAGCGGGGCGCGCTGCGGCTGTTCCTGCGCGCGCTGCGCCGCCTCCCGCCCGAGCCCGACTGGCGCGCGACGATCTGGCTGCGCGACCCCGCCTCGGCGCCCGCCGTCTCGCTGTCCAGGCGGCTGCGCGAGCGGGTCAAGCTCGCCGGCCCGGCCGACGGCTCCGAGGCCCAGCACCTGGCGCGCGCGACGGTCGCCGTGGCCGCCTCCACGGGCGCCGCCCCGGCGCCGCAGCTCGTGCTGCGCGCGCTCGCAGGCGGGGCCGTGCCGGTCGTCTCGCGCCTGCCCCAGTACGAGGAGGCGCTGCGCGAGGGCGAGCTCGGCCTGCTGTTCGAGCCGCGCGACGCGGTCACCCTCGCCGCCCAGCTCGAGCGGCTGATCTCCGAGCCGGAGCTGGTCGCGGGGTTCAGGGAGCGCATCGACGCGGCCCGGCCCTACCTCGACTGGAGCAGGGTGGCCGAGGAGTTCGAGGCGCTGTTCGAGGAGATCGCGGCGCGGCGCCACGGCAACGGACGCCCGGACGTCCAGCGGCGGCTAGCGGAGCGCGACTTCATCCACGTCGACCTGCACATGCACACCGACCACTCGCCGGACTGCGCGACCCCGGTGACGACGCTGCTCGAGACGGCCTCGCGGGTCGGCCTTGGCGCGATCGCGGTGACCGACCACAACGAGATCTCGGGCGCAATCGAGGCGCGCGAGCTCGCCGACGGGATCAAGGTGATCGTGGCCGAGGAGGTCAAGACCGCCGACCAGGGCGAGGTGATCGGGCTCTTCATCGAGGAGAAGATCCCGCGCGGCATGACGCTCCAGGAGACGATCGCCGAGATCCGCCGCCAGGGCGGGCTCGTCTACGTGCCGCACCCGTTCGACCGCATGCACGCCGTGCCCGACTACGAGCACCTGCTCGACGTGGTCGAGGACATCGACGCGATCGAGGTCTTCAACCCGCGCGTCGCGTTCACCGCGTTCAACGAGGAGGCGGCCCGGTTCGCCGCCAAGTACCGCATCGTCGCGGGCGCCGGCTCGGACTCGCACGTGGCCCAGGGGCTCGGCTCGGTGAAGATCCGCATGCGCGACTTCGACGGCCCGGACGAGTTCCTCGAGTCGCTGAGGGACGCCGACATCGTCCGCAAGCGCCAGTCGCTGCTGTACGTGCAGGCGCTCAAGTTCATCCAGACGCGCGGCAAGAAGTGATGCGCGCAAAAGGACCGCAGGCCGGGCCGTCAAAAGCTGAGAGCGGAGTGCCGGCCACCGACGACGAGATCCGTGAGAAGTACCTCGAGCGCGCTATCCGCGAGCTGAACCAGCTCACGCGCGAGATCCAGGGCTGCGAGCACTGCCCGCGCGGCAACCTGATGCCCGTGCTCGGCTCGGGTCACCCGCAGGCCGACATCTTCCTGCTCAAGTACATCCCGGTGCCCTCGGAGATCGAGGAGGGCGTCGCGTTCTACGGCCGGGCCGGCAGCGCGCTGATGAAGAGCTTCAAGCGGCTGGGCATCGACCCGCTGGCGGTCTACGGCACGGTGTTCGTGAAGTGCCCCGTCGGCGATACCGACCTGTCCGCCCCCGAGTGCCGCGCGCGCGTGCTCGAGGAGTTCGCGATCGTGCAGCCGCGCATCGTGGTCGTGATGGGCGACGAGGCGCTCGAGGAGCTCAACTCGCTGGGCGTGCCGCTGGGTCGCGAGGTCTCCGCCGCGGCGGGCGAGATCCAGCGCCTGACGCCCTCCTGCGACGCGCTGTACGTGCCGGACATCGACCGCTCGCTGGACGAGGAGGTCGCCAAGCGGGAGTTCTGGGCGGCCTTCCGGTCGCTCGGCAAGTGGTACGAGGACTTCCCGCCGTACTAGAACCGCCGAGACGGGGGTAACCTCCCGGCATGGCCGACAAGGCGAGAGTCCTGGTCGTCGCCAATCGAACCGCGGAGTCGCCGGAGTTGCTCGACGCCCTGCGGTCCCGTGCAGTCCACGGGCCGTGCGAGTTCACCCTGCTGGTGCCGTCCACGGCGCACGGGCTGGCCTGGGCGGCGGACCCCGGGGAGGCCGGCCAGGCGGAGGCCGAGCAGCACCGGGTGGCGTTCATGGAGCAGCTGCGCCACGAGGGTGTCGACGTGGCCGACGCGAAGGTCGGCGACGGCGATCCGCTCGCGGCGATCTCCGACGAGTGCAACTTCTCCGACTACGACGAGCTGATCGTCTCGACGCTGCCGCTCAAGATCTCCAAGTGGCTGCACCTCGACCTGCCGCGCAAGGCCGAGGCGGCGACCGGCCTGCCAACCACGCACGTTGTCGGAAGCGAGGGCTGATGGAGCTCGAGGAACGCGAAGGAGTCGACCCCGTCATCGAGCGGCGCTGCGGTGAGTGCGGCGTCGAGCTGACCGAGCGCGAGATCCAGTCGGCGCTCGACTCGGGTGGGCCCTACCTCTGCACGGTCCACGCCAACGAGACCGTCGCCCTCGACGACGGCGCCGAGCCGCCCGCCTAGCGCAGGCGCGCCGCGATCGCATCGCGGCGGAAGTCGAAGATGCGCTCGAGATCCCTGCGCACGAACGCTCCGCCGGCGACGCGCCCGAGCGCGCCCAGGGGCAGGGCGTAGCGCACGAGGTCGCGCATCTGGGTGCCCTCGGCGTGCGGGCTGAACTGGTGCGTGTGGTGCCAGACGGAGTACGGGCCGCGCACCTGGAGGTCGACGAAGCGGCGCCCGGGCTCCCAGACCTCGATCCGGGTCAACCAGCGCACCGGCAGCCCGTGCAGGCGCAGCCGGTACTCGATCTCGGTGCCGGCTCGCATCGGGATCGGCGCCGGGGTGAGCACCTTGAAGTGCAGCCAGGGAGGGGTGATCGCCTCGAGCTGAAGCGCGTCGGCGAAGAACTCGAACGCCTCCTGCGGCGGGAGCGGCAGGACCTGCTCGCGCTCGAGCGTCTGGAGCCTCAAGCGCCGCGCTCGAGCAGCGCCACGCACTCGATGTGGGGCGTCTGCGGGAACATGTCGACCGGGCGGACGGTCTTGAGCTCGTAGCCCGCGTCCACCATCTGGCGCGCGTTCGGCGCGAGCGTCGTCGGGTTGCAGGACACGTAGACGATCCGCTGCGCCTCGGCCTCGAGCAAGCGCCGCACGATCTTCTGGGACAGGCCGGCCCGCGGCGGGTCGACCACGACCACGTCGGGCTTGCCCGAGCGCTCGAGCAGCGGCCGCATCGCCAGGCGCACGTCGCCGGCGAAGAAGCTCACGTTGTCGACCCCGTTGAGGCGGGCGTTCTCGATCGCGTCGGCCACCGCCTCCTCCACGATCTCCACGCCCCAGACCTCGCCAGCGTCGAGCGCCAGCGACAGCGCGATCGTGCCGATCCCGCAGAACAGGTCGAGCACGCGCTCGCGCCCGGTCAGCCCGGCGAGCTCGGCGGCGGCGCCGTAGAGGCGCTCGGCCATCTCCGTGTTGGTCTGGAAGAAGGCGTCGGGCGAGATCCGGAAGCGCAGCCCGGACAGCTCCTCCTCGAGGTACGCGCTGCCCTTGACGACCTGCGTCTCGCCCGACCGGGTGGTCTCGGCGACGCCGGCCGCGCTGGTCCAGAGGAAGGCGTCCGCCGGCGTGGCGGCGGCGAGCTCGTCGACGCGGAAGGTGGCTCCGGGGCTCGTCACGAGGCGGGCCTGGAGCTGTCCGGTGCGGCGACCCTCGCGGACGACGAGGTTGCGCAGCAGGCCGTCCTGGCTGCGCCGGTCCCAGGCGGACAGGCCCTCGGTCCGGCACCACGCCTTGACCGCCTCGCGCAGCTCGTCGACGCGCTCGGAGGCGAGGATGTCGGTGCTGACGTCGTCGATGACGTCGAAGCGGCCGGGGCGGTGGAAGCCGAGCATCAGCTCGCCGTGCTCGTCCTCGCCGAACGAGTACTCGAGCTTGTTGCGGTAGCGCGACTGCTCCAGCGCGGGGACGATCGGCTCGACCGGCGGGTCCTCGAAGCGGCCGATGCGCGCGAGCGCGTCGCGCACCTGATCCTCCTTCTCGTGCAGCTGGCGCTCGTAGGGCAGCACCTGCCAGGGCGCGCCCGGATGCGGAGCCAGCGGCTCGATGCGCTCCGGCGAGGGCTCGAGCAGCTCGACCGACTCGGCCTCGGCGAACGAGCGCTTGGACTTGGTCACCCGCGCCCGGACGCGATCCCCGGGGACCGCGCCGCGCACGAACACGACGTAGCCGTCCAGCCGGCCCACGCCCGCGCCGCCGTGAGCCAGCCGGTCGATCGTGACCTCGACCTCGTCGCCCGTGCGGGGGCGAATGCGTGTGCTGGCCTCGGCCATGGGAGGACCGAGGCTAGCGAGGCTCAGCCGAGCTTCGACTCGATCGCCTTGAGCACCGTCTTGCGCTTCGCGTTGCGGCGCTCGTGATCGCGCACCTTGCGCAGCTCCGCGGGCTCGAGCGTCCGCAGCCGGGTCTGGATCTGAGCGGCGGTCAGGTCGTCGTAGCCGGTGATCGGAAAGCTCGGCCCGACGCCGGCGGCGCGCCGGACGCGGTCGGCCTGGGCGAGCGCGGGTGAGGCGCGCCGGACCGCGCGGCCGCGGGCGCCGGAGGCGCGTCCCTCGATCTCGCTGCGGCTCTGGCCGAGCAGGTTCTCCAGGTCCTTGAGCACGTCCGTCGTCTGCTTCTGCCCGCGCTTGACCAGGCCCGACGTGATGCGCTGCGCGTCGCGTGCCGTGACTCGGCCCTGGTCGACGGCTTCGCCGAGCACCTCCTCGATGCGGTCGCGCGAGAGCATCACCATGTCCATCGGCCGGATCAGGTTCTTGCGCAGCGCGTCGCGCAGCTCGGCGACGGTCTTGGCCTCGGCGCCGGCGCTGCGCGCGGGCTGCCTCGCCGCCTTGGCCTTGGTGGACTTCTGCTGGCGCGCGCGTGCCTTGCCGCCCTTGCTCGCGGCGGCCTTGCGAGCCGGCGCGCTGCGGCCGGATGACGCCTTCGCCCGCGTCGACGTCTTGGCCCTGCTCGAGCTGCTCCCGCTGCGCTTCTGCGCCATGCCGGACTCCTCTCTCGGGGCGGCGGACTATCGCACGAACTCGGCGGCGACGGGGGCGTGGTCGGAGAGCCGGATTTGCAGGCCGTCCGGCTCGGTCAGCTCGCGCTCCGACGGGGGCAGCGCGCGCGGGGGGTCCACGGTCTGCAGGCCGCGCACCAGCAGGTGGTCGATGGCTCGCGGGGCGGTCGGCTCGCCGAGGCCGAAGCGCTCGCGCAGCGCCGCGAAGGCCTCCGGATCGCGCGCCGGGCGCAGGTTGAAGTCGCCGCCGAGGACGAGCGGGTCGGGGCCGGACAGCTCGACGGCTGCCCACGCCGCTCCCTTCGCCTCGAGCGTCGCTCGCGCCGGCAGCCCCGCCGACGCGTGCAGGTTCGCCACGCACACCCGCCCGCCGCCGGGCAGCTCGAGGCGCGTCCACTGCATGCGGCGCTGCTCAGGCCGCCGGGCCAGCGTGAGCCGGCGGTGCTCCAGCACGCGGCCGGGGTGGCGCACCAGGATCTGGTTGGAGCCGCCCTCGCTCGAGGCGATCAGGTCGGGGTTCCAGTCGGCCAGGCGCGCCTGGAGCGCCGGCCACCAGTTGCGCGACGTG
Source organism: uncultured Thermoleophilaceae bacterium (assembly GCA_963848885.1). Taxonomy (GTDB): domain Bacteria; phylum Actinomycetota; class Thermoleophilia; order Solirubrobacterales; family Thermoleophilaceae; genus JACVRW01. The sequence goes on from CAWKFR010000001.1 coordinate 807,054, forward strand.
AGCACGCGCACGCCGTTCGAGCGTGTGCGCCGGCCGAGCTCCGCGAACCAGCGCGGCGGCGCCTCCTGGAGCAGTGCGACGTCCCACCGGAGGCCGTCCAGCACGCCCGCGAACTCGTCCAGCAGGGGGCGGTTGACCTGGGCGTACCCGGCCCCGCGCTCGGTCGTGCGGAGCAGCCGCGAGCGCAGCGTGAAGAGGGCGGGCTCGGGCGGGAAGTCGCGCCCGTGGTAGAGGTTCCAGCTGAGGACACGCATTGGCGCGGCATTTCCTGACAGGCGAGGAGCTTACGGCCGGCGAGCTGAACGGGCTCGTCGCGCGTGCGCTCGAGCTCAAGCGCGACCGGCTGTCGTCGCGCGCGCTCGAGGGGCGCAGCGTCGCGCTCGTGTTCGACAAGCCCTCGACGCGGACGCGCGTCTCGTTCGAGGTCGGCGTGGCCGAGCTGGGCGGCCACCCGCTGGTGCTGCGCGAAGGAGAGCTGCAGCTCGCGCGCGGCGAGTCGCCGCGCGACACCGCGCTGGTCCTGTCGCGCATGGTCCACGCGATCGCGATCCGGACGGGGCCGCACGCCACGGTCGAGGAGCTCGCCGAGCACTCGGCGGTACCGGTGATCAACATGCTCACCGAGGACCACCACCCCTGCCAGGCACTCGCCGACCTCGTCACGCTGCGCGAGCGCTTCGGCCACCTCGAGGGGCTGAAGCTCGCCTACGTCGGCGACGGCAACAACGTGGCGCGCTCGCTGCTGATCGCCACGCGCCTGGCGGGTGTCGAGCTGGCGCTCTCGACACCGCCCGAGCTGGCCCTGCCCGAGGCCGAGTCGCAGCCACTCGACGAGGCGGTCGCCGGGGCCCACGCGATCTACACGGACGTGTGGGTGAGCATGGGCGACGAGGACGACGCCGAGCGCAAGCGCGGGCTGCTCGCCCCCTACAGGGTCGACGAGGCCCTGCTCGCAAGGGCCCGCGACGACGCGATCGTGCTGCATTGCCTCCCCGCGCACCCCGGCGAGGAGATCTCCGAGGGCGTCCTGTACGGCGACCGCTCCGCCGTCTGGGACGAGGCGGAGAACCGCCTGCACGCGCAGAAGGCCCTTCTCGAGCTTCTTTTCTCTAGTCTTCCGCCGCGATGAAACGCCTACTCGGACTCCTGTTCGCGTGCGTCGTGCTCGCTGTCGTCGCGGCCGGCTGCGGCGGCGACGACAACAACGACAGCGGCAGCGGAGGCGGAGGTGGCAACGGCGGCAACGCCGACCAGCCCGCGCCCACCGCCGAGGACAACGGCGGCGCGAACGCCGGTGGCGGTGGCGGCGGCACCGGCGCGGGCACGCAGGTGACGATGAAGGACATCAAGTTCAACCCGGGCAGCGTGAACGTCAAGCCCGGCGGCAAGGTGACGTGGACCAACGACGACTCGGTGGGCCACGACGTCACCTCCGACACGTTCGAGTCGGGCAGCCCCGGCGGCATCGACGGCGGCTCGACCTTCTCGCACGTCTTCAAGAAGGCCGGGACCTACAAGTACGTCTGCAGCGTGCACCCCGGGATGGAGGGGACCGTCAAGGTCAAGGGCTAGGCCTGCGCCGCAGCCCGAACCCTCGCAGCATCAGCAGGACCGTCTCGCCCATCCCGCCCCGCGCCGGCAGCAGCCCGAGCTGGGTGGCCGCGTCGTAGAGGTCGAAGAAGCCGCGCGCGCGGCGCACCTGGCCGTCGGCGAGCTCCAGGTAGTGGAGGCCGTGCAGCGTCACGAACCTGTCGGTGGCCGGCAGCACCGTGGCGATGTCGCCGCTGTGGGTTCCGAGCGCGCGCCACGGGACGCAGACGTGGTCCCCGCGCGAGAGCGGCGGCGCGGTGGCCTCGACGCGCAGGTCGGGGAAGGCGCCGCGCAGCACGGCGGCGTGCCGGTCGAGCGAGTCGACGCGGCGCAGCGGGTCCACGGCGACGGGATCCTCGTAGGAGACGTCCGGGGTGCAGCAGCTCTCGAATCCGGCCCCCTGCCAGGCGGCCCGCCAGCGGGCGGCGAGCTCGTCGAGGACGCCGCGCTCGAGCTCGGCGGTCACGGGGAGGGCTCGAGCTCCGCGAGCCCCTCCTCGGGCGAGGACGCCTGCGAGTACAGGCGGCGCGGGATCCGGCCCGCCAGGCCCGCCTCGTAACCCGCCTCCACGGCCTTGCGCATCGCGCGTGCCATCGCGACGGGGTCGGCGGCGCGCGAGATCGCGCTCGCCAGCAGCACGCCGTCGCAACCGGCCTCCATCGCGAGCGCCGCGTCGGAGGCCGTCCCGACTCCGGCGTCGAGGATCACCGGCACGCTCGCCGCCTCGACGATCAGCCGCAGGTTGTAGGGGTTGTTGATGCCCATCCCGCTGCCGATCGGGGAGCCGAGCGGCATCACCGCCGCGCAGCCGGCGTCCTCGAGGCGGCGGGCGAGGATCGGGTCGTCGTTCGTGTAGGGCAGCACGACGAACCCGTCGCCTACGAGCGTCTCGGCCGCCTCCAGCAGCTCGGCCGGGTCGGGCAGCAGCGTGCGGTCGTCGCCGATCACCTCGAGCTTCACCCAGTCCGTGTCGAGCGCCTCGCGCGCCAGCCTCGCCGTCGTGACCGCCTCGCGCGCCGTGAAGCAGCCCGCGGTGTTGGGCAGCACGTCGAGCCCCGCCTCCCGGAGCACGTCGAGGATCGAGCCGCGCGCCGTCGGGTCGACGCGGCGCATCGCGACCGTCGCCAGCTCGGCGCCCGACGCCCGCGCCGCCCGGGCCATCGTGTCGAGGCTGCGGAAGCCGCCCGTGCCGAGGATCAGGCGCGAGTGCAGCGGGCGCCCGGCGATCTCGAACGCCTCCGGCGAGCCGCCCTGGACAGCGTGCAGGACCTCGAGCTCCTGGCCGTCGCGCAGCTCGGTCTGCGCCCATTCCCCGCGCGGGATCACCTCGCCGTCGACGGCAACCGCGGTGCCGCTGCGGTTCACGCCCAGCTCGGTCACGACGGTCTCGACCGTCGCGTCGTCGGCCAGCTCGCGGTACTCGCCGTTCACGAACACCTTCCTCACGCGCGCACCTCGGTCCTCGCGAAGCGGTCCGGCGCGAGCGGGGCCAGCTCGTCGGGGAGCTCGCCGCCGGCGAGCAGGTCCGCGACGGCGGCGCCGGTCAGCGGCGCCATCAGCACGCCGTTGCGCCAGTGGCCCGTCGCCCAGACGAGACCGTCGAGCTCGCCCGGCCCGACGATCGCGGCGTTGTCGGGAGTGCCCGGGCGCAGCCCCGCGCCCGCCTCCACCAGCTCGAGCTCGCCGACCTCAGGGACGACCTCCCAGGCCGCCTCGAGCAGGCGGTAGACGCCGTCGGCCGTGACTGTCGTGTCGAAGCCCTGCTCCTCCATCGTCGCGCCCAGCACCACGCGCCCGTCTCCGCGGGCGACGAGGTAGCAGCGCGGCGTGCGCACGATCCGCTCGACCGGCTCGTCCATGCCGCCGCGCACGCGCAGCTCGAGGATCTGCCCCTTGACCGGCCGCACCGGCGGGCCCTGCCCGTCCGGCGCCAGCGCCGAGCTCCACGCCCCGGCCGCGACCACCACCGAGTCACACTCGATCGGCCCGGCCGAGGTGCTGACCCCGGTCACGCGGCCGCGCTCGTGCTCGATCCGCTCGACGTGCACTCCGAGCAAGAGCTCGCCCGCGGCCGCCGCCAGGGCACGCGTGGTCGCGCGCGGGTCGGCCTGGCCGTCGCCGTGCGCCAGGATGCCGCCGGCGATCCGGGGCGACAGGCCTGGCTCGAGCCGGCGGCAGCGCCCGGGTGGCAGCCACTCGGCCTCGAGGCCGAGCGACACCTGCAGCTCGTGCAGGCGGCGCAGCGCCATCGGCGTCGTCGCGGTCGGTTGCGACGATCAGCGCGCCGCTGTCGCGGTAGCCGGTCGGCAGCCCGGTGCGCTCCTCGAGCTCGGCGGCGAACGCCGGCCAGCGCTCGCGCGCAGCGAGGTTCACGCGCACCTGCGACTCCTCGCCGAAGTCGGCCTCCATCACCGGCGCGAGCATCCCGGCGGCGACCCGCGAGGCGCCGTCGCCCGGCTCCGCCGCCCGGTCGACGACGAGCACGGACAGGCCGCGCTGGCTCGCGCGCCAGGCGCAGGCCAGACCGATCAGTCCGGCACCGATCACAACGGCGTCGTAGCGTGTGCTCCGCGGCAGTTGAGTCTCCTTCCCTTCGCCGGCATTACCCGGGTCAGGTTCGACGGTCGGCGGCGCCGCAGCCGCCCTCTCAGCCCGGTTTACCCGAGCTCCCGTGGGGCTCCCAATGCTACATCTGCTATCCATTCGCCCCCGGGCAGCACCGCAACTCTGGGAGCGCGTGCTGTTAGGAGAGGGAACCGGAGCGTGCTGTTCCCCGTCCGCCGCTCCCCTCCCTTAGCAATGAAACGACTGACGATCACAATCGCCGTGCTCGTGGCTGCCGCCGTTGCCGCCCCGGCTGCCAATGCGTCCAGCAAGCAGCTGCTGATCATGCAAGACGACATCCAGGTGCGCACCGCGCCAGGACCGACGCTGTCCGAGTTCGCCGACCTCGGGGCCGACGTGGTCAAGGTCAACCTCTACTGGGACGAGGTCGCTCCGCGCGGCCGCCGCAAGCCGAGCGGCTTCGACGGGTCAAATCCCGCCGGCTACGCCTGGGGCAGCTACGACACCGCGGTCCAGGCGATCATCGCCCAGGGCATGCAGCCCTATCTGATGATCGGCGGGCACGCGCCACGCTGGGCCACCCACGGACGCGGTCGCGCCGGGACGATCCGCCCGAGCGCCAAGGAGTTCCGCAAGTTCGCCGCCGCCGCCGGCGCCCACTATCCCGGCGTGCACATCTGGTCGATCTGGAACGAGCCCAACCTCTACTCGTGGCTCGGCCCGCAGCGCAGCAAGGGCACTCCACTGTCGCCCTCGATCTACCGCAACCTCTACCTGGCCGGCCACAAGGGCCTGAGCGGCGCCGGCCACACCGGCGACACCTTCCTGCTCGGCGAGCTGATGCCGCGCGGCGGGACCTCGCCGAGCAAGGTGCGTCCGCTCGAGTTCCTGCGCGAGATGGCTTGCCTCGACAGCCACTTCCGCCAGATCCGCGGGCGCGCCGCGAAGAAGCGCGGCTGCCGCAAGGTCGGGCGCTTCCCGGCATCGGGGATCGCCTACCACCCCTACACCCCGCCCGACGGGCCGCACGTGCCCGAGGGCCGCGACGACGCCGCCATCGGTCAGCTGTCGCGCCTGCGCAGCACGATCGACGCGCTCGCGCGGCGCGGCAAGCTGCCCCGGCGCCTGCCGATCTGGATCACCGAGTTCGGCTACCAGACCAAGCCGCCCGATCCCATCTTCGGCACGTCGCTCAGGAAGGCCGCCTCGTTCATGGACGAGAGCGAGTGGATCAGCTTCCGCAACTCGCGCGTCAAGACCTACTCGCAGTACACGCTGTCCGACGACCCGCCGCGCCCGGGCTCCGGCCCGCTGCGCTGGTCGTCCTGGCAGGCCGGCCTGCACTTCCTGGACGGCCGCAAGAAGCCCTACGTATACGACGCGTTCCGCCTGCCCTTCTTCGTGCGCACGCTCAGCGCGAACCGGGTCGAGGTGTTCGGCGCGCGACGCACGCTCACGGGTGGGACGGCCCAGATCGAGTCCAAGTCCGCGGGCGCCAGCTACCGTGCATTGGGGTCGGTCCGGGTCAACTCGACCGGTTACTTCCGCCGCGTCTTCAAGGTCAACGGAGCCGCGCGTCGAAAGTACAGGGTCACGCTCGACGGCATCTCGCGCGTGAAACTGCCCGTCGCCCGCTAGTCCGTTCTATCGACGACCCCCAAGGAGAACCCGTTCCAGTGACCGCCGCACCGCTACGTCCCGCCCGAGCTCTGCTCGCCGCCGTGGTCGCAGCCTCAGCGCTGCTGACCGGGTGCCTGCTCTCGCCGAACGAGACGCGCGCGTCGCGGGGGATGGAGCTGGCCCTCCAGGACGATTCGACGTTCCTGACCCAGTCGAGCAAGCGGGTGTCGCGCGAGCGCGCCTTCGACTACGCCCGCCAGCTCGGCGTCACGCGGCTGCGGGTCAACATGCTCTGGTCCTACACGATGCCGGCGAACGTCTACAACGCGCGCCGCAAGCCGGCCCAGGTGCAGTACCTCTTCAACGCGTTCGACTCGCTCGTCGACGCGGCCGCCCGGAAGGGCATCCGGGTCCACCTGTCGCTGACCGGCCCCGCGCCGCGCTGGGCGCGCCCGAAGTCCTCGATCAAGCAGGCCTGGTACAAGCCCAACACCGCCGAGTTCGGCAAGTGGGCGGGCATCGTGGCGCAGCACTTCGCCGGTCGCGTCGACCGCTACAGCATCTGGAACGAGCCCAACTGGAAGACCTGGCTCGGCCCGCTGAACAGCGCGCCGGCGACCTACCGCCAGCTCTACAGCCGCGGCTACACGGCGATCAAGAAGGCCGACCGCCGCGCCAAGGTGCTGATCGGCGAGACCAGCCCGTTCGCGCGACCGGGGATGTCGACGGCTCCGCTGGCGTTCCTGCGCAAGGTCGCCTGCGTCGACAAGAAGTACAAGCACCGCAAGCGCTCGTGCCCGAAGCTCAAGGCCGACGGCTACGCGCACCATCCGTATGACTTCCGGCACTCGCCGAACTTCCAGTACCCGGGCGCCGACAACGTCACGATCGGGACGCTGAGCCGGCTCACGAAGGGGCTCGACAAGCTGCGCAAGTCCGGTGCGCTGCGCACCTCGAACGGCTCGCGCATGCCGGTCTACCTGACCGAGTACGGCTACTTCGCGAGCGGGCACCGCGCCCTGCCTCCGAAGCAGCGCACGCGCTACCTGCAGCAGGCGTACTCGATCGCGCTCAAGAACTCGCGCGTCAAGAGCCAGCTCCAGTACCTGCTGGTGTCGCCGCCGCGCAACTCGGACTCGTCGTTCTTCAACCTGGCGCTGCTCAGCTCGAGCGGCAAGCGCTACCCGCAGTTCAACGCGCTCCAGCGGTGGTACAAGGTCAACCGCGGCAAGGTCCGGCGGCCCGGCCGGGCCGATCACGCTTCAGCCGGCGCGCGCGAACCCGGTCGGGTGAGCGAGGGGCCCGCCGATAGGCGCGCGCGCCTGCGGCGAGCCCGGCTCTACCTCGTCGTCGAGGCCGCGGCCGAGCCGGTGCTCGGCCCCGCGCTGCGCGGCGGGGTCGACATGGTCCAGCTGCGCGACAAGGAGGCGCCCGACGAGGAGATCCTCCGTGCGGCGGCCCGCTTCCGCGCGCTCTGCGACGAGCACGGCGCGCTGTTCTGGCTCAACGACCGGCCCGACCTGGCGCGCGCGGCCGGCGCCGACGGCGTGCACCTGGGCCAGGACGACCTGCCCGTGGCCGAGGCGCGCGAGCTGCTCGGGCCGGACCTGCTGATCGGGCTGTCGACCCACTCGCCAGAGCAGTTCGACGCGGCGCTCGCCTCGGAGGCCGACCAGCTGAGCGTGGGCCCGGTCTGGGAGACCCCGACCAAGGCGGGTCGCCCGGCCGCCGGGCTCGACTACCTGCGGCTATGCCTCCGAGCGCGGCGGTGACGCGCCCTGGTTCGCGATCGGAGGCATCGACGCGGGCAACGTGGCGCGAGGTCGTGGCCGCGGGCGCGCGGCGGATCGCCGTCGTGCGGGCGATCAGGGCCGCCGCGGACCCGGAGGCCGCGGCGCGCTCGCTGCGCGCGGCCCTGCCGCGCTAGCGGCCCTGAGCTTGCGCCGGTTCTTGACGGCGAGCGCGTAGACGGCGCGCGGGCCATGCCCGTGTCGGTCGTGTACCAGGCGCGCTGCCAGGAGGCCGCCGGGCGCGACACCGCTTCCCGCGGCGGGCGCCCCCGCGTCGCATCTGGCGCCGGACGTAGCGCACGCCCGCTTGGCGGCATGGGCGGAGGGCGCGGCCGCGAGCAAGGCAATCCGCCGCGAGCAGGATGAAAGGGCGCTCAACGCGGCTAACCCCCACGAGATCGATGCGCCTCCGGGGCTAAGGTTCGTCGGCGCCATGGCGAGCAAGCGCAAGAGCCGCAAGCGGCGCTCGCGAGCGCCGCGACCCGCGGCCCAGCCCGCGCCGCCGCCGCGCGGCTACGAGCGCTCGCGGGCGAAGGACGACGCCGCGCGGGCCGCCCTCAAGCCGCTGCGGCGCGGCGAGCGGCCGGGCGCGGTGACGGTCGGGGCGATCGCGGCCGGCGCGCTGGCGCTCGCGAACCTGATCGCCCTGGTGTTCGGCTACAACCCGAGCGAGGACACGATCTCCCCCGGGAGCCGGCTCAGCGGAGCTGTGGTGACGACGCTGCTGCTCGTCGTCGTCACCTACGGGATGTGGCGGGCGCGCTACTGGGCGGTGCTCGGGATGCAGACTCTGCTCGGGCTCACGATCGTGATCTGCGCCTGGGGATGGTGCAGGCGGTGAACTGGTGGGCGTTCATCCTGTCACGATCATCCTGCTCGCGTCGGGGACGCTGTTCTGGTTCCTCGTCAAGGCGATGGCGCGGATCCAGATGCCCGAGCGGCCGGGGTCGTAGGATCGCGCGGTCGCTAGGCTCTCGGCCGCCATGCCGGAGAGCAAGTACGACTGCATCGTGATCGGCTCGGGCCCGGGCGGCTACGTCGCCGCGATCCGGGCCGCGCAGCTCGGCATGAAGACCGCCGTGGTCGAGAAGGGCAACATCGGCGGGCGCTGCCTGAACGAGGCCTGCATCCCGGCGAAGGCGATCCTGCGCGTGGCCGAGGTGATGACCGAGGTGGAGCACGCGGGCGACTTCGGGATCTCGGTGACGGGCGCGTCGGTCGACTACTCGCGGCGCCGCGGAGCACCGCGACAAGGTGATCAAGACGCTCACCGGCGGCGTCGCGAGGCTGTTCAAGAAGAACAAGATCGACCTGATCGAGGGCTTCGGCTCGCTGACCGACGACGGCAACGTGAAGATCGGCGGTCAGTTCGACGGGACCGAGATCGAGGCCGAGCGCGGTCGATCCTGGCTGCGGCTCGGTGGCCAAGCCGCTGCTGGACCTGCAGTTCGGCGGGCGGATCCTGGACACCGCCGGGCATGTGGCTGCTCGAACGAGCAGCCGTCGCGGCTGTGCGTGATCGGCGCGGGCGCGTCGGGCACGGAGATCGCCTCGGCGTTCGGCCGGCTCGGCACCGAGGTGCTGCTGCTCGAGGCGCTCGACCAGATCCTGCCGCTCGAGGACGAGGACATCGCCCGGGCGTGCGCGCGGGAGATCGAGAAGCAGAACGTGCGGATCGAGACCGGCGCGAAGGTCGAGGGCGCCGAGGCCTCGGCAAGTCGGCGTGAAGGTCTCGTTCAACGGCGAGACGCGAGGAGTTCGACTACCTGGTGCATCGCCGCCGGCCGCGGCGCCCGACGTGGAGGGGCTGGGGCTGGACGAGGCCGGCATCGAGCGCGACGAGCGCGGCCTGATCAAGGTCGACGGGCGGCTGCGGACCTCACGCGAGGGCGTCTGGGCGATCGGCGACATGGTCCCCGGGCCGGCGCTGGCCCACAAGGCTTCCGACGAGGGGATCATCGCCGTCGAGGACGCGGCCGGGAAGGAGGTCCACCCGATCGACTACGCGTTCATCCCGGCGCGTGACGTTCTGCCACCCGCAGGTGGCCTCGTTCGGGCTGACCGAGAAGGCGGCGCGCGAGGCGGGCCACGACGTGGTCGTCGGCAAGGTGCCGATGGGCGCCGTCGGCGCGCCGACCGTCTACGGCGACCGCAGCGGCATGGTCAAGATCGTCGGCGACAAGCAAGTACGGCGAGCTGCTCGGCGGCCACATCTGCTCGGTGAAGGCCGCCGACCTGATCCAGGAGCTGGTCAACGCGCGCGAGCTCGAGGGCGGCTACCCCGAGGTGGCGCGCACGATCCACCCGCACCCGGCGTTCGCCGAGGCGGTGATGGAGGCCGCGCGGGCGACCGACGGCTGGCTGATTCACGGCTGAGGCGGCCGCCGCCCGGGCGCCGCTTCTGTTGCGTTTCCGGGGCTATAGACCCGCTAACGCAACACATCGCTCTCGCGCTCGCTCGGCCAGAGCATTTTCTCGCTCTTAGCGAGATTCTGGCGATCGATCACGGATCCCGATTGGTTGGTGAACGATGCTCGCGGTAATACGCTCGATCGCGAGTTCGCGAGGGGGGGGCGAGTTCGTCCTCGCGGCCTTCAGCGGTCATGAGATTCCAGCCGCCCAGCCCGCGCCAGCCGTCGTTCTTGCAGTCTCGCTGCCTTGCGGCATCCGTGCGAGCCGGCCCGGCGAACGAGTTCACGATCAACGCCTGCCAGGCCGACCGCGCCGACTTCTCGACCCGGCGTTCGAGGACTTCGCGAACCGCGGAATGATGTGGAGCGCGCGTGCGACCCGGAGGGCCCGGCCTGCGCGGGCTGGTGACGGCGAACGTGGTGCGCGCGGGCACGGTCGTAGCGAGGGTCGCGGTCGTACTTCATGCTGAAGCGCGCCGCCGGGCACGCAGTTCACCCGGTTCGCGTGGTCCGGCCAGGCGCGCCGGCACGACTGCCGCTACGCGCTGCAGCTATGGGCCGAGCCGCCCGACGGAACGGCCGGTGGCGATCAAGAACGTGCGCGCCAACCGAGGCTGCCCGAACCACGGCCGACACCCAGGCGCGCCGGATGGCCCTGCGCCCGCATCTACAACATCGCGGGCAGCGACGCAAGATCATCCAGCGGGTCCTCTGCGTGGGCTCGGCAAGAAGCCCTACTGCTCAGCGCGACAGCCTGAACTACATCCGGACCTTCAGGGCCCAGGCGACGGTCGTCGACACAAGCGCACCCGCGGGTCGGGATCCAGCAGGACAACCCGTTCACCCGGGGCGAGTGGGTCGAGGGAACGCAGCGGGTGAACTACGCGGCGGCTGGACAACGTTGGGGTGCGGCTGGTGCGGCCGGTGGTGGCGGGGGTACGCGTACGGCGGCATGCACCGCGGCCATGCAACTACGCCAGCGGATCCCTTGTGCCAACGGCCCGGGCGTCGCTCACTGTCGACACGACGCACGCTTGACGAAGGGACCAGCGCACTCGTGCTACAGGGCGAGGATGCGGCCGGAAACCTCGGCAACTCGCTGCCGGCACACCGGTCGCGATCGACCACACTGCGCCGGGCGCCGTCGCCGTCGGCGATCGAAGGCGGCGACGGCTGGCGCAACCGCAACGAGTTCGGCCTCAGCTGGACGAACCCGGTCGAGAGTCGACCGCGCACCAATCGTCGCAGCGCACTACCGCTTGCCCGTCGGACCGGCGTTGACGTGCGCGAGCGGCGACCTGGCGATCTCGACACGCTCACCGCATCTCACGTCCCGCTGCCAGGCGAATGGCAGCTCCGCGTCTGGCTCGAGGACGCGGCCGGGAACCAGGAACCCGCGAACGCGTCGGTGCCGGTCACCCTGCGCTACGACCCGGAGCCGCCCGACATCGGGTTCGAAACCCCTCGCCGTCGCGACCCCACGCTGGTGTCGGCGCCGTCAATGACAAGGTCTCCGGCGCTGGCGAGCGGGCAGATCGAATTCAGCGCTCAGGGCTCCGGCGTCTGGCAGACACTGCAGACACGCCAGGAGGGCAATCATTGGTCGCGCGATCGATGACGCGGGACTCCCGGACGGCACGTACGTGCTCCGCGCGACAGCCGTGACCGCGCTGGCGAACCAGAGCAAGCTCCGACGCAGGGTCTCGACGGCACAGCCGATGACGCTCCGTTGCCGCTGCGCACACCCACCGCGATGACGCGCGGGCGTCGTCAGTCCGCAGGGCGCATCGATCGGCATCGCCGGAGGTCATAGGCGCGTCTCTCGAACGCAATCCGCTCGAGGCGTCGGAAGCGAGTCCGGGTCACCGGAGCCGTCGCACCCGCGGCCGCAGCCCGTAAGCGGGCGCCGACGTCCAGGTGCTCTCGAGGTGGACCGTGGTCAGGAGCTGACGTGATGGAACGACTCCAACGAACAGAGTCGGGGCGGTTCACAGATCGGGGTCGCGCCGTCGAGACGAGCGTCCTCCGGGCGGTCTACCTCGGACACCGCGACGACGCTGCCGAGCCAGCGTCAGGTCGACCATCAAGGTTCCGGCGGCGTCGACGATCCGCGCCCGCCCGCGGCATCTCCGGAACGGCCGGAGCGGTCACGTTCATCGGACGGATCCGATCACGGCCCGTACCCGCCGGCGGCAAGCTCGTCGAGGTTCAGGTGGTGCTGTCTCATCATTGGCAGACGTTCCGGACCGTGAGGACCGACTCGAACGGGGTGTGGCGCGTGCGGTATCGCTTCCGCCGCAGCTGCGGGCTTCTCCGGTACCGATTCCGAGCCAGACTGCCGGCAGAGTCTGCGTACCCATTCGAGGACGGAGACACGGATCGGTGGGAGTGCGAGTCCGCGGCGCGCCGTGTCGATACCTCGCGATCTCGAGCGAACAGGAGGCGGTGATGAAGGCGCGTTCGAAGGCAGGCTGACCTACGCAAACGTCATGGCCACCTTGGCGGTGTTCGTGGCATTGGTGGCTCCGCCTACGCCGCATTCAGCATCACAGGACGGGACGTGCAGAACGGCTCGCTCACGGAGCGCGATCTGAGGCGCGATTCGCTCGGGGGGGGCCGGATCAAGGAGTCCCGCCTCGAGGCGGTCCCACGAGCGAGGAATGCGGCTCCGCGTCGGCGGATGCCGGCTGCTCGGCTCTTCGTGCGGTGCCCTCGGGGACGCTCCCAATCTCGGACATCTGCGTCGAGAACGGCCGCGCCTCCGCCGGCGCCGTAAGGCATCGCCGCGGGCGAGTGCGAGGACGTCCAACGCCGATACACGCCTGGTCGCCGGCTTCCCAGCCATGACGAGCTGATGACGGCGCTCGGCGCACACGACATCAGCTTCGCACCAGGCGGAGAGCTGACAAGCAACGTTTACCCGTCTCGGCAGAGCCCGGCGGGCTCGACGTTCTCTACATCACAGACGAGGTTGGAAGCGTCGGCCTCGTCCCCGACAACGCCGCCGGCGCCAAGGAATTCCGCTGCGTCACGGACCCACTGAACTAGAGGAGCGTCCATGCCTCCAGGAATCTCCATCTGTCCGAACCACAGGCATCACGCACGGCTCGACTTCCATCCCGTTGCCCCGTCTGTCGTCAGCGATCGGCTGTTCGGGGCGCTGTCTCCCCGGACCCGGCGCTGGGCTTTCGCGACCGCGCGATCAGCAGCAAGAGGGGTGCTCGCCTCTGGCCGGGATGGGGTCAAGTCGTCGCCGCCGAGCCGGACCAGCAACGGAGGGCATCGTGCTGGCCGGAACGCTCCTCGCCCGGCTGCGAAACGCCCGGTCCCGACGACCCCGGCAGCGACGACGTCGCCGCGCAGCGAGGACACGGCGCTACCGCCATCTCTTCGGATCCCCCGGCGGAAGCCTCGAGCAGGAGCCGGCCGTCGACTCCGGCCCAGTCGAGGCCGAGCAGCCCGAGGGTCCAGACCGATCCCGATCAGAGCGAGGACCCGACCGCGTCGTCACCCGCTCGAGCCGAACCCGGCGCCGCCGCCGCCCACGGCGCCGCCTCACCACGCCGTCGGCGCTCGCCGTCGGCCCGCCCATCGCACGGTCGCTGGTTGCCAGGAGCGCGGCGCTCCGCGGCCAGAGGCGCCGAGCAAGACCGCGCCGCGAGAGCCCACCGGCGCCGGCGAGCCGCCCCCGCGGCCCGAAGCACGGCGGCGGCCCGGCACCGGCGACGCCACGGCGGCGCCCCCGCCGCCCCACCCCTCCACGGCCCCACCTACATCGTCCCCCCCGGCGACTCGCTCTGGTCGATCGCCGCCGCGCCTGCTCGGCCGGGACGCCCGGCACGGCCGCATCGCCCACGAGGTCCATCGCCTCTGGACGCTCAACGAGGAGCGCATCGGCACCGGTGATCCGAACCTCCTCGCCGCCGGGACCGTCGCTCGGTGCGCTGAAGCGAACCCGGCGGCAACGCCCGGCGGCCGTACTGTTCCGCCCGTGACGCCCGGCCGCGAGCAGCCCACCTTCTACTACGACCTCGGCTCCCCCTACGCCTGGCTCGCCGCCGAGCGCATCCACCAGGTGCTGCCGGTCGTCCCGGTCTGGCAGCCGATCCTGCTCGGCGGCATCTGGCAGCAGACCGGCGGCGGGTCCTGGGCGCACACCGACGAGCGCGACGCGGGCATGCGCGAGATCGAGCGGCGCGCCGACGAGTACGGGCTGCTGCCGGTCAGGTGGCCCGACCGACTGGCCCACCAACACGCTCAAGGCGATGCGCGCCGCGGTCTTCGCCCAGCAGACCGGCCGCGCCGTCGCCTTCTCCCTCGCCGCCTTCCGCCAGGCGTTCGCGGCGGGCAGGGACCTCGGCGACCTCGACAACGTCCTGATCGCCGCCGCCGCCTGCGAGCTCCACCCCAACGCGGTGCTCAAGGCGATCGAGCTGCAGTCGACCAAGGACCGCCTCAGGGCGGCGACGCAGGAGGCCTACGACCGCGGCGTCCGCGGCGTGCCCGAGCGTCGCCGTCGGCGACGAGCTCTTCTGGGGCGACGATCGGCTCGAGGAGGCCGCGCAGGCGCTCGACAGCGCGCCGGCGTAGGGCGCTGAGGCCGCCGCGGCCGACCCCCCAGTCGGGGGTTTCGCGATTGAGCCCGCGGGGTCACCGGGTACTCTGCCTGCGCAATGGCGACGAGGGAGACGAGCCAAGGCCGGCAAGCAGCCAAAGGAGGGCAACGGCGCCGCCGGCCGACGCGCCAAGGACGCGTCACGTCGGCGAGGTCAAGCACGACCTTCCCGACAAGGAGACCTGCGAGACCGTCCTCGCGAAGATGATGCTCATCCGCCGCTTCGAGGAGCGCGCGGGCGAGATGTACGCGAAGGCCAAGATCGGCGGCTTCCTCCACCTCTGCATCGGCGAGGAGGCCACGGTCGTCGGCGCCACCCAGGCGCTGCGCGACACCGACTACCTGATGTCGACCTACCGCGAGCACGGCCAGGCGCTCGCGCGCGGCACCGATCCGAAGGCCGTCATGGCCGAGCTGTTCGGCCGCGAGACCGGCTGCTCGAAGGGCCGCGGCGGCTCGATGCACCTGTTCGACTGGGAGCGGCGCTTCCTCGGCGGCTACGGCATCGTCGGCGGCAGCCTGCCGCTCAGCGCCGGCGTCGCCCTCGCCAACGACTACCTCGGCACCGAGGACGTGATCCTCTCGATGATGGGCGACGGCGCCACCAACCAGGGCACCTTCGGCGAGACGATGAACCTCGCCGCGCTCTGGAAGCTGCCGGTGGTCTTCGTGATCATCAACAACCAGTTCGGCATGGGCACGGCGCTGCACCGCCACTCGGCCGTGACCGACCTGTCGCTCAAGTCCGAGGGCTTCGGCGTGCCGGGCACCCGCTGCGACGGCATGGACGTGCTCGACGTGCACAGCGTCGTCACCGACGCGCTGCAGCTGCGCGCGCGAGGAGCGCCGGCCGCAGCTCGTCGAGGCCGTCACCTACCGCTACCGCGGCCACTCGATGGCCGACCCCGAGGAGTACCGCACCAAGGAGGAGGTCGAGGAGTGGCGCGAGCGCGACCCGATCAAGGCCTTCGCCGACCGGCTCGTCGACGAGGGCGTGCTCAGCGAGGAGGACGTCGAGCGCTTCGACGAGGAGGCGATCGAGGCCGTCGACGAGGCCGTCAAGTTCGCCGACGAGTCGCCCTTCCCCGAGCTCGACTCGCTCTACGACGACATCTACGTCTTCGACGAGCGACGTGCCCGCCTGGTGGACCGTCGACGAGCGCTCGCCCGAGGTCCACCGCGGCGAGCGCGAGCGCGAGGCCGGCGACATGCCGCACGAGCTGGCCGAGCAGGGCGCCGCCTACGCCGGCGTCGAGCGGCGAGCGCGCCAGCGCCGACGAGGCCGACGCGACGAGGCGACGACGGCGAGGGCGAGCCCGGCGCCGAGGACGCGACGAGGAGGGCGGCGCCGACTGATGCCGACGATGCGCTACCGCGAGGCGCTCAACCAGGCGCTGCGCGAGGAGATGGAGGCCGACGAGAACGTCTTCCTGATGGGCGAGGACATCGGCGTCTTCCAGGGCGCCTTCAAGGTCACCGCGGGCCTGCTCGAGGAGTTCGGCGAGAAGCGCGTGCGCGACACGCCGATCTCCGAGAACACGATCGTCGGCATGGGCGTCGGCGCCGCGATGGTCGGGCTGCGGCCGGTCGTCGAGCTGATGACGATCAACTTCTCGCTGCTCGCGATGGACCAGATCGTCAACCACGCCGCGGCGATCCGCTACATGTTCGGCGGCCAGGTCAAGGTGCCGATGGTGATCCGCATGCCGCAGGGCGCCGGCCACCAGCTCGGCCCGACCCACTCGCACTGCTTCGAGGCCTTCTACCTCCACGTGCCCGGCCTGCTGGTCGCCGCGCCGTCCACGCCGGCGGACGCCAAGGGCCTGCTCAAGGCCGCCATCCGCGACGACAACCCGGTCATCTTCATCGAGCACGAGACCCTCTACGGCCAGCGCGGCGAGGTGCCCGAGAACGGCGGGCCGATGCGCTTCGGCGAGGCCGCCGATCCGCCGCGAGGGCGACGACGTGACGATCATCGGCATCTCGCGCATGGCCATCACCGCCGAGAAGGCGGCCGAGAAGCTCGCCGACGAGCACGAGATCGACGCCGAGGTGATCGACCCGCGCACGCTGCGCCCGCTCGACCTCGACACGATCCTCGAGTCGGTCAAGAAGACCAACCGCGCGGTGATCGTCGAGGAGGGCTGGCCCCACGGCGGCGTCGGCGCCAACCTCGCCGCGCTGATCCAGGAGCAGGCGTTCGACTAGCTCGACGCGCCCGTCCAGCGCGTGACCGGCGCCGACGTGCCGATGCCGTACTCCAAGCCGCTCGAGCAGGCCGCGTTCCCGCACGAGGAGCACGTCATCCAGGCGGCGATGGCGACGTTCCGGGACCTCTAGAGAGGAGACGCGATGGCCACCGACGTCACGATGCCGCGCCTGTCCGACTCGATGGAGGAGGGCACCGTCCTGAAGTGGCTGGTCGAGGAGGGCGGCGAGGTCAAGCGCGGCGAGCCGCTCGTGGAGATCGAGACCGACAAGGCCAACATGACCTACGAGGCCGACACCGACGGCACGCTGATCGAGATCGTGGCCCAGGAGGGCGACACGCTCGCGATCGGCGAGGTGATCGCGCGCATCGGCGACCCGAGCGAGGCGGGCGGGAAGTCGAGCAGGCCGGCGGCCGAGGAGAGCGAGCGCGGCCGACGGCGAGGCCGAGCAGGCGGAGCCGACGAGGACGAGGGCGAAGCGGACGAGGACGGAGCGACGAGCCGAGCCGGCGAGAGCCGAGGACGCCGGCGCCGAGCGAGGCCGAGCGCGAGCCCGCCGGCGCCGAGGCGAAGCCGGCGAGGCGCCGGCGCGGCCGGCCGGCGGCGGCACCGCCGCCAAGGAGCGCGCGCCGAGCGGCAACGGCGGGCGCGTCAAGGCGTCGCCGGTGGCGCGGCGGATGGCGCGGGAGCTCGGCGTCGAGCTGGCGCGGCTCGAGGGCTCGGGCCCGGGCGGGCGGATCGTCAAGGCCGACGTGCAGGCCGCCGCCGAGAGCGGCGGCGCCCGCGCCGGACGACGGCGCGGAGCGCGGCCGAGGCGCGAGGCCGCGCCCGCCGAGGCGCCGAGCGCGCCCCCGAGCCCGCAGCGCGGCGAGGCCGGCGCCGAAGGGCGAGGCCGAGATCCAGGAGCTCACGCGCCTGCAGCAGACGGTGAGCCGGCGGATGGCCGAGTCGAAGGCGACCGCGCCCGACTTCTCGATCTCGCTGACCGTCGACATGACGCTGGCGGTCGAGCTGCGCGCGCGGCTCAAGGAGGTCGCGGACCCGGCGCCGTCGTTCAACGACATGGTCGTCAAGGCCGCCGCCACCGCGCTGCGCGAGCACCCGCGCGTCAACGGCGCCTACCGCGACGGCAAGTTCGAGCTCTACGAGCGGGTCAACGTCGGCGTGGCGGTCGCGGCGCAGGACGCGCTGGTCGTGCCGACCGTCTTCGACGCCGACCGCAAGTCGCTCGGCCAGATCGCCCGCGACGCCCGCGCCGTCGCCGAGAAGGTGCGCGACAAGACGATCACGCCGCCCGAGCTGTCGGGCGCGACGTTCACGGTCTCGAACCTCGGCATGTTCGGGATCGAGCAGTTCGTCGGCGATCATCAACCCGCCGCAGGCCGCGATCCTGACCGTCGGCGCGCTCGAGAAGCGGCCGGCCGTCGACGACAGCGGCCGCATCGTCGCGCGCGACCAGATGAGCCTGTCGCTCGTCTGCGACCACCGCATCCTCTACGGCGCCGACGGCGCCCAGTTCCTGGCGCGCGTCAAGGAGCTGCTCGAGCAGCCGCTCTCGCTCGCGCTCTAGCGGCGCGCGGCCCGCGGCCCGGCCGCGTGGCGGCCGCGGTGGCGCCGGTCGCCGCGGCGGCGGCGCCCCGACAGCAGCGCCTCCACGCGCGGCAGCGCGCGGGCCAGCGCATCGGTCTCGGGCCGCGGCAGGTCCTCGATCAGGCCGTCGAGCCCCGCCCGCATCGCCTCGCTCGCCGAGCTGAGCACTCGCTCTCCGCGCTTCGTCAGGCGCGAGCTCGTGGCGGCGCCGGTCGGCCTCCGCGGGACTGCGCGTGACCAGGCCCTGATCGATCAAGCCCGGCGACCAGCTGCGACACCGCCGGACCCGACACACCGGTCCGGCGCGCCAGCTCGCTCGCTCCCAGCGGCTCGCGGCCGATCGCCCGCAGCGCCAGGTACTGCCCCGCGTCAGCGCGGGCCGGTGGCGTGCCAGCAGCCGCTCCATCCAGCGCGACACCAGCGGCGCCACGGCCGCGAGCGCGTCGGCGGCCTCCTCGCGCGCAGGGCGGCCGGCTGGTTTCGGTTTGGCGCCAGGTGGCAATAGATAAGCTAGCTTAGCTAATAACCATGCTTATCCTTCAGCTCATACTCGCAGCTGCGGCGGTCGCCGCGGTCGCGCGCGACCCCAACGGCCGTGCCTCGGTCGCCTGCGTCGGCGCGCTCGCCGCTGCGTCAGCGCGGCGCTGGGCGCCCCGCTCCTCCCCGCCGTCGAGGCCGTCGTCCCCGTGCTGCTGTTCCTCACCGCGGCGCTCACCCTCGCCGCCGCCGCCGACCGCGCCGGGCTCGCCGAGCGCGCCGCCGGCCGCATCGCCCGGCTGGCCCGAGGACGCACGGCGCTCGTGTACCTGCTCGTCTGCCTGACGACCGCCGCTGGCCACCGCGGCGCTGTCGCTCGACGGCGCCGTCGTGCTCACCGTCCCGCTCGTGCTCGCCCTCGCCCGCCGCCACGCGCTGCCGCTGCCGCCGCTGCTGATCGGCACCGTCGTCGTCGCCAACGCCGTCTCGGTCGCGGTCCCGCAGGGCAACCCGACGAACCTCGTCGTCATCGAGAGGCTCGGCATCGAGCCGTCCGCGTTCCTCGCCGACATGCTCGTGCCCGGGCTGGCGGGCGCGCTCGCCTGCGCCGTCGCGGTCGCGCTGATGGAGCGGCGCGCCCTCGCCGGCGCGTACGCCGGCCGCCGGCGCCGGGCGCCGCCCGCTCAGCCCGGGCCGAGCGGCACCTGCTCGTCGTCGCTCGCGGCGGCGGCGCTCAGCTGCTTCGTGGCGCCGCTGCGTGGGCATCGCTCCCTGGTGGCCCTTCACGGCGGTGGCGCTCGCCGGGCTGCTGCTGCACCCCCGCCCCCGCCCGCGCCCCGCGCTGCCGCTCGGGCTCACGGTCCGGCTCACCGGGCTGCTCGTGCTGGTCGGCGCGCTGCACCTGTCCCCGCCGCCGCCGGCGCCGCCACCGCCGCGCGCTGCTCGCGGTCGCGGCGGCCGTGGGCCTCGGCGCGGCGCTGACCAACAACCTGCCCGCGAGCGTCTCGGTCGGCAGCCTGCTGGGCGCGGGTCCGTCCGCCTACGCGGCGACGATCGGCCTCGGCATCGGGGCGCTCGCCATGCCGCAGGGATCGGTGGCGACGCTGCTCGCGGTCGACCTCGCCGGCCCGACGCCACCTCGCTCACCGTGCGCCGGCTGGCGCCGGTCGCGCTCGCCGGCCTGGCCGCCGCGAGCTACGCTCGCGCTGGCGCTGTAGGCCGAACCGCGGCTACTCTCGAAGGCTATGGCTCAGCCGCATCACGGGCCGCGCATGCCCGCCACAGCCGACGAGGAGATCATCGCCGCCCAGGAGCAGGGCGTCCTCTCGACGCTCACCGACGCCGCCCGCGTCAAGCGGATCAGCGCCGAGCTGCAGATGGGCTTCGACGCGCTCGCCCACGTCGGCCCCGCGGCCTCCTTCTTCGGCTCGGCCCGCACGCCGCCCGACGACCCCGAGTACGCGCTCGCGCGCGAGACCGCCCGCATCGCCGGCGAGGCGGGCCTGGCGATCATCACCGGCGGCGGCCCCGGCGCGATGGAGGCCGCCAACCGCGGCGCGCGCGACGCGGGCGCGCTCTCGATCGGCCTCAACATCGAGCTGCCCTTCGAGCAGGGGCTCAACGCGTACTGCGACATCGGCCTCGAGTTCCACTACTTCTTCACGCGCAAGATCATGTTCGTGCGCTACGCGAGCGGCTTCGTCGTCTTCCCCGGCGGCTTCGGCACGCTCGACGAGACGTTCGAGGCGCTCACGCTGATCCAGACCGGCAAGATCCGCCACTTCCCGGTCGTGCTGATGGGCAGCGACTACTGGGGCGGGCTGGTCGACTGGATCCGCGAGCGCCTGCTGGCGGAGGGCAAGATCTCGCCCCAGGACCTCGACCTGCTCTGCGTCACCGACGACCCCGTCGAGGTGCGCGACCGGCTCATGTCCGCAGCGCACCGTCAGGCGCGGACATCCGTTCGTAGCGTTCCCTGACCTCGTCGATGTAGGCGGCGAGCTGGTCGGCCAGCGCCGCGTCCTGCACCTCGAGCACGTTCTCCGCGTTGCGCTCGCCCGAGCGCGACAGGTTGAACGAGCCCGCGAACACCCAGTCGTCGGCGACCGTCACCTTCGCGTGCATGAAGTCGTGGACGCTCTCGGGCGTGTAGCGGGTGGAGGGCTTGCCGCGGAAGTCCGCGTGCTCCAGCACCGAGGCGAGGATCGGGATCTTCCAGGCCGACCGGCCGTTGTCGCGCCACTGCTGGAAGACCTGCTCGAGCTGCGGTCCTGTCGACCACTCCGCGCAGGTCGACGCGCGCCTCCGCCGCCACCTCGGCCAGCGTGCCGATCACCGGGCCGGCGGTCAGCACCGGCGACGCGATCCTGATCCGCTCGCGCGCCCGCCCGATCGCGCGGGCGATCCGGTGCGACAGCTCCTCCCCGTGCCCGGGCGTGAACCAGGCGCGCGTCTGGTGGCCGTCGGTGTCGAGCGTGCGCGGCTCGGCGTGGCCGGAGCGGTCGACGTCGCGCGCCGCCCACAGCTCCTCGAAGTTGCGCGCGTACTCGGCGGCGACGCCGGGCGAGTCGACCTGCACGATCACGTTCTCCTGGAGCGTCCACGAGTCCGTCGTCCAGTTGGTCGAGCCGGTCCAGACCGACTCCGCCGTCGCGCACGACGTACTTGTGGTGCATCAGGTCGGGGATGCCCGGGATCCCGCAGGTCGGGAAGGGCAGCGCCTCGATCAGCTCCGGCTCCGTGCTCGGCGGCGGGGGGAAGACGCGCTCGTCGTGGTCGGCGTTGTAGGCGATCCGCACCGCCACGCCGCGGTCGGCCGCGGCGCGCAGCGCGCGCGGACACCACGTCGCCCGGCTCGCCCGGCAGGCGCACGTCGTAGAGCGCGAGGTCGAGCGAGCGGCGCGCCTCGCCGAGGAAGGCGGCCACACGGCCGGCGACGCTCGAGCGCGGACTGCCCGCCCGGATGGAGCGGATGCGCCTCGATCACGCGAAGCGGAAGCCGGTCGCGGCGGGCTCGATCTCGATCGGGCTCGTCGGGCATCCCGTCGGGCAGCTGCGGCATGTTGAAGCCGCGCGGCGCCACGTCGTTGGGGGTGTCGGGGTGGAACAGCGCGGCGAGGTACTGGATGTGGTCGCGGCCCGACGCCCAGCTCGGTCTGGCCGCCGCCGTAGGCGCCGATGCCGCGCTCGGCGCAGAAGTCGTAGGCGCGGCCGAGCTCGAACAGCGAGCCCACGCGCGACGGCTTGATGTTGACCATGCGCGGCTCCCACTCGAGCGCGAGCACGTCGTCGACGGAGTGGATCGGGGCGTCCCACGTGATGCGGTCGCGCACCGGCTCGAGCATCGGGCGCGTCTCGTCGTTCAGGTCGGGGTCCTCGAGCCAGGCGTCGGGGAAGGCCTCGATCAGCTTGGCGTACAGCTCGGGGTCGGTCTCGACGTCGACCGGCGTGCCCTTGTACTGGCCCTTGAGGTCGAGCGAGTCGACCGCGCCGCTCGCGGCCAGCTCCGCGATCAGCGCGTCGCTCCAGGTGTTGGTCGGGTCGAGCTTGAAGCGCGTGCCCGGGTAGCGCTCGAGGACGCTCATCATCTTCTCGGAGGTCTCGGGCTCGTCGCTGTCGAAGGCGCCCAGCCGCATCGAGACCACGTAGGTGAGCGGCCGCAGCGGGCGTCCGAGCTGGTCGGCGAGCGAGCGCCCCGCCTGGCGCAGGGCGAGGTCGAGCGCGGCCGACTCGAAGGCCCAGGTTCGGTAGCGACGCGACACGTCGCGCACGGGCGGGTCGGGGAAGGCGTCGAGCTCCGACAGCTGCTCGGCGAACGAGCCGAGCGTCCAGGAGCCGGCCAGCGGGAGCGTGGCGCCGGCCGCCTGGAACGAGGCGTGGTCGAGACCGTCGTAGACCACGTCCTCGCCCACCCCCTGCTCGCCGCCGCCGTGCAGCGTGATCAGCGTGGTGTAGCGCACGAACTCCTCGGAGAACGCGAGCTCGCGTCCCTCCAGCTCGTAGCGCTCGATCTCGAGTGGCAGCGATGCCAGCTGTTCCCAGGTGCTCACCGGTCGGACCCTACCGAGCGATCACCCTCCGGGAACCACCAGCACCGGCCGGTCCGACAGGTGCAGCAGCTTGTGCGGGGTCGAGCCGAGGATCGCTCCCTTGATCGGGCTCTCGCCGTAGCTGCCGACGATGATCATCCGCGCGTCGTGTTGCTCGCCCAGGCCGGCGAGCGCCGCGGCGGGCCGCTCGTCGACGAGCGACACCTCCGCCCCGACCCCCGCCTCGAGCGCCCGGCTGAGGGCCTCGCCCGTCATCTGGGCGGCCTGCTCGCGCAGCGCGTCGCGGGCCTCGGCGGCCTCGCCGCCGCCGTGCCCGGGCGGTTGGACGCCGAACCCGATCACCAGCCGGTCGCCGAAGGCGCCGGCCAGCTCGACCGCGGTGTCGAGCGCTCGCTCCGCCCCCGGGGAGGCGTCGTAGCCCAGCACGATCGTCGCCATCAGACCGCCTCCTCCGGGACGGCGGCGATGCCCACCGCGCGGCCCGCCGCCACGTCCGGATCGACGATCTCCGTCTTGCGCCCGAAGAACGCCCGGTGCCCGCCCGCGCGCCAGATCAGCATCAGCACCACGCCGAGCAGCAGCAGCCCGATGCCCAGCACCACCGGGATCGCGATCCCGAACAGCGCGCTGCCGGAGTAGCTCTGGTCGGTCTTCGAGTACTCGATCACCGCCTTGAAGAACAGGAAGCCGAGCATCAGCGACCCGATCACCGGCCCGACCCCGATGAAGAGGAAGTTCTTCACCGACTTGGTCAGCTCGCGGCGGTAGTAGATCGCGCAGGCGAACCCGGTCAGCGCGTAGTAGAACGCGATCATCAGCGACAGCGCGGTGAGCGAGTCGTAGACGAAGTTCTCCGACAGCGGGAACAGCACGCCGAACCAGACCGCGGCCACGGCGCCGATCACGATCGTCGAGACGTGGGGCGTCAGGTAGCGCGGGTGCACCTTCCCGAAGGCCGCCGGGAACGCGTGCTGGCGCGCCATCGACAGCGTCGTGCGCGAGGCGGGCAGGATCGTCGTCTGGGTGGACGACAGCGCCGACGTGATGATCGCCAGCACGACCAGCTTGTCGAGCGGCGAGCCCAGCACGTCGGTCGCCAGCGCGCCGAAGATGCCGGCGTCGTCCTCGAACTCGCCGATCCGGTCGAGCCCCGCGTAGGAGACGACCGCGATCGTCGTGATCACGTAGGTGCCGAGCAGGATCACGGTCGAGAACACGGCGGCCAGGCCCGGCGCCGAGTCCGAGTCCTCCGTCTCCTCGTTGAGGTTCACCGCGCTCTCCCAGCCCCAATAGATGAACACCCCCGTGAGCACGCCGAGGATGAGCGCGTTGGAGCTGTCGATCGCGAACGGCGACAGCCACGACAGCGAGAACGTGAGCGCCCCGCCCTTGATCAGGGCGACCACCGCGAACAGCAGCAGCGCGCCGACCTGGGCGAAGATCATCACCCGCTGGATGTGCGCCGACAGCTCGGTGCCGAGCACGCAGATCGTCGTCATCACGGCGATGATCAGCAGCGTGAAGACGACGTTCCAGGCGATCGAGTCGCGCATCGAGTCGAGCCCGAACAGGTCGAACGTGTAGAACGCCGCCACCTGGGCGAGCGACCCGATCACCAGGATGCCGGTGGTCGTCACCGCCCAGCCGCCGACCCAGCCGAGCCCCGG
This sequence comes from uncultured Thermoleophilaceae bacterium, assembly GCA_963848885.1. Taxonomy (GTDB): domain Bacteria; phylum Actinomycetota; class Thermoleophilia; order Solirubrobacterales; family Thermoleophilaceae; genus JACVRW01. The sequence goes on from CAWKFR010000001.1 coordinate 831,638, forward strand.
CCCCATCGCGCGGGTGATCCAGGAGAACGACGTGCCGCAGTCCGGGTCGGCGCGGTTCATGTAGTAGAACGCCGACGCGATCAGGAACATCGGGACGAACGAGACGAGCATCACCGCGGGCGCCTGCACGCCAACCCCGACGACCACGATCGCGAGCACGGCCGCGAGCGAGTAGGCCGGCGCCGTCGACGAGATCCCGATCACGAGTCCGTCGAGGAACCCGATCGCGTCCTGCTTGAGCCCCTTGTCCCCGGCCTGCGAGGCGTGGTGCTCCCGATGCTCCGTCATTCGAACAGCTCCTTCACGGCCTCTCCGAATACCGCCGTGTGGCGATCGACCTGGGCCGGGGTCGTCGCCGGGCACATCAACGCCATGTTGTGGAACGGCGTGATCAGAACGCCGCGGTTGAGCAGGTACAGGTGCAGATACTCCTCGAGCTCGCTGTCGGCCGCCGCCGCCGACTCCGCGCCGGTGCGCGGCGGCTCCGGTGCGAAGCGGTACTCGGCGCGCGCCCCGAGGCTGACGACGCTCCAGGGAACCGAGTGGCGCTCGAGCGTCGCCTCGACGCCCTCGACGAAGCGCTCGCGCAGCCGCGACATCTCGGCGAACGCCGAGTCCGTCAGCACCTCGCCGAGCGTCGCGCGCGCGGCCGCGAGCGACAGCGCGTTGCCGGCGAGCGTGCCGCCGACCCCGCCGGTGTCCTCGTAGTCGCCCTCCTCCTCGGAGGCGATGCGCTCGGCCAGCTCGGCCGTCACGCCGTAGGCGCCGATCGGGACGCCGCCGCCGATCGACTTGCCAAGGGTGACCGCGTCGGGCTCGAGTCCCCAGGCGGCGGTGCAGCCGCCGGGGCCGGCGCTGAGCGTGTGCGTCTCGTCGATGATCAGCAGCGTCCCGGCGCGGGTGCAGGCGTCGCGCACGGCCGCGAGGAAGCCGTCCTCGGGCAGCACGATGCCGATGTTGGTGAGCGCCGGCTCCATCAGCACGCAGGCCACGTCGCCGGGCGCGAGCGCGGCCTCGACCGAGTCGATGTCGTTGAACTCGGCGACGCGCGTGGTCTGGGCCGGGTCGACCGCCGGGCCGACGTTGCCCGCGCGCGAGCGCACGACCCCGTCCGCGCCGAGCGTCACGAACGCCTCGTCGACCGAGCCGTGGTAGCACCAGTTGAAGACGAGCACCTGCGGCCGCCCCGTCACCTGGCGGCAGATCCGCAGCATCCACCGGTTGGCATCCGTCGCGGTCAGGGAGAACTGCCAGAACGGGATCCCGAAGCGGCGCGCGAGCTCCTCGCCCACCCAGGCCGCGTCCTCCGTCGGCAGCATCGTCGTGATGCCGGCAGGGTCCGGCAGCGGCGGCGAGTGGCCGGCCATCGCCCCCGTGTCGCCGAGGCAGAGGTCGGCGTACTCGTTGCCGTCCACGTCGACCACGGTCGCCCCGTGGGCCTCCGCGAGGTAGACGGGGTGCGCGCCGGCCCACATCGTCATCCAGCTCATCGGCACTCCGGCGAGCAGCGAGCCGCCCGCGCGCTCGTGGAGCTCCCTCGACCGCGGGTGCTCGTCGGGGGCGCGCTGCAGAGGTCGGCGTACTCGTTGCCGTCCACGTCGACACGGTCGCCCCGTGGGCCTCCGCGAGGTAGACGGGGTGCGCGCCGGCCCACATCGTCATCCAGCTCATCGGCACTCCGGCGAGCAGCGAGCCGCCCGCGCGCTCGTGGAGCTCCCTCGACCGCGGGTGCTCGTCCGCGAAGCGCTCGCGCTCCCGCGCGATCAGCTCGGAGACGCTCAAGCCGGCGCCGGCTCCGGGGCAGGGAGCTCGGCGTCGTCGGGCCGCACCGATGCCATCCGCTCGGCGCGCCGCTGCTGCCAGACCGTGAGGAGCATCGCCGCCACCGTGACCAGGAAGATCATCGTCGCGATCACGTAGATCTGCGGCTGGATGGCCACGCGCGCGGCGCCCCAGATGAACAGCGGGAACGTGATCGTCGAGCCTGAGTTGAAGTTCGTGATCACGAAGTCGTCGATCGACAGCGCGAACGCGAGCAGGGCCGCGGCCAGAACGCCGGGCATGATCAGCGGCAGCGTCACGAGCCGGAACGTCTGCCAGGGCGTGGCGCCCAGGTCCTGCGCCGCCTCCTCGAGCGACCTGTCGAAGCCGATCAGCCTCGATCTGACCGTGATGATCACGAACGAGAGGTTGAACATCACATGTGCGATCAGGATCGTCGCGAAGCCGAGCTGCGGCGTGCCCCAGTTGAGGAACTGGGACAGCAGCGCGGCGCCGAGCACGACCTCGGGCGTCGCCAGCGGGATGAAGATGAAGAAGTTGACGGGCGCGCGCCCCTTGAACTCGTAGCGCACCAGCGCGAGCGCGGTGAGCGTGCCGAGGGCGGTCGCGATCAGCGTCGAGAAGCGCCGCGATCTCGAGCGACTTCCGAGCGCGTCCTGCACTCCGGGGACCGCGAACGGGTGCTTCCAGGCGTCGAGGCTGAACTCCTCCCAGATGAAGTTGAAGCGGCCCGCCGGGTTGTTGAAGGAGAAGACGACGATGACCGCGATCGGGAGCAGCAGATAGAACAGGGCCAGCGCGCCGTAGGCGTTCAGAAGCCCAAGTCGAGGCCGCGGCGCCGTGATCGCCGTCATGTCCCCGCTCGCCCTCCGTGCCGAGCAGCGCCTCCGTGCCGGCGACCCGCGCCCAGATCACGACGATGATCAGCATGAACGCCATCAGGAGGAACGAGAGCGCCGCCGCGGTCGGGTAGTCCGCCACCACCAGGTAGCGCGACTGGATGACGTTCCCGATCATGAACTGCTTCGGTGTGCCGAGCAGCTGGGCGTTGATGAAGTCGCCTGCCGCCGGGATGAACGTGAGCAGCGCGCCCGCCACGACGCCCGGCATCGACAGCGGGCAGCGTCACGCGGAAGAAGACGTCGCGCCGCCGCCCGTAGAGGTCGTAGCCTGCCTCCAGCAGCCGCGGGTCGATCCGCTCGAGGCTGGCGTACAGCGGCAGGATCATGAAAGGCAGGAAGTTGTAGGTGATGCCTGCCACCACGGAGACCGTGGTGTCGAGCAGGCGCCCGTCCTCCGAGAGGATTCCGAGCGACTTCAGCGTGCTGACGACGATGCCCGGAGTCGGACAGGATCGTCTCCCACGACAGCGTGCGGATCAGGTACGTGACGAAGAACGGCACGATCACCAGCAGCAGCAGCGCGTTGCGCCACTTCCCGCCCCGGAACGCGATCACGTACGCGAGCGGGTAGCCGATCAGGAACGCGATCAGCGTCGCCAGGCCGGCGTACTCGAACGAGCGGATGAACTGCTCGTTGTAGTCGCTTCAGCGCGTTGCGTGTAGTTCGAGAACTCCCAGGTGAGCCGGAAGCCGGTGTCGATGGTGCCGGTCTTCAGCGACTCGAAGCGCCATGTAGACGAGCGGCAGCGCGAAGAACAGCAGCAGCCACCCCAGCCCCGGGAGGAGCAGCAGGTACGGCAGCGACGTCCTTCGGAGGCGGCCCTGCATCGTCGCGAGTCCCCCGGCTCCGCTCCTACGCGCCGATCAGCTTCTGGAAGGCGTCGTTCAGCTCGCGCTCCTCTTCCGGCTTCAGGTCGCGGAAGATGTACAGGTTGTCGAAGTCCGACTTGTCCGGGAAGATCAGCGGGTTCGTCGGCGAGCTCCGGATCGGTCTTCGCCATGACCTCCTTGGTGCCCTCCACCGGGCAGATGTAGTTGATGTACGCCTCGATCGGCGCCTGCACCTCGGGCTGGTAGACGTAGTCGATGAACTTCTCGGCCGTGAACGCGTGCGGTGCGCCGACCGGGATCTGCATGTTGTCCGTCCACAGCATGCCGCCGCTCTCCGGCAGCACGAACTCGACGTTCGGGTTGTCGGCCTTGAGCTGCACCGCGTCACCGGACCAGCCGAAGATCACCCACGAGTCGCCCTTCGGGATGTCCTTGATGTACTCGTTGCCGGTGAAGCCGCGGATCTGACCCGAGTCGACGCCCTCCTGGACCTTGTCGATCGCCTTCATGTACTCGTCGAGGCGTGGCCTTCTCGGGGTCGCCGCCCTGCCAGGCGGTGACGAGCCCGACCGTGTCGCGCATCTCGGTGAGCATCGTGACCTTGCCCTTGTAGGCGGGGTCGAACAGGGCGTCGACGGACTTGGGCGGGCTCTTGACCTTGTCCTTGCGGTAGATGATCCCGGTCATCCCCGACTGCCAGGGCATCGAGAACTCGCGGTTGGGGTCGAACGCCGGATGACTTCAGCCGGTCGATCAGGTTCGCGTTGGCGTTCGGCATCGAGGACTTGTCGAACTTCTGCACGTACCCGAGCCGCTTCATCCGCGCGGCCATCCAGTCGGTCACGACGTGGAGGTCGCGCCCGCCCGAGTCGCCCTGGGCGTACTGCTGGCGGACCTTGCCGAAGAACTGATCGTTGTCGTTGATCTCCTCGACGTACTTGATCTTGGTGCCGTTCTTGTTCTGGAAGCGACTTGAGCGCCGTGCGGTCCTCGTCGATGTAGGCGGGCCAGTTGGCGAAGTAGAGGGCTCGAGGCGATCTCGCCCTTCGACGATCGCGCTTCTGCTTCTGGGCCTCGTCGCCGCTGCCCGGCGGCTCGTCCGTCCCGCACGCCGCGAGGTAGGCCAGCGCCGAGAAGCTGAGCGCCCCCGCCGCGCCGCGGCCGAGCAGCCGCCTGCGGCTGATCTCTTCCTTGATGATCCGTTCGAACTGCCTTTCGACGTCACTCACTGCTCGATCCTTCCTCCCCTTCCGCCGCCGACGGCGGCGGTTTCCCTAACCATGTGAATGTTCTCTGCGGACCAGGTCAGCCGCGCCCCGTCGCCCGCGATCGGCAGGCGGCGGCGCGCTTCCTCGTCGGTGTTCGGCACCAGCACGGTCATGCGCGTGTCGTCCGGGAGCCGGACGATCACCTGCGTGGCGGTACCCAGGTAGAGCGAGCTCTCCACCTGTCCGTCGACACTCGGCCGGCCGTCGGTGCCGGTTCCGTCGACCCCGTGCAGCTGAAGCTTCTCCGGCCGAACGACCGCGTGGGCGCGCTCGCCGACCGTGGCGCCCGCCGCGCCGGCGCGCACGGTGGGCCCGGCGTCGAGGCGCAGCTCGACCGAGCCCGCGCCGGTGTTGACGACCTCGCCCGGCATCAGGTTGGACACGCCGATGAAGCCCGCGACGAAGGTCGTCGACGGCCGCTCGTAGATCTCCTCGGGGTTGTCCAGCTGCTCGATCACGCCCCGGTTCATCACGGCGATCGAGTCCGACATCGTGAGCGCCTCCTCCTGGTCGTGCGTCACGTAGACGAACGTGATGCCGACGTCCTGCTGGATGCGCTTGAGCTCGATCTGGAGCTGCTTGCGCAGCTTGAGGTCGAGCGCCCCGAGCGGCTCGTCGAGCAGCAGCACGGCGGGGCGGTTGACGAGCGCCCGGGCCAGGGCGACGCGCTGCTGCTGGCCGCCCGACAGCTGGCGCGGCTTGCGCTTGGCCTCGCGCGCGAGGCCGACGCGCTCGAGCTCCTCGCCGACACGACGGCGCACCTCGTCCTTCGCCACGCGCTGGCGCTGGAGCCCGAAGGCGACGTTGCGCTCGACGCTCAGGTGCGGGAACAGCGCGTAGCTCTGGAAGACGGTGTTGGTCGGGCGCCGGAACGGGGGCTGCCCGGTCACGTCCTCGCCGTCGAGCAGCACCGTGCCCTCGCTCGGCTCCTCGAAGCCGGCGATCATCCGCAGCGTGGTCGTCTTGCCGCAGCCGGACGGCCCCAGCATGGTGAAGAACCGGCCGGTCGGGATGTCCAGGTCCATGCCGCGGACGGCCGTGAAGTCGCCGAAGCGCTTGCTGACCGAGCGCAAGCTGACGCTCGGCGCACTCCCCCCTTGGCCCCCCAGGCTCATGGTGGTCCGCAAGGTATGGCCGAACCGGCGTCACCGCAAGGTTCGGATTGCCGAAAACACTGTTGGCTAACAGTACGAAACGTACAACGAATGTCCGATGCGTTTCGCCATGGACTCCCTAGACGACCTGCCATTGCGCCGATACCGTTGTCCGAAGCGTCTAGTCGTACGGATTGCGAGGAGAGAGAATGGCGACGACCCCACAGGCCGTGACTGATCAGCACAGCGGTGCTGCCCGCGAGCTCCAGGAGAAGGCGCGCCGGCATCTCTGGATGCACTTCACCCGCATGGGCGGGTACGACGAGGGTCACGAGATCCCGCTGATCGTGCGCGGCGAGGGGTCGTACGTGTACGACGACCACGGCACCCGCTACATGGACGGGCTGTCCGCCCTGTTCTGCGTGAACGCCGGCCACGGTCGCGCCGAGCTCGGCGAGGCCGCCGCCCGCCAGGCCAAGGAGCTCGGCTTCTACACGAACTGGAGCTACGCCCACCCGGTTGCGATCGAGCTGGCCTCGCGCATCGCCGCGCTCGCTCCCGGAGACCTCAACCGCGTCTTCTTCACCTCGGGCGGCTCGGAGGCCGTCGAGTCGGCGTGGAAGATGGCGCGCCAGTACCACAAGCTGACCGGCTCGTCGGGCAAGTACAAGATCATCTCGCGCGAGACGGCCTACCACGGGACGACCTTCGGGGCGCTCTCGATCACCGGCATCACTCCTCTGCGGACGCCGTTCGAGCCGCTCGTACCGGGCGCCTACCACGCGCCCAACACGAACGACTACCGCTGGTCGGAGGACCGGGACCCGCTCTGGGCAGCCGACCAGATCGAGCACGTGATCGAGTTCCAGGACCCGGACACGGTCGCCGCCGTGATCCTCGAGCCCGTCCAGAACTCGGGCGGCTGCTTCGTCCCGCAGGACGGCTACTGGCAGCGGGTCCGCGAGATCTGCGACCGCCACAACGTGCTGCTGATCGCGGACGAGGTGATCTGCTCCTGGGGCCGGCTCGGCCACTACTTCGGCGTCGACCGCTTCGGCGTGGTGCCGGACATGATCACCACCGCGAAGGGCATCACCTCGGCCTACGCGCCGATGGGCGGCAGTGATCGTGTCGGACCGCGTGGGGGAGCCGTTCCTCCACGACACGAAGATGTTCACCCACGGGATCACCTTCGGCGGCCACCCGGTCTCGGCGGCCGTGGCGATGGCGAACCTGGACATCTTCGAGCGCGAGGACCTGTGCGGCCACGTGCGCGAGAAGGAGCCCGAGTTCCGCGGCATGCTCGAGAAGCTCAAGGAGGACCTGCCGATCGTCGGCGACGTGCGCGGCGCCGGCTACTTCCACGCGCTCGAGCTGGTCAAGGACAAGGAGACCAAGGAGACGTTCAGCGACGAGGAGTCGGAGGACCTGCTGCGCGGCTTCATGTCGGGCGAGCTCTACAAGCGCGGGCTGATCTGCCGCGCCGACGACCGCGGCGACCCGGTGATCCAGCTGTCGCCCCCGTTGATCGCCGACACCGAGGAGTTCGAGCTGATCGACAACGTGCTGCGCTCCGTCCTGACCGAGGCCTGGGAGCGGATCGTCAGCCACTGATGCTCACGGTACGCGGCCTCGTCGCCGAGATGGGCCTGCAGCTCGCGGCCGGCGAGGACGGTGCCGATGCGCCGGTTCGGTGGGTGCACATATCGGAGCTGACGGACCCGACGCCGTGGCTGTCGGGCGGGGAGCTGCTGCTGACGACGGGCATCCAGCTCGACGACGAGGCGCGCCAGCGCGAGTTCGTCCGGCTGCTGGCCGACCGCCATCTCGCCGGGCTCGGCTTCGGGACCGGCTTCGACCACGAGCACGTGCCGGAGGCGATCGTCGAGGAGGCGCAGACCGCCGCCTTCCCCGTCTTCGAGGTCCCCTACGAGCTGCCGTTCATCGCGATCACCGAGAAGGCGTTCACGCGGCTGGTCAACGAGCAGTACGAGGTGCTCCAGCGCGGGATCGCGATCCACAAGCGGCTCGAGCGGATCGTGCTCGAGGAGCGCGGGCTCGACGAGGTCGTGCGCGCGCTCGCCGCGGCGACCGGCAGCGCCGTGACGGTGCTCTCCGGGCGCGGGGAGACGATCACCTCGAAGCTGTTCCGGCGCCAGCTGCCGGACGGCGCGCTCGAGCAGGTGGCCGACGAGGTGCGCCGGCGCAGCGCCGCCGCCGGGCGCGGGTCCGACGCCGGCGAGTTCGCGCCCGCTCACCCGGAGCTGGCCGGCCGCGCCCTGGTGCTGCCCGTGTCGACCCGCGGGCGCGGCGCGCCGCAGGCCTGGCTGGTCGCCGCGCGCGACTCGGGCGGGCTGGGCGACTTCGAGCGGCTGATCCTCCAGCAGGCGGTGACCGTCGTGGCGCTCGAGCTGATGCGCCAGCGCGCGATGCGCGACACGGAGCGCAGGCTCGCGGGCGACGTGCTCGCCGAGGCGCTGACGGGGCGCCTGTCGGAGGCCGAGCTGGGCGTGCGCATGCGTCCCTTCGGCGTCGGCGCGCACGCCGCCGTGCTGGTGTTCGCCGGCGACGAGGGCACGGCGCCGGAGGCCGAGCCCGATCTCGACCGCTTCCTGGCCGACGCCGGTGTCAGCGCGCTGGTCGCGTCGCGCGGCGGATTGCTGTGCGCTGTCGTCGACGCGCGCGACGGGCTCGACCCGGTCGGCCTGGCCGCCCGGGCCCGCGACGCGCTCGCGCCGGATCACGGCCAGCTGCGCGCGGCGGTCTCGCGCGCGGCGCCGGTGGGCGCCCTGCGGCGCTCGTTCCACGAGGCGCGCTGCGCGCTCGAGGCTGCGGCGCTCGCGAACGGGAGCGCGCCGCCGGTCGCCTCCTACCGCGACCTGGGCGCCTTCCAGCTGCTGCTGTCGCTGCAGGACGACGACGCGCTGCGGCTCTTCTGCGACAGCGTGCTGAGCCCGCTCGAGGACGCGACCGGCGAGTACGGCGACGAGCTGCTGCGCTCGCTCGAGACGTTCATCGAGCAGAACGGGCAGTGGGAGCGGGCGGCGCGCGAGCTCTACTGCCACCGGCATACGCTGCGCTACCGGATCAGGCGCGTGGAGCAGCTGACGGGGAGGGACCTGTCGAGCGCGCGGGACCGGATCGAGTTCTGGTTGGCCTTGAGAGCGAGGGAGCTGGTGACATGAAGGTAGGCGTTCCGACGGAGATCAAGACGGACGAGTATCGGGTGTCGCTGACGCCCGCGGGGGCCCGCGAGCTGACCGAGCACGGCCACGACGTGATCCTGCAGGCGGGCGCGGGCGAGGGGTCGACGATCCCCGACGAGGAGTACACGGCGCAGGGGGCTCGGATCGCGCCCGATGCGGGGGCTGTGTTCGAGGAGGCGGAGCTGATCCTGGGGGTCAAGGAGCCGCAGCCGGGCGAGGTCGCGATGCTGCGCCCGCACCATCTGCTGTTCACCTATCTGCATCTCGCGCCCGACCCCGAGCTGACCCGCGGGCTGGCCGAGTCCGGCGCGACCTGCGTGGCCTACGAGACGGTCGTCGACGAGCGCGGCCGGCTGCCCTTGCTGGCGCCGATGTCGGAGGTGGCGGGCAAGATCGCGACGCAGGCCGGCGCGTTCTTCCTCGAGCGTCCGCTCGGCGGCCGCGGCGTGCTGCTGGGCGGGGTGCCCGGCGTCGCGGCGGCGACGGTGATGATCATCGGCGGCGGGGTGGTGGGCCAGAACGCGGCCTTCATCGCGATCGGCATGGAGGCCGACGTGTTCGTCTTCGACCGCAACATCGACCGCCTGCGCGAGCTCGACGTCGGCTTCGGCGGGCGCGCCTCGACGGTCTACAGCTCGACGCTCGCGGTCGAGCAGATGCTGCCGCAGGCCGATCTCGTGATCGGCGCCGTGCTGGTGCACGGAGCCAAGGCGCCCTATGTGATCAAGCGCGACCAGCTCGGCCTGATGAAGCCGCGGGCCGTGCTCGTGGACGTGTCGATCGACCAGGGCGGCTGCTTCGAGACGTCGCGGCCGACGACCCATACGGACCCCGTCTACGAGGTCGACGGGGTGACGCACTACTGCGTCGCCAACATGCCCGGCGCGGTCCCGGTCACCTCGACCTTCGCGCTCACCAACGCCACCCTGCCGTACGTGCTCGCGCTCGCCGACCACGGGCTGATCGGCGCGCTCGACAAGCTGCCCGGGCCTCAAGCCCGGCGTCAACGTCGCATCCGGAAAGGTCACCCACCCGGCCGTCGCAGAGGGCGTCGGCGTGGACTACACGCCCGTCGAGGAAGTGCTGTCGGTCACCGCTTAGGGGAGATCAATCAAGCACGTGATGGTCAACCTGGAAAACGCCTGACCTACCGCTTCCTGACCAGCTGGCTGTTGAGGACCTCCCGGGCGGCCGCCTGGGAAGTCCTGCAGGATCCGCTCGCCTGGCCCGAGTGGTGGCGCGGCGTCGTGCGCGTGACCGAGCTCGACGGCGGCGACGCCGAGCGCGTCGGCAGCGTCTACCGGATCGCCTGGCGCAGCCGCATCCCGTACGAGCTCGAGTTCGACTTCAAGGTGCGCAAGGTCGACCCGCCCTGCTGCATGGAGGGCGACGCGGCCGGTGACCTCGCCGGCAGCGGCCGCTGGCTGCTGTTCGAGCGCGACGGCGTGACCGCGGTCCTGTACGAGTGGCGTGTCGAGACCTCGAAGGGCTGGATGAAGGCGCTCGCGCCGGTCGCCAGGCCGGTCTTCGACTACAACCACAACGTCGTCATGCGCTGGGGCGGCGAGGGCCTCGCGCGGCGGCTCGGCGCCGAGCTGATCGCGGCGGGCTGAGCGCTCAGCCGGCGGCGGGCTGGGGCTCCAGCTGGTCGAGCTCGGCGCGCAGCCGCTCGACCAGCGAGTTGCCGGGCAGGGCCGCGGAGAGCAACTCGAGGCTCGCCTCATAGTGAGCCAGCTTCGCCCGGTCTTGGCGGTCGAGGCGTCCGCGCCGCCGGCGCTTGCGCAGCTCACGGGTCTTGGAGATCTTGTCCGCGGCGAAGACGGCTGCGGCATCCGCGTCGGCCGCGGCCACCTGGGCGCGCAGCGCCGCCTTGCGCTCGCCGCGGTCCTCGATCGAGGGGTCCTCGCTGACGGCGGCCACCAGCCCCGCCACGCGCTCGCCGAAGCGCCGTTCGAGCTCGGCGCGCTGGACGTCGGTGTCCTCCAGCACGTCGTGAAGGACGCCTGCGGCGACCACCTCGTCCGGATAGCCCGCCTCGTGCAGCAGGCAGGCCACCTCGACCGGGTGGGTGACGAACGGGATCCCGCCCATCTCACGCGTCTGGCCCTCGTGCCAGTGCGACGCGAGGTCCAGCGCCTCGCGGGTCAGCGGTGAGCTATCGACGAAGGCCGTCCGGGACATCGGCCCTCAGGATGCTACGCGCTTCGTGTTGCCCCGCGGTGAACCGTCCGCGGGCTACCTAGAGTGCGCCCTATGAGACGGGCAGCGCTTGCAATCGGGCTTGCGGCGACCCTCCTGTGCGCGTGCTCGTCCGACGCGCCAGAGCCGCAGCCCGGCGAGGCGTCCGTGAAGCGCCCCAACGTGGTGCTGGTGGTCATGGACGAGTTCCCGGGCGACTCGCTGCTCGACCGCCACCGGCGCATCGACCCGGTCCGCTACCCGAACTTCGCCGCGCTCGCCTCCGACGCCACCTGGTTCCGCAACGCCTACTCCGTCTACGACTCGACGACCAAGGCGGTGCCGCTGATCCTCGACGGCATCCGCCCGCGCCCGGGCACGTCGGCGGACCGCAGCGACCACCCCCACTCGATCTACGACGTCTTCGCCCGGCACGGCTACCGGGTCGTCGACTCGGAGGAGGCGTCGGCGCTCTGCCCGCCGTCGATCTGCAGGGGCGCGCGCACCACGCGGCCGGCGATCATCCCGAACCTGCTCGGCGGCCGCCCGCAGCGCTTCGACCGCTGGGTGCGCTCGATCAGGTCCGGCAAGCCGACCCTCTGGGTCAAGCACCTGCTGCTGCCGCACGGCCCCTATCTCTACCTGCCGTCGGGTGAGCGCACGCGACCCGGACCCGCCGACCCGCTGCGCGGGATGAACAGCGTGCCGGGCTTCCACGACGAGTTCCTGACGCGCCACAACGAGCAGCGCTACCTGCTCCAGCTCGGCTTCGCCGACCGGCTGCTCGGCCGCCTGCTGAGCCGGCTCAAGCGCGCGGGCATCTACGACGACACCATGGTCGTCGTCACCGCCGACCACGGGATCGCGTTCCAGGTGGGCGTGCAGACGCGCCGCAGCGTCAGCCAGTCGAACGTCGAGGAGCTCACGCCGATCCCGCTGATCGTCAAGCGACCCGGCCAGCGGCGGGGCCGGATCAGCGACGTCTACGCCCGCACGCTGGACGTCACGCCGACGATCGCGGACGTGCTCGGCTGGAAGCTGGGCTACCGCGCCGACGGGCACTCGGCCTTCGGCCCGGTCACCGCGCGGCGGCACAGCGTGACGCTCACGACGCGCGACTTCTCCTCGACCGTCCACATCTCCGGCAAGCGCTGGGAGGCGCGCCGCGCCGCCGTGGTGCGGCGCCGCCTGAGGCAGTTCGGCTCCGGCGAGCTCGCGTCGCTGTTCACCGGCATCGGACCGCACCGCGACCTGATCGGCCGGCCGGCGCCGGCGGCTGCGCGGGCCTCGGTGCGCGCCGCGCTGGCCGCAGCCCGGGCTGTTCGCGGACGTCGACCCGCGGTCGGGCGTGGTGCCGACCCAGATCGCGGGCGACCTGAGCGGCGGGCGAGCGGGCGCCACGCGCGACCTGGCCGTGGCCGTCAACGGGCGCGTCGAGGCCGTCGGGCGCTCGTTCTACCTCGACGGAGACCGCACCGAGCACTTCGCCCTGATGGTGCCGCAGAGCGCGTTCCACGCCGGGCGCAACCCGGTCGACCTGTACGAGGTGGTGCGGGGCCGGCTGCTGCGCCTCTAGCCTTCCCGGCGTGCGCCGGGCATTGCTGGTGCTGTCACTCGCAACCGCGGTCGCGGTCGCATTCGTCGCCGGGCACGGCGGCGCGGGCGCGCGCGAGCAGCCGGAGCGCCGACCGCCGGTCGTGCTCGTCGTCTTCGACGAGTTCCCCGCCGACACCCTGATCGGCCCGGACGGCCGCATCGACGCCGCTCGCTACCCGAACTTCGCGGCGCTGGCGGGGACCTCGACCTGGTTCCGCAACGCCCAGACCATCTACGACTCGACCTTCAAGGCGGTGCCCGCGATCCTCGACGCGCGCATGCCGCGCAAGGGCACGGCGCCCGACGTGCGCAGCCACCAGCCGAGCGTCTTCCACCTGATGAACAAGCTCGGGTACGACGTCGTCAAGGTCGAGTCGGGCACGGCGGTGTGCCCGCCGTGGATCTGCCCGGGGGCGCGCACGCGCAGGCCGGGGGTGCTCAAGCGGCTGGCCGGCGGCGGGCGGCCGGCTCGCCTGCACAGGTGGATCGGCGCGATCCGCGACCGGCCGCGGCCGACCTTCTACTTCCAACACGCGCTGCTGCCGCACGAGCCGTGGATCTACCTGCCCTCGGGACACCAGAGCCGCCCGCCCGGCAACGACCCGATCGAGGGCATCAACCGGGCCGGCGGCTTCGACGACCCGCGCCTGACGGACCACAACCACCTGCGCCACCTGCTCCAGGTCGGCTACACCGACCACCAGCTCGGGCTGATCATGCAGCGGATGCGGCGCACGGGGATCTTCAACCGCGCGCTGTTCGTCGTCGTCGCCGACCACGGCATCGCGTTCGAGGTCGGCGTCAAGGAGCGCAGGCAGGTCAGCGAGACGAACTTCGAGCAGGTCGCGGCAGTCCCGTTCTTCGTGAAGGCGCCGGGCCAGACCGAGGGGCGCGTCGACGACCACATCGTGCGCAACCTGGACGTGGTGCCGACCGTGGCGGACCTGCTCCACACGCGGGTCTGGTGGCACCACGACGGGCGCTCGGTCTTCTCGCCCGCCGAGCGGGCGCGCTCGACCGTGTCGATGACCCGGCGCGACTTCAGCCGCGTGATCTCGTTCGGTCGCGACGAGTTCGAGCGCCGCCGCCAGGAGCTGCGCCTGTGGCGCGCGCGCAAGTACGGCACGGGCGCCGAGAGCGAGCTGCTGTTCGGCGACCCGTGGGCGTCGGCCTACCGGGTCGGCCCGCACCCGGAGCTGATCGGCCGGCCGGTGACGCAGGCGGTGGCCGGCACCGCCCGCGCCCAGATCGCCAACCTGGGCCTGACGGCGCACGTCGACCCGTCGGCGCAGATCCTGCCGACGCGCGTGACCGGCCGCCTGCCGGGCACGCCGCCGGGCACGATGCGCGACCTCGCGGTGGCGGTCAACGGCCGCATCCGCGCGGTGGGGCGGAGCTTCCACCTGCACGGGCGGCACACCGAGTTCTTCTCGCTGCTGGTGCCCGAGACCGCGCTGCGGCCCGGTCGCAACGACGTGCAGCTGTTCGAGGTGCGCCCGGACGGGACGCTGGCCCGGCTCTAGGGCCTGGGCGGGTTGGGGAGCTGGCTCGGGTCGCGGTCGAACCTCGCCTGCCGCTTGCGGACGTCGATGAAGAAGCAGGTCGCGCGCTGGCGGTCGTCGTGGGGGATGCAGCTGCGGTAGTAGCCGTCCGCGTAGCGGCGCGTGTCGGACGCCTCGAGGTTGCGCTTGAGCTCGTCGCCGCCGTGCGCCTCGACGTAGTCCTCGAGCAGCTTGGCGGCGCGCTCGCGCTGGTTGGTCTCGACGACGATCGTCGGCCGGTTGGCGAGCCCCGCCGCCAGGATCCCGAACACGCTCGCGACCAGCAACCCGGTGCCGACCCGGTCGGTGAGCACCTCGAGCTGGGCCTTGGGCGGCGTGCCCGGGTCCGCCGCCGGCCGGCGGTTCCACATGCGGCGGGCGAGCCAGGGCGCGACGGCGCCGATCAGGATCAGGTTGCCGAACGTGGCCAGCAGCACGGCCGGGATCGGGTGGATGCCCTCCCGCACGGGCGAGAGGCGGTTCAGGAGAAAGGCGTCGAACAGCGTGATGACCACGAACGAGGGCCACATCCAGGCCCCGCGCAGGCGCCAGCGCACGCGGTTGGGCCAGAAGCGCTCCTCGTGGTCGCTCACCGCCCGCAGGGTAGCCTTGGGGACATGCAGGAGCTCTGGGTCAGCCAGCTCGGCTCGGTGCCCTACGCCGAGGCCTTCGAGCTGCAGCGGGCGCTGCGCGACCGGCGCGCCGCGGGCGAACTGCCCGACCTGCTGCTCGTGCTCGAGCACCCGCCCGTGTACACGCGCGGCAGGCGCACCGAGCCGGGCGACCTGCCGATGAGCGAGGACTGGTACCGCGAGCGGGGCATCGAGGTCGAGGACACAGACCGCGGCGGCCGCGTCACCTACCACGGCCCGGGCCAGCTGGTCGCCTATCCGATCATGGCGGTCGAGCGGGTCGCGGACTTCGTACACACGATGGAGGCCGCGATCGTGACCGCGCTGGGCGACGAGGGCGTGGCCGCCGAGCCGCGGCCGGTGCCGTTCACGGGCGTCTGGGCGGGCGACGCCAAGATCGCGTCGATCGGCGTGCGGGTCCGCGAGGGCGTCTCGATGCACGGCCTGGCGGTGAACGTCGACAACGATCTCCAGCCCTTCGACTGGATCGTCCCCTGCGGGATCGACCACGTGCAGGTGACCTCGCTCTCGCGCGAGACCGGGCGCACGCCGTCGCTGCCCTGCTTTCGCAAGCGGCTCGCCTACCGCTTCAGCGAGGCCTTCGGGCGGCGCCAGCGGCTCGTGTCGCCCGGCCGCCTGCTCGAGCGCGAGGTCGTCGCCGCGTGAGCACCCGCTCGCGGTCCAACCCGGGTGGCGCGCGCGTGCTCGACATGGGCGAGGTGCGCCCGTTCCGCGACCGCAAGCCGGAGTGGTTCAAGCGCCCGGCGCCCGGCGGCGCGCGCTACCGCGAGCTGCGCGGGATGATCGAGGGCCAGGGCCTGCACACCGTCTGCCAGGAGGCCGCCTGCCCGAACATCGGCGACTGCTGGGAGCGCGGCACCGCGACGTTCATGATCCTCGGCGACACCTGCACGCGCCGCTGCGGCTTCTGCAACGTCAAGACCGGCAAGCCGACCCACAACGACCCGCTCGAGCCGCTGCGGGTCGCCCAGTCGGTTCGCAAGATGGGCCTGCGCCACGCGGTGATCACCTCGGTCGACCGCGACGACCTGCCCGACCTCGGCTCGACCGCCTTCGTGGGCGTGATCCGCTCGGTCCGGCGGCTCGCGCCGGGGTGCAAGGTCGAGGTGCTGACCCCCGACTTCCGCGGCGAGGAGATGCCGCTGGCGCGCGTGATCGCGGAGCGGCCCGACGTCTTCAACCACAACGTCGAGACCGTGCCGCGGCTCTACCCGCTGGCGCGGCGCGGTTCGCGCTTCCTGCGCTCGTGCCGCGTGCTGCGCAACGCGAAGGAGATGGGCGGCGAGGCCGTGGTGACCAAGTCGGGCCTGATGACCGGGCTCGGCGAGTCGAAGGAGGAGCTGGTCGAGACCTTCGGGATCCTGCGCGAGCACGGCGTCCAGGTGCTGACCGTCGGGCAGTACCTGCGGCCCACGCGCGACCACCTGCCGGTCGTGCGCTACTGGCATCCAGATGAGTTCGCAGAGCTCGAGCGCGAGGCCTACGCGCTGGGGTTCGAGTCTGTGGCGGCCGGTCCGCTGGTCCGTTCGAGCTACCACGCCGAGCAGACCCTCGCCCAGGCGGGCAACGCCTCGGCATGACGCGCGGCCTCCTGGCCGCGCTGATCGCGGCCGCGTCGATCCTGCTCGTGCTGGCCGCGGCGGGCGGGGCCCGCACGGACAGCTGGTCGGCGCTCCCGCCTTCGCAGCTGGAGCGCGGTGAGGTTGCCGCCGCCCGGATCGGGCGGTTCATCTACGTGGTCGGCGGGTTCGAGCGCAGCAGCGTGCGGACGTCGGCCGCGGTCGAGCGCTACGACATCCGCCGCCGCACCTGGAAGCTGGTGCGCGAGCTGCCGATCGCGGTCAACCATCCGACCGCCGTCGCCTACCGCGGCCGCCTGTACGTGCACGGCGGGTACCGGGCGGAGCTCGACCTGACCGACACCAGCGCGGCGCTGCTGCGCTACGACCCCGAGCGCAACCGCTGGCGCCGGCTGCGGCCTTCGCCGACCCCGCGCGCCGCGCACGCGGTGGCGGTGATCGGCCACCGCCTCTACGCGGCCGGCGGCGCGAACGAGAGCGGGTCGCTGCGGTCGCTCGAGATCTACGACTTCAGGACCGGTCGCTGGACCCGCGGGCCGAGCTTCGACGGGCCCGCGCGCAACCACACCACGGGGGTCGCGAGCGGCGGGCGCTTCTACGTGCTCGCCGGGCGCGACGCGGAGAACTTCACCGTCGCGGAGCGCTACGACCCACGCAATCGCAGGTGGGAGCGCATCCGGCCGCTGCGCACCGCTCGCGGCGGGATCGCCTCGGCGCGGCTGAGCGACGGGCGCATCGTGGTGTTCGGCGGCGAGCAGCTCCGGCCCGGCGGCACGACCATCGCCGAGGTGGAGCTGTTCGACCCGCGCACCGGGCGCTGGCGCTCGCTCCCCGACATGCGCACCCCGCGCCACGGCCTGGGCGGCGTGGCGCTCGGCCGGCGTGCCTTCGCCGTCGAGGGGGGCACCAATCCGGGCCTGTCGTTCTCCCGGGCGATCGAGTACCTCGACGTGCCCCCGCGCACCCGCTAGACGGCCGGTTGCTCCCGATCAAGGACGACATCCCGACCCGCCGCTTCCCGGTGCTGACGGTGGCGATCATCGTGATCTGCTGCGTCGTCTACTTCCTCTTCGAGCACGGCCTCTGGGACCTCGGCGAGACGGGCAACGAGCGCGTGCTCGAGTACGGCGCGATCCCCTACGAGATCACGCACCCGGGCAAGTCGTGCGCCGAGGCGGTCGGGCAGGTGGTGTGCGAGGGCCAGCCCGGCGTCACCGGCACGGCGCCCGACCAGGCGCCCTGGTGGGTGACGCTGTTCACCTCGATGTTCATGCACGCGAGCCTGCTCCACCTGGCAGGCAACATGCTGTTCCTGTGGATCTTCGGGAACAACATCGAGGACTCCATGAGCCCCGTCCGCTTCGTCGGCTTCTACCTGCTCGGCGGGCTGGCGGCGATCGGCGCGCAGACGCTGGTCGACCCGAACGCTGCCGTGCCGACTGTGGGGGCGAGCGGCGCGATAGCCGCGGTGCTGGGCGGCTACGCGCTGCTCTATCCGCGCGCGCGGGTGATCACGGTGATCTTCATCATCATCTTCTTCACGATCATCGAGCTGCCCGCGCTGGTCGTGCTCGGGTTCTGGATCCTCCTGCAGGTGTGGCTGGGCGCGAGCCAGTTCGGCCCGGAGGCTGCGGGCGGCAGCGGCGGCGTGGCGTACTTCGCGCACATCGGGGGCTTCCTGTTCGGGCTGCTTGTGATCAGACTGTTCGCCAATCGCGTGCACGAGGACTACGAGCGCTTCCATCGGCTGCCGGTGTACTGATGGCCTCCAGGACCGCCGTTCTGGCCGGGACGCTGGTGATCATCGCTCTGCTGATCGGCCTGACGATCGCGGCGGCGGTCGAGGGCGGCATCAACGTCTTGGGGGTGGTCGTAACGCTGGTCGTGCTGGCGCTGCTCGGATTCGGCGTGTTCGGCGCGCTCTGGTCGCGCCCGCCGGATGAGTAGGCGGCGCCGCAGGCGGGCCGCGCGGCTCGCGCGGCGCTCGCCGCTGGGGCCGCCGGCGCGCCGGCGCCGGCCGGTCCAGACGATGGCCACGCTGGCGCTGCTGTTGGCGCCGCTCGCCGTCGCGGCGGCGGTGTACCTGGCGTTCGCCCCCTCCGACAGCGGGGGCCGTGGCGGGGCTGGGCTGCCGATCGCGGTGCACACCCCGCCGCACGCGGTGCGCGGCGTGTCCGCGACCCAGCCGAAGCGCGCCGAGCCGCCGCCGGGGGTCGACCTGGCCGGGGTCGACGCGTTCCACCTGGCGCTGCGCAAGCCGCCGCGGGCGGGGCTCGTGTTCGACCTCGGCGACGGCGAGGTGCTGTGGCGACGCGACCCGCTGCGGGTGCTGCCGATCGCGAGCCTGACGAAGATCATGACCGCGCTGGTCGTGGTCGAGCGGACGCGGCCGGCGGAGCGGGTCAAGATCACGCAGGCGGCGCTGAACTACACGGGCTCGGGGATCGGGCTGCTGCCGAAGGGCCGGCGCGTGCGGCTGGAGGCGCTGCTGAACGGGCTGCTGCTGGTGTCGGGCAACGACGCGGCGATCGCGCTGGCGGTGCACGTGTCGGGTAGCGAGCAGCGCTTCGTGGCGCTGATGAACCGGCACGCCCGGCGGTGGGGGCTGCGCTGCACCCACTTCGCGTCGTCGCACGGGCTCGAGGACGGCAACCGCTCTTGCGCCCGCGACCTGGCGGTGCTGACGCGGCTGGCGATGTCGAAGCCGCGCATCCGCCGCATCGCGCGGCGGCCGTCGGCGATCCTGCGGTTCCCGATCAAGGGCCACAAGCTGTACCTGTACGGGCACAACCCGCTGATCCGGATGGGCTACGCGGGGGCGATCGGGCTGAAGACCGGGTACACCGAGGCGGCCGGGCGCTGCTTCGTAGGGGTGGTCCGGCGCGGCGGCCGGCGGCTCGGGGTCGTGCTGCTGAACTCGCCCGACCCGGTCAAGCAGGCCCCGAAGCTGCTGGACGCAGGTTTCGCGGTCTCGTCACACTCGTAACCCACGGGTCGCGCGCCCCGCGGGAAGCTCCGCGCGATGGCTCGAACGGACCGATTCAGCGCGCCGGAGGCGGAGGCGGCGATCAGGCGGATGTGCGCCGACCACGACCTGCGCGAGCCCGACGAGATCCAGCGGCGAGCGTCGGGCGGGATCACCTGCCTCTGGTACGAGGAGAAGCTCGTGTTGATCGTGGAGGACGAGGAGCGGCGGGCCCCTCCGCCCCCGCCCGGTGTTCGAGGATGATTGTGCTACCTTACGACGCACAATGGCTAAGGTGGGCGTCCGAGAGCTGCGGCAGAACCTCAGCCGCTACCTCGACCGGGTCAAGGCCGGGGAGGCGCTGCTCGTGACCGAGCACGGGCGCGAGGTGGCGCGGCTGGTGCCGCTCGAATCCAACCCCTACGCGGAGTTGGGCGCGCGCTTCGGCGCGGCCGCGCCCCCCGAGCGGCTCGAGCAGATCGCAGCCCGGCTCACGCCTCCGGGCGCGCCGGCGGGAACCACGGACGCGTTCCTCGCGGAGTCCCGCTCACAGCGAGAGGGCTAGCCGCCCGCTCGTCGCGCCGTGGCAGCGCTCTATCTGGACACCAGCGTGCTGGGCCGCGTCCTGCTCGGCGAGCCCGATGCAGCCGACGCTCTGCGCGCCCTCGGCGACTTCGACCAGCACGTCTCGAGTCGTCTGCTGCGCGTGGAGCTGAGGCGGCTCGGCCTGCGCTACGACTGCCTCCCGGACGCCGACCGGCTACTGGCCGGCGTCGCGCTGCTGGCGCTGGACGAGCCGACGCTGCAGTCGGCCGAGACGCTCGCGCCGCCCGGCGTCGCGACGCTCGACGCCATCCATCTCGCCTCGGCGCTGCGCGTGGCGGACGCCGGCCTGCTCGGCGCGGTCATGACCTACGACACCCGGCTGGCGGCCGGCGCCGCGGCGCACGGGTTGCGCGTGGTCGAGTCGGCCTAGCTCAGTCGCCCTCGACGATCGAGTCGATCGCCGCCAGCGCCTTCTCGGCGTTCAGGCGTCCGTCGTAGGCGACCTTGCCGTTGAGCGCCGGCGGCTTGTCGACCTTGTGCCTGATCGCGTACCGGAGGTTGCCGTAGGTGGCGTCCGAGTCCTGCTTGCGCAGCAGCGCGGCGACGCCGGCCGTGTACGGCGCGGCCATCGAGGTGCCGGACAGGATCTTGTAGCCGCCGCCCATGTAGGTCGAGTAGATGCTCTGGCCGGGCGCGGCCACGTCGACGGCCGTGGAGCCGAAGTTGGAGAAGCTCGCGAGCGTGTCGTCGGAGGTGGAGGCCGCCACGGCGAGGATGTTCGAGTCGGTGTAGGAGGCGGGGTAGAGCGGGTGCTTGTCGATGTTCTCGCTGTTGTTGCCGGCCGCCACCACGAGCAGCACGTTGTGGTCCTGGGCGTAGTCGACGGCGTCGTGCAGCGAGGACGACTTGGAGCTCGACCCGAACGAGCAGTTGACGATCTTGAAGCCCTTCTTGACCGCGTAGTCGATGCCCGTGATCGCGTCCGAGGTCGACCCCTTGCCGTTCGAGTTCATGAACTTGACGGCGAGCAGCTTCGTCGACCAGCAGGTGCCCGAGACGCCGACGTCGTTGTTCCCGCGGCCGCCGACGATGCCCGAGACGTGGGTGCCGTGGCCGTTGTCGTCCTGGCCCGACCCCTTGCCCTTGATGACGTTGAGGCCGTAGGCGTCGTCCACCCAGCCGTTCTTGTCGTCGTCCTTGCCGTTGTTCGGCTTGTCGTCGCTCTTGTAGACGTTCTCCTCGAGGTCCGGGTGGTCGGTGTCGATCCCGGTGTCGAGGATCGCCACCTTCGCGCAGCCCGCGCGCGTGTTCCAGGCGTCCGGCGCGTCGATGTCATGGTCGCTCGGGGAGTCGATCAGCGCGTACTGGAACGCGTAGTCGGGGTCGTCGGGCGTCTTGGAGGCGAACTGGTAGAAGTCGGGCTCGGCGTAGGCGACCTCGGAGCGCTTGGCGAGCAGCTTGCGCAGGGCGCCGGTGCGGCGGCCCGAGCGCGGCTTGACCACGACCAGCCGGCCGCCGCGGATCGACTTGAAGCGCTGCGAGATGCGGCCGTCGAGGCGCGCGAGCAGCTGCTTCTGACGGTCGCGTCGAGACGCCCTTCTTGAACCCGACGAGCAGCCTCCCGGAGGCGGCGGGCGCGGCAGCCTCCGCCGGAGCGGCGACGAGCAGGATCGCGAGCACGAGGGCCAGGGCCAGACCCATGGCGGGGAGCCTAGCCCACCGGCTTCGGCCCGTAGCCGACGCCTCACATGGAGCCAGCCGGGATCGAACCGGCGACCTCCGGCTTGCAAAGCCGGCGCTCTTCCAGCTGAGCTATGGCCCCTTGCGCGAGATGGTAGGCCCCGAACGCCCCGCTGGACAGGTGTCCAGTTCTGGGCGGACGATTTCACGTCGGCTTGAGGGCGGGCCGAAAACCTCCGTAACGACGGCACGGAGGGTTCCGTCGAGTCAAAGGCGGCGCTTGGCGCCGCCGGGTTGCATCAGGCGGGGGCCGCCGGGGCGGGCGGCCCTCGCCGCAACTCCCTAGGGCGCGGTGGCCACGTCGACCTCCCTCGGCGCGGTGCCGCGCCCGCTTGGTTCTCAGTCGAAGTCGAAGTCGCGCGGCGGCTTCTGCTCGAACCAGAGCCGGTCGTGCTCCGGCGTCTCCTGCAGGAAGTCGGGCGTGTCCTCGAGCAGGTCCGCATCCGCGTCCGCCTCGTTGCTGGTCGAGGGGCTCCTCCTCCTCGGCCTCGCCGGACGGCAGCTCGTCGTCGTCGAGCTCCTCGAACTCGTGCTCCGCGGTGTCCTGGGACGGATCCTCCTCGGCGACGGCGACCGCCGGCTCCTCCTCGGCCGGCTCCTCGTCGGCGGGCTCCTCCGGAAGCTCGAGCTCCTCGGACGGCGGCTCGTCGTAGAGCTCCGGCTGGGCCTCGGCGGCCGGAGCGTCCTCGGCCTCCGCCGCCACCTGCTCGCCCGTATCGTCGTCTTCAGCGGGAGCCACCTCGCGGCGCGCGGGCCCGAGCGCCTCCTCCTCTTGGCGGCGGAGGTCATCCTCCGCGGCCCCGTGGCGACGCTTGAGCTCGAGATGCTCCCTGATCGCATCGTCGAGTACGCCCATCGCGCAAAAGCCTATCGAGGCATGCAGGATGCCTCTGATCCCCTCAACCCGCCGCCCGCACGGTCTCGGCCCGCTCGACGCGGTTCCTCCCCGCCCGCTTGGCGCGGTAGAGCGCCGCGTCGGCCGCGGCGATCAGCCCGGCCCGATCCACCGCGTTCTCCGGCAGCGAGGCGACCCCGAAGCTCGCCTGCAGGCGCAGCGACCCGGCCCCGCCGTCGACCCGCGGCACCTCGAGGCGCTCGACCGCCTCGCGGATCCGCTCGGCCAGCTGCTCCGCTCCCTCGGAGTCGGTCTGGGGCAGGACCACCGCCAGCTCCTCGCCGCCGTAGCGGGCGGGGGCGTCGATGTCGCGCGAGAAGTCGCGCAGCACGTCGGCCACCAGGGCGAGCACCTCGTCGCCCTGCTGGTGCCCGTACTCGTCGTTGATCTGCTTGAAGTGGTCGAGGTCGAGCATCACGAGCGCCAGCGGGGTGCTGAAGCGGCGGCTGCGCTCGATCTCCTGCTCGAGCCGGCTCAGGAACGCGCGCAGGTTCGCGAGCCCGGTGAGCTCGTCGGTGACCGCCTGGCGCTCGACGGTCTCGTGCAGCGTCGCGTTCTCGATCGAGACGACCGCCTGGCCGGCGAGGTACTGGAGCAGCTCCTCCTCCTCGTGGGTGAAGCGGCGCTTGCGGCGCGCGATCGACAGCACGCCGAGGAACTCGGTCCCCGACGGGCCGGGCGGGCCCAGCATCGGGACCGCCAGGGCGTGGACGGGGCCGACGGTCGCGGGCGTGGCCATCCGCGGCGGCCTGGCGGCGCCTCGCTTGGTCCCGACCAGCCGGACGCTCGAGGCGCGCCGCTCGGCTGCCTCCAGCGCCTCGACCAGGTCGGGGTCGTCGCTGCCCCAGCTGCTCTCGCCGAACGCGGCGCCGTCGACGGCGCGCGCCCTGCCCGCCTCGGCCTCGCACGCGTCGACCGCCGTGTGTACCGCCAGAGCGACGACACCGTTGCGGTCGAGGCCCATCGCGAAGGCGTCCCCGACGCGGCGGATCGCCTCCGACAGCTCGCCGCGCTGGCGCTTGACCTCCTCGATCTTCGAGGCGAGCTGCTCGGACATGCTGTTGAACTCGCGCCCGAGCTGGGCGAACTCGTCGTGGCCCTGGACGGGCACGGGCTTGCGGAAGTCGCCGCGGGCGAGCCGGCGAGCCGCGACCAGGAAGTGGTCGATCTGCGTGGTGAGGGCGCGGCTGACCACCAGCCCGGCCACCAGCGCCAGCAGCAGGAAGGCGAGCAGCAGGCCGCCGATCAGGAGGCGGTTCTTGGCGATCGTGTCCGAGATCGAGCCGGTGTCGCGGAACAGCGCCAGCTCGAGCGTGACCCCGGCCCGCTCGCGAACCGGATCGATGCGGCCGCGGTAGTCGTTGCCCGCGAACGTGAAGGCGTGCGGCTCGCCCCGCTCGCCGATCTGGGAGCGCGCGTCCAGCCCGCTGACGGTCGCGTCGAGCAGGCGGCCGTTGCGGAAGACGCCGACGTGGTCGCCGGTGAGCGTCTGCACGCGGGAGGTGAACTCACGCGCGTCCGTGAGCGAGACGAACAGGGTGCCGCGGTTCTGCATGTCCTGCTCGAGCGGCGCCGCCTTGAAGGCGAGGCCGCGCGGCGAGCCGGCCCGCGCGACCAGGCGGCCCGAGCTGGAGGACCGCAGCTCGATCGCGACGATCCCCTGCGGGCCCCCGACCAGCTGCGTCAGCCGCTGCTGGATGCCGCGACCGGAAGCGAGCGCCGCCGACAGCTGCGGGTCGGCGGCGACGGCCCGCACGGCCGGGCCCGCGGCGGCCGCCGACTCCTCGTAGACCGCGAAGGCGGTCCGGGTCCCGGCCGAGATGCCGGCGTCGGCCTTGCCGGTCTCGCTGCGCGAGGTGAGCGTGAACAGGACGATCGCCAGCGCGATCATCGGCAGGATCACCAGCAGGATGAAGAACAGCCGTAGCCTGGCTCTGAAGTTCACTCGTCGCCAGACTAATTCGCCTAGCCCTTTTCCGGGCCGGTGCCCGCGTACGGGGGCCCGCGCCACGCCGCTACCATGGACCGGCCACGGGGCTATAGCTCAGTTGGGAGAGCGCCTGGATCGCACCCAGGAGGTCGCCGGTTCGAGTCCGGCTAGCTCCATTCGGTCGTTGTCCAAATGACAACGGGAGTGGCTGCAAAATACGCATTCCCACTGTTCCGATCGCGAGAGAGAACCAGTCGGACGGAGCGAAGCCTCACCGGGTCGCGAGCCGCCCGTCGCGTTCCGATGCGATGTCACGCGCCAAGCCAGGCGGCGAGACAGACGCGGCTCGTGAGGGTGTCGCTGCTGCACTTCCTCGAGATGCGGCAGCGTGAATGGGAGAGTCGCCGCCGGGTGGTTCAGCTGTCCGCCAGCAACGTGAGCAGCATTCTGCGGAGGTCACGGTGGCGTCTCACACCCAGGGCATCAGTAATGCGGCGCTCGATGTCGCCGATGGTGTCGATGCCGGCTGCCACGCATTCCCGGCCTAACTCGGTGAGCATGATCAGCTTGGCGCGCCGATCGGTGGGATCGGGCGTGCGCGCCAGGTATCCCAGTTCTTCGAGTTCATCGACGAGCTCGCCCATGGCCTGAGGAGTCATGTTCGCGCCTCTCGCGAGATCGGTCAGTCGCGCCCCGTTGTCGCTCATTTGTCCGAATACCGCCGAGTGCGAGGGCTTGATGGGGTGCCCGGCGCGTGCCACCCCTTCGCTGACCTGTCGACTGAACATGATGTGGGTTAGGGCGAGCAGCGTGAGGGTGTTCGCCTCGGGGCCGAGAGAGGGGTCGCTGGACAATGTGAAAGTCTTAAGGTAGCCTGAACATCAGGTAACCCTTAGGACTTTACCGGGTCGGGATGACGGCATCGGAGCTCACCGCCCCAGACACGTGTCTGGGGCCAACTGAAAGGTACGACCCATGCACAAGGAAGCGGCACTCGCGAACGACCTTCCGCAGCGCGCCTTGGGCGACGCGATAGCTCCGACGGCTCGCACTCGACCATTGGATCGTCTTGCTGCGGGCCTGGGAATCGTCTTCGTGGCGCTCCAGCTGGGTATCGGGGCGGTGATCGGCGGCGCCCCGGCACTCGATGCCCCGGCCGCGGAGATCCAGACTTACCTCGTCGACGACGGCGGAAACGTCCTGGTGGCGGCCACGCTGGGCACGTTGTCGGCCTTCTTCTTCATCGTGTTTCTCGGGACCCTGCGAACGTTCCTACGGACCGCCGAGGGTCCCCCGGGGAGCCTGAGCACAGTCGCCTTTGGCGCCGGGCTCGTGACCATCACCTTGGCAACAACGGCGGGGCTCCCGACCGTCGCGCTGGCATGGAACGACACCGCTGCGATTGCCGATCCCGGGCTCGTGCAAGCGGCATGGAATCTCAACACGCTTGCCCTCGTACCCATCGGCAGCAGCGCAGGGGCGTTCTGCCTCGCCGCAGCGCTCATCATCCTGCGGACTCGGGTCACGCCCACGTGGGTCGGATGGATCGGAGTCCTGGCCGGGGTCGTGAGCGTGATCGCCACTTTCTTCCTCGTCGCGGACGATGCCGACTCTCCGCTTGGAACCCCTGCCAACCTCGGCGGCTACCTGCTCGCAATGCTGTTCATCCTCTTGCTGAGCACCTTCATGACGATCCGCCCGGGAACGACTGAACCGGGCACGAGGTAACGCCCACGCCAGGGCAGTCCCGAGCCACCTCACCATCGCTGCGCGCGATGGACAGGAGCGACGTCGCAAGGGCGAGCGAGAGGATCACGCCCTTGACAGGAGCTCCTGCAAGTCAGTCGAGAGGTTTGAAAGCTGTCCGGTTAGGTCCATTTTGGCTCGTTGTCAGAGCGACGACGAAATGCCTGAAAGCCGCGTTGACGCTCCGCGGACCCAGTTGGGGCGAAACTTCGCGCGTGGAGATCTCGGCTCAGATCGCGGGTCGCTCGGTAGGGCGCGACCAGGTCCTGGCCTGGGAGGCCAAGCGGGCGGCGCAAGTCGCCACGAAGGTCGGCGTCAACGTCGCCGCCTCCGGCCTCGCGGATCTCCGACAAGCGATCGTCGATCGCAAGCTCGAGCTGGGACACGACGCGATCGAAAGCCTCCTGTCCCGCGAGCTGCGCTGGTCGGCACGCGTCGGCCGGATCGGGGCTGCGGCGTCCCGTGGACGGCGAAAGTTCAGCACGATCGAGCTACAAGCGACCGAGGGTGCGACCGAGATGGTGCCGCAGTGGTACCACGACGCCATCACCGCCAACGACGAGGCTCCGCTGCTCGCGGCGTGCCCCGATCACTACCTGTCGCGAACGCGGCCCGACGGTAGGCAGGAGGTCATCGAGACCACCGGTGGCGCCCCGCTTGCGGTGCGCATGTTCTTCGACGACTCCGACCTCTCGACACTGACAAGCGCCCATGACCCCGCCTTTCCGGTCGAGTGGGTTGGGATCGCCAAAGACGCCGGCGGCGCCCCGGTCGGCGGGATCCGCCATCAGTTCCGCGACGAACCCGGCGGCGGCTTCGTGGCTCGGCTCACGGTCGAGTTTCCTGCGCTCACCCCGCCGCACATGATCAACGCCCATCGCTGGCACCTCGCCTGCGAGTTCTCGAACTGGATCGAGACGGCGACCGACGCGGCGTGAGCTATGCGCGATCGGTAGCCGAGACGCTCGTAGTAACCCTCGGTCAGGCCCTGGCTCAGCAGCCGGGATCCGAGCCCGCGTCCTCGGCGCTGCTCGTTCCGACCAGATAACGCAGGGCGGGCGTCTCACCCTCCGCGGCCGCGGAGATCCATTTGAGCCGCACCGGCTCGCTCCCAGAGCGCTCGAAGAGGCGGACGCCATCGCCGAGGAGAACCGGGGCGACGTGGACGATGACCTCGTCCAAGAGCCCCGCCTCGAGACACTGCCGAGCGATGCTCGCGCCAAGTACGACCACGTCGCCTCCGTCCGCCGCCTCCTTGGCGATCCTGGTCGCCTCTTCGATGCCGACGTTCAGGAACCGGCCTGTTACCCCCTTCACGACCGGAGGTTCGGCGGGTGGGTCGTGGCGGAGCACGAAGAACGGGCCGCGAAAGGCGCCGCCGTAGAAGCCCGGCTGATCACGGTCCTCAACGTCCTGCGTTCGCCTGCCGACGAGCAGCGCTCCCGTCGACCGGAGGACCTCGTCGACCGTTTCGCCTGCTCCGCCGTCCACCCCTGACATCCATCGCATGTCGCCGTTGGGGCCCGCGATGAAGCCGTCGAGGCTCATCATCGTGTGCCAGACCACTTTGCTCATCGTGATTCACCTTTCGTGAAGTGACTTGACTCTGCGATCGGGGGACCGACCCTGGTGACCCCCGGGATCGGTTGCAGCGCCCAGTCGGGCGGCTCGTCGCCGGCGTTCTCGGCCGCCATGCGCGCGAAGTAGCGCTCGAAGCCCGCCGGCGTGCAGACGATCAGCTGGCGGGCCGGCGCTTCACTCAGGTTCGCGAATGTATGCGCGACTCCGCGCGGCGCGAAGACCAGATCACCTGGACGGGCCGTGGTCAGCTCGTCGCGAAGCTGAAAGGTCAGCTCGCCCTCGATCACGTAGAAGGCTTCGTCGAAGTCGTGATGGTGGAGCGGCGGCCCGGCCCCCGGCGCCGGGTGTCGTTTCGATCACGGCGACCTGACCGCCGCTCTCCTCGCTGCGCAGGTGAACGACCGGGAAGGGCTTGTTCGTCGTCATCCGTCACTCCTTTCGTGGCTCCTTGGTTCGGTTTCAGCCATTGAGACCGAAACCAGCCCCGAGACTCATCGATTCAGGGAGCCCGCCGCCAGCCTGGTCTCCGCTCGGGTCGTTCAGCCCTTGATGGCCGGAAGCACGGCCGTGGCCGCGAGCTCGATCTGCCGAGGCTCGTCGCCGAGCGGCCAGAGGTATACGCGCTCACAGCCCGCCTGCGCGTAGCGTGAGAGCAGTTCGGCGCAGTGCTCCGCTGGTCCGATGCAGAGCTGGTCGCGCAGGGCATCCGGATCGCGCTTGAGCATCGGGCCCAGGACGTCTCGGAGCACTCGGTCCGCGTCGCGGGCGTCTTCGGTGACCCAGGTCCACATCGTCGCGAGCGCGTTGGGGAACCGATCGGGATCCCTGCCATGCGCGCGGAGCTGCTCGGACAGCGACTGTTTGGCGGCCTTGAAGCCGTCGGGTGTCGTGTTGTACGCCGATGCGAGCCACCCGTCGCCGAGGCGCGCCACGCGCCGAAGACCGGCCTTCGAGCCCCAGCTTCCGATCCAGAGCGGGATGCCCCCGGGCCGGCGTGGAGCCGGCGCCAGCTGCGAGCCAGGCAAGGGGTAGTGGCGGCGGGCCTGTGGTGGCGGGTCGTCTCGCAGGAGCGAGCGCAGGATGGCGGTGGCTTCTTCGAATCGCTCCCAGCGCTCCTCGTAGGGCACGCCGACCGCTTCGTAGTCACGCTCCGATGAGCCGGGACCGACTCCGGCGATCACCCGGCCATCGGACAGCAGATCCAACGCGGCCAGCGTCTTGGCAAGGGCCACAGGACCGCGGAGCGCGACCAGCGCGACGGTTGTGGCGAGCTCCATGTCGCCGGATCGTTCGATCACGGCCGCCAGCGCCGTCGGGCCGTCGAGCCACGGCGCTCCGAACAGGAAGTGGTCGTTGGCGGAGACCGCCGCGAGGTCGCAGTCCCGCGCGGCGTCGACCGCGCGTGTCAGGCGCCCCAGCGACTGCCCCTCGTCGCCGAACTCCACGAGCGGCAAGTGAACCGCGAGTTCCAACCGGCCGATCATCTCACCGCGCGAGCGTTCCTGCGCTCCGGGTGACGCGTAAGCTCGCTGCCGATGGAGGCAACCAGCCCCGAGCTGGCGCGGCTGTTCGAGGTCTACGACGCCTTCGTCGCGGGAAGGCTCGAGTGCATACCCGAGTACTTCGCTCCTGACGGCTCCTACCGGCCGAGCGGTGTGTTTCCGGGCATGCGCGACCGCTACGACGGTCATGCGGGCATCGCCGATCTGTGGCACGCGTCGACCGAGCCCTGGGAGTGGCTGCAGATCGAGACCGGGCGGACGCTCGTCAGCGGCGCGGACGTCGTCGCGCAGATCTGGCTGCACGGGCGCGGGCGCGAGAGCCAGGTGGAGGTGCGGGGCGTCGAGGCCGGCCACCTCGTGCGCTTCCGCGACCTCAAGATCGTCGAGTTCCTGGCGTTCCCCTCGTGGGAACAGGCGCTGGCGCAGCTCGAGCGGCCCTAGTCGGCGCTGTCCCTGCAGTCCTGCCTGGCCTGGTCTCGCACGTCGCCGGCCGGCAGCTCGGCGGCGAGCTTGGGGCAGCTCTTGAGCGCTGCGTCCACGGCCTTGTCCACGTCCTCGGCGTCCGGGACCGTGCACATCCGCTTCGCCTCGGCGTCGGACTGGCCCATCTGCGTCAGTTCGTCCACGCACCTGTCCTTCAGCTCGCCGGCGTCGCTCGGGACGTCGCGCGCCTCGCTGGGCGGCCCGGCCGACCCGCCACCGGAGTCGTCATCCCCGCAACTGCGCGCCGACCCGGCAGCAGGCCCTGCGGGCGCAGCACCATCACGATCACGAGGATCGCTCCGTAGACGCCGGAGGTGACCTCCGCGGGATTGAACCCCGGGAGGTCGTTCAGGACGTCCGGCAGCAGGTAGCTGTTGACCACCGAGAGGACGATCGCCCCGACCACCGCGCCCCGGATCGACCCGAGCCCGCCCAGCACGATCATCGCGAGGATGAAGATCGAGAACGAGAACTCGAAGCGGCCCGTGTTGACGAAGCTCAGGTATGACGCCAGGAACGCGCCCGACATCCCGCCGAAGGCAGCGCCCGTCGCGTAGGCCAGCAGCTTGGTGCGGACGATCGGGATCCCGGCGCACGCGGCGACCGTCTCGTCGTCGCGCAGCGCGGTCCACGCCCGGCCGAGGCGAGAGCCGCGCAGGTGCACGTTCACGGTCAGGGCGAGCGCCACGAGGGCGAGCGCGAACCAGTACCACGGGCGCAGGTCCAGCGTCTCGAACGGACCGGTCCCCGGCAGTTCGATCGGGTCGATCGGTCCGATGCTGTTAGGACCCGTGGTCAGCGTGCCCCCGAACAGCTCGATCTCGCTCCCGTTCGACAGCACGCGGCCGATGATCTCCCCGAAGGCGAGCGTGACGATCGCGATGTAGTCGCCGCGCAGCCGCAGCGTCGGCACCCCGATCACCGCGCCTGCCACCGCCGTGGCCGCGACCGCCAACGCGAGGATCAGCAGGAAGTTGAGGTGGATGCCGGGTGTTCCGGCCACCGAGTCGCCGGCCAGGATCGAGATGCCGTG
This sequence comes from uncultured Thermoleophilaceae bacterium, assembly GCA_963848885.1. Classification (GTDB taxonomy): domain Bacteria; phylum Actinomycetota; class Thermoleophilia; order Solirubrobacterales; family Thermoleophilaceae; genus JACVRW01. Next base: position 862,690 of record CAWKFR010000001.1, read on the forward strand.
TGCGTCGGAGCCGGCGTTCGCCCAGTAGCCGGATGCGAAGTAGGCGGTCGTGTAGGCGCCGATCGCGAAGAAGGCGACGTAGCCGAGGTCGAGCAGGCCGGCGAACCCCACGATGACGTTCAGGCCGAGCGCCATCACGACGTAGGCGGCGGCGAGCACCATGTTGTTCATCACGTCGCCGCCCGCGCTGAAGAACAGCGGTGCGACGGCGGCGAGCGCGAACAGCGCCGCCGTGCGCGGGAGGTTCACGCCCGGGCGCGCTGCCGGTCCGCGGCCCGGCTCACGGGGCACTCTCCCTCGTAATGGCCGCACGCGTGCGCGTCGCAGAGCCGACAGGTCTCCTTCGCCGCGCGCAGATCGACCGTCGTCTGGTCGAGCAGCGCGCCGAGCAGGCGTTCGAGGTAGCGGAGGCGTGACGCGTCGAGCCGCGCGATCGCGGAGGAGAGCACGCGCTCCCGGGCGTCGAGCGCCCGCTCGGCCAGCTCGCGCCCGGCCGGCTCGAGCCACACGAGCGCGCGCCGGCCGTCGGACGGGTCCGCCGCACGCCGCGCCAGCCCGGCCGCTTCGAGGGAGTCGACGACCCGCACCGCGCGCGAATGCGAGACGCGCATCGTCTCGGCCAGCACGTCCACAGAGTGGCCGTCCGCCCACTCGTGGAGCGACACGAGCGCGGCCGGCGCACCGCCGGCCAATCCGGTCGCCGCCTCGGTTTCCTCCCTGATGCGGTCGCTGAGGGTGAGCGCCGCCGCGCCGAGCCGGTTGGCTACACGGGATATATATGCCTCAGGCATACATACATGATAATCAGGGTGCGCTCACGCGGTGGAAGATGATCTCGTCCACGGGCTCGCCCGTCTGGCTGGTCACGGTCTCGCGCACGATGTTCCTGTCGATCGGCTCGTAGCGCACCTTCAGCCGGACGGTCGAGTTCGTGTTCGTGCAGCTGATGACGAAGTCGTCGCTGACCAGCGCCGAGCCCCGGACGGTCAGATCGTCCACGGTCACGATCGCGCGGTCCGTGTCGTCGCAGAGCGTGAACACGGTGTCGCGTCCGATCAGCGAGAACGTCCGCCCCTCGTTCGGCGTGATCGCGCGGCGGGAGTCGCCGCCGTCGAGCGGGTCGATCCCCATCCAGTAGCCGACGAACTGGCGCGGAGCCGATCCGTGGCCACCCGACCTGCCCGCCGCCTGCGCGACGACGGCCCCAGCTGCGGCGACCACCAGAACGGCGGAGACGACGATGACGAGACGACGCTGCATGACGCACCTCCCTGTCGTGGATAGGTGCGCATCGTCGCCGCGGCCGGACCGGCGATCAAGATCAGGCGATCAGGCCCGCGAAGCGCTCCAGGTACAGCGGCCAGCCCTGGTCGGAGCCGACGCCCTCGCGCACGCCCTCCCAGCCGTCGCCGTGGCGGTCGAGGTTGCGGTGCTCGAGCTCGACGCGCGTGCGGTCGGCCGTCTCGGCGATGAACCGGACCTCGACCTCGCTGGTCCTGTCGGGGTCCGTCACCAGCTGCCAGTCGGGCCCGATGTCCCAGCTGAACACGACTCGGTCGGGCGGCTCGAACGCGAGCACCCGCGCCCAGCGGCACTCGCTGCCGTCGACGCCCCGGTCGTAGATGTTGCCGCCCTCTCGCGGCTCGAAGACGGTCTCGGCGATGTCGACACCGAGCAGGTTGTGCTCGCGTGGCTTGAAGCTGCCGAAGTCCGCCGTGAAGACCTGGAAGGCTCGCTCGACCGGCGCCTCGACGACGATCGTGTGCCGCACGGCGGTGTCTGCTGCAGGGGTGCTCATCGATCCTCCTGGCTCGCTTGCTCGACGGCGACCTTGTAGGCCGCCAGGGCGCTCCCCCAGAACCGGTCGAGGTCGGCGCGCAGGGCGGCGAGCCCGTCCGCGTCGACGCGGTAGATCCGGCGCGTGCCGACCGGCCGATCGGTGACCAGCCGTGCCCCCTTCAGCACCCTGAGGTGCTGCGAGACGGCCGGCCGGCTGACGGGCAGCTCCTCCGCGAGCTCGCCGACCGCCTGCGGGCGAGCCGCGAGGCGCTCGAAGATCGCGCGGCGGGTGGGGTCCCCGAGAGCCGTCCATCCGTCGACTTGGTAAGTCGGCACGAACGGTAAGTTAGCACTAACCTCCGCTACGCGTCAGAGCGCACGGGTCCGGAAGCGGACCGTCAGGGTGACCGGGGAGCCGCGGCGGGGCACCAGACGCACGCCGAGCGTCTGCCAGCCGTCCCTGTCGAGTTGCTTGGCCGTCAGCCCGGCGCTCATCGCGTGCTGGCCGCGTAGCTCCTGCCGGTTGAGCGAGAAGCGCGCCCGCTGGAACCGGTCCGCGTGTGCCGAGGTGATGACGAAGCGCAGCTTGGCCCCGCCCGTGATCGTGGGCGGCACGATCGCCCGGACGGTTACGCCGGCGCCCTCGACGGTCGCGTGAGCGGGCCTGATCCGGCCGACCACCCGGCGAGCCTGGCAGGAGGTGATCGTGTAGTCGCGGAAGCGAAAGCGTCGCGTGACCGTGGTCGTCCGGCCCTTGCCGGCCAACGTGATCGTCAGGGCGTGGGTGCCGGAACGGCCGAGCGTCTTCGTGTCGAGCGTGGCGCTGCGCTTGTGGCTGAACACGCGGCCGTCGAGTCGATAGGACACGCGCTCGACCGCCTTGGTGCTGGCGAGCGTGCGCAACTCGATCCGATCCCCACTCTGGGTCGTCGCGTGAAAGTGCGCGACGCTTCCGTTGACCCTCACGCCTGCGGCGCGGATGAAGAAGCCGCTGTAGCGGGTCGCGATGCAGCCGTTGGGCAGCTTCGTGTGAGTGGTGGGCGCGCGCCCGGGCGGGTTCCCGCCGCCTCCCGGACCCGCAAAGTGTTGTCCGACGTTGACCTGGCCCGGCGTTGCCTCGAGCGGGCCGCGCATGGCGAAGTCCGACGCGATCGTGCCGGTCCCCTGCAGCTGGAGCGAGCGACCGACAGGGGTCGACGGCGCCTCGAAGGATCCGACGTCTCTCAGAGACAGGCCCGCCGCCGATCCGTCCACGGCTCCGAAGGTCCCCTCGTAGCCCATGGTCTGCTCGACACCGCCCGGCCCGATCAGCGCGATTCCGTCCGGGGCCCCGTTCTGCAGTCCCGGCGCGGCGAAGTAGCGGACCCCGTACCCGTTCTCCTGATCCGGAAGCTGCCCGGCCAGGGCCAGCGTGGCGTATCGCCGGCCGTCGTAGCCGTTGTAGAGCTCGATCGAGTAGGCGGACAGGTCGGTCCCTGCCGGCCCCGCCAGCTCGATGCCCTCGTCCTGGTCGCCTCCGACGTTGTCGTAGTGGACCTCGTTGACGAAGACCGCCTGGGCCGAGGCGGGAGCGGCGCCGACGACCAGCATGGCGGCGCTCGAGATCAGCCCCAGCAGGCCACGGCGCAGCGTCGTCATCGCGACACGCGCGCGCGGCGTCGGGCCCGCTTCAGCGCGCGACGAGTCGAGGCCCTGCGCCGATCCACGCTCGTCCGGTGCAGCTCCCCCGGGGTACCGAACAGCGCGCGCCACGCGGCGGCGCTGATCGAGCCGCGCGCTACCGCGCACCGACACCCGCGGTGTGCGCGGCCGTGGAGAGCGGCCGCTCGAGTCGCGAACAGCTGGTTTGCCGCGTGGCGATGACACGCCCTGCAGCGGCACCGGCGGGTTGCACGCAGGCGATAGACGACGCCCACGGAGGCACGATGGGCTCCCAGCGCCGTGGCAGGGCTGAGCGCGGCGCCGGCGCCGGCCAGAACTGCCCCTGCGCGCTTCAACACGTCTCTGCGCGAGATCTGGTTGCGCATACGTCCTTCCCCTGCTCCGTTGCACGAACGTCGGCAGTCGGCCCGGGGAGCCCCACTCCACCTCCCCGTTGCCAAAGGGCACCAGCGGCGCTCGCCAGAACACACAAGGTGCTCCAACGAGACACCAAGCGCTCTCTGGCGCTGGGGCGGTTTAGTGAGGCATCCCGGACCGAGTGCCTCTGGCCTCCGATCGACACGCGCCCGGCGAGACTTGAGACCTGCCCGGCTGCTGGGCGGCTACGTGCGGCTGGTCAGCGCGCCCCGTCGTAGTCCGCCGCGGCCGCCCTGAGCATCGCCGCGCGGTCCGCTCGCCGCACGTAGCCGCCGCGCTCGAGCCCGGTGAGCGCGCGCCGGTAGCGGGCCAGGTAGGCGGTGCGCGAATAGCGCCTCGCCACGGCGTCCGGGGAGAGCGGCTCGTAGCCGCCCGAGTTGCCGCACACCGCGCCCGAGCTGGTCGTGACCGACGGCGACAGGGACACGGGCGCCAATCGCCCGAGCGGCAGGTCGAGCTCGGGGAAGCGCACGCCGCCCAGCGGCTGCGCCAGCGCGTCGATCCGCGGAACCCGCACGGCGACCCCGGGCAGCCCGTTGAAGCCGGGGCCGGTCGGCGGGCTCGGGCCGAGCCTGAAGCGCCGCGAGGCCGGCAGCGAGCCGCGCGCCACGCCGCGGGTGAGCGCGCGCAGGTAGGGGTGGTAGCGCAGCGGGTTGAGCGGGATCTCGACGCCGCCGTTGCAGCCGAAGCCCCCGAACACCGCCTCCGGTGTGAACGACTGGTGCGGCGACGGCCAGTCGTAGCGACGCACGCCGCGGGGCGGACGGCGGCCGTCCGTCAGGCCCGCGCGGAGCCGGTAGAAGTCGGTGTAGTTGGCCACGTCGACCAGCACGGGGTCGGTCCGCGGCCGCCGCAGGATGCGGCCGTACGGGAGCGGGCGGCCGTTCTGCCGCAGGTAGGCGTCCTGCGGCCCGGCGCCGGCGAGCTTGTTGATCGCCATCCAGTTGCCGTTGCCGTCGACGGTGATCGCGTGGCCGAACACGCGCCCGCCGCCCGGCGCGGCGTTGAAGCCCTCGGCCAGGAACGTGTCGACGAAGAACGCGCCCTGCGAGACGCCCACCAGCGCCCGGCGCGGGTAGCGGCGCGCGAGCAGGCGCCCGAGGTCGCGGACGATCACCTCGCCCACGCCCTGGGCGGTCGCCGGAACGTCGGCGGCGATGCCCGTCTGCCACTGGATGCGCGCGTAGGCGAGGCGCTCGGAGCGCAGGAAGCTCGACACGGAGCGCCCGTAGGTCGCGCTCGCCGGCGGCCCGCTCGCCGCGCCGTCGCCATACAGCGCGCCGAGGAACACCGGGCTGCCGCGGTTCTCCGCCTCGACCAGCAGCGTCCGCACGCGCCCGCCGCGCACCGGGCGGATCAGCTCGTACTGCACCGCGTAGCGGAGGTCGCCGGCTGCGAGGCCGCGCACGTCCTCGTCGCCGGAGACCACGCCGTGGGCGATGCCGTAGACGCGCTCGTAGCCGCCGGCGAGCGACTGGCGCCCGCTCTGGTCGAGCGACACGATCCTGGACTCGGCCGCCGCCGCGGGTCCGGCTGACAGGAGGGCGACGCAGATGGCCAGAAGCGTCACGGGCAGCCGCACCTGCGAAGAATCGCACAAGGCGTGAGACTCTCTGAATCACGCCCGCGTCCAACAACACCACCCAGCCGGTGATCTACGTCACCGGCCATCGCAACCCGGATGCCGACTCGATCGCGTCCGCGATCGGCTACGCCGAGCTGAAGCGGCGGCTCGACCCGCGCAACCGCTACGTGCCGGTGCGCCTCGGCGAGGCCAACGCCCAGACTCGCTGGCTGCTCGAGCAGAGCGGCGCGCCCGAGCCCGACGTGCTGGACCACGTCATGCTGCGCGCCTGCGACGTGATGCACGGCGGCTTCGAGGTCGCGCGCGAGCGCGACCCGGTGCGCACGGTCGGGCTCGCGATGGCGGGCGGCGGGCTCGACCTGATGCCGATCGTCGGGGAGGACGGGGCGCTGCAGGGAGTCATGACCGAGCGCGCGCTCGCTCGCCGCTACATCCGCGAGTCGCGCGAGGTGTCGGCGCTGCTCGCCCCCACCGCGGTCAGCGCGATCGTCGGAGTGCTCGACGGGGAGCTGATCGCGGGCGAGGAGAAGGACGTCGCCGGTCGCGTCTGGGCGCAGTCGATGGACGTGGGATCGCACAGCGAGATCGCCGCGGGCGACGTGGTCGTGGTCGGCGACCGCGCCGACGCCCAGCGGCTCGCGATCGAGCACGGCGCGGCCGTGCTCGTCACCAGCAACGGCACGCACCCGGGCGACGAGATCCTCGGACTTGCGAGCGAGCACGGCGCGGCCATCGTGTCGTCGCCGCTCGACACCTACGTCTCGGCGCGCATGATCACCCTCGCCGCCCCGGTGAGCGCGCTGATGGACCGCGACCCGCTCACCGTCGGTCCCGAGGATCTGCTCAGCGACATCTCCGACCATGTCAAGACCGTCCACTACGGGGCGGCCGTGGTCGTCGACGGGCGGCGCCGGCCGATCGGCGTGGTCACCCGCTCGGACCTGGTGCGCCCGACACCCCGGCGCGTGCTGCTGGTCGACCACGCGGAGCAGGCCCAGAGCGTGCTCGGCGTCGGCGAGGCGGAGATCGTCGAGATCCTCGACCACCACCACATCGGCTCGGTCGAGACGACCGTCCCGGTCACCGCGACGTTCGACCCGGTCGGCTCGACCGCGACGCTCGTGATCGAGCGCTTCCGGCAGAGCGGCATGGAGCCGAGCAAGCCGACCGCGACGATGCTGCTCGGCGCGCTCCTGTCGGACACCGTCATCCTCAACTCGCCGACCACGACGGAGCGCGACCGCGACGTCGCCGACTACCTCGAGCGCGTGCTGGCGCTCGACCCGGTCGAGTTCGGCAGCGCGATGTTCGAGGAGACGTCCAACGTCTCAGAGCTGCCCGCCGGCGAGATCCTCGGCCGCGACGCGAAGGAGTACGGCGTGGCCGGCGGCCACACGATCTGCATCGCCCAGGTGGAGGTGGTCGGCAAGGGACTGCTGGAGCGCAAGGACGAGCTGCTCGAGGCGCTCGGCGCCGAGCGCGAGCGCAAGGGCTACTCGGTCTTCGCGCTGATGGTCACCGACATCCTCACCAAGGGGACCGACCTGCTCGCCTCTGGCGACCGCGCCACGATCGAGCGCGCCTTCGAGGAGCAGCCCGCCGACGGCCACGTCAGCCTGCCGGGCATCATGAGCCGCAAGAAGCAGGTGGCGCCGAAGCTGCTGGCGGCGGCGGCGCGCTAGGCGGCGGCGGTGACCTGCGCGACGTACCCGCGCACGTCCGCGGCCGGCTCCGAGTAGGCCTCGCCCAGCGCCGACTCCACCGCCTTCATGTAGTCCTCGGCCCAGGCCGGGAAGTCGTAGTCGATCGCGCGCAGGAACTCGAGCGTCGCGGCCAGCCGGATGTCGGCGATCGTCGGCCGCTCGCCCCCGATGAACGTGTCGCCGTCGAGGAAGAACTCGCGATAGACCTCGAGCGGGACGGCGAGCGCGGCCTCGGCGTCCTTGGCGGCCTTCGCCTTCATCGCGTCGTCGGCCTCCGAGGTGGCCACCTCGCCCGCGTACTGCGGGAAGCCGAGCGTGGGATAGGTGGCCCGCGCCACGAGCGGATAGAAGGTGCCGATCAGGTAGAACATCGCGCTGTCGACCATGGCCCGCTGCGCCGGGTCGGCCGGGTAGAGCTCGTCGAGGCCGTGCTTGTTGCAGAGGTACTGCATGATCGCGCAGCTCTCCCACAGCGAGCCCTTGGGCAGGCCCTGCTCCTCCAGCATCGGCGTGAGCTGGGCGGGGTCCTTGCCGACGAACTGCGGCTCGTCCTTCTTGCCCCACACGTCCAGCTCTTCGAAGTCGAGCCCCGCGGCGCGGACGAAGATGCGCGCGCTCAGGTTGTTGACGCTCGGCGTGAGGATGCTCAGTGTGTGCTCAGCCATAGGGGTCCTTTGGCGATCTGTCGTCCGAGAGCGACGCCCGTGATCGCGTTACGAGCGTCTCGATTGCGTCCGCGAGGTGCACCTGGTCGATGTTGTGGTCGCCCCGCTCGACGCGGATCTTGTGGGCCTCGAGCAGCACGTCGGCGTGCCCGTGGCCGGCGGGCGGCTCGAAGCGGTACGACGCGAGCTCGATCAGCAGCCCGAGCGGGTCCTCGAAGTAGATCGAGTCCATGAAGCCGCGGTCCTTGACGCCGCTGTGGCGGATGCCGCGCTCGTCGAGCCGCTCGACGACCTGGTTGAAGGTCGCCTGCGACACCGCGAACGCCAGGTGGTGAACGCAGCCGGGGTCCGTGGGCGTGCGGGTCGGGTCGGGCTTGCGCTCCTCGTTGGAGAAGACCGTGATCAGGCGCCCGTCGCCGGGGTCGAAGTAGAGGTGGCCGTCGGCCTCGTTGTCGAGGTTGGGCTGGTCGAACACGAACGGCATCCCCAGCACGCCCTCCCAGAAGTCGATCGACGTCTGCCGGTCGGCGCCGACGAGCGTGATGTGGTGGACACCCTGGGTCTGGAGCTTTCTCATCTCACCTCGACAAGTCTCGACTTGTACTCGCTGCGCGCCAGGCTCCCCGGCGGGACGAGCTCGACGCGCGCCTGGACGACCAGCACCTCGCGCAGTCTCTCGCGAATCGCCTCGGCGAGCGAGGCGTCCGGGTCGGCGCCGGGGGCGAGCTCGACGCTGACCGGCAGCGGGGGCTCCTGCTTGACGCCCGGCGCCTGCGGCCTGACCAGGATGTGACCGCTCACGCGCGGGGCGAAGCCGCCGACGACGTCGCGCACCGCCGAGGGGAAGACGTTCACGCCGCGCACGATCAGCATGTCGTCGGTGCGGCCGATGCACCGGATGCGCGGCCCGGTCCGCCCGCACGGGCACGGGCTGGTCCGCACCTCCACGTGGTCGCGCGTGCGGAAGCGCAGCAGCGGGGCCGCGCGGTGCCGCAGGTGGGTCAGCACCAGCTCGCCGCGGGCGGCGTCGCCGAGCTCGATCGCCGCGCCGGTGTCGGGGTCGATCAGCTCGGCGTGCACGAAGCCGCGCGCGCCCAGGTGCATCCCGTCCTGGTGCTCGCACTCGCCCCAGAGCGACACGCCGATGTCGCCGATCCCCATCGCCTCGGTCACGCGGGCGCCCCAGCCCTCCTCCAGCCGCGCGCGGAAGGCGGGCTCGCCGCCGCCCGGCTCGCCCGCGACCAGCACGCGCTCGACGCTCGACCCGCGCAGGTCGGCTCCGGTCTCGAGCAGGTAGGCGGCGTACGAGGGGGTGAGCACCGCGACCTCCGGGCGCAGCAGCTCGATCGCTCGCAGCACGCGCTCGGAGTTGCCGGTGCCGACCGGGATGTGGGAGAGGCCGATGCGCTCCAGGGCGCCGAGCGCCGCGCCGGCGACGAACGGGCCGGCGCTGTAGGTGCTCACCGCGCGCTGGCCCGCGCTGACGCCGGAGGCCGCGTAGCTGCGAGCGGACCCGACGACCCAGTTCTCGAGGTCCCCCGCCGTGAGCGGGATGTAGCTGGGCGTGCCGGTGGTCCCGCTCGTCGAGTAGATGCGGACGATCTCCGCGCCGTCGACGCACAGGTGCGCGCCGATCGGGTTGTCGGCGGTCGCGGTCTCCTTGAGCTCGCGCTTCTCGGTCAGCGGCAGCTCGGCGATCTGGGCGAGCCCGCCGGCGGACTCGATCCCGGCCAGCTTCTCGCGGTAGAAGGGCGAGCGCTCGAGCAGGTAGCGGAGCTGCTCGCGATAAGAGGCGTCGTCGGCAGCGACCTGCTCCTCCCAGGGGTCGCGCTCGACGTCAGCTGCCGCGTTCGTAGGCGATCGCCTCCTCCGCCGCGCCGGCCATCAGGAAGCCGATCGGAAGCCGCTGCTCCTCGGCGAGGTGAGCGAGCAGGCCGGCGGTGCGCGCCAGTATCGGTATCGCCTTGACCACGGACGCGGGGAAGCCGAGGTCGAGCATGACCGCCGCGATCGGCAGCGAGACGTTCATCGTCAGCGGCCTGCCCCACGCCTCGGCGACGCCGTCGCGCAGGCAGCGGGCGAGCAGCACGTGCGGGCCGCTCACGCCGCGCTCGTCGGCGAGCTCGAGGATCCGCTCGGCCCGGGGGTCGACGGGGCGGTGGACCGGGTGCCCGAAGCCGGGCGCCCGCTCGCCGGCCGCGTGGATGCCGGCGGCGAGGGCGGCGGCCACCTGCTCGGGCTGCTCGCCGGCGGCCACGCGCTCCTGGCCGCGCTCGAGCAGACGGGCGCAGGCGTCTGCGGTGCCCAGGATGACCGGGCCGCAGCCGAGGATCCCGGCCGCGACGGCGCCCTGGAGGGAGTCGGGGTCGGCGGCCAGCGTCATGCGCGCGGCGACGTTGGTCGGCATCAGGCCGTGCTCGGCGATCGCCACGAGCAGCAGATCGAGGAAGAAGCGCTGCTCCTCGGTGGGCTCGTCGCCGGTGAGCAGCAGGTGGAAGTACTCGGTGAAGGTGAGCCTGCCCATCAGATCGGCGGTGAGGTCGCGGCCGCGCACCTCTACCCGGTCGGGATGGGCCTGGCTGATGTGGCTGACCGGGTCGCCGGGCACGGGCGCCTATCCTGCCACGACCGTGTCCGCTCTGGGAAGCGTCCGCGCGCGGCTGCGACTGCGCCAGCGCCTGCGCGACCCCGTCGCCGTCAAGCACGAGGCGGAGCTGCGCTGGTGGCTCGACCAATGGGAGCCGGTGCTGCGGGCCGGCGGCTTCAACCCGGGCGACGCCCCCGACTTCCTCGACGGAGAGCCGGTCGCCGACAGCTACGAGGGGCGGCGCTGGCAGCAGGCGCGGGCCGAGGTGCGGCGCGTGCTGCGCGAGGCGCGCATCGAGGACGAGCGCTTCTTCGACGGCAAGGTGGTGCTCGACGTGGGACCCGGGCCGTTGGGCTTCCCGGACGCCTGCCCGGCCCGGCTGAGCATCGGCGTCGAGCCGCTCGCCGAGCGCTACCGCGAGCACGGGCTGCTGCTGGACGGCTCGGACGCGATCTACCTGGCCGTCGGCGCGGAGTCGGTGCCGCTTGTCTCTGGCAGCGTCGACGTGGTCGTGGCCCGCAACAGCCTCGACCACGTGGACGACCCGCAGGCCGTCCTCGGCGAGGTCCAGCGGCTGCTGCGCCCCGGCGGGACGCTGATCCTCAACTTCGACGCCGGCCACGCGCCGACGGCGACGGAGCCGCACGTGCTCACGGCCGATGTCGTGCGGACCGCGCTCCGCGACATGACGGTCACCGCCGAGCACACGTCGCCGGGCGCGCACGGGGTCGGCGGTGACGTCGTGGTGATGGTCGCCGAGCGGCGCTGAACGGCAGCGGTGACGGGGCGTCCGGAGGGTGGGGCGCTTTATGGGTTCATATGAACCGAAAAGGCGACCCACCCTCCCGTTATTGCTGCTGTTGGCCCGGCACCGCCCCGAGAACGCCGAACGCCCCGGCGTGTGGCCGGGGCGTTCTTTGCTCGGCGGGTAGGGAGTGCGGGCCTAGCGGCCGCCGAACGCCTGCTCGCGCTGCTGCGGGGTCATCGAGTCGAGCTTCTGCTGCCACGCCTGGGCGCGGGCCTGCGGGCCGGTGTGCGAGTGCGCGGCCAGCGTCGCCGCGATCTTGCTCTCGTCGGGACCGCCAACGGCCTGCGGCTGGGAGATCGCCGAGGCGACCGAGCTCTCTTCGACGCCGCCCTGCGGCTTGGGCTGCTCGGTCTGGCTCTGGAACGAGTCCGTCAGGGTCGGATAGGAGCGGCTTCCGCTCTGCGAGATCGCCGAGGCGACCGAGCTCTCGTCGGGACCGCCCTGCGGGCGGACCTGCTGCGTGCGGGCCGCGAACGGGTCGCCCATCCCCCGCGCCCCGCCAGGCGCGAAGCTGGTCGTGCTCGAGCTGCCATCACCGTCGACGGACAGGATCACTACCGACGTCGTGAGCGCCGCCAGCGCGACGAGCAGAACGGCGACCAGCGAACGCATGTTGCGGTACTGGGAACGAAGGACGACTGCGGGATGCTGAACGGGGACCGACTTACCCATGACTGCCTCCTGAGTGGTGATTGGGATCGACATCGATGGCGATCCTGCGGCAGGCCGGTTGCGACGCGGCGACGAGCTGGCAACAGACCGGCAACAGCGGTACGTTGGCGGTCGTCGGCTCGCACCTTTCGCCATGGACTTCCGCATCCTCGGCCCGCTCGAAGTCCTCGATCAGGGCCGCGCCCTGCCGCTCGGTGGCGCGCGCCAGCGCGCGCTGCTGGCCGCCCTGCTGCTGCACGCGAACGAGACGGTCAGCACCGACCGCCTGATCGAGGACGTCTGGGGCGGCGGGCCGGCCGCCGCCGCGGCCAAGACCGTCCAGGTGCACATGTCGCGCCTGCGCAAGGCGCTGCCCGGCGGCGGGGAGCTGCTCGTCACGCGCGAGCGCGGCTATCAGCTCCAGGTCGACCCGGAGCGCGTCGACGCCACCCGCTTCGAGCGCCTGCTCGGCGAGGCGCGCGCCGAGCACGCGGCGGGCCGGCCGGAGGGGGCGGCCGCGCGGCTCGACGAGGGGCTCGCGCTCTGGCGCGGCGAGGCGCTGGCGGATCTCGCCTACGAGTCGTTCGCGCAGGCCGAGGCGGCGCGGCTGACCGACCTGCGAGCCGCCGCGCAGGAGCTCCAGATCGACGCAAAGCTCGCGCTCGGCGGCCACGCCGAGGTGATCGCGCCGCTCGAGGCCCTGATCGAGGAGCACCCGTTCCGGGAGCACCTGCGCGCGCAGCTGATGCTCGCGCTCTACCGGTCGGACCGCCAGGCCGAGGCGCTCCAGGCCTACCAGGACGCTCGCCGGCGGCTGGTCGAGGAGCTCGGCATCGAGCCGGGCGAGCGCCTGCGCGAGCTCGAGCGCGCCGTGCTGGCGCAGGACGCGTCGCTCGCCCTGCCGGTCGCCGAGCCGAGCACGGAGCCTCCGCCGCCCGCGGCGCCTGCAGCCCGCTCCCGTCGAGCCCGGCGGCGCGCGCCGCCTCGTCAGCATCGTGTTCGCGGACCTCGTCGGCTCGACCGGCCTCGGCGAGCGGCTCGACCCGGAGTCGATGCACGCCGTGCTCGATCGCTACACCGCGCTCTGCGGCTCGATCATCGAGCGCCACGGCGGCTCGGTCGAGGGCTTCATCGGCGACGCGGTGGTCGGCGTCTTCGGGCTGTCCGAGCTGCACGAGGACGACGCCCTGCGCGCGGTCCGCACCGCGGTCGAGATGCGCGCGGCAGGCGCCGAGCTGAGCGCCGAGCTCGAGCGCGAGTGGGGCGTCGGGATCGGGATGAAGTTCGGCGTCGAGTCCGGCGAGGTCTTCCTGCGTGGCGGCGCCGGACGCTCGCCCTTCGCCGCCGGCGACGCCTTCAACGTCGCCTCGCGCCTGGAGGGCCTCGCCCCCGCCGGCGAGATCTTCATCGGCGAGAACACCTACCCGCTGGTGCGCGACTCGGTCCGCGTGACCCGCCTGGAGCCGCTCGAGCTGAAGGGCCGGACGGCCCCGGTCCAGGCCTGGCAGCTGGTCGAGCTGGAGCCCGACGACGGCCCGGCCCCGGCCGCGAGCCCGTTCGTCAACCGCGAGCGCGAGCTCGACGAGCTGCGCGGCGCCTACGCACGTGCCCGCGAGGAGCGCAGCTGCCGCGCCGTCACCGTCGTCGGCCCGGCGGGCATGGGCAAGTCGCGGCTGGTCGGAGAGCTGATCGGCGAGCTGCGCGACGAGGCGACCGTGGCGGTCGGCCGCTGCGCCTCCTACGGAGAGGACGTCGCCTACCGCCCGCTCGCCGAGATCGTCCGCAGCCTGGCCGGAGGCGACCCGCGCGAGCGGGTCGGCGAGCTGCTCGGCGGGGACGCCCAGCTCGACGCGGCTCGTGCTCGGCGCGATCGGCCTGGCCGACGGCGGCGCCCAGCCGGAGGAGACGTTCCTCGCCGTCCGGCGGCTGTTCGAGCGCGCGGCCTCCGAGCGCCCGCTGGTGCTGGTCGTCGACGACGTCCACTGGGCCGAGCCGATCCTGCTCGACCTGCTCGAGTACGTCGTCGCCTTCTCGAGCGGTCAGCCGATACTGATCCTCTGCCTGGCGCGTCCCGACCTCGCCGAGCTCCGGCCCGGCTGGGTCACCCCACGCCCCGGCCGGTCGCTGGTCGTGCTCGAGGCGCTCTCCGGCTCCGAGGCGCTCGAGCTCGCGGAGAGCACGGCGCCGGAGGCGCTCGGCCCGCAGACGGCCGCCCGGATCGTGCAGACGGCGGAGGGCAACCCGCTGTTCATAGAGCAGCTCGTGGCCGTCGGGCCGGAGGCCGCCGAGACCCTGCCGTCGAGCATCCACGCCGTGCTGGCGGCCCGCATCGACCGGCTCGCCCCCGGCGAGCGCGCTGTGCTCGAGCTGGCCTCCGTGCAGGGCCGCAGCTTCTACGTGCGCGGGCTCGAGCAGCTGGCAGGCGACGCCGAGGTCTCCGCACACCTGGTGGCGCTCGTCCGGCACCAGCTGATCCGCTCCGAGCGCTCCGAGGTCGCCGGGCAGGACGCCTTCCGCTTCGGGCACGCGTTGATCCGCGAGACCGCCTACCAGGGCCTGCCCAAGCAGCGCCGCGCTGAGCTGCACGAGCGCGTGGCGCGCTGGCTCGAGTCGTCGCCCGGCGCCAGCGACGAGGCGATCGGGCACCACCTCGCCGAGGCCTACCTGCTGCTCGCCGACCTCGGCCCCGGTCGGGGAGCGCGAGCGGGAGCTGGCCCGCGCGGCCTCCGCGCGGCTGGAGGCAGCCGCCGACGCCGCCCTGATCCGCGGCGACGGCTCGGCCGTGGCGCAGGCTGTTGGAGCGAGCCGCGAGCCTGACCGGAGCCGGCGACCCCGCCCGCGCGGCGCTCCTGCCCCGGCTGGGCGCGGCACTGCTCGACGCCGGCCGCCTGGCGGAGGCCGAGTCCGTGCTCAGCGAGGCGATCGAGCTGGCCCCGGACGACTCGCCGCTGGCGGCCCGCGCACGCGTCGAGCGCGAGCTGGTTCGCCTCCAGGCGGGCTCCGACACCTCTCCGCAGAGCGCCGAGCAGGTGGCCGACTCGGCGCTGCGAGTGCTCGAGCTCGACGGCGACGAGCTCGGCCTGTCGCGCGCGCACTTCCTGCGCGCGCTGAGGGCGTGGGTGGAGGGCCAGTGCGGGCAGTCCGACGAGGAGTTCGAGAGCGCCGCGCGCCTCGCGCGGCGGGCCGGGAACGAGGCCGGCCTGTTCGAGCTGCTGGCCTGGCGCGCCTCGGCCGCGCTGTTCGGCCCGACGCCGGTCCCGGAGGCGATCCGGCGTTGCGAGGAGATCCGCGAGCAGGTCGCGCACAGCCCGGTCGCCGTGGCGCGGACGCTCCAGCCGCTGGCCGCGCTGCACGCCATGGCGGGAGACTTCGACGAGGCCCGCCGGCTGGTCGCGGAGGGAGACGAGATCCTCGGCGAGCTGGTCGACCTGCAATCGGCGGTCTCGCAGCAGGAGGCCCTCGTGGAGATGCTCGCGGGAGCGCCCGCGGCCGCCGAGGCGCGGCTGCGCTCAGGCTACGAGCAACTGGTCGAGATGGGCGAGAAGGCCCTGCTGGCCAGCACCGCCGCGATGCTCGCCCAGACGCTCTACGCGCAGGGCCGCCTCGAGGAGGCGTCGGAGCTGTGCGCCGTGAGCGAGGGGGTGGCCGCCGAGGAGGACCTGACCGCTCAGGTCGCCTGGCGCGGCGTGCGCGCGAAGATCCTGGCCCGCACGAGCTGGGACGAGGCGCATCGGCTGGCGACGGAGGCCGTCGCCACTGGCCGAGCGGACCGACTTCGTCACCGTCCACGCCGAGGCCCTGATCGACCTCGCCGAGGTGCGGCTCGCCGGCGAGCGCCCGCACGAGGCGGCCGAGGCGATCGAGCAGGCGCTCGGCCTGCTGGAGCGCAAGGGCGACGTCGCCTCGTGCGCGCGCGCTCGCGCGCTGATCCCCTCCTAGCCGGGGTCGACGTCGTAGTGGGCGCACCTGTCGTCGCGCTCCACGAGGTACCCCGCGGTTGCCCTCGGTCTCTCCGTACCGGGAGAAACCGGTGTCCTTGATGTACTGGCTGTAGTAGTCGGCGTCGGCGCTGAGCACGACGCCCCTCCAGATGCGAGCGATCACTTTCTGGTCCTCCTCGGGTCTGTATTCCTGGTGACTGAGCTGCCCACCCCACGATCGATCCAGCGCACGTACCTGCTGCTGATGCTGGGCAACACGCTGGCCGCGTCGTTCATCTGGGGGATCAACACGATCTTCCTGCTCGACGCCGGCCTGACCAACCTCGAGGCGTTCGCCGCCAACGCCTTCTTCAGCGCGGGCATGGTGCTGTTCGAGGTGCCGACGGGCATCGTCGCGGACACGATCGGTCGCCGCATGTCGTACCTGCTCGGCACGCTCACGCTCACCGCGACGACGCTGCTCTACGTGCTGCTCTGGCAGATCGAGGCGCCGTTCTGGGCATGGGCGATCGTGTCGATGCTGCTCGGGCTCGGGTTCACGTTCTTCTCCGGCGCGGTGGAGGCCTGGCTGATCGACGCCCTCGACGCGACCGGCTTCGAGGGCCAGGTGGAGGCTGTGTTCGGCCGCGGTCAGATCGTGACCGGGGCGGGCATGCTGTCCGGCTCGGTCGCAGGCGGCTTCATCGCCGCCCAGACGAGCCTGGGCGTGCCGTTCGTGCTGCGCGGGGTGGTGCTGGCGGTGATGTTCGTCGTCGCCTTCCGGCTCATGCACGACGTCGGCTTCACGCCCGCGGCGCGCGACCGCCCGCTGGCCGACATGCGCAGGATCGCGGCGGCCTCTATCGAGCACGGCTGGCGCAACCCCCCCGTCAAGTGGCTGATGGTGGAGTCGCTGTTCACCGGCGGCGTCGGCTTCTACGGCTTCTACGCCCTCCAGCCCTACCTGCTCGAGCTCTACGGCGACCCCGACGCGTACACGGTCGCCGGACTGTCGGCCGCGATCGTGGCCGGCGCGCAGATCCTCGGCGGCTGGTCGGCGCCGCGCATCCGCCGCCTGTTCAAGCGCCGCACCTCCGCGCTGCTCGTCACCGCCGGCCTCAGCACGCTCGCGCTGCTGCTGGTCGGCCTGGTCGACAGCTTCGCCGGCGTGGTCGCCCTGACCGTCGTCTGGGCCCTGCTGTTCGCCGCGACGGTCCCGATCCGCCAGGCCTACATCAACGGGCTGATCCCGTCGACCGAGCGGGCGACGATCCTCTCCTTCGACTCGATGATGTCCGGTACCGGAGGGGTCTGGACGCAGCCGGTCCTCGGGCGCGCCGCCGACGCCTGGGGCTACGGCGCCGTCCTACCTCGTCACCGCCGGCATCTCCGTGCTCGCCCTGCCCGCGCTGGCGCTGTCGAGGCGCCAGAACGCGCCGGCCGACACCGCCGAGGCGTTCGCGGCCAAGCCCGCGCCGGTCTAGCCGCCCAGCAGCCGCGACCGCACCGACGTGCCCCAGGTGGTGGTGCTCGAGTTGTTCGCGCCGGTCATCGCGTTGGCGTCGAACCAGGGGCCGAACAGGAACGCGGCCGCTCCCACGTAGTTCGGCTGGGAGGCGAAGCGCCCGCCGAAGAAGCCGGCCGCGCCCGCCGCCCAGGCGTCGCTCACCGTCGACGGGTCGCCGTTGTAGTTGCCGAACTCGGTCTCGAAGATCAGGTGCTTGGTCTGGGCTCCGCCCTGCGCGCCGGCCCACGCGCCGGCGTTCCAGGCCTTGCCCGCGTAGCCGTTCGCGTAGTCGTGCTTGGCGAAGGCGAGCTGGTGCGAGGACATCCCGGGCCGAGCCGCGTCGTAGGCCTCGAGCGCCGAGTAGCGGGCGTCGTCGTAGCCCTGCCCGCCGGTCCCGGAGTTGGCCCACCAGATCGGGTCGATCACCAGCAGGCCCCTGTAGCCGAGCGTCTCGCGGAAGAACTTGATCGAGCCCTGCATGTTCGCGTTCCACGCGTCCCAGCCGACGTTGTTGGGCTCGTTGGTGACCTCGTAGACGACCATCGGGTCGTCGCCGAGCGCGTTGCGGATGTCGGCGAACAGCTGGTGCACGCGGCTGCCGTTGCCGGCCCAGGCCGCGTCCGAGTAGGCGCCGTCGAGCGCGTCCCACGAGCACGGCATGAAGTACATGCCGCGGCTGACCACGGCGTCGCGCCAGTCCTTGATGCGCTGGATGATCTGGGCCTTGGTGAGGCCGCCGGTGGCTGCGCTCGGCGCCTTGTTGTAGTCGTCGGCCAGCACGCGGAACCGGACCAGGTTGCCGCCCCACGACTTGATCGTGCTCGCGATCGCGGCGCGGTTGGCGTACTGGGACGCACCGAAGCTGGTCGTGATCGAGTCCTGCAGCCCCCACACGTTCACGCCGCGCAGCTGCAGCCGCGGGCCGGCCGCCGATCCCGTTCGCAGCGTGGCGGGCGCGCCGCCGGACGCGGGCGCGACCACCGGCCTGGCGCCGCCGCCGGTGGTGAAGCGGCTGGCCGCCGAGTACACGACGCCGACCTCACCCGGCGGGTCGACCCCGACCCGGAACTCGTAGACGGCGTTCGCGCGCAGCCCGCCGACCGGCTCGGAGACCTGGGCCGTCTTCGGCGGCGGCGCGCCGCCGACTCCCTTCGGGCAGGTCGCGGCCGGCTTGACCGCGACCGTCGTCCACTGGGCCTTGCCGGCCTCGCGCAGCTGCCACGACACGCTGCCGGAGCCGCAGCTGACCTCCGCGTTGAGCGTCGCCGAGGAGGCCGTCACGTTCGTGACCTGCTTCGCCTTCACGGTGCAGCCCGACAGGATCAGGGCGATGGCCGTCGCGAGTGCGAGGAGGGTCCTCGTGCTTGTCGTGCGGTCGTTGAGCAGCATCGCCCCGTTGCGAGGTTTGTCTTCGGGCGACCACGGCGGCGGTCTTAGGGTCGGGCGGCGACGTGCACGGGCGATCCCTGCCGACAGGGCGCCTCCCGGGCCGGGACCCTATGCGACCGCGCGCGACTACGCGCCGGCGTGCTGATAGATCGCGATCGTCACGCCGTCGCCGACGGTCCGCGACTCGGTCAGCCGCCACGCCTTCTTGTCCGAGGTCTCGCCGAACAGGCGCTTGCCCGTCCCGAGCACCACCGGGAAGACCATCAGGTGCAGCTCGTCGACGAGATCGTTCTCGATCAGGGCCTGCGCCAGGCTCGGGCTCCCGTGCACCGCGACGATGCCGTCCTGCTCCTGCTTGAGCTTCGAGACCGCCTCGACGACGTCGCCGTCGAGCACCGTCGTGTTGTTCCACTCGGGGTCCTTGAGCGTCGAGGAGACGACGTACTTCGGCATCTCGTTGAACTTGTCGGCGAAGTCCCCTTCGCGCTGGGGCCAGGCGTCGGCGAAGCCCTGCCAGGTGATGCGGCCCAGCAGCAGCGCATCGGTCTCGAGCGTCTCGTCGAGCTTGAAGCGGTCGCCCTCTTCGCCGCGGCTGATCTCGAAGCTCCACCCGGAGTGCTTGTAGTCCTCGGCCCCGCCCGGGTCCTCGACGACGCCGTCGATTGACATGAACTCGGTTACCACGATCTTGGCCATCTCGTTCTCCTTGATCAGGTGTTGCGCGGTGCCGGCGGCTATTCAACCTATCATTTGATCAACGGAGGGCTTGTCCACGTGTCCGTCGATCATCTGACCACCACCTTCGCGGCGCTCGCCGACCCGACGCGGCGGGCGATCCTGAACCGGCTCGCCGAGGGCGAGGCGACCGTCAACGAGCTCGCGGAGCCGTTCCCGATCACCACCCAGGCCGTGTCGCAGCACCTCAAGGTACTCGAGCGCGCGGGGCTGATCAGGCGCGGCCGGCGGGCGCAGCTGCGCCCCTCGCGGATCGACGGCGCGGCCCTCGAGGAGGCGGCCGCGTGGATCGAGCAGTACCGTCGCTTCTGGGAGGGCGGCTTCGACGCGCTCGAGGCGCGCCTCCGGGACGATGACTGACGACGGCTTCGCGATCACCCGCATCTTCGAGGCGCCGCGCGAGCGCGTCTGGCGCGAGTGGACCGAGCCGGACCGCTTCGCGGACTGGTTCGGTGGACCGGACGGAGAGGTGCCGCTCTCGACCGTGTCGATGGACGTGCGCGTCGGCGGGGTGTGGAAGGCGACGATGTACTACGGGCCCGACCGGCGCGTCAGCGAATGGGACGGCGAGTACCGCGAGGTCGAGCCGCCCGCGCGCCTGGTCCTGACGATCTCCGACCGGCCCGGCAGCGGGGTCTACGGCCTGCTGATCGTGGAGCTCGCCGACATCGGCGACGACCGGACGGAGATGCACTTCCAGCAGCTCGGGCCGCTGGCGAGGGAGCACTGGGAGGCGGCGCGCAGTGGCTGGGGCATCTTCTTCGACCGGATGGCCGAGCGTCTAGCGTAGGGGGCCACATGGCCTCCTCTCCGATGCGCATCGGGCTTCAGATCCCGAACTTCAACTTCCCCGGCGTGGGTCCGGAGGACCTGCTCGAGACCCTCACCGGCATCGCCACCACCGCCGAGTCGTCGGGCTTCGAGTCCGTCTGGGTGATGGACCACCTCAACCAGATCCCGGGCGTCGGGCCGCTCGAAAACTGGATGCTCGAGGGCAACGTCGCCCTGGCCGCGCTGGCGGCGCGGACCTCGAAGGCGCACCTCGGCCTGATGGTCGGCGGCGTGACCTATCGCAACCCGGCGCTGCTCGCGAAGATGACGACGACCATCGACGTGCTCTCCGGCGGGCGCGCGATCCTCGGCCTCGGCGCAGCCTGGTTCGAGCACGAGCACCGTGCCTTCGGCTACGGGTTCCCGCCCCTGCGCGAGCGCTTCGAGCGCCTCGAGGACGCCCTGCGCATCGCGCGGGCGATGTTCACCGAGGACGAGGCCACCGTGGCCGGCACGCACCACAGCGTGGAGAGCGTGCTCAACCGGCCCCGCCCGCTGCGCGGCGACATCCCGATCATGATCGGGGGCAGCGGCGAGCGCAAGACGCTGCGCATGGTCGCCCAGTACGCCGACGCGTCGAACGTGTTCGGGGACGTCGAGCGCGTCCGCCACCTGGTCGGAGTGCTGGCGGGCCACTGCGAGACCCTCGGCCGCGACCCGGCGGAGATCACCAAGACCAAGCTCGGCACGCTCACCATCGGCGCGACGCACGACCAGGCCGACGCCAAGCTGCAGTGGCTGCGCGAGCGCGGCATGTCCGAGGAGCGCATCCGCAGCGTGGTGATCGCCGGGGACCCCGACGAGGTCGCCGAGCAGGTCAGCGCGTTCCTCGAGGCCGGCCTGGACGGCCTGATCGTGAACCTGCCCGACGCGCACGACCTCGAGAGCGTCGCGCTGGCAGGGTCGACGCTGGCACGGGCCATCGGTTAGGTTCCTCCCCGGAACCCACCGGGGAGGGAACAGGATGACGAGGCTTGGCCGCACGCGCCTGCTGACGGCGCTGATCACGGTGTGCGTCGCGATGGTGCTGCCGGCCGTCGCCTTCGCGCATCTGGAGCGTCCGTCGTACTGGCCCGACCCGGCGCCCGACACCTCCGTGAGCCCCCCGGCGGGCGGCAAGGTGCCCAAGCTGCGCTCGCTCGAATCGGCGGTCAGCGGCTATGGGCGGGGCAAGGTGCGCGTGGTCTGCCAGGGCCGCGGCGGCTGGAAGTCGCTCAGCGCCCTGACCGAGTCGATCGACAGCGCGCGCAGGCACGGCTACCGGCTGCGGCCGAGCCAGCCCAAGCTCAAGCTGAGCCGCTGGGAGGCGACGCGGCTGTTCTGGGACAACTACGTGCTCGCGCGGCGCTGCGCCTACAACGAGATCCAGCCCGCGGTCAACGACTCGCGCAACAACGACCGCGTCGTGGTCATGCCGGGCGTCTACACCGAGCCGACCTCGCGCGCGCAGCCGCTCAACGACCCGCGCTGCGCCTCGATGACGCAGGAGGACTCGAGCGGCGCCAAGACGCCCAGCTACCGCTACCAGGTCACCTGCCCCAACGACCAGAACCTGATCCACATCCAGGGCCGCGCGGTGCCCGACACGCCGCCGCCCAGCCCGCCGCTGAAGAACCGCCAGGGCATCCCCGACCTGGGCCCGTGCGTGCGCTGCAACTTCCAGCTGGAGGGCAGCGGCGTGGAGCCGACCGACGTGATCATCGACGGCGCCTCCGACTACGAGTCGGATGACCCCGAGGCGCGGCCGCACACCTTCCACAAGCACGTGATCGTGCGCGCGGACCGCGCGGACGGCTTCGTCGCGCACAACTTCACCGTGCGCGGGGCGCTCGAGCACGGCCTCTACATCGAGGAGACCGACGGCTACCGGATCGACACGGTGAAGATGTTCTGGAACGCCGACTACGGCAACCTGACCTTCACCTCCGACCACGGCCTCTACACCGACTGCGACGGGATGGGCGCCGGCGACGCCGTCCTCTACCCGGGCGGCGCCCCCGAGACCGGCGAGCAGGCCGACAAGTCGTTCTATCCGGACGCGCCGCGCTACAACACGACCGTCCGCGACTGCGACATGCGCGGCAGCGTGCTGGCGTACTCGGGCTCGATGGGCAACGCGGTGCGCATCACCCACAACAACATCTACGGGAACACCGCCGGCATCTCGACCGACACGATCTCGGCGGCCGGGCACCCCGGCTTCCCGGCCGACAGCGTCCAGGTCGACCACAACTGGATCTACTCGAACAACCTGGAGCTGTACAAGCCGAACGCGCCGGTGCCGCCGCGCGTCGGGATCCTGCCGGTCGGCGTCGGAATCTTCTGGGCCGGCCACAACAACGGCAAGGTGTTCGACAACTGGATCTGGGACAACTGGCGCAACGCCGCGTTCCTGCTCTCGATCCCGGACTTCCTGGTCACGCCCGAGGGCAACGTCAATCCGGGCGGCTCGTGCAACAGCACGACGCTGTCCACCTCGTGCGGCAACCGCTTCTTCTACAACGACCTGGGCCGCGTGCCGAAGGGCTTCAAGCCGTTCCCCGAGCTGTACGCGTTCGGCAACCACGTCGGCGCGACGCGCGGGAAGGCGCCCAACGGCGTCGACTTCTGGTGGGACGAGGGCGGCGTCGGCTCGGTCACCGGCAACTGCTGGTTCGCGAACCGCGGCCCCGACGGGACCCAGGCGAGCGTGACCGGCCCGGGCGTCGGGGACGGCAACGACGTGCTGCCGTCCGACTGCAAGACCAGCACGAGCGCGGGCGACTCCGTGAAGGTCGCCTACCTGCTGTCGTGCTTCCTCGCGCGCGAGGGCGACGCGCCGCCGGAGGAGTGCGACTGGTACACGCTGCCGCCGCAACCCGGCTCGCCGGCAGCTGTCGGCAAGCAGCAGCGCTTCGAGCGCGGCGCGCGTGAGTTCCTGAAGACCGCGCGGGCCAAGCAGCTGGAGGACCGGATCGGCGAGCTGACGGGGATCCCCGACTCGAGACCGTGACGCTGCGCTCGGGCATCCTCGCGCTCGGCGCGGCCCTCGCGCTCGCCTCGTGCGGGTCCGGATCGGACCCGCCGGAGCGCGCGCAGCCGGTCGGCGAGAAGCTGGTCGGCTCGGTCGCGCCGATGGCCCAGTGCTCGGATTGGAGCGCGGGGACCCGCGCGCAGCGCGTGGCGACCATCCACGACATCCGTCAGCAGGTGAACCTCAAGGACGGCACCGTGCGGACGCAGGAGCTGAACGACCGGGCCGCCTACCGCGTGCTCCAGAACATCTGCAGCAAGGACTTCGCCGGCAGCTTCCGCCTCTACAAGCTGTACGCGCGCGCGGCGAGCTTCGGCGAGTTCGCGAACTAGCCCGAGGTTGCTTTGCGCACTCCCAGGTGGTTAGGTCGTCTGCATGGGCGCCACGTGCGCCACCTGCGGACGTCCCGCTGGCCCGGGTCGCTTCTGCGGCGAGTGCGGCAGCCCACTCGAACCTGAGCAGGGCCCCGCAGCCGCCGGACAGCGACGCCAGCTCGCTGTGCTGTTCTGCGACGTGGTCGAGTCGACCCCGCTCTCGCAGCGGCTCGACGCCGAGGAGTTCGGCGACCTCATGCTCGCCTTCCAGCGGCTCGTGACCGAGACGATCGCGGGGCTCGGGGGCAGCGTCGGGGGCTACGCCGGCGACGGCGTCGCGGCCTGGTTCGGGTGGCCGACCGCGCACGAGGACGACACCGCGCTCGCCGTCCAGGCCGGCCTCGAGATCCTCGCCGGGCTCGACGAGCTCAACGACACCGTCGAGCAGCGCCACGGCCTGCGGCTCGCCGCGCGGGTCGGGGTGAACGTGGGCCTGGCGGTGGTGCGCACCGACCGATCCGACGCACCCGCCTTCGGCGAGACGCTCAACGTCGCCGCCCGGCTCGAGTCGTTCGCCAAGCCCGGCACGCTCGTGATGAGCGCGGCGGCGCACGGCCTCGCGGGCGACCGCTTCGAGACCGTCGACCTCGGCTCTCACCCCCTCAAGGGCGTCGCGCAGCCGGTCGGCGTCTTCCGGGTCGACGCCCTGCGCACGACCGACGACGCGGCGCCGGCCTTCGCCGCGCCGATGGTCGGGCGCGACGACGAGCTGGGCCGGCTGACCGAGGCCTGGAGCGACGTGCGCGCGGGCCGGAGACGGACCGTCGTGATCGCCGGCGAGCCCGGCGTCGGCAAGTCGCGGCTGCTCGCCTGCTTCCGCGCGACGCTCGAGGACCAGCCGCACCGCTGGCTGGCTCTGCGCTGCTCGCCGCTGCGGATCAACACGGCGTTCCACCCCGTCGCCGAGATGGTCCGCACGAGCGCGGGCATCCGGTTCACCGACGAGCCGGACGAGCAGCGCCGCCTGATCCGCGCTGTGCTCCCCGCCGACCAGGCCGGCGCCGAGCTGTCGATCGCGGCGCTCCTGGGCCTCGAGACGGAGGGCTTGCCCGGCCCCGAGCAGTTCCGCCGTGAGCTGATGGAGGCGCTGCACTGCTGGCTCGCGGAGCTGGCCACGCAGGCTCCGGTGGTCGTGGCCGGGGAGGACCTGCATTGGAGCGACCCCTCGACGCTCGAGCTGATGCGCCTGCTCCAGGGCAGGCTGGCCGACGCGCCGGTGCTGCTGGTCGTGACGAGGCGTCTCGAGGGCGAGCCGGGCCTCGCCCGCGACGTTGACCTCTCGCTCGACCGGCTCGGCCCGGAGCAGGCCCGAGCGCTGGCGCGCTCGCTCGCCGCGGCCCGCGGCATGGACGCCGAGCTGGCCGATCGGGTGGCGGAACGGTCCGACGGCGTGCCGCTGTTCGTGGAGGAGCTGGTCGCGGGCGCGGACCAGGACGACGGAAGCGGCCTGCCGACCTCGCTGCAGAGCTCGCTGCTCGCCCGGCTCGACCGGCTCGGCAGCGCCCGCGACGTCGCCCAGGTCGCCGCCGTGCTCGGACGCAGCTTCCCCGAGCGGCTGCTCGCCGCGGCGACCGAGCTCCCGCCGGACCGCCTGGGCGGGGAGCTGCGCCGGCTCACGGCGGCCGGGATCCTCGAGGACAGCACCTCGATCGACGGCCGCCGCTATGAGTTCCGGCACGCCCTGATCCGCGACGCCGCCTACGAGTCGCTGCTGCGCAAGAGCAGGCTGGAGCTCCATTGCCGCGTCGCCTCGATCGTGGAGCGGCAGTTCCCGGAGCGCTTCGCCTCCGAGCCGGAGCTGATCGGTCACCACCTGGCGCTCGGGGGAGAGCCGCAGCGCGCGGCGGAGTGCTTCGAGGCCGCCGGCCGGCGCGCGGCCGGCGCCGCGGCGCTCGCCGAGGCCGCCGCCCACTACCGCCGCGGGATCGAGCTGCGTGGCCGATGTCGAGGCGGGCACCGAGCGCGACCGGCGCGAGATGTGGCTCCAGATCCTGTTGGGCAACGCGCTGATGGGGCTCCAGGGCTATGCCGCCGACGGCCTGCGACCCGTGTGGAACAGGGCGATCGAGCTGGGCGAGCAGGTCGGCGACGCCGACGAGCTGACGGCGGCGCTCAACGGCCTCGCGGTTCAGGAGGCCGACGACGGGAACCTCGACGCAGGCGATCGCGCTCGCCCGCCGGCAGCTCGAGGTCGCGGACGCGACGGGATCGCGCTTCGCCCGCCTGCGCGGCCACGGGACGGTGGGGCTCGTGCTCTTCTACCGCGGCGCCGGGCAGGAGGCGCTCGAGCACTTCACGGCGTCGCTCGCCAACTACCGCCGCGGCGACTTCAAGGTCGTCACCTTCGGCGTCGGCCACGACCAGGGGATCTTCGCCAGGGTCATGAGCTCCTGGATCCTCTGGTGGCTGGGCCGGCCCGACGCGGCGTTGCGCGAGATCCGCACGACCGTGGAGGAGGCCGAGCGCCTGGGGTCGTTCCTCAGCCTCGCGATGGCGCGCCACTTCCTGGGGATGGTCCATCAGCTCCGCCGCGAGCACGAGGCCGCGCTCGACCAGGCGCGGCGCAACGCCGAGTTCGCCGGGACCCTCGGCTTCCCGTTCTGGGAGGGCGCGGCGCTGGCCACGGCCGGCACGGAGCGCGCCAAGCTGGGCGACCCCGGCGGGCTCGACGAGGTCGGTCGCGGGCTGGTCCTGCTCAGCGACGCCGGCAGCCGCTCCGGCACCTCGAGCGGCCTCGCGATGCTCGCCGAGGCGCACCACGCCGCCGGCAACACCGCGGGAGCGCTCGGCACCGTGGACGCCGCGCTGGACCTCGCGCGCGAGCTCGGCGAGCCCTTCTGGGACGCCGAGCTGCTGCGGCTCAAGGCCGTCTTCACGCTCGCCGCCGATCCCGCCGCGACGGCCGCCGCCGAGGACCTGGCGCGGGCTGCGCTCGCCGAGGCCACGGCTCGCGGCGCCGGATCGCTCGCCCTGCGAGCCGCGACCACGCTCGGTCAGCTGCTGGTCGAGGAGGGTCGGGCCGCCGAGGCCGGGCCGCCGCTCGCGGGCGCTCTCGCCGCGATGGACGACGGCGGCGAGACCCCCGACGCGCTCGCCGCTCGGGCGCTGCTGGACACGCTGCCAACCAACGCCCTCGAGGCAAAGGAGCTCAGATGACCGGATCCGCCCAACCCCCACCCGCGACGGGCTCGCCCGTCTACTGCTCGGGGCCGATGTTCAGCATCGGCGACAAGCGGGAGCAGCACGCCGTCGCCAAGTCGCTCGAAGCGGCCGGCTTCACGACCTACCTGCCGCAACGCGACGGCATCGAGGTGGGCCGCGTGATGGCGCTCGTCAACCACCCCTTCATCGAGGGGCGGATCGCCGACGACATCATGCTCGAGGTGCGCAAGTGGGTCTTCGCGCTCGACATGTTCCAGCTGCTCGACCGCTGCCAGTCGCTGGTCTTCAACCTCGACGGGCGCACTCCAGACGACGGCAGCGTGGTCGAGACGGCCGCCGCGTTCACGGCCGGCAAGCCGCTGGTGATCTACAAGACCTCGCCGATCACGATGCTCGCCGGCGCCGACAACCCGATGGTCACGGGCCTGTCGTCGAGCTGGAAGTACGTCGAGCAGGTAGCGGACGTGCCGCAGGCGGTCGCGGCCGCGGTGGCGGCGGCCAAGCCCTACGACTACGCCGGACCGCCCAACGTCGCCGCGCTGATCAAGGAGGGCGAGGAGGTCTGGGACGTCCTCGAGGGCTTGCGCGAGGTGCCCAAGGACACCCCCAAGCAGCTGTTCGACTGGCTGGTCAAGATCGGGGAGCACCTGATCGAGGGGGACAAGGGCGGTCGCTTCGAGCGCGCGACGCCGGAGCCCACGCCGGCGAGCTAACGGGCGCAGCGCCTGGCGATCTCGCCGACGTGCCGGTGGTCCGTGCCGCAGCAGCCACCCAGCACGGTGAGCTTCGGCAGGCGCTCGCTCAGCGCGGCGTGGCGCTCGCCCAGGTCGGCCGGGTCGCCCTCGTCGAGCTCCTCTGCCTCGTCGAGCTCGGCGTGGCTCTTGGCCGAGGCGTTCGCGCGCAGCCCGCGGATCCGCTCGCCCCAGGCGGCGCCGGGGTCGAGCGCGCCCTCGAAGTGGGTCGGGTGCGCGCAGTTGATCATGTAGTAGGCGGGCCCGCCGCCGGTGGCGTCGTCGACCTCCTCGATGGCGGAGCCGAGGTCCTGGCCGCTCGGCAGGCGCCCGTCCGTCTCGAGCGTGAACGAGATGGCCACCGGCAGGCCCGCGTCCGCCGCGGCCTGCGCGAGGCCCGCCGCCTCGTCGGCGTAGGTCATCGTGAGCGCCGTGACCATGTCGGCGGCCGTGTCGCCGAACGTCCCGATCTGGGTCGAGTGGTAGTCGCGCGCCTCGGCGGCCGACAACATCGTGCCCGGGTCGTAGCCGTCGTCCTGGGGTCCGATGCAGCCGCTGATCACGGCGGGGACTCCGGCGCCCTCGCGCAGGTCCTCCATCAGCGCGACCGCACTGCGGTTGAGGGCGTCCAGCTCCTCCTCCGAGATGCCCAGCTCGGCGGCCCAGCGCGGGCTCGCTCGCCAGGTCGGGCTCTCCAGCACGAACCCGGTGCCCTGCTCGCGAGCCAGCTCCAGGTAGGGCGCGTAGTAGCGGCGCAGCTCGTCGGTGCCGGCCTCGTCGCGTAGCAGCACGAACGCCGCGAAGGCGGGCAGGTCGAGCCCCTGGTGGAAGATCAGGGTCGTCTCGATCCCGCCGTCGGTGAGGAACAGCTCGTCCCCGAGCTGCGGCAGGCCAGACCGGTAGCTCACGCGACGCAGTCTAAGCCAGCACAATTCACCCTGTGGACGGCATCGCGCTCACCGACGAGGACCGCGCGATCCTCGCGCTCGAGACCGCGTCCGTCGCCGGCCACACCTGCAAGGTCGTGCTGCTCGGAGCACCGGCCCCGGCGCTGCGCGAGCTGCGCGAGTCGGTTGGCCGGCGGCTCGAGGCGGAGCCCGCTCTGCGGCGACGGCTCGGCGGTCCGCCCGAAGCGCCTGTCTGGGTGGAGGACGAGCGCTTCGACATCGACGCCCACGTGGTCGACACGGGCGCCGACCCCTGCGACGACGACGCGCTGCGCCGGGAGGTCGCGCGCCTGTTCGCGGAGCGCCTCGACCGGTCCCGGCCGCTGTGGCGCATCGACGTGGTGGCGCGGGCCAGCGGAGCCGCGCTCGTGTGGCGCATCCACCACGCGCTGGCCGACGGCACCGTGGCGATGCGCTTCGCCGACACCGTCCTCTGGGACGCGGCGCCCGCCGGCCCCGGCCGAGCGCGGCCGCGCGCATCCCGACGACGCTCGCAGGCGCCTGCGCCTGGCGGCGTTCGTCCGGCACGAGGTGGCGCTCGGACCCGAGCGCTCCCCCTTCGACGGGACGATCGGCGCCGCCCGCGAGGTCGCCTTCGCGAGTGCGCCGCTGCACGAGCTGCACGACGCCGCCAAGCGGATCGCCGGGGCGACCGTCAACGACGCCGTCCTGACCGCCGTCGCCGGCGGCCTGCGCGGGTGGATCCAGCACCACCACGGCCAGCTCGGGCGCGTGCGCGTGAAGGTGCCGGTGAGCCTCCACCACCCTGGCGATGAGGAGGGCAACCGGGACTCGTTCTTCACGCTCGAGCTGCCGCTCGGAGAGCCGGACCCGGTGGCCCGGCTGGAGGCGGTCCGCGCTGCGACCTCGGTGCGCAAGGCGGACCACGACGCGGAGACGCTCGACGTGCTGATGCGCGACCTCGCGCGCGTCTCGCCGGGGCTCGAGCGCCTCTGCCGGCGCCTCGAGGCGAGCCCGCGCGCCTTCGCGCTGAACGTCTCCAACGTGCCGGGGCCGGGCGGCGCCGTTGCGGTGCTCGGCGCTCCCGTCGAGGCGGTCTACTCGATCGCCGAGATCGGCCGGCGCCACGCCCTGCGCGTGGCCGTCGTGTCGGCCGGCGGGCGACTCCAGTTCGGCTTCTGCTCCGATCCCGGCATCGTCGATGGGCTCGCGCCGATGGCGGCCGCCGTCGAGGCGGACGCGACCGCCCTGGTCGAGGCCGCGCGCTAGCTTGGCCCGGGATGTCGCTCGGCGCCGAACGCGTGCTGACCCAGCGCGAGCTGAACCGCGCGGTGCTCTCGAGGCAGCTGCTGCTGGAACGCCGCAAGCTGCCGCTGCCGCGCGCGCTCGAGCGTGTCGGAGGCATCCAGGCGCAGTACGCGCCGTCGATGTACATCGGCCTCTGGTCCCGGCTGCAGGGCTTCGAGCGCGACGCCCTCACGCGCGCCCTCGAACGTCGCTCCGTAGTGCAGGCGACGCTGATGCGGGTCACGATCCACCTCGTCTCCGCGGCCGACTACTGGCCGCTCACGGCCGGTGTGCGCGAGGCGCGCCGCGAGCGCTGGCTGAGGGCGCGGCCCGAGCTGTCGCCGGCCGAGCTGCGCGACGCAGCGGCGAAGGCCAGGCGCAAGCTGGCCGCCGGGCCGCTCGCGCGCGCCCAGCTGATCGAGTCGATGGACGCCCGCACCTTCAACGGCATCGGCATGTGGCTCGACCTGGTGCGCGTCCCGCCGGGCGGGACCTGGGAGCACCGGCGGGCGGACGTCTACGCGGCTGCCGAGGACTGGCTCGGCGCCGGCTCGGCGACGCCGGCAGAGGGGCTCGAGCTGCTGATCACGCGCTACCTCCAGGGCTTCGGCCCGGGCGCGCCCGCCGACATCGCCAACTGGGCCGGCCTGCCGCCCGCGACCGTGAACGACGCCGTAGAGGGCATGGAGCTGCGCCGCTTCCGCGACGAGCGGGGCGGGGCGCTCGTCGACCTGCCGCGGCTGCCGCTGCCCGACGCCGGGACCCCGGCGCCGCCGCGCTTCCTGCCGACCTGGGACGCCACGCTGCTCGTCCACTGCCGCCGCACCCTGATCCTGCCGGAGGAGCATCGCCCCAAGGTCTTCCACACGAGGACGCCGCAGTCGACGCCGACCTTCACCGTCGACGGCGCCGTGGCCGGCAGGTGGCGCCACGAGGGCGGGCGCGTCTCGCTGGACCCGTTCGGGCGCATCGCCAAGCGCGAGCGCGCGCAGCTGGACGCCGAGGCCGAGCGGCTGGCCGCTCTCCACGTGTAACCGTGCGCGGGGTCGGGGAGTAGGACGGGCGTGACCGAGCTCGCGCAGCGGGACGCCGACGAGGTACGCAGCCTGGCCTCACTCGCCTTCACCGAGCTCGCCGGCGCCGCCACGGGTCTGTACGGGTTCCACCGCGCGATAGCCGACCGCGCCTTCGGCGCGAGCGGCCCGGGGGCGATCCCGGCGCGCGCCGTTCACGACGCCATCTCGGCGCGCGCCTACAGGGCGGTGGGCGGCGGGTTCCGGCTCGTCGGCGCGATCGCGGACGCCGCGCTGGGGCGGCGCCGCGTCGACGGACGGCAGGGCGCTGTCGAGCACCCCGCGCGGTGCGCTGCTCGTCGGCGCGCTGACGGGCCTGATCGGCGACCGGCTGGAGCTCGAGGGCAGCGACCTGCACGAGCCGATGGCCGCCCGCGTCGGCGGGCGCCCGGTCGAGCCCGACGCCACGGCGCTCGCGGCGGCCTACCCCGGCGCGACGCCGGGGCTCGTCGTGTTCGTGCACGGGCTGATGGAGAGCGAGTTCGCCTGGCGCGCGGGCGGGCGGCCCGAGACCTACGGCAGCCGCCTGCGCGAGGACGTCGGCCTCACCCCCGTCGAGCTGCGCTACAACACCGGCCGCCACATCTCCGAGAACGGCCTGGAGCTGGCCGACCTCCTGGAGCGCCTGGTGGCCGAGTGGCCGGTCGAGGTCGAGCGGATCGCGCTGGTCGGGCACTCGATGGGCGGGTTGGTGGCCCGCTCGGCGTGCCACCAGGCGGCGGAGCGCGGCGACGACTGGGTCGGGCGCGTGCGCCACGTGGTCTCGCTCGGGTCGCCGCACGCGGGCGCGCCGCTCGCGCAGGGCGTGCACTGGGCGAGCGCGGCGCTGCACGCGCTGCCAGAGACGCGACCGCTCGCCGGCTTCCTGCGCCGCCGCAGCGCCGGCATCCGCGATCTGCGCCAGGGCTCGCTGGTGGACGCCGACTGGCGCGAGTGCGACCCGGACGCGCTGCGCGCCGAGGCCTGCCAGGAGGTGCCGCTGCTCGACGGCGCCACCCACTGCTTCGTGGCGGCGACGATCACCGGCGACCCCCGCCATCCCGTCGGCCGCCTGATCGGCGACTGGCTCGTGCTGGAGAGCAGCGCCTCGGGCCGCGGCCGCACGCGCCGCATCCCGTTCGAGGCCGAGCACGGCCTGGTGGTGGGCGGCACACACCACATCGCGCTGCTCAACCACCCCGCGGTCTACGAGCGGCTGCGGGACTGGCTGGCGGAGTAGCGCCCACGCCGCAAACTGCAGCAATAACGGGGAACGCCGGCCGCCTGGGACCTCGTGTCGAGGAGGGGTCGATCGCCGCGGCGCGGTCCGTTCCCCCTCAATGCTGCCGTTCAGCGACGCCCCGGGGGCCGGCGCCGGCCGCAAGGAGGGAGCGCGGCCGGCGCCGGCTTGTCGGGGTACGACTTAGGCGCGCGCCTGCGAGGGGCGCGGGCGCAGCAGCGTCCGCACGCGGTCGCGCAGGCTGCGGCGCTCGCCGGCCTCGGCGCGCAGCTGTGCCTTGCGCAGCTCGAGCAGGGCGACGATCTCGCCGGTCGGCTCGAACGGGTCGGCGATCGGCCGGCCCGAGCCCATCGGCAGCGCGGCCAGCATGCGCGAGTCGGCCTCGGCGATCAGCGCCGGTCCCCGCGGTGGGGTCGCGCTGTCCAACGCCGCGAGCCGCGCCAGCTCGCTGAGGTCTGAAGCGACGGAGTAACGAAAGGTGATGTCGGTCATGTGGGCTCCCACTGGTCGGCGTGTATGACGGTGTACTGCTAGTGTACGTGGCACAATGTCCGATTCAATGTCGTACAAGTTGGACTTGTCTGATCTGAACCGCGACGGCGACGTGTCGATCACCCAGCAGCTGGTCGACCGCTTCTCGGCCGCCATCGAGGCCGGCCAGCTGGAGCCCGGCTCGAAGCTCCCGCCCGACGCGCGAGCTGGCCGCCGAGGCGGGCGTCAACCACCTCACCGCCGCGCGCGTGTACCGCAAGCTCGCCGAGCTCGGCTACGTCACCGCCCAGGTCGGCCGCGGCACCTTCGTGCGGACGCTGGCGCCGGCCGGCAGCGCCGCCTACGGCGACGACTGGCAGGTCTACGCGCTGCCGCAGGACGACCTCTCCTACTCCGAGCAGGTGCTCGCCGACACGTTCTCCTACGCGGGCCGCGACGACCTCATCTCGCTCGCCGTCGGCTGGCCGTCGCCCGTCAACTACCCGACCGCGCAGCTCGCGTCGATCGCCGCCGACGTGTTCGAGGAGGTCGGCGGAGAGGCGCTCTCGTACCTGCCCGCGGAGGGCCTGTTCGAGCTGCGCGAGGAGCTCGCCGCGCGCGGGCGCCGCTACGGCTGGGCCGAGGACCCCGACGAGATCGTGATCACCTCGGGCGCCCAGCAGGCGATCGCGCTCGCGGCCCGGGCGATCCTCGAGCCGGGCGACGTGGCGGTCGTCGAGTCGCCCACCTTCATCGGGATGATGACCGCGATGCGCGCGTCCGGGGCGCGCGTGATCGGCGTGCCGGTCGACGAGCACGGCATGGACGTGGACGGGCTCGAGCGCCTGCTCGCCCGCCACGAGGTGAAGCTCGTCGGGCTGCAGAGCGCCTGCCAGAACCCGACCGGCCGCAGCCTCTCGGAGGAGCGCCGGGCCCGCCTGGCCGAGCTCGCGGTGGAGCGCAACTTCTTCGTGCTCGAGGACCGGGTATACGCGGACATGCACTTCGACGGACAGCTCGGTGCGCCCGGTCCGCGAGCTCGCGCCCGGCGCACGTCATCTACGCCAACTCGCTGTCGAAGGTGGTCGGCGGCGGTCTGCGCAGCGGCTGGGTCGCCGCCCGCGGCGCCGTGCGCGATCGGATCGCGATGCTGAAGGTCGAGCAGGACTTCCACTCGCCGACGCTGATCCAGCACATGGCGGCGCGCTGGCTCGCCACCGGGGCCTACGAGCGCCACGTGAACAGCACGATCCCCTTCTACCGCGATCGCCGCGACGCCCTGATGGCGGCGCTCGAGCGGCACATGGCCGGCGAGTACCGGGCCGACCCGCCCGAGGGCGGTCACCACGTCTGGGTCACGCTCTCGCGCCCGCTCGACGAGCGCGCGCTCTACGCCGAGGCCGGCCGCCGCGGCGTCATGTTCACGCCCGGCGGGGCGGTCACCGCGGAGCGCCGCTCCCAGACCTCGCTGCGCCTGTCCTTCTCGCTGCTCGACCCCGAACAGCTCGACGAGGGCGTGCGCCGGCTCGCGCGGCGCCGTGCGCGAGGTGCGGCGCCGGTCGCGGCATTCCGTGGCCGCGCCGATGTCATAGAAGGCGTGCCCCGGTCGTTGCAGTTCTCGTGAGGGCCTCGGTCGCCGAAGACGTTCACGCGGGCGCGTTCGCGGCGCGCGACTGGGGCATGCTCGCCGGCGTCGCCGTCACCTGGGGCGGCTCGTTCCTGCTGATCGACATCGGCCTCGACCACCTGTCGCCCACGCTGGTGGCGTTCGGCCGGATCGCCTTCGGCGCGCTGACGCTGTCGCTGGTGCCGGCGTCGCGCGGCGCCGGTGCCGCGCTCGGACTGGCCGCAG
The DNA here is from genome assembly GCA_963848885.1 of uncultured Thermoleophilaceae bacterium. Classification (GTDB taxonomy): domain Bacteria; phylum Actinomycetota; class Thermoleophilia; order Solirubrobacterales; family Thermoleophilaceae; genus JACVRW01. The sequence continues at coordinate 897,019 of CAWKFR010000001.1, forward strand.
ATCGCGCTCGTCGGCGTCACCTGGATGGCGATCCCGTTCGTGCTGTTCGCCGTCGCTCAGCAGTGGATCGACTCCTCGCTGGCGGGGATGATCAACGCGGCCACGCCGCTGATGGTGGCCCTCGTGGCCGCGCTGGCCGTGCGCCAGCTGCCGTCGCGCCTCCAGGGCGCCGGGCTGCTGCTCGGCTTCGCCGGCGTCGTGGCGATCAGCGTCCCGTCGGTGGGCGACGGCTCGAACGCGCTCGGCGTCGGCGCTCGTGCTGGTAGCCGCGTTCCTGTACGGGATCGCCTTCAACCTGACCGCGCCGCTCCAGCGCCGCCACGGCGCGCTGCCGGTGATCTGGCGGGCGCAGCTGGTGGCGGTGGTGCTGGTCCTGCCGGCGGCGATCGCCGGCATCCCGAGCTCCGACGTTCGACGTCCCCAGCCTGCTCGCCGTGGCCGCCCTCGGCGCGCTCGGGACGGGTCTCGCGTTCTACTGGTTCGCCTCGCTGATCGGCAGCGTCGGGCGCCACGCGCGGGTCGATCACGATCTACTTCGTCCCGGTCGTGGCGATCCTGCTCGGCGCCACGCTGCGCGACGAGGTCCTGCACCCGGCCGCGCTCTGCGGCACGGCGCTCGTGCTGGCCGGCGCCTGGCTGACCAGCCGGGCCGCCTAGCCCGCGGCGCCCGGCGCCACCTTCTCCCACAGCCGCGCGAGCGTCCGCAGCTCGTCGGCGGAGAGGTGGCTGAGGAACAGCTCGCGCACGCCGTCGAGGTGGGTGCGCCGGGCGCTCTGGAACAGGTCGCGGCCCTCGGCGGTGATCGAGGGCGTTGAAGCCGCGCGCGTCGTCCTCGCAGCGCTCGCGGCGCAGCAGGCCGTCGCGCTCCATCCGGTCGACCAGGCGCGTCAGGCCGCTGCGGCTGAGCAGCACGCCGTCGGCCAGCTCCGACATGCGCAGCCGCCCGTCGGGCGCGTCGGCGAGGAACAGCAGCACCTCGTAGGACGACAGCGAGATGCCGTGCTCGGCGATCAGCTCGGCGTCGAGCGCCTTGGTCATGCGCGAGTGCACGCGCAGCAGCCCGCGCCAGGCGCCCAGCTCGGCGCGGTCGAGCAGCGCGGGGGCCTCGGCGCTAAGGTAGTTGCTCACACAATGAGTTTAGCCCAGAGACTCCGGCCGGCCGACGGCGATCCCGAGGGGGCGCTCGTCCTCTTCCACGGCCGCGGCACCGACGAGAACGACCTGTTCCCGCTGCTCGACGAGCTCGACCCGCAGCGGCGCCTGCTCGGCGCGACGGCGCGGGCGCCGCTCGCGCTCCCGCCCGGCGGCTGGCACTGGTACGTGATCCGCCAGGTCGGCTTCCCCGACCCCGAGACCTTCGACGCGACCTACGAGCTCGCCGGCGGCTGGCTCGACGACCTGCTCGCCGAGCACGGCATCGCGCTCGACCGGACCGTGCTGGGCGGCTTCTCGCAGGGCGCCGTCATGGCCCACTCGCTCGGCGAGGGCGCCGACGCGCCCGCGGCCCGGCCGGCGTGCTCGGCCTGAGCGGATTCATCCCGCGGGTCGAGGGCTTCGAGCTGGGCGACGTGAGCGGCCTGCCGGTGGCGATCGGCCACGGCATCCACGACCCGATCATCCCCGTCGACTTCGGGCGCGACGCGCGCGACCGGCTCGATCGCCGCCGGCGCCGACGTGACCTACCGCGAGTCGCCGATGCCGCACACGATCGACCCCGGCTACCTGTCGGAGCTGCGCGGCTGGGTCGCCGATCGCGTTCCGGCGAACGCCTGATCCGGCCAGCGGACGTCGCCACGTCCTCGCCGCCGCCGAGGTCGTCGCACGGGACCTCGCGCGTCGAGACGCTCAGCAGGAGGTTGCGGGCGCCGTGGTCGCCGGTCACGTCGCGCATCCGCTCGAACATGCGGTGCTCCAGCAGCACGGGATGACCGGGCTGCGCCGCCGTAGGTCGCGCGGATCGCGTCGACACCCTCGGCGCGCGCGGCGATCACGCGCTGCGACCGCCAGGGGCGACAGCCGCGGCTGGTCGCCGAGCGTGATCACGGCGGCCTCGCAGTCCTTGAGCTCGGCCAGCCCGCAGGCGAGCGATGCCGACTGGCCCTCGTCCCAGCGCCCGCACACGAAGTACTCCGCGCCGTGCGGGTCCACGCCCGCCATCACGTCGTCGGCGCCGGCGCCGAGCACGACCACGACCCGATCGACCGGCGACGCTGTCAGCGCCCGGATCGCGTGCTCGAGCAGCGGACGGCCGTCTAGGTGGGCGAGCTGCTTGGACGGTCGAAGCGCGCACCCGCGGCGAGCACGATCCCGCCGATCACGCGCCCACCTCGTGGAGCCGGGCGGCGAGCTCCTCCAGCGAGGCGAGCGAGTTGGCGGCCATGAACTCGTCCACGTGGGACAGCACCGCCGTGGCTCGTCCGGATGCGCCATGAGCGGGTTGAGCCAGATCAGGCGGTGCGAGCAGCGCGCCAACCGCGCGACCTCGCGCTCGAGCTGGCCCGGGTCGCCGCGGTCCCAGCCGTCCGACAGCAGCACGACGACCGCGCCGCTGCCCGACCCTGCGTCCGTGCTCGCTGTTGAGCGTGGCGAGGGCCTCGCCGATCGGGGTACCGCCCGAGCAGTCGAGCGGCCGCGCCGGGGTCGCGCCCGCGCAGCTCCGCGGTGACGCGCGTGAGCCGGGTGCCGAAGACGAATGCCTCGACGCGCCGCCCGGCGGCCACACAGGCCTGCATGTAAGCGAGCACCATGCGCGCGTAGGGCTCCATCGAGCCCGACACGTCGCAGACCAGCACGACCTGCCTGGGCCGCTCGCCGGGCTCGCGCCAGTGCCGCTCGAACGGGTCGCCGGCGGCGCGCATCGAGGCGCGCAGGTCGAGCCGCGCCGCGGGCGGCATGGCGCCACGCCGGCGGGCCCGCTGGATCCGCCGGCGGGGCTTCGTCGGGACGACCTCGGCGAGCCGGTGCATCGCGCGGAGCGCCCGGTCACGCTCCTCGTCGGTGTACTCGGCGAAGTCCTTGTCGCGCGGCAGCTCGACCTCTTGTGGCGGCGCGAACCACTCCGCGAACGCGGCGTCGAAGGCGGCCAGGTCCTCGTGGCGCGAGCACAGGGTCGTCCGCAGTGCGAAATAGGCGGCCTCGCGGTCGAGCGGGTCGACCGCCGAGAGCGCCCGGTGCGCGGACAGCAGCTCGCCCACGCCGACCCGTACGCCCCCCGCGCGCATGGAGGCGGCGAGCAGCGTCAGCTTCCCGGTCAACCGCGCGCCGAGCCGCCGCTCAGACATGCCGGAGCACCACGCCTCTCTCCCCCTCTCCATAGCCCTCTCTAGCCCTCTCCTTGCCTGGATGCTATTCCCCCGAACAAGCGGGCTTATAGGCTCACTCGCACATGGAACCCACGACGGGCGACTTCCAGTTCGACGGCCACCGGCTGGTGTACGACGAGTACGGCAGCGGCCGGCGCCTCGTGGTGCTCCTGCCCGGGCTGCTGTTCTCCCGCAAGATGCACCGCCCCCTGGCGCAGACGCTCGCCGAGCGCGGGCATCGGGTCGTCTGCCTCGACCTGCTCGGCCACGGCGACTCGGACCGCCCGCCGGAGATGGGCAACTACTCGATGACGCCTTCGGCCGCCAGGCGATCGCGCTGCTCGACCACCTCGAGGTCGACAAGGCGGTCGTGGGCGGCACGTCGCTCGGCGCCAACGCCGCGCTCGAGGCCACCGCCGCGGCGCCCGAGCGCGTCCGCGGCCTGCTGGTCGAGATGCCCGTGCTCGACAACGCGCTGCTGGGCTGCGCGCTCGCGTTCACCCCGCTGCTCGTCGAGCCTGACCTTCGGGGCGCCGATCGCCCGCCTGTTCGGCGGCGCGGCGCGGCTGGCGCCGCGCACCGGGTCGCTGCTGCCCGACATGATGCTCGACTGGGTCAGCCAGGACCCCAAGCCGTCGGCGTCGGTGCTCCAGGGGCTGTTCTTCGGCCGCGTCGCGCCGCCCTCCGAGGAGCGCCGCGAGCTGACCCAGCAGACGCTGGTGATCGGCCACTACCGCGACCCCGTCCACCCCTTCTCGGACTCGGACATGCTGGTCCGCGAGCTGCCCAACGCCCGGCTCGTGGAGGCGTCCTCGATCCTCGAGCTGCGGCTCACGCCGGAGCGCCTGACCGGCGAGATCGTCGAGTTCGTCGAGCGCTGCTTCAAGCCCGCCCGAAGGGCGGTTCGGCGCGCCGCCGGACCCCCGCTCGCGGCCGCCGCGACGCGCACAAGGCCAGCTAGCCTTCCGCCGCGGATGTCACGTCGTAGGGAGCAGAAGGAAGCAGCTGCGGCGCGAGCGCGAGCAGCGCGAGGCCGAGGCGCGCGCGGCCGCCCAGCGCAAGCGCCTGTTCGGCGTGGTCGCCGCCGTGGCGATCGCGGCGATCGCGATCGTGATCGTCGTGGTCATGGCGGCCGGGGGCAGCAGCGACGACGCGAGCTCGGCCGGCAACAACTTCCCGAGCGGCGGCTCGGTGCCCAAGCAGAAGCAGTTCGACCTGACCAAGGCGGCCGCCGCGGCCGGGTGCGAGCTGAAGTCGAACAAGGCGAACTCGCGCGAGCACCTCCAGGACCCCAACCAGAAGGTCAAGTACGCGACCAACCCGCCCAACAGCGGCAGGCACTACCGATCCCCGCGGAGGACGGGCTGTACAACGGCGCGCCCCCGCCGGACACCGCCCTGGTGCACACCCAGGAGCACGGCCGCGTGATCATCTGGGCCAAGCCGACGCCTGCCGGTGGACGCCCGCGAGCAGCTGCGCGCGCTGTTCGACGAGGACAGCTACCAGATGGTCCTGGTGCGGCGGGCGGACATGCCGTACGCGGTCGCGGCGACCGCGTGGAACCACGATCCGACCCCCAACGGAACCGGGCGCCTGCTGGGCTGTCCGCGCTGGGACGAGAACGTGATCGACGCGCTGCGCGCGTTCCGTGACGAGCACCGCTCGAACGGTCCCGAGGACATTCCCTAGCCGAACCTGCACGCGATCTTGCAACCCCGCATCGGTGCCCCTGGCACTGTGTTCGGGGTCTCGTGAGGCTGCTCGCCACAGCAGCGGCGCTGCTTTGCGTCCTGGCCGTTCTGCCCGGCTCGGCGACCGCGAAGACGGGCAAGCCGTTCGACTTCGAGCTGGCGGCGCCGGCCCCGCTCGCGACCGCCTCGGCTGCGGGCGGACGAGTCGTCTCGCGGCGGATCTCGACCGCCCACCGCTTCAACCTCGTCGGCATGCGCTGGCGCGGGCCGGCCGAGCCCGCGATCGCGGTGCGCGTGCGCCGCAGCCGCGGCCGGCTGGAGCCGCTGGCAGCGGCTCGACGCCCACGCCGACCACAACCCGGACCCCGGCGCGCGCGAGCGCGTCGCGCGGCTCCTCCGACCCGCTCTGGGTGGGCTCGGCCGACGCCGTCCAGTACCGCCTCAGCCGGCGCGTCGACGGGGCTGCGGCTCCACTTCGTGAACGTCGGCCGCTACGCGCCGCCCGCGGCTGCGCGCCGCGCAGGAGGCGGAGCCCGACTTCGTCAGCCGCTCCCAGTGGGGCGCCAGCCAGTGCAAGCCGCGCGAGAAGCCGCTCTACGGCAGCGTCAAGGCGGTGATCGTCCACCACACGGTCTCGCTGAACGACTACACACCCGCCGAGGGGCCGGCGATCGTGCTCGCGATCTGCCGCTACCACCGCAACTCCAACGGCTGGAACGACATCGGCTACAACGCGCTCGTCGACAAGTACGGCGTCCTCTACGAGGGCCGCGCCGGCGGGCTCGACCGCGCCGTCGTCGGCGCCCAGGCACAGGGCTTCAACTCGGAGACGGCCGGGATCGCCAGCATCGCCGACCACACGACCGTCGAGGCCACGCCCGAGACGCTCGACGCGATCGCCCGCTACGCGCGCTGGAAGCTCGGCGTGCACTTCCAGCCGCTGTCGGGCAACGTCACGCTCACGAGCGCCGGGCGGCCCGGAGAGCCGCTACGGCGCCGGCGCCAAGGTGCGCGTGCCGCGCGTGCTCGGCCACCGCGACACCGGCCGCACCGCCTGCCCGGGCAACCTGCTCTACGCACAGCTGGGCCAGCTGCGCACGATGGTGGCGACCGGTGTGGGCGCCGCCCCGGCCGCCACGGCGCGCCTGAGCGCGGCGCTCGCCGACACCTCGATCGACTACGGCGAGACGGTGCCCGTGACCGGTGTGCTGACCGGGCCCGACGGGCTGGCGCTCGCGGCCGCCCCGGTGGACGTCCAGACCAACGCCGACGGCCGCTGGGTGACCTCGAAGCACCTGACGACCGCCCCCGACGGGACCTTCGCCGGCGACCTGCGCCCGCGCAGGCGCATGTACGTGCGGCTGCGCTTCCCCGGCGAGGCGGACCTGCGCGGCGCCACCTCGGCTCGGCTGCTGCTGCGCCTGCACCCGGTGGTGACGCTGGCGCGACCGCCGAGCCGCGCCCGGCGCGGGGCGCGCGTGGCGCTCAAGGGCAGCGTCGGCCCGCGCAAGCCGTGGCTGCGCGTGATGCTCCAGCAGCGCATCCGCGGCCGCTTCAAGACGCGTCGGCAACAAGGCGGTGCGCGCCCGCCGCGGCCGCTTCGCGACCTCGTTCGTGCCCGCCTTCCGGGCGGACTACCGCTACGCGGTGGTGGTCAGGTCGGACGAGGACACCGACCGCGGGTCGACCGGCTGGCGCAGCTTGCGCGTGCGCTGACTCACCACCCCTGCTTGAGGTCGTCCGAGTAGAGCCCGTGCCCGGTCGCGAGCATGCGCGCCGTGCGACCGAGGATGCGCAGGTCGAGGCGCAGCGAGCGGTGCTCCACGTACCAGACGTCGAGCTCGATCCGCTCCGGCCAGGGCAGCGAGGCGCGGCCGTTGACCTGCGCCCAGCCGGTGATGCCGGGCTTGACCTCGAGCCGGCGCCGCTGGCGGTCGGTGTAGCGGTCGACCTGCTCCTGGACGGTCGGGCGCGGGCCCACGATCGCCATCTCGCCCCTGAGCACGTTGACGAGGTTGGGCAGCTCGTCGAGCGAGAAGCGGCGCAGCAGCCGGCCGGTGCGCGTGATGCGCGGGTCGCCCTCGAGCACGTAGATGCCGGCGCCCATCGTCTCGGCGCCCGGCACCATCGTGCGCAGCTTCCACAGCTCGAAGGGAGCGCCGCGCAGGCCCACCCGCCGCTGGCGGTAGAAGACCGGCCCGCGGCTCTCGAGCTTGATCATGAGCGCCGCGCCCGCGACCAGCGGCGCGCTGACGGCCAGCGCGAGGCTGGCCACAACCAGGTCGAGGGCGCGACTAGCGTTCGGCCTCACCGATGCAGATCCTCTACCTGCACCAGTTCTTCATCACCCGCGCCGGAGTTGGGGGCACGCGCTCCTACGAGTTCGCGCGCCGCTTCGTCGCGAGGGGGCACCGGGTGCGGATGGTAACCGCCGGTGCGGGCCAAAGCCGCGTCGACGGCATCGACGTCGTGGGCGTGCCGGGCGCCTACTCCGACTACGTCAGCGCGACCGCGACCTCGGACCGCGACCGCATGCTCGCCTTCGCGCGCTTCGCCGCCGGGGCGACCGCGGCTGCCGTGCGCGGCCCGCGCCCCGACGTCATCTACGCGACCTCGCCGCCGCTGACGATCGCGGGCCCCGCGCTCGCCGCCGCCGCGCGCTGGCGCGCTCCGCTGGTGTTCGAGGTGCGCGACCTGTGGCCGGAGGCGCCGATCCAGATGGGCGCGCTCCAGAGCCCGCGCCTCCAGGCCCGGGCGCGGGCGCTCGAGCGCCAGGCCTACCTGCGCGCCCGCCGCGTGATCGCCCTCTCGCCGGGGATCCGCAACGGCGTGATCACCGCGGGCGTGCCGGAGGGAAAGGTGGTCCTGGTGCCGAACGCCTCCGACCTCGACCTGTTCCAGCCGGAGCCGCTGCCCTCGGCCGGCGAGCCCTTCACGGTCAGCTACTTCGGCACGATGGGCGAGGCCAACGACCTGACGATGGCCGTCGAGGCGGCGCGCCGCCTCCCGGACATGAGCTTCGTGCTGATGGGCGACGGCAAGCGCCGGCCGGAGCTGGAGGCCGCGGCGCCGCCCAACGTCAGGTTCCCGGGGCCCGCCGCGCGCAAGGAGGAGGTGGCCGCGCTGGCCGCGCGCTCGAGCGCCTGCCTGACCCTCTTCAAGGACGTGCCCGTGCTCGCCTCCAACTCGCCCAACAAGCTGTTCGACACGTTCGCGGCGGGCCGCCCGGCGATCGTGAACATGGACGGCTGGATGCGCGAGCTGGTGGAGGACAACGACGCCGGCATGTACGTGCGGGCCGGGGACGCCGGCGACCTGGTGCAGAAGCTCTCGTGGCTGCGCGCGCACCCGGAGGAGGTGGCGCGCATGGGCCGCAACGGGCGCGCGCTCGCCGAGCGCGAGTTCGATCGCGACCGGCTGGCGGGCCGCGTGCTCGAGGTGCTGGAGGAGGTGGCGCGCTGACCGACCTCTCCTACTGCGTGGTCAACACGAACGGGCGCGACTGGCTGGTCGAGTGCCTCGCCGCGATCGAGCGCACGCACCCGCCGGGGGTCTCGTACGAGCTGCTCGTGCTCGACAACGCGTCGGAGGACGGCTCGGCCGAGGCCGTGCGGGAGGGCTTTCCGGCCGCGCGGCTGGTCGCGCTTCGGCGGCGGGCCGGCAAGGCCGAGAACGACAGCCGGCTGCTGCGCGAGGCGCGCGGAGCCTTCTGCCTGCTGCTCAACGAGGACACCGAGGTCCACGAGGGCGCGACCCGCGCCCTGCTCGACGCGCTCGAGGGCGATCCGCAGGCCGCCGCCGCCGGCGCGCAGCTGCTCACCTCGGGCGGCGACCCGACCGCCTGCGCGTGGCGGCTCCCCAACGCCGGCTGGGCGCTCGCGGGCGCGCTCTTCTTCCACGACAGCTACGCGGTGCAGAGCCGTGGCGACAGCGTGCGCCGGGTCGGCTGGGTGCAGTCCAGCGCGATGCTGGTGCGCCGCGAGGCCGCGGAGCAGGTCGACTGGCTCGACCCCGCCTTCTTCGTCTACTCGGACGAGACCGACTTCTGCCGGCGCCTGCGCGACGCCGGCTGGCGGATCCTGTTCGTGCCGCAGGCGCAGGCCGTGCACCACGACCAGCTGTCGACCGACCCGGACGCGATGCAGCGCCGCATCGTCGAGTTCCACCGCGGCCGTGACCTCTACTTCCGCAAGCACCGCATGCCGGTCACGCGCGCGCTCTGGCGCGTCTGCTGGACCTGGGCCTACATGGTGCGGGCGCTCGCCGCGACCGTGCTGCCGCGCCACAGCCCGCGCCGCTACCTGATCCACGCACGCCAGCAGCTCAACCCGGCGCACGGCGAGGGCCTGCGCGAGCTGGCGGAGCGCTACAACCGCGATCGCGCGGACGGCCTGCCCCACGGATGAACGCATCCGCGCGCAGCCGGCCGAGCCGGCTGCTTGCGGCTAGGGTGCGCACCGGTGGAGCACGCTGACACCGCCCAACTGGCCGCGGTCGGCGGCGCGCTCGGCTCGGTGCTGGTCCTGCTCGCGCGCGGGCGCCTGACGCTGCTCGGCGGCCTGGTCGTGCTGGCCCTGGCCGAGGCCGGGCTGGCGCTGTCGCTCGGCGACGCCTCGCTCGACAAGCTCTCGAGCGGCGCCGGCGCCGCGGCGGCGTTCGCCGGCCTGCTCGTGCTCGGCGCGGCCGCGGCGCTGCTCGCGGCCCGTCCCGCGCTGGTGTCGATCGCCGTCCTGCTCGCGGCCCCGTTCCGGCCGCCGATCTCCTTCGACAGCTCGAGCCGCTTCCTCGTGTCGATCGCCGAGGACGGCCGCCTCGGGCGCCTGCTGCCGCTCTACTTCGTGCTCGCCGCGGCCGCCCTCGCGCTCGGCTGGCGCGCGCTGCGCGGGCGGCCAGTGCGCGCCGTCCCGCAGGTGATCGCCCTACCCGCCGCTGCCTTCTTCGCGTGCGCCTTCCTCTCGCTGCTCTGGGCCGACGACGTCGAGGCCGGGACCAACCTGCTGGCGTTCTTCACGCTGCCGTTCGTGGCGCTGCTGGCGACCGTCGCCAGGGCCGAGTACCCCGACTGGGTCCCGCGCGCGCTCGCCGCCGTGGGGCTGGCGCTGGCGACGCTGTTCGCGGTCGTCGGCCTCTACCAGGTCGCGACCCACAAGCTCTTCTTCTACGCGCCCAACCTCGCCGTCTCGAACGCGAACACCGACTACTTCCGCGTCACGTCGCTGTTCGGCGACCCGAGCCTGTACGGGCGCCACGTGGTGCTCGGGATCGGCCTCGCGCTGTCGCTGCTCGCCGCCGGCCGCTGGCGCACCTGGCCGCTGATCGGCCTGGTCGTCGTGATGTGGGCCGGCCTGCTGTTCTCCTACTCGCAATCGAGCATGGCGGCGCTGCTGGTGGTCACGCTCGTGCTGGGCCTGCTCACAGGCGACCGGCGCGTGCGCACGGCGGTCGCCGCGCTGGCCGCCGTCGCCGCGCTCGCCGCCGCCGCGTTCGTGGTCGTCGAGCTGGTCAGCGGCGAGTCGCTCAACCACATCACGAGCGACCGCACCGAGCGCGTGCAGGACACCACCCGCGTGGTCGAGCACCACCCGCTGGTCGGGGTCGGGATCGGCGGCCAGCCGCGCGAGAGCCGCCAGCTGGCCGGCAGCGACCGGCCCACGCCCAACTTCGTCTCCCACACCACCCCGCTGACCGTCGCGGCCGAGCTGGGCGTGGTCGGCCTGATCCTGTACGCCTGGCTGCTCGTCGGCGGCGCGCGCCTGATCGAGCAGGTGCGCCGTCGCGAGCGGGCGCTCGGCCTTGCGCTGGCCGCCTCGTTCGTCGCTCTGTTCGTCCACGCGCTCTTCTACAGCGGCTTCCTCGAGGATCCGATCACGTGGCTCGTGCTGGCCGTCGGCGCCGGCTGGCTGTCCTGGCAGGAGGCCCAGCGCTCGCCGACCGAGCGGTCGCGCGACCGCGTGATCGCATGAGGGGGGAGCGCCTCTCCCCCGCCGGCGCCTGGGTGCTGCTCGGAACGCTGTTCGCGCTCGTCGCGATCACCCTGCCCGAGCTCGGCTCCGACCCGTGGCACTTCCGGCCCGGGGCCGTCGACCCGCAGGGTGTGCTGGCGCCGCTCGTCCGGGCAGCGGGCGAGGAGTGGGACCTGGGCATCCCGCGCGCCTGCTGCTTTCTCGCCGGCCTGCTCTGCGGCGCGGGCGCCATGCTGCTGATCGTCCGCCCGCGGGCATGGTCGAAGGGCCTGGCGGTGGCGCTCGTGGTCGCCGTCGCCCTGCTGATGACGGCACCCGCGACGCTGCTTCAGCTCGGCCTGCGCGACGCCACCGCCCCCTGGTTCTTCACGAACGACTCGACCTACCAGATCGAGCAGGGCGGCGACCTGCTGCTCGACCTCGACAACCCCTACGGGCACGACTACCGCGAGTCGGGCCTGGAGCGCTTCTACACGCGCGACGGAACCGTCTCGCAGCGCGTGCGGGAGCGCGAGGTCGCGCTCGAGCACTTCGCCTACTTCCCCGGCACGATCTACGTCTCGGCGGCCTGGCGGCTGCTGCCCGCAGCCGTTCGACGACTACCGGCTGCTGATGCTCGTCTGCAACCTGCTGATGCTGGCGGCCGCGCTGGCCTTCCGCGGGCCGTTGACGGTCCGCCTGGCGCTGGGGGCGCTGCTGGTCTGCAACCCGATCGCGATCAGGTCTGCCTGGTTCGGCCAGAACGACGCGCCCAGCCTGCTGCTGCTCGTGCTGGCCTTCGCGCTCGCCAGCCGCAGGCGCTTCGGCTGGGCCGCCGCCTCGCTCGCGGGCGCCGTGCTGCTCAAGCAGTTCGCGCTCGTGGGGGCGCCCTTCCTGGCGCTGATGATCTGGAAGATGGACCGCGACGAGCTCGCGCGCGCGGCGCTCGCCTTCGGCGGCGTGCTGGCGGCGGGCATCCTGCCGTTCCTGATCGCGGACCCGGTCGCGTTCTACGACGACACGATCAGGTACGGCGCCGGCACCTACCGCATCGTGGGCTACGGGCTGTCGGCGATCCTGATCCGGATGCACGTCCTGACCGACCGGGAGGGCTCGTACCCGTTCGGGCTGATCGCCGTGCTGACCTGGGTGCCGCTGACCGTCTGGCTGCTGTGGGCTCAGCGCCGCGCGAGCGAGCTCTGGATCGGCGCGGCCGGGTTCGCCATCTCGATCCTGTGGCTGATGTTCATCGGCCGCACGTTCAACAACTACTACCTGGTCTGGCCGATGACCGGAGCGGTCATCGCTGCCCTGCTCGCTGGTGCTTCCGCGGCGTCAGCGCGTACTGGTGCGACTGACCCGTGATGTAGATGCGGTCCTCGTCCGCCACCACCGGGTTCGCGTACTTGCCGTCGCGGAAGCGCCAGACGGTCTTGCCGTCCCGCGCCCTGACCGCGTAGGTCGAGTCGGGCCCGCGGGCCACCGCGCGCGCCGCGGCCGAGCCGCAGCTGGAGCAGACCGCGTAGTAGACGAGGCCGCCCATCACGGTCGGGGCGGCGTGCACCGCGCCGTGGGCGTCGACCTGCCAGATCGTGTCGCCCGTCGCCGCGTCGAGGGCGTAGAGCTTGCCGTCGTAGGTGCCCACGAAGACGCGCCGGTTGGCGACGGCGGCGGCGCCGTAGATGTAGGTGCCGAGCGGGCGCGCCCAGAGCAGCTTGCCGCTCTTCGCGCCGAACACGTACATGGTCCCGTCGGTGTTGCCGATGTAGACGCGCCCGTAGGCGACCGTCGGAGTGGCGTACCAGAACTCGCGCGAGCCGAACTTCGACTGCGACTGCGCGCTCCAGAGCAGCCTGCCGGTCCGGGCGCTGAGCGCGTAGAGCGTCCCGCCGTCGGAGGCGATGAAGATGCGCCCCTTCCAGTACGCGGCCGAGGTGTTGACCTGATCGTCGGCCCCGAACGACCAGATCTTCTTGCCCGTCTTGGCGTTGATCGCGTAGACGTTGTGGTCCCAGCTGCCGAAGAAGAGGCGGTCGTTGCGCAGCAGCGGCGAGGACTCGATCGGCGCGGTGTTGAAGCGCCAGCGCTCGCGACCCGTGTCGGCATCCCAGGCGACCACGAACCCGTTCGCGCCGGCCTGGTCCTGCAGGCACTCGACCGGGTGCATGTACGCCTGGTAGACGACGCCCTTGCCGATCGTCGGCGACGAGGCCGCGCATCGACCCAGGCTCTTGCGCCAGGCGACCTTGCCGGTCTTGGAGTTCAGGGCGAAGAACAGGCCCTTCTGCTGGGCCAGGTAGACGTGCCCGTAGCCCACGGTGGGCGGGAACTCGAGCGTGTCGTGCGCGTCGATCTTCCAGGCCCGGCGGTAGGGCGGCCGGTGGTCGTAGGGGGAGATGTGCTGGCGGGCGGCGTCGTAGCCGTAGGTCGGCCAGGGCCGCGGGTTCTGCTTCTTCGGCGGCGGCTGCGGCGTGGGCTCGTCCGTCGTCACGAACTCCTCGGTCGCCGAGCCGCGCTTCTCGAGCGGCTCCTTCTCCTTCTCGTAGGCGTAGACGCCCACGGCAACGGCCAGGGCAGCGAGAATCACGGCGCCCACGATCAAGCGTCGTCTGGTCACCGGCCGCAGAGTAGGGAACGGGTCGGGCTACCTCGCGCCCTCGGCCAGGACGCGCCACAGGCGCTTCGTAACGGTGGGCACCTCGTCGCTCAGCGCCGACTCGTTGAGCTGCCCGGCCCACTGCGGCGTGCCGGTGCGGACCACGACCCCGCCGCCCAGCCCGTAGGCGACGAATGCCGGCTGGCGTCGGATCGCGGCCCGCTGTGGCGATCAGCGCGCCCACCGGTGGGCAGGCCGCGCGACTGCTCGAACCTGGTGAAGTCGCCGATGAAGGTGTCCAGGCCCTCGAAGATGCCGAGCCCGTCCTCGAACACGGTCAGCGGCGCCGGCGAGGTCTTCAGCGGTGACGTGGACTCCCCGAACGCGTTCACCCGGCGCCGGCGCGGGTCGAGCAGGCGGTCGTCGCGGATGCGCACGGTGCGCCGCAGCGAGTCCGCGCCGAACGACACCACCCGCAGCCCGTCCGCGACCTCGTCGCGCAGGCGCGTGAGCAGCGGCTCTGGCAGCCACAGCGCGCTGCCCGCGAACGCGACCCCCGGGGCGTTCCCGAGCGCGGGACCCTCGCCGCGCGCCAGCGACAGGTCCGTCGTCAGGTCGTAGGGGAGCCGCTCGCGGTCGAGGAAGCGCAGCAGCGGCGCCACCTCCGAGTTGAAGCCGGCCGGCAGCCCGCCGCCGGCGAACGGCCGCGCGAGGCCGAGCGAGCGCGCCTTGGGGAACGAGTCCGGGAAACCGTCGAAGTCGTCGTCGACCGGGTTGAGCCCCTGCCACGAGATCGCCGGCAGCACGACCAGCGGGCGCGGGCGCTCGGCCGCGCGCTTCGATTGCGGCAGGCCCGCCACCGCGATCGGCCAGACCGCCCGCTGGCGGCCCGCCCGCACCCGGACGACGTACAGGCCGGTCTTCGTGTCGGACGGGATCCCGATCCGCAGCCGCCCGGCTACCCGCTTGCCCCGCCGGATCGGCTCGGGATCGCCCAGGCGCGAGACGACGAACTCGACGCGGCGGTCGATCGGCCCCACGTGCAGGACGGTCACCGAGCCGGCCGGCACGACGCCGAGCGTGCCCTGGAGCGAGAAGCTGCGCACTGACACGCCCGTCCCGGGCCGCGCCAGCTCGGGGGCGGGGATCGGCGCCGGCGCGACGGCGAGGTTGCCAGCCTTGTCGCGCACGCTGACGGTGATCGCGTAGTCGCCGTCGGGGGCGGGGCCGGTGCGGTCGACGCCGGTCGCCACCTCGCCGTGCCAGACGCCGCTGTTGCCCTCGCCGCGGAAGCGGCGCACGACGTGCGGGCGAGGCGAGTCGTCGGTGCGGAAGACGCGGAACTCGGGCGCCGAGTTGCTCGGGCCGCGGTAGCTGATCCTCACCTCGGGGTGCTGCCCGGGCAGGCGCGGCGCGATCACGCTCGGCTTGGCCGAGACGAGCGTCGCGCGCGGCCGCTCGGTGTCGACGCGGATCCGCTTGGCCGAGTCGATCACGCGTCCCTCGTCGGGGCGGATCACGCGCATGCGGTAGACGCCGTCGGGCACGATCGCCCCGTCTCCGTCGCGGCCGTCCCAGAGGAAGCGGTGCTTGGCGTCGCCCGCGAGCGGGCGGTCGTCCGCGAGGCGCCGGATCTCGTTGCCCTCGCCGTCGAGGATCAGGAACGAGACCTTGGCCGGCTCTGACAGGTCGAAGCCCACCCTGGTCGAGTCCCGGTAGCGGTCGCCGTTGGGCGAGAACTGCTTCGGCTTGGCCGAGAAGCGGATCACGAGCGGGAACTCGCTCTTGAGCTGCTGCGTCACGAAGAACGCCGCGATCGTCGCAACCACGAGCAGCGCGAAGACCGCGCGGACGACGGGACGGGCCATGGGCGCGGGACCCTAGTGGTTGAGAATGTCGTCCTGATGCGCGTTCAGCTCATCGATCCCTCGGCAGACGTGCTGCCCTACGACCACGCGCTGGCCAGCGCGCTGGCGCGCCGCGGCGCGGGCGTGGAGCTCGTCACGTCGCGCTTCGTGCACGGCCCCGCCCCGCCGCCCGACGGCTACGCGGTGGATCGCTCCTTCTACCGGCTCGCGACCGGCCCGGCGGCTGGGCGGCCGCGCCTGCGGCGGGCGCTCAAGGTCGCCGAGCACGTCCCCGACACGCTGCGGCTGCGGCGGCGCGCGGGCGCCGCGGACCTCCAGCACTGGCAGTGGCTCTGGCTCGAGGCCGTCACCGCGCGGCTGCTGCCGCGCGACCGCCCGCAGGTGCTCACCATGCACAACGTCATCCGCCGCGGGCGCTCCGGGCGCGACCTCGCCGGCCGCATGGACGCCGTGATCGTCCACACCCGGCACGGCGCCGAGCTGCTCGGCGGCGGCCCGCGCGTGCACGTCATCCCCCACGGCGCCTTCGACCACCTCACCCGCCAGCCCGGCGAGCGGCCGCTGCCGCCGGACCTCGCGGCCGTCGAAGGGCCGGTCGTGCTGTGCTTCGGGGTCGTGCGCCCGTACAAGGGAGTCGACACGCTCGTCGAGGCCTTCCGGGGGGTCGAGGGCGCGGAGCTGTGGATCGTGGGGCGCCCGCTCGGCGTCTCGCCCGAGTCGCTCGACGCCCCGCCCAACGTCCGCTTCGTGCCGCGCTACGTCGCCGACGCCGAGCTGCCCGCCTACTTCCGGCGCGCGCAGGTGCTGGTGCTCCCCCACCGCGAGGTCGACGTGTCCGGCGTGCTGTTCGCGGGCCTCGCCTTCGGCAAGGCGATGGTGCTGTCCGACGTGGGCGGCTTCCGCGAGGTGGTCGAGGAGCACGGCGCCGGGCGGCTGGTCGCGCCGGGTGACGCCGGCGCCCTGCGCGAGGCGATCGCCGCGCTGCTCGCCGACCCCGCCGAGCGGGCGCGGCTCGAGCAGCGCTCGCGCGCGGCCGCGGCCGGCCCCTACTCGTGGGACTCGGTCGCCGAGCGCACGCTCGCGGTCTACGCCGAGGTGCTCGCGTGAGGGTCGTCTACATGGGCAAGGGCAAGGGCTCGTCGGTGCGCTCGCTCGACTGGCTGGTCGAGCGCGGCGCCGACGTCGCGGCCGTCGTCGCGCCGGAGCAGACCGCGCTCGAGCAGGCGGCCCGCGGCCACGGCCTCCCGCTCGTCTCCGAGGCCGAGCTCTACGCCGACCCGCCCGGCGACGTGGACGTGGTGGTCTCGTTCCTGTTCTGGAACCTGATCCGCGAGCCGCTGATCTCGCTGGGGCGCGTCGGCTGCCTCAACTTCCATCCCGCGCCGCTGCCCGACTTCCGCGGGGTCGGCGGCTACAACCTCGCGATCCTCGAGGGCCTGCCGGAGTGGGGCGTGTCCTGCCACTTCGTCGACGAGCACCTCGACACCGGCGACCTGGTCGCGGTCGAGCGCTTCCCGATCGACCCGGACACGGAGACGGCGATCTCGCTCGACGCCAAGAGCCAGGAGCACCTGGCCGCCCTGTTCGAGCGCGTGATGCAGGGCGTGCTGGACGGCGAGGAGCTGCCGCGCGCGCCCCAGGGGGAGGGCCGCTACGTCTCGCGCGCGGAGTTCGAGGAGCTGCGCGTCGTGCGCCCGGGCGACGACCTTCACCGCAAGCTGCGCGCGTTCTGGTACCCGCCCTGGCCCGGCGCCGTGATCGAGCTGGACGGGCGGCGGCTGACGCTCGTGGACGACGAGCTGCTCGCCGAGGTGGCCGAGGCCTACCGCGATGCGGGTTTGCTGCCGTGAAATGTGACCTTCGTCACATTTGCGCGGGGCCGCTCCCGAGTAGTCTCGAACGATGAGTTGCGCGGCGTGCGGGACCGAGAACCCCGCTGGGGCGCGCTTCTGCATGTCCTGCGGCGCCCAGCTGCAGCACGTCTGCCCCAGCTGCGGCACGCCAGCGCCGCCAGAGGCCCGTTTCTGCATGAACTGCGGGCACCGGATGGACCAGGCCTCCGGCGGGGGCGGCGGCCCCCCACAGCCCGACCGCCTGCCCGAGGAGCGCCGCCAGGTGACGGTCCTGTTCGCCGACCTGTCCGGCTACACCGCCGTCGCCGAGCGCATGGACCCGGAGGCGGTGAAGGCGCTCGTCGACCGCGTGCTGCTGCGACTCGGCGAGGAGGTCGAGCGCTACGGCGGCACCGTCGACAAGTACATCGGCGACAACGTGATGGCGATCTTCGGCGCGCCGGTCGCCCACGAGGACGACGAGGAACGCGCGGTCCGGGCCGGGCTCGGCATGCAGGGCTCGATGCACGAGGTCAACGAGGGCCTGCCCGACGGCATCCACTTCGAGCTGCGCGTCGGCGTCAACACCGGAGAGGTGCTCGCCGGCGCCGTGGGCCAGGACTACACGGTCGTCGGGGACACGGTGAACGTCGCGGCGCGGCTGCAGAGCGCCGCGCGGCCCGGCAGCGTGACCGTAGGCGAGCGCACCATGCGCGCGTCGAGCGGCGCGGTTCGCTACGAGGAGCTCGAGGCGCTCGAGCTCAAGGGCAAGTCGGAGCCGGTCCCGGCCTGGGAGGCCGTCGAGGTGCGCGCGCAGCACGCGGTCGGCCGCAGCTCCCCCCAGCGCGAGACGCCGCTGACGGGCCGCGCCCAGGAGCTGTCAACGCTCGAGGCGGTCTTCGAGCGGGTCGAGCTCGAGCGCGCGCCCCACCTGGTCACGCTGGTGGGCGAGGCGGGCGTCGGCAAGTCGCGCGTGTTGCGCGAGCTCGAGACCCAGCTCTGCGGCCGCGCCGTCACCCCGACCTTCCGGACCGGACGCTGCCTGCCCTACGGGAACAGCATCGTCTTCTGGGCGCTCGGCGAGGTGCTGCGCGAGGAGTGCGGGATCGTCGACTCGGACTCCGCCGAGGAGGCCTGGTTCAAGCTGCGCGACTACGCCTTCGAGCTGTTCGGAGGCAAGGACAGCGTGATGGGTGACGAGGCCGAGCGCCAGACGGCGCTGATCGCCCGGCTGATCGGCCTCGAGGTGCCGGCCGAGCTCGTCCCGGCCGGCGAGGACCCCGAGCGCCTGCGCGAGTCGTTCTTCTCCGCCCTGCGCGCCGGCATCGAGGCGATGGCGAGCCGCCAGCCGCTGGTGCTCGCGTTCGAGGACATCCACTGGGCCGACGACGGCATGCTCGACGCGATCGAGCACCTCGCCCAGTGGGTGCGCGCGCCGCTGATGCTGGTCTGCCTGGCGCGCGACGAGCTGCTCGACCGCCGCCCGTCCTGGGGCGGCGGGCGCGGCTCGGCCACAAGGCTCGTGCTGGAGCCGCTGACCGCGGAGGAGACGGAGTCGCTCGTCGCGGCGCTGCTGCCCGCCGGCGAGACCGTGCCCGCCGGCGGTCGTCGAGCGCTCCGGCGGCAACCCGCTGTTCGCCGAGGAGATGGCGCGCCGGATCGCCGAGGACGGCCACGTCGAGGCCGGCCAGCTGCCCGACACCGTCCAGGCCGTGCTGGCGGCCCGCCTCGACGCGCTCGACGCGTTCGAGCGCCGCCTCGTCCAGCAGGCGGCCGTCGTCGGCCGGACGTTCTGGGAGAGCTCCCTGGCGCCGCTGGTCGGCAGCGATCAGCGCCAGTTCGAACGGGCGCTGATCTCGCTCCAGGAGAAGGACATCCTCGCTCCGGGCGCCACGAGCGCGATGACCGGCGAGCGCGAGCTGGCCTTCAAGCACGTGCTGATCCGCGACGTCGCCTACGGGATGCTCCCCAAGGCGGTCCGGGCGCGCAAGCACTTCGAGGTGGGCAACTTCCTGGAGGGGCGCGCCGGCGACCGCACCGACGAGGTCGTCTCGCTGCTCGCCGAGCACTACGGCCGCGCTGCGACGCTCGGCCGCGAGGGCGGCCTTCCGATGGACGAGCTCGACAGCATGCAGCGGCGCGCGATGCTGTTCCTCGAGCAGGCCGGCGACGCCGCGGCGCTGCTGTACGCCAACCGCGAGGCCGCGTCGCACTTCCGGCACGCGCGCCAGATCTGCCCGCAGGACGGCCACCAGGACGGCGTGCGGATCGGCGAGAAGCTCGGCGACGTGTCGCTGCGCATCGGCCGCGTGGACGAGGCGATCGCCGTCTGGCTCGAGTGCCTCGACTGGCACCGCGCGGAGGAGGACCTCGAGCGGGTGGCCGACCTGCACCGCAAGATCGGCGCGGCGCTGTCGCACAAGGGCGAGCGCAAGGCCGCCATCGAGCACTACCAGAAGGGCATCAACCTGCTCAAGGACGGCCCGCCGCGGCTGGAGCTGGTGCGGCTCTACGAGGAGGCCGCCTGGCTGTACCTGCACACCGGCGACAACATGCTCGCCATCTACGCCTCCGAGAAGGCGCTGCGCCTGGCCGAGCGGCTGGGCGAGACGCGCGCCGCGAGCCGCGCGCACGGCATCTTCGGGCGCGTCTTCGGGCGCATCGGCGACACCGAGAAGGCGCGCCAGAACCTCGAGCGCGCTGTCGAGCTGGCGCGCGCGCCGCGCAACGGGAACGGCTCGACGGCGAGCGGCTCGACGGCGAGCGGCCCGCGCGAGGACCAGAGCGAGACGATCCTGGCGCTGTCGGCGCTCGGGCGTCACCTCGAGGTCTCCGAGGCGGACATCGACGCCGCCCGCGCGTCCTACGAGGAGGCGCTCGCGCTGGCCGAGCAGATGGGCTCGCTGCCGGCGCAGGTGGAGCTGCACGCCTCGCTGGCGCAGCTGGCGGTCTACGGCGCCGACTGGGAGCAGGTCGAGCGCTCGACCGAGGCCAGCGCCGAGCTGGCCGAGCGCGAGGGCCTCGTCGGCAAGCTCTGCCTGCCGATCGCGCTGCGCGGGCTGCTGCGCTGGCGCGAGGGGAACCTCGACGAGTCCACCGTGCTGTTCCACCGCGCCCACGAGCTGGCCGAGCAGGTCGGCTGGTCCGAGCTCGCCTTCCAGGCGCTGTTCGGCCTGTCGACCTCGCTGCGCGACTCGGGCGACCTGGCCGGCGCGCAGGTCGCGCTCGACCGCGCGCTCGACGTCTGCGAGCGGGCCGGGCTGATCGCCCAGTCGATCCAGGCGACGGCGGCACGCGCCGTGATCCTGATGCTCGCGCATCGTCGCGACGCGGCGGTCGAGGCCGCTCAGGAGGCGATGGAGCTGGCCGAGCGGCTGCACTATCCGATCGGCCGCGCCGCGGCGCTGGAGGCGCAGGGCGTCTGCGCCGACGAGCCGCTCACCGGCGCCCAGCTGCTGTCCGAGGCGGGCGAGGCGTGGGCCGAGCTCGACCGCCCGCTCGAGGCCGCCCGCGCGCGGCTGCTGGCCGGTCAGGTGATGGTCGCGGCCGACGCCGACAAGGGCCGCGCGATGCTGGTCGCGGCCGCCGAGGAGATCGAGGCGCTCGGCGTCGCGCACCTGTCCGAGCGCGCCCGGACGCTGGCCACCGGCTAGGCCGCAAGCGCTCGGCTCGGCCGAGCGCGCGCGGATCGCTTTGGCCGCGCTCAGGGCGACTTGTCGGCGCCGGCGATCACGATCACCGTCGCGTCCCCGGCGAGCGCCTGGCTCGACGGGTTGACCGGCTCGCGCTGGGTGATGCCCAGCCTGCGGCTGACGGCGCGCGCCTCGGCCTCGTGGCCTGGGGCGTACTGGACGACCGACTCGGCCAGCTGCTGGTCGGAGAAGTTCGTGATCGTCCCGACCTTGAAGCCGGCCGCGCCGACCTCGTCGCTGAGCGTGGCGGCGAGCCCGGGCACCGTGGTGCCGTTGAGGACCGCCACCGTCACGCTGCCGGGCTTCACGGCGCCGCCGTTGCGCTGCTTGGGCTGCGACTGGCCGTCCGAGGAGCCGGAGTCGTCCGACGCGGTCTGGCTGGTGCCGGTGCCGCCGTCGTCGTCGCCGCCGCCGGTGAGCTGGGTGACCCCGAAGATCGCGGCGCCTCCGAGGACCAGCAGGCCGACCAGCCCGATCGCGATGTAGCGAGCGCTCATGCCGTCGCGCTTGCCCTCGCGCGGCGGGAGGATGGCGGTCTCCTGAGGGGAGTGACGCGACGTGACGCCCGGGCGCGGGAAGCGCGTCTGGCTCGGCGGCGGCTTCGGCGGGCCGGGCCCGCGCGCCGCGGCCGGGGTGGCGGCGGACGCCGGAGCCGGAGCGGGCGTTGGGGGCGGAGCGGGCGCCGCAGCCTTGGCGGGCGCCTCCGCGGACGCCGCGGGCGCGGCGGCGGGCTGCTCGTCCTTGTCCTCGGCCGGCTTGTCCTCCGCGCCCTCGGCCGGCTTGTCGCTGCCGTTGGCGGGCTTGGCGTCGGCGGCGGCCGGGGTCGCGGGAGTGGCCGTCGCGGGCTTGGCGGGGCCGCCGTCGGGCTTGGCGGGCTCGCCGTCGGACTTGGCCTCGTCGCCGTCGGTGGCGGTCTTGGTCTGCTGCGCCGTGGCCGCCGCGGCGCCGGTGGCGGCTGCCGCGGCGGTGGCGGGCGCGGCCGCCGGCGTCGGCGCCGGCTTGGCGGGCGTCACCGGCCGCCCCGGCACGGGCGGCGGTGTCGGCACCGGCGTCGAGGCAGGCTGCTGCTGCGGCTGCGCCACCACGCGGCCCGGCAGGGGCGGCGTTCCCTGCTCCGCGCGCTCGGGCGCGCGCCCGGCCCATTCCCGCAGCCGCTTGACGTCGCGCGCCTGCGAGAAATAGAGGGCCGAGAGCACTGCCAGCCCCACCACAGAGGCCAGTCCGGCGTACGAGCCGATCTCCTGGACAATCTCCGGCAAGGGTGGAACTGTAGAGCGAGCGGCGGCCCTACGGGTGCTGCGGCGCCGCGGCCAGCGCGCGCTCGGCGGAGAGCTCGGTCACCGATCCGGCCAGAGCGGCCGCGTCACCGGCGTAGACGAGCCCCTCGATGCGCGCGAAGGCGCTCTCGACCCATTCCGGCTCGAGCGGCGGCTGGATCGCGTAGACGATCTTCTCCGCCGGGGTCGGCTGCGGGCGCTCGCCGGGGTTGAACAGCTCCTCGTGGATCTTCTCGCCGGGCCTGCGCCCGACGATCTCGATCGCGATGTCCACGTCCGGCTCGTAGCCGGCGAGCCGGATCATGTTGGCGGCCAGCTCGACGATCTTGACCGGGTCGCCCATCTCGAGCACGAAGATCTCGCCGCCCGCCGCCAGGTCGCCGGACCGGATGATCAGCTGGACCGCCTCGGGGATCGTCATGAAGTAGCGCGTCATGCGCGAGTCGGTCACCGTCACGGGGCCGCCCTTGGCGATCTGGCGCCGGAAGATCGGGACGACCGAGCCCGACGAGCCGAGCACGTTGCCGAAGCGGACCGACGCGTAGCGCGTGCCCTTCCAGCGGTTCTGGGCCGCCTCGACGGCCCACTCGGCGAGCGCCTTCGACGCTCCCATGACGGTCGCCGGGCTGACCGCCTTGTCGGTCGACACGAGCACGAACCGCTCCACGCCCGCCCCGCCGGCGGCCGCGGCCACGATGCGCGTCGCCACCGCGTTGTTGCGGACCGCCTCGACGGGGTTCTCCTCCATCAGCGGCACGTGCTTGTAGGCGGCCGCGTGGAAGACGACCGACGGCGCGTGCTCCTCGAACACCTCGCGCATGCGCGTGGCGTCCTTGCAGTCGGCGAGCACGGACGCCGTGCGGACGAAGTGGCGCTCCTCCTCGAGCTCGCGGCGGATCTCGAACAGCGGGTTCTCGGCGTGCTCGACCAGCACCAGCAGCTTGGGGCCGCAGCGCGCGATCTGGCGGCACAGCTCCGATCCGATCGAGCCCCCGGCGCCGGTGACGAGCACGACCCGCCCCGCCAGGTAGGCGCCGACGCGGTCGATCTCCACGCGCACGGGCTCGCGGCCGAGCACGTCCTCGACCTGGACCTCGCGCACCTGGCGCATCAGGGTCGCGCCGCCGGACAGCAGCTCGAAGGTGGTCGGCAGCATGCGCACCGGGATGGCGCGCTCGCGGCAGGCGGTGACCACGCGCTGGCGCAGGATG
>CAWKFR010000002.1:0-420300 GCA_963848885.1 uncultured Thermoleophilaceae bacterium
GAGGGTCGGTATCCGGACACCCGCATCGTGATTCGGTTGTGGGATCAGCGGTACGACCGGGAGATCACTCGGGACTATCGGATCTGGCAAGAATCGGCATTCGTGGGTTACCGAGGCGTCCGAGAGCCTCCGCCGGTGGTAGGCATGCTCATCACGACGTGGAGCCTTGGAGGCTAAGCGGCGCGCCGCTCACGCGCCGGCGTCGGCCTACCGCACGCGCTCGCGGGTGCGTGTACACGTTCACCCGCCCGCCGCCGCGCGAAGCCGGCCAGCGTGATGCCGCGGTCCTCGGCCAGCTCCACGGCCAGCGAGGTCGGGGCGCCGACGCCGACCAGGATCGGCGCTCCCGCCCGGGCGGCCTTCTGCACCAGCTCGAACGCCAGCCGGCCGCTGACGCACAGCACGTGCTCGGCGAGCGGCAGCGAGCCCGTCGAGCAGCGCCTGGCCGACGACCTTGTCCATCGCGTTGTGGCGGCCCACGTCCTCGCGCACCAGCAGCGCCTCGCCGCGCGGCGTCGAAGAGGCCGGTCGCGTGCAGCCCGCCGGTGCGCTCGAAGGCCGGCTGGCGCAGCCGCTCGGGCAGCTCGGCGAGCAGCGCGCGCTCGATCGTCGGACCGCCGCGTCACGACCGGCGCGATCGCCTCGACCTCCTCGAGCGCGCCCTTGCCGCAGATCCCGCACGACGAGGTCGTGTAGAAGCGCCGCGTCGCGGGCGCGCAGCGCGTCCGGGGCGAGCGCGTCGACGATGTTGGCCGCCAGGTCGTCGGGCAGGGTCATCTCGCGGCGCCGCGGCGACGATCCCCTCGCCCCAGAGGAAGCCGGCGGCGAGCTCGAAGTCGTTGCCCGGGCGTGCGCATCGTGACCGCCACGGGCTCCCCGTTCAGGCGGATCTCGAGCGGCAGCTCGACGGCGACCTCGTCGATGCCGCCGTCGCGCTCGACCGACGGAGCATGCCTGCGGCGCTGCCCTCGAGGGGCGATCGGGCCATCGCGCCTAGGCGTCGGCAGCGCGGCTCGCGCCGACGGCCCCGGCTCCGGCGTCCGTCGCCGACCGGCTCGATCGCGACCGCGACCACCTTGTACTCGGGGCACGAGGTGTTGACGTCGGCGGACTGCCCGATCAGCAGGTTGGTGCGCACCTCGGGGAAGTGGAACGCGGTGAACACGTGCCCCGGCTCGATGCGCGGCGTGACCTGCACCGGCAGCTCGATCTGGCCCCGGCGGCTGCGCACCGTGACGGTCTCGCCGTCGCGCAGCCCGAGCGCGGTCGCGTCGTCGGGGTGCACCTCGAGCCAGTCGCTGCTCATCAGCCGCAGGTTGCCCGTGCGGCGCGTCATCGTGCCGGCGTTGTAGTGCTCGAGCCGGCGGCCGGTGACGAGGATCAGCGGGTAGTCGTCGTCGGCCGAGTCGCCCGGCGGCTTGTACGGGATCGCCGCGAACTGGCGCGCGACCGCCGGGCAGCGAGAACTCGTCCTCGTAGAGGATCGGCGTGTCGGTGCCGTCGGGCGCGACCGGCCACTGGAGGCCGCCGCGGCCGACCCGCTCGTGGCTGATGCCGGCGTAGCGCGGCGTCAGCTCGGCGATCTCGTCCATCACGTCGGCGGGCGTCTCGTAGCCCATGTCGTAGCCGAGCGCCCTCGACACCGTCGTCAGGATCTCGAAGTCGGTCTTGGCCGCGCCGGGCGGGTCGTTGGCCGCCTCGCACGAGCTGCACGCGCCGCTCGGCGTTGGTGAACGTGCCGGTCTTCTCGAGGAACGAGGAGGCCGGCAGGATCACGTCCGCGTACTTGGTCGTCTCGTTCTCGAAGATGTCCTGGCAGACCAGGAAGTCGAGCGACTCGAGCGCGTGCTCGACGTGCGCGGTGTCCGGATCGGTCTGGGCGACGTCCTCGCCGAAGATGTACATCGCCTTCAGCCGGCCCTCGACCGCGGCGTCGAACATCTCCGGGATCTTCATCCCGGGCTCGCGCTTCATCGTCACGCCCCAGCGCTCCTCGAACTGCGAGGCGACCGCCTCGTCGGAGACGTGCCGGTAGTCGGTGAAGGTGTCCGGCAGCGCGCCGTGGTCGGACGAGCCCTGCACGTTGTTCTGCCCGCGCAGCGGCAGCAGCGCGGCGCCCGGGCGGCCGACGTTGCCGGTCAGCAGCGCCAGGTTGCAGATCATCCGCACGCACTCCGAGCCGTAGCGGTGCTCGGTGACGCCGAGCCCCCAGAGGATGCAGGCGCGCTCCGCGGTCGCGTACATGTGCGCGGCGCGCGACGAGGTCGGCGGCGGGCACGCTCGTGATCTCCTCGACCGCCTCGGGCGTGTAGGCCTCGACCAGCTCGGCGAGCTCCTCGTAGCCCTCGGTGCGCGCCTCGACGAACTCGCGGTTCACGAGCCCGTCGCGGATCACCACGTGCGCCAGCCCGTTCAGCAGCGCGGCGTTCGTGCCGGGCCGCATGCCGAGGTGCAGCTGGCCGTAGTCGGCCAGCTCGATCCGGCGCGGGTCGGCGGTGACAGCTTCAGGCCCTTGATCGCCGCCTGCTTGATGCGCGCGCCGACGACCGGGTGGCCCTGCGTCGGGTTGACGCCGATCAGCAGCGCCACCTCGGCCGGCCTCGATGTCGTCGAAGGAGCCGGTGGCGCCCGACATGCCGAACGACTTGCGCAGCGCGAACGAGGTCGGCGAGTGGCAGACGCGCGAGCAGTTGTCGATGTTGTGCGTGCCGATCGCCGCGCGCATCAGGCGCTGCATCACGTAGCAGTCCTCGTTGGTCGCGCGCGAGGAGGCGAGGCCGGCGATCGCGTCGGGGCCGTGCTCGGACTTGATGCGGCCGAGCGCGTCGGCGATGCGGGCGATCGCCTCGTCCCAGGAGGCGAGCCGGAAGCCGCCGCTCTCGCGGATCAGCGGCGCGGTCAGGCGGTCGCGCGAGCGCGCGAACTGGTGCGCGAAGCGGCCCTTGACGCAGGTGTGGCCCTTGTTGGCCGGGCCGTCCATGGCAGGGCTGATCGAGGCGATCCGCCCGTCGGAGCGGTGCGCCTCGAGCCTGCACCCGACCCCGCAGTAGCCGCAGGTCGTGGTCGTGGTCGCGTCGAAGCGGGAAGTCACGCAGTGCCTCCTTCGTCCAGTGTACGCAGAGGCCATGTCGAGCAGGGTGTGCTCGGTGATGGCGTCTGTAGGGCAGGTATCCGCGCACGCGCCGCAGGAAACGCATGTCGAGTCCTCGAAGCCGCTGTCCAGGCCGGCCGTGATGCCGGAGTGGAAGCCGCGGCCGGTGGCGGTCAGGGCGAACGCGCCCTGGATCTCGTCGCAGGCGCGCACGCAGCGCCCGCACGAGATGCACAGCTCGTGCTGCAGCGCCAGGTAGGGGTGGCGCCGGTCGTGCGCGGGGCGGCGCCGCTCGCCCTGCCAGCGCAGCTCGCCGATGCCGAAGTGGCGCGCCACCACGGCCAGCTCGGTGTGCTCGCCGGGCGGCTCGGGCAGCTCGGACAGCACCAGCTCGACGGTCGCCGCGGCGATCCGGCGCGAGGTCTCGTCGGTCGTGTCGACCTTCATGTCCTCGCGGCACGGGCGTGGTGCAGGCGGCGAGCGGGCGCGGCCGCGCCCTCGGCGGCGACCATGCAGACGCGGCAGGCGCCGAACGGCGCCATGCGGTCGTCGAAGCAGAGCGTCGGGACGTAGCTGCCGGCCAGCTCGGCGGCCTCGAGGATGGTCGCGCCCGGCTCGACCTCGACGCTGCGGCCGTCGATCTCGACGTTCACGCGCCCCGCCCTCCCGGGTCGTCCTCGCGCCGCTCCTCGGGGCGGCGCGATGTACGGGTCGTCGTCGGTCGGGCTCGGGCGCCGGCGGCCACGCCCAGCTCCTCGGCGAAGTGGGCGATCAGCGAGCGGATCGGCGCCGGCATGCCGCCGCCGTGCGCGCACAGCGAGCCCAGCTCGAGCGTCTCGAGCAGCGCCTCGAGCCGGTCGCGGTCGAGCGTCGCCGGGGCGGTCGACCATCTCGAACGCGCGCTGCAGCCCGATCCGGCAGGGGAAGCACTTGCCGCAGCTCTCGTGCGCGCCGAACTCGAGCAGGTGGCGCGCCAGCGCGCGCATGTCGGTGCGCTCGTCGAAGGCGAGGATGCCGCCGTGGCCGACCATGCAGCCCTCGGCGGCGAGCTCGTCGAAGTCGAACGGCGTGTCGAGCTTCCAGCCGGGCAGGATGCCGCCGAGCGGGCCCGCCGATCTGGACCGCCTTGATCGAGTGGCCGTCGCGCAGGCCGCCGCCGAGCTCCTCGCAGATCTCGGCCATCGGCGTGCCGAAGCGGACCTCGTACATGCCGGGCCGCTCGAAGCGGTCGTTGAGGCAGACGAGCTTCGTGCCCGGCGTCGCGCCCGGGCTGAGCGCCGCGTAGGCCTCCGCGCCGTGCAGCGCGATGAAGGGGATGTTGCAGAGCGTCTCGACGTTGTGGACGACGGTCGGCTTGCCGTGGAAGCCGCGCTCGGCGGGGAACGGCGGGCGCGCCGAGACGGTGCCGCGGAAGCCCTGGAGCGACGCGAGCAGCGCGGTCTCCTCGCCGACCACGTACGAGCCGGCGCCCTCGACGATCTCGACCTCGAAGTCGCCCAGCTCGTCCCGGCGAGCGCTCGACCGCCTCGCGCAGGATCGGCGTGGAGAGCGGGTACTCGGAGCGGACCAGCACGTAGCCGTGGCGGGCGCCGACGGCGTGCCCGGCCAGCGCCATGCCCTCGAGCAGCAGCTCCGGGTTGCGCTCCATCAGCAGCTTGTCGATGTAGGAGCCCGGGTCGCCCTCGTCGCCGTTGACGACGATCACCCTGTCCGGATCGGCCGCGCGCGCGGCGAACTCCCACTTGGTGCCGGCCGGGAAGCCGGCGCCGCCGCGGCCGCGCACGTTGGCGTCCTTGACCGCCGCGAGCAGCTCCTCCGGGCGACAGCGACGTCGCGCGCGTGGCGCAGCCCGTCGAACGTCCCGCGCGCGCAGCAGCACCGGCTCGTCGAGCACGCTCGCGGCTCTCGGGCTCGTCGGCCTGGCGCAGCGTCGCCGGCGAGCGCGCGCTCGACCACGCCCTCGCCGGCGTCGACGACGTCGCCCTCGCGCACCGCGCCCGCCGTGTGGCAGAAGCCGAGGCAGACCGTCTGGCCGAGCGACACCGAGCCGTCGTCGGAGCGCTCGCCCAGCCCGAGGCCGAGCCCGTCGCCGACGGCGTCGACGTGCGCGCCGAAGTCGGACGGCCCAGCAGGCGCGTGCCGGTGCAGACCGCCACGTGGCGCTCGCCGCGCGGCTGCACGAGGTCGTCGTAGAAGCTCGAGACGCCGTAGACGGTCGCCTCCGGCAGGCCCGACAGCGCGGCCGCGCGGCGGCGGTCGTCGTCGGTGATCTCGCCGCGCTCGTCCATCGCCTCCTTGAGCACGGCCAGCGCGGTCGGGCCGGTCCTCGCCCTCGTGCGCGCGCAGGATGTCGGTCAGGTTGCGCGACATCAGAACAGCCCGACGGTCCTCCCCTCGGCGTCGATGTCGACGTTGAGCGCCGCCGGCGCCTTGCCCAGCCCCGGCATCTGCTGGATGTCGCCGCAGAGCGGCACCAGCCAGCCGGCGCCCGTGTAGGCGCGCATGTCGCGCACCGGCAGCGTGAAGTCCTCCGGCGCGTTGAGCAGCGCCGGGTCGGCCGACAGCGACAGGTGCGTCTTCGCCATGCAGATCGGCAGCTTGTCGAGGCCGTCCTCGGTGTACTGGCGGATCTTGCGCTCCGCGTCCAGGTAGAAGACGACGTCGGACGCGCCGTAGACCTGCTTGGCGACCTTCTCGACCTTCACCTCGATCGGATCGTCGTCGTCGTAGGCGAGCTTGAACTCCGACGGCTCCTCGCACGCGTCGGCCACCGCCTGGGCCAGCTCCGCCGCGCCCTCGCCGCCGCGCGCGAAGGCGTCGTTGACCTCGGCCGCGAGCGCGCCGCCCTCGAGCGCGAGCGAGCGCACCAGCTCGACCTCCTCGTCGGTGTCGCCCGGGCGCCGGTTGACCGCCACCACGCAGGGCAGCCCGAAGCTGCGCACGATGCCGAGGTGGCGGTGCAGGTTGGCCGCGCCGGTCGCGATCGCCGCCAGGCCGCGCACGTGCTCCACGCGCGGGTCGTCCTCGATCCCGCCGTGGTGCTTGAGCGCGCGCACCGTCGCCACCAGCACCACCGCGTTCGGCCGCAGGCCGCCGCCGCGGCAGACGATGTCGAAGAACTTCTCCATGCCCATGTCCGAGCCGAAGCCCGACTCGGTGATCACGTAGTCGCCCAGCTTGAGCCCGATCAGGTCGGCCACGAGCGAGGAGTTCCCGTGCGCGATGTTCGCGAACGGGCCCGCGTGCATCAGGCAGGGCTGGCCCTCGAGCGTCTGGATCAGGTTCGGCTTGAGCGCGTCCTTGAGCAGCACGGTCATCGCGCCGGCCGCGCCGAGGTCCTCGGCGGTGACCGGCTTGCCGCCGTCGTAGGAGTGCGCGACCGTGATCGCGCCGAGCCGCTTGCGCAGGTCGTGCAGGTCGCGCGACACGGCCAGGATCGCCATCACCTCGGAGGCGGCGGTGATGTCGAAGCCGGACTCGCGCGGGTAGCCGTTGGCGCGGCCGCCCTGGCCGAGCGTGATCGCGCGCAGGGCGCGGTCGTTCATGTCGAGCGCCCGCTTCCAGCCGACCCGCAGCGCGTCGATCTTGTGCGGGTTGCCGTGCAGGATCGAGGCGTCGAGCAGCGCCGCGAGCAGGTTGTTGGCGGCGCCGATCGCGTGGATGTCGCCGGTGAAGTGGAGGTTCAGGTCCTCCATCGGCACGACCTGGGCCAGGCCGCCGCCGGCGGCGCCGCCCTTGATGCCGAACACCGGGCCGAGCGACGGCTCGCGCAGGCACAGCAGCGGGTCCTTGCCGATGTGGCCGAGGCCCTCGGTGAGCGAGACGGCCGTCGTGGTCTTGCCCTCGCCCGCCTTGGTCGGCGTCACGCCGGCCACGCAGACGAGCTTGCCGTCGGGCGCGTCCTTGAGGCGGTCGAGCGCGCCCAGCGAGATCTTCGCCTTGTAGCGGCCGTAGGGGTCGACCTCCTCGGGCAGCAGCCCGGCCTGCTCGGCGATCGACTCGATCGGCCTGAGCTCCGCCTCCTGCGCGATCTCCAAGCTGCTCTTCATCTCTCTCTCCTCTCCTAGTGGCTGACGGCGGCGGCCGCGCAGCTCCGACACGAGCTTGTCCTCGTAGAAGCGCTCCAGCGCGAACGGCGCGATCAGGTCCGGCGTCCGATCGGTGGCGACCAGCTCGGCGAGCGTCTTGCCGACGATCGGCGCCGCCTTGAAGCCGTAGGTGCCCCAGCCGGCGCTGACGTGGAAGCCCTCGACCTCGGTCTTGCCGAGGATCGGGCTGTAGTCCGGGCTGAGGTCGCACAGCCCGGCCCAGCTGCGCAGCATCCGCGCGCGCTCCAGCTGCGGGAACAGCTCGAGCGTGTGGCGCGTGACCTCCTGCAGGAAGTTGAGCGTGCCCTGCATGCGGTAGGTGGTCCAGGGCTCGATCTCGGCGCCCATCAGCACCTCGCCGCGGTCGGTCTGCGAGATGTAGACGTGCATCTGCGACGACACGATCACCACGTCGAGGAACGGCTTCAGCGGCTCGGTCACGCAGGCCTGCAGGATGTGCGTGGTGATCGGCAGGCGCACGCCCGCCATGCCCGAGATCAGCGAGCTCCAGCCGGCGGTGCAGTTGAGCACCGTGCCGGCCTTGATCGGGCCGCGGTTGGTCTGCACGCCGGTCACCCGCCCGTTCGAGCGGTCGATGCCGGTCACCTCGGTGTAGGGGTGGATCTCCGCGCCGCCGCGGTCGGCGCCGCGCGCGAGCCCCCAGACGACGGCGTCGTGGCGGATCACGCCGCCGGGCGGGTGGTAGAGCGCGCCCTGGATCGGATAGACGGCGTCCGGGTTGTCGACCTGCATCGCGGGCGCGAGCTTCTTGATCTCGTCCGGGTAGATCAGGCGCGAGTCGATGCCGTTGATGCGGTTGACCTCGGCGCGGTTGGCCATCACGAACATCGCCCGGTCGGAGTGCGCCAGCGTGAGGTGGCCGTTCTGCGAGAACAGCAGGTTGAAGTTGAGCTGGGCGCCGAGGCCCTCGTACAGCTTCAGCGAGGCGTCGTAGAAGCGCGCGCCCTCGACGGTCTTGTAGTTCGAGCGCAGGATCGTGGTGTTGCGCCCGGCCGCGCCGGAGCCGATGTAGCTCTTCTCGAGCACCGCGACGTTCTTGATGCCGTGGTCGCGGGCCAGGTAGTAGGCGGCCGCGAGGCCGTGCGAGCCGCCGCCGACGATCACGACGTCGTAGGAGTCCTTGAGCTCGGCGCGCGGGCGCCACATGCGCCGCCTGCGGAAGATGTCAAGCACCGACGGCCACCTCCGCGAGCGCGTCCGCCCCGACGGGCCCGCCGCCCAGGCTCGCGGCCGCGTCGGCGACCACGGTCCACACGTAGCTGCCGAGCGCGGCGCCGAACAGCATCAGCCAGCGGTCCTCGGCCTCGCGCAGGATCGCGCCGGGCGTGCGCGCGACCGAGCCGGGCCGGAAGCCGTGCACCGGCGTGACCTGCGGGCGCAGGTCGATCGCCGTGAAGCGGGCGAAGGTCTCGGGCGCGAGCGGGCCGGCGATCGTGAGCGCGCCCATCGCCGAGGTCAGGTCGACGACCTCGCCGCCGAGCTGCGCGCGCAGCTCCGCCGTGCGGCCCGGCTCGCACAGGATCAGCGCGCGCTCGCTGCGAGGTGGGGCACCACCAGGCGTCGTCGCGGCGGTGCGCCGAGCCCGAGCTCCGAGCCCGTGCTCGCCGATGCAGCTCGAGCTTGCCGAGCTGCGAGCGGTCGGCGAAGGCGACCGTGTCGACGGCGGCCCTGCTCGCCCGTCGAACGCGACGGCGACGTTCCAGCCGTCGCGCTGCTCGATCGTCGCGCCCGCGGCGAGCGCCTCGCGCTCCATCGGGCTGCGCGCGACCGCGCTCTGCGCCGGCGACAGGAACTCCAGGCGTCACGAGCGCAGCACCTCTCCCTCGGGGTCGTAGAAGGGCGCGGTCACGACCTCGGCCTCGAAGCGCTTGCCCTCGTCCGAGATCGTCACCTGCGAGCCGTCCTTGGCGAACGCCGCCGGCACCCAGGCCATCCCGATCACGCCGCCGAGCTGCGGCGAGAAGCGCGCGCTCGTCACCTGGCCGACCGGACCCTCGCCGTCGGGCAGCACGACGGCGCCCTCGGTCGGCACGTGACCGTTCTGCAGCCTGATCCCGACCAGGGCGGTCTCGAGCGGGTCGTCCGCGACGCGCTCGAGCGCCCACTTGCCGATGAAGTCCTGCTCCTTGTCGAGCTTGACGATCCAGGGCATCGCGGCGCCGAACGGGGTGGACTCGGAGTCGGTGTCCTGGCCGATCAGGATGTGCATCTTCTGGAGGCGCAGCAGGCGCTGGGGCTCGAGGCCGAACGGCTTCATGCCGCGCTCGCGGCCGGCGTCCATGAGCGCGTCCCAGAGGTACCTCGCCGTGCGCGGACGGGCAGTGGATCTCGTACCCGACCTCCCCCACGAACCCGATCCGCAGGATCAGGCAGGGCACGCCCGCCACGTCGGCCTGCTTGCCGTCGAGGTAGGTGAACCCCTCGGCCGAGCAGTCGAGCTCGGTCAGCTCGCCCATGATCTCGCGCGCGCGCGGGCCCGCCAGGTTGACGGCCGACAGCGCCTGGGTGACGTCGGTCAGCTTGACGTCGAGCCGCCAGTCGGCGAGCCACCAGGAGAACCACTCGTAGACGGCGCCCGCGCCGCTCGACGTGGTCGTCACGTAGAACGTGTCGTCGTCGAGCCGGCAGATCGTGCCGTCGTCCATGATCCGGCCCGCGTCGCTCGCGATCACGCCGTAGCGGATGCGGCCCGGGCTTCAGGTTCGAGAAGCGGTTCGGGTAGAGGCGGTCGAGGAACTCGCCGGCGTCGGGGCCGCGCACGATCAGCTTGCCGAGCGTCGAGACGTCGATCAGGCCGGCCGCCTTGTGCACCGCGAGCGCCTCGGACTGCGGGTTGCCGTAGTCGTAGGCGCGGCGCCAGTCGCCCGCCCACATCACCGTCGCGCCGAGCTCGCGGTGGCGCCCGTGGATCGACGAGCGCTTGGCGGGCTCGAAGGGGCGGCCGGCGAGCGCGCCCATCGGCACCGCGTGCCAGGGCGGGCGCGCCGTCGTCGTGCCGACCTGCCTCCAGGCTCTGACCCGTCTCCTGCGCCATCAGCCGCACGGCCGGCAGCTGGCACATGCGGCCCTGGCAGGGGCCCATCGTGGCCGTCGTGTAGCGCTTGGACAGCTCGATCGAGTCGTAGCCCTCCTCGACCGAGAGGTGGATGTCCTTCGCGGTCACGTCCTCGCACAGGCAGGCGAAGCACTTGCCCGCGCGCTTGCTGGTCACCGCGGGGGGCACCGCGACGTCGGCGATCGGCGCGGCGAGCGCGCCGTGGCCGTCGGCTCGTCGTGCGCGAGGGGGCGGGCTTGGCCCGCACCGGAGCGATCGCCTCCGCGCCGCGGCGCCGCCCGGCCGTCGCGCCCGAGCGCTCCGCGTCCTCGAGCGCGCCGAGCCCGGCGACCTCGCCGGCGGCGAAGACGTCGTCGGGGAGGTGGTCGAGCACGAACACGCCGGACTCGCGGTCGTAGCGCGTGCGGCCGCCCGACTGGGTCAGCAGAGAGGTGGCCGGCGCGCTGCCGCCGGACACGACGAGCAGGTCGCAGCCGAAGGCGTGCTCGCCGTCGCCGTCCTCTGCGCCAGGGCTGCCGACCACGGCGCCCTGGACGTGGCCGCTGCCGCGCGCCTCCAGCACGGTCATGCCGTGCAGCGGGCGCACGCCGCGGCGCATCAGCTCGTTGAGCGCGCGTGAACCGCCGCGGGAGCGCAGGTCGGCGACGGCGGAGAGCTCCACGCCCGCGTCGTGGAGCGCGGCGGCGGCCTCGAGGCCGCGGTCGCAGACGGCCGCGACGACGGCGCGCGTGCCGGGGGCGACGCCGTACAGCGCCGCGAGCCGGCGGGCGCCGCCGGACAGCATCACGCCTGGGAGGTCGTTGCCGGGGAAGACCAGCGGCTGCTCGATGGCTCCGGTCGCGTAGACGATGCGGGCGGCGCGCACCTGGTGCAGCGTGTCGCCCTGCCAGACCGCCACGAGGCCGTCGAAGGCGCCCAGCGCGGGGGCGCTCGCGAGCACCTCCACCCCGGCTGCGCGGGCGCGCGCGGTCAGCTCGCGGGCGCGCTCGTGGCCGCCCTCGTGCAAGCAGGCGGCCGCCCGGCTCGGGGCCCTCGTCGCACAGCACGACGTCGGCGCCCTGCTCGGCGGCGGCGATGGCTGCGCTCAGACCGGCCGCTCCGCCGCCGACGACCAGCACGTCGGCGTGGCGCCGGCGGTACTCGGTCCGCCACTCGCGCTCGGGCTGGCTGCGCCGCGATCCGGCCGAGGCCGGCGGCGTGGCGCAGCACCTTCTCGTAGAGCGGCCAGAGGCGGCGCGGCCGGATGAAGGTCTTGTAGTAGAAGCCCGGCGGCGTGAACGGGCCGCCGACCAGGTCGGTCGCGCGCATCACGTCGAAGTCGAGCGACGGCGACGCGTTCATGTGCTCGACCTTCATGCCCTCGCGCAGCGGCTCGGTGCAGGCGCGCACGCCGGGCGCGCCGTCGACCTGCACGAGGCAGTTCGGGCACTGGCCCGCGCAGCAGAGCAGCCCGCGCGGGCGGTGGTACTTGAAGCTGCGCGAGAAGGTGCGCTGGCCGCCGGCGAACAGCGCGGAGCCGATCGTGTCGCCCTCCAGGCCCGTGACCCGCTTGCCGTCGAACGTGAAGCCCACCTCGCGCGAGCGGTCGACGCGCTCCCCGTCGCTCGGCGGCAGCCGCGTCACGACGGAAGCTCCGTCAGCAGCACCTGGTTGGTGCGCGTGTCGCGCTCGGCGAGGAACCACTCGCCGCAGCCGGAGCGGTGGAACCACCACTCGCGCTGCACGCCCGCGACGTTGTCGCGGAAGTAGTTGTAGGCCCCGAGCTCACGCGGCGACGGCGTCGTGCGCGGGCGCGGGTTCACCTCGCCCCCGAAGCTGAAGTCGGTGACCTCGCGCGGGCCGCAGTTGGGACAGGTCAGGACGTAGGACACGACAAGCACGTCACGATTGCGACGAATTGCAGCGTAGCTCCGGCCAGTGATTGCGTCCAATACCCCTTGTGCCGGTCTGTGATAGGCATTTAGAATCACTGCTCCATGGAGCTCCGCCAGCTGCGCTACTTCGTCGCCGTCGCCGAGGAGCTCCACTTCCGCAGGGCGGCGGAGCGGCTGCACATGTCCCAGCCGCCGCTCAGCAACCAGCTGCGCCGGCTCGAGGAGGAGCTCGGCTGCCCCTTGATGATCCGCTCGCGGCGCCGCGTCGAGCTCACCCCCGCCGGCGAGGCCTTCCTGCGCGACGCGAGGCGCGTGCTGCGGGAGATCGAGGAGGCGGCGCAGAACGCGCACAGGATCCACGCGGGCCAGGCGGGCCGGCTGCGGATCAGCTTCGTCGGATCGGCCCTGCTGTCGCTGGTCCCCAACGTCGTCAGGCGCTACCGCGCCGCGCGCCCGGACGTCGAGCTGCAGCTGCGCGAGCGGTCGACGGAGGAGCAGCTGCGCGACCTGCGCGCCGGAGCGATCGACGTCGCCCTGGTCCCCCTGCCGGTGGACGCACCGGACCTGCGCACCGAGGTCCTGCTGCGCGAGCGAGCCGTGGCCGCGCTGCCGGCCGCCCATCCGCTCGCCGCGCTCGCGCGCGTCCCCGCCCTCCGCCTGGCCGCCGAGCCGCTCGTGCTGTTCCCGCGCAGCCAGGCGCCGGGCCTGCACGACCGCCTGCTGGCGAGCCTGAGCGGGCCGGACGGCCCGCCCGCCGTCGCGCAGTACGCCCCCGAGACGCAGACCATCGTCAGCCTGGTCGCAGCCGAGATCGGCGTCTCGCTCGTGCAGGCGTCGGTCCAGCGCCTAGGTCTCCCGGGCGTCACCTACCGGCCGGTCGTGGGCGCCCCCACCGTCGAGCTGGCCGCGCTCCTGCGCCCTGGCGAGGAGTCCCGGCCGGCGCTCGAGTTCGTCGAGCTCGCCGGCCTGAGCGCGGCTCGACGCCTCTGAGTGAGCAAACGCCGATAACGGCGGCTGGTGAGGGAAGGCGATGCCAATCGCCCCACCCTCGCGGCCCGCGGCGCGTCGGCGCAGTTTCGACGCTATCGAGCCCAAACGTGGACCACCCCCGACAGGGCGCCGGTTTGCTGAGTTGCGGTGCGCCGGTGAGACGAATGCGACCCACCCCGGCCGCCCGCAGACGTGGGCAGGTTGTCGATCCGCGACCTCGGCGTGGCACCCTTACTGCCGCAGTTTGCGGGCCTAGAGCGCGCCGGGAACCCAGGTCGTCCCGGCCAGCGGCACGCGCGCCATCGCGCTCGCCTCGAGCGTGAGCGCCACGAGGTCCTCCGGCTCGAGGTTGTGCAGGTGCGACTTCCCGCACGCGCGCGCGAGCGTCTGTGCCTCCAGCACCATCGTGCGCAGGTAGTTGGCCAGCCGGCGCCCGCCCAGCTCGGGGTCGAAGCGCGCCGCCAGCTCGTCGTCCTGGGTCGAGATGCCCGCCGGGTCGCGGCCCTCGTGCCAGTCGTCGTAGAAGCCGGCGGCGGAGCCGATCTCCGAGTAGTCGGCGTCGAGCTCGGGCGCGTTGTCGCCGAGCGCGATCAGGGCGGCGACGCCGATCGACACCGCGTCGGCCCCCAGCGCCAGCGCCTTGGCCACGTCGGCGCCGGTGCGGATCCCGCCGGAGACGATCAGCTGCACCTCGCGGTGCACGTCGAGGTCCTGGAGCGCGTCGACGGCCGGCCGGATGGCGGCGAGCGTCGGGATGCCGACGTGCTCGATGAAGACCTCCTGCGTCGCCGCCGTCCCGCCCTGCATGCCGTCGAGCACGACCGCGTCCGCGCCCGCCTTGACCGCGAGCGCCACGTCGAAGTACGGCCGCGTCGCGCCGACCTTGATGAAGATCGGCTTCTCCCAGTCGGTGATCTCGCGCAGCTCGTGGATCTTGATCTCGAGGTCGTCCGGCCCCGTCCAGTCGGGGTGGCGGCAGGCGCTGCGCTGGTCGATGCCCTTGGGCAGGTCGCGCATCTCGGCGACCCGGTCGGAGATCTTCTGGCCGAGCAGCATGCCGCCGCCGCCCGGCTTGGCGCCCTGGCCGACGACGATCTCGATCGCGTCGGCCTTGCGCAGGTCGTCGGGGTTCATCCCGTAGCGCGACGGCAGCAGCTGGTAGACGAGCAGGCTCGAGTGCTCGCGCTCCTCGGGCGTCATGCCTCCGTCGCCCGTCGTCGTGCTCGTGCCGACCGCGCTCGCGCCGCGCCCGAGCGCCTCCTTGGCGGGCGCCGACAGGGCCCCGAAGCTCATCCCCGCGATCGTCACCGGGATGTCCAGCCGCAGCGGCTTGGCGGCGTTGTGGGCCCCGATCGTGACGTCGGTGTCGCAGCGCTCGCGGTATCCCTCGAGCGGGTAGCGCGACATGCTCGCGCCGAGGAAGAGCAGGTCGTCGAAGTGCGGCACGCGGCGCTTGGCGCCGAAGCCGCGGATGTCGTAGATCCCCTCGCGGGCGGCGCGCTGGATGTCCGCGATCGTCTGGCGGTCGAACAGGGCCGACTCGCGCACGCTCAGTACTCCCCCGCGTTGTCGACGTCGAAGTTGTAGAGCCGGCGCGCCGAGCCGTAGCGGCGGAAGTCCCCGGCGTCGGCATCGATCTCCGCCGCGCTCGAGCAGGTCGGCCAGCTCGGCGCGGTGCTCGTCGCTCATCTCCTTCTCGACGCAGTCCGCCCCGAGCGCGGCCACCTCGCCGCGCACGTACAGGCGGGCCTCGTAGATCGAGTCGCCGAGCGCCTCGCCCGCGTCGCCGCAGACGACCAGGCGCCCCTTCTGGGCCATGAACGCGCTCATGTGGCCCACCGACCCCTGGACCACGATGTCCACGCCCTTCATGGAGATCCCGGCGCGGGCCGAGGCGTCGCCGCGGATCACGACGAGGCCGCCGTGGCCGGTCGCCGCCGCGGACTGGCTGGCGCTCCCGTCGACGACCACGCGGCCGGACATGATGTTCTCCGCCAGCCCGACGCCGGCGTTGCCGTGGACGCGCACGGTCGCCTGCTTGTTCATGCCGGCGCAGTAGTAGCCGGCGTGCCCGTCGATCTCGACCTCGATCGGGGCGTCTATCCCGGCGGCGAGCGCGTGCGCGCCGCGCGGGTTGAGCACGCGCCAGTGCGGGTCCAGCGCAGGCTGGTGCAGCGAGGCGTTCAGCTCGCGCAACGGGGTCGCTGCCAGGTCGATCTCCTTCAGACCGGCGCCCGTTCCCAGCTGTAGACCCGGCCCGGCTCCGGCTCCCACGTGGTGGCGCCCGCGGCGCCGGGCAGCACCGCGATCGCGCGGTACTCGGACGCCATCGCCACCCACTCGTCGGTCTCGGCCATCACCGCCGGCTTGCAGGCGATCGGGTCGCGCAGCACCGCGAAGCCGTCGGCCGTCCCGACCGCGAACGTGTAGAAGCCGTCCAGGTCGTCGAGGCAGCCCTCGAGCGCCTGCTCGAGCGTCGCGCCCTCGCGCATGCGATAGGTCAGGTAGCCCGCCGCGACCTCGGAGTCGTTGTCGGTCCCGAAGCGGATGCCCTCCTTGCGCAGCCAGCGGCGCAGGTCGTTGTGGTTGGAGAGCGAGCCGTTGTGCACCAGGCAGAGGTCGAGCCCGGTCGAGAACGGGTGCGAGTGCTCGGTCGTCACGGCGCTCTCGGTGGCCATGCGCGTATGGCCGAGCGCGTGGCTGCCCTGGATCTCGTCGAGCGCGAAGGCCTCGACGAAGTCGCGCGGCGAGCCGGCCTCCTTGTAGATCTCGATCGTCTGCCCCGCGCTCATCACGCGCAGCTCGGGGTGGTGGTCGCGCAGCCACTCCTGGGCCGTCTCGGCCTCCGTCTCGACGACGATCACCGCGTGGGTCGCCCGCACCTCCGGCTCGCCCGCGCCGAAGCGCTCGGCGAGCTCGTCGCGGACCGCACCCCAGTCCTGGTCGCGGTCGGGCGAGAAGAGCGAGACCTTGGACGAGCCGGACGGGGCCGGGTCGCGGTAGATCGCGACGCCGGCGCTGTCGGGGCCGCGATCGGAGAGCTGGAGCAGCATCGCGCCCAGATGGCCGCCGAGGTTCTCGCTCACGTCGAGCGACTTCGAGAAAAGGCCCGCTATTCCACACATGGTCGGACGTTCGAGTGTAGGCAGGCGCGGGTCCCAAACCCATGTCTGAGCGCCACATTCCTGCGACCCCAACGGTGTGGGCCACCTACATGGCCCGGGACCGCCCGAGCGGGTAGTTTCCGGCGCCAGATGACCGCTCAGCACTTCACAGCACCCGAGTCGCTCGACGACGTCCGCAAGTACATCGACAAGAACGAGATCGAGTTCCTGTTCGCGCAGTTCGTCGACATGCACGGCAAGCCGAACGCCAAGCTCGTGCCCGCGACTCACCTCGACGGCCTGATGGAGGACGGAGCCGGCTTCGCGGGCTTCGCCGCGGGCGAGATCGGGCAGGGCCCGCACGAGCCCGACCTGGCCGCGATGCCCGACGTGCGCTCGTTCACGCCCCTGCCGTGGCGGGACGGCGTGGCGCGCATCGCCTGCGACGTGCACGTGAACGGCGAGGAGTGGCCGTACTGCCCGCGCACCATCCTGCGCCGCCAGCTCGAGCGCGCCGCCTCGCTCGGGTACGAGTTCAAGATCGGCGCCGAGCTCGAGTACTTCCTCGTGCGCAAGCTCGAGGACGGCTCGATCGAGCTGGCCGACCCGCTCGACACGCTCGACCAGCCCTGTTACGACATGCGCGGGCTGACGCGCAACCTCGACTTCGTCTCGATGATCGCCCGCAACATCACGGCGCTCGGGTGGGGCAACTACGCGACCGACCACGAGGACGCCAACGGCCAGTTCGAGCAGAACTTCGAGTTCGCCGACGCGCTCACGACCTGCGACCGCGCGATCTTCTTCCGCTACATGGTCGAGTCGCTCGCGCAGGAGCGCGGCATGATCGCCACGTTCATGCCGAAGCCCTTCTCACACCTGACGGGCAACGGCTGCCACTTCCACATGAGCCTCTGGCGCGACGGCGACAACGCCTTCGAGGTGGATCCGTCGGACGACCCGCGCGGCATGGGCCTGTCGGAGACCGCGTACCGGTTCATCGGCGGCCTGAAGGCGCACGCGAAGGCCTACATCGCGGTCACCGCGCCGACGGTCACGTCCTACAAGCGGCTCGTGGTGGGGGCGCGCAGCGGCGCGAGCTGGGCGCCGGTGTACGTGAGCTACGGCTACAACAACCGCACGCAGATGCTGCGCGTGCCGGGCCCGGGACGCGTCGAGGACCGGACGATCGACGGCTCGTGCAACCCGTACCTGGCGGCGGCGGTGACGCTGGCCGCAGGCCTCGACGGGATCGAGAACGAGCTGGACCCCGGCGACGCGACGACCGAGCTCAACCTGCACGAGCTGACCGAGGCCGAGCGCGCCGACCTGGGCGTGGAGATGCTGCCGGCGACGCTGCTCGACGCCACCCGCGAGCTGGCCGCCGACGACGTGATGCGAGCGGCGCTGGGAACGACCGCGCGCGAGGACTACGTCGACTACTACGTGCGGGTCAAGCAGCGCGAGTTCCAGGAATGGCACGACCAGGTGACCCAGTGGGAGGTCGACCGGTACCTGCAGTTGTTCTGAGGGGGCTGCGGCGCGGGCGCCGCTAACTGCAGCGATCAAGGGGTCGGCCCCAGGGGGGCTTGTCGAGAAATCCGCGTATATCGACCATTTCTCGACACACCCCCCCTCATCGCTGCAGTTCAAGCAGCGTCGCGGTCCGCCAACGGCACCGCGCGCGTGCGCGGCTCGAGCAGCCCCAGCCGCTCGGCCAGCCACGGCGCCGGCAGCGCCTGCAGCAGCAGCGTCCCGATGATCGCCAGCGCCACCACGCTCGCGTAGAGCTCGCTGTCCGGCACCCCCTGGCCGGCCAGCACCCCCACCAGCGCCGCGGGCACCACTCCGGTCTCGCGCGTCCAGCAGAGGAACAGCAGCTCCTGCTTCGTCCACGCGGCGGCGCGGTCCGGCATGGCGCACGCGAGCACCGTCAGCGGCCGCGCCACCAGCAGCAGCGTCGCGAACACCGCCAGCGCCGGCAGCAGGTTGTCGCCGAGCGCGCCGAACGGGATGTTCGCCCCGAGCACCACGAAGACCAGCAGCGTCGCCAGGTCGGCCATGTTGAACGCGAACAGCCGCATCTCCTGCTCGTGGTGCGAATGCATGGCGAGGCCGAGGTGCTCCATGTTGCCCACGATCAGGCCGGCCAGGAACGCGCCGAGGTAGCCGCTGCCGCCCGCCGAGTCGAGCGAGAAGAAGCTGATCGTCACCACCGTCAGCACCGCGAGGGCCGACGACTCGCGCCACACGCCCGAGCGCTGGCTCGAGATCGCCGCCGCCAGCCCGATCCCTGCGACGACCCCGATCACCGTGCTGATCAGCAGGTCGACCAGGAAATCCGAGACGGGGTGCGTCAGCGAGCTGTCCCCGCTCAGCAGGACCCCCGCCATCGTCAGCGCCAGCGCCGCGCCGGTCGGGTCGTTGAAGGCCGACTCGGCGACCACCGTCTGGGCCACCTTCGGGCGCAGCCGCGAGCGGATGAACAGCGGGATCAGGATCGCCGGGTCGGTCGGGGCCAGCACCGCGCCCATCAGCAGCGCGGCGGTCCAGCTCAGGTCGAAGACCAGATGCGCCGTCACGCTGACCACCGCGGCGGTCAGCACGACGCCCGGCACCACGAGCAGCCCGAGCCCGATCCACACCTTGCGCAGCACCGGCAGCGACAGGCTCAGCCCGCCGTAGAAGAGGATCAGCGAGACGCCCAGGGTGAACAGCAGCTGGGCGCCGAGCGAGTCGAGCGGCACGTCCACGACGTCGAGCGCCGAGTTGCCCAGCAGCGCTCCGACGGCCACCAGCACCAGGATCTCGGGCACCGGCAGCACGCTCGCGATCAGCCGCGCGACGAGCGCCGCGCTGAGCAGCAGGCTGAGCGTCAGGAAGAGGTCGTCAGTCATCCGAGCGGCCGCGCGCGTGGCGCTCGCCCTCGAGCGCCAGGCGGGCGACGTCGCTCGCGGTGATCAGCAGCAGGACGATCACTACCCCGGCGCCGAGCGCCACGGCGATCAGGCGCTTGCGGGCGTCGTCGCGCGCGTCGTCGAACGCCTGCTCGGTGGCGGTTGCCGTGCGCGCCTCGTAGCGGGCCAGCTGGTCGGCCGTCTCCGCCATCGCCATGAAGCGCCGTATCTCGGGGCCGAGGAAGATCTCGCGCACGCGCTGCTCGCGGCCCTCCCGCAGGGCCTTGTAGGCGACCACGTCGAGCGCCATGAAGCCGGCGAACTCGCCGCGCAGCTCCCTCAGCAGGGCGCGCTCGCGGCTGTCCGTGAGCGTCGTCGCCGCGCGCCGCAGGTCGGCGCGAAGCGTCCCGACCGAGCGCTCGAAGATCGGCCGCGAGGCCCCGTTGTCGTACCCGTAGGCCGTCTGCCAGCCGTTCATGTCGGTGACTGCGAACTTCAGCTCGCGCGCCACCGACTCGTGTCGCGCGCGCTCCTGGACCTCGTCGAAGCGGTCGCCCATCTGGGACATCCCGTGCAGCGCGACGGCGGTCGTCGCGAGCGGGCCGAGGATCGTCAGCACGATCGCCGCGTAGAGCTTGGCCCTGATCGTCAAGGCGCCGTCACGGCTGTAGGGTGGCCGCGCGCATGGTCGTCTTCGTGATCACGCAGCAGGTACCGCCGGTGCTGGTGGTGGCGCTCGGGATAGTCATCTACCTCACCGTGCTCGAGCTGTGGAACGAGGACGAGCTCGAGTTCCTCTGGAAGGCCTTCTGGGTGCTGTTCGTTTTCCTCGGGCACATTTTCGGCTACGCCATCTTCAAGGCCTGGCTCGCGCTCCACCGCCGCGGCAGGAAGACCGCCTAGTCCCCGCGCACGCGGTGCAGTCGCGCCACCTTGAGCGCCAGCTCGAGTGAAAGCAAGTCCTCGTCGCGAAGGTCGAGACCGGTGACGCGCTCGATCCGCTCGAGCCGCTGGCGCACCGTGTTCGGATGGATGAACAGGCTGCGCGCGCTCTCCGCCACGCTGCAGCGCTCGCCGAGGAAGCGCTCGAGCGTCTCGACCAGCTGCGCGTTGCGGCGGCGGTCGTAGTCGAGCAGGGCCGTCGACCGCCTGCCCGTAGCGGTCGTGCGGGGTCTCGTCGAGCTCGAGGTGGACGAGGTAGCGGTACGCCCCCAGCTGCTCGTAGGAGATCGCGCCGCCGTCGGCCGACAGCGAGCTGCCGATGCGAGCGGCGTCGGCGGCCTCGCGCATGCGCCGGCGCGCGCTCGCCGCGCCGCGGTCGACGTCGCTCAGGCCCACGGCCAGCCCCTCCTCGCGGGCGAGCTCGTCACACGCCTCCCGGAGCTCCTCCGCCGCGCCCTCGGCCGTCAGCGGGACGAGCGCGCGCAGCGCGTCGTGGCGCGCGTCGAACAGCGCCCGCGGGTAGAGCCGCTGGAGCCGGCCCTGCACGCGCGCCGCCAGCTCCGGCCAGGGCAGCCCGTCGGGGCGCCCCGGAGCGCGTTCGGCGTGGACGAGGACGTGCGGCCGGCTCAGGTCGCAGCGGGCGTCGGCAGCCTTCGACTGAGCCGTCTCGACCGCGCCCGCCGCGAGCGCGTCGAACATGTGCGTGACGATGTTCTCGGCAGTCAGCCGCTCGATCAGCTCTGCCTTCTTGAGGCCGACGGCGGTCTGGTTGGCCACGGCCAGCAGCAGCTCGGCGTCCTCGCTTCGGAACGAGCGCCCGGCGCAGCTCAGGATCCCGAGCTGCTCGTCGCCGGCGACCAGCGGCGCCAGCAGCAGGCCGCCGTCGTCGGGCGCGACGACCCCCCCGCCGCGGCGCCCCTGCGCTCGCCGCATCAGGTCGAGCAGCAGGGCTGCCCGGCCGGGCAGCGTGTCCGCGTCGTGCGGGGGATCCGCACCCGCGAGCATCAGCTCGTCGGCGTCGCTGTCGAGCCGCCAGATCTGGCACTCGTCGGCGCCGAGCAGCCGCCGAGCCCCGCGCGTCACCGCGTCGTAGAGGTTCTCGCGGTCCGTCACGGCCGCCAGCGACTGGCTCAGCTGGGTGAGCG
This sequence comes from uncultured Thermoleophilaceae bacterium, assembly GCA_963848885.1. GTDB lineage: Bacteria > Actinomycetota > Thermoleophilia > Solirubrobacterales > Thermoleophilaceae > JACVRW01. Next base: position 21,208 of record CAWKFR010000002.1, read on the forward strand.
TCGTGAGCGCGTCGACGCGCCGGCGCGCGTCCTCGTAGAGCTGGGCGTTCTCGATCGCGCCGCCGACGAGCGAGCCCGTGTGGACCAGGAAGTTGAGCACGTCGTCGTCGAACTCGCGCGGGGCCTCGGTGTGCAGGACGACGACGCCGATCACGTCGCCGTCGCGGGCCAGGATCGGCACGGCCACCATCGACTGGAAGCGCTCCTCGTCCAGCTCGGGCACGAACTTCATGCGCGGGTCCTCGAGCGCGCGCTCGCGGATGAACTCGGGCGTCTTGGTCCGCGCGACCCACCCCGTGAGGCCCTCGTCGAGCCCCCACTCGAGCTTGCCTACGAGCTCGGCGTAGCGCGGCGAGGCGGCCCGCAGGACGAGCCGCTCGTCCTCGAGGAAGTAGATGAAGCAGGCGTGGCAGCCGGTCGCGTCGGTGGCGATCTCGACGATGCCGCCGAGCACCCGGTCGAGGGCGAGCGAAGACGAGACCGTCTTGATGACCGCGTAGAGCGTCTCGTTCTCGCGCCGCACGCGCGACAAGGGCGTCGCCGCCCTCGGTGACCGGTGAGACCGTCACGCGAGCCCTCCTTTCCGATTCTGATCGTAGTGCGGGGGCCGCGGACCCCCTATGTCCAGTTCTACCACTCGATCGGTGTCAAGGCATGTGCGAAATCCCATTGCACCAATCTGCACAACGCAGATAGCTTCGCGCTGGTCGTACGGGTCAGAGGAGCTGGAGGGGATCGTGATCGACGTCTTCCTTGCGCAGGTGACGGACCTGAAGGACGCGGCAAGCGCCGAGTCCCAGACGCTCGACAGCGCCATCCTGGGGGAGCAGTTCTACTTCTGGACAGTCGTCCTGATGTGGCTGATCCACGCCGGCTTCATGACGTACGAGGCCGGGGTGGCGCGCCGCAAGAACGTGATGGCGACGGCGATGAAGAACATCCTCACGATCGCCGCCGTCACGCCGACCTTCTACTACTTCGGCTGGTGGATCTACAACTGCAACCAGCCCGGTCTGCCGATCGGCCCGAACTCCTCCGACTTCACCTCCGCGGCGTGCGCGGGCGGCATCCCCTGGAGCGACGCGTTCGGCCCGAACCTGACCAACAACATCAACCTGATCTTCTTCCTGGCCTTCCTGCTGTTCTCCTGGACGACGGCCTCGATCATGTCGGGAGCGCTGCTGGAGCGCGTGCGGCTGTCGGCCTACCTCGTGCTCGCGGCCATCCTCGGCTCGGTCGTCTGGATCCTCGACGCCGCCTGGGGCTGGAGCGCCGGCGGCTGGATGACGCTGCGGTTCGGGTTCCATGACTCGATCGCGTCCGCCGTCGTCCACGGGGTGTCCGGCGCCTTCACCCTGGGCGTCCTGTTCCACCTCGGGCCACGAATAGGCAAGTACACGAAGGGTGGGCTCGCCCGGGTCTTCCGGCCCAACAACCTGCACATAACCCTGCTCGGGCTGATGCTGATCTTCACCGGGTTCTACGCCTTCTACGGCGCCTGCCTGGTGATCGCGTCGACCGCCTTCCCGGGGTGGGCGACGATCTACCTGAGCCCGACGACGCTCGGCTCGATCACGATGGTGATCACGTTCGGCTTCGCCGGGCGGGTTCACCGGCGGCTACTTCGCCAGCCGGGGCGACCCGTTCTGGACCGTGTCCGGCGGACTCGCCGGCGTGATCGGCGTGTCCGCGGGCGCGGACGTGTACGCGCCCACGCTCGCGTACCTGCTCTCGATGGCCACGGCCGCGCTCGCGGTCTACGCGGGCAACTGGATCGAGACCAAGGGGCGGGTGGACGACGTCGTCGGCGCCGTCGGCGTGCACGGCGTCTCGGGCTTCCTCGGAATCATCTGGGTCGGAGTGTTCGCCGCCGGCTATCCCACCGGCGTGAACAACGTCGACTCGAGCATCTGGGGTCAGCTGCTCGGCGTGGCGACGTTCGTGCCGCTGGGCTTCCTCTCGGGCTGGTTCTCGGCGTGGGTGCTGAAGAAGCTCAACCTGCTGCGCGTCCCGCCCGAGGTGGAGATCGCGGGGCTCGACACCGTCGAGTACGTGCCCGACATCTATCTGCCGGAGGTGCCGGTCAGGCCGGCGGCGCTGGTCGAGCCGGACGGGACCCTCGTGGACGCGGATCCGCTGATCCTGGAGGAGTACTACGAGCTGATGCGCAACGGCGGCCCACCACGAGACCGGGTGACGAGGTAAGGAGGCGACATGCCGGCCATCATCGACAGCGCGCCCGACTGCATCGTCCACAAGGAGGGCTACAGACGCGGACGACGTCGCGGACTTCATCGTCAACAACAACTACCAGGACTGCGCCGGGATCATGACGTTCGGCCCGGGCTCGACCTACGGCGACGACGGAGTCGGCGGAGCCACCGCCTACCTCACCCTGACGTGGATCGGGATCGTGGTCATGGTGATCGTGTTCATCGGCTGGGTCTGGTACGAGAACCACCGGCTGACCACGTTCGCCAAGACCGGGCGTGGTGCCCGTCGGAGACGTCGAGGCGGCCCCGCCGAGCCCGGGCATCTAGGAGCTGTCGAATGAGCAAGCAGATCGAATTCCCGCCCCTCCAGACCCACAGCAAGCGCTTCGAGTACGCGATGCTCGCGTTCTCGATCATCTGTGCGATCGTGGTGCTCGTGATCGTCCTGTTCACGAACATCGGGAACGAGTTCCGTCCCACCGTCTGACGCCGTTCCGCCGCCGCCCGACACGCGCCAGAGCCGCGCCGGGCAGAAAGCCTTGGGTCAGCGCCGCTTTCGTCGGAGCGGTGCTGCTGGCCGCCTTCGTCGTCTCGCAGAGCTGCCAGAAGTCGCAGATCCGGGTGTCGAAGGACGCGGCGATCGCCACCGCGAAGCGCCAGGTCGAGTTCACCCCGACGCGCACGCAGATCCGGCTCCTGCGTCAGGGGCTGAACGCGAAGCCCAACTGGATCGTCTCCCTCTCGGTTCCGCCGAAGGGCGCGCCGCTCGATACGCAGGTGTTCAAGCAGCTCGCGGTGGTGCGCATCGACGCGAACACCGGGAAGGTCGTCGATGTCAAGGTGCAGCGCTAGCGGCGACGAGCCCGTCCTCGAGCACCCCGCCGAGGGCGTCGAGCACGTGGTCGGCGGTCTCCTCGGTGGCGTTCGGCCCCATCAGGCCGACCCTCCAGATCGGCGGCGTGGCCGCCCCCAGCCCGCCGCCGACCTCGAGCCCTTGCTCGGCGAGCAGCCGTCGCTGCACGTCCTTGCCGTCCACGCCGTCGGGCACGCGCAGCGCCGTCAGCGGCGCGAGCCGGTGGCCGTCCTCGGCGAGCACCTCGAAGCCGGCCTCCTCGGCGCGCGCGGCGAAGCGCCGCCCGGCGCGCTCGTGGCGGTCCCAGCGCGCCTCGACGCCCTCCTCGAGCGCGCCGCGCAGGGTCTCGTGCAGCGCGTACACGTGCAGGATCGGCGCGGTGTGGTGGTAGGTGGCCGGGCGGTCGTGCCAGTAGCCGCGCAGCAGGCGCAGGTCGAGCGAGAACGGGACCGGCCGCTCGCGCGCGTCGATCACGTCGAACGCCCGCCGCGAGATCGCCAGCGGCGACATGCCGGGGGGCGCGCCGAGGCACTTCTGGGTGCACGAGTAGGCGTAGTCCACGCCCCAGCCGTCGAAGTCCAGCGGCACGCCGCCGAGCGTCGTGACGCAGTCGGCCATCAGCAGCGTGTCGGACCCTCGCAGCGCCTCGCCGAGCTCCTCGAGGTCGTGCTGGACGCCGGTCGAGGTCTCGCCGTGCACCACCGCCACGAGCCGGGCGCCCGGCTCGGTGTCGAGCGCCGCGAGCAGCCGCTCGTTCGGCACGTGGCTCCCCCACTCCTCGGCGACCTCGACGACGCGCGCGCCGTGGCGGGCGGCGATCTCGGCGATGCGGGCGCCGAAGTAGCCGGCCACGCCGACGATCACCGTGTCGCCCGGCTCGACCAGGTTCGCGATGCCTGCCTCCATGCCCGAGGTGCCGGTGCTCTGGAGCGGGAGGACGAAGCCGTCGCGCGCGCGGTAGACCTCGGCGAGCATCTCCACGACCTCGTCGAGGATCGCGTGGAAGGCGGGATCGAGGTGACCCAGCATCGGCCTGCGCATCGCCTCGAGCGCCGCCGGGTCGACGTTCGTCGGGCCGGGGCCGCAGAGCAGACGCGCGGGAGGGGCGAGACCGGCGATAGGTTTGGCCATGCCCGCAGGGTCGCACGGGCCGAACTACGTTTCCAAGCAATAAATGGCGCGCGTTCATAGAGAGCAGTCACTGGAAGGCGGCAAGACCTCGCTGGTCGACGTCGCCGAGGAGGCGCTGCGCACCTGGCTCGCCACCGGGCGCCACCGCGCCGGCGAGCGGCTGCCGCCGGAGCAGGAGCTGTCGGGCCAGCTCGGCATCTCGCGAGGGACGCTGCGCACCGCCCTCGGGCGGCTCGAGCGCAGCGGCGAGATCGTGCGCCGCCAAGGCAGCGGCACCTTCGTCGGCGAGGTCGCCTCGGGGACGCTCGACGAGGGGCTGGAGCGGCTGGTGTCCTACAGCGAGCTGGCGCGCCGGCGCGGCGTGCGCCTGGAGGTGGCGGACCTGCAGATCGAGCAGCGCCCGCTCGGAGCCGAGCTGGCCGACATCTTCGGCCTCGACCGCGACACGCCGGCGACGACGATCACGCGCGTGCTGTTGATGGACGGGCGCCCGGGCGCGCGCATGGAGGACGTCGTGCGCCCCGACATCGAGCTGCCGCCGCCGGCGAAGCTGCGCGGCATCCTCAACCGCGGGCAGATGGTGCTCGACGTGCTGCTCAAGGAGGGCGTGCCCGTGGCCTACAACAGCCTGCGCATCCAGCCGCGCGTGCTGAGCCCCGAGGACGAGATCGGCGTCGCGCTGGGCGTCAAGGAGCCGACCGGGGCGCTCGAGATCGACCACGAGACGTGCACCGCGGAGGGCGCGCCGGTGGAGCACTCGAGCGACATCTTCCTGCCGCGCAGCCTCGACCTGCACGTGGTGCGCTGGCTCGAGGACGTGCCGCCCGTGCCCGCCATCGGGAGGTCTCCGCAGCCCTGACAGGCCTTGAACCAATTTGACCAAAGCAGGTATATTCGGAGCTCAACCGCAGACCCTGGAGGAGAGGGTATGACCACTGAGGGAACCGTGGCCAGCTTCGGCGGCGACGTCACGCACCGTGCTGGACACTCCCCGTACGCAGGCGGCGCCAGCGACCCTCGAGGAGGCGCGCGCACAGCCGGGGCGGCGTGAGCAGATCGAGGCGATCACGCGCCGCATCCAGTCCGAGGGGATCAAGTACGTCTTCTTCCAGCAGGTCTCGATCACCGGCCGCGTGATGGGCAAGGGCGTGGTGGCCGACTTCTTCCCGCAGGTGGCCGAGAAGGGCTACCAGCTGGTCTACGGCGCGACCGCCAACCTGTTCACCGACCGCGCCGGCAACTACATCGGCTTCGGGCCGGAGGAGTCCGAGCTGGCCGCGATGGCGGACCTCAGCACGTTCGCCACCCTCCCCTGGGATCCGCGCGTGGCGCGGGTGTACTGCGACTGCTACGACACGGAGACCGGCGAGCTGCTCGACGCCGACCCGCGCCAGAACCTCAAGCGCGTCGTCCAGCAGTTCGAGGACGAGCTCGGCTACAGCTTCCTGATCGGCATCGAGCCCGAGATGATGTGGCTCAAGCGCGGCGAGGACGGCGCCGAGCCGGAGGGCGTCACCAAGCCCTACTGCTACCACATCCACCAGTTCGAGGAACTGCGTCCGGTGCTGCTCGACGTGGTCGAGTACGGGCAGGCGCTCGGGCTCGACATGAGCTACGGCGACCACGAGGACGCCCCAGGCCAGCTCGAGCTCAACTTCCGCTTCGACCGCCCGGTCAAGACCGCCGACAACATCACCACCTACCGGCAGATCTGCGCCGCGGTGGGGCGCAAGCACGGGCTGCTGCCCACGTTCATGCCGAAGCCGTTCACCGGCGTCTCGGCCAACGGGCACCACCACCACTTCACGCTGATCGACGAGGACGGCAACAACGTCTTCCACGATCCCGACGGGCCGGCGCAGCTGTCCGACACGGCGCGTCACTTCCTGGGCGGGATGCTCGACCACTTCAGCGCGCTGATGTGCGTCGGCAACCCGACGGTCAACTCGTACTGCCGCATGTGGGACTTCGGCTTCTGGGCCCCCGTCTACAAGAACTGGGGCTGGCAGAACCGCACCTGCACCGTGCGCGTGGCCACCGGCGGCCGCTTCGAGTACCGCGGCGTCGACTCGTCCTGCAACCCGTACCTGACCGTGGCCGCGCTGCTGGTCGCGGGCCTCGACGGGATCCGCAACCAGAGCGACCCCGGCCCGCCCCAGGACGCCAACACCTACGACCTGCTCCAGCAGAGCAACGGCGCGGCCGCGCTGGAGCGCGTGCCGGACAGCCTCGGCGACGCGCTCAAGGCGCTCGAGGCGGACGAGACGCTGCGCGACGGCACCATGCCGGGCCGGCTCTGGCAGGTCTTCCAGCACTACAAGCGCGACGAGTGGGAGAGCTACCTGGCGGCCGTCACCGACTGGGAGCGCGAGCAGTACCTCGAGGTACTCCCCTAACCATGTGCGGAATCGCGGGATCATCTACAGGGACGGCGGCGGCGAGCACCAGGTCGGCCGCGACATGACCGCGATGCTGCAGGCGATGAAGCACCGCGGGCCGGACTCGACGGGCTATCGCGCTCTACCGGCCCGAGGCCGAGGGCTACGTCATGCACGTGAAGCTGGCGGAGTCGAACGGGCATCAGGAGTTCGACCTGGCCGAGCGGCTGAACCGCCAGCGCGCCGACATCGAGGGCCGCATGAAGGCGTCCGGCGCCGACGATCAACTCGATCGACGCGACCACGTCGCGAGCACGCGATGACGGTCTCGTTCGGCTTCGACGGCGACCTCAAGCAGCTCGCCGACTACATCGAGGACGTGCGCGACGCCGAGGTGCTGTCGCTCGGCCGCTCGCTCGAGATCGTCAAGGACCTCGGCGACGCGAACACGGTCGCCGCCGACTACAAGCTCGACAAGTTCGTCGGCACGCACGCGATCGGCCACGCCCGCATGGCGACCGAGTCCGACGTCGACATCGCCAACGCCCACCCGTACTGGGCCTACCCGTTCCCCGACGTCGCGGTCGTCCACAACGGCCAGCTCACCAACTACCACCAGTGGCGCCGCCGCCTCGAGCGCGCCGGGCACCGCTTCCAGAGCGAGTGCGACTCGGAGATCATCGCCGTCTACCTCGCCGAGCGGATGGCCCAGGGCGACTCGCTCGAGGACTCGATGCGGCGCAGCCTCGGCGAGCTCGACGGCGTGTTCACCTACATGTGCGTCACCGAGGACGCGCTGGGCGTGGCCAAGGACGAGCTCGGCGCCAAGCCGCTCGTGCTCTACGAGTCCGACGACATCGTGGCGCTGGCGTCCGAGGAGATCGCGATCCGCAAGGTCGTGGACCGCGAGATCGAGACCTACGACCCGTACGAGGGCGCGGTGATGGTTTGGACGACGTGACGATCACCTACGACGCCCGCGGGCTCGTCGAGCTCGACGGGACGATCCCCAAGATCTCCGAGATCGACGGCGACAAGGCCGTGCTCGAGGCGCGCGACCTGTCCACGCGCAAGATCAACGCCGAGCTGCGCTGGCTGCTCTACGAGCAGGGCGTAAAGGACGTCACGGTGCTCAACCCGAGCGCGCGCCATTCGCTCGGCGTGGCGATCCTCCAGCGCTGCCGGGTCACGTTCGAGGGCAGCCTCGGCTACTTCGGCTGCGGGCTCGGGGACGGCGCCGAGTTCCAGATCAACGGGCGCGTCGGCTGGTCGGTGGCGGAGAACATGATGTCCGGCGTCGTCGTGATCGAGTCGAACGCTGGCTCGCTCGCGGGCGCCGCGCTGCGCGGCGGCGACCTGGTCGTCAAGGGCCAGGTCGGGGCGCGCACCGGCATCGACCAGAAGGGCGGCACGATCCTCGTGCTCGGCGACGCCGGGCTCGATGACCGGCTTCATGATGCAGCGCGGCCGCCAGATCATCTGCGGCGACGTCGGACCCGGCCTGGGCGACTCGATGTACGACGGCACGATCTACGTCGGCGGCAAGGTCGCCGCGCTCGGGATCGACTGCGTCGAGGGCGAGTGGACCGACGCCGACACCGAGCTGATCGAGCGCAAGTTCTCGATCTACGAGCTCGGCGCCCCGCCGCAGTTCACGAAGTTCGTGTGCGGCAAGAAGCTCTACAACTACGACTCGCTCGAGCCGAGCGAGCGAAAGCTGGTGCTCTGATGGCAGACGAGAACGCACCCAGCCAGAAGACGGTCCTCGGCCGCAGCAAGATCTTCACGCCGGAGGTCATCGACGACATCCACATGAAGGCCGAGCTCGGCCGCTACCGGATGCGCGGCTTCTCGATGTTCAAGAAGATCCCGCACTGGGACGAGCTGATCTTCCTGCCCGGCACGCTGACGCGCTTCGTGATCGAGGGCTACCGCGAGAAGTGCGTCACCAAGACCGTGCTGGGCTCGCGCTTCGCCAAGAAGCCGATCGAGCTCGACATCCCGGTCTACATCACCGGCATGAGCTTCGGCGCGCTGTCGATCGAGGCCAAGATGGCGCTCGCCAAGGGCGCCTCGATGGCGGGCACCGCGACCTGCTCCGGGGAGGGCGGGATGATCCCGCCCGAGCGCGACCTGTCGACCAAGTGGTACTACCAGATCATCCAGAGCCGGTACGGGTTCAACCCGCACCACCTGATGCTGGCCGACGCGGTGGAGTTCTTCATCGGGCAGGGCTGCAAGGTCGGCCTGGGCGGGCACCTGATGGGCCAGAAGGTGACCGAGCAGGTCGCCGAGATGCGCTCGCTGCCGGCCGGGATCGACCAGCGCTCCCCGGCCCGGCACCCCGACTGGCTCGGCCCCGACGACCTGTCGCTGAAGGTGCAGGAGACCCGCGAGGCGACCAACTACGAGATCCCGATCCAGCTCAAGCTGGGCGCGGCGCGCGTGTACGACGACGTGCGCATGGCGGCCAAGTGCGGCCCGGACATCATCTACCTCGACGGCGCCGAGGGCGGCACCGGCGCGGGACCCCACACCGCCGCCGAGGAGACCGGCATCCCGCTGATGGCGGCGATCCCGGAGGCGCGCCGGGCGCTCGAGGACGTCGGGCTCGCCGACGAGATCGACCTGGTCGTTGCGGGCGGCATCCGCAACGGCGGCGACGTGGCCAAGTGCATCGCGCTCGGCGCCGACGCCATCGCGATCGGCCACTCGGCGCTGATGGCGCTCAACTGCAACAAGGAGATCCCGGGCGTCACCGACTACGAGGGGACGATCGGCGTGCCGGCGGGCCAGTGCTACCACTGCCACACCGGCCGCTGTCCGGTGGGCATCACGACGCAGGACCCGGAGCTGCGCAAGCGCCTGCACGTCGAGGAGGCCGCCAACCGCGTCTACAACTTCCTCCACACGCTCACGCTCGAGGTCCAGATGCTCGCGCGCGCGTGCGGGAAGACCAACGTGCACTCGCTCGAGCCGGAGGACCTGGCCGCGCTGACGACCGAGGCCGCCGCCATGGCGCGCGTGCCGCTGGCGGGCACCGACTACATCCCGGGCGTGAGCGAGTCGAACGCGCTCGAGGAGATCAAGACGATGCTCGACCGCTATCTCGAGAACCCGATCGACGAGCTGCCGGCGGCGGAGCGGGTGCAACGATGAGCAACGAGCCAGCAGAAGATCCAGGCGATCGACTCCGAGTTCCTGTCCGGAGAGCGCTTCCCCTACCAGGAGGACATGTCGCTGGTGGAGGGGATCGACCTCGAGGCGGCCACGCCGGGCAAGGACATCAACTGGCTCGAGGACATCGAGCTGCTCATCGAGGAAGGCACCCCGGCGGTCTTCGACCGCTACTCGAACTCGTTCATCAAGATCCACTTCGACATCCCCGAGGGACGCGAGCACGAGATCGCCCGCAAGGTCCTGATCGCCCACCTGCAGGCCGGCAACTCCTACGGGATCCGGCTCAAGGAGCAGCACACGAAGTTCCCGCAGCCCGAGCTCGGGCCGTGGGTGGAGAACTCGCGCACGGTCGGCGAGGACTGGCGGCCGCCGGTGCTCGAGGGCTGGGAACCCCCTCTGCATTGAGCTGATGCGCTCGGTCAAGCACCTCGTGATCGGTGCTGGCGTGCACGGCCTGTCGACGGCGTGGCACCTGGCCGAGGCAGGGCGAGGAGGTGCTGATCGTCGACAAGACCGGCGTCGCCGCGGGCGCGTCGGGGATCGCCTGCGGCGTGGTGCGCAACAACTACTTCCAGCCCGCGATGTCGGAGCTGATGGCGGCCTGCGTCGAGATCTGGGAGTCCGATCCGGAGACGTTCGCCTATCACGGCTCGGGCTATATCGCCCTCGGCGACGGCGCCCAGGAGGAGGACCTCGCCTCGGTGTTCGAGCGCCAGCAGAAGATCGGCTACGACTCCGAGCTGGTCACCGGCGAGGCCGAGGTGGCCGCCCACATGCGGTCGCTGTTCGGCGACTGGCGGGCGCCCGGGCTGAGCGTGTGCCTGCACGAGCGCCAGGGCGGGTTCGCGTTCAACCGCGACTCGATGCTGGGGCTGGCGTCGAAGGCGCGCGCCGCGGGAGCCGAGCTGGCCGAGGGCGTGGAGGTGACCGGGTTCGAGCTGGACGAGTCGGGTGCGGTGACGTCGGTGGTCACCTCGGACGGGCCGATCGGCGTCGAGCAGGTCGTGATCGCCGCGGGACCGTGGGTGGCGACGATGTGGGAGCTGCTGGGGCTGCCGCGCCGCCTGGAGGTCGCGGGCGTCGAGCAGGAGATGTGGACCTACTGGTACCTGCAGGAGGGCGAGGTCGCCGTCGACCCGAGCGAGTTCGTGACCTCCGACGGCTCGGTGCCGCCGGTGCTGCACGTGGACAGCCACGCGCCGCTGCACGCCGACGACGGGACGCTCGTCACCGACGAGCAGTGGGGCATCTACTTCAAGCAGGACAAGGAGAGCGTGCAGGGCGGCGCGTCGCCGCTGCCGCAGGGACACGAGTTCAAGGTCGACCCCTACCCCACCGGCAGCGTGGACCCCGGCTTCCCCGACCTGTGGTGCGCGGCGCTGTCGCACTGCCTGGAGCGCTTCGAGGGAACGCGGCCGCTGTACCGCCAGGTGCGCTCGGGCGGCGTCGGGGCGTTCACAGCCGACAACTTCCCGGTCTTCGACTACATGCGGCCGAACGTCTTCGTGGCCGCCGACTCCAACCACGGCTACAAGATGATCGCCGTCGGGCGCGAGATCGCCCGGGTGCTGGGCGGCGAGCACTCGGCGCTGCTGCACCCGTTCCGCTACGAGCGGTTCGCTTCCGGGGATCTGCACCCGGTCTCGAACTCGCCGTATCCCTGGTCGTAGCCGGCGGGGCCCGGCGGGGCCGCTCTCAGCCTTCGACCCGGCCCCAGCTCTGGATCAGGGTGAAGGTCGTGCCCCATCTGCCGGGATCGGTCAACTCGGCCTCGGCCTCGCGGCGCAGCGAGGCGAGCTCGTCTTCGCTCAGCCTCTCCAGCAGGCGCGATTCGAGCGCGACGCTGAACTGGAGCGGCAAGCGCAGATAGGGATGCCCCGGCTTGAGCGCGATCACATGCGCGTCGATCCCCGGCTCCTCGATGCCGATCTGGCGAAGCATCTCGGGAAGTCCGCGACCGGCTTCGCCGCCCAGGCCGGCAAAGATCTCCGAGATCAATCGGATCAGTCGCTCGGCCGCGGGGGCGGTGGGATTGAAATGCCACGAGGCCAGGTCCCACTCCTCCAGGACCAACAAGCCACCGGGCTTGGCCAAGCGCCGGTGCGAGGCCACCTGTTCAGGGCCGCGTCCGAGCGGAGCGATCTGGTAGCGGGCATGGACGAGATCGAACGATTGCGGCTCCAGCTTGCTGGCGAACAGGTCATCGACGACCAGTTCTACGTTGGCGATTTCTTCTTCCTCCAGTAATGACCGAGCGGCGTTGAGCATGCTCTCGTCGACATCGCCGCCCACGACCCGGCCAGACGCGCCGACCCACTCGCTGAGGATTCGAAGCCAGCCCATCGCCCCGCAGCCGACGTCCAGGGCGCGCCCGCCGGATCCGTCGCCGAGCCTCGAGAGCAGCTGCCGCCCGGTCGGCTCCCACACAAGCGACTGCAGCCGCAGGCGCTCCAACTCCGAAGGTTGGTTGGCGAGTAGGTAGTCCTCCTGAGACATCCACCTGCAGTATCCCGCTCCGGGCTGCGCGGGCTTTTCGCGAGCGGCGTCCTGAGTCAGCCCTTCACCGACCTGCTAGACCTGAGCCACGAGACAGGACCTGTATCCCGCCCCCCGCTGCTTCGTCAGAGTGCGACGAGCAGCCACGCTCGCCTTGCTCGCGCTGGTCGCCTGGCTGGCGCTCGCGTCCGCGGCGACCGCTGCTCCCACGAAAGCCGACTTCACGGTTGCGCCGGCGACGCCCACCGTGGGGCTGGCGGCGTCCTACCACGCCGTGCTGTCTCCCCCGAACAGCCTTGCGACGGTCGAGTGGGACTTCGACGGAGATCCAGGCGTCTTCGAGGCCGCGGGGGCCTCGGCCGCCCATGTGTACCTGACGCCGGGCGAGAAGCAGGTGACCATGCGGGTGTTCAAGGAGGGGAAGGGCAAGGGCGGCAAGATCAACGCGGTGGTCACGAAGACCATCTACGTGAGCCCGCTCGTTCCAACGCCGAATACGAACCCTCCACCAGCGCAGCCCGACGCGCGTGCCCCGGGGAACGTCGACGAAGCGAGGCTTCTGATGATCCCGTTCCCCATCGTGCGGATCGCAGGGCGACTTCTTCCGCGAGGAGCGTTGGTTCGGTTGCTCGCCGTGACGGCCCCCCCGGGAGCGGTCGTGACCGCCCGCTGCCGCGGGACGGGCTGCCCCCTCCGCCCGCTTCGCCAACGCTCGCACGGGCGGCCCGTTCGCATCCGAGGCCTCGAGCGCCGGCTGGCCGCCAGAACCCGTGTGGAGATATTCGTGCGCCAGCGAGGTCTCATCGGCAAGTACACCCGCTTCCGGATCCGCGCCGGGGGCCGGTCGCCGCTGCGGGACGATCGCTGTCTGCTGCCCGGCCGTCGTACACCGGTCAGCTGTTCACTCGGGTAAGGCGTCGCGCTGGAGGACGAGCTTCGTCGTTCGTGCTGTGTACGCGGCGGGTGCGTCGTCCCAGGGCGCCGTGAGGGTCGTTACGTCTTCCGCTGGATAGCGGGTGCGTGCGACGAAGGCGAGCAGGTCGGGGAGCACGGCTCGCGCGTGCGAGACACCGACACGGAGCGTTGCGTCGGTGGCGTACATGTGCATGAGCGGGACCCGGGTTCCCGTGGCGAGGTAATACCCGACGGCCGTGCAGACGCCGCCTCTGGCGAGCGACCGGATGGCGCGGCGCAGGCCCGCGGCGCGAGACGACGCCTCGACGACGACGTCATAGCGGAGCGTCGTCGTGCGCCGGCGGCGTGAGCGTGCCTCTGCTGGGAACGTGTGCGCGCCGAACGCCTCGGCGATCCGGCGACGCACGGGGTCGTCGTCGACGTAGTGCACGACTGCGGCGCCGTGCGCGACCGCGAGGCCCGAGGCGTAGAGGCCGATGCTCTGAGCTCCGCCCCCGATGATCAGCACCGAGCCACCCGGGCGGTCGCGCAACGGCGTGACGACGCTGCGCCACGCGTCGGCGAGGTTGTCGCTGGCGGACGCGACCCGGAGGGGCGGGACATCGGCCGGGACTGCCACGAGCATGTGGTCGGCGAACGGGACGCGTACCTCGTCGGCCACCATGCCTCCCCACGGACCGCTCGCCGGGCCGAAGCCGTATGCAGCCAGCGTGGCGCTGGTCGTCGTGGCGCACTTGGAGGTCAGGCCGCGTCGGCACGGTTCGCAGGTGCCGCACGAGACCGCCCACGGCACGACGACCGTCTGACCGACACGGACGCGCTGCACGCCGCTTCCGACCGCGAGCACCTGCGCAACGCACTCGTGGCCGATGGCGAACGGGCCCCTGAACGGCACGCGTCCGCAGATGCAGCCGACGACCGGGTCGATGGCCCGTACGGCGATGCCGGCCTGCATCAGGCGCGACACCGGGCGGTGGATCGGAAGGGTGTCGCCATCACAGCGCGCGGCGATGAAGGGGCGCACGATCGCATCGCCGGGATCTCTCAGGATCGGCGCGTCACGATCGCGCCACGCAAGCCTGCCGCTGCGGATGAACGCGAGCTCGCGCACGTAAGCCATTCTCTCAGCGGTGGGTAGACTCGCGACCGCCGCCATGCGTACAGGGACCGAGGTTCCAGCCACGTTCGTGATGCCCCACTTCGCGGACCGCCCTCAGTCCGCGAACTGGCTTCAGGAGGCGGTCGGTGCCTTGCTCGCCCAGACCGACGCGAACTGGGTGCTCGTCATCGTGGACGACGCCTCGCCGAACGCCGACGCACGTGACCGCTTGCTGGCCCTCAGCCAGGAGCACGTGGGCAAGGTGACGGTGCTGCCTCAAGCGCGACACCAGGGGGCAGGGGCGTGTCGCAACATAGGGGTTCGCTGGGCGCAGCAGCGCGGCTCGCCGCTGGTGCTGTTCAACGACGCCGACGACGTCTCGCACCCCCGCCGTGTCGAGGCCGTCAAGAGGATCATGCGCGAGCGCCCGGGAGTCGGCTTCGTCTACTCCGGCATCGACGTCATCGACGAGCACGGCCTCGAGCTGCCGCGCGAACGACTGATCCCCGCGCTGCAGGAGATTCTCGAATCCCATGAAGGGTCCCCGGTCGAGGGATCGGACGGCTGGATTCGCATGGGCACCGAGACGGGCTACACCTGCGTGACCTCCACCGTCGCCGTCAGAACGAACGTCGCGGTCGCGCATCCCTTTCCCCACGTCCCGTTCTCCGAGGACACGCATACGTGGCTGCGGATGTCGGCCGACGTCCGGCTGGCGTTCGCGGAAGGCATTCCCAGCCAATACCGCGTTCCCCAGGACGCGCGCGGCCAATGCTCACGCGATCGACTTGGGCCGGCGTGCGACCAGGTCAAGGCGAGCGTCGACACCGCAGGCTTCGCTGAGGCGATGGCGCTTGCCGTGAAGCGAGGGCGTATCGGACGAGAGGATGCGCCGCTCCTGTGGGAGCGCTTCTTCCTCCGCTTGGCGCGCACCATGCAGAGAGGAGCTCGAGAGGATCTGGCCGGCGATCTGCAGGACCGGGCCGGAGCCCTCAGCCGATCCGCTCCGCCAGCTCGACGATGATCCCCTCCGGGCCGCGGACGTAGCAGAGCCGATAGACGTCCTCGTAGGTCTCCACCTCGCCAACGAGCTCCGCGCCGTGGGCTCGCAACCTCGCGAGGACGGCGTCGATGTCGTCGACTGCGAACGTGAGGTGGCGGATGCCGGGGGTGTTCGCCGGCGCTTGCGGGTCGCCGCGCGGGCTCGACGGGGACTGGAACCTGGTCAGCTCGAGCCGTGCGTGGCCGTCCGGGGTCTCCATCATCGCGATCTCCGACCGGACGCCCTCGAGCCCCACCACGCGATCCACCCAGGCGCCCTCGACCTGCCCCTCGCCCTGCAGCTCGAGTCCGAGCTCGACGAAGAATGCCGTCGCGGCCGCGAGGTCGTCGACCACGATGCCCACATGGTCCATGCGCTGGACGGTCATGCGCTCGACGGTAGCTCGGCGGCCCGCGCGCGGGCGGCCTGGCGGACCAGGTGGTCGCGCTCGGCGACGGTCGTGGCCCGACGGGCGGCATCCGCGTACGCAGCGGCGGCGGCGGGCAGATCGCCGCCCAGCTCGTGCAGGTGGCCGCGGACGGCGTGCCAGCGGTGCCGGTCGCCGATCACGTCGCGCAGCCGGTCGGTCTCGCGCAGCCCGGCGGCGGCGCCGAGGACGTGGCCGACCGCGACCGCGCGCCCGAGCACCGCGGCGGGGTCCTGGCGCACCGGGTCGTCGGTGAGGGCGACGAGGTCGTCGTACCAGGCCAGGATCTGCGGCCAGTCGGTCTCCTCGGCGCTTGCCGCGTCGTCGTGCAGGGCGGCGATGGCGGCCTCGACCTGGTAGCGGCCTGGGCGCTCGACCGCCAGCGCCGACTGCAGGACGCGCACGCCCTCGGCGATCTCACGCGTGTCCCACATGCCGCGGTCCTGGCGGTCGAGCGTGACGATGCGACCCTCCGAGTCGAATCGCGCCGGGAGGCGGGCGTGGTTGAGGAGCATCAGCGCGAGCAGCCCGCGCGCCTCCGGTTCCTCGGTGGCGAGGGTGAGTTGGCGAGCGAGCCGGATCGCCTCGCCGGCCAGGTCCACCCGGCCCGCGTGGCCGGCCGTGTAGACGAGGTAGAGCACGCGCAGCACGACGGCGAGGTCGCCGGGCTGGTCCAGGCGGCGCCCCTGCAGGGTTCGCTTGGCGCGGCTGATCCGCTGCGCCATCGTCGCCTCCGGCACGTAGAAGGCGTCGGCGATCTCCCGGGTGGTGAGGCCGCCCACGGCGCGCAGGGTCAGCGCCACCTGGGAGGCGGGCGCGAGGTCGGGGTGGCAGCAGCAGAAGAGCAGGAAGAGGCTGTCGTCGCCCTCCTCCGTGGGGCCGGGGGGCGGCTCAGCTTCCGTCTCCTCCTCGCGGCGCTGACGGGCGGCCTCGCTGCGGCGGGCGTCGACGAGCCGCCGGGTCGCGACCGTCGCCAGCCACGCGCGCGGATCGCGCGGCGGGTGCTCGGGCCACACCCGCAGCGCCTCGAGCAGCGCCTCCTGCAGCGCGTCCTCGGCGGCATCGAAGTCCTCGCCGCGCCGGACCAGGCCCGCGAGCACCCGGGGGACGAGGGCGCGCAGCGCGCCCTCGTCCAGCTGTCGCGCCGGCACGTCGATCACGCCGCGTCAGTTGTCCGAGGACGCTCCCA
Source organism: uncultured Thermoleophilaceae bacterium (assembly GCA_963848885.1). Classification (GTDB taxonomy): domain Bacteria; phylum Actinomycetota; class Thermoleophilia; order Solirubrobacterales; family Thermoleophilaceae; genus JACVRW01. Next base: position 38,131 of record CAWKFR010000002.1, read on the forward strand.
CATGATCTCCCGGACGTCGATCCACTCGTACAGCGGCTCCCCGCCCGGGCCGGGCTCGGAGGAGGCGTAGGCCGCGACCTCGACCGCACGCTCGTGCGAATCGACGTCGATCATCCACCAACCGGCGATCAGGTCGCTGGTCTCGGGGTGCGGGCCGTCGGTGGTGACGGGAGCGGCGTCCGGGCCGCCGTAGCGCACCCAGGTGCGCGCCGGCGTGAGTGCCTGGGCGTCGACGTACTCGCCGTTCTCCTCGAGCAGCTCGCTGACGTGATGCTGGAAGGCCATGTGCGCCTCCACGTCCTCGGGGGCCCACTGGTCGATCGGGGGCACGGAACGGTGCGGCTCAGGGCCGCCGCGGTAGTGCTTGAGCAGCAGGTACTTCGGCATCGTGGTCTCCTGGTGTCGTGGGCCGCGCCTGTCGAGGCCCTTCACCTGGTGAGCGGAGCCGATCAGACGTTCTCGACATGGAATCACTCAACCGTGCGTTGCGAGGTGCTCGTTGAGCTCCTGCAGCAGCTCCCGTAGCGAGCGCATCTTGGTGGGACCGAGTCGGGCGGTCCAGTCCGCCTCGATCTCTGCGATGACCTCGCGCGCGGTCGCGTAGAGCTCGCGCCCGCGCGCCGTCGCGCGTACGAGCTTGGCCCGACGATCCGCGGGGTCGGGCACGCGCTCGACGTAGCCGTGTCGCTCGAGGTGTGCGACGAGCTCGGCCATCGACTGCTTGGTGATCTGGGCGCGTCGCGCAAGCTCGCTGACCTGGGTTCCGGCGTCGTCGAGGAACGCGAAGACGTTGCCGTGCGGAACGCGGACCGCCTGATGTCCGCGTTCCGCGAAACGACGGTGCAGTTCCTCGTTGCCGAGCCGGTACGGCTCCCGCAGCAGCAGGCCGAGATTGACGTCGCGCGTTGTCGGGGCCGGGTTTGCCATAGTTAAGACAGGATACCTGTCTATCTCCCTGTCCCCCAATCCCCGAGGTTCCAAATGGCTTACCTGACGCTCGCTCGCATCGACGGCGACCCGGACCGCCTGCTCGACGACTACCGGCGCACCTCTCATCTCATGGATCGAGTCGGCCGGGACCACGGCCTGATCCTGCACGCCGGCGGCCGGACGAGCGACGGTCTGCTGATCGTGAACCTCTGGCCGTCCAGGGACGGCTCGGAGTCGGCGGCGGCTGACCCACGACGCCTTGCGGCGCTTCAACACGTGGGGCTCACGCCGCAGCAACAACGCAAGGAGCACCACGAGCTGGAGCGCTACGTGGTCTTCGGCTAGGCGAAGCTTCGGATCGTCAACCCGACAGCCGGCTGAGCCACTCGAGCGGGAACGGAGGCTGGGCGAGCGGACGCACGGCCAGGCGCATGAGCAGCAGCGGATTGTCGTCGCCCGCTATGCGGTTGACGCGCAGGGTGGCGCAACCCCTGCAGCGGTGCACGAGCGCCCATTCGCCGTCGGCGCGTACGCAGATGGCGATCGGCTCCATCGAGCCTCCGCAACCGGCGGCGCGGTCTCCGGGAACGGTGGCGTCGAGGTGCCTGCTCCACAGGCAGCCGGGACAGTGATTTCGGTGTTCGGTGCCGGGCGCGTCCGTTGAGACGTCGAGCCGGCAATTGCGGCAACGGAAGCTGGTCTGGTTCCGCCGCCGCGCGCGGGTGGCGCGACAAGTGGACCTCCGTGAAGTGATGCGAGAACGGAAGACGGGCGTCGCGAGAGAGACGAGCCTAGGCCCGCTGGCGCGACGTAATGTGTTCCGTGGCGGCAATCGGCATTCACACCACCTGCCCCTCTAGCGGGCACCCTCGGTGCCGGCGAAAGGACCGCTGCAGCGTACCGCACCTGCTGCGACCGGCGTTGAAGTCTTACGACCCCTGCGGACCGTGCCCGGCTGTCGGCCTGGGCGTGGCGTCGTCGGCGGCCGAGAGCTCGCGGATGTAGGAGGCGACAACCGAGTCGAAGCTCCGTCGTGCCCGCGCCTCGCGCGCTGGGCGGTGGGTGGCCCCGCGCGCACGATGCCGGGCGGCCATCGTGTTGCGCGGGGCGAGCTGGTCGAGGGGCGTCATGCTGCTTTCTCCTGGATGTCGAACTGGGCGGGAACGCGGGACGTGCTGCGGCTCGGGGTCGCGCGGCCTAGCAGCGCGAAGGCCAGGACGATTCCGGTGGCGATGGCCACGGCCCCGGCGATGAACGCGAGCTGGTAGCCGCCGATGAGCGCGCTGGTCACCCCGTGGTCGTCTGACAGCGCCTTCGTGTGGTTCGCGGCGATGGTGCTGAGCACGGCCAGTCCGAGCGCGCCGCCGATCTGCTGAGAGAGGTTCGTGATCCCTGAGCCGAGCCCGGCGTCCTCCGGCGGAACGTCCGCCATGGCCAGGGTCAGCAGCGGCATGAAGGCGGTGCCGATCCCGAGGCCGATGGCGAAGCAGGCCAGGAAGATCGTCGGGAAGAAGGCGGTGTCCGGCCCGACGGTGGCGAACAGGAGCAGTCCCGCGATGGCGCTTCCCATGCCGCCCGTGATCACGGACAGCGGCCCGAAGCGCTGCACGAGCCGCGCGGTTATCCCCTGCGCGAGGACAGCGACGGTCAGCGTCCAGGGCAGGAAGGCTGCGCCGGTCTGCAGGGCGGTGTAGTGCCGGACGTGCTCGAGGTAGAGCGTGCCGAGGAAGAACGTGGAGTACATCCCTGTCACCAGCAGGCCCCTGACGAGGCTTGCGTTGACCAGCCCGGGCAGCCGGAGGATTCGCAGCGGCATGATCGGGTTCTGGATGCGCGCCTCCAGGGTGATGAACGCCGCCATGAGCACAGCGGCGAGGCCGCCGAAGCCGAGCACCTGGACCGAGGTCCAGCCGTGGCTCGTCGCCTCGACGATCGCGTAGATGGCGCTCATGAGCGAGGCGGTGACGAGCAGCGAGCCCAGCCAGTCCACTCCGTGCCCGAGGCCGAGCCCCTTGTCGGCGCGGATCAGCGCGTGGCCGAGCGCGAAGGTGGCGATGCCGATCGGGAGGTTCACGAAGAAGACCCAGTGCCAGCTCAGCGCCTCGGTGAGCAGGCCGCCGGCGAGCAGGCCGATGGAGCCTCCGGCGACGGAGACGAAGACGTAGACGCTCATGGCCCGGGCTCGTTCGACTGCCTCGGGGAACTCGGTGACGATGATCGCCAGGATCACCGAGGCCTGGGCGGCGGCTCCGATCCCCTGGAGGAAGCGGGCCCCGACCAGCGCTTCCTGGCTGGGAGCGAACCCGCACAGCAGCGACGCGACCGTGAACGTGACGAGGCCGGCGAGGAACACGCGCTTGCGCCCGACGAGGTCGCCGATGCGGCCGGTCAGGAGCAGCAGGCTGCCGAAGGTGACGAGGAACGCGTTGACGACCCAGGTGAGATTGCCCTGGCTGAAGTGAAGGTCCTGCTGGATCGCCGGCAGCGCGACGTTCACGATCGTGACGTCGAGGACGATCATCAGCTGCGCCAGGCAGACGATCGCGAGCGTCGCCCAGCGGCGACTATCGGCGGAGGTGGATGGCGCTACAGAGGCTGATGCGACTGTCATACGGCTCCCTACTTGTCGAAACGCTCGGTTGGAGCTAAAGTGGAGGCCACCTCCGAAATAACCGGAGGCGACCTCCAGAACTATACGGAGGCCCCCTCCGGTTGTCAAGGAAAACATGAGCACCACCGAGACAGGCGCCCAGACACTCATCGAGCGGCCCAAGCGGGCCGACGCGCGCCGCAACTACGAGAAGGTGCTCGCCGCCGCCCGAGAGGCGTTCGCCGAGGGCGGCGAATCGACAGCGCTGGAGGAGATCGCCCGCCGCGCCGGCGTCGGAATCGGGACGCTGTACCGGCACTTCCCCAACCGGCAGGCACTGCTCGAGGCGCTCTACGTCGGCGAGGTCGAGGAGATGTGCCGCTCCGCCACCGATCTCGATGGCGCCGACCCCTGGGAGGCGCTCGTCGGCTGGTTCGGGCACTTCATCTCGTACATCGGCACCAAGCGCGCACTCGCCGCCGAGCTGCAGAACTACCTCGACCAGGACGCCCCGCTCTTCCAGGTTTGCCGCACCTCGCTCTACGAGGCGGGCGAGCCGCTCCTGAAGCGCGCCCAGGAGGCAGGCAAGGTGCGCCCGGACGTGTCCATCGGCGAGGTCATCCAGATGGTCGTCGCAATCGGCAAGATGCCCGCGAGCGACCCGAGGCAGAACGAGCACATCCTGCGCGTGGCCCTCGACGGCCTGCGCTACCGCGACGACGCGTAGGTCGTCCGCGCGGAGCCCCTGCCGCGCGGCAGGCCCCGGCGGTCGTCACCTGTACGCGGACCTCGTCATTCGCTGCGCTCATTCCCCTCGCTCGCCTCCGGCAGACCCGTCGCGGGCGCGTTGACTTCGCCCTGACGCATGAGGTAAGACCGTCCCTTCAGCGCACGGTTGCCGAGGAGGGCTTTGTCATGTCGCGTCGCAGGATGCTGTTCGTGGCGTTGGTCGTTTCGCTGGCGGTAGCGGCGCTCCTTGTGCCTACCGCGCAGGCGAAGCCGGAGAGACCGTCACACGTCGTGATCATCGTGCTCGACCAGGCTCGGCCGGACACGATCGACCGCTACGGCATGAAGAACGTGCAGGAGCTTCAGCGCAGGGGCGCGAGCTTCCCGAACGCCCTGGTCGGTCACATGGCGGCGGAGACCGTGATCAGCCACAACGTGATCACGAGCGGTCTGTTCCCGAAGCACATGGGCTGGTCGAACGAGGTCTACCGGGACACGCCGAACGTGCTCGGCACACCGGGCGCGTACTACGTGACCTCGAGCATGTCGTGCGACCAGTTCGCGGACCTGATCGACGCGGGCGGCTACAGGAAGCTCCAGGACTACCTGGACGCGAAGTTCGGCGAAAGCTCTTCCTTCGCATCGATCAGCCAGAAGCGCACGTCGGCGTGCACCAGCGGTGAGACCAGCTCGGCCGTGAACGACGGCACCGTCACGCCCGACCCCGAGGACATCATCTTCCAGATCCGGGGTGACAGCGCTTCCCAGTGCGGCTCGGGTTGGCGGAAGCCCCAGTACATCGGCCTGCCGCGCCTCTACTTCGGCTTCACCGACGACTGCACCGACCGCTGGTGGACCTTCCAGGGGGCCGGCGCCTACGGGACGGGAGGCCTCTCGCCGGCCAACATCTACCCGCTCGACGGCAACCGCTTCGTGCCCGGGTTCGATCCGGCGCACGTCGGCGGCGACAACTGGTCCGCCGACGCCGCCATCCGCTTCATCGAGAACGAGCCCCAGTGGCGCGGGCTGATGGTCAGCCTCGGAGGGATCGACAAGCTCGGCCACATGTGGGGCCCCGAGGACGAGGGGGAGCCAGGAGCGCTGCCCGGGTCCGTCGAGGAGATGCGCCACCTGCCGTTCATCGCGAAGAACGCGGACAAGCAGGTCGGCAGGATCGTCGACGCGCTGAAGGCGAGCGGCCTGCTCGACGACACGCTGATCGTGATCACCGCCGACCACGCGGCGCAGACGGGGCGCCCCTTCCAGGGCGTCCTCGCCCCGGGTGTCGAGAACCCCGCCTGCACCCCGCCCTCGAACGGAATCCGGTCGGACTGCAACTGGTACTTCGGCAAGGAGACCGTCGAGAGCGAGGACTACCGCGATCCGAGTCCCGCGGTCGCGCAGCTCAGAGACGCCCTGGCGGGCAACCTGGACTTCTCGTACCAGGACGGCCACGTCGCGGCCTGGCTGCACGACAACTCGCTCGCCAAGAAGCGCGAGGCGGCCGCGGCTGTGCTGAGGATGCCCGGCGTCATCGCGAGCTACCACACGAACGGCGCGCAGGACGACTATCGGCTGTTTGGCACCAACCCGACGCGGGGCGCCGAGCGCAGCTGGTTCGTCAGGCACGGCGAGGAGCTCGTGGACACGATGGCCGAGCCGTCCGGGCCCGACGTGGTGGGCCTCGTGGCGACCGACGTGACCTACGGCGTCATCGGCGACCACGGCGGTCACAACAAGCTGATCCAGAACATCCCGCTGGTGTTCTACGGGCCGGGCATCGGCTCCAAGGATCAGAACCGGCAGGCGCGGCTGGTGGACGTGATGCCCACGATCCTCACGACCATGGGCATCCACTACAACCGCGCCGACCTCGACGGCGAGGCGGTGAAGCTGCCGAAGCCTGGGCGCTGATGTAGCCCGGCAGCCTGTGGCGCGCGCGAGCCTGATGCGCGATGCTGGGCTCCGATGCTCGCGATTGGAAGGGGCGCGGGCGCCGTCAGGGTGCTTGCGGTCGTCGCTGTTCTTGTTTGGGCTCTGGCCATGGCGTCGCGGGCGGATGCGCGGTGGGGGTTCGAGCTCGGGATCGGCGAACAGGGGCTTGCCATGTTCTCCGACCCGCGCTTCGCCGCGCTCGGGCTCGAGCACGTGCGCCTGGTCGCCCCCTACGACGTCGCCTGCCGCCCGGGCGCGGCACAGCGATACGTCGACACCTGGCTCGCCGCTGCCGGGCGTGCGGGGGTCAGGCCACTGGTCTCCTTCGCCTCGAGCTGGCGGCGCTGGGACCTCCCGTCCTATCGCACCTACCTGCGCTGCATGCGCGCTTTCCACTCGCGCTATCCGTGGGTGCGCGACTTCAACCCGTGGAACGAGGCCAACCACGGCTCGCAGCCCACCTACCGCCACCCTCGGCGCGCGGCCGGCTACTACAACGCCTTGCGCCGCGTCTGCCGTGGCTGCAACGTCGCGGCCGGTGACGTGCTCGACTGGTGGAACATGAGGCGGTGGCTGCTCGAGTACAAGCGCCACCTGCGTGGGCGCCCGCGGCTGTGGTCGATGCACAACTACGTCGACGTCAACCTTCTGCGCCGGTGGCGGCAGTCGGGCACCCGCCGGATGCTGCAACTGACGCGGGGCCGGCTCTGGGTCAGCGAGACGGCCGGCATCGTCTACTACGTCCGCGAGGGCCGGCTCGGCGAACGCCGCGCCGCGGCCGCCACTCGCTGGATGCTGTCGCTGCCGAGCAACTCGCGCCGCATCACGCGCGTCTACGCCTACCAGTGGCAGGCCGAGTGCGATCCCCACACCTGGGACTCGGCCTGGTTCCGCCCCAACGGCGCCGCACGACCCTCCTACCGCGCGGTGGTGGCCGCGCTCGCCCGCGAGCGGCACCTCGACGCCGAAGCGGTCAGAGCCCTCAACCCCCCACTCTGGCCCGGAGCGCACGACACCTGCGCGGAAGCGCGACCCTGAACCCCGGGCGCTTCACGGGCCCGGTGGCGCCGCCTGACGGCAGACCGTCAAGGAGTCGAGCCGGAGGCGAGCGAGGGGGGCGCCACCGGGCCCCGCCACCGCGGCCAGGACGTCACATCTCCGCCTCCGCAGGGGTCTTCCTCTTGAGACCGCAGAACGAAGGAGGAGACAATGACCAGCCAGACCCCGCCCCGCTACAAGCTCGCCCTGCTCAACTGGGCCGGAGCGTACGCAGTGATCACGCTGATCCTCGAGCTGCTCGGCCCCTCGACGGTCACCTGGCCGCTCCCGCTCCGGACCTTGCTGATCAGCGCCTTGATGGCTCCGGCGATGACCTGGCTCGTCGTCCCTTCCCTGATGCGCGTGTTCAGGGGATGGCTCGACCAGGGCCCGCGCGCAAGGAGCGGGCAGGCCGGCCGGCTGGTCGACGCCGCCTCGTAGACGCAAGCCGCAACCGCTCAGGTATCACTTGACGCCGTGACCACCGCGGCGGTGACCATCGAGCAGTCGCGGCGCGAGCGCCGCGGGCAGATCTACGTGGCGCTGGCCGCGGTCGCGTGGTCGACCGCCGGGGTCCTCCAGCGCCAGCTCACGCTCGACACGCCCACCCAGGTCATGGGCCGGGCGGCGTTCGCCGGGGCGGCGCTGCTGGCCTACGTCGCGGTCGTCGAGCGCGGCCGGGTGGTCGAGGCGTTCAGGTCCGTCGGGATCGCGGGCCTCGCGGTGGCGGTGTGCGTCGCGATCGCGTCCGCCGGCTTCATCGCCGCGCTCAACCACACGAGCGTCGCGCGGGTCCTGTTCATCCTCGCCCTCGCCCCCGTGCTCGCCGCCCTGCTCGCCCGGGTCACGCTCGGCGAGCCGATCACCCGGCGCACGGTCGCGGCGATGGCCCTGGCGCTGGTCGGCGTCGCGCTCATGCTCGGCTCCCCGGGCGAGGGCAGCCTCGCCGGCGACGGCCTCTCGTTCGTGGTGGCCCTCGCCTTCGCGCTGATGATCGTGATCACGCGCTGGCGCCGCGACGTCTCCATGGCGCCCGCCACCTGCCTGTCCCAGGCGATCCTCGTGGTGGCCTTCCTCCCCTTCGCCAGTCCCGGCGACATCGGCGGCGCCGACCTCGGCTGGCTGGCCGCTCTCGGCATCGGCCAGATCGGGCTCGGCTTCGCCCTGCTCACGGTCGGCGCGCGCCTGATCCCGGCCGCGCAGGTCGGCCTCATCACGCTGCTCGAGGTCGTGCTCGGCCCGCTCTGGGTCTGGCTCGCGCTCGACGAGCGGCCGAGCACCTACACGCTCGTCGGCGGCGCGATCGTGATCGTCGCGATCGTCATCCAGACGCGTGCGCAGCCGTCGCCCGAGCCCGATGAGGAGGCGGCGCTGCCGGCGCCCCACTAGTCCCTAGCCTTGGACGCGATGAGCACTTTCAGACTTGCAGGCGTCGAGGTACCTCGCGTCGGCCTGGGGACCAACCGCCTCACGCCCGCGCAGGTGAGCTTCATCCGCGAGGCGGTGGCGGCCGGCGTGCGCCACATCGACACCGCCCACCTCTACAGCGGCGGTGACAGCGAGCGCGCGCTCGGCGAGGCGCTCGCCGGCGGGCGACGAGGACGTGCTCGTCGCGACCAAGGGCGGCTACCGACCGGGCGAGGGCCGCCCGGACGTGTTGGGTGCGCAGATCGAGCAGAGCCTGCGCGCGCTGCGCACCGAGTCGATCGGCCTCTACTACCTGCACCGGGTCGACCCGGAGACGCCGCTCGAGGAGAGCCTGGGCGCGATCAAGGATCACGTCGACCGCGGCGTGATCCGTCACGTCGGCGTCTCCGAGGTGACCGTGGAGCAGATCGAGCAGGCCCGCCGGGTCGTGCCGATCGCGGCCGTGCAGAACCACTACAACCTCGACGAGCGCGGGGCCGACGACGTGGCCGACTACTGCGAGCGCGAGCAGATCGCGTTCGTGCCGTTCTTCCCCTTGCGCGGGGACGGCGGTCCCGGCGTGGCCGCGGCCGCCCAGCGCCTCGGCGTGCCGGAGAGCACGGTCAAGCTCGCCTGGCTGCTGCGGCGCTCCCCGGTCGTCCTGCCGATTCCGGGCACGCTCTCGATCGACCACCTGCGCGAGAACCTCGCGGCGCTCGAGCTCGACCTCGGCGACGCCGCCGACATCGCCGCCTGAGCCCGATGGACGCCGCCGCCATCAAGCGCATGCTCGAGCAGCACTTCCAGCGGCGACAGCAGGCCAGCCACGCGATGTACCAGGAGGACGCGGTGCTGGAGTTCCCGCAATCCGGCGAGCGCTTCGAGGGCGTCGAGAACCTGCGCGCGTGGAGGAGCAACTACCCGGCCTCGACGAGCGTCGAGTTCCAGGAGATCAGGGGACACGGAGATCTCTGGGTCGTCGAGCTGACGATCGCCTACGACGGCGGCGCGGCGAACTTCGGGGTCAGCATCCTCGAGCTGCGCGACGACAAGATCGCGCGCGAGACGATCTACGTGGCCGAGGGCTGGGAGCCGCCAGAGTGGCGTGCCGAGTGGAGGTCCGCGCCGTAGGAGCTCAGCGCCAGCGGGAGACGCCCTCGCCCCCGACCGGGTCCTGCGCAGGAGGCCCGAGCGCCGCGATCCGCTCGCGAGCGGCCTCCACCTCCGCAGGGTCGTCGCCCCGCAGCAGGTCGTAGTTCTCCTGACCGCGCGGGTAGGCGCCGACGACCGTGAAGCCGGCCCGCGCGGTCGCCCTGCGATGCCCGGTGCCCGCGGGCAGCACGAGCACGTCGCCGACGGCGACGTCGAATGACTCTCCCTGAGGACCGCCGAGCTCCAACGTGGCACTCCCCGCGACGACCGCCAGCGCCTCGTGCGAGGTCGAGTGGAAGTGGTGGAAGTCGAACACGCCGTTCACCCAAGAGCCGCCCCAGTCGTGCCGTGCGAACAGATCCGGCGCCGCCTCCACCTCGTGGTAGACGAGCACGGGGAAGCGTGGGTTGTTCGGGATCCGGTCCCCGGGCGGGGCGGTCCAGGTGTCGAGCCGCATGGCTTCTCCGTACCCTTCGCTGTCGTGACCAAGCTCGTGGCCGCACTGGCGGCGGCGCTGCTAGTCGCCGCCGCTCCCGACGCCGCCGCCCGGCTTCCGGACGCCGAGGTCTTCGCGGCCAGCAGCACCGAGGTGATCACCGATCCCGCCGACCCGCGCCTCGACGCCCGCCTGGCGGGCTTCAGGCAGCAGGTGGGCCGGATCATTCGCCGCGGCGGAGGCCGCTCCGGCGCCTCGGAGCTGCTCGACGGGGTCTTCTTCTCCTCGATCCTCGGCTTCGCGACGTTCCAGCGCTCGCGCGAGTTCGACGTCGACTCCGTCACGCGCCGGGAGCTGCGGGCGATCGCCGACACGGTCCGCCGGCGCTTCCATCAGCAGTCGGTGCTCACCTTCGACTACCCCGACCGCCGCTCCGACCCGGTGGACGCGGTCGAGCTCGAGGTCCCGGGGGTCAGCGCCCGGCGGCTGCGGGACGGCTTCGCCGCCGACGAGGACGCGCGCGAGCGCCTGCTCGGCGGATCGGTCACGCTCGACCACCGGCTGATCCTGGTCGCCCCGCTGCGCGACCTCGGGCTCGCCAAGCGGTTCGCGCGCGCGATCGGCGGCAGGATCGAGGACGCCAGGGTCCGGCGCGGCCACCGGGAGTTCGTCGGCTGACGCGCCGGCGCGGACGGACGTTCTACTGACCCCGGGCGACCGGACGGCTAGCGTGGTCGCCCCCATGAGGCGCCTGCTCAGGTGCGTCGCAGTGCTCACGGTCATCGGTGCGGCCGCCCCCGCCGGCGCCGCCGCGGTCGTCGAGCAGCCGTTCGCGCCTCGCTACAGCGCAAACGAGCGCGGCGCGATCTGGATCACGGGCAGCACCTCGATGACCTGCCCCGCCGCGGCGCCGGGTTGCGCGGCCGCGCAGGCGGGCACGGCGACCGGCGCCACGCTCAACAACAACGCCTTCGCCATGGCCGGCGTCGACGTCGACTCCGACCCGGCGACGTTCAACTCGTCCAGCTCGACCTTCACGCCCGCCGCCGGGAGCGAGGTCCTGTTCGCCGGCCTCTACTTCGGCGGACGGGTGACCGCCGGCGCCGGCGGCGGTGCCCCGGCGCCGAACGCAGCGGCGCGGGGAGCCGCCCTGCTCCGAACGCCGGCCAGCGGCGCCTACGTCCCCGTGTCGGGCGCCGTTGCCGACAGCACGGCGGTCCCGGGCGCCTACGTGGCGGTGGCGGACGTCACGGCACTCGTCCGCGCGGGTGGCTTTGGCCGTTACTTCGTGGCGAACGTCCAGAGCGGCACCGGCCTCGACCGCTTCGCAGGCTGGGCGCTGGTCGTGGTCTACCGCGACCAGTCGCTGCCCGTGCGCAACCTGTCGGTCTTCGACGGGCTCGCGACCATCCAGCAGGGCGATCCGCCGCTCGCGGTCGGCGTCAGCGGCTTCAAGACCCCGCTCGGCGGACCGGTGCGCACGTCGGTCGGCCTCGTCGCCTACGAGGGCGATCGTGGCAGCTCCGGCGACCGGCTCGCGCTCAACGGCCAGCTGCTCGCGGACGCCGCCAACCCGGCCACGAACCTGTTCAACAGCTCGGTCTCATTCGAGGGGACGGACACGCTGGCCCAGCGGCTTCCGCCGTACGTCAACGGGCTCGGCTTCGACTCCGATCGCATCGTCGCCGACGGGGTGCTCGGCAACGGCGCCACTAGCGCGACGCTGGCCGCCTCGACGACCCTCGACCAGTACCTGATCCAGGTCGCGACCTTCACGACCGCCCTCAGCACGCCGCTGCTGGCGGTCGACAAGTCCGTAGTCGACCTGAATGGCGGCGAGGTCGAGCCGGGCGACGTGCTGCGCTACACGGTGACCACCCGCAACGTGGGCGACGACGCGGCCACCGGGGTGCAGGTCCAGGACGCGGTTCCGGCAGGCACGACGCTGCTCTCGGGATCTCCGTCCGGCGGCTTCGTGGCGCTGGCGCCGGGCGGCAGCGCCACCGTCGGCTTCGAGGCCGTTGTCGACCCCGACGCGCTGGACGGACTCGTGATCGCCAACACGGCAAGCGCGAGCGGCACCGGAGCCACGGCGGGACGACCCGTGTCGGCCGTGTCTGCGGAGGTGACGTCGATCGTGAAGCGCCCGCCCGTCGAGGCGAGCCTGACCCTGACCCCCGCGACGCCGACGGCGGGCGAGCCGGTCGCCGCGGAGCTGACGGTCGTCAACAAGAGCGTCGAGCCGGTCGAGGACGCGGTGCTGAGCTTCTCTGCGCGCGGCGCCGACGTGATCTCCGCCGAGCTCCCCGGGGGACGCCGCTGCGCCGTCGCCGACGACGTCGTTCGCTGCCCGCTCGGGACGCTCGCTCCCGGCGAGGAGGCCACGGTTCGCCTGCGCCTGCGTCCGCGCGATCGCGGGGTGCTGCGGCCGCGCATCACCCTACGCGGCGACGGCGCCGAGGCCCGGCGGGTCACGCTGAAGCCGGTTCGCGTGCGCAAGGGCCAGGCCCGGGTGAGCATCCACAAGACGGCCCGCGTCGCCTTTGCCAGGAGCGGAGGGGTCGTGAGGTATCGGATCATCGTGGCCGCCGCCGCCCGCGCCGCGACCGCGCACGACGTGCGCGTCTGCGACCTGGCCGGCGTCGGCCTGCGCCTGCGCCGCGGACGTGCCTGCTGGCGTCTCGGAAAGCTCGCGCCGGGCGAGGCTCGGAAGCTGAGCGCGGTCGCGGACGTGACCGTGCCGGACGGTGTCGTGCGAAACACCGCTCGCGCCCGTGCCTCGAACGCGCGCGGCCACCTCGAGCGTCGCCGGCCTGCGTGTGCTGCCGCCCGGGCCCGGGGCGTGGCCGCCGCCGCGCCGAGGGCGCGGGCGGCTTGTTGACAAAGGCCCGCACGGCGAAATCCCGTAGCCTGCCTGGGGTGTCCACCGAGAACCCGCTCGAAGCGCTCTCATCGAAGGAGCTCCACGACCTTGCGGTCAGCCATGCCCGCCGCCACCTCGACGTCAAGTTCTTCTGGGACCTGATGAAGGTGCTGCCGGTCGCAGAGGCCGGGGCGGGGAAGCTGGAGGAGGCGGAGGCCGACCTGGAGTCGACGATCGCCCACGTCGACGACATCACGGACTCCGGCGAGGGCGAGGTAGCGGACCTGCTGCGTCCGTTCTACCTCGACTACCTCGCCAGGCACGGCGTCGAAGCGCCCGCCCAGTAGGCGTCATGGAGGTGGCGGTCGCCTCCAGCGAGTCGCTGGCGGGAGCGGTCTCGGAGGTCATCAACGCCGCGTACGCCGTGGGCGAGGAGGGCCTCTGGGTTCGGGGCACGACGCGGACGAACCCCGAGGAGGTCGCCGGGATGATCCGCTCCGGCGGCGTGCTGGTCGCGACCAGCGACGGCGAGGTGGTGGGCTGCGCCTGCGTGCGCCCGCTCGACGCCAGCACCGCCGACATCGGCTTCATCTCCACCCGCCCCGAGCACTGGGGCGGCGGCATCGGGCGGGAGCTGGTCCAGGCGCGGCGAGGAGCTCATGCGCTCCCGCGGGGCGACGGAGATGCAGCTCGAGCTGCTCGTCCCCAAGGACGGCGTCCACCCCGCCAAGGTGCGTCTGCGCGACTGGTACACGCGGCTCGGCTACCGGGTCGTGCGCACCGCGCCCTTCGAGGAGATCGCCACCCACCTGACCGACGACCTCGCCAAGCCCTGCGAGTTCCTGATCTTCCGCAAGCCGCTCAGCGAGACGGCTTAGCCCGCGCGCCCTCCGCCGGAACCGCCTTGCGGGCCTCGTCGAAGTTGGGCCGGTTGACGAGCTGGATCGCCTTGCCGTCGTGCATGCGCATCGCCATCCCGAAGCGCATGTCCACCTCCACCCCGCTGTCCTTGCCGCAGCCCCGGAAGCGGATCGATGCAATGGCCCAGTCGCCCTGGTCCTCGACGTGCTCGACCTCGATGCTGAAGCTCTCCCACGGCTCGTGCATCTGGTTCCAGAACTTGGCGGCGCGCTCGTGCCCGCGGTACTCGCTGGCGAGGTCGGGGAACATGCCCGAGGTCGAGATCTCCACGTCGGGGTCGAGCCGCTCGATCCAGGCGTCGAGGTCGTTGTGGTTCCAGGCGTCGTAGCCGGCCAGCAGCAGCTCTGAGTTGGGTCCCACGGTCAGAGTCAGGATAGGCCGATGCGGCGGTCGAAGCCCGCCGGCGCGTGGATGTTGAGCATGCGCACCGGCTGGGCGCCGTCGTTGCGAAAGCCGTGCTCCACGCCCGGCGGGACGAGCACGAACGTGCCCCGCGGAGCCGGCACGCTCTTCGCGCCGAACGTGAACGTCATCTCGCCGTCGAGGATGTAGAACGCGTCGTCCTCGTCGTCGTGCACGTGCGCCTCGAGCTCGCGGCCGGGGGCGATCTCGATGATCCCGAAGTTGAAGCGAGGCGTGTCGACCGTGCGGGCGAGGAACTCGACGTTGCCGACACGGTGCCCGTGACCGGGCGGCACGACGATCGGCTGCTGCCCCTCCTGCACCGCGCCGATCCTGCCATAGACTCGGCGCATGGGTCGGAGGGAGCGCCGCAGGGGCCGGACGCCCAAGCAGCCCAAGGAGCGCGTCCCGCGCGACTGGGAGCGGCCGGGCGCGATCATCAAGGGGCCGCCGATCACGCTCACGTGCGAGTGCGGCACGCGCCGCGAGCTCGCCTACGGCGAGCGCTGGGAGTGCGAGAGCTGCGGCCGGGCCTACGACACCACCCGCATCCCGCCCGACCAGTACGAGCAGATCCGCAAGCTCAGCCTGCGCTTCCGCTTGGTCCCGGTGCTGTTCGGCGCGCTGATCGCCCTGCTGGCGATCTTCTTCACGCTGACGGGGAACATCTTCGGCGTCTTCTTCCTGCTGCCGGTCGGGCTGATCTCGTGGTTCGTCTTCCTGCGCCCGCTGCACCGCAAGCGCTACCGCGCGGCGATCAAGACGCTGCCGCGCTGGGAGCTGCGCGCGGACTGAGGCCGCCGCAGCGCTCCGGCCCGCTGACCGCCACCGACGGCCCGACCGACCCCCTTATCGCTGCCGTCAGGCGACGCTCAGACGCTACGACGCCGGCGCTGCGCTCGGCGCCGCCTTGAGCTCGGCGTGTGCCCGCTCCTCCTCCGGGGTCGCCGGCACCTGCTCGCGCAGCTTCAGCGGGATCTTGTCCTGCACGACGTGGCGCCAGACGTAGAGGATCAGCGCCGCCAGCAGGACGAGCAGGCCCGTGCGGGTCTTGTCCCAGCCGTAGCCGTAGCCGGTGATCCCGAGGAAGCCACCCGACCAGATGAAGCCGCCGGCGATCAGGAACGTGAAGTTGATCAGGAACAGCACCGCCGCCAGCGGCACCCAGAAGTTCGGCAGCCGGATCGGCCGCGGCCACTGCGGCCGGTCGCGGCGCAGCAGGACGAACGCGGACAGCGCGGTGCAGGTGGCGAACACGTAGCCCACGTTGCTGACCGCCAGGATCTCCAGCACGCCCGCGAACGCGGTGATCAGGAAGATGTTCAGGATCGCGTCGATCGTCATCGCCCGGCCTGGGACGTGATGGCGATTGAGCACACCCAGCTCCTTGATCGTCATCCCGTCCTTCGCGATGCCGTACAGGGCGCGCGAGCCGTCCATCGTCGCGGTGTTCATCGACAGGACGAGCCCGCCGACGACGCAGAAGATCATCACGTTCGCCAGCCCGGAGCCGACGATCGCGTCGAAGGCGTCGCCGTAGAAGCGTGAGCGTCAGCGAGCCGTCGGCGATCGTGCTCGTGCCCGAGCGTGCCGCCGACGCCGAGCGGCAGCAGCACGTACACGACGGCCGAGAAGAGCGCCGCGGCACGCAGTGCACGCGCCGTGTCCCGCTCGGTGTCCTGGTATTCGGGCGCAAAGGTGGCGACCACCTCGATTCCGTAGGACGACCAGCACATGAAGTAGAGCCACACCAGCGCGAGCGCCAGCCCTCCGTTGGCGCCGATCTCCCACTCCATGTTCGAGCTCGACCACTCGCCCGTCACGTACGGCAGGAACATCAGCACGAAGGCCGGGATCAGCAACAGCGCCCCGGTCACGTAGCCGAACCAGACCGCGGGCCGCACGCCGTAGACGTTGAAGGCCCACACGAGGATGATCAGGCCGATGCCGATCGCGATCGGCAGGTTGAGGTCGAAGGTCCCCGCGCTCTCGGCCCAGGTGCTGTCGGAGAACCACTCGGCCTGGATCAGCGAGCCGGCCACCAGGCCGTTGATCGACAGCACGACCGACCAGCCGATCCAGTAGCCGAAGGTCGCCAGCGGGCCGATCAGGGTCAGGTACTTGCGCCACGCCTCATGGGCGTACAGCGCGATGCCGCCCGACTTGTTGGGGAACATCGCCGCCAGCTCGGCGTGGATGTTGTTCTGAAGCGCGCCGAGGGTGATCGAGATCGACCACAGGACGAAGGCGCCGGTCGTGCCCAGGGCACCGATCGAGCCGCCCAGCGCGGCGATCAGGAAACCCGGGTTGGCGAGGGCGACGACGAAGCCGTCCCACCATGTCATCGCCTTGAGAAGCTGCCTCTCCTCGACCTCGGCGTGCGCCATCCGACCCCTCCGCTTTCGTTTGGTGGGCTCGCCTCGTACCAATTGGTACAGGACGAGTTAGCGCTTTTCTACCACCGCCTCCGGACACCGTCAATGGGCGGCGTACTCTTGGCACGAGCGATGACACAGGTGCGAGAGCGGCGTGACGACGTCGAGCGGCTCCCCGCCGAGCCAACGCGCGCCCGCCCCGTGGTGCTCGCCACGCTCGCGGTCGGCGTCGACCCGAGCGCCGAGCGGATGGCCATCGACAGCGCGATCGAGGCCGGCGTGCCCCTGCTGCTCGTGAACCTGATCCCGCTCCCGCCCTACCCGCGCACGATCGTGCTGGTCGGCGCGGAGGCCGCCACGCTGCCGCACGAGGAGGCGCTCGACGAGCTGCGCGCCACGGCCACGCGCGCCGCCGAGCTGGGCGTCAAGACCGAGTTCCTGCGCGTTCACACGCGCCACGCCGTGAAGGCCCTGGTCCAGATCCTGCACGAGCGCGACGTCGGACTGCTCGTGTTCGGCCCGCACCTGAGCCGCATCGGGCGGCTGCGCTTCCGCCGCACGGCCCAGCGCGTGCGCAAGGAGGCCGACTGCCTGGTCTGGGTGGCCCCTGACGGCTGATCTACCCTTCGGTGGACACGCGCTGCGTGGCGCGATACAAGTCCTTGTACAAGTTTGTACGAGCAGCTTCGACCCGGGAGGGGACGAATGGCGGAGAAGACTTGGGGTGGCGAGCCGTTCTGGGGGCTCGGCTACGACTGGGACCCGGACTGGTTCCTGACCGAGCGGCAGCAGGAGCTCCGCGCCAAGCTGATCGAGCTCTGCGAGCAGGAGATGCGCGCGAACGCGAAGCGCTCCGACGACGAGCTGCTCTACCCGCGCCGCAACTTCGAGATCCTCGCCGAGCACGGCTTCCTCGCGCTCACGGTGCCCGGAGGAGTACGGCGGCCTGGGTGAGAACCACGTGGCGTTCACGATGGTCTGCGAGACGCTCGCCCGCTACGGCTGCGCCTCCACGGCCATGTGCTACGTGATGCACATGAGCGCGGTCGCGACGATCATGCTGCGCCCCACTCCCGAGCTGGTCGACAAGTACATCCGCCCGCTCGGCGAGTGCAAGATCGGCACTCTGTCCTACTCCGACCCGGAGACGGGCTCTCACTTCTGGTACCCGTTCTCGTCCAAGGCCGAGAAGTCGAACGGCGGCTACAAGGTCAACAAGAAGGCGTCCTGGACGACCTCGGGCGGCTTCGCCGACTTCTACGTCGTGCAGACGACGAGCCCCGACTTCAAGGGCTACGACGACCTGTCGGTGTTCGTGATCGACGGCGAGCACGTCAAGGCCCAGCCGTCCCTGTGGGACGCGCTCGGGCTGCGCGGCAACCAGTCGGGCCCGATCCAGGTCGAGGACATCGAGATCCCGGGCGAGCAGATCGTCGGCCCGATCGGCGACGGCGCGACCTCCAACGACGAGGCCGTCGACCCCTGGTTCCTGATCGGCTCGTCGTCGGTCTGGAACGGGATCACCATGGGCGCGATCGACATCGCCAAGCGCCACACCACGCGCAAGCGCCACGTGGACGTGGGCATGCGCGTGGCCGACTACCCGACGATCCAGGACTACGTCGGCGAGGCGGTCATGGACACCAACGCCTGCCGCGTGTTCGTGATGTCGGTCGCCCAGGCGATGGACCGGGTCACCGACGACAACCGGCGCGTGCTCGAGCCGGGCGAGACGGCCCGCGCGGACTACCTGCACTGGGCCTGGCAGATCAAGTTCGAGGCGGCCAAGAACACCGCCCAGCACGTCGACAAGATGCTCCACGCCTGCGGCGGGTCGGGCTACAAGCGCGACATGGAGCTCGAGCGCTACGTGCGCGACGCCAAGGCCGGCTGGGTGATGGGCCCGACCAACGAGGTGCTGCGCCAGTTCGTCGGCAAGGCCGTCCTGCTCGGCTTCGACGCGCTCGACTACTGGAACCAGACCTACAACCGCCGCGTCGTCGAGAACGAGGTCAAGAAGCTCGACGCCGCCGGCAAGCGCGAGCTGGCCAAGCAGCTCTCGGAGCAGGCCGAGCAGGACGAGGCGAAGGAGCCCGCGAAGGCGTGAGGGCGCAAGCCGACCGGCCGACGCTCCGCGGGGGGCCGGGGGCGCGAGCCCCCGGACTGCTTCCCGTCGACCGGTCGTTCGAGTCCTGGTGGGTGCGGCCTGGCTCGAGCACGACGGTCGAGCTGCGCGGAGACGACCGGGTCACGGTGATCGACCCGGACGGCGGCCAGCCGGCCGAGCTGGCCTGCGACGACCCCGGCGCGCTCGGCGAGGGCAGGTCCCCGATCCGGCTGTTCGACGCCGAGGGCAGGCCGGGTGAGTCGCAGTCCTTCGCCGTCGAGCGCGACGTCAGGCTGACGGTCTCCGCGCCCGGCGGCCGCGTGGTCGACGGCGACCTGCCCGCCTCGGCCCTGATCGTCGAGATCCAGCGCGCAAACCCGCGCCCGGAGCTGGAGGTCGAGCTGCCGCCGCCGCTGGCCGAGCCCCGGCTCGACTTCCGCGTCGACATGGCTTCCGCGCTCAGCTACGAGGTCCGCGAGGGCGAGTACATCCAGATCATCGACGTCAAGGGCAAGCAGTGCTCGGACTTCCTCGCGTTCCACGCGCACAAGCTCCAGAACGGCCTGGAACGCGGCCTCGACGGGGTCACGACGCGCACGCTGATGGGCGCGGCCGTGCCGGCGCCGGGCATCTACAGCAAGTTCTACGACGTCGACATGGACCCGCTGGTGCAGGTCGTACAGGACACCGTCGGGCGCCACGACATGTTCGCCCTGGCCTGCACGCGCAAGTACTACGAGGACATGGGCTATCCCGGGCACATCTCGTGCACGGAGAACTTCAACCGGCAGGTCACGCCCTTCGGAGTCGCCGAGCGCAACGGCTGGGAGGCGCTCAACTTCTTCTACAACACCGGCTTCGACCGCGAGCAGCTGCTGTTCATGGACGAGCCCTGGTCGCGCCCCGGCGACTTCGTGCTGCTGCGGGCGATGAACGACCTGGTCTGCGCGTCGTCGGCCTGTCCCGACGACATCGATCCCGCCAACGGGTGGGAGATCACCGACATCCACGTGCGCGTCTACTCGCCCGAGAACCGCTTCTCGACCGCGATCGCCCACCGCGTGACCCCGGAGGCTGAGCCAGTGATGACGAAGGAGACGGCCTTCCACCCGCGCACGAGCGACCTGACCGAGAGCTTCGTCGAGTACCGCGGCTACTGGCTGCCGCACTGCTTCAACAACGAGGGCGGCATCTCCGAGTACTGGGCCTGCCGCGAGCAGGCCGTCGTGATGGACCTCTCCCCGCTGCGCAAGTGGGAGGTGCTCGGCCCCGACGCCGAGGCGCTCGTCCAGCACGCGGTGACGCGTGACATCCGCCGGCTGGCGGTCGGCCAGGTCGTCTACACGGCGGTCTGCAACGAGACCGGCGGCATGATCGACGACGCCACCGTCTTCCGGCTCGGGCAGGACAACTTCCGCTTCATCGGCGGCGACGAGTACGACGGCATCTGGCTGCGCGAGCTGGCCGAGCGGCTCGGCCTGAAGGCCTGGGTCAAGCCGACGACCGACCAGCTCCACAACGTCGCGGTCCAGGGCCCGGCGAGCCGCGAGATCATGAAGCAGCTCGTCTGGACGCCGCCCACGCAGCCGCCGCTCGAGGAGCTCAAGTGGTTCCGCCTGCTGGTCGGCAGGATCGGCGACTACGACGGCATCCCGATCGTCGTCTCGCGCACCGGCTACACGGGCGAGCTCGGCTACGAGATCTTCTGCCACCCCGACGACGGCCCCGCGGTCTGGGACGCGATCTGGGCCGCCGGCGCCCCGCACGGGCTGAAGCCGCTCGGCCTGGAGGCGCTCGACATGATCCGCATCGAGGCCGGGCTGATCTTCGCCGGCTACGAGTTCGACGACCAGGTCGACCCGTTCGAGGCGGGCATCGGCTTCACGGTGAAGCTCGACTCCGAGGACGACTTCGTCGGCAAGGAGGCCCTGATCGAGCGCTCGCAGCACCCGCAGCGCGTGCTGGTCGGGCTCGAGCTGGAAGGCAACGAGACGGCCGGGCACGGCGACGAGGTGTGGGACGGGCGCCGGCGCGTCGGCGTGGTCACGAGCGGCACGCGCTCCCCAACGCTGCGCAAGAACGTCGCCATGTGCCGGATGGCGGTCCAGTACTCGGAGCTGGGCACCGACGTCGAGGTCGGCAAGCTCGACGGCCTCCAGAAGCGCATCCCCGCCAAGGTGGTCCGCGTCCCCTTCTACGACCCCGACAAGACGCGCCCGCGCTCGTGAGCACCGCGCCCGAGTTCGAGTTCCCGCTCAGCTGGACCGGGCCGGACGGGATCGGCGCCAGCCCGTTCGACGAGTTCGCCGAGGAGGAGGCACCCGACGTCGGCGGCGACGACCCGGCGGTCGCGCTGCGCAAGACGCTGGGGATGTTCGCCACCGGGGTCACCGTCATCACCACGCTCAAGGGCGAGCAGGTCCACGGGATGACGGCCAACGCGTTCATGTCCGTGTCGCTGGAGCCGCCGCTGGTGCTGATCTCGGTGGACCGGAACACGAAGATGTGCGGGATGCTGCACGAGGGCAGCCACTACGGCGTCAGCGTGCTGTGCGAGAGCCAGGCGACGCTGTCGGACCGCTTCGCCGGCCGCCCCTGCGAGGACTGCCCCAACCCGCAGTTCGACGTGGTGCGCGAGACGCCGCTCGTCGACGGCGCGCTCGCCCACTTCGTGGCCCGCGTCGAGCGCTCCTACTGGGGCGGCGACCATTCGCTGTTCCTGGGTCGGGTCGAGTACGCGCGCACCGGGTCGGGCACGCCGCTGCTGTTCCACGGCGGCCGCTACGAGCGGCTCGGCGCCCAGTAGCTGCGCTTAGAGCTCCGGCAGCTCCGCCAGCCAGGCGCTGCGTGCGCCCGACTCGTCCCACAGCACCGGGAAGAACGACTCGTCCATCGCCAGGTCGCCGCGGCGCCGGTAGCGCGAGTAGACCTGGTCGACGTTGGTCGGGTGGAAGCGGGTGTGGGAGGCGATCAGGTGGGAGACGATCGCGCGGCGGTCGCGCGTCGCCTCGTTGGGTCCCGAGCCGTGGAAGGTCAGCGAGTGGTGGAACGAGCAGCCGCCCGCCTTCACCACGACCGGCACCAGCTCGGGCTCGACGCCCTCGGGGGCGGCGCTGCGCATCGGCGCGAGCCAGTCCTCGGGCGCGTGGAAGCTGCCGCGGTCGGGCGGGACCTTCGGCCAGCGGTGCGAGCCGCGGGCGTACTCGATCGTGCCGCCCTGGGCGCGCGTGTCGTCGAGCGCCACCCAGCAGGTGATCATCTCCGACGGCACGAGGTAGTCGGCGAACGACCCGTCCTGGTGCATCCCGAGCGAGCGCGCGCCGGGCGGCTTCCAGAGGCAGTTGTCCTGCAGCATGCGCGCGCCGCCGTAGCCCATCAGCTGGGCCGCGATGCGGCCCGTGCGCTCGCTCAGCACCTGCGCCGCGATCCGGTCGTCGGCGCGCCAGCCGTTGCAGATCTGCCTGGTCAGGTCCTCGGAGTCGCGGCCGCGCTTCCAGTTGACCTCGTCGGGCTGGATGCCGGTCGCGTAGTCGCCCTCGAACAGGCGGTCGAAGCGCTCGCGCAGCGCCTCGATCGCGCTGTCTGCGATGAAGCCCTCCTCGATGATCAGGAAGCCGTCGCGGTGGAAGCTCTCGACCTCGTCGTCGGACAGTCGCTCGGGGGCAGTCGCGAGCACGAGACAAGTTCTACCATCGCCTCGATGACCGGGCTCGCGGATCAGCCGTACAGCGGAGTGCTCGACTTCGTCTCCTCGACCGACCCGGCGCCGGGCGGCGGGTCGTCGTCGGCGCTCGCCGCCGCGCTGGGCGCGGCGCTGCTCGAGATGTGCGCGACGCTCGAGGCCAACCGCGGCACGGCCGACCTGCCCGAGGGCCTGCCCGCGCGCGCCCGCGAGCTGCGCGAGCAGGCGCTCGCGCTGGCCGACCGCGAGCTGTCCTCGTACGCCCCCGTGCTCGAGGCGTGGCGGCTGCCCCGCGACCACCCGGAGCGCGAGGCGCGCGTGGCGGCGGCGCTCGGCGAGGCGAGCCAGGCGCCGCTGGCGATCGCCGAGACGGCCGCCGAGGCCGCCGAGCTCGGCGCGCAGGTCACCGCCGCCTCGCCGACCGCCGTGCGCGGGGACGCCCTGGCGGGCGTGCTGTTCGCCGAGGCCGCGGCCGCCGCGGCGGCCGCCCTGGTCGAGATCAACCTGGCCGGCAGCGAGGGCGCCGACCTCGCCCGCGTGCGCGAGGCGCGCCGGCGCGCCCAGGAGGCGCGCGACGACGCGCTAGCGACGCTTCCGCGCGGCGGCTGAGCCGTCCCGCGGCAGCTGCGCCAGGAAGAAGTCGGTCGCGCCCGCGCCCCTCAGGGTGAACCGGCCGAGCGTGACCTGACCGGCGTAGCGCCCCAGCACGCCGACGCTGCCCGGCCCCAGCGAGAGCTCGCCGAGCGTTGCGAACCCGCTGTCGCTCGACCCGACGGTGAAGCGCACCCTCCCGCGCGGCCCGAGCTTGGTGACCCACGCCGCGCGGGCGCCGTTCACGATCGAGCTGCCGGTCAGGTAGCTGTTGCCGAGCGCGTCGACCTCGATCTCCGGGCCGATCTCGTTGCCCGGGGCCCCGAGCCGGATGGCCCACAGCACGCGCCCGCGCGGCGTCAGCTTGGCGACGAAGGAGTCGACGCCGCCGACGCTCGTCAGCGTCGTCGAGCCGAGCTGGAGCGTCCCGGCGAACTCGCCCGAGAGATAGACGTGCCCCTTGGCGTCGGCGTCAATGCCGCGCCCGATGTCGCGCGCCGCCGCCGCCGAAGCGCTGGGCCCAGAGCACGCCCCCGCGGCGCCCGAGCTTCGCGACGTAGACGTCCGGCTGCGCTCCCGCGCTGTCCAGCCGGTGCGACCCGAAGACCGACGTTCCCTGGAACTCGCCGGTCACGAGTGCGTGCCCCTTGGGATCGGAGCTGATCCCGTGCGCCTGCTGCGCTCCCGGCCCGCCCAGGGAGCGCGCCCAGCGCAGGCTGCCCGTCCTGCTGAAGTTCGCGGCCCACGAGTCGCGGCCGCCGGTGTTGGGGACGACGGTCCCCGAGCCGAAGTTCGTGTCGCCGTCGCTGTCGCCGATCACGTAGATGCGGTTCTGGCGCCCGATCGCCACCTCGTCGCCGCCGTCGGAGCCCGTGCCGCCGATCTGGCGCACCCACTTGGTGCGGCCGAGGGCGCCGAGCTTCACCAGGAAGGCGTCGCCGTAGCGCGGCAGCGTCCCGCCCCGGCTCGTCAGCGGCCCGGTGCCGAAGTCGACGGTGCGGTTGAAGCTGCCGGTCAGGACGGCGTCGGCCTTCGAGTCGACGTCGCTGTCGAACGCCTGATCCGGGCCCGGGCCGCCGAAGCGCTTGACCCAGCGCACCCGCCCGCGCTTGCTGTAGCCGGCGGCGAAGACGTCGGTCCCGCCGGCGCTGGTCAGGCTGTGGCCCGCGTCGAACGAGCTGGTTCCGTCGAACCCGCCCGAGATGACAGGCCGCCCGAACGGGTCGATGCCGATGCCGTCGGCGTCGTCCGAGGCGGCGCCGCCGCCGCTGACGGCCCAGTCGAAGGTGGGCGCCCGCTGCGCGAAGGCCGCCGGCACGGCCAGCACGCCGGTGAGGAAGACACCTGCCGCGACGAGGCGGGGCGACGGGAGGGCCACGCCAGTCAGAACACGCGAGGGGGACCGGGGTTGCGGTCTCTCTGCGAACGCCGCCCGGCGAGATTCGTTATGTTACGGAGTGGATTGTAATTGGAACGGAAGGGATCCCATGCCGCGGAAGACTGCGACGCTGGCCCTGCTCGCGTTCGCCATGCTGCTCGTCTCGCTGGACCAGTACATCGTGGTGGTGGCGTTGCCGGAGATCGGTCGCGGGCTCGACTTCACGGCCCAGACGCTGCAGGCGGTCATCAGCGCCTACGCCGTCGCGTCGGCGGGCTTCCTGCTACTGGGCGGCCGGGCGGCCGACCTGCTGGGTCGACGGCGCGTGCTCGTGGCAGGGCTCACCCTCTACGCCGGCGCTGCGCTGCTCGGGGGGCTCGCGCAGACGTCGCCGGTCCTGCTCTCCGCCCGTGCTCTGCAGGGACTGGGCGGCGCCCTGGTGTTCCCGGCCACCCTGTCCCTGGTCAACACGACCTTCGCCGAGGGCCCCGAGCGCAACCGCGCGGTGGCCATCTGGGGAGGCGCGGGAGCGGCCGGACTCGTCATCGGCGTGCTGCTCGGCGGCCTGCTGACGAGCGTGCTGGGCTGGGAGTCGGTCTTCTTCGTCAACGTGCCGCTGGCGAGCGCCGCCGCGCTGCTGGCGTTCGCGCTGATCCCCGCCGACCCCCCGGTCGAGCGCGGGCGCAGCTTCGATCTGCCCGGCGCGCTCAGCGTGACCGCCGGGGTGACCCTGGCCGTCTTCGCGCTGGTGCGCGGACCGGAGCTCGGCTGGGCCTCGCCGGTCGTGGTCGCCACAGCAACCGCCGGCCTGGCCGGATTCGCGCTGTTCGCCCTCGTCGAGCGCCGCAGCCAGGATCCGCTGCTCCCGCCCCGGCTGCTCGCCAATCGCAACCTCGCCTCGGCCGTCGCGATCGCCTTCCTCTTCTGGGGCACGTTCGGGTCGGTGCTCTACTTCTTGACGCTCTACCTCCAGGACGTGCACGGCTACGAGGCCTTGGAGACGGGCCTCGCCTTCCTGCTCCCCACCGTTGTCGTGGTGGCCGCCTCCACGCTGGCAGGCCGGGTGGTCACGCGCTGCGGGCTCCGGCCGACGCTGGTCGGCGCGCTCGCCGTCGGCGCGCTGGGCGCGCTGCTGCTGGCCCTTGCGATGTCACCCTCGGGCTCGTACGGAGCGCTCGTGCCGGGCCTGTTGCTGCTCAGCGTGGGCGACGGGGTCGTCTTCACCGCGATGTTCATCGCGGCTGGCACCGGAGTGGCCGACCGGGAGCAGGGCGTAGCCTCGAGCATCGCCTCGACCAGCACGTCGATCGGCGCCGCCGTAGGCCTCGCGCTGCTCGTGCTCGTGGCCCAGGCGAGCACCGATGGACTCGCCGGCGAGGCACTCCGCGTCGCGACGGCCGAGGGTTTGCGTTCCGCGGTCCTCGTGGTCGCGGCGGGCATCGCGGCAATCGCCCTGGTGGCACTGAACCTCAGGCCGGGCCCGGCGGCGCCGGCGGGGGTGCCGTGCCCCCGCGTCCTGGCTCCGCTAGCGCGACGCAGTGGCTGAGCTGTGCAGCGCGTGCAGCTTGGGGTCACCGCCGGTCTGGCGGCTGTGCTCGAGCAGCGCGGGGTAGTCGGCGGCGATCCCCTGCAACAGCGCTTCGACCGCGCGCTCGATTTCGGCGTCGCTGGTTGGCGCGTGTCCGAAGAGCGCGCGGTAGTGGACGAGCGAGCCGATCAGGTCGAGGATCAGCTCCGGTTCGACGTCGGCCCGCAGGTCGCCCCGCTCGCGCGCGCGCTCCAACGTCTCCTTGACCGCCGCGCGCGGCGGCTCGAACAGCGTCGACATGAAGGCGGCACGCAGATCGCGATCTCCCGCGCAGTCGGCGAACAGCGGTCCCAGCACATCCGGCGGAATGCGCCTGAACGAGGCGACGAACAGCTTCAGGCACTCGTCCAGGTCACACAGCGTGCAGCCGGTGTCAGGGGCTCGCGCGGAGCCGAGCCGGCGGCCCAGCGCGGCCAGCACCAGCCGCGGCCGGCTGGACCAGCGTCTGTAGATCGCGGGCTTCGTGGTCCCCGCCTCGCGCGCGACCTCCTCGAACGTCAGCGCCCCGTAGCCCGACCGGCCCAGCGCGGCGACGGTCGCATCGAGCACCGCGGCGTCGATGCGCGGATCGCGCGGACGACCCGACTGCGCTCTTGCGGTGGCGGGCACGATGACGGAAATGTTATGGCACGGGGCGGAACGTAATCGCCTCAGGGAGAATGCGCCCATGCGCGATGACGACTTCGAGGTGGTGCGGCGCGCCTGGTCGGCCGCCAGCAGCGCGGACACGGAGGGAATGCGGCGGGAGCTGCACGCCGACGTCGTCGCGATCCCCTTCGGCGCCGCGATGGAGGGCAGGTCCTACAGCGGCCCGGACGAGGTGGTCGCCTGGCTGCGCGACGAGATCCTGGTCAGCTGGGAGTTCTTCGAGGTGCTGCCCGAGCGCTTCGAGCGCGTCGGCGACCGCCTGCTCGTGACAGGGCGCTGGAACGCGCGCGGCAGCGAGAGCGGCGTGGAGCTGGACATCCCCGCGACCTGGGTGGTGGAGGTGCGCGACGGCAAGGTCGCCTACTGGCAGACCTACACCGACCACGCCCAGGCGCGGCGCGAGATCGGCCTGGACTAGCCCACCGGCGGGGCCGGCTTCTTCAGCTCACCGAGCCGGCCCTCCCGCACGAGCACGCGCGGGCTGTCCTGGACCAGGCCGCGCCGGCGCAGCCCGGCGAGCCGCGGCTCGTCGTCGGCGAGCCGGACGAGCGTGGCGTAGTCGGGTCGCCAGCGCACGGTCAGGTCGTGGCCGTCGACCTCGGCCGGCCGCCCGTCGAGCTCGTAGCGGACGCCGCCGAAGCCGGGCTCGACCGTGAGTGCGATCTCGCTGCCGGAACCCGTGACCAGCGGCGGCGCGGAGCCCCCGTGGGGCGCCAGCGGCGTGACCGCCATCCCCTCGGCCCCGGGCGCCAGCAGCGGCCCACCCGCGGCCATCGTGTAGGCGCTCGAGCCGACCGGGGTGGCGACCACCAGGCCGTCGCCGGCGAGGCGCGCGTAGAGGGCGCCGTCGACCGTGATCGACACGATCAGCTGGCCGGCGCCGGCGCGGATCACGGCGAGGTCGTTGATGGCCACGTGGCGGTCCCGTACGGCCGCCACGTCCAGCCCGGGCACGGCCACCGCCTCCCAGTGGCCCTGGCTGACCATCTCGAGCGCGGCGGTCACGTGGTCGGCGTGGACCGCGGTCAGCATGCCGACGCTCCCGCAGGCGATCCCGAGCACCGGGCGCGACGCCTCGGCCCCGGCGTGGAGCGCCGCCAGCGTCGTGCCGTCGCCGCCGAGCGCGACGACGACCTCGCAGGCCTCGGCGCCGGTCGGGTCCGCGACCTGCCGCGACTGCCCCGCGACCATGACCTGGCCCACCTCGACGTCGTGCGCCTGCGCCCAGCTGCGCACCTCCTCGAGCACGCCGTCGAGATCGCGCGTGGGATGGACGACGAGGCCTAGCCGTCGCATGGCCGCGCTCAGGCGACCAGCTCGTAGGTGCCCGGCTCGATGCTGCCGGTGCGGCGCCTGTAGACGCCCCAGGTCCACGGCCACTGGTTCGGGTCGTGGCCGTTCTCGTCGACGTACCAGTTGGTGCAGCCCGAGTGCCAGACGGTCCCGGCCAGCGCGGTGCGCAGCTCGCGGTCGAAGGCCTCGGCGGCCTGACGGCGCACCTCGATGCGGCGCGCGTCGGCCCGGTCGAGCTCACCCAATGCGGCGATCACGTGGTTGACGCCGCACTCGATCGTGTTCACGACCGAGCCGCTGCCTCCGTTGGTGTTCGGCCCGTAGAGCAGGAACAGGTTCGGGAAGCCGGGCACGCTCAGCCCGAGGTAGGCGCGCGGCGCCTCCCCCCACTCCTCGTCGAGGCGCCGGCCCGCGGCGCCGGTGATCTCCATCGGCGCTACGAATCCGTGCGTGGCGAAGCCGGTCGCCAGCACGATCGCGTCGGCGGGGCGCTCGCCGCCGGACTGGGTGCGGATCCCGCCCGGCGTGATCTCGGCGATGCGGTCCGCGACCAGCTCGACGTTCGGCTTGGTGAGCGTCGGATACCACTCGTCGGTGAGCATGATCCGCTTGCAGCCGATCTCGTCGGTCGGCGTGACCTTGCGGCGCAGCTCCGGGTCGGCGATCGCCTTGTCGATGCGCCGCTGCGAGATCCGCTTGAACAGCTTCAGCAGCCAGCGGTGCTTGGTCATCCCGGTGGCGGCCAGCTCCTGGAAGAGGTAGATCGACTGCCGGTCGAGGCGCTGGAGCACGGGGAAGCGCTCGAACAGGCGCTGCGTGCGCTCGCTGTACGGGTAGTCCATCTTCGGGAAGGTCCAGCCGGGCGAGCGCTGGTAGACGTCCACCTGGGCGACCTCCGGCTGGATCGCCGGCACGACCTGGATCGCGCTGCAGCCGGTGCCGATCACCGCCACGCGCTTGCCGGCCAGTTCGACGTCGTGGCGCCAGCGGGCCGTGTGGAAGGCCGGCCCGGAGAAGCTGTCGAGGCCCGGCAGGGGCGGAACCGTCGGCACCGACAGCTGCCCGCAGGCCGTGAGCAGCACCTCGGCCTCGTGCGGGCCGGCGCTCGTCTCGATCCGCCATACCCGCCGCTGCTCGTCCCAGGCGGCGTTCCGGACCTCCGTGGAGGTGCGGATGCGGTCGAGGACGCCGTAGCTGCGCGCGGTGTCCTCCAGGTAGGCCTGGATCTCGGCCTGCGGCGCGTAGCGGCGCGACCAGCGCGGGTTGGGCGCGAAGGAGAACTCGTACAGGTGCGAAGGGATGTCGCAGGCCGCGCCCGGGTAGGTGTTGTGGTGCCAGACGCCGCCGATGCGGTCGCTGCGCTCGAACACGGTGACGTCGTCATAGCCGGCGCGCTTGAGCATCGTGGCGGCGCCGACGCCACCGAAGCCGCTGCCGACGACGGCTACCGAACGCGATCTGGGGCTCACGGAGCAGACACTACCGCCGCCGCTTCTTGCCCCCGCGCTTGGTGGTCTGGGCCTCGCCCGTGGGCGGCTCGAACAGCAGCAGCGCCATCAGCGCGGCCTGCGACTCCTGGGCGCCGTCCGAGTGCAGGCGCGACGCGCTCTCGGCCTGGATCTCGAGCGCGCGCTCGTAGATGCCCTGGAGCAGCTCGTTCAGGTCCTGCCAGCCCTGGCCGTCGAGCGTCAGCGGGGTGCGGCTGAGGTGCACCTCGTCGCGGTCGAAGCCGCCCTCGCCCGCAGCCGCGCTCATGTCGTCGGCGATCTCGGTGAGCACCGCCCCGGCGAGCGACTTGCGGATCGACGTCGGGAGCTCGGCCCAGTCCTCGTCGCTGAAGACCGGCCGGACGACGGCGCGGTAGTAGTGCTCGACCGCGCCGCGCACCTGCTTGGTCCGGACGAGCTCCACGCAGCCGAGGCGGGCCAGGATGCGCGTGTGGTAGCTGACGTTGCCGATCGGCTCCCCCAGCTCGGCGGCCAGATCGCTGGGACTAGCGACACGCTCGTTGAAGATCGTGAGCAGCCGCAGCCGCAGCGGGTGCCCGATCGCGCGCACCAGCTTCTGGTCAACTCCCGTCTTCGTCTTAGCCATTCGGTTCCGTCAGCCTTTCGGGTAGGCAGCCACTTAGCTCAATTGGTACATCTGTATACACGGCCAGGCTGAGTGCCGGTGCCACACTGCGAAATGTGAAGAGACTGAGGCTGGGCGTTCGCGCCGCGCTCGTGGACGGCGCCGAGCTGCCCGGCGACGTCGAGATCGAGGCGGGACGCATCGCGGAGGTGGGTCTCCAGCCCGCCGGCCCAGGCGGGCTCGCGGTGCCGGGCTTCGTGGACCTCCAGGTCAACGGCTTCGGCGGCGTCGACTTCCTCGGCGCCGGCCCCGGCGACTACGCGACGGCCGGGGACGCGCTCGCGGCTACCGGCGTGACCGCCTTCCAGCCGACGCTGATCAGCGCGGCCCCGGCGGCGCTTCGGCGCGCGCTCGCCGTGGCGTCCGAGGTCCCCTGCCCGCTGCGGGTGCTCGGCGTGCACCTCGAGGGACCGTTCCTCTCGCCCGCCTGGCCCGGCGCCCACCAGCCCGAGCATCTGCGCGAGCCCGACCTCGCGCTGCTCGACGAGCTGCTGGCGGCCGGCCCCGTGTCGGCGATGACGCTCGCGCCCGAGCTGCCCGGCGCGCTCGAGCTGGTCGACGCGCTCGCGGCGCGCGGGGTGGGGGCGCGGATCGGCCACACCGACGCGGACGCCGCGACGGCGGGCGCTGCGTTCGAGCGGGGCGCCACGGCGATCACGCACATCCACAACGCCCACCGCCGCTTCGCCGCGCGCGACCCCGGGCCGGCCGGCGCCGCGCTCGCGCGCGACGACGTCGCGATCACGGCGATCGTGGACGGCTTTCACCTGGCGCCGGAGACGGTCGAGTCGGTGCGGCGCGCCGCCGGGGCGCGTGCTGTGCGTGGTCAGCGACGCGATCGCGGCGGCCGGGTGCGGCGACGGGACGTTCGCGCTCGGCGCGGCCGTCGTGGAGGTGCGCGACGGCCGCGCGACCCGGCCCGGCGGCACGCTGGCCGGCAGCACGAGCGGGCTCGACCGGGCCCTGCGGCTGCTGGCCGAGGGCGGGGCCCCGCTCGCCGACGCCGTGCACGCGGTCTCGCGCGCGCCTGCCCTGCTGGCCGGCCGGCCCGACCTGGGCACGCTCGCCCCGGGGGCGCCCGCCGACCTCGCGGTGCTCGACGCCGAGCTGCGCGTGACCCGCACCCTGGTCGGCGGTGTCGAGCGTCACGCCGCGTGACAAGATCGGCCACATGAGCGAACGAGACGGCTTCCAGGCCGGCGTCCCGGCGTGGGTCGACAACCTCGGCCCCGATCCACGCCGCCGCACCGACTTCTACGGATCGCTGTTCGGCTGGGAGTTCGGCGAGCCGGGGCCGATGCCGAACGACGGCGAGTACTTCGTGGCGCAGCTGCGCGGCCGCGAGGTCGCCGGGATCGGCTCATCGCCCGCGGCGGGCAACCCCCAGCCCGGCTGGAGCACCTACGTCCAGGTCGAGAGCGCCGACGACGCCGCGCGCGCCGCGGCCGACGCGGGCGGCAGCGTCGTGGTCGAGCCGTTCGACGTCCCGCCCGCGGGCCGGATCGCCGTGCTCGCCGACCCGGACGGCGCGGTGATCTGCGCCTGGACGCCCGGCGACCGCCCCGGGGCGGAGCTCGTCAACGAGCCGGGCGCCTGGAGCATGAGCGCGCTCAGCAGCTCCGACCCGGGCTCGGTCGCGCCGTTCTACGGCGCCGTGTTCGGCTGGGAGACCGACCTCTTCGAGATGGGGGACTTCGCGGTCACGCTGTTCCGCCTGCCGGGCTACGTGGGCGGCGAGCCCGAGCAGCCCGTGCCGCGCGACCTGGTCGCGACCGTGATCCCGCCCAGCGAGGGCGACTCGGGTCCGTCGCGCTGGAACGTCGACTTCTGGGTCGCGGACATCGACGCGGCGACCGCCACGGCCGCGTCCGGGGGCGGCCAGGTACTGGTCGAGCCGTACGAGTTCCCCGGCTTCCGCCAGGCGGTCCTGGCGGATCCGGGCGGGGCGGCGTTCAGCGTGTCCCAGCTGATGCTCGGGCCGTAGGGCGGCTCGTCGCGAACCAGTGGGCGGCGCCGGCGAGGTAGATCGCCGAGGTGCCGAAGTGCAGCAGGGCGTCCGTGCCGTTGTGCGGGAACGAGAACAGGCCGGCCGCCGGCTGGGTGTCGAACAGGGCCCAGACGCCCGTGGCGATCAGGCTGGCCGCGGCGAGCGTGATGTAGACCGCCTCGAGGTCGGGGCGCCTCAGCAGCAGGAGCGCCGGGATCGCGACCGCGAAGCCCGAGAGCGCGTGCCAGCCGTTCATGTCGACGCCGAGCACGAGCTCGGCGCTGGCGGCGTCGCCGACGCCGAAGTCCGGGTTCACGATCAGGCCGGGGATGCTCCACATCAGGATCAGCCCCGACCCGATCAGCGCCGCCCACTGGACCGGCGCCAGCCTCGTCACGCCTAACCTAGTCACCGTTAGGAAGATACCACCCCGTTCCAGACGCCGGTCGCCGCGGCGTCGCGGGCGAAGTCGCCGAAGTCCTTGGGCGGGCGCCCGAGGGCGCGCTGCACGCCGTCGGTCGTCTGCGAGTTGCGGCCGTCGAGCACCTCGCCGAACAGGTAGCGGAGCAGTCCGACGACGTCGGCGGGCACGCCCTGCGCGGTCGCCGCGGCGGCGAACTCGTCGATCGAGACCGGCACGTAGGCGAGCTCGCGGCCGGTGGCCGCGGAGATCTCCGCCACCGCGTCGGCGAACGTCAGCGCGCGCGGGCCGGTCAGCTCGTACAGCTCGCCGACGTGTCCGTCCTCGGTCAGCGCCGCGACGGCCACGTCGGCGATGTCGTCCGCGTCGACGAACGGCTCGGGCGTGTCCCCTGCCGGCAAGCGCGACCTCGCCGGCCAGCACGGCGTCCAGCATGTAGTCCTCGCTGAAGTTCTGCGCGAACCAGGTCGCGCGCACGATGGTCAGGTCGGCGCCGGACGCCTGCACGGCGCGCTCGGCCTGCTCGGCCTCCTCCTCCCCCCGGCCGGCCAGCAGCACGAGCCGCCGGACGCCGCGCTCGACCGCGAGGCGGGCGAACGCCCCCACGGCCTCGACCGCTCCGGGGATCGCGAGGTCCGGGTAGTAGGAGACGTAGGCGGCGCTCATGCCCTCGAGCGCGGGCGCCCACGTGGAGCGGTCCTCCCAGTCGAAGGGCGGCTCGGCCGAGCGCGAGCCGATGCGGACCGGCACGCCGCGCGCCTCGAGCCGCTGCGCCACACGGCGGCCGGTCTTGCCGGTGCCGCCCAGTACGAGAATGGTGTGGTTGGTCGTCATAGCCATTCATCCAGTTTCCGGAGCGTGAGCAGGCGCGTCTATGACCGCAGACCCGTGATCAATGCTCGATCGTCCATCGGTCTGGACGAACTGATTCGAGCCGTCATACTGCGCCCATGGTCACTCTCGACCCCTGGGCGCCCGCCGACCCGCTCGGCGAGGCGCTCCACTTCCTGCGCATGAACGGCGCCTTCTACTGCCGCTCCGAGCTGAGCGCGCCGTGGGGCATGACGATGATGGCCATGCCCGGCTACGTGTGGTTCCACGTGGTCACCACCGGCCGGCTGCTGCTCGAGTCGGGCGACGCCGAGCCCACGCTGCTCCAGCCCGGCGACCTCGGCCTGGTACCGCACGGCGAGGGGCACGTGCTGCGCAGCGAGCCGGGCGTCGCGGCGCCCGGCGTGCTCGATCTCGAGCGCGAGCAGGTCTCAGACCGCTACGAGATCCTGCGCCACGGCGGCGGCGGCGCGCCGACCACGCTGGTCTGCGGGGCGGTGCGCTTCGACCACCCGGCCGCCCGCAACCTCGTCGAGATCCTGCCGCCGCTGCTCCACATCGAGGCGTCGGCGTCGCCCCAGGGCGACTGGATGCAGAGCACCCTGCGGCTGATGGCCGTCGAGGCCCGCGAGCTGCGACCCGGCGGCGAGGCCGTCATCACCCGCCTCGGCGACATCCTGGTGATCCAGGCGATCCGCTCCTGGATCGAGACCGACCCCGCCGCCCGCAGCGGCTGGCTGGGCGCCCTCCAGGACCCCCAGATCGGGCGCGCCCTGTCGCTCATCCACCGCGACCCGGCGCGCGACTGGACGGTCGCCACGCTCGCCGACGAGCTGGCGATGTCGCGCTCCGCCTTCGCCGCCCGCTTCACCGAGCTGGTCGACGAGCCCGCGATGCAGTACGTCACGCGCTGGCGCATGAACGTCGCGCTCAACGCGCTCAAGGAGGAGGGCGCGACGATCGGCGAGCTGGCCAACCGGCTCGGCTACCGCTCGGAGGCGGCCTTCGCCCGCGCCTTCAAGCGGGTGATGGGAGCGCCACCCGGCGCGCTGAGGCGCGCCGCCTTAGTTGCCCGCGACGAACTCGGCCACGGCCGAGATCTCCTCGTCGGACAGCTGGTCGCCGAACGCGGGCATTCCGCCGCGGCCGTCGCGAACGATGCCCTCGATCGCCGCGGCGTCCAGCGAGACGTCGTCGAGGTTCGGACCGGTCGTTCCCGAGGTTCCCGCGGCGGACAGCGTGTGGCAGCTCCCGCAGGTGTCGCTGAACACGGTCTTCCCGTTGACGGTCGCCTCACGGCCGGCCTGGTCGCCGGCGCCCTCGTCACCTTCGTCCTGATCGACCTTCTGACCCGCGGGGTTCGCGGCCTGCGACTCCGGCTTGTCCTCGGCGATAACGCGCGGCCCGACGAACAGCAGGATCACGAAGAAGACGACCAGCGACCAGGCGATCACCTCGAGCGTGGTGTCGATTCCGCGCAGCACGGTCAGAAGCTGGGCCAGCCGCTGTTGTCGATGAACCAGAGCGCGCTGGTCAGCCAGATCCCGACGAGCAGCGCGAACGTGATCCCGCCTGCCACCGGCAGCGCGACCCCGGGCAGCCCCTTCGAGTTCACGATCGTCACCTTGGCCGCGAAGGCGCCGTAGAAGGCGCAGCCGAACAGCGAATGCAGCAGGACGCGCGTGGTCGTGTCCTGGAAGCCGAGCGACCAGAGGCAGTGGTAGACGACCGGCAGCGAGACGATGAACGCGAGCCGTCCCGAGATGCGGTGCGCGGTCCCGGCCCACGGCGGCGCCTCGCCGCCCAGCTTCCCGTAGACCCACAGCGCGGACAGCAGCTGCACGCACGCGAGCAGCAGGGCGAGGCTCGCCATCCACACCTTCATCGAGATCGTCGACGAGAAGAACAGGGTGAAGACGAGCTGCTGGCTCGGGTCGTGAACCCGGCCGTAGACGCCGAGGGCGATTGCGACGGCGGCGCCCAGCGCGGCGATCGCGAGCAGGCGAGGAGCGGCGTCCGGCTGCCGCTGGGCCACGCTGGCGCTCACGGCCGGACCGTACCCGGCGGCGCGGGCGCGTGCAAGGTAGCGTCCGGCCCCGCCGCCCATGGACGACGACGCAGCAGCCAGACGGCGCGCCAGGGCCGCCCTCCGCGCCGGGGTCGAGCGAGCCGGCGCCCGCTCGCACTTCCGCGCCATGGGCATCGACCCGGAGCGGCTGGACGGGCCGCTCGTCGGCATCGCCTCGACCTGGGCTCAGACGATGCCCTGCAACCTCAACCAGCGGCGGCTGGCGCAGCGGGCGGGCGCAGCGGTCGCCGCCGCCGGCGGCGTGCCGCTCGAGTTCAACACGATCGCCGTGTCGGACAACCAGTCGCAGGGCACCCCCGGCATGCGCGCCTCGCTGGTCTCGCGCGAGCTGATCGCGGACTCGATCGAGTTGATGGTGCACGCCCACGACTTCGACGCGCTCGTCTGCCTGGTCGGCTGCGACAAGACCGTGCCCGGCGCGCTGATGGCGCTGGCGCGCGTCGACCGGCCCGCCGTCGTGCTGTCCGGTGGTCCGATGCTGGCCGGCCGCGTCGGGGAGCGGGCCGTGACGATCCAGGACGTCTGGGAGGCCGTGGGCGCGCAGCAGCGCGGCCTGCTCGAGCGCGCCGAGCTCGACGTCCTCGAGCGCGTGGCCTGCCCGGGAGTGGGCTACTGCGCCGGCAACTTCACCGCCAACACGATGGCGATCGTGACCGACCTGCTCGGGCTCGGGATCCTCGGCGACGGGCTGATCCCGGCCGCCTACGAGGGCGAGAAGGACGCCGCCGCCGAGCGGGCCGGGGCGCTCGCGGTCGAGCTCGCCGAGCGGGGCGTGACCGCGCGCGCGTTTCTCGACCGCCGGGCGCTCGAGAACGCGGCGGCCGGCGTCGTCGCGAGCGGCGGCTCCACCAACGGCTTCCTGCACCTGCTGGCGATCGCCCGCGAGGCCGGCGTGCCGCTGTCGCTCGACGAGCTGGCCGCGATCAGCGCGCGCACGCCCGTGCTCGCCGACCTCGCGCCGGGCGGGCGCTGGGTCGCCGAGGACCTGCACCGCGCCGGCGGGACCGCGGCGCTCGCCGCCGAGCTGGTTCGCGGCGGCCACGCCGACGGCTCCGCCCCGACCGTCTCCGGCGAGACCCTCGCGCAGGCCGCCGGCGGGCGCGCCCGCGCCCGACGGCGAGGTGCTCGGCCGCTTCGCGCCACGCGGGAAGCTCCACGCGCTGCGCGGCAACCTCGCCCCCGACGGCTGCCTGACTCAAGCTGGCCGGCGTCGAGCGCGGCGCCCACACCGGCCCCGCGCGAGTCTTCGACGACGAGGAGTCTTGCGCCCACGCGGTGCGCTCGGGCGGCGTGACAGCCGGCGACGTGCTGGTCGTGCGCTACGAGGGGCCGGCCGGCGGGCCGGGCATGCGCGAGATGCTGAGCGTGACCTCCTCCGTCGTGGGCGCCGGGCTGGGCGAGACGGTGGCGCTCGTGACCGACGGCCGCTTCTCAGGCGCGACGCGCGGGCTGATGGTCGGGCACGTGGCGCCCGAGGCGGCCCGCGGCGGGCCGCTCGCGGCGATCGCGGACGGAGACGTGGTGACGATCGACGTCGAGGCGGGCCTGCTCGAGGTGGACGTGGCGGACGCCGAGCTGGCGCGCCGCATGGCGGGCTGGAGCCCTCCCCCGCCCCGCTTCACGCACGGCGTGTTCGGGCGCTACGCCGCCGCGGTCGGCTCGGCGTCGGACGGCGCCGTGCTCAGCCCTCGAGCAGCAGCGTCGCCTTGACGCCCCGGTAGCCGAACGCGCCGGCGAAGTCGTCGAGCGGCACGCGCAGGCCCACGAACGCCTCGATCGCCTCCGGCCAGCGCGCGCGGGCGGCGTCGAGGTGACCGACCGCGGCGTCCCAGTCGATCCGGTTCGCGTTGACGCTTCCGAACAGCGCGCGGTTCTGGAGGATCGCGTCGACCGCGAGCACGCGCCCGTCGACGCTCAGGCGCCGCGGGCGACCGTCGATGCCGAGCAGGCAGGCGACGCCGTTGCGGCGCAGCAGGCCGAGGGCGTCGAGCATCAGCTGGGCGTCGCCCGCCGCCTCGAAGACCACGTCGAAGCCCCCCACGTCCCGCGCGAGCTCGTCCAGGGACGACTCGCTCGTGGGGACGTGGCGGGCCCCGCAGGCCTCGATCAGCCGCGTGCGCTCGGCGGCCGTGGACCTGCTCGCCGTCCACACCTCGAGCCCGTCCATGCGCAGCAGGTAGGTGCCGAGCATGCCGATCGCCCCGGCGCCGAGCACCAGCGCTCGGCGCGGGCTCCAGGGCTGGCGCCCGCCGACCGCGCGGATGTGGCGCAGGCCGCGCTCGCAGATCGAAGCCGGCTCGGCGAGCACGCCGGTGCGCCCCAGGGACGCCGGCACGGGCACGAGCTGCTCAGGCGCCTCGGCCACCAGCTCCCTGGCGAAGCCGTGCAGGCGGGTGATGCCGCGCTCGCGGTAGTCGCCGGTCTCGCAGGCGTCCGGAGCCCCCGCGGCGCAGGCCGCGCAGTGCCCGCACGAGCGCCGCACCGTGGCCGCGACCAGGTCGCCGCGGCTGAAGCCGTGACCGTCGCGCTCGACCCGGCCGAGCAGCTCGTGGCCCAGCACGAGCGCCTCCTCGCCCTCCGGCGCGACGCCGAACAGGCCCTCGGAGATCTCGCGATCCGTGCCGCAGACGCCCACCTCGAGCGTGCGGATCAGGACCGCGTCGTCGGGCGGCGCCGGCTCGGGCACCTCCGCCACCCGCGTCGAGTGAGCCCGCCCGGGGGTCGTGACCAGGGCCTGCACCGGCTGCATGATCTCGGATTCGGGCAGGATGCAGGCGTGGCCTCCTACTCCGTCAACCCCGCCGGCGTCGCCCGGGCGCGCGAGCTGATCGAGGCGCGCCAGTACGTCCTCGACAGCGAATGGGGCGAGGTGCAGCCGCGGGCCGAGCAGGAGAACGCGTTTCTCGAGTCGCACTCGTGGGAGGAGTACTCCGGTTGGCACCTCGGGCTGACCGATGGCCCCTCGGACGAGACCAAGGCGCGCTACGCCTTCGTCTACGGAGACTTCCGCCGCGTCCATCGGATGGGTCTGATCGCCTGCCACTACCGGGCGGCCGAGTGGCGCCACAAGGAGATCGAGCTGGCGGCCCACGAGCTGCTCCAGCTGCTCGACGAGACGAGCGGCTGACGCGGCCGGTGGACAACGCGCAGATCGCCGACCAGCTGGAAGCGCTGGCGGCAGTGCTCGAGCTGGGCGACGCGAACCCGTACACGACGCGCGCCTACCGCCGCGCGGCCGAGACGATCCGCTCGGCCGCAGTCCCGGTCGCCGAGCTGGTGCGGACCGGCCGCGCGCGCGAGCTGCGCGGGATCGGCCCGGGGATCGAGGCGCGCCTGCGCGAGCTGGTCGAGACCGGCCGGATCGCTGAGCTCGCCGAGCTCGAGGCGGAGCTCGCCCCCGACCTGGTCGGGCTGGGCCGCTACCTCGGCCTGAGCGCCAGGAAGTCCGTGCAGATCGCCCGCGCCCTCGGCGTGAGCACCGCGGAGGAGCTGCGCGAGGCGGCCGCCGCCGGGCGCCTGCGCGGCGTGCGCGGGGTGGGCCCGAAGACCGAGGCCCAGCTGCTGGAGGCGCTGCAGCGCGAGCCAGGCGACCGCCCGCGTCAGGGGTTGACGCTCAACCGCGCCTGGGAGCTGGCCGGCGGCATCGCCGCCGCGCTCGACGCGCAGGTGGCGGGCGACGTGCGGCGCTGGCGCGACTCCTGCGAGCGGCTCGCGGTCGTCAGCGTCGCGGCGGACGCGCCCGAGCGCTTCGCCGAGCTGCCCCAGATCGTCGCGATCGTCGAGCGACGACGAGCGCCGGACGGTCGGCGTGACCGTCGAGGGCGTGCCGGTGGAGCTGGTCGTGGCCGACCCGGACCGGCTCGGCACCGCGCTGCTGCGCGCGACCGGCTCGCAGGAGTACGTGGCCGAGCTGGAGCCGCTCCCCGACGCACCCGACGAGGAGGCCGTCTACGCGGCCCTGGGCCTACCCTGGCTGCCGCCGGAGCTGCGCGAGCGGCCGTTCCGCGGCGAGCCTCCCGCGCTCGTGGAGCTGGGCGACATCCGCGGCGACCTGCACTGCCACACGACCTGGTCCGACGGCCGCGCGAGCGTCGAGGAGATGGGCCGCAGCGCGATCGAGCGCGGCTACGAGTACCTCGCGATCTGCGACCACACGCCCGCGGTCGGCGCCGTGCGCGGGCTCACCGCCGACGAGGTGCGCCGCCAGGGCGAGGAGATCGCGGCCGCCAACGAGGCGCTGGCGCCGTTCCGCGTGCTGCGGGGGATCGAGTGCGACATCCTCCCCGACGGCCGGCTCGACCTCCCCGACGACGTGCTCGCCGAGCTCGACTGGGTCCAGGCGAGCGTCCACGGCGGCCAGCGCATGCCCGAGCGAGAGCTGACCAAGCGGGTCGAGGAGGCGCTGCGCAACCCCTCGGTGCGCTGCCTCAGCCACCCCAAGGGCCGCATGATCGGCCGCCGGCCGGAGAACGCGCTCGACCTCGAGCGCATCTTCGAGGTCGCGCTCGAGCAGGACGTCGCGCTCGAGGTGAACGGGCTGCCGAACCGGCTCGACCTGAGCGGCGAGCACGTGCGCGAGGCCCTGCGGGCGGGCGTCCCGATCGTCTGCTCGACCGACGCCCACTCGCCGGGCGGGCTCGCCAACATGGCGCTGTCCGTCGTGACCGCGCGGCGCGGCTGGGCGACCGCCGCCGACGTGCTCAACACGCGCCCGCTGGCCGAGCTGGGCCGCTAGCCGCCGAGCGCCTGCTGGAGCGCCTCGCCGGCCGAGCGCGCCAGCCGCTCGACCTGCGCCTCGCTCGCGCGCTCGGCGACGCCCGCGCCCAGCGCCGCCACGGCGCTGCGCAGCCGCTCGGCGGCCGCGGGGTCCACCGCCTCCAGGTCGGCGTAGGCCGAGGCGACCGTGTCGCGCGCGCGCTCGACGTCGGCCTTGGCGGCCTGGTACTCGGTCGGCTCGACCACGCGGCCGCCCTCGACCGCCTGCGGAAACTCGGTCGTGGTCAGCTCGATCGCCTCGCGCGCCGGGGCGAGCTGGTCGCGCAGGTCCGCCACCTGGTCGGCGAGGCTCGGGTCCGGCGCCGACGAGCGCCCGAGCGCGAAGCCCGCGACGCCGCCCACGAGCACTGCGACGACGCCCACCGCGGCGATCACGCGCCACGAGCTGCCCCGCGCCTGGCGGTACAGGCTCACTGCCAGATCACCGCGACGGCCCGGCCCTCGGCCCCCTCGACCACGGCTGCGGTCTCGGAGAGCACCTCCTCGACGTGCCGGGCGTCCGACAGGTCGACGATGCGCGATCCGCACACGACCGCCACGCGCGGCAGCAGCTGGGCGACGCCGAGGTTCTGGGTGGTCTCGCGCAGGGCCGCGGGCAGCTCCTCGAGCAGGCCGGCCGGATCCCTCGCGATCACGCGCTTGGCGTGCTCGGCGAGCGGCACGCTGCCGTGCGACGTCCACCACCGCCACGGCGCCGGTGCCGTTCCCCGAGAACACGCGGTAGTAGTCGTTCTCGGCGACCAGCTCGAGCGCCGACTCGTCCAGGCCCGAGCGCCGCCGACGCCGCGCGGCGC
The DNA here is from genome assembly GCA_963848885.1 of uncultured Thermoleophilaceae bacterium. Classification (GTDB taxonomy): domain Bacteria; phylum Actinomycetota; class Thermoleophilia; order Solirubrobacterales; family Thermoleophilaceae; genus JACVRW01. The sequence goes on from CAWKFR010000002.1 coordinate 79,227, forward strand.
TGCGCCTCGGGCGCGGCCGCGGCGCGTCCCGCCGCGCCCTGCTCGAGGGCCAGCGCGCCGGTCGCGACCGCGCGCAGGATCCGTTCGCGGGGCTCGAAGCGCGTCTCCACGCGCACCGTCTGCGGCGCGGCGCCGGCCTCGACGCAGGCGCGCTCGGCCTCGCGTGTGAGCGCGGCGCCGCGACCGGAGTCGCCGCCGTGCCGGGCCAGCTCCACGCGCACGAGCGAGAGCGCGGCCCCGATCGAGCTCAGCACCTCCGGGTGCGGCGGCAGCTCGCAGGGCCGGCCGAGCGAGCGCGCCAGCTCCGGAGCGAGCGCCCGGCCCGCGCCGCCGAGCGCGACGACCGGCACCTCTGGGCCGAACCCATGGGCCCTGGCGGCCTCGGCGACCGCCTCGGCGATCCTCGCCACGGCGGCCCTCAAGAGGGCGCGCGCGGCGTCCTCGGCCGAGCCCCGCGTCGCTGCGGCGATCGCCGCGAACGCCGCCAGCGCCGGCTCGCGGTCGCCCTCGACCAGCCCCAGCGCCCGGGCCGCGCAGGTGGCGGTGACGGCGTAGCGGTACCCGCCGGGGGTCTCGACGACCGCGTATTCCCCGGGGTCTCCAGCCACCGGAGCGACGAGCTCCAGGCGGGCGCCGTGGAGCACGCCGGGCTCGGCGAAGCAGGCGTACGGGAGGCCCGCGACGTGGGCGCTGCGCGGCCCCGCGTCGTCGACCCGGCGGCGCCGTACGCGCGCCATCGAGCCGCCGGCGGCGCCCACGACCCACGAGTCGACAGACCGGATCGCCGTCGGGTGGCCCATCACGCGCAGGGTGCGCATCGCGGTCTGGCCGCCCTTGACGATGCTGACGTTCGAGCTGGTCCCGCCGCACTCCAGCACGATCGCGTTGCCGATCGCGAGCTCGTGCAGCGCCGCCGCCACCCCCGCCGCGGGTCCCGAGCCGATCGTCAGCGACGGCGCGCGCCGGAACGCGCTCAGGCTCATCGCCCCGCCGTCGCCGCGCAGCACCAGCAGCGGGACGTCGAGACCGGCGTCGGCGAGCACGCGCTCGACGACGGTCGCGGTCCGGTCGATCACGTGCAGGATCGAGGCGTTGATGGCGGCCGAGACGGTGCGCGTCTCGAGCCCGTAGGTGCCGGTCAGCTCGTGGCCCGCGCACGCGTGCAGGCCGAGCTCGCGGGCCCGCTCGGACACCGCCCGCTCCTGCTCGGGCGAGTCGACGGCAAACGCGCCGCTGACGGCGACGGCCGGGCAGCCCGCGGCCTTGAGCCGGCCGAGCGCCGCGTCGATGGCGCCCTCGTCGAGGCCCCTGGTCGCGTCGAGGAACTCGTGCTCGGTCTGCAGCGCGCGCCCGGGCGCGAGCTTGACCGCTCCGATGCGGGTCCGCTTGCGCGCGCGCCGCAGCTCGGGCGCCGCGCCGATCCCGATCACCCCGACGCGCGCGACGTCTCCCTCGAGCAGGGCGTTCATCGCCTGGGTGGTGGAGTAGGCGACGAGCTGCACGCTGTCGCGCTCGTCGCCGAGCTCGGCGAACAGCTCCCCGAGCGCCTCCGCGACGCCGTGCGCGACTCCCGTGCGCTCGTGGTGGCTGGTGGGGACTACGGCCTGCGCGCGCAGCTCGACGGGGCGGACCGAGACCGCGACGGCCTTGGTGAACGTGCCGCCGACGTCCACCCCCACCCGCAGCACGGTCACGCAGGCGCCTCGCTGACGCCCTGGCGCCGGCGCCGCCTGGCGGGCTCGACCGCGAACACCCAGACCGCGCCGAGCACGAAGATCCCCAGCAGCACCGCCTGCGCGATCAGGCCCTCGCGGGTCGGGTGGATGCCGGTCAGCTCGGCGACGAACACGGGCAGCCGGGGCCAGTCGACCGGCGTCGCGCGGACGAGGTCGACCGACTGGAGCGAGCGCACCGCGTTGCCGGTGAACGCCACGGCGAGCAGCAGCAGCACGGCTGCGCCGCCGATCAGCATCGGCCGCAGCGGCAGCTGCTTGCCGAGCTTGAGGATCGCGTAGGCGACGCCGCCCAGCGCCACGGCCGCGGCGACGGCGCCGAGCGCCACCCACAGCTCGAGCCCCTCGGCGAACAGGTTGAGCGCCTGGTAGAAGAGCACCGTCTCGAAGCCCTCGCGGTAGACCGCCGTGAAGCCGAGCCCCGCGAAGGCGACCGCGGTGCCGGCGGCCAGCGCACCCGCCACGCGCGCGCGCATGAACTCCTGCCTGCGCCTGTGCTCGAGGCGCGAGATGAGCCAGAAGCTCACCAACACCAGCACGCCCACGGCCACCAAAGCGGTGATCGCCTCCATCAGCTCCCTGCTCACGGGCGCGATGTCGATCACCAGGGTCGCGAGCGCCCAGGTGAGCAGCGTCGCCCCGAGCGCCGCCAGCACGCCCAGCCCGAGCGGGCGCTTGTAGTCGTGCGCGCTGCCGGCGGACAGGGAGCCGAGCAGGATCGCGATCAACAGGACGGCCTCGATGCCCTCGCGGAACAGGATCGAGAACGAGAACCCGAACGCGATCGCCGGGGCGGCGAACCCCTTGTCGGCGAGCACCCGGTCCGAGGCGACCAGCCCCTCACGCACGTCGGCGACGTCGCGCCGGATGTCGGACAGCGGCGCGCCGTCGCGGATGTCGTTGCGCATCGCCGCGAACTTGAACTCGGTGTCGAGCACCTTGTTCGGATCCCGCAGCCGCATCGGGATCTCCACGAACTCGTAGTGGTCCAGGTAGGCGGAGCGGGCGAGCCGGTAGGCGCGCTCGCGATCGCCGTCCTTGACGGCCTCGAGCGAGCGGTCCACCAGCACCGAGGCCTTGTCGATCTCCGCGCGCCCGCGCTCCAGGTCGTTCGGCTCCGCTGCGGCGGGGCCCGCCGCCACCAGCAGGACCGCGCAGCCGAGAACCGATGCCAGGAGCGCGCGCAGGGCTACCCCTCGAGCTTGCTCTTCGCGGTCGCGAGGTCCGCCTTGAGCTGCTTGACGTGGGCGCTGATCTCGTTCGCCGAGGCCTTGCCGATGTCCCCGCGCAGGTCGGTGGAGATGCCTTCCTCGAGCTTCTCCATCAGCTCCGGGTCGACCTTCTCGAGCGGCGCCTCGACCTCCTCGAAGTGCTGGAGGTAGGTCTCGGCGACGGTCTCCTTGGCGGCCTTCGCGTCGCCGTCGCGCAGCTGGGCGAGCGCCTGGTCGAGCCCGGCGCTGGTCTCGTCGATCTCGTCGATCGCCTGTGCGGAGCTGGACTGCGCCTCGGTGGCCTGCGATCCGGAGTCGTCGTCGCCGCCGCACGCCGCCAGCACCGACATGCTCAGGATCGCCGCCACGGCGATCGCCCTTGCCAACTGAACCGTTCTCAGCATTTCATCCGCCTTCAATTAGGTAACCCTAACTCGCGGCGCTCAAACTACCAGGCGCACCCGCCTCAGCCTGATCTCAGCGCCGCGCCCTAGACAGATGGGTGTCACGCACACGGCAGGAGGAACTCGATGAACCGGAAGACGATTGTGGTTGGAGCGGCGGTGCTGGCCCTGGCGGCCGGCGGCGCCGGAGTAGCGTCGGCGATGGGCGCGGGTGGCGGCTCCGAGGGGTCGGTGACCGGCCCCGGCGCGGACCAGGCCAAGCAGGCCGCGCTGAAGATCACCGGGGGCGGAACCGCCAACTCGGTGGAGCGCGACGGCGAGAACGGAGCGACCTGGGAGGTCGAGGTCACCAAGGCCGACGGCAGCACGGTCGACGTCCGCCTCGACGCGTCGTTCAACAAGGTCGTCGTGGAAGGCGACCACGAGAGCGGCGCCGATCAGGCAGACCGCTAGCGGGGACGTGTCGGCCGGGCCGCCAGCTCGGGCGCGCCCGGCCGGCACGGGCTAGTTCGTCCTGGTCCAGGGCTCGCTGGTGAGGATCGTCAGCGCCACCTCGTCGGGACAGCCGTTCCTGACCTTGGTGAGCGTCAACGTCTTGCCGCTCAGCTCGTAGCGGTAGGCGTTCTCGTAGAACGGCTTGTCGCCCGCCCCGCACTCCTCGCGGTGCAGCAGGATCACGTCGTCCTTGACGCCGAACGAGGGGTTCTCGAGCGCCCCCAGGTCACCGTTCGCGATGGCGAACACCGGACCGTCGTCCACGCCGCCGGAGTTCGCGATCGTGAGCTTCCACTGCTTTGATCCCGACGTGAGCTCCGCGGGCGCGTTCGCGGGCAGGTCGCTCGGCTTGAGCGTGGTCGTGTAGGCGCCGACCAGCTGCGCCGGCGCCTTCCCCTCCGCGGCCGGCGCGGGGCTGTCGCTCTCGCTCGAGTCGTCCGAGCCGCCGCAGCCGGCGGCGGCGATCGCGGCGATCGCGGCGAGGGCGAGTCCACGGCGGAGGGTCGCGGGGCCGGCCATCGCTGAAGCGACCCTAACCGACGGCCTCACCCGGATGTGTCGCCGGCCACCGTCGACGGCGCGCTGGGCGAGCTCCGATCCGGCTGGTGCACCGCGGCGGGCGCCCCCAGCGCGATCAGGGTGGCGCCGAGCACCGCCGCTCGGCGCAGCGAGCGCCGCCTCGGCAGCCGGCGGGCGCGGCTGCGGATCCAGGCCAGCGAGCCCTCCCGGCGGCACTGGTCCTGCCAGCCCCGCAGCCCCGCCTCGACGCCGGCGCGGTCGGTCATCCCCAGCACCTCGACGTGCCCGCCGCCCTCGCCGGGCTCACCGGCCTGGACGACGTAGAGCTCGCCGGTCTGCTCGATCCACGCGGCCCGGTAGCTGCGGCTCGCGCTGCTGCGCTCGCGCCAGAGCACGCCGAAGTCGACCTCGCGCGACGTCAGGCGGGCCGGGTCGGCGCGCACGAACTCGTCGAGTGAGGCGTAGGTGTTGGGGCCGTCGGGGTAGCTGCCCGCGTCCGCGCGGCGGACCTCCGGCATCCACACGCGCGCCAGCCAGCCGTCGCAGTCCGGGCAGCGCGCGGGCCGATCGTCGCCGATGCTCAGGAAGCGCCCTTCGCAGCCCCGGCACGAGTAGAGGTCCATGCCGAGCAGGGTGGCTACCGACCCTGAGACAAAGCTCAGAAAATGCGGAGGATCCGTTAAGCCGCCGCTGCCCCGGTCCGATACAGACGGGAAGGGCGATCGCGTGCTTCGGTTCCGGGGATCAAATGAGCGCTGAGCCTGGGCGATCGGCGCCCGGGCTGATCGGCAACGAGCGGCTGACGGCGGCGACTCCGGCCACGGGGCGCGAGACCGCCGTCCTCGACCTGCTCGAGTCGTCGGCGGGCAACGACCCGCGCGCCCTGCGCGCGGTGCTGCGCGTGTCCCAGGCCGTGCTGGGCGCCCACCGCCTCGACGAGGCCCTCGAGGTGATCGCCGACCAGTCGCTGCTCGCCCTGGACGCCGCCTCGTTCTCGATCAGCCGCTGGGAGCGCGAGCGCGGCGTGCTGCGGACGCTGATCAACGCGGGCGAGCTCGGGCCGGGCGAGGAGCGCTGGCCGCACGACGAGCACTATCCGCTCGCCCACTACGGCGGCGTGGCGGGGCTGCTGCGCCAGGGCCGCCACTACGTCACGGCGGTGGACGATCCCGACGCCGACCCCGCCGCCACGGCTCTGCTGCGCAACCTCGAGAAGGAGAGCGAGCTGGCCGTGCCGGTCATGTACGAGTCGGCGATGTGGGGCGAGCTGTGGGCGACGGGCGCGCGCGGCCGGCGCTTCGGCGCCGACGACGTCCGGCTGCTGAAGGCGATCGCCGCGCAGGTGTCGGTGGCGATCGGCCGCGCCGAGCTGTTCAGCGAGGTCTCGCAGTTCGCCTATGAGGACCCGCTGACGCGGCTGGCCAACCGCCGCGGGCTGGACGAGCGCCTGCGCGAGCTGGCGACCGCGTGCGCGGCGTCGACGCTGCTCGTCTGCGACGTCGACAGCCTGAAGCTGATCAACGACCGCGACGGCCACCCTGCCGGCGACGCGCTGCTGCGCGGGATCGCGGACGCCCTGAGCGCCGTCGCGTCGGCCTACGCCGGCTCACTGGTGGCCCGCCTGGGAGGCGACGAGTTCTGCGTGGTGCTGCCGGGCCGGTCGCTCGACGACGCCGAGGAGTTCGCGCGCGCGACCAGCCGCCAGCTGCTGCGCGACCTGGGGCCCGAGAGCACGCTCTGCTGGGGCGCCGCGGCGCGCGAGAGCGGCGCCTTCGGCGCGCACGAGCTGATCTCGGACGCCGACTCGGCCCTGCTCGAGGCCAAGCGGCTCGGCCCGGGGCGGATGCGCCTGCGCGCCCCCGGCGACGGCGACATGCCCGAGGGCCCGGACCGGCGCCGGGAGTCCGCCGCGGCGGGCCGCCGCGCGACCGACGAGCTCGTACCGCGGGTGATCGAGATGCTCGACAAGCGGCAGCCGGCCGACACGCTGGCCGCGCTCGAGCTGCTCGCCTACGAGCTGGGCCGGGCGCTCGACGCCGCGGCGTGGTCGATCTCCGCCACCACCGACGACGGCGAGGGGATCCGGACGGTGCGCGGCGTGGAGAGCGCGCTCGACCCGGGCTCGGGCCTGCGCGTCGTCGAGCTAGCCGAGGACGTCGTCTATCCGCTGGCCGACTACCCCACCACGGCCGACGCCCTCGCCAGCGGCTCCGCCTTCGTGGTCGACATCGACCGGCCCGGGTGCGACCCGGCCGAGATCGAGGTCCTGCGCGAGCTCGGCTACCGCGCGCTGCTCGCGGTCGGGACGCGCGACGCCCGATGCGGCTACCTGCTCGAGCTCTACTTCGACGGCGACCACCCCGACCTGGTCGCCTTCGCGCCCCACCTGCGGGTGCTGGCGCACTACTGCGCGCGCAGCGTCTACGCGCCCGGCTAGCGCGGCGGCAGCTCCGCGATCACGTCGACCTGCTCGATCTGCGGCTGGTCGATCAGCTCGCCGACGCTCTGCATCAGCGCCTCGGCGACCTTCCCGTTCAGGTGCGCCTGACGGCCTTCCTCGTCGGGGAAGGCGTCGAAGATGCCGAACTCCGACGAGCCGAAGCGCACCGCGAACCAGCGCGCCGTGCTCGGCTCCTCCTCGACCAGCTGACGGCCCTGGTTGAGGAACTGCTCGACCTCGGCCTCTTTTCCTTCCCGCGCGCGGATGCGAACGAGCAACCCCTTGGTGGTGTCCATCCCTGCGCTTTACCCCGGCGCGGCCTCAGACGAACTGCTCGGCCCGAAGCCAGGCCTCCGTGCGGCGCATTCCCGCCTCCAGGCCGACCGCCGGCTCGTAGCCGAGCTCGGCCCGCGCCCGGGCGATCGAGTACGTCCCGCGCCGCATCGCGTAGTCGACCGCCGCGGGCGTCAGCTCGTTGCGGGCGCCGCGGGCGCGCGCGACGGCGTCCAGCGCGGCCGCCGCGGCTCGCGCCACGCGGTAGGGCACGGCCCGCGGGGCCGGCTTGCCGAGCATGCGCGAGTAGTGCGCGAAGAAGTCCCCGATCGCCGGGTGCTCGGGCCCGGTCAGGGTGAAGATGCGCCCGGGCGCGGTCGCGGCCTCGGCGGCGCGCACGATCCCGTCGACGAGATCGTCGACGTACACGGGGCTGTGCAGTCCGCGCCCGCCGCCCGGCAGCACGAGCTGGCCAGCCTTCAGCAGCCGGACCGGCTCGATCGTCCACGGGCGCGAGCCGGGGCCGTAGACGTCGCCCGGCCGGACGATCGTGCACTCGAGCTCTGCGCCCGCGTGGGCGGCCAGCACCACCTGCTCGGCGGCGATCTTGGTGTCGACGTAGTGGACCCCGTTGGGCCGCACCGGCGCCCGCTCGTCCACCTCCCCCTCGAACTCGAACCCGAACACCACGATCGACGACAGGTGCACGAACCGGCGCGCCCCGCCGGCCACGGCGGCGTCGAGCACCCGCCGCGGCGCGACGACGTTGGCCTCCCAGTAGCCGCGCGCCGAGCTGTACATGCCGACCAGGGCGGCGGTGTGGACCACGACGTCGCAACCCGCGGCGAGCGCCTGCCAGTCGCCCGGCAGCGAGACGTCGCCCTGGACCACGGCGGGGTCGTCTCCGGCGAGCAGGTCGACGCCGCGCACCTCGGCGCCCAGCGCGCGAAAGCGCTCCGCGACGGCGCGCCCGATGAAGCCGCGCGCGCCTGTCACCAAGACGCGCTTCATCGCCGGCAGCCGCGTCCGCCGAGCAGGGCCAGCGGGACCGCGGCGGCCATGCGCCGGTATCCGCGCGCGTTGGGGTGCAGGTGGTCGCCGCTGTCGTAAGCCGGGCGCAGCCGGCCCGGCTGCTCCGGGTCGCGCACGGCGGCCTCGAAGTCGATCACCCCGTCGGGCAGGCCGCTGCTGCGGATCCAGCGGTTCACCGCGACGCGCCTGTCGTTCGCCTCGGCGCTGCCGTAGGTCGGCTCGGCGTCGCCCCCGGAGGGAGTGAGCGTCCCGGCGAGCACCCGCAGGCCGGCCCGGCGCAGGCGCGCGATCACCCGGCGCAGGCCGTCGATCACCTGGCCCGGCGTCGCCGGCGGCGGCTGGCCGATGTCGTTGATCCCCTCGAGCACGATCGCGGTGCGCGCGCCGGGGACGGACAGGACGTCGTCGTCGAGGCGGGTCAGCGCGCTCGGGCCGTAGATCGGGGCGAAGCCGTCGAGCCGCAGCCGGTTGCCGCTGATGCCCGTGTTGACGACGGAGAGCGGGCTGCGGCGCGCGGCCAGCCGGCGAGCGAGGAAGTCGGGCCAGCGCGTGTTGGTCACGCCCGGTGGACGCGCGCGCGGGCTCTGGAACCCGTCGGTGATCGAGTCGCCGAACGCCACCAGCGTGCCGACCCGGCGCGCGGCGCGGACGTCGATCCCGGTGAGGTACGGCCAGGCCTGGGTCGGGGGCCCGAAGCCCTCGCCGTCGGCCGTGTGGTCGCCCGGGGCCGTGTACGAGGCCGACTCGTTCGCCACAGGGTGCACGGTCGACGGCCCCGACGGGCTGCGCAGGTAGAAGCTCACCGCCAGGTCGGAGAAGGCACGGAAGCGCAGCCGGACCGGGTCCGAGAGGGCCTCCGCGCCGCGCGGGATGGTCAGGCCGCGGCGCCCGCCGAAGCGCACGGCCCGCAGCGACCCCGCGACCAGCCGCGGGCCGGACAGGCGGCGCGCGACGGTCACCCGATCCACCTCCAGCGGGGCGGCGCCGAAGCGATTCGAGACGCGCAGGCGCAGCCGTGCGCCGCCCCGGTGCACGTTGACCACCAGCCGGACCGTCTGGTCGGCGTAAGAAGCGCCCGTCGTCGACGGCGCCGTGCCCCACGCCCCGACCCAGTGCGAGCCGCGGCAGGGCGCCGACGCGGCGGCGGGAGCCGCCGCCACACAGGTCGCCGCGACGAGCGCAGCGGCGGATTTCAGGCTGAACCGCATCCCCCCCTCCGCGCAGAGAGTAGATTGCGCTGCGCCCAACCTGCTGTGACGTAAGGGAGGAAGTCGTGCGGATGAGCCGGTGCTGGTGGACGCTGTTGGCCCTGGTGGCCGGGCTCGTCGCCCCGTCCGCCGCCCAAGCCGCGATCGACAGCGCGCTGGGCGTGCCCTGCACGGTCCAGAGCGACGGGGTGCGCTTCTGCGGCTCGAACGCGCCGCGCAGCACCACCCCGGCCTGGGACGGCACGCCGATCGACGTCAACGTGGCCTTCCCGCCCGATCCCGGCGGCTCCCACGACGGCAGGTACCCGCTCGTGATGCTCTTCCACGGCTACGGCGGCGGCAAGCTCGGCCTGTCCGACATGCGCCCCTGGCTCGCCCGCGGGTACGCGGCCTTCTCGATGACCGACCGCGGCTTCAAGGAGTCGTGCGGCTCGCCCGCCTCGCGGACCGCCGCCGGCGCGGCCTGCGACAAGGGCTACATCCGCCTGATCGACAACCGCTACGAGGTGCGCGACGCGCAGGAGTTCGCCGGGCGGCCTCGCGGACGCCGGGCTGGTGAGCTCGAAGCGCATCGGCGCGGTGGGCGGCTCCTACGGCGGCGGCATGTCGATGGCGCTGGGCGCGCTCAAGGACCGCAAGGTCCTGCCCGACGGCAAGCTCGTCCGCTGGCGCAGCCCCGACGGCAAGCGCATGCGCATCGCCGCGACGGCCCCGAACATCCCCTGGACCGACCTCGCCTACTCGCTGGCGCCGAACGGCAGCACGCTCGACTACCTCGCCGATTCGCCCTACCGGGGCCGGCCCGGCGTCGAGAAGATGTCGTTCGTCACCGGCCTCTACCTGAGCGGGCTGCTGGCGCCAGGCGTCTACGCGGCCAAGGGCAGCGACCCGAGCGCCGACGTCACCGGCTGGAAGGACGCGATCGAGGCCGGCGAGCCCTACGGCGCGGCCGTGGACGCGGCCCTGCGCGAGATGACGACCAACCACTCCTCGTACTACATCGACCACTCGGTCAAGCCGGCGCCGATGCTGATGTCGAGCGGCTTCACCGACGACCTGTTCCCGGCCGACGAGACGATCCGCTACTACAACCGCACCAGGACGCAGTTCCGCCACACCGACCTCGCGCTCTTCTTCGGCGACTTCGGCCACATGCGCGGCCAGAACAAGCCGGACGTGGTGGGCGCCCTCAACGCGCGCGTCGCGGCCTGGCTCGACTACTACGTCAAGGGCACCGGCCCGCGCCCGCAGCAGGGTGTCGAGGCCTGGACCGAGACGTGCCCGAACACGGCTCCGTCGGGCGGGCCCTATCGCGCGCGCAACTGGGCCCGCATCTCGTCCGGCGAGATCCGCTTCGGCGACTCGACGGCGAGGACGATCGCCCCGACCTCGACCACCGGCGGGGCCTTCAACCCCGTCACGAGCACGGCCTGCCAGACCGTGCCCGACGTCGACCCGGCCGGGGCGGTGGTCTACCGGCTCGGCGCCCGCGCCTGCCGCCGGCTACACCCTGCTCGGCGCGCCGACGGTGGTCGCCGACTTCACGCTGCCGGGCGACACCTCGCAGGTCGCCGCCCGCCTGCTCGACGTCGCGCCCGGCGGCACCGAGACGCTCGTCGCCCGCGGGCTCTGGCGGCCCGCCAGCGGCGGCCCGAAGCGGCAGGTGTTCCAGCTCCATCCCAACGGCTGGACCTTCGCCGCCGGGCACGTCCCGAAGCTCGAGCTGCTCGCGGCGGACGCCGACGGCAGCGCGCTGGCGAACTACGCGCCGCCCGTCCAACGGCCAGCAGCCGGTCACGGTGTCGAAGCTCGAGCTGCGCATACCGGTCGTCGAGCGGCCGGGCGCGGCCGGCGGGCTGGTTCGCTACCCGGCGCCGAAGGTCGTCCCATACGGCTCGAAGCTAGCCGCGGACTGGCGGACGGGCCATCGCGGCCCGCACCGTCACCGGTTCACGTACGGCTGGTAGTCGCGGCACGGCTCGCCACGCAGGCCCGGGCAGGGCGGCAGCCCTGACGGGACGCTGACGCCCGGCACGACCGGCAGGAGCAGGCTGCGACGGCGTGTGCCTGCGTGCGCGCGATCGAGACGTTCGCGGTGCCGCTCGGGTCGGTCTCGCCGAACGCCCAGATCGGCTGGTCGCCGTTGGGCGCGGTCGACCGTGACGCGGATGCGCGAGCCGGCGCGGTAGGCGTGGCCCTGGTAGTAGAGCGGGATCGATCACCTCGACGTACTTGTTGGCCGGCATCGGCTCCACGTCGGCCGCGCGCAGGCTCAGCACCGGCTCGAGCGGCGTGCTCTTCGCGGCGTCGAGCTTGCGCTCGTTGCCGCGCAGCCAGCCGCCCTGCACGAAGGTCTCCTTGCCGTCGGGCCTGACCTCGCTGATCGTCGCCTGGAGGTCGACGTTCGGCGTCGAGGACTTGACCCAGGCCTTCACGGCGCCGCCGCCGACGACCGTGGTGTTGGCGCTTAGCGGGTGCGGTCACGTAGGAGCCGCGCTGCCGGGCGGGTTCTGGCTCCACTGATAGGGCGGCGTGGCGGTCCAGAGGCCCCCGCGCCCCGGCCGCGGTGTCGCCGGTGAAGTTCGTCAGCGGCCGCGCGTGCGCGTTCCAGGTGAACGAGTCGCGCCCCGGCCTGCGCCGGCGGGCGCGGCGGCCAGCGAGCCGCCCGGGCCGACAGGTACCACGACGCGGCCGGTGGTGCCCGGGATCGGCAAGCTCGGCCAGGAGCGCTCGAAGGCCGGAGCCGGGTGGCCGGGCTGCGCGCCGCCGGCGCCGTTGTCGAACAGCACGCGGATCGACGGCAGTTGCTCGAAGGCGGCCAGCGCGGTCGCGTAGGTCGGCTGCTGCTGGATCGGGTCGGGCGGCATCGTCACGCCCGTGATGCCCATCGCCTCCTGGTAGATGACCGGGGCGGCGGCGTGGATCAGCGCCGAGTTCGTGATCGGGGCCTGTCTTGGCGACGTACAGCTTGAGGAAGTCGTACCAGCGGTTGAAGGTCGCAGGCGCGAGCGAGTCGACGTGGGTCCCGTTGGTGAACGTGAACCACTTCTTGCTCGTGCCGGTGAAGTTCTTCGCCAGCGTCGGGCAGTGGCCGCCGGTCTGCTCGTCGGTCCACTGGCAGGCCATGAACGTCGGCACCTTGATCTTGTTGACGAAGGTGACAGGCGAGAGCGGGTCGGCGACCGACGGGACGTAGTGGTCGTTGGCCCGGATCTTCGCCATCAGGTCGACCGCCTCGGGGTGCAGGTCCTGGTTGGCCTCGCAGGTCGCGTCGCCCTCCTGGATCCGCTTGTACGCCCACGGCTGGCCCTCCGTCGCGTGAGGCCGCCTTGGCGTCGTGGATGCGCTCCTGGGCCCACGCGACCGCGAACCCGGTGTTGAGGATGCCGCCCGGGTAGAGCGTCGTCTGCGTCGAGTCGATCACCGACAGCGGCGAGATCGCGGCCAGGCTGGGCGGGTTGGTCGCGGCGGTGAACAGCTGGCTGATCCCGCCGTAGGAGATGCCCATCATCCCGACCTTGTTGTGCAGCAGCCCACGGCTGGCGGGCGATCGTCTCGACGACGTCGTAGCCGTCGAGGCTCTGGAGCGGCTCGAAGAAGTCGAAGGCGCCGCCCGAGCAGCCGGTGCCGCGCATGTTGACGTCGACCACGGTGAAGCCCATCAGGTTGGCCAGGACGGCGATGCCGCTCTGCGGCCCGGCCGGGTCGGCGTAGCCGTAGCCGGAGTACTCGATCAGGGTCGGCGTCGGGCCCGACGGCAGCGGCGGCAGCTCGACGCCGTCCGGCAGCGGCAGCGCGTTCGCCACGTCCTGCGGCGGGTGCACGTTGATCGCGAGCTGGGTGCCGTCGCGGGTCGTCAGGTAGCCGTAGCCCTTGGCAGGGATCGACTGGTTGTAGACGCCGGTGCTGGGCGGCGCGGGCTGGCGTCGACAGCACGGTCAACGGCCCGGAGGCCTCTCCCCCGGCGGCCGGCCGGACGCGGTAGCCGCCGCCCGGGGGCACGTTGCGGAACAGCGTGCCGCCGTGCGAGTTGGCCGCGCGCGTGGCGATCGTCTGGCCCGCGCCGTTGACGAGCGCGAGCTGCGCGCCGGGGGCGGCGCCGGTGACGTAGACCTGCCCCACGCTGCCGCGCGCGCTGAACGCCGGTGCGGCGGAGGCGGTTGCGGTCCCGAGCGCCAGCGCAAGGACCCCGACCAGAAGCACTGCCCAAACCCTCACGGAGGCGCAGATACCCCCTCGATGACGTTCCGAAACTCTGGCGTTTCTCGATCGGCCGCCGGCGCGAGCGTGGTCGACTCGAGCCGGTCGCCGGCTCAGAGGCTGGCGCGCAGCCACGGCAGCACCTGCCCGAGCCACAGGTCCGGCTCGTCGACATGGGCGTGGTGGCCGCCGTGGTCGAGGACGCGCAGCTCCCAGCCCGGGTGCCGTGCGACGGCGGCCTCGGCGAAGGCGATCGGGACGTGGTGGTCGTCGCGCGCGTGCACCACGAGCACCGGCACCGAGGGGCCGGGCTCCGGCACGCCGCGCCCGGAGGCCTGGCGGAGCAGCATCCCGAGCGCGCCCGCCGAGCGGGGCGAGCGCTCTCCGGCCGGCCGCTCGCGCAGCAGCGCACGCGCGAGCGCGGCCCGGTGCCCGAGGTAGTCGAGGACGCTCTCCGCCGTGCCGCGGCCGTTGCGGGCTGGCGCGAAGAACGAGCCGGTCAGCACGAGCGCGCCGACCGGGCGCTCCGCCGCCAGTCGCAGCGCGAGCACGGCGCCCATCGAATGGCCGATCACCGCATCGCCGGGCAGCGCCGCGCGCGCGATCGGCAGCGCCGCGCGCGGCGAGCCGGGCAGCCGCGGCGCCGCGACCTCCCAGCCAGGCGGCAGCGCCGGCGCGCAGGGGCTCCCAGTCGGCGGGCGTGCGGCGCAGGCCGTGCAGGCAGACGACGCGGGGCATGCGCCACAGGATGGCCGACCCCGGGGTGCGGCTAACCGAACCCTGAGCGCAGGAGGTGATTGACAGAATCGGGAGGGATGCTCGAGACGTCCGAGCACGAGCAGGCGCTCGCCAGGATTCGTCAGCTGGCCGCGGAGCAGGCGGCGCTGCGGCGCGTCGCCACGCTGGTCGCCGGCAACGCCGAGCCGGCCGAGGTCTTCACGCGGGTGTGCGCGGAGGTGGGCGCGGTGCTCGGGGTCGAGAGCACGAACCTGACCCGCTTCGAGGCGGACGGGACGCAGACCGTCCTCGCCGGCTGGGGCGTGCACGGCGCGCCCGTCTTCCCGGTCGGCGCCGGCGTGCCGATCGACGGCAACGCCGCGGTCGCGAAGGTCAAGCACAACGGCCGCCCCGAACGCGTCGACGACTACAGCTCGCTGACGGGTGCGCTGCCGGAGCGGATCCGGCGGGCCGGCATCGCGTCGGCCGTCGCGGTACCGATCACCGTCGCCGGCCGGCTCTGGGGCGCCCTGGTCGCGTCCAGCGGGCAGCCGAACGCGTTCCCGCCCGACACCGAGGAGCGCGTCGCGGGCTTCGCGGAGCTGGTCGCCGACGCCCTCGCCAACGCCGACGCGCGCGAGCAGCTGGCGGCGTCCGCCGCCCGCATCGTCGAGGTCGAGGACGCGGAGCGCCGTCGGCTCGAGCGCAACCTGCACGACGGCGCGCAGCAGCGGCTGGTGGCGCTCGCGCTCGACCTGGGCCGCGTCGAGACGCGCATCGAGAGCGACCCGCAGGGCGCCAGGCGCCTGCTCGCGCACGTGCGCGTGGAGCTGGAGAGCGCGCTCAGGGAGCTGCGCGAGCTCGCACGCGGCATCCATCCGGCGATCCTCAGCCACCAGGGGCTCGCCTGCGCGCTCGACGAGCTGGCCGCGCGCTCGCCGGTCCCGGCTCAGATCGTCGCGCTGCCGGCACAGCGGCTGCCGGAGCCGATCGAGGCCGCCGCCTACTACGTCGTCGCCGAGGCGCTGACCAACGTCGCCAAGCACGCGCAGGCGTCGGTCGCGACGATCGGCGTCACGCGCGCGGCCGGGCACACCACGATCGACGTGGGCGACGACGGCTGCGGCGGAGCCGAGCTCGACGCCGGCACCGGCCTGCGTGGGCTGGCCGATCGGGTCGAGGCGCTGGGCGGCAGCCTCACGGTGACGAGCCCGGACGGAGGCGGCACCCGGCTGGTCGCGCGCATGCCCCTGGCGCTGCGCGCTCGCGCCCGGCGCTGAGCTCAGCCGCAGAGCGCGGTCAGCTCGCGCAGCTCGGAGCCGAACCGCTCCGCGATCTCCTGGACCTCGGGCGTCAGCTCGCGGTCGGCCGTGATCGCGATGTCGATCGAGTCTCGATAGCTCATCAGCGTGACGTTCAGCGTCGCGCCGTCGGTGATGATCGAGAGCGGGTAGAGCGCCTCGAGCCGGGCGCCCGCCGTGTAGATGTCCATCGGCGGCCCCGGGACGTTGGAGATGACCAGGTTGTACGGCGGGCGCAGGCCGAGCCGCGGCGTGACGCCGACGATCGTGCGCGCGGCGCGGGCGTGCAGCGCCGGCGGGATGAACTGGGTCACGTCGCGCAGCGCCTTCGCCGGCAGCGCGCCGTGGCGCTCCTTCGCCGCGCGCATGTGCTCCGCCGCGTCCCGCACGCGCGCCTCGGGCGTGTCGAGGTGGGTCGGGATCGGGACGAACATCAGCGAGATCTGGTTGCCGAACGTCCTGCGCTCCTCGTCGGTTCGCACCGACACCGGGATCTGCGCGACGAGCGGCGACTCGGGCAGCGCGTCGCGAGCCTGGAGCTCGTCGCGCAGCGCCCCGGCGACGAGCGCGACCACGACGTCGTTGACCTTGACGCCGAAGTGGTCCTTGACCCGCTTGACCTCCGACAGCGGGATCGACGCCAGGCCGAAGACCCTGTGCGGCGACACCCTTCCGTCGTACACGCCCTTCGGGGGCCGGATCGCGGGCCGCTCGATCACGTTGTCGCCGCCCCGCACCCGCGACAGCGCCCGGCTGATCGTCTCGCTGCCGGGGATGCCGAGCACCGACGGCACCACGTCGAGGTGAGGGAGCAGCCGGCCGGCGCGCCGCACCACCCGCGCGGGCGCCCCCGGCAGCGCGGTCACAGTGCGGACGAGCATGTCGCGCCCGCTCGCCGTTCCGTCCTCCGCCGCCTCCTCGACCGGGTCGGGCGCCCGCGGCTCCGGGCTGAGGTCGTACATCAGGGCGAGGATCTCGCCGCCCGATATCCCGTCCACGGCCGCGTGGTGGATCTTCGTCATCAGAGCCACGCGACCGTCCGCGAGCCCGTGGATCAGGTAGAGCTCCCAGAGCGGGCGCGAGCGGTCGAGCTGGCGCGAGTAGATGCGCGCCACCTGCTCGCGCAGCTGCTCCATCGACCCCGGCGCCGGCAGCGCCAGCTCGCGGCAGTGGTAGCCGAGGTCGAAGTGCTCGTCGCGCACCCAGTAGGGCCAGTCGAGGCCCAGGGGAACCTCGGCGAGACGGCGCGTGAACGGCGGCAGCATGTGCTCGCGCTCCGCCAGCATGCCCTTGATCCGCTCGAGCGAGAACCCGTCCGGCCCGGCCGTCGACGGGTCGAGGATCGCCACGCTGCCGACGTGCCCGTAGTTGCGGTCGGTCTCCAGCGCGAGGAACTGCGCGTCGAGCGAGCTCAGCTGCTTGGGCACCACGGTGATCCTATGAGGTTTGACCCCGCCCACTTGGGGAACATTCATGTTTCCGGAAGCCCTGAGGGAGAGCAGATGCCCGATCGCCGCCGTCACTTCTCGTTCGCCGTCGTATGCGTCCTGTTCGCATGCGCGCTCGTCGCCCAGCCGGCCGCCGCCTCGCCGCTGCGCTACGTCGCGCTCGGCGACTCCTACAGCGCCGCCTCCGGCGTGCTGCCGCCCGACCTCTCCTCGCCCCAGTGCGCCCGCTCGACCCGCAACTACCCGCACGTGATCGCGGGCAGGATCGGCGCCCAGCTGACCGACGTGACCTGCGGAGCCGCCGAGACCGGCGACTACTTCTCGTCGCAGTACCCGGGCGTCGCGCCCCAGCTCGACGCGGTGACGAAGGACGCGCAGCTCGTGACGATGACGATCGGCGGCAACGACAGCAGCGTCTTCATCAACACGATCCTGTCGTGCGGCGCGGCCGGCCTGTCGACGCTCGGCCAGGGCAGCCCCTGCAAGGACCGCTACGGATCCTCGTTCGAGGACACGATCCGCGGCACGACCTACCCGTCGCTCGTGAACGCGTTGAAGGCGGTCCGCGCCAAGGCCCCGAAGGCGAGGGTCGCCATCCTCGGCTACCCCTGGATCATGCCCGCGAGCGGCGGCTGCTTCGACAAGATGCCCGTCGCGCAGGGCGACGTCCCGTACGTCCGCGGGATCCAGGCGACGCTCAACGACGCGGTGCGACGCGCCGCCGCCGCCACCGGCGCGACCTACGTCGACCTCAACGTCGTCTCGAACGGCCACGACGCCTGCCAGCCGATCGGCGTCCGCTGGGTCGAGCCGGTCCTGCAGGGGACGAACCCGGTGATCGTGCACCCCAACGCCCTGGGCGAGTCGGAGATGGCCGCCCAGGCGATGCGGGTGCTGCGGCTGCGCTGAGCGCTCGAATGATCCGAAGACGCGCCTCGTCGTGACGGAGATCGACTTCGACAGCGCCGCGCGCTCGAGCCGCCTCGCCGCAGGCCTGCTGACGCGCAGCAACGGAAGCGCGCCCCCGCGCACCTCGAGGGCGACGCTCGCCGACCACCCGGAGCTGCAGCAGCGAATCGTGGAGATGCACGCCAGCGGGATGACGCTCCAAGCCATCGCCGACACCCTCAACGCTGAGGGTGTCCCCACGGTTCGCGGCGGCCGGGAGTGGCGTCCGTCGAGCCTGTACCGGGCCCTTCGTCGAGGGCACGCAGCGCGGTCGCGCTGAGCGTCACCTCTGCTCCGCTCGCTCCATGCGTCCTCGCACGACGAGCGCCCAGGTGAGGCAGCCGAACGCCGCCGTCGTTGCCAGCGTCCGGACGATGTCCCAGGCGACCCAGGGGGTCACGAAGTCGTCGCGCACAGCGGCCAGATTCTCGATGCGGGCGGGGTCGCCCGCCTCCTTCAGGTCATCGTTGAGCGGGATGTGGACTGCGAAGGTGACGACGACCATCAGCGTGTAGAGGGTGAGGCCGGCAACGATCCAGCGTGCGGTCCTTGGCGAGCCGGAGCGGCGCGCCTGAAAGAGGGCGACCGCGGCGAGCGCCGGAGCTCCGAGGAAGGTCAGGAAGAAGGCCGGGTTCTCGATCTTGTCGATCATCTGTTGCATCGCATCGACAAGCGTGCGGTCGTCGGCCGCGGTCAGGGCCGGCATGACGGCGATCGATGAGAAGTAGAAGAGACCCGCCACCAGGCCCATGGCGATCACGGCCGCGCCCAACACGATGTCTGCGTTGCGGTTCATGCGTGCTCCCACGCTTGATCGGGGGTTGAAAGACCTTGCCTGGACCAATTCGGACTGTCTATGCCTGGAGACCGCCGGTTCATGCTCGGACGTCCAGCGGGTTCGGGTACAAAGACCAGGGGTTTTCTGCGGGGCAGGCCCCGTTGCGGGGGCAACGCGTCCGATCGATACTGCCCCTCATGACCACTGCTCGCATGAACCCTCGCTCGCTCGCACGCGTCACCGTGGTCCCGGCGCTCCTTGCGCTCGCACTCGCCGGAGCGGGCTCCGAGAACGCGGCGGCGGACATCCTCTGCGCCGGCAAGCCGGTGAAGCAACGGCTGGCGGGCGCCGGGACCGTCACGCCGGTCGGCTCCTCGGCCCTCCGCCTCCAGGCCAAGGGAACGACGCGCCTGACGCACGTCGGACGCACGACCTTCCACTTGCGTGCGCTGCTCGCCATCGACGGGGAGAGCGCGTTCGGCATCGGGATCGCCGCGTTCCGGCTGCCGGACGGCTACAGGCTGCGCACCCAGTTCAAGTGGATGGGCTCCGCCGACACTGCGCGCCGCCGCCTCGCCTTCGTCGCCAAGAGCCACTTCATCGGCGGCACGGGCCGCTTCACGGACTCGCGCGGGAAGCTGCGCGAGGAGCTCGTCCTGACGCTCGAGCAGCCGGCGACGGGGCCGGCGCGCGTGCGCCTGCGCAGCCACGGCGACGGCTGGCTCAGCTACGCCCGTCCAGCGAGCGACTACCGGGTTCCGGTGTTCTGCGGGCCGCAAGCGCTGCCCCGGCCACTGCCCCCCGGTTAGCGTCTGCCATCGTCGGGGTCACATGGACGCCGACGTGGTCGTGATCGGAGGGGGCAGCGCGGGGTTGCAGGCCGCCCTGACCCTGGGACGGATGCGCTTCGACGTGGTCGTGGTCGACTCGGGCCAGCCGAGCAACGCCCCGGCTGACGCCATCGGCGGGCTGCTCGGAGCGCACGAGCTGGCGCCGCTCGAGCTGCTGGCCACGGGCCGCGCCCAGCTGGCCGAGCTGCCGTCGGTGCGCGTCGTCGAGGGCGAGGCGACCCGCGTGGAGACCGGAGCGACGGTGACCCTTGCCGACGGCGCCGCCTTCGAGGCAGCCGCGGTCGTGCTCGCCACCGGAATGGACTACGCCCATCCCGACGTCCCGGGCCTGGCCGAGCTCTGGGGGACGTCCGTGGTCCACTGCCCGTTCTGCCACGGGTGGGAGGTGCGGGACATGCGGGTGGGCCTGCTCGCGGCGAGCGAGGAGCACACGGAGCATTTCGTCCCGCTGCTGCGCCGGCTGTCGGCCGACGTCGAGGTCTTCGAGGCCGTCTCCGCCCTGCGCGCCGAGGACGGCGCTCTGCGGGCGGTCGTCCTGCCGGACGGGACCGAGGTCCCGCGCGACGTGCTGTTCGTCGCCGCCCCGCCCACCCCGCGCGACGCCGCCTTCGCCCACCTGGGGCTGGAGCGAACCGACGCCGGCCTGCTCGAGATCGACCAGTTCGGCCGGACCTCGGTGCCCGGCCTCTACGCCGCCGGGGACCTCGTCGCGGCCGCGCCGGCCGTCGTGCAGGCGCTGGCCACGGGGCAGCGCGCGGCCGTGGGCATCACCCGCGACCTGGCGGCCGAGCGGCTAGCTTCCTGACGCGGCCGCGAGCAGCTCGTCGCGGCTGGCCAGCTTGACCCGCGGGCGCTCGCTGGCGCGCCCCCGCTCGAGCTCGTGGAGGTTGATCGCCTGCCAGTCGTCGGCCGTGACCAGCCTCGCAACGCGCTCCGCGAGCAGCTCGTCCAGCGCCTCGCGCCCGGGCTGGGCCGGCGCCGGCAGCGCGCCCGCGCGCAGGTCCTCCGCCAGGCAGGCGACCGTCTCCTCGGCGTCGCGCTTGTTCGTGCCGAGGATCCCGGTCGGGCCGCGCTTGATCCAGCCGACCGCGTAGACGCCCTGCGACCGGCTCGCCGTCGGCCGACAGCACGCGCCCGCGCTCGTTCGGCAGGACGAAGTGGCGCTCGTCGAAGGGCACGTCCGGGAGCGGCACGGCGCGGTAGCCGACCGAGCGGAGCACCAGCCCGCAGTCGATCGTGTCGAGCGGGCCGTCGAGGGGCTCGGCCGCGAGCCGCCCGTCGGGTGCGCGGGCGATCCGGTTGCTCTGCACGTCGACCGCCTCCACCCGCCCGTCGCCGCGGATCTCGACCGGCGAGCCGAGGAAGCGCAGCTCGATCGTCCGCTCGCCGATCTGCGGCGCCGCGGCGTACCGGCGCAGCAGCTCGACGTTCGTGCGCGCAGTGAAGGTGCCCTCCTCGGCGAGCCACTGGCTCGAGACGGGATCCAGCTCGACGTCCCCGCCGGCGACCCGCAAGCCGACGCCGGGCAGCCGGCCCAGCTCGCGCAGCTCGGCGCTGGTGAACGCCGCCTGCGCGGGCCCGCGCCGGCCGAGCACGACCACCTCCCTGACGGCGCTGCCGCGCAGCGCCTCGAGGGCGTGATCGGCCACGTCCGTGCGCTCGAGCTCGTCCGGGCCGAGCGTGAGCATCCTGGTCACGTCGGCGGCGACGTTGCCGTTGCCGATCACCACCGCTCGCTCGGCGGACAGGTCGAAGTCCAGGTCGCGGTAGTCGGGGTGGCCGTTGTACCAGGCGACGAACTCGGTCGCCGCCCAGCTGCCGGGCAGGTCCTCGCCGGGGATCCCAAGCGACTTGTCGGTCTGGGCGCCGGTCGCGTAGATGACGGCGGAGTAGTGGCGCATCAGCTCCGCGTGCGAGACGTCGACGCCGACCTCGACGTTGCCCAGAAAGCGGCAGCCGCGGCCGAGCGTCTCGGCCTGGAAGCGATCGTCCAGCCGCTTGATCTCCTGGTGATCGGGAGCCACGCCGCCGCGCAGCAGCCCCCAGGGGGTCGGCAGCCGCTCGATCAGGTCGATCTCCGCGTCGCCGCGGGTGCGCAGCAGCGCGGCCGCGGCGAAGGCTCCGGCCGGGCCGGCGCCGACGATCGCGACCCTGGTGGCGCTCATGCCGCGGTGCGCTCGGCGGTGCTGCGCTCGCCGAAGAAGCGCGAGTTGAGGTCGAGCGCGTAGTCGTGCTTGTCCGGAATCTCGAACTCGGCGAAGATCGCGTCGACGGGACAGGCCTCGACGCAGGCGTCGCAGTCGATGCAGAGCTCAGGGTCGATGTAGAGCTGCTCGGCCGTCTCGAAGTCGGGATCGCCGGGCTTGGGATGGATGCAGTCGGCCGGGCAGACCTCGATGCACGAGTCGTCCTTGATGCAGCTGCCTGTGATCACGTAGGTCACGGGACGTCTGAGGGTACCGAGGGCCTACAGCTGGGGCGGCGGAGCGAACTCCATCAGCTCGACCAGGTTCCCGGCCGGGTCGCGCACGAACGAGCGCGGCGAGCCCCAGTACTGCTCGTGCTCGTCCACCTGGTGCCCCGCCTCGCGCAGGCGAGCCTGGGTCGCTCCGTAGTCGTCGCCCAGCGGCACCGCCGCGTGTCCGGCGCTCATGTGCGATGGCTCGGGCAGCTGGAGCAGGTGGAACTGGTGGCCGTCGCGCTCGAGCCAGGTCACGAAGTGGGCGAGCTTCTGTGGCGTGGTCACGCGGCGGAAGCCGATCAGCTCATAGAAGCGAACGCAGGCGTCGAGCCGGTCGGGCTGGATCTCGAAGGCGACGTGCTGGATCACTACAGGCGGGAATAGACCATCGCCTGCGGGCCCTGGCCGGGCGTGTTGCGACACCTGCCGTTGCCGGCGCCGGCGCTCCAGTGCAGCGCCAGGCAGCGCCCCAGCGCCTGCTGCGCGAACGCATTGGGGTGAAGCGTCTCCTGGATCTCGCCCTGGGCGAGGTTCTGGGTCAAAAAGCGCGCCCACTCGCTGGTCGCTCCGGAGGGCGGCGCCGTGAGCGTCGCCTGGCTCGAGGCGGTCGCGCAGACCTCGCGGCCCTGGAGGGCGTCGCGCAGGTCGAGGTACTCGGCGCCGAGCTTCGCGGCCACGAAGCGGACCCCGTCGCCGATCTGCTTGACGAGCGAGTCGCGCGCCCAGTTCAGGTCGGCGTTGTAGAACGGACAGCCGCCGACCGTCTCGCGCTGCCCGCCCAGCTCCGGATAGCGGGCCTCAGCGGCCCGCGGCACAGGCGAGGGATAGCTCTGGACGACGAGGCGGTACTGCGCGCGGGTGTAGCCGCGCTCGGCCATGATCGCGCGGATCTCGTCGATCGCCTTCGCGAGGCCGGCGAAGGCGGCCTGCCAGCGGGCGCTGACGTTCGCCTGCTCGGCGGGGTTGCAGGGACCCGTTTTTGCGGCGTACTTGAGCGCGCAGTTCTGGATGATGTCGGCGAAGCCGAGGTCGTTCCCGCCGATCGAGAGCACGATCAGCTGAACGCGGCCGACCTGCGCGACGTAGCGCAGCTTCTCTCCCTGCGGCGGCTCGCCGTTCTGCGGCTGCCCCCCGTTGCGCGCCTGGAAGATGTTCGCGGTGACCGCGCCGGAGCACGCGAGGTTCGTCTTGGCGGCCTGCGGGAGCGGCGCGCTGATGATCTCCGCGACATCGGAGCGGTGACACCCGTTGGCGTCGGTGGCGCCGTAGATCCGGCTGGGGTCGTAGCCGCTCCCCGTCCAGGCGCGATCCGTTCCGGCCCGGTCGGTTGCCGCGATGGTCGAGTTGCCGCGCCAGCGCCCGGCCTCGCCGGAGATGAACGAGTCTCCGAGCGAGACGGCGGTCGCCTGCCCGCTCGTCGGCGTGGCCCCGGCGGGCAGCGCCAGCGCAGCCGCCAGGATCATCGCCCCCCACCCCACCGCGATCGCCCGAATCAAAGCGGACGGATCGTATCCCGCTTGGCTAGCCGAAGCGACCAGCAGGCCACGGGGCACCGGCATAGCGCTCGATGACCGGGCCCGGCGGCGGCTCCACGGCGCTGAACAGACCGGTCTCGACGACGGTGCCTCCGAACAGTCGCGCGAACGGGTCGTCCGCGAACAGGCTCGGCTCGCGAGCGACCGTGATCGCCCCGGCGCACAGGCTCGCGTCGATCGCGAACGTCGACAGGCAGACGAGCGAGTCCCCGAGCAGCGGTATCCACCACGCGAGCGCATCGCGGCGCGCCTGCTGGACCTCGGGCTCGTCGAAGCGCAGCGCCGCGTCGCGATCGGGGAGCGCGCAGACGTGGGCGTACGCATCCGGCACCGGCGGCCCGTCGAGGCAGCGGGCGTCGATGCGCAGCCGGCGGCCTGGGGCGTGCGGGTCCGTGCTGAGGCCCGAGCCGTCGAAAACGATCCGCCCGAACGGCCTCACCCGGGCGCGAGCTCCCAGTCGTCGCGGACCTCCCTGGAGATCGCGCGCAGGTCCTGGCGCAGCTCCTCCATCGTGGCCCGGCCCAGGTACCAGTAGCCGTTGTAGGCGGCGTGGACGGTCAGGTCGGGGAAGAGCGTGAAGCCCGCGGGCCGGTACGGCCGGTGGACCGTGTCGGTGGTCTCCTCGAGACCGAGCCGCGGCAGCCAGCGCCGCTCCGCGTCCGAGAGGAAGACGAAGCGCGCGCCCAGCCCGGCCCGGAACGCCGCCTGGACCCCCGGGGGATCGACGCTCACCACGACCAGGCGCGCGTAGGCGACCTCGAGCTCGTCCTGGAGCCGGCACAGCTCGCGCAGGTAGCGCTGCTCCTTCGGGCACCACCAGCCGCGCGAGGTGAACAGCGCGACCGGATCGCCGCCCGCCAGCTCCGACAGCGTCCGGTCGCGCCCGGTGTGGTCCGGCAGGTCGAGGTCGGGGAAGCGCTCGCCCGGCTTCACGACAGGGGCGCTCGGGCGAAGTTCACCGAGAAGGCGCGGCACCAGATCACGACGGTGTGCGGGCGGTCGAGATCGACCCGGCGCGACAGGTCGTACTGCTGGTTGCCCTTGTTCCCCTTCAGCGCGCCCAGGTCCGTGAACTCGTCGACCTCCGCCTCGGATCGCGCGGGGCCGGCGACCAGGTAGACGCGCAGGTCCGGGCCGTTCGAGACCTCGAAGCCGGTCAGCGTCAGCACCCGGCCGCGCGGGGTGCGGATCACGCGCGCGGTGCCGCGGGCGGAGTGGGCGACGCCCTCGAACGCTCCGCGCGCGAGCAGCACGTTGCGCTCCGGCGAGTTGCGCTCCGGCGAGTTGGGCTCCGCCGACACCATCACGACGCGCTCGTTCACGACGTCGTCCACGAACTGCGACCGGCCCAGGTAGGCGCCGGCGGCCGCCGCAACGAGCAGGTAGGTACCGATCAGCGGCAGGCGCAGCTGCGGGCGGCGCCAGGCGATCACGCCGCAGGCGACCCCGGCGGCGACCATCCAGGCCCCCGTGAGCGCCATGGCCAGCTTGAAGTCGTTGGTCACCAGGCCGCCGGTGACCCAGATTCCGAGCAGCAGGACGAGCGCGACCACGGGCACCGAGAGCAGCCTCGCGACGGCCACGTCAGCCTCCCCGCCACCCGCGGAAGGCGGCGAGCAGCTCCTCGCGCGCGCCCGGGTCGATCGAGTCCTCGCTCAGCTCGCCGAGCGCGGCGACGGTGTCCCGCATCTGATCGAGGTAGTTGACGCAGTAGTCGCACTCGCCGAGATGCGCCTCGAAGCGCGCCCGGTCCGCCTCCGCCATGGTGCCCTCGAGGTAGTCCGTGATGACGTCGACGAGCTCGCGGCAGCTCATCTCTTCCGGCGTGGCACTCACGTGGACATCGTCCCGCGAGCAGGCCGGTCGTTACAGCCCGTGTAACGGGTGGCCGCGCGCCGGGACTGATGGCGCATGAGCGAGACGACGACAATGGCGCCCATGGCTGCCCGCGCTGCGGATGACTTCACGCCCATCGCCGACCATGGGCTGCTGGCCGACTGCAACTCGGCTGCGCTGCTCACGCGTGACGGCTCGATCGACTGGCTCTGCCTGCCTCGCTACGACAGCCCGGCGATCATGGCCCGGATCCTGGATCCCGAGGGCGGCCACTGGTCCATTCGGCCCACCGGGGAGTACACGGCCGAGCGCCGCTACCTGCCCGGGACGCTCGTCATCGAGACGACGTTCACCACCGACACGGGCAGCGTCAGGCTGCTCGACGCGATGGCCTTCGCCCCCGGCCAGCGCGGACACGAGCTCGGCTTCGACGCGCCCCACGAGCTGCTGCGGGCGATCGACGGGGTGAAGGGCGAGGTGGAGCTCGCGCTCGAGCTCGCCGTCCGCCCGGAGTACGGCTTGATCAGGCCGCTGATCCGGCTCGAGGACGGCGGCGCCCGCACCTTCGGCTCGGGCCGCATCGGCCTGTCGTCAGAGGTTCCGCTCGAGGTCGACGACGAGGCCGTCATGCGCGCGTCGTTCACGGTCTCGGAGGGGAGCCAGGTCGGGTTCGCGCTGCGCTGGGCAGCCGTCGAGCAGAAGGCGCCACCGTCCCCCACGCCCGCCGCCGAGGTCCGCGACCGGGTCGAGGACACCGCCGAGGGCTGGCGCTCCTGGGAGGCCGAGCACGACATCTACGAGGGGCCCGGCCGGGAGCTCGTGCGGCTCAGCTCGAGGGTGCTGAAGGGCCTCACCTACCGGCCCACCGGCGCGATCGTCGCGGCCCCCACCACGTCGCTGCCGGAGACGGTCGGCGGCGAGCGCAACTGGGACTACCGCTACTCCTGGATCCGCGACTCGAGCCTCACGATCGAGGCGCTCTACATCGGCGCCTGCTCCGACGAGGCCGAGGAGTTCGTCTCCTTCATGACGAGCGCCGCCGGCGGCCGCGCCGGCGAGGGCTCGCTCCAGATCATGTACGGCATCGGCGGCGAGCACGACCTGTCCGAGCGCGAGCTCTCGCACCTGCGCGGCTGGCGGGACTCGGCCCCCGTGCGCGTCGGCAACGGCGCCTGGGACCAGGTCCAGCTGGACGTATACGGCGAGCTGCTCAACTCGCTGTGGCTCTACCAGGAGAAGCTCGGCGACCTGCACCCCGAAATCCAGCAGTTCGTAGCCGACCTCGCGGACACCGTGGTGCGCCGCTGGCAGGAGACCGACTCGGGCATGTGGGAGATGCGCGGCGAGTCGCGCCACCACCTGTCCTCGAAGGTGCTGTGCTGGGTCGCGCTCGACCGCGCCGTCCAGCTGGCCGACCAGCTCGGGGAGTACGCGAAGGTCGCCGAGTGGGAGGCGGCCCGCGACGAGATCCGCACCGCGGTGCTCGAGCGCGGCTGGAGCGAGAGCCGCGGGGCCTTCGCCCAGTCGTTCGACTCCGACGACCTGGACGCCGCCCAGCTGCTGATGCCGATGCTCGGGTTCCTGCCCGCGACCGACGAACGGATGAAGTCGACGATCGACGCGATCGCCGACGACCTCACCGAGGCCGGTCTCGTCCTCCGCTACCGCAACGAGGAGGGCCTCAACGCCGACGGCCTCAGCGGCGAGGAGGGCACCTTCACGATCTGCTCGTTCTGGCTGGTGGCCTGCCTGGCTCAGGCCGGCGAGGTCGAGCGGGCGCAGGAGCTGTTCGACCAGCTCGCCGGCTACGCCAACGACCTCGGCCTGCTGGCCGAGGAGATCGACACCGCCAACGACGAGCAGCTCGGCAACTTCCCGCAGGCCTTCAGCCACATCGGCCTGATCAAGGCTGCCTACGAGCTCGACAAGGCGAGGGCGGCCGCGCAATGACGAGCTACGACGTCATCGTCATCGGCAGCGGCCCCGGCGGCGGGCACTGCGCCGGCCAGCTCGCCGACGCCGGGCTGAGGGTCGCGATCGTCGAGCGCGAGCTGCTCGGCGGCGAGTGCGACTACTGGGCCTGCATGCCGTCGAAGACGCTGCTGCGGCCCGGCGAGGCAGTGCACGGCGCGCGCGAGGCCGCCGCGACCGCGGACCTCGACGTGGACGCGGCGTTGGCCTGGCGCGACTTCATGGTCTCGGGCTACGACGACTCCGGCAAGGTCGGCTGGTACGAGGGCAAGGGCATCGACGTGCTCCGCGGCACCGGGCGCATCGAAGGCCCCGGGCGGGTCTCGGTCGACGGCGCCGAGCACACGGCCAGGGACATCGTGATCTCGACCGGCTCGTCGCCCTTCATACCGCCGGTCGACGGCCTGCGCGGGCTCGACGGCGTCTGGACCAACCGCGAGGCCACCGGCCTGACCGAGGTGCCCAGGCGCATGCTCGTGCTGGGCGGCGGCCCGGTCGGAGTCGAGATGGCCCAGGTCGTCACGCGCATGGGCGGCGAGGTGGCGCTCGTCGAGGGCTCCGACCGCGTGCTGCCGCGCGAGCCCGAGCCGCTCGGCAAGGCGCTCGGCACGGCGCTGGCCGCCGACGGCGTCGAGCTCTGCTTCGGCCAGCACGCGTCGGCCGTGCGCCGCGAGGGCGCCGAGTTCGTGCTCGAGTTCCCCGAGCGCGACGAGCTGCGCGGCGACCGGCTGCTGGTGGCGACCGGGCGACGGCCGCGCGTCGAGGACATCGGGCTCGAGAACGTCGGCATCGAACCCGGCTCGCGCGGCATCGAGGTCGACGCGAGGATGAACGCCGGCGACGGGATCTGGGCGATCGGCGACGTGACCGGCATCTGGCCGCTGACGTACGTCGCGAAGTACCAGGGCCGGGTGGCCGCCGCCAACATCGGCGGCGCCCGGCGCGAGGCCAACTACGACGCCGTGCCGAGGGTCGTCTTCACCGACCCCCAGGCCGCCTCCGTCGGGGCGCCGGACGGGCCGGTGGTC
This sequence comes from uncultured Thermoleophilaceae bacterium, assembly GCA_963848885.1. Classification (GTDB taxonomy): domain Bacteria; phylum Actinomycetota; class Thermoleophilia; order Solirubrobacterales; family Thermoleophilaceae; genus JACVRW01. Next base: position 107,616 of record CAWKFR010000002.1, read on the forward strand.
GTGACCGTCCCGCTGGCCGACGTGCCGCGCACCTACACGTACACGCGCGACTACGCCGCCAAGCCGTACTTCATGACGCTGGTCTCGGACGGCGAGCGCGTGACCGGCGCCTATGCGCTCGGGCCGGACGCCGGGGAGTGGCTCCAGCAGGCGACGCTCGCCATCCGCGCGCGCGTGCCGCTCGACGTGGTTGAGGACGTCATCCAGCCGTTCCCGACGTTCTCCGAGGTCTTCCTGAACGCCCTGCTCGAGCTGCGCGCGAAGGTTCCCGCGGCGGAATAGCGATGGCCGACCTCGGCGCGTCCACGGAACGCTCGGCGTGGGGGTCCCATACGAAACGTCCTCTATAGGGACGGAACTTCAGGGACCCCTTCGTGAGAGCGCGCTCGATGAGGGCTAGTCGCGCCCGGCGGCAAGCCGCGCCTCGTACTCCTCCTCTGTGACTCCGCCGATCGTGTCGCGCAGGCGCTCCTTGAAGCGGTCGGTCGGCCGCCCCTCCCTGAACCGCTGCTCGGCACGAGCCTGCTTGGCAGGGCGCCGCTCGCCGTAGAAGCGCTTGGCCCAGACCGAGCGCGGCTTGGCCAGCCGCAGCGCGGCGTAGGCGGCGAGACCCGGCAGGAAGACGCCGAACAGCGCGTGCACGAGCCGGAACTTGGCGGCGGCGATCAGGACGAAGCCGAAGTGCAGCGTGGCCACCGCCACGGTGGTGGCGAGCACGGCGAACGAATCGTCGCCGATCCGGGTGGGCACGAACGCGAGCAGCACGAAGGCGAACAGGCCCAAGGCGACCAGCGTCGCGTCGATCGAGCTGCGGCCCGCGCGGGACCAGTAGACGTCGTCGAGGTGGAGCCACAGCGCGTACTCGTCGATCGTCAGGCCGAGGCCGATGCCGAACAGCACGGCGTAGATCGCATACCAGGGCCCGTCGGTCTCCCCGGCCGCGAAGCTGAGGCCGCCGGCGGCCATCATCAGCACGATCCCGAAGAAGAGGTGGTGCACGTGCACGCCTCCATCGGACACGACGCTGCCCGGCCACCAGGGCACACGCGGACTGCGCATCAGGCGCGTGGAGAGCCGGATGAATCCGAAGGCGCAGACGAACCCGACCAGGGCCAGGAAGAGGAAGCGGCGCTCGCCCAGGCTGTCCCACGACTCCGCGATGACGGAGCCGAGTGCGAGGTCCATCGGGCTAGCCTCGCGGATCGCCCCGAGTGCGGCAAGCCAGGTCACCCAGGACCTGGGCCAGGGCCATCTCCGCGTCCCGGGTCTGGAGGCCGTGCTCGAGTGTGCTCACACCGCCGCTCCCGCAGCCGCTCTTGCCTCGATCTCGACCGGGTCCACGATGCGGCCGCCCAACGCGAGCGCGAGCGCCGTGCCCAGGGCCGCCCAGCCCACCAGCACGAGAATCGGGCCAGCGATCCGCGCGCCGTCGAAGAACAGCGCCGACCGCGCCAGGTCGACGCTCGCGCCCGGCGGCAACACGCCGCCGGTCGTTCTCCACAGGCCGGGGAGAAGTGGCCGGGCGAACGGTCCGCCTGATGCGGCGTTCCCCAGGATCACGAAGACGAGAATTACGAGTCCCGTCCCTGCCGGGCCAGCGGCGGCCTGGATCCCTGCCGAGGCGGCGCCGCTGGCGAAGATGGTCAGCGCCGCGATTGCGCACAGCGCGACCACGTGGCCCGAGAACACGTCGAAGCTCGCGCGCAGGATGACCACGCTGAGGATCCCGGCGACGATTCCATATCCGGCGAGCGCCCCGATCCGCGCCGCCGCGCGCCGCCTACTACGGCTGCGCGGACTTCCGATCAACCCGATCAGCGTCGAGGCGATGTAGCCGCCGAAGACCCACGCGATCATCGCGTAGAACGCAGCCGTGCCATTGGGGTCCTTGAGGGGCAGCGGCTTGACGTCGGTGACGCGGACGGCCGGCTTGCGCTGCGCCGCGGCGACGCGATTGAAAGTCCGTTCCAGCGCGATCGCGGTCGCCCGGTTGGCAGCCGACGCGACGAACAAGCGGTTCGTCGCTGCGTCGTACGCCCCGTATGCCTCGCGGTCGTCGATTTCCGAGAGCGCGGCGGCACGGGACGAGGCGTGGCGCGCATCGAGCGGGTCACCGGGCAGGCGATCGAGTTGCGCCGCAACCCCCTGCGGGCCGCTGATGGCCACCGGCACGGCGTGTGGTGTGGGGTCATGGAAGGCGCCGACGTAGGAGAAGGCGAACGCAAGCGTCAGCACCAGCGCGGGAATCAGCGCGAGCCCGACGGCCTTCGGCGTAGGTGCGGCGTTCGCGATCAACGGGGCATGAGGGAGTCGAGGATGGCCGCCGCGTACTCCCCCGGCGCTTCCTCCCAGACGAAGTGGCCGGCGTCGATGATCACGACGCGGCTGTTCGGCAGCCGTTCGTCGAGAAACTCGACGTTTGCGAGCGGAACCACGGGGTCGTGGCGGCCGTTGATGAGCGTGACCGGCGTCGCGATCTGCGGCAGCAGCTCTGCGAGCACGGGCAGCTCTTCGGGATACCTGCGGACGTAGCGCATCGACTCGGCAAAGCGATCGCCGTCGTAGCAGTCCAGGTAGTCCGCGCGGATGTCGTCGGGTACGCCGCCCGCGATCGTGTCGACCGCCGCGCCGACGATCGCGCGCGGGTCCATGCTGCGGTACTTGTCGAGGTCGGGGTCGAGCACCCAGGACGCCAACGGCTCGCCCAGCTGGAGCGGGACCGCGGCTCCGCCGGTGCCCACGATCACGCTCGCGATCCGCTCCGGATGTGCCGCAGCTGCGAACAGCGCGGCCGACGTTCCCACGTCCGGCGCGACGATGTGAGGCGTACCCAGATCAGCCTCGGCGATGAGCTCCGCCAGAAACTCGCCCATCGCCCGCGGCGAGAAGAGATCGTCTCGGCGCCTGGGATGCACCGAAACCCGGCAGGTCGACGGCGAACAGGCGCGCGTGCTCCGCAAGCGTTGCCCAGATCGGTGCGAACGCGTGGACGCTCTCGGGCCAGGGACTGGTGAGCAGGACCACCGGCTCCTGCGAGCCATCGCTGTCGGCGTACCGGATCCGGACTCCGTCGACCGTACGGAACTGGACCTTTGGGATCGCTGTCGTTGGCATGCGCGCAGCCTCCGCATTCAGTCGTGGTCGAAGGCACGGTCGCTCAGGCAGGCGACCGCTCGCGCCCGTGAACGCCCCGGTCCACCCACGGGGACCGACCAGGGACTGCACAGGCGCGAATGGGGGTCCTGCGCACGACCCTTTCCAACGGCAACCCAGGAGAGCACGCATGTCGACGATCCACCTTCACGAGACGACCACCGCGACGCCGGAGCAGTACATCGCCGGTCTCACCGACTTCGGGCCAGGCCGTTCGGAGCTCTTCGGCAACAGCGCCGACGACTACCTCGAGGTGCACGACCAGGGCCCCACCGAGGCCGACGTGACAGAGGGTTCGGGCGGTGTCTGGGAGCGCGAGCACTACAACTGGTCCGATCCCAATCACGTCGTTGTGAAGACGACCGACTCGAACACCTGGGGAGGCGACTCAGGCCACACCTACGACTTCACACGCAACCCCGACGGCACGACCGACATCGAGTACGTCGTGGTACGCGAGGGCAAGAACGTCAAGGGACGGCTCCTCGGGCTCGTGCTCGGGAGCGTCGGCAAGAGCCGCCTCAAGACGGCGTTCGTCAACAGCGTCAAAGCGGTCGAAGCCAGGAACGGCGGCGGAGGCAGCGCGATAGTCGCGTCTGGCTTTAGGGATCGGCTAGCGGCGCTGTGGTGTGAGCCGTTCGGCGATCGCTCTCAGCGCGCTGGTGGTGCGCTCGTGGTCGGCGGTGGTGTTGAGGTCTTGGAGCAGGCCGCGAACCAAGGCGGTGATGGCGGTCGCCAGCGGTGCGGCGTCGGCGTGTCCGTCGGCGCGCAATGCGGCCTCGATCGTGGGCAGCCAGTCGGTGATCGATCGGACCCGGAACCCGGTCCACGGGGTCCGGTCGGGCGGGAGGTCGTGCAGCTGGGCGAACAGCAGCACGTAGGGGCGCAGCTCGGGCGCGGTGATCTGGTCCCATGCCTCGGCGAGCACGGCGCCGTAGGGCACGCCGGGTCGAGGAGCAAGGAGCTCCTCGAAGGCTTCCTGCTGTCGCCGGCGCGCCTCTCGAAGCGCCTCCAGCACCAGCTGGTCCCGGGTCGTGAAGTGGTAGAGCAGCATTCGCGAGCTCGTGCCGGCCGCGGTCGCCAGCTTGGCGAGCGTCAACCCGGGCAGACCGTGGCGGAGCAGCTCGTCGGTGCACTCCGCCAGCAGCGCGGCGCGGCGTTCGGGTTGGGGGCGTCGTCCCATCCCCGCATTTTGACGTAATTTTCGGTACGGGTAACGTTCTCGGGCATGCGAGTCGTGTTCATCCACGGGGCGTTCTCCCGCGACGGGGCGTGGTGGTGGGCGCCGGTCGCCGCGCGGCTGACGCGCAGCGGGATCGCGAGCGCCGCGGTCGCGCTGCCCTCCTGCGGGGAGGCGGGCGTGGCTCCGACCGGGGCGGGGCCGGACCTGCACGACGACGCCGCGGCGACCACCGCGCTGCTCGACGAGGACGAGGGGCCGACGATCCTCGTCGCGCACTCCTACGGCGGGATGGTGGCCTCCCAGGCCGGCGAGCACCCCGCGGTCAAAGCCCTGGTCTACATCTCCTCATTCCTGCCGGCTGCCGGCGAGGACCTCGCCACCCTGAGCCGTGGGCCCAACCCGGTCCCGGTCATCCCGCACGAAGACGGATCCGTCAGCGTCGACGACCGCGACATCGCCACGTTCGACGCGCGCTTCCTGTACGACGTCACCGACCCCGACCTCGTCCGTGGCGCGCACGAGCGCCTCTGCTCGCAGTCCTCCGCCGTCTTCGCCGCCGCCACGACGGCAGCCGCGTGGGAGCGGATCCCGTCCACCTACCTCGTCTGCGCCGAGGAGCGCAGCACCGATCCCGACCTCCAGCGCGTCCAGGCCGCTCGGGCGAGCACCGTGCACGAGCTCGCGGCGGGGCATTTCCCGTTCCTCTCGCACCCCGACCTCGTGGCCGCCCGCATCGAAGAGCTCGCCCGCCACGCCTAGGCCAGCCGACGAATGCAATCCTGAGGTCATGGAGACGGTGTACGAGGCCGCGGGTGGTAGCGGGGGTCTGCTTCGCCTGGCCGGGGCGTGGCATGCCAGGGTGATGGCCGACGACGTGGTGAACCATGCGTTCAGCCACGGCATTCACCCCGAGCACGTTGAGCGGCTCGCGGCCTACTGGGCGGAGGCGCTGGGAGGCCCGATGGCATTCTCGACCGAGTACGGCGACGAGACCTCGGTAGTTCGGATGCACAGCGGGAACGGCTCTCACGAGGAGATGGATCGGCGAGCGATCGCCTGCTTCGATCAGGCGCTGGCAGACGTCGGCCTTGCCACAGACGACCGACTCGGCCAGGTGCTGCACGATTACTTCGCGTGGGCGACCACGACCACGATGTCCCGCTATCACCGCTCCGCCGACGATGTGCCGGACGGTCTCGACATCCCCCACTGGTCGTGGGCCGGACTGGTCAGCGCGCCGTAATGGGAATCTATGGCGAGCAGGTCCTACCGCGAATCGTGAACGTCGTATGCGGGATGAAGGTCGCCCGCGAGCAACGGCAACGAGTCTGCGCCGGCCTTCGCGGGCAGGTCGTCGAGGTGGGCTTTGGGTCGGGACTCAACGTCCCCTTCTATCCCGCCGGTGTGAGCGGCGTCGTGGCGATCGAGCCCGCGGACGTCGGCTGGAAGCTCGCCGCCGAGCGGGTCGCGAGCTCAGCTGTCCCGGTCGAGCGGTCCGGGCTGGATGGCCAATCCCTCCCCCTCGCCGACGACAGCTGTGACACCGCGCTGACGACCTGGACGCTGTGCACGATCCCCGATGTCGAGGCCGCACTGCTCGAGCTGCGTCGCGTGCTGAAGCCCGGTGGGACCCTGCACTTCGTCGAGCACGGGCTGGCTCCCGACGAGCCGGTGCAGCGCTGGCAGCACAGGCTCGAGCCGATTCAGAAACGCGTCTTCGGCGGCTGTCACCTCACCCGCCCTACGGTCGACCTGCTCAAGGGTGCGGGATTCACGATCAGCGAGCTCGACGTCTACTACGAGAAGGGCGCGCCCAAGGTGGTCGGGGCCAACTCGCTCGGCGTCGCAACAGCCCCGTAGCCTCGGTGGCCGGACTCCTCGCCACGCTGCTGTTGACACTCCTCGGGTGCCTTGCGTGCGCCTACGGCGCGCTGATCTTTGCCTCCATCGGCACGTCCGACACCGCCACGGGGGCGCTCGTGACGTACGGGCTGACGTTCGCGGTCCCCGGCGTCGCCGCGGTCGCCGCCGGGATCTGGCGACTGCACAGGCGCTCGACACGGAGCTGATCTAGCCGATCACGCCCAGCTCGCGCGCCCGCGCCACCGCCTCGGCGCGCGTCGACACCCCCAGCTTGCGGAAGATCCTGCGCGTGTGCGTCTTGACGACAGGTGGAGCTCGCCGCCGATCTCGCGGCGTGCCATTCGGACAGGAGCGTCGTCTTGCCGGAGCCCGCCGGCGCGCAGACGAGGACCAGCTTCGTCGCGCCGGCGGACACGAGCGCGTCGACGAGCCGCTCGCGTGGCACGCCCGCGCGCGCGGGGCGGCACCTGGAGCTTCGTCGCGGCGAGAACGGGCCGCGGGCGCTGTTCGGGGTGGGCCAGCACCTCGAATCCGGACCCTATCGCTACATGGCCATCTGAGGCGAGGGCTCCGACGGGTTCGGCTCGTTCTGCGCCGGCATCCCACGCCTCAGCATCGAGAGCCCGGTGATGGGGAAGATCAGCACCGAGAGCAGGCCCGCCGCGATCAGCGCCGAGGCCTCCGCGGAGCCCATCAGGTCGAGCTCCTGGCCGATCGCCGTCGCGGCGACGATGAAGGGCAGGGAGGTCGCCTGCAGGACACCCGCGATCGTCGCCCGGCGCGGGCCGACGAAGCCGCGGTAGGTGATCGCGGGCAGGCCGCGCACCGCGAGCAGCGCGACGAGGAAGATCGGGACCATGGCGAGGTTCGACGGGTCGTCGAGCAGCGCCGACAGGTCGAAGCGCACGCCCGAGGTCACGAAGAAGACCGGGATGAACAGGCCGAAGCCGATCGCCTCGAGCTTGACCCGGAAGTTCGCGTGGGTCATGCGCCGGTCCTGGTCGAGCAGCGCCAGCAGCGCGCCGGCCGCAAAGGAGCCGAGGATCACCTCGAGGCCGAGCGCCTCCGCGAGCGCCACGAAGGCGATCATCAGCAGCATCGCGGCGCGCACGCGAATCTGGGCGCTCGAGTCCTGGAGCCGCAGCAGGTCGTCGCCGATCCGCCGCGAGCGCTCGGCGCCCCGGACGACGACGAAGGTCACCGCGAGCAGGCCGACGAAGACGGCCAGCAGCACGGCCGTCGCACCGGGGCCCCCCTCGCCCGAGAAGAAGAACGACAGCAGGATCACCGCTCCGAAGTCCGCGATCGAGGCGGCCGCCAGGATCAGCTGCCCGAACTTCGAATTGAGCTCGCCGACGTCCTTGAGCACGGGGATGATCACGCCCAGCGAGGTGGCGCACAGGATGATCGCCACCAGCAGCGGGGTCTCGACGAGGTCGACGGCCTTGAGCAGCAGGGAGATGGCGAACGCGATCGCGAACGAGATGACCCAGCCGACGAGCGCCAGCTGGAGCAGGCGCCCGCGCAGCCGCCCGAAGTCGATCTCGAGGCCGGCGAGGAAGAGCAGGATCGCGAGCCCCATCAGCGCGAGCACCGAGATGGTGTCGTCGACCTCGACCCAGCCGAGCACCGACGGGCCGATGATGATCCCCGCGACGATCTCGAACACGACCGAGGGCAGGCGCACACGCGGGAACAGGCCGAGCAGGAAGGGGGCGGCGAAGGCGACGGCCACCACGATCAGAAGGCCGCTGAAGCCGGGTTCGGTCATGCGACCTCTGTCCCGGCGGGCTCGTTCGTGTTACGAGGCCGGATCACTCGCGCAGGTCGCGGAACGCCCGCAGCAGAGCGGCTCGGGTCTCTGCGTCCGGCGGCGGCTCGGGGGCGTCGTGCAGCGACCCGACGAGGCGACGCATGTCCTCCAGGTATCCAGCGCAGCCGTCGCACTCGGCCAGGTGCGCCTCGAAGCGCGCGCGCTCGACGTCCGGCAGCGCGCCCTCGAGGTAGTCGGTCACGAGCTCGACGAACTCCCGGCAAACGAGCGGATCGTGCTCATGCTCGCGTCGCCAGAAGCGCCAGCCCGTCACTCCGTCACCTCCAACAGGGGCACTAGCTGCGTGCGCACGCGGGCGCGCGCACGGTGGAGGAGCACGCGCTGGTTGCCGTCGCTCAGGTCGAGCAGCTCGCAGACCTCGGACGCGGGCAGGCCGACCAGGTCGCGCAGGGTGATCACGGCGCGTTGATCCGGCGAGAGCCCTTCGACGGCGTCGAGCAGGTGGGCGCGCAGCTCGCGGCTGAGCAGGCCGGTCTCAGGATCGCCGTCGAGCCGTGCAGGGGCGCTCGACCAGCGCCCGTCGGTGCCGAAGGCGGCCGGCTCGACGGCCGGCCCGTCGTCCGTCTCGAGGGCGGAGAAGGGCAGGCTGCGAGCGTCCCGGGTCGCGCGCGTGCGTGCCACGTTGACCAGGATCCTGAAGATCCAGGTGCGCAGCGACGAGCGGGCCTCGAACCCGTCCAGGCCGCGCACCACTCCGAGCCAGGTCTCCTGGACCACGTCATCCGCGGTGGCGTCGGTGCGGACGAACGTGCGCGCGACCCTGCGGAGGGTGCTGTCATGAGCCGCGACGAGCGCCTCGAAGGCGGATTCGTCGCCGGACCGCAGGCGTTCGAGAAGCGCGCGCTCGTCCTCCACCAGTAGGCGTGAGCCTAACCCGCCACATCCCGTCAGCGGTAATCCGGATTGTCGAAGTCGAAGCGACAGCCGGCGTCCCTGTTGCCCCATTCGTCGGACATGGCCGGGGTTGTCTCAGCACGGCGGGCGGCGTTACATGTGCGGGTCGAGGGACGAGCCCGGTGACTCGGTCCCGGCGACGACGCCGTTGACCGTGATGTCGCGCGCACGCAGCTCGTCGGCGAGCGCCGGCGGGATGGCCTCCGAGCCCAGGACGCTGACTATCGCGCCACCGCGGCGGAGCTTCAGCGCCGCCAGCCGATTCACGACCGAGCGGCCGCGCACCGAGGCATGGACGAGCAGGTCGACCTCTCCGAACGCGGCTGCGGTCTCGTCGAACAGACGCGCGACGTCGAGCTCGTCGGTGAGGTCGGCGCGAACGGCGATGGCGGCGCCGTTCGCCGCGAGGATCTCCTCGACGGCGGCCTCGGCCTCCGGCTGGTCTCGCACGTACACGACGACGACCGCGTAGCCGCGGCCGGCCAGCCGCCGGGCGATCTCGCGGCCCACTCCTCGTGAGCCGCCCGTGACGATCGCCACGGCGTACTCGGACCGCGAATCGGTCGGTTGCGCCACCGCGACGGACCTTGGCGCCGATCGCCGGCTGTCGCGCCCGGGGATCCCCGGGGGATATCCCCGGTCCTTTACGCTGCAATCCCATGGCCGCCCACCGCCCGCCGGCGTTCCGGGGCCGTACCGACGAGCGGGAGCTGCTCGATCGGCTGCTGGACAACGTGCGGGGCGGCCAGAGCGCGGTGCTGGTGATGCGGGGTGAGGCCGGGGTCGGCAAGACGGCGCTACTGCGCTACTGCGCCCGCCAGGCCTCGGGCTTCCGGATCGCGCAGATCGCGGGCGTCGAGTCCGAGATGGAGCTGCCGTTCGCCGGGCTGCACAGGCTCTGCGCTCCGATGCTCGGGCGGCTCGACGCGCTGCCCGAGCCGCAGCAGGTCGCCCTGCGAGTGGCCCTCGGCCTCGAGTCCGGCGACGCCCCCCGCTTCCTGGTCGCGCTGGCTGCGCTCAGCCTGCTGGCCGACGTCGCCGAGGAACGGCCGCTGCTCTGCTTCGTCGACGACGCGCAGTGGCTCGACTCCGCGTCGGGACAGGTTCTCGGGTTCGTCGCGCGACGCCTGCTGGCGGAGTCGGTGGCGATCGTGTTCGCCGTGCGCGACCCGAGCGACGAGCGCGAGCTGGTCGGGCTGCCCGAGCTGCAGCTGGAAGGGCTCGGCGACGACGACGCCCGCGCGCTGCTGGCGACGGTCATCCCGGGCCGGCTCGACGAACGCGTCCGGGACCGGATCGTCGCCGAGACGCGCGGCAATCCGCTCGCGCTGCTCGAGCTGCCGCGCGGCCTGTCGGCGCCGCAGGTGGCCGGCGGGTTCGGCCTGCCGGAGCTGCTGCCGCTGACCGGCCGGATCGAGGAGAGCTTCCAGCGCCGGCTCGACGAGCTGCCCGACGATACGCGGCGGCTGCTCCTGGTGGCGGCGGCGGAGCCCGTCGGCGACCCGGCGCTGATGTGGCGGGCGGCGACGCGCCTCGGCGTGGCCGGCACGGCGCTCGAGCCCGCGGAGCGGAGCGGGCTCCTGGATGTCGGCGGACAGGTGCGCTTCCGGCACCCGCTGGTGCGCTCCGCCGTCTACCGCTCGGCGCCGGATGCCGACCGCCAGAGCGTGCACGCGGCGCTGGCGGAGGTGACCGACGGCGCGCTCGAGCCGGATCGGCGCGCCTGGCACCGTGCGCAGGCCACCCGGGGACCGGACGACGAGGTCGCCGCGGAGCTCGAGCGGTCGGCCGGACGGGCTCAGGCACGCGGGGGGCTCGCCGCCGCGGCGGCCTTCCTGGGCCGGTCGGCCGATCTGACGGTGGAGCCCGGCCCGCGCGCCGAGCGGATGCTGGCGGCGACGCAGGCCAACCTCCAGGCCGGTGCGTTCGACGCCGCGCTCGGGCTCCTGGCTGCCGCGGAGGCGGGGCCGCTGGACGAGCTCGGGCGAGCCCGCGCGGACCTGCTGCGCGCCGAGCTCGCGTTCGCCCAGAACCGGGGCAGCGACGCTCCGCCGCTGCTGCTGCGGGCCGCGGGCACGCTCGAGGCGCTCGACCTGCGCCTGTCGCGCGAGACCTATCTCGACGCCTGGAGCGCCGCGCTCTTCGCCGGGCAGCTGGCGAGCGCGGGCAGCCTGCTCGACGTCTCGCGGGCGGTGAGCCGCGCCGCCAAGCCCGAGGACCCATCAACCCCGAGTGACCTGCTCCTGGACGGGTTCGCGCGCGTCTTCACCGACGGGCGCGCTGCCGCCCAGCCCGTCCTGCAGCGGGCGGCGACCGGGTTCGCCGGCACCGACGTAACGGTCGAGGAACTGCTCCGCTGGGGCTGGCTGGCGACGGCGGCGGCTGTGTTCCTGTGGGACTACGACACCTGTCTGGCGGTGGCCGACCGCGAGGTCCAGCTCGCCCGCGACTCGGGCGCCCTCGAGGTCCTCGCCGTGGGCGTCAACGTCCTCGGTCAGGCCTGCGCGCTGGGCGGCGACTTCGGCAGAGCCGCGCTGCTGATCGCCGAGGCCGACGCGGTCACGGAGGCCACCGGCACGCGCGTCGCGCCGTACGGCGCGCTCGTGCTCGCGGCGTTCCGCGGCCACGAGGACGAGGCAACGAGGCTGATCGACGCCACCGTCGAAGGAGGCCACCGCCGGCGGCCAGGGGACCGCCGTCCAGTACGCCCAGTGGGCCAAGGCGGTCGTCATGAACGGGCTCGGGCGCTACGAGGAGGCGCTCGCGGCGGCCGTGCCTGCGAGCGAGGCCACGCCGGAGCTGTTCGTCGCCAACTGGGCACTCAGCGAGCTGATCGAGGCCGCCGCCAGGACCGGCCAGACCGAGCTGGCGGCGCGCGCCGCCGAGCGGCTGGACGAGCAGACCCGTGGCGCCGACTCCGAGTGGGCGCGCGGCATCACCGCGCGGTCCCGCGCGCTGCTGAGCGAGGACGCCGAACCGCTGTACCGCGAAGCCATCGAACGCCTGTCGCGCACGCGGCTGCGCCCGGAGCTGGCCCGCAGCCACCTGCTGTACGGCGAGTGGCTGCGGCGCGCGAACCGCCGCGTGGACGCCCGCGAGCAGCTGCGAGCCGCGCACGAGGCGTTCGTGTCGATGGGCGCCGACGCGTTCGCCGAACGCGCCCGCCACGAGCTGCAGGCCACCGGTGCGAAGGTGCGCAAGCGAGTCGACGAGGCGCGGGACGAGCTCACTCCCCAGGAGGAGCACATCGCAAGGCTCGCGCGCGACGGCCGGACCAACCCTCAGATAGGCGCCGCGCTGTACCTCAGCCCGCGCACCGTCGAGTGGCACCTGAACAAGGTGTTCAACAAGCTCGGGATCCGCTCGCGGCGGGAGCTCAAGGACGCGCTGCCCGTCTCCGACTCCGAGCTGATCCCGGCCTGAGCGTGCCTATGCGGGTGTCACGACGACGTTCTTGACCTCCGCCATGTAGCGATCGGCGGCCGCGGCGGCGTCGTCCGGCTCGCTGCCGCTCTGCCGGGCGGCCATGTACGCCGCGTACCAGTCCCACCAGTCGTGCGGCGGGGCGACCGCCTCGAAGGCGCCGTGACGCAGCGACGTCTCGAGCAGGAGCTCCGCAAGGGGGGCAACGTCCATGTCAGTCCTCCCACTCGCGGCCGGGGAGCCGGGTGGTGATCTCCTGGAGCTCCCAGGTGTTGCCGTCCGGGTCGCTGAACGAGGCCCTCGCGAAGTACGAGCGCCCCGGCGAGTCGAAGCCGGGCGGCCGGGCCTCCATCACCTCGCTGACGTCCACGCCGCGGCCGACCAGATCGTCGCGCGCGGCCTCGATGTCGTCGACGACCAGGATCATCGCCTGGGCGGAGCCCGGCTCGGCCGTGCTGCGGCCCGTGCCGAACTGGATCGAGCACTGCGAGTGAGGCGGCGTGAACTGCACCGTCCGGAGGTCGTCGCTGACGACCAGGTCGATGTCGAACCGCCAGCCGAGACTCGCGTAGAAGCTCTTCGCCCTGTCGACGTCGGAGACGGGCAACGTCACTACCTCGAGGTTCATGTCGATCGCGCTCAGCTCGGGCGTCTCCGCCGAGCCGGCATGGCCTACGTCTGTGCTCACGCTGACCTCCGTTGGGTCGGGTTGCCAGCAGATTGGCCGTCCGCACGCCCCGGTCGCGCCCGTGAGGTCACCGGTCGTGGCCCCGGGACCAGGGACTCGACCCGGGCGTCACCGGGCGCGAGCGCGTCTCGCGCGGGTCAGGGTTCGGCCATGGCCAATGACTACGAGGTGATAGTGGTCGGTGGAGGCTCGCCGGGCGAGCACTGCGCCGGCGCGCTCGCCGAGGGCGGCCTGCGCGTCGCCCTGGTGGAGCGCGAGCTGGTCGGCGGCGAGTGCTCGTACTGGGCGTGCATCCCGTCGAAGACGCTGCTGCGGCCGGGCGAGGCCGTCCACGCGGCACGCGAGGCTGCCGCGAGCGCGGAGGTCGACGTCGACGCCGCCCTGGCGTGGCGCGACTTCATGGTCTCCGACCACACGGACGCCGGCCAGGAGCGCTGGCTCTCCGACCACGGCATAGACCTGCTGCGCGGCACCGGCCGGCTCGCCGGCACGGGCATCGTCGAGGTCGACGGCGCCCGCCACACCGCGGACCACGTCGTGCTCGCGAACGGCGCCGATCCGATCGTGCCGCCCGTGCCCGGCCTGCGCGAGCTCGACGGCGTCTGGACCAACCGCGAGGCGACCGCAATGACGGCGATCCCGCGTCGCCTGCTCATCCTCGGCGGCGGCCCGGTCGGGGTGGAGATGGCGCAGGCAGTGCTGCGCCTCGGCGGCGGGGCAGTGATCGTCGACATGGCGGAGCACCTGCTCGGCCGGGAGCCGGCGCCGCTGGGCGAGGCGCTCGGCGAGGTCCTGCAGCGCGAGGGCATCGAGGTCGTCCTGTCCGCGAACGCGACGGCCGCGCGCCGCGACGGCGAGGACTACGTGCTCGAGCTCGACGACGGACGCACGCTGAGCGGAGACCGGCTGCTGGTCGCCACGGGCCGGCGCCCGCGGGTGGGCGACGTCGGGCTCGAGACCGTCGGCGTCGAGCCCGACCCCCGCGGCGTCCCGGTCGACGCTCACCTGCGCGCCGGCGAGCGCCTGTGGGCGATCGGGGACGTGACCGGCATCTGGCAGCTGACCCACGTCGGCAAGTACCAGGGCGACGTGGTCGCGGCGAATCTCCTCGGCGACCCGCGCGAGGCCAACTACGACGCGGTCCCGCGAGTCGTCTACACGGACCCGCAGGCCGGAGCCGTCGGCGCGGACGCGGCTCGCTTCAGCGCCACCGCGCCGACCTCGGAGCTCCCGAAGACCGAGACCTACACGCGCGCGTACGCCGAGTCGAACGGCTTCCTCACGCTGCTGAGCGACGGCGAGCGGCTGACCGGCGCCTACGCGCTCGGTCCCGAGGCGGGCGAGTGGCTGCAGCAGGCCACGCTGGCCATCCGGGCGCGCGTCCCGCTCGACGTCCTGGCTGACACGATCCAGCCCTTCCCGACCTTCTCGGAGATCTACGTCGAGGCGCTGAAGTCGCTCCGCGCCGAGATCGCCGCGGCCTCCAGCCCGGTGGCGAGCTGAGATGGCCGAGCTGACCGGGCAGACCGTCGTCGTGATCGGCGGCAGCGCTGGCATCGGGCTGGAGACGGCCCGGCTGGCACGGGCGGCGGGCGCGGACGTCATCCTCACCGGGCGCGACCCGGGCCGCCTCGAGCGCGCCGCGTCGGACGTCGGCGCGCTCAGCACGGCGGCCTTCGACGCGGGCGACTTCGCCCTGCTGGAGCGGTTCTTCGGTGACCTGCCCTCAGAGGTCGACCACGTGATGGTCACGGCGGGCGCCCCTCACTACGGGCCTCCGCTCGAGATGTCGCCCGACGAGGCGCGAGACGGCATCACCGGGCACCTGCTGCTCGCGCTTCAGGTGGCGCGCAATGCCCCCGGCAAGGTCAAGCCGCCCGGCTCGCTGATCTTCGTCGGCGGCACGGGCGCGCGCCGTCCGCGACCCGGACTGGCGATCGCCTCGACGGCCACGATCGCGCTTCCCGCGCTCGTCGCAAACCTAGCCCTCGAGGTCGCGCCGATCCGCGTCAACCTGATCGCCCCCGGCTTCGTCGACACCCCCCTGTCGGCCTCGATCCTCGGCGACGACCTCGACAAGCGGCGCGACGAGCTCCGCGCGACGCTGCCGATCGGGCGCGTCGTCGGACCGGAGGACGTCGCCGCGCTCGCGGTTCACGTCATGAGCAACACGGCGCTCACGGGCGCGACCTACGACATCGACGGCGGCCAGCAGCTCGTCTCGTGAGCGTGCACATGCCGTCGCTCGCAGGGGCGACCGAGTGGCTCAACTCCGAGCCACTCGGCGACGCGGAGCTGCGCGGACGGGTCGTCGTCGTGGACTTCTGGACGCTGACGTGCATCAACTGGCTGCGCACGGCGCCGTACATACGCGCGTGGTGGGACGGCCTACCGAGACGACGGCCTGACCGTGATCGGCGTGCACACGCCGGAGTTCTCGTTCGAGCACGAGATCGACCTGGTGCGGCACGCTACGCGGGAGCGCGGGCTCGACTACCCCGTCGCCGTCGACAACGGCTACGAGGTCTGGACCGCCTTCGCCAACCAGTACTGGCCCGCGCTCTACTTCGTCGACAGGGACGGCATCATCCGCGACGAGCACTTCGGCGAGGGGCGCTACGAGCAATCGGAGCGGGTCATCCAGAGGCTGCTCGGCGTCGAGCGCGAGCTCGTCTCCGTCGCAGGGGTCGGCGTCGAGGCGGAGGCCGACTGGGATCAGCTGCGCACGCCCGAGACCTACCTCGGCGACGCACGGAGCGCGAGCTTTGCCGACTGGGCTCTGACCGGCGAGTGGACGGTCGGACAGGAGCAGGTCGCGGTCGACGAGGCCGGCGGGAGCATCTCCTGCCGGTTCCACGCGCGCGACGCGCACCTCGTCCTGTCTCCCGGCGGGCGAGCGCCGCTCCCCTTCCGGTTGCTGCTCGACGGCGAGCCCCCGGGGGCATCACACGGCGTGGACGTCGATGCGGACGGGAACGGCCTGCTCCGGGACGGCCGCCTCTATCAGCTGGTCCGTCAGCCCGGCGCCGTGCGCGAGCGGACTCTGGAGATCACGTTCCTCGAACCCGGTGCCGAGGCGTACGCGTTCACGTTCGGGTAGCCGATACGGCATAGCCCGCGCGAAAGTACGGTGATTCGGCGGATGTTCGGCGCGCGCCGCCGCCGTACCGTCCTCCTTAGTCGATCAACGACCCCTGAGGAGGTAGACCAATGGACCTGTACGTGATTCTGCGGCGCAACGCCTGGGCGACCGTGGCGGACCTCGAGGTGAGCGGTGCGCGCTCGGCCGAGGAGGGCGACAAGCCCGGCTCGGGAGTGCGCTGGATCCGCAGCTACGCCATCAACGAGGCGAGCGGCGAGGTGGGCACGGTGTGCATCTACGAGGCGGACAGCCCCGAGGCGATCCGCGCCCATGCGCGTGCCTCCGGCATGCAGGCGGACGAGATCATCCCCGTCGCCGACACGATCGTCGTGCGGCCGGATCCGGCGCCCGTCTCGGCCTGATCTGGGTCCCGCCGGCGGCCCGGCTGGGCCGCCGGCGGACCTAGACTTTTCGCAATGGCCACCCGCAACGCCCTGGTCGGGCGCCGAGAGGAGCTCGAGCGCCTTGCTCAGTCGCTCGATTCCGCCCGCCAGGGCAACGGGTCCGTGTTGCTCCTCGCCGGTGAGGCCGGCGTCGGGAAGACGCGGCTCGCGGAGGACCTGGCCGGATCGTCCGACTGCGTGGTGCTGTGGGGCCGGGCCGTCCACGGCGGGGCGAGTCCCTACGGCCCGATGGTCGCCGCCCTGCGCTCGTACCTGCGGACGCACCCCGACGGACTGTCGGATTGCGGCCCGCTCCGCCCCCACCTGGCGCTGCTCCTGCCCGAGCTCGGCGATCCTCCGGCCGCGACCGACCGGCCGACGCTGTTCGAGGCGGTGCGCTGCGCTCTCGACGAGATCGCCGGCGAGCGGCCGGTGCTCGTCGTGCTGGACGACCTGCACTGGTCGGACGACGCGACGCTGGAGATGCTCGCCGCGCTGGCCGAGCCGCTCGCCGAAATGCCGCTGCTCCTGATCGGGGGCTACCGCTCGGATGGGCTGCCGCGCGATCACATGCTGCGCAGGCTGCGTCACGAGCTGCGCCGCGGCGGTCACCTCAACGAGCTGGTGCTCGAGCCGTTCGAGCTCGACGAGACCGGCCGGCTGCTCGAGGAGGTTCTCGGCGGCGCGCCCGCCCCGTCGCTCGTCCGGGCCATCCAGGATCGGACGCAGGGTGTCCCCTTCTTCGTCGAGGAGCTCGCCGGCGCGCTGCTGCTGATGAGCTCGCTGAAGCAGGGCCCACGCGGCCTGGAGCTCCTGGACAGCGAGCAGGTGCCGGTGCCCGACACGGTCCGGGACGCCGTCCTGATCGGCGTCAGGGACCTCTCCGACGAGACGCACGCGGCAGCAGAGGCGGCGGCGGTCGCGGGCGAGACGTTCGATCTGGGGCTGGTCGGAGAGCTGGCGGGCGCCGAGGGTCTCGGCGAGCTGCTCGAGCTCGGGCTGATCGCCGAGGCGGGTGACGGCACCGGCGCCTTCCGGCACGCGCTCGCGCGCGAGGCGCTGTACGCGGACATCCCCTGGCTCCGGCGCCAGGCTCTCCACCGCACCCTTGCCGAGCGACTCTCGGCGCGCGGTGGCAGGAGCATCGAGGTCGCCACCCACTGGTTGGGTGCACAGGAGCAGTCTCGCGCGCGGGCGGCGCTGCTGACGGCCGCCGAAGAGTCGCGTGTCCTCCACGCGTACCGAGACGCGACACGAGCCGGCCGGCAGGCCCTGGAGCTGTGGCCGGTGGGCGAGGACGACGACGGCCGCCTCGAGGTGCTCGAGACCTACGCGCGCTCGGCGGAGCTCTCCGGCGAGCTGACGGAGGCGGCCCGGGCGTGGCGGGAGGTCTGCACGATTCACCAGGGAGCAGGCGGCGGCCGGCGGCTGGCCGAGGCGCAGCGCAGGCTCGCGGGCGCGTACGACCTGACCGGGGACCGCGGCTCCGCCATGGCCGCCCGGGCGTCTGCGGCGGAGGCCTACTCCGGCGACGGGATGCCGGCCGAGGCCGCCACGGAGCGCCTCGCGATGGCCAACTACCTGCGCGCCAGCGCCGACTACTCGGAGGCGATCGAGCTGGCAGCGGCGGCAGGTCGCGAGGCGGGTACGGCCGAGCGCCTCGACCTGCGGGCGCGCGCCCTCGGGCTGGAGGGGGTCGCACGCGCCAAGCGCGGCGATTCGGAGGGCGGTCTCGAGCAGGTGCGCGCGGGCCTCGCCCTGGCCCTCGAGCACGACCTGACCCCGGTCGCCGCGGAGCTCTATCAACGGCTGAGCCTGGTCCTCTACGACTCCGCTGACTACACGCGCGCGCGGGAGACGCTCGACACCGCGCTCGACTTCTGCCGCGCCGGCGACGAGGCGGGGCCCGAGGTCGCCTGTCTCACCTGCATGGTCTACGTGCTGCGCGAGTGCGGCGAGTGGCAGGAGGCCGTGACCATGGGTCGAGAGCTGATCGACGACGGCGAGGCCGTCTGGGTGGCAGAGGGGCTGATCGGCGCGATCTACGCGTTCCAGGGCAAGTTCGGCACCGCGCGGCGCCTGCTCTCGTCCGGCTTGGCGGGGGCGGCCGGGGTCGGCCACTTCAACATGACGGTCGACACCACCGCCGCGCTCGCCTGGCTCGCCGCGGCGGAGGGCGACCACGCCCAGGCGGTGGAGCGTTGCCGCGCGCTGCTGGCGCGCTGGGAGGACAGCGAGGACCACCACTACGCGGTGCGCGGGCTGCGCTTCGGCGCCGCCTACCTCGCGCAGCGTGGCGAGCTCGCGGACGCGAGCGCGTGCGCCGAGGCGCTCACGCGGATCGCCTCGCGAAGCGGGCATCCCGACGCCCTGGCCGCGCTCGCTCAGGCGATCGGCGAGGCGGCGCTCGCGGAGGGCGACGCCGACACCGCCGCCGAGCAGCTCTCACGAGCCGTCGAGATCCATCGCACCCTGGACATCCCGTTCGAGCGCGCGGAGATCGCGCTGCGGGCTGGAGTCGCCCTGGCCGCGGCGGGCGAGCGCGACGCCGCGCTGGAGCGACTCGCGGACGCCTACCGCATGGCCCGCAAGCTCGGCGCCAGACCGGTTGCCGCCGAGGCGGCTCAGCAGGTGGCGGCACTCGGAGAGTCGGTCGCCACGAGGCTCGGGAGCCGGGCCGAGGCCGATGCCCAGGGCGCGGGCCTGACCCGAAGGGAGCTCGAGGTGATGCGCCTCGTCGCCGTCGGCCGGACCAACCGCGAGATCGCCCAGGAGCTCTTCCTGAGCCCCCGAACCGTGGACATGCACGTGCGCAACATCCTCCGCAAGCTCGACTGCAGGTCGCGCGTGGAGGCCGCCCATCGCGCTGGGGAGCTCGGCCTACTGGTGTAGCGCCTCAGGCGAGGCGCGTCAGGCTCTCGGCGGAGGCGAGGATCGCCTCCTCGTTCGAGCGCGGGGCCCAGCCGAGCACCCGCCTCGCCTTCTCGTTGCTCGCCTGCTTGACCTTGCCGAGCTCGGGGACGATCTGCTTGACCGAGGAGTCGAACAGCGAGACCGCCCTGACGACCCAGTTGGGCAGCATGCGCGTCGGCACCTTGCTCGCCTCTGGGCCCCATGCGGTCGCGCAGCAGCGCCGCGATCTCGGCCACGCTCATGAAGTCGCCCGCGATCGCCAGGAAGCGCTCGCCGGCACCCGCGGGCTGCGCCATCGCGAGCCGATGCAGGGCCGCGACGTCGCGCACGTCGACGATCCCGTACGCCACCCGCGGGATCCCGGGGATCGCGCCGTCGAGCAGTCTCTTGACCAGCTCGATCGAGGTCGAGAAGTCCGCTCCGAGCACGGGCCCGAAGACACCCACCGGGTTGACGACCGCCAGCTCGAGCCCGCCGCCCTCACGCTCGACGAAATCCCAGGCGGCTCGCTCGGCGAGCGTCTTCGACTTCGTGTAGGCGCTCAGGCCGTCGCTCTCCGGGTTCGTCCAGTCCTCCTCGGTGAAGGGGCGCCCGGGTGGCGCCTGGCCGTAGCCGACCGCGGCGAACGACGAGGTCATCACGACGCGCTTGACCCGTGCGTCGCGCGCGGCCGCCAGCACGCGCAGGGCGCCCTCGCGGGCCGGCACGATCAGGTCGTCCTCGTGCTTCGGCGGGCCCAGCGGGAACGGCGAGGCCACGTGCAGCACGTAGTCGCAGCCGGAGACGGCGTCCGCCCAGCCCGCCTCGGCGGTCAGGTCCGCCGTGGCGAACGACAGCGACTCGGCGCTCTCTGCGCCGAGCAGCTCGCGCACGGCCGCCTCCCGGTCGGGCGAGCGCACCGTCGTGCGAACCCGATAGCCCTCCGCCAGCAGGTCGAGGATGCAATGCGACCCGATGAACCCGGACCCGCCGGTGACCAGCACCGTCTCGCCACTCATACGGGGATTTCTAACGCTTCTGCAGCGGCGCCGGGCGTGCGACGATTGCACGCATGCCCGCCGGGCGACTCGGACTCGTTCTCCATCCGCGCAGCGATCCGGCGCCGGTGGTCGACAGGATCACGGGCTGGGCGCGATCACACGGCAAGCAGGTGATCGCCGACGCGCGGGACGCGGCGCGCCTGCCCTGCGACCTGGAGGCGGTCAGCGAGGCCGAGCTGATCGACCAGGCCGAGGCGCTGATCAGCCTCGGCGGCGACGGCACGATGCTCGGGGCGCTGCGGCTCGTCGCGCACCGGCCCGTCCCGATTCTCGGCGTGAACCTCGGCAACCAGGGCTTCCTGGTCGAGGTCCAGCCGTTCGAGCTCGACGCCGCGCTCGACCGCCTCGAGACGGGCGACTTCACGATCGAGGAGCACAGCGCTGCCGTGCTGACGGATGGAGGCGAGGAGTCGATCGCGTTCAACGACATCGCCCTCGCCAGCGTGCCCGGCGAGGGCGCGGTGGAGGCGGCGCTGATGGTGAGCGGACGCGCGAGCGGGCGATACCGCTGCGACGCACTCGTCATCGCCACGCCGCTCGGCTCGACGGCCTACTCGTACGCCGCGGGAGGGCCGGTCGTGTCGCCGATGCTCGACGCCGTGGTCGTCAGCCCGGTGGCGCCGATCTCCGGCATCTCACGCGCAGCCGTGCTCTCGGCTGCGGAGCCGATCACGCTGGCGCTGCTCCAGGGCAGCGGCCGGCCGGCGCTCCAGGTGGACGGCACGATCGCGCGCACGGATGCAGCCGGGCGAGGCGCTCGAGGTGCGCCTGCGACCGCGGGCTGGCCTGGTGGTGCGGCTGGACCCGGAGCGCTACCAGCGCCGCAGCGAGGTCAAGCTCAGCCTGCTCGACCTGCCCTTCCTGCCCGAGGAGATGCGCGACCTGCTCCCCGGCGGCGACCCGGTCGCGCTCGGCCTCGACAGGTTGGGCTGACGGATGCCGTGGCTGCCCGAGCTGTTCTCCGCGCCCGTGCTGGAGCGCCTGGAGGAAAAATGGGAGCGGGAGCGGCTCGAGGCGGTGCCCTACTACGACGGCTTGATGGCCGGCGAGCGCGATGCCCTGATCAGGTCGTTCGCCGGCGAGCCGGTGGTGCACGACCCCCTCCACGGCAGGATCATGGGCGCGCGGGCCTTCGAGGCGTACGTCACCCACATGCAAGCCCGGTTCGCCGCCCAGAACATGTCGTTCGACCCAGTCGACGACGTGGTCACCGAGACACGCGCCTTCGAGGAGGTCGTCCTCCACCTCGACGGCAAGGCCGGGCGGGTTGACCTGCCCGCGGCGATCATCGCCGACCGCGACCCCGACGGGCGGCTGGTCGAGCTGCGCGTCTACCACAGCATGTGGCCGATCCTGGGCCACCACGTGCACCGTCCGCCCATGCTGCAGCGCGATCCGGAGCTGCGCGCGCCGGGTGTCGTGGCCGAGTACCAGCGCGCGCTCGCCGACGGTGACCTGGACGCGGTCCTGGCGAGCTTCGAGCCGGACGCCTACGCGCGCGAGCCCGCCGGCGCCGGGTACGTCCACCAGGGCCCCGACGGCCTCCGCGCCTTCTACGCGCGCCTGTTCTCGAACGGCGGCGGGATCCCGCTGGAGCACTGCGCCCTGATGGGCACCGAGCGCATCTGCGCGCTCGAGTACAACATCGTCAGGTGGGGCAGATCGGAGCTCCCCCCGGAGGCGGGGGTCGCGGTCTACGTCCGGGGCGGGGGCGACAGGCTCACGGCCGCGCGCATCTACGACGACGCCGACCCCCCGATCCGCGCGCGCTAGTCCCAGAAGTCGGCGACGACCTCTCCGTCCGACTCGACGTGCGGCCCGACGATCAGAACCTGGAGACCGTCCGGCCCCGCCTCGAACGAACGCACCACGCCGGGGCTGACGCGCACCGCGTCGAGCGGGGCGAGCTCCACGAGCTCGTCGTCGAGCTTCACGCGCCCGCCGCCGCCGATCACGACGTAGATCTCCTCCGCGCTGCGATGGCGATGTGCGAACGCCTCCCGCTGATCGGGCTTCACGGTGAGGAAGTTGAGCCCGGTCTGCTCGGCGCCCAGATCCCGCCGGGGAAACCGCGCCTCCTGGATTGCCGACAGCCCGTGCTCGACGGCTGAGTCCTCGACCTCGCGCAGGTTCTTCTTCGCGAATTTCACCCGCGGATCGTACGGCAGCTCGGCAGCCGGCCGCTCAACTCGCGGCGCCCACAGGCCGACATGTTCACTATGAGCGCGTCCGTTTCTCAACGGGTAACCGTCGCGCTGCTGGCCATGGCCACGGGCGTCGCAGCCCTGGGCGTGGCCCTCGTGCTGCAGCACGACCTCCACGCGGCCCGCTCGGACCGCGCGGACGAGGCGCGCCACCACATCACCGATGCCGTGCGCGCGCGGGCTTACTACCTCGAGGACGTGGCCGACATGGTCGGCGTCCACGACGACGCCGACGCGACCGAGTTCTCTCGCTATGCACACGTCCGCGGCCGCGACGAGCGGGCGATCGTAGGGGTCCAATGGCTGCGGCGATCTCCCGACGGACGGCTGCAACCTCCCAGGGAGACGGGGCCGGAGCCCATCCTCGTCCCCGCGCGCGGCCCGAACGCCGAGCTCGTCGACGCGGCTCACACCGACGTCGCCCGGCAGGCGGTCCGGACCGCCACGCTCCGCAAGCGCGTCTCCGTCTCGGCCCCGTCGCGCTGGGAGCCGGCCGCTTCGGCTTCTACCTCGCGGTCCCGGTCGAGGCGCGCCGCTTCAGCGGCGAGGTGTCGAAGATGGAGTCGCGCAGCGCGATCGTCGGGCTGGTCGACACGCAGGAGCTGGTCGGCCAGGCCAACGCCAAGGGCACCCTGGCCGCGCTTCGCCTCAGCGATGGTGCGAGGTCCGTGGCGGCGCTGGGACCGGCGCCCGACCACACCGTCCGATCCGCGGTGAACGCCGGCGGCAGGGAATGGACGCTCACCGTCGCCGGCGGGGCGCTCTCCCCGCTCCAGCTCGCGCTGCCGTGGCTGGTGCTCTTGTTCGGCGTGGGGCTGACGCTGGCCGTTGCACTGTCGCTGCGCAACTCGCTGCGGCGCCGCGACGCCGCGCTCGGCCTCGCCCGTGATCGCTCCGAGCAGCTGGCGGTGTCGCTTCGGCGCGTCGAGCAGACCAATCACGAGCTGGAGCGGGCCCACGCCGATGCGGACCGGCTCTCGCGAGTCGATCCGCTCACGGGCGTCTACAACCGGCGGCACTTCAGCGAGCGGCTGCTGGCGGAGCTGGCCGGGCGGCACGGCTCGACGGCGGTCCTGCTGTTCGACCTCGATCACTTCAAGAGCGTCAACGACCGCTTTGGGCATCTCACCGGCGACGCGGTGCTGCGGGCGGCGGCCGATCGGATCGACTCGGTCGTCCGCGGATCCGACTGCCTGGCCCGGTGGGGCGGCGAGGAATTCGCCGTCCTGGCGCCCGGGACGGACCGCGAGGGCGCGATCCTGCTCGCCGAGCGAGCCCGCAGCGCGCTGGCGGAGCAGCCGGTCGAGGTTGACGGCGCTGTCATCGAGCTGACCGTCTCGGCGGGCGTGGCCGTGCTGGGACCCGACTCACAGAGCCACGACCTGCTGCTCGACGCGGCCGACGAGGCGCTCTACGAGGCCAAGCGCGCGGGCCGCAACTGCGTGCGTGTGTTCCAGCCGCAGACGCTGACGCGCTGATCGCGTAGCGTGCTGCCGCGATGGAGCGCGCAGCCACAGCGCCCGCCGTCGCCGCCGATGCGGCGGCGGTGACCGAGGTCGTCAGGGCGCTCCAGTCGTCGTTCTACGACGGGAGCTCGTTCTCGCAGGCCGACCTGGAGGACGAGTGGCTGGAGATCGACCGCGAGCGGGACGCGCGCGTCGTCCGTGACGGCGACCGCGTCGTCGCCTACTCCGTGGTGCAGGAGCGAGCCGAGCGCTGGCTGGTCGAGGGTTATGTCCACCCGGACGCGCTGGGACGAGGCATCGGCAGGCTGATCGCTACCGAGCTCGAGGAGGACGCGGCGCGCAGTGGCGCGCACCGGATCCAGAACGGCGTCCTGGAGGCCGACTCCCGCGCCCGCGAGCTGCTCGAGTCGCTCGGCTACCGCGCCGTGCGTGTCTTCCGCGAGATGCGCATCCAGCTCGAGGCTCCCCCGCCCCCACCGGCGTGGCCGGACGGGCTGCGCGTCGTCGGGTTCGACCCCGAGCGCGACGCGCGCGAGTTCCACGCCGCGCACCAGGAGGCGTTCGCGGACGCCTGGGACCACACGCCGCGCGACTTCGAGTCGTGGACGAAGATCACGCTCGGCAGCGCGCGCTTCGACCCGGCGCTCTGGTGCGCCGTCCGTGCCGGAGACGAGCTCGCCGCCGGGACGATCTGCACCGGCGACACCTACGGCGGCGGCTTCGTCGGCGCGCTCTTCACCCGTCGCCCCTGGCGCAGGCAGGGCGTGGGCGCGTCGCTCCTGCGCGACGCGTTCGGGCGCTTCTGGGAGCGCGGCGAGCGCAGCGTCGGGCTCGGCGTCGACGCGGCGAGCGACAGCGGCGCGTTCCGCCTCTACGAGCGCGCCGGGATGGCGCCGGTGCTCGGCTGGGTGCTGTACGAGAAGCAGCTCGGCTAGCCGAGCGCGGCTGCGGGCGATTCGCCGCTCGCCGTGAGGCGTTAGAAGTCCGTGCATGGACATTTCATACGCGACGCCCACCACCCTCGATTCGCCCGAGCACGTGGTCTTCGCGGAAGAGCTCGGCTACACGCGCGCGTGGTTCTACGACACGCCCCAGCAGAGTCCCGACGTCTGGATGATGCTCGCGCTCGCAGCCGAGCGGACGGAGCGCATCGGGCTCGGACCGGGCGTGCTGGTCCCCTCGTTGCGCCATCCGATGGTCAACGCCGCCGCCACGGCGGCGCTCGAGGCGCTCGCTCCCGGGCGGGTCGCGGTGGCGTTCGGGACCGGGTTCACCGGTCGCCGGGCGATGGGGATCCCCCGCCCGATCAAGTGGTCGTACGTGGAGGCCTACATCCGGGCGTACCGCGGGCTGCTGCGCGGCGAAACCGTCGAGTGGGAGGGCGCGCGGATGCGGATGCTCCACCCGCCAGGGCACGCGGCCCCTCGGCCGGTCGACGTGCCCGTGCTGATCGGAGCCCAGGGGCCGAAGGGTCAGGCCGTCGCGACCGAGCTCGCGGACGGCCTGTTCACGGTGGCGGCGGTGCCCGACTTCGCCGGGGAGTTCCCCTGGGTGCCGCACCTGTGCTGGGGCACGGTGCTCGACGAGGGCGAGGAGCCGACGTCGGAGCGGGTGCGCGCGGCAGGCGGCCCCGGAACGGTGGTCGCCCTCCACGGCGTCTACGAGTACGGCGGTCCCGTCGCGGAGATGCCCGGCGGGGCGGCCTGGCTGGAGCAGATCGAGCGAGCGCCCGAGGCCGAGCGCCATCTCGTCGTGCACGGGCAGCACTGCGTCGGACTCAACGCTGCCGACGAGGCGGCCTGGGACGCCGGCGCCGCACGCCCTGCTCAAGGCGGTGACCGTCAGCGGCACGCCGCGACGAGGTGCGCGAGCGGCTCGCGACGCTTGCTGAGCAGGGCGCCACCGAGATCGTCTACCAGCCGGCGGGACCCGACATCCGCCGCGAGCTGGAGAGGTTCATCGAGGCAGCCGGCGCCTGAGCTCAGGACGTATTCAGATCGACGGCGGCGCGAACGAGCGCCTTGAACGCCTCTTCATCGATCTCGTCGTCCTCATGGAAGTCGATGGCGCGCCTGGTGTTGCCTTCGAGGCTCGAGTTGAAGAGCCCCGACGGGTCCTCCAATGAGGCGCCCTTGGCGAAGGTCACCTTCACGACCTTCTTGTAGGTCTCGCCCGTGCAGAGCATTCCGGCGTGCTCCCACACCGGGACGCCTCTCCACTTCCACTCCTCGACCACCTCGGGGTCGGCCTGCTTGACGAGAGCGCGAAGTCGAGCGAGCGTCGCGCCACGCCAATCGTCGAGCTCCTGGATCCGCGCGTCGATCAGCTGGGAGGGGGAGTCCATGGCGAAGCGACCGGGACTCTAACCCGGGACCACCGGCACCTCAACCATCGCCCCGGTAGTCCGACAGCCCGGCGGCTTCGAGGGCCACGGCCTGATCGACATAGCCCTGGAGACTTACGACCCGCCCGTCGCGCACCGTGAAGACAACCGCCGTATCGGTCTCCACTTCGATGCCGCTGCCCTTGCCCCGCCGGTATTCGTGCATCAGCACGACGACGAGATCGTCGATGTGCAGGAACTTCTGCGGTTCGAGCCGACGCTCTTCCCACGCCTCGAGGTCGGATGCCTCAAACGTGTTGAGTATCTCTGGAAGACCGCGAGCGACGCGGCCCTCCTCGAGGCCACCGACCGTCCCGTGCATTTCGACGTCGGGATCGATCAGCTCTGCCGCTCGCTTCCAATCCTGTCGCGTGGTGGCCTCTAGGGCATTCCGCACGATCTCCACGTTCTCTTCCGACATCGTCCAGGCAGTATCCCGCGCCGCCGCCGGCGTCGCCGGCGATACGATCGCGCTCGTGGTGTTTCGAGCTGGCACGCATAGGGTCGGTGGCGACGCCGGAACGCTGCAGGTACGCACGTACCGAGAGGGCTTCGCGCAGAAGGCGGGTCACGACCTGATCATCGATGTCGAGCGGTGGGATGCGTCCGCTGAGGTCCGCGAGGACGGCACTCTCGCCGCCGTCCAGCTCAACGCCGACCCTGAGTCGCTGCAGGTGCGCGAGGGCCTGCACGGACTCAAGCCGCTGACCGACAAGGACCGCGGGGACATCCGCAAGACGATCCACGAGAAGATCCTGGGAGGCCGGCCGATCGCCTTCCGCTCAACCGCGGTCGAGCCCGAGAACGGCGGACTCACGGTGCACGGCGAGCTCGAGCTCGCGGGCACGACGCGGCCGGCGAGCTTCGAGCTCAGTGCGGCTGCGGAGGGCCGCGTGCGCGGCACGCTGCCCGTGACCCAGAGCGAGTGGGGCATCAAGCCCTATCGGGGGATGATGGGCGCGCTCAAGGTGCGGGATACCGTCGAGGTCGTGCTCGACGTGCCCCTACCGTCTCACTGAGCCTGTGAGGCCAGCCAGGCACTGAGCAGCGCTCCGGTGGCCGCCAGCCCGAGGGTGCCCGGGAAGACCCCTGGGCGGAGGTGACGTCGGGCGAGGACGCATGCAGCCGCGTCGATGCCGTCGACGACGGCCGATGCCTCGAGCCAGCCGCGGGTCGGCGCGTCGCGGTCGAGGGCGAGCCGGAGGCCGATGCCGACCCCGAGGTCGCGGGCGCCGATCATGCGCACGAAGAGGCGCGTCCCGCCATCGGAGCCCCCGGTCATCGTTTGTGCCACGAGGCCCGGCGCGAGGAACGACACGACACCGAAGGCGATCCTTCCCCGCGCCAGCGCCACAGCCAGGTCCCTCTCCTCCATCGCGCGATCCTACGAGATCGGCAGCCCGCGCCGAGGATGCGGCGATACTGCCCCGCATGGCTGACCCGGACCGACGCAGGCGGAGCCGTTCCGGGCAGCTCCGCGACGCGGCGGTCTGGGGAGTAGCACTGGGCGCTGCCGCGGGCGCAGTGGTGGGCGATGCGATCGACAGCGTCGGGGCCGGCGTCGGCGCCGTGGTCGGAGCCGCTGTCTACGCACCCGCCGAGGTCATCACGACGATGAGCAGGGGCGCGGGCGAGATCAAGCCCCTCTGGCAGCGCATCTTCGCCAGCGCGCTGCTGATGGCGCTGTTCGGCTGGGTGCTGGGTCTGATCTACGGCCCAGACGAGGCCCTGCTCACCGCGATCATCAGCGGCGCCTTCCTCGGTCTGCTGGGTCTGCGCCCACTGAAGCTGGCCATCGGACTCGCCGTCGGCGCCGCTCTCGGCATTCTCATCCAAGCTCTCGACGCAGGTGTCGAATCTGCCCTGGTGGCAGCGGCGGTGGCGATCGTCTACCGCGCCGTGGCCGCGATCGCCTATCGCGATCGGCCGCTGGTCCGCGTGATGGCCGAGGAGGTCCCGGCCGCGGAGCTGCGCTACGTGGTGCCCTTCGAGGCGCGCTCGCGGTACGTGGGCGCCGACTACGTCGAGCAGCTCGCGAAGGTCCGGGGCGGCACCTTTCGGCGCAATCCGCCCGACGTGGGAATCCTCGCCTCGCTCGACAGCCTGAACGGGCCGAGCTTCGACGCGGGCAGGGTGCACCCGCTGATCCGCGAGTTCTACGAGCACACCAGCCGGTTCAAGCTCTCGATCGTTCCCGAGTGGCGGCGCTGGATGAAGCCCGGCTACGAGCTCTTCAAGCTGGTGGTCGCGCAGCCGCTCGGGCAGGCCGCGATTCCGTCCAACATCGAGGAGGCCCAGCGGGGGATGGTCAGCACGATCGACACGATCACGCTGGACGGCAGCGAGGAGATCGACATCCGGGGCTGGATCAGGACCTTCGCGGACTCGGGCAAGCCGATCTACGTCGGCATCTACACGAGCTTCAGGCACGAGGGGCGCGGCTACGTCAGCGTCGGCTTCCCCATCCCAAGCGCCAACTTCACGGCCACCCTCCTCCCCCAGAACGTCGGCGAGCACGACTTCGAGCTCACGTCGCGAACCGAGCTCGCATTTCCCGGCCACTACCTGAGCTCCGTCGACAGCGAGAGAGACGCCCTGACCGTTCTCAAGCTGCTCTATTTCCAGGAACGGATCTTCGTCTACGTCACCGATGGCGAGCTGAAGACAGACCACAGCTTCTACCTGGCCGGACAGCGATTCCTCACTCTCCGCTACGAGATCGAACGGCCGGGGCCTGGCGTCACCAGCCCGGCACGTTGATCTCCGAGATGCTCTCGATGCGGCGCACCATCGGTGTGGCAACGATCTCCGGGCGGCCCGTTGTCGGCGCCGTGTCGGCCGTCGTGAGGTCGCCGAAATCGAGCTCCAGCTTCGTCGCCAGCTCGTCCACACGCCGCTGGTACATCCTGTACTCCTCGAGGATGAGCTCCTCGAGGCGATCCTCGAGATCCTTCTGGGTGAGGATGAACGCCTTTGCCTTCAGCACGTCAGCTTCGACGTAGGCGACCACCTTCCAGAAGTCACGCGGAACGAGCGCGTCCCGGAAGGGAACGTCGTCCTGCTCGAAGATCGGACCACCGAACACGCTGATCCGCCCTGCCTCGACGTCGTTCTCGTCGGCGATCGAGCGCTCGAGAGCGCCCCACACGCCCTTGAGGGTCGAGCGGTTGAGTGCTGTCGCGTTGGGCGTCATAGTCGTCGGCGCGCTCGGCACGATGCTGGGCGTGAGCCTGTCCAGGCTCCGGGTTCGCCAGAGGCGACCCGTTGCACAAAGGTAGGTGAGGCATGGGTGGTGCAGCATTCGCTGTACCACCCACTGCTGCTCACTTCGGAGCGCGATCTCTCTTTTTCTAAGTTGTTAAGCCGGGTAACAATATGCGGGCGGCGAGCGGATGCCCCAGGCCGATCGCGGGGCGTAAGGTTCATTTCCTTGGCTGGGACGGGAATATCGATCGAGGAGCTGCTCGAAGCTCCCGTGATGCGCGGCTCCCGACTGCTGGCCGGCCATGATGTCGCTGCCAAGCGGTTTTTCGATTGGACGTCCGTGATCGAATGGCAGGCCGTTCGCTTTGTCAACGCCGACGAGCTCGTGTTGACAACTGCCATCGGCCTCGACGAGGCGATGCTCACGAACGTTCCTTCAAGAGCTGTTGCAGTCCCGCGCCGCCGCGATCTGCGTCAGCTTGCATCCAAGCGGGCCGGTCAGGCGCCTTCCGCGTGCTGTTCTCGAAGAGGCCGACGACCGCGGCGTGCCGGTGATCGACCTTCCGTGGGCGACCGCGTTTGTCGATGTCAACCGCTGGGCGGCGGACCAGCTGCTGCGCAGTCGTAGGGCCGCAACCTTGGACGAGCCCGCCCCCGGGATCCCCCGCTTCACGGACATTCTGCTCGAAGGGGGCGATCCCAGCGACGTCGCTGCGGCGGTTGAGTCGTGCCTTACCCGACCCGCGCTCGTATTCGATGGCGCGATGCTCCTCATCGGCCACGGGCCCATGGCCGAGCGGGAGATGAACCCTGACGCGATCACCAACCTGAGGCTTCGTACAGCGAAACTGTCGCTACGCGATGCCAAGGTGCTCGCGGGCCGTCTTCACTACGAAGAGCCTCGCCATGATTCGGGTGAACCGACGCTGGGCCTCCCGAGTGGAACGGCTGCTGCTGCGGTCGCGCGCAGAAGGCTGATGGGCTTCGTCTACGTCCTCGACCATGCGGAGCGGGCGCAGCCGCTCGGTGCGATCGATCGCGCTGCCCTTAGGGAGGCGGCGGCCGTGATCGCCATCGACGGCATGCGCAGGCGCGCAGGCGCGACGGCCGACGCCCTCGATAGAGAGGATTTCTTGTGGCAGGTTGCGCGCGGTGAGGCTGGACCGCCGGACCACATCATTCGACGGGCGACCGAACTGGGACTGAACCCGCGTGTCCCCTTCACTCTCGCCGTATGCCGACTCGCTGGGGACGGAGCTGGCCGAGAACCTCAGCGAGCTGGGCAGATCTCGACGGATGCCGGCCATGACGATCAGTCAACGCGATGACCTGTTGCTCGTGTTGGTCCGGGGCTTGGATTCCAAAACGCAGCTGCTTCGTGAGGTCCTGGAGGAGGCGAGCCGCATGTCCACCGGGGACGAGCGGGCGAGGTGGGGTCTCGCAGGCGGCCCTCGCAACTTGACGGAGCTCGCAGCGGCGTTTCGCGATGCCCTGGCTGCCATCCGGATCGGGACGGCCGTGGGGTTCCGAGGACCCGTGGCGGACGCGGCCGAGCTCGAGCCGTTCATGCTTCTCGGTGGGGTTGCGCGAGACCCGCAAGCCACGGATGTCGCTTCAACGGTGGTGCAACCGCTGGTGGACTACGACCTCGAGACCGGCCGAGATCTCCTGGGAACGATCGAGACGTACCTCGCCACGGGCGGGAACGCAAGCTCCACCGCCCGTCAGCTGACACTCAACCGCCATTCGCTGATCTATCGGTTACGAAAATTCGAGGAGCTGACCGGCCGAGACCTGGGCGATCCCGCCGATCGGTTCGTGGTTGACCTGAGCATCAAGCTCTTCCGCCTCAGGGGGCTCTCAACCGCCGGCGATCAGAACTGAAGACCCACAAGGTGGGGCAAACGGACGCCTACACTTTGCACACATTGCGGGTCGTCCTTCGCTGATTGGCCTGAGAACGTCGCTGTCCGAAGCCTTAACAACCTGGGCAGGGGTGAAGTGCTACCGCCCTGGCCTTCGGAGGGATGAGATATGGCGACACGGACTTCACCCGCCCCGCCGGGCACGCTGCCGAAACCGGATGGGCCCCCGGCTCAGTTGCGACGGGAGCTCAAGCTCCTTGACGCCGCGGCGTTGTCGGTGGGCATCATCGGGCCGGTCGGCGCCATGGCCTTGCTCGGCGTCGGAACCGCCGCAGCGCTGGGACAGGCTGCCCCGCTCGCCTTCATCTTCGCGATCGTCGGCGTGGCGCTGGTCGCCTACGGGTTCATCCGGCTGTCTCGCCACATCGTTCACGCGGGATCGGTATACGCACTTGCCGGCGTGACGTTGGGACCGAGGGCGGGGCTCGTCGCGGGTTGGGCGCTGGCCGGGGCCTACCTGGGCATCGGCGCGGGCTCGGCCATCGAGGTGGGCTTGTTCGGAGGGGAATTCCTGCGCGGCATCGGAATCACCGAGAGCAACGAGTGGATCGTCATTGCCCTGGTTGGAGTGGCCGTGATCGGGTTTCTCGCCTACAACGAGGTGAAACTGATCACCAGGACACTGCTCACCGCAGAGGTTCTGGCGGTGGTGCTGGTCTCAGGGCTGAGCCTCCTCATCCTGGTTCGCCTGCTCGCCGGCGACGCGCCTGGCGACCAGTCCTTCAGCTTCGACTTCCTGTCCCTGCCCGAGGGCAGCACTCTGGACACGGTCGCGACCGCGTCGGTCTTTGGCTTTCTCGCGTTCGCCGGGTTTGAAGGTGCGGCGGCGCTTGGCGAGGAGACCAGCGAGCCGAAACGCGAGATCCCTCGCGCGATCAGGATCGCCCTGATCGTGGCGGCGTCCTTCTACCTGCTCACGATCGTCGCTCAGACCCTTGGATACGGCACCGACACTGCGGGCGTTGCGGCGTTCGCGGGTGCAGAGTCGCCCTACGGAGACCTGGCCACCGCGTACGTTGGGGCCGGGCTCGCGGACCTTCTCAATCTGGCAGCGACGGTAAGCCTGCTCAGCATCGCCCTCGCCTGTCTCACAGCTGGCAGCCGCGTTCTGTACGCGCTTGCTCGGGACGCCTTCGGGCCCCACAGCCTGCCCGCTCGCACCTCCCCGCGAAGCGGCGCGCCCGTTTCTACCATCGCGATTTGCCTGCTCGTCTACGTATGTGTGATGCTCGCGCAGCGGATAAATGGCACCGACGTCCTGACCGCAACCTTCTACGCCCTCACCGTGGGCACGCTGCCCCTGCTGGTGGCGTACCTGCTGGCCACTACAGGAGCAATCCGGTTCCTCTTCTTCACCTCTCCACGCAAGGCGCCGGCCTGGGAGCTCATAGTCCCCCTGGGTGGTATCGGGGCGCTCGGCTACACGCTCTACAAGAACACCTTCGGTCTCGACTTCCCGTACGACCGGTTCCCGATCGTCGTGCTGATCTGGTTGCTCATACCGCTCTCCGTGGTGCTGCTGTCGCCGAAGATTGGTTCCCGAGTGGGGCGTGAGATGACGCGCGTTGGCTCCGGGACGGGCGCGTGAAGGCCCTGCTCGCCCAGCTGAGCCCAACGGTCGGGGCCGTCGGCGAAAACGCAGCACGGGCGGCGAAGGCCATCGCCGAGCATCCGGGCGCTGATCTCGCTGTCTTCCCGGAGCTCTACCTGAGCGGTTACACGTGCCGAGGTCTCGAGCAGGTCAGCAGAGAGGCCGATGCGGGCGAGCTGAAACTCATCCAAGCCGCGGCGGCCGACGCGCAAACCGCGGTGGTCATCGGGTTCGCGGAGCGATTCGACGGTGGTTTCGGCAACTCGGCGGCCTGCATCGACGAGGCTGGGCGTCTCGTAGCGGTCTACCGAAAGACACTTCTCTTCGGCGAAGAGGCTGAAGTCTTCACCGCTGGCAGGGAGTTCGTGCTGGTCTCACTTGCCGGCCGAAAGGTCGCACCGCTGATTTGCTTCGACATCGAGTTTCCCGAGCCGGCTCGCCTGGTCGCCCAGGCCGGAGCAGAGCTGATCACGACGATCTCCGCCAACTTCGAGCCCTTTGCGATCGACCATTCGATCCCGGCGCTCTCTCGAGCGATAGAGAACCGCCTCCCACATCTCTACTCGAACATGGTGGGCTCCAGCGACGGATTTGAGTTCGTCGGCGGTAGCCGCTCGATGAGTCCCCTCGGCACGGTCCTGTACGAGGCACCCGCCGACGAGGAAGACATTGCGATCGTCGCGGTTGCGGACCGGACGGGGGTCGACGAGCGAGCTGACTACTTGCCGCTGCTCCGAGATCTCCCAGCCGTCAGTGACAAGTCCCTCAATCACAATGCATATGCGATTAACGCTGGGCGCTCGGACGCCTAGCCGTCCTTCCGGACCGTCGAAGCGTCCGGATCAGTAGTACCACTGGGCCCTCCCCCCAGGCGCGCCCCCTTCCGAGGGGGCGCGTTTTTTTGGCGACGTTACTTACCCGTCTAACAGATGTGAAGAACCTGTGAACTCGAAAGGAGAGGCAGATGTCCGAGACTCACCTGGCCGCCGAGGTCCTGCATAGGCTCGCCGAGGCCATCAACAGCCCACTCGGGTTGCTGTACCAGCTCCTGGCCGCCGGCTGGGTGCTCGGCGCCGTGGTCCTGTACCCGCTGCGGCGCTTGCCGTGGCACCCCGATGTGATCAACGGCTGCGGGGCGTTCGCGGGCCTGGTCGCCTGGATCGTGATCGAGGCTCGCGCGCTGACTCGCACGTGCACCCCGGTGGACGCGATCGCCGAGCTCGCGCCCGTGATCGCCATACCGGGGATCGGCACGTTCTTCGGCCGCTTCTGGTGGCTGTTCGTGGCCGGACGCAACGAGGATCGCCGGCCGTCGTTGGTGAAGTGGGAGTACAAGACGGTGGCGTCGGGGGGAATGCTGGTGACGTTCGTCGCAGTCAGCGCGGCGCCGTTCGCGTCGTTCACGGTGAAGTGCGTCGCCGCCGTGATCGCCGCCATCCTGATGATGCGCGGGCTCCACCTCTTGCGCGCCGCGCGTCGCGGGCGGGCGGAGCGGCGGCTCGAGCGGCCCGAAACCGAGGGCGATGAGGAAGCGATCGCCTTCGACCACCCGGACGGCGCGCCCGGCGTGGTCGCCGACGTGTCGCGAAGCGACGTCGAGCTCACCAGCCTGACGGCGGTGCGCGTACTGCTCGGGGTGGTCAGGCGCAAGAACCCGCGGCCGATGGGTGCAACCGCGGTCGACGGGCCGCTGCTGGCCCGCGTGCGCGCCGCCGGTGCGGCCGTCAGCGGGGTGGCAGCCGTCGGCGAGCCGCTGGCGGTGGCCGACGGCTGGCGGCTCGTGCTCCCGGCCGTCCCCGAGCCCACCCTGACTGCGTGCCGAGCCCGGCGGGCGCTTGAGGATTGCGCGGAGGCAGCGACCGAGGCGGCCCCGGGGCTCGCCGAGGTGATCGTCTGCCTCGAGGACAGCTCCTGAGCCAGGTCGGCGGCGCCTTCGCGCCGCCGACCTCCGACATATACTTACCGATCTAACTAGTTGAGCGGCCTGACCACCACCCAGCTCCTCTACGCGGTGCAGCGCGCCCACCGGGCCGCGCTCGAGCCGCGCTTGAACGCACTCGGGCTCCACCCCGGCGCCGACCTCGCCCTCGTCGAGCTCGGCCCCGGCGGGATCACCCACGCCGAGCTCGCCGAGCGCCTGCGCGTCCGCCCACCGAGCGTGACCAAGGTGATCGGCACGCTCGAGCGCGACGGCCTCGTCGAACGGCTGGTCGATCCCGACGATGCGCGCGTCTCGCGGATCCACCCGACCGCTGAGGGCAGGCGCCTGCGCCGGCCGCTGCGTCGCGCGTGGCGCGACGCCGAGCGGGAGGCGCTCGCGACCCTCTCGCCGCGCGAGCTGACCGAGCTGCGGCGCCTGCTCGCGAAGTCGCTTGGCACGCGGCGAGCACGCTGATCGCCCTGCTCGCTGCGTATCGTGGGACCGATGCGAGCGGCGGTCCTGACTAGACGGGTGACCGGCGTGGCGTTCGGACCACGCCGGTCAGCTGCCGCTCAAGGATCGAACTCGCCGGGCGGCTGTGGAGCCGGCGGCGGAGTCACCGTCGCCCCGCCGGGGGACTGAGCGGAGCCCTCCAGCCCGAACTCCTGGGTCGTCGCCGCCGCCGAGCTCGCGGCGGCGCCGCCGGAAGCCTGCCCGGGTGCGCTCGAGCGCGCGGGTGACTGCTTGGGCTGACGGGGCGCGGCCGTCACGGGCACCGCGCGCTTGGGCTCCGGCGCCTCGGCGGCCGCCGGGCGCTCGCTTGGCTTCGCCGCGCGCGGCGCCGGTGAACGATCGGGCCACCCCGGTATCCCCTCGACGGCGCAGTAGGTCGCCCCTCCGCCGAGCGCCAGGCAACCGAGGATCGTCGCGGTCGCCGCGCCGGGCCGGGCGGTCAGCGTGTACCCGGCTCCCGACGGGTCGAGGCGGGCCGCCATGCTCGCGGCGTGCTGCTTCGCGCCGGTGACGAGGTGGCTCGCGCCGTCGCGCGCCACCTCGACCGCCCCCTGCAGGCGCTCGACCCAGCCGGGGCTCGCGCCGATCGCGGGCAGCGGCAGGAGCACGGACGCGCGGCGCGCGGCCTCCCGCACCTCCGCCGCCCAGCACGCGCAGGCCGGGCAGGAGGCCAGGTGGTCGGCGGCGTCGCGGGCCCGGTTCGGGCCGGCGATCCCCGCCACGTAGGCGAGGATCATGCTCCGCCGGCCCTCGCAGAAACGGCCCTCGCGCACGAGCGTGTAACCCTCGGCGACCTGCTTGAGCGCACGCTCGAGCTCGCGTCGGTAGGTGCGCTCGGTGATTCCGAGCAGCCCCTGGATCTCGCCGGGCGACCGGTCGAAGTAGAAGCGCAGCTTGACGATCGTCTGCTGGCGCTCCGCCAGGCCCGCCACCACCTCTCGCAGGCGGGCGTTGTCCAGGCTGGCGGAGGCGAGCTCCTCGGGCGCCGGCCCGGCGTCGGGAGCGGCGAGCACCTGCTCGTCGATCGGCTCCGAGCGCCGCCGCTCGACCCGCTTGCCCTCGTCGAGCGCCTTGTTGATCGCCGTCTGGACGATGTAGGCGCGCAGCTGATGGGGGTGCATCTCGATGGTCTCGAGGTCGCCGCACGCCTCCTTCTGGAGCAGCACGAGGTAGGCGTCGTGGAAGATCGCCTCCCGCTCGTCGTCGGCCAGCCAGCCACAGCGACGGGCGAGCACCGCCAGCACGTAGCCGCGATGGTGCTCGTAGGCGGCGGGATCGTGGGTGGCGGTTGCCTGCGCGCTGCTCACCTGAATCATTGTGGCCAGATCGGCGGCGCTGGTGGCAACGACGTGTGACGCGCGCCGCCGAGCTGTGCGAAACGGTGGAGCTTCGGGCCGCGAAGCTCGCCCTACCGGGCCCGCCGCGCCCAGGCGCGTTCGATCTGGCGCATCAGCGCCGGATAGACGATCCAGTGGCGAAACGGCCGGATCAGCGCCATGTATCCCCTCCCGAGCTGACCGCGCGGCTTGACGTAGACGGCCATCTGCCCCTGGTAGGTGCCCTCGCCCCGATCCGCCCACGCCAGGTGCATCACGCCGTGGACGGTGCGGTTCGAGATCTCCGCGGCAAACTCGTCATCGGTCCGATAGAGGGGCTCGAACGGCAGGGAGGCGAAGGTCAGGCCATTCGCCGTGCCGCGCAGATCGTCTGGCAGCCGGCCGCTCAGCGACGTCTCGTTCGTGCCCGGGATCGGAAGCTCGTCCGACTCGGTCTCCTCGGAGATCCTGCCGAGCCCGAACCAGCCACCCAGCCGATCGCGCAGGCTCCACAGGGCGCGAGCCGGGCCGGACTCCGCCCTGGCCGGGTCGGAGGAGACCGCGATGTCCACCAGCGCTTCGAAGTCCTGGGCGCCCCCCTGTACCGGAAGCGCCCAGACGTCCTCCACGGTGAAGTCCGGTGCGATCCCGCGGATGCGCCAGGGGCCGGCCTCGTGCGCCGAGTTGGGAAGTCTCACGGTCCCCATACGATCGCGCATGCGCGCTGAGATGATTCGCGGCATGGGCGGGGAGGCCATCGACGAGCTCACGAGCAGCGGCCGTGATGCACTCGCTCGCGGCGACTGGGACGGCGCCCGCCGCAGTTCGAGCTGGCAGCGGCCCTGGAAGAGACCGCCGAGGTTCTGGACGGCGCTGTCGCGAACGTGCGCTGGCCGCCTCGTTCGGCGTCGGCCGAGCCACCGTTCAGGGGACCGACACCAGCATTCGGGCCTTGCTCGACCGGCTCGAGGCGGGCAAGGCCTCGGGGTAGCGCGGCGTCGACGGAGGTGCCCCGCCCCGGACGGATGGGTATGCTGGTCCGCGAGTCGATCACCCCTAGCCGGGGTCAGGGAATCCGGTCCAAGTCCGGAGCTGACGCGCAGCGGTAGGGATGCGGAGACGGCCACACGCCACTGAGCCCCACGGCTTGGGAAGGCGGCCGGCCTCCGACACATCCAAGCCCGAAGACCTGTCGACTCACGCCGGCCACACAACCGGCGGACCCGACAACACGACCCCGCGAACCGGGTCGACGGCGACAAGGAGATGGACATATGGCACGCACAGCCGTGCTGGGCTTCCCCCGCATCGGGGCGAAGCGCGAGCTCAAGACCGCGCTCGAGGGCTACTGGGCGGGCCGGGTGGACGGCACGGCGCTTGAGGGCACCGCGCGCGACATCCGCGAGGCCAACCTGCGCGCCGGGCTCGAGGCCGGCATCGACGTGTTGCCGGTTGGCGACTTCGCGCTCTATGACCACGTACTGGACACCGCCGAGCTGGTGGGCGTGGTCGCCGAGCGCCACGGCGGGCCGGAAGCGACCGGGCTCGACGCGCACTTCGCCGCGTGCCGCGGCACCGACGGCGTGACGCCGCTCGAGATGACCAAGTGGCTCGACACCAACTACCACTACCTGGTGCCCGAGCTGAGCGCCGGACAGGCGTTCCGGCTACGCCCGGACAAGTGGCTGACCCACCTGCGCGAGGCCGAGCGCCTCGGCACGCCCGCCCGCCCGGTAGTGGTGGGACCGCTCTCGCTGCTGCTGCTCGCCAAGGGCAGCTCGAACCCGCTGGCCCTGCTGCCAGCCCTGACAGAGGTCTATCGGGAGCTGCTCGCGGCGCTGGCCGAAGCCGGAGCGACCGAGGTGCAGCTGGACGAGCCATGCCTGACGCTCGATCGCAGCGAGGCGGAGCTCGACGCGTTCCTGGAGGCGTACGAAGCGCTGGCGGCCGAGCCGATCGGCGTCTGCCTCGCAACCTACTTCGACGGCCTCGACAAGCCGGCGCTGGAACGAATCTCGCGACTCGAGCTCGCCGAGCTCCACGTGGACCTCGTGCGCGCGCCCGGACAGCTCGACCCGGTCCTGGACGCCCTGCCGGAGAGCGCGCGGCTGTCAGCGGGCGTGATCGACGGACGCAACGTCTGGGCCGCCGACCTGGACCTCACGCTCGACCGGCTCGACCGGGTCAGCGCCACGATCGGCAGCGACCGCCTCACGATCGCGCCCTCGTGCTCGCTGCTCCACGTCCCCTACACGGTCGCGGGCGAGGACGCCATCCCCGCCGAGGTGCGCGAATGGCTCGCGTTCGGGCGCGAGAAGCTCGCGGAGCTGGCTCTCCTGGGCCGCGCGGTCGACGCCGAGCCCGCGGAGCGCGACGAGCTGCTCGCCGAGTCGCGACGGCGCACCTCGGCGCGCAGGACATCGGAGCTGACCAACGACGCCGCCGTCCGACGCCGAGCCGGGGCCCTGAGCGAGCGCGACTATTCGCGCCCAGCGGCGCTCGAGGAGCGGCTCGTCGCGCAGCACGGGCGCCTCGGACTGCCAGAGCTCCCGACCACAACGATCGGCTCGTTCCCGCAGACCGCCGAGATCCGGGAAGCTCGCCGGCGGCTGCGGGCGGGCGAGCTCGACAGCGCGGCCTACGAGGAGTTCCTGCTCGAACAGATCGCAGGGGTGGTCGAGGAGCAGGAGCGCATCGGCCTCGACGTGCTCGTCCACGGCGAGCCCGAGCGCAACGACATGGTCGAGTACTTCGGCGAGCAGCTCAACGGCTTCGCCTTCTCGCGCGGCGGCTGGGTCCAGTCCTACGGGAGCCGCTGCGTAAAGCCTCCGATCCTGTTCGGCGACGTCTCGCGGCCCAAGCCGATGACCGTCCGCTGGTGGCAAGCGGCGCAGGCCCTGACCGAGCGACCGATGAAGGGCATGCTCACCGGGCCGGTGACGATCCTGCAGTGGTCGTTCGTGCGCGACGACCAGCCGCGCAGCGAGACCTGCACGCAGATCGCGCTCGCCATGCAGGACGAGGTGCTCGACCTCGAGGCGGCCGGCGCGAAGCTCATCCAAGTCGACGAGGCGGCGCTGCGCGAGGGCCTGCCGCTGCGCAAGGCCGACCAGGCCGACTACCTGCGCTGGGCGGTCGACTGCTTCCGGCTCACGGTCGCGCCCGCCTGCAGCAGAGACCCAGATCCACACCCACATGTGCTACTCCGAATTCGGCGAGATCATCGAGCAGATCGCCCGCATGGACGCCGACGTGATCTCGATCGAGGCATCCCGATCCGGGATGGAGCTGCTCGACGCCTTCCGCGAGTTCGACTACCCCGGCGAGATCGGCCCGGGCATCTGGGACATCCACTCGCCACGGGTGCCACCGGTGGAGGAGCTGGCGCAGCTGCTCGAGCTGGCCGAGCGGCGTATCGGTCGCGAGCGGCTCTGGGTCAACCCCGACTGCGGGCTCAAGACGAGGGCCTGGCCCGAGACGCGTGCCGCGCTCGCGAACCTGGTCGAGGTCGCCCGCCGGCGACGGGCCGAGCGTCCGGCGGCCCGAGCATGAGCCGCATCCTCGACCGACTCCCGCCGCTGGCCACCACCGGGGTGGGCAGCCTGCCCTTCGAACGACCGGCACAGGCCGCCCGGCACGCCCTCGACGCGTACCAGCTGCCGTTCTGCCCGCAGTTGCCCCGACTCGACGGCGACATGATCGCCGAGTGGCTCGGCGCCGACCCCGGCCGCTGCGGTTGGGCACCCGACCGCGACCGCGAACGACCCACGGCCTGGCACGACGTCGTGGCCCGCCTCACCACCAAGCCTCCCGAGCATGGTCTCGTCAAGCTCCAGGTCACCGGCCCCATCACCCTGGCCATCGCGCTCGAGCGCTCCGCAGGACGCCGGCCTGGCGGCGGTCACCTCACCGAGCTGGCGGGCGAAATCGCCACCTGGCTCGCGGCCAACCTGGCAGGCCAGATCCGCCGACTCGGGCAGGTCGGCCTCCAGGCACTTGGTGGTAGTCGACGAGCCCGGCCTCGCGCGGGCGGGCGTCGGACCCGCCGAAGCCGCGCTGTGGGACCCCCTGAGAGCCGCGGCTGGAGCTTGGGGGATGCACATCTGCGGGCCGGTGCCGTGGGACCTGGTCGACGCGATCGAACTCGATCTGATCTCGCTGGACGTCACCCGCCATGGCGTCTCATCGCAGGCGCGCTGGGCGCTCTCGCGCATGCTGGGTCGCGATGCGCGCGTCGCGTGGGGCATCCTCGACCCGGTCACCCCCACGTCAGCCGCCGACGCCGCGGGGATGGGAGCCGCGGCGCTCGCGGCTCTCGCCGGCGAGCGAATCCCAATCGAACGTGTCGCGCAACTCAGCCTGCTCACGCCTGCCTGCGGCACCGGTCGGCTCGCCCCCGAGCGCGAGCGGCTGACAGCGGCCTCGCTCGACGCGGCGGCGCACGCCATCCAGGGCGCGATCACAGCCGTCGCGCCGGGCTCCCGCCCACTCTCGTCAGCGGCGCTCGGCGACTTCACCCCGGAAGGGTGATGCTCTGTCTCCCACTCCGCCATATGGTCGGGCGATGGGCTTTCTACGGCGTGGCTCCAACGACCCAGCGGGCGAGCGGTTCGTCATGCGCGAGAAGCTGCTGGCCATCGGCGACGACTTCTGGATCGAGAACGACAGGGGCGAGCGGGTCTACAAGGTCAACGGCAAGGCGCTCCGCATACGACAGACCTTCGTCCTCGAGGACGTCTCGGGTGACGAGGTGGCACGGATCCAGGAGCGCAAGCTCAGCATCCGCGACAAGATCGCGATCGAGCGCGGCGGAGACACCGCCGCGACGGTTCACAAGGCGCTCGTCGGGATCCGAGATCGCTTCGCGATCGACGTCGAGGATGGCCCCGACATGAAGGCGCACGGGAACGTCGTCGACCACGAGTACGAGATCGAACGCGACGGCGACACGGTCGCGACGATCTCCAAGAAGTGGTTCCGCGTGCGAGATTCCTACGGCGTCGACGTGGCGGCGGGCGAGGACACGGCGCTCATCCTCGCCATCACCGCCGCCATCGACTCGCTGACCACTCGCGACTGAGCGCCTAGTCGCCGGCGGTCTCCTCGTCGCTGTCGGTCTCGCCCTCGTGCTCGTCATCGCCCTCGCGGGCGTCGCCCTCGGACTCTGAGTCGCTCGGCAGGGTGGCCGGCGTCGGCGTCTCGCCACCGGGGTCGGGGGCGCTCTCCGAGCTGCTCTCGTCGGGCGTCGGCTGGTCGGGCTGCTGATCTGGAGTCTCCATGCGATCTCCTACCCGGCGCCCGGACTGGCACTCGCCGCGCCGATCAGTCAAGATGCGCAGTCAGACCCGTTGGCCCGGGTTGGACTCGCCGCCGCTGTACCTCATGAATGTGATGGCACCTCTCAGCCGTAGCTGGCTTCCGCGTGGCCGCCTGGCGCGCCGAACACGCGGGCTGCTGCTCGGCGGCGTGTGGCTGCGGTGGGTGACGTCGCGTCAAGTTCACGACCTCGACGAGCAGCTGGCGCACGGCGCGGATCCGATTGCGAGCGACGAGCTGAGCCTGCGCGCCGGTCAACTCGCCTCGGCTCGGACCCGGGGACGGTTCGCGTGCGTTCTGCGCGGAGCGGTGGCACTCGCCGATGCGCCGTTCGACCCCGTGCGCCTCGGGCGGCCGGCGGTACGGCGCACCCAGGTCCGGGAGAGCCGCAGGCTCCTGTTGGAGCTCGCCGACCGCCTCGGCTCCGACGGATACCT
This sequence comes from uncultured Thermoleophilaceae bacterium, assembly GCA_963848885.1. GTDB lineage: Bacteria > Actinomycetota > Thermoleophilia > Solirubrobacterales > Thermoleophilaceae > JACVRW01. The sequence goes on from CAWKFR010000002.1 coordinate 150,408, forward strand.
CGGCGTCCAGGGCCTGGCCATGACATCGATGCTCGTCGGCGACGGCGTCAGCCCGCTCTACTCCAAGGCGGCAAGCGGTCCGCTGAAGGCATCGGTCGACCGCGCACTGCTCGCGCTCGACCCGGTCTGGACCAGTCGCTAGGCGGCCATCGAACGCCTCCTGAGTGGTACGCTCGAAGGCGCCTGAACCTCAGCATCGCGGTCCTGGCGACCTCGACCTCAGAGCCCGGTCGACGCATGCCGGCCCAGCCGTTTCGGTCGGCGAGAGACTTGAGACCAGGAGGTAAGGCATGGCAGGTTGCCCGAGCGGTCCCTCACCACTCCCAGGCCGGAGACCATTGACATGAAGCTTCTGGACGCCGTACGCAATCTTCGCTCTCGAGGCTCGCGGCATGGCGCCGAAGCCGCGACGCACTCACCAGACGAGCATCAGCTGCCCATCCCCAACTACGACCAGCTCGCGGACGAGGAGATCGCCGATCGGCTCTCACAGCTCTCGCAGGTGGAGCTAGCCGCGGTCGAGACCTATGAGCGCGCCCAGACAGCCCGGCCCGTCGTTCTCAACAAGCTGCGCTACATGAGCGGCAGCGAACCGCTGCCAGGTTACGACCAGCTCACGACCGAGCAGATCACGAAAGCGCTCGCAGGCGCCGACGCGGCGACGGTCAAGGCCGTGCGCGACTACGAGCGCAAGTTTCAGCATCGCCAGTCGGTGCTGAATGAAGCCGCGCTGGTGCTCCCGAGCGCCCGGGCCAGCGCGGGCGAACAAAGCGCGCGTGACGCGAAAGCTGCGCTCCTCCGCGAAGGCTACGCGGAGCGCGAGAAAAGCGCCCCGGATCCACCCGGGCAGTGAAGGAACGCCTGACCGGATCTCTGGCCGCGTCGAGCGCAAGCCAAGCGAAAGGGGGGCCCTGCATGGGCCCCCCTTTGCGTCTGCCTGACTCTTCGCTTAGGCGTTGCTGAGTTCGCCCTCGGTGGCGTGGAGCACGCCGGCGCGGTTCTTGTGCTTGCGCTCGTAGCTGCGGACGGCCTTGGCTCGTGTGTCGTCGCCTTCGGAGAGCACGGCGCGGACCTCGTCGACGCCTAGCTCGTCGTATCCGGGCCAGGGCTCGTTCGCCTGCAGCGAGTCGATGCGGCTGGTAACCGTCGAGCGGTTCTGGCTCTTGCGCTCGTAGGCGTTGACCCTGGCCAAGTCGATCTGGGAGAGCTCTGTGAGCTTGTCCTGGATCTCGTCGGCGCTGAGCGAGTCATAGTTGGGGATCGCCAGGTCTGACTCGGAGGCGACGGCACCCTTGACGGTACCCTCGGCACGCGCGACCCCGGGCACCTTGCGCGCTTGGCGGGCCGTACGCTTCGCCTGCCCCGTCCCCGGCGGGCGGTGCGCTTGGCCGTGCCGCCCGACCTCGCGCAGCGTGTCGGCCGCGCCCGTCTCGGTAACGTCGTAGGAGCCCTCACCGTCGAACTCCGCTCTCGTCACGGCGTCGGTAAGGCGCGGGATCTCCTTGAGCAGCCGGTCGAGCATCCGCTGCTCGTCAGCGAGCACCGAGTCGGCGAGCCGCTCGGTCTTGGCGTCGCCCGCCGTGCGCGCGAGCCGGCGCCAGCGCCGTGTAGGTGGCGATCTCCAGCGCCTCCGCCGCGCAGCGAGTCCTTGGCGTTCTTGAGCACCTTCTCCTCGCCCCCGCTTCCGCGAACGAGATCGAGCGGGGTCTTGGTCAGCGCCAACGCCTGGCCGATGAGGCTCTCGAGCGCGCCCAATCCGGCCTGGAGCGGGATTGTTCCCCTGCCCGAGCTCGCTCAGCCGGGCCTCGACACGCTCGGCGTGCCGCGCGCGTCTCGCCAAGGTGGCTCTCCAGCCCATCGCGGTACTGGCCCTTCGGGGTCATCGCGATCTGCGCCTGCAACTGGCGCACCAACGCCAACTCCGCGCCATGCGCCTCGTTCAAGTACTGCACGACCTTCTGCTGCTGCTGCTTGTTCATGAACGTCAAACTTTCTTGGAGGCCCGAACGTGGGTGTGGTCGCGGAGCGACGGCTGTTCCGGGCCGGATTTGGAGGCAGCGCGGCGTTGCTAGCGATGCGGTGCCTGAACTGACTGTACCCGGTCAGGGTACGTACAACCTTTCGGACGAAGTCGGGGCTGGTTTGGTGGCGAGCGCGCCCGCGTCGCGGTCGCGGCTCCCGTCCGGCGGGTGCCGCGTGATGCTGGACCAGATCCGAAACGGCGACACTCCGACGCGGCCGGGTAGGGTCGACGGGTGACCTGGGGCAGCCAAGCTGGACGAGTCCTGGCAGTCTCGGCCGTCTGCGCGGTGTGCTCCTGCGTCGGGGCGGCAAACGCGTGGGCGCGGTCGGTGCACATCCGCGGCACCGCCTATGAGTTCAACAACGCGGCGGTGCGGCTGGGAGGGGCGACCATCCGCGTGGCTGAGCGCCCGCGGATTCGCGCGACGGTCAGGCGTGACGGCAGCTACGACCTCGTGGTGCCGGACCGGTCGAACATAACGCCGTACATCACGGCCACCGGCTACCACACCATCTACCTCCAGACCTTCCGGACGGCCGGCGAGGACCTCGCCCGCGTGAACTTCCAAACGCCGCGGGAGAGCATCTACCGCGCGCTCGCAGCGCTGCTCGAGGTTCCGCTCGACGAGCACGGCGAGCTGCGCCAATGCGGGATCGTTTCGACGTTCAACACTCGCAACGTCCGCGACCTCTCCTTCGGCGGGTTCACCCGCTACGGCGCTCATGGGGTTGCCGGGGCGACGGCGTTCGCGACTCCCGCCCTGCCGGCCCCCGGTCTACTTCAACGAGGACGTCATTCCCGACCCGCTGCAGCAGCTGTCCTCGATCGACGGCGGCGTCATCTGGACCCGGGTGCCCAACGGAGTCTTCAGGATCACGGCGCGCCACCCTGCGACACGGTTCGCGAGCTTCGTGGCGACCTGCAAGCCCGGACGGGTGGTGAACGCCAACCCTCCGTGGGGGCTCCACGAGCTCGGCAAGCGCAACACGGCCAGGGTCTCGCTGACCTGGTCGGGCACCCAGCTCCGCCGGTTCCGGGTCACCGCCCTCCCGCCGCGCGCGACCGTCCGGCTCAGCTGCTCCGGCAACGGTTGTCCCTTCAGATCGCGCAGCACCGAGAGCGATGGGCGGTCCACCATCGACCTGCTCGACGATCTCGGACGCCGCCTCGCGGCAGGTCACGGCCGGCCAGACGCTCGAGCTCCGCGTTTCCGCGCACGCCTACGACGGCAAGCTGGTCCGCTACCGCCTGCGCAGCGGGCAACGACCCAGCGCCGTGATCCGCTGCGTCCCGCTAGGGAACACAAAGCCCCGTCGTCACTGCTGACGACGGGGGTGACATAGTCCACGAATGGGGCGTGCGAGAGCCCGGATTGCGGACGCTGCTGAGGCGTGCTCTCAGAACTTTCGAGTCCGGAATCTCAGGCGTGCGCAGCTCGCGTTCGGAGCGATGTGGACCGGGGAATGGGCCGCCACCGTCGCGCTGGGGGTGGTCGCGTTCCGCGATGGCGGCGCGGCCGCGATCGGGCTCGTCGGCCTTCTCCGTATGGCTCCGGCGGCTCTGGTCGCGCCCTTTGCGGCGACGATCGCGGATCGGGTGCGGCGGGAGGTGGTGCTCGCGTGGGTCGGCCTGGTACGCGCGATCACGCTTGGCATCGCGGCCGCGGTGATCGCGGCGGACGGGCCGACAGGAATGGTCTACGCGGCGCTGGTCGTCGCCACCGTGGCACAGACGCTGTACAGACCGGCGCACTCCGCCCTGCTGCCGACTCTCTGCGTCACTCCGACGGAGCTGACAAGCGCCAACGTCGTCCGCGGTCTGCTCGACTCGGTGGCCACGCTGGTCGGGCCGCTGATCGCAGCTGTGTTGCTCGACCTGAGCGGGCCCGCGGCGGTGTTCGCGACGGCCGCGGGCGTGTCGCTGCTGTCGACTGCTCTCGTGGCCGGGGTGCGCTACGAGACCCCACCGCGGGTCGGGGTCGTCCCGGCAGCGCGGGTGCTGCGCCAGACGGTCGAGGGCCTGCGCACGATCATGGCCGACCGCCACTTGACGCTGCTCACGGGGCTCACGACGTTGCAGACCTTCACCCGCGGCGCGCTGACCGTCTTCTCGGTCGTGGTCTCGATCGAGCTGCTCGGATCCGGCGACGCCGGCGTGGGGGTGCTCACCGCGGCGGTCGGCGCCGGGGCCGTGGCGGGCTCCCTCGGGGTCGCGCTGCTGGTCGGAGGGGGACGGCTAGCGAGGTGGTTCGGGATCGGCGTCGCCCTCTGGGGAGCCCCGCTGGCGGGCATCGGCGTGATCCCGCACCAGTGGGCGGCGATCCTTCTGCTCGCCGTGGTGGGCATCGGCAACGCGCTCGTGGACGTGGGCGCGTTCACGTTGCCGGCCCGGCTCGCCGACGATGCCGTGCTCGCCCGCACCTTCGCGGCCTTCGAGGCGATCATCACGCTCGGCGTCGGCGCGGGTGCGATCGTCACGCCGCTGGTGATCGACGCGGTCGGCATCCGCCTGGCGCTCGTCCTGATCGGCTTGTTGGGCCCGTTCGCCGTGCTCGCGGCGTGGCGGACCTTGCACGCCCTCGACGATCGCGTGCGCGTACAGGACACCGATATCGCCCTGCTCCAGCGCGTGCCGATGCTGCGTGCGCTGCCCGAGGCCACGATCGAGCAGCTCGCCGCGGGGCTGACGCGCTCCAGCCTGCCGCCGGGCGAGCTCGTGTTCGCGGAAGGCGACCACGGCGATGACTTCTACGTGATCGAGCAGGGCGAGGCGGAAGTGGTCGGACGGGGACAACCGATCGCCACGATCGGCCCGGGCGACGGCTTTGGCGAGATCGCGCTGCTGCGCGCCTCTCGGCGCACGGCTTCCGTGCGCGCCGTGACGAGCCTGACGCTGTGCGCGGTGAGCCGCGATGGCTTTGTGGCCGCAGTCGTCGGCTACTCCCGCAGCACGACCGCCGCGGACGAGCTGATCGCGGGCCACATGGCGGAGTTCGACCGGGTGCGTTGAAGGGCTGCCGTTCTGGCCGTTGAGGCGACGGTTGCCGTCCCCGCCCTTGAGCGTGTATCCGCGGTTCACCTCCGGTGCGCAACCGTGAACCCCACCAGTCACCGCTGCATCCTTGGATCCTGCGTAGGGTCGGAGTACGTGGGAGGGCAGCCCTGAGCGATGGCCTCCGGGCGCAGTTCGTAGTGCCAGGGCTCGTTGCCGTAGATCTGGCAGAGCCCGTACCCGGCGCCGTGCTCGGAAAGCCACGCCGGGGCACCGGAGGGCCCAATGTCGACGGCGTCCCCCGACACGTGAGCAGACCTGTTGGGAGTGGCCACCCATCGGGTCGCTTCCGCTTCCGACCCGTACTTCGAGACCGCGTCTCGGAGTAACCGTTCCTGGTAGGCCGAGGAACGCCAACCACTGTCGACGAGGAACTCGACCCCGTCGTCCGCAGCATCAGCTGCAGCCTGGCGCAGGGCACCGAGCAGAGCTGGATCGAGGTTGGCTACACCCGGAATCTCGTCATCGAAGACCGTCGTGCCGTCGGGGACGGCGCCGTCGGCCTCGCCAAGCGCACCACCGTGCTCGCTGGGAAGGATGTCGATCGGTGATGCCACCGTCGAGGACGAGGAGGCCAGCAACTGGTAGCCGAAGGCCGCGCCGATCGCCGCGATGACGGCCAGCAGGCCGGCGACACGGATCCTGTGAATCCGGACCGGACGGGGCGTTGTTCGTGCTGGTTGCCTGTAGGTCACGCCGCCATTCAAGGCAGCGTCGTGTTGCCGGCACGTATGGGATTTTCGATATGCCGACGATATGCGCCCGCGCGTAGCATCGAAGCGTGCGCGTGCTGATCGTCGAGGACGAACCCCTCATGGCGGACGCGATCCGCGATGGCCTACGCCTGGAAGCGATCGCGGCGGACATCGCCGGTGACGGCGATGCCGCTCTGGAGCTGCTGAGCGTCAACGCCTACGACATCGCCGTCCTCGACCGCGACATCCCAGGGCCCTCCGGTGACGAGATCGCCAAGAGCATCGTCGCCTCCGGCGGCGGCATGCCGATCCTCATGCTCACCGCTGCCGACCGGCTCGACGACAAGGCCTCCGGGTTCGAGCTCGGTGCCGACGACTACCTCACCAAGCCATTCGAGCTCCAAGAGCTCGTGCTCCGTCTCAGAGCGCTCGACCGCAGGCGCGCACACAACAGGCCGCCCGTGTATGAGCTGGCAGGTCTGCGGCTGGATCCGTTCCGCCGGGAGGTCTACCGCGACGGCCGCTACGTCGCGCTGACCCGCAAGCAGTTCGCCGTGCTCGAGGTTCTGGTCGGTGCCGAAGGCGGCGTCGTCAGCGCCGAAGAGCTACTGAAGCGGGCGTGGGATCAGAACGCAGACCCGTTCACCAACGCCGTGCGCATCACGGTCTCGGCACTGCGCAAACGCCTCGGCGAACCCTGGATCATCGCCACCGTTGCCGGCGCCGGCTACCGCATCGACACTCACGAGGGAGGCGAGAATGGATAGAGCCCCTGGGTTGAGCGTTCGCCTCAAGCTCACCCTCAGCTACGCCGGCTTCCTCATGCTTGCAGGCGCCTTGCTGCTCGCCGTCGTGTGGGTGTTCCTCCTGCGCTACGTACCCGACAGTGAGTTCATAAGAGGACCCGGCGGCTTCGGACCCGCCAGTCCGACCCGCTCCGACCTGCTGGACGCTTTCGCTCCGAAGGCGGCCATCGTGTTGGGGTTCCTGCTGGTGTTCGCTCTCCTGGGAGGGTGGCTTCTCGCCGGCCAGATGCTCGCCCCCCTGACTCGCGTCACCGACGCCACACGCATGGCCGCGACCGGATCGCTCGCCCACCGAATCCGGCTGCCGGGACGCAGAGACGAGTTCCGCGAGCTCGCCGACGCGTTCGACGCCATGCTCGCGCGGCTCGAGGCACACGTCGCCGAACAGCAGCGATTCGCAGCCAACGCCTCCCACGAGCTGCGCACCCCGCTGGCGGTCACGCAGACGCTTCTCGACGTGGCCCGCAATGATCCGAACCGCGACAACGGCGAGCTCGTCGACCGCCTCCACGCCGTCAATACCCGAGCGATCGACCTCACTGAAGCGCTGCTCCTGCTCACCCGCGCCGAGCAGCGGTCCTTCGCCCGAGAGCACGTCGACCTGTCGCTCGTAGCCGAAGAAGCCACCGAAACGCTCCTCCCGCTCGCAGAAAAACGCGGCGCCACCATCGAGACCACCGGCGACGCGACCCCCACCATCGGCTCACCCGCGCTCCTGCTGCAGATGGCGACGAACCTCGTGCACAACGCGATCGTGCACAACCTGCCCGACCAGGGCGCCGTGTGGGTCACGACCATCGCTCACCCCAAGAGCGTGATGCTCACCGTCGAGAACACCGGCGAGAAGCTCACCCCACAGTTGGTGGCCACCCTTGGCGAGCCGTTTCTGCGCGGTCCTGGACGCATACGCACCGAGCACGCAGGTGTCGGCCTCGGCCTCGCGATCGTCAAGAGCCTCACCCAAGCGCACGACGGAACCCTCAGCCTCACCCCCCGCGCCGCCGGCGGGCTCCGCGTCACGGTGCAGCTACCCGCCGCGCCGCCGCAGACCGGCGGATAACGATCGCTTGAGGCTGGGTGCTAGCGTCGTCGCCCTTGGCGATCGGGCGTGCGGTAACCGTGATCGGGCTGGTGGGCGTCGTCGCCGCCTTCGCCGGTTGCTACGGCTATACACGGCCCGCCCGCGATATCGGCGTCGATCGGGCGACGCTCACCGGCCAGGGGACCCTCGACAAGGGCGATGCGCACGTCTACTTCGAGCTGTGGCCCAGCTCGCAGCCCGCCGCGGTGTTCGAGACGATCGGCACGGACCTGCCGGGCGGGATCTCCGGCCCCTACGACGAGTCGACCACCAAGTCGTTCCACGGACTGACGCCCGCCACCCAGTACTCGTACAGGCTCTGCGCACGCGACGCCGGCTCGCCCGGCGGCGCCTGTGCCCAGACGCTGACGTTCAAGACAGTGACCCCGGCCGGCGACCTGGTACGAGGCGACTACTTGACGCTCCTCGGGGGCATCGGCCACTCCGCCTCGGTCGACGCGCACAGCGACGCCTCAGGCGCGAACGCCGCAGGCACGATGACGCTGCCGGCCGACAAGAACAGCCCGCCCAGCAACGCGACATTCTCCGGCGCCGTCACCTGCCTGGCGGTACAGGGCAACCGAGCGACGGTCGGCGCCGTGGGAACCAAGGGCGGCAGCCCGACAACCGCGCTGTTTGAGATCGTCGACGCGGACGCCACCTGGATCGGCAGCGCCGATCAGGTCGACTGGACGGAGACGCCGGGGTCATCGCCGCCCAAATGCGCGAGCGGAAGCTTCGCGAACCTGCGCGGTGTGTACTCGAGCAGCGTGCTGGTCTACGACGCTCGCTAGCGCGAGCTGCTGCGCCCGTGCCGGCGCCCACTCGCACGTGATCGCTGACGTGATCGAGACCGCGGCGGCGGCCGTCAGTCGCCCGGTCGCCGCCGCGGCGGGCTAGCCACCGAAGGCGACCCGATGGCCGCGTCGGCTCTATCCGAGTCGGCCTGGACGGGTGCGCCGCGCACGATCAGCCGCCAGATCAAGGCCACGCCGGCCAGGGGGGTGCCGAGTCCGAGCACCCAGAAGGCCAGCTGACCGTCGATCTCCTGGACCATCCACTCGAAGTTCATCCCGAAAAAGCCCGTGATGAAGGTCAGCGGCAGAAAGATGGTGGCCACAACCGTCAACCAGTACGAGGTCTCGTTCAGCCTCAGCTCGATCAGCGTTGCCATCGCGTTCGCGGCGGCGTCGATCGCGTCCACCAGCCGATTGACCTGGTCGCGGACGCGCTCGAAGTAGCGCTCGTCGTCGGCAGCCAAGCCCTCCAGCCGCTCGAGCTCCACGGCGATTCGCTCGAACTCACCTCGCTCGGCTCCGACACGGCGCCTGAGTCTCGCCAGCCGAGAGCTGATCGCTCGCAGGGTCGCCATGCGTAGGCGGCCGGCATGCAGGTCAGTCGACATCACCGCCAGCGCGTCCAACGTCTGCTCCACCTCGTTCAACGCGTCGAACGCTGTGTTCACGAGCGCGTCGAGGACCGCGTAGACCAGGTACTGCTCGCTGCGCCCCTCCGGCGTGTAGAGCGCCAGCTGCTGCGGCAACGACAGCGGCTCCTGGTGCAGCGTCAGCACGTAGTCGCCGCAGACAAGCACGTGAACGTCGATCGGGCGGAGGCGATAGGGCTCCTCATCCGCGGAGCCGGGTGACTCGAGGAAGCAGCTCACTTCGAATACGACGTGCTTCCCGTCGGCGTAGAACCTACGCGACGCGCTCAGCTCCGGTGCAAAACCGAGCAGCACCTGACGGGCGTGCTCGGGGATGCCGAGCACAGTGCCCAGATCGTCCGACGTCACCTCGGCGAGCGACGCGTCGAACCAGAAGAAGCGCTCCCCGGCTCGCAGCGCCGCGATCTGGTCTCGACGAGCGCCCTCGAGCCCTTCCACGATCTCGGCCATCGAGCTCCGAGAGTACGGCCCCCTGACGACGGCTCGGCTAGGTCGCGGCGTCCGGCGCTGCGGTGCGCAGTCCCCTGAGCAGGAGCACAGCGACGGCGCCGCCGACCACGACCGAGCCGGCCGCAATGCCGATCGCCAAGGATGACCCGGACGCGACGGCGCAGCGCCAGGCTGGAGCGCGTGGCGCCCCAGAGGCTCAAGCTCAACCAATGGGCCCTGTCCGGCGATTGGACCGGCGGTGAACAGGCCAAGTCACAAGCGCCTCGTGGTCGCGATCGCGAAGATTGGTGCGTGCCCGAACCTGCCCCGCCGACGAAGGCGTCACGCCCGACGCCGCAGAAGGCCAGCGATCAGATCGAGCGCTGGCTGACGAGCGCCGGCGACAAGACCCTCGGCGGCCTGATCGATGTCTTCCAGGAGAAGAGCTTCGCGCTGATCTTCATCCTCCTGCTCGGCGTGCCGGCGTTGCCGCTGCCGACCGGCGGAGCGACGCACCTGTTCGAGATCATCGCGATGCTCGTGGCGCTTCAGCTGGTCGCCGGACGCAACAAGATATGGCTGCCGGCGCGCTGGTGCAGGCTCGAGCTCGGAACGGGCAGCGGCCGGACGCGCTTCATCAGAGGGCTGATGAAGGTGATCCGCTGGATCGAACGGTTCTCCAGGCCCCGGGGCCGCTTTCTGTTCGACCACCGCGCGAGCAACACCGTCTTCGGGCTGCTCGTGATCGCCGGTTCGCTGGGCGCTTTCCTGGCGCCCCCGTTCACGGGACTCGACACGTTGCCTGCCCTGGGAGTCGTGCTGCTGTCGCTGGGCGTCCTGCTGGAGGACTTCGCGGTCGTGGTCCTCGCGCTCAGCGTCGGCGGCGCCGGCGTCGTCCTCGAGATCTTCCTGGGCAGGGCCGCCGTGCGCGGCATCGGGAATCTGTTCTAGATCTGTTGCCGACGAACCGCTCGAGGACCCCGTGCGGCCGCTATGTCGTTGGCGTCAGGAGAGCGACGCCGACAGGTCCTCGCACGCGTGCTCGCAGCGACCGCAGACCTCGGCGCAGATGCGGCAGTGCCGGTGGTGCTCTGCGTGACGCTGGCACTCCTCGCGACAGACTCGGCACGCGACCGCACAGGCCTCAACCGATGCGCGAACAACGCTGAACTCAGAGGCGGTCTGCCGGGTCACTATGCGGCCCGTTGCATCACACATGTCGGCGCAGTCGAGGCAGTGGCGAACGCAGCGAACCAGTTCCTGCACCTCGGGCTCACCGAGGTCGGCGTCAGCGCAGCTCGTACAGGCCGCAGCGCACTCGATGCACGCCTCGATACAGCGGACCACAGGATCGAGATCCCCGCCAACGGGCTGCGGATGGGCCTCGAGCATCTCTCGAATCGTCACATCTCCTCCTTCTCCAGGCTAGCGCTCCTTATAGCGCGCCTTCCACTTCGAGTGATTGACTCCAGATTGGTGGCCGACAGTCTCCGCGCACTCCGCGACTCGTTGTCCGGCGACGTGCTGACAGCGTCCGACCGCGACTACGAGCGAGCGCGCCTCTGCTTCAACCTCCTCATCGACCGGCGACCGGCGGCGATCGCCCGCTGTGTGGACGCCGAGGATGTGGCCGGGGCGCTGGCCTTCGGTCAAGCGCACGGGCTTGAGATCGCGGTGCGCGGCGGAGGCCACAATCCCGCCGGGCATTGCGCGGTCGACGACGGGCTGGTGATCGACCTCTCACGGATGCGCGGGGTCGCGGTCGATCCCGAGGCGCGTCTCGCCACCTCCGAGGGCGGGGCGACCTGGCTCGATTTCGACGCCGCGACCCAGGCGCACGGCCTGGTCACGCCCGGCGGCGTGGTCGGCTCGACCGGCGTCACCGGCCTCACCCTCGGCGGAGGGATCGGGCACCTGACCGCTCAGTACGGCCTCACGTGCGACAACCTCGTCGCCGCGGAGCTCGTCACTCCCGGTTGCGAAGTGGTCAGCACGAGCGACGACGAGAACCCCGAGCTTCTCTGGGCGCTCCGCGGCGGAGGCGGCAATTTCGGCGTCGTGACGCGGCTGAGGTTTCGCCTGCACCCGCTCGAACGGGTGATCGGCGGCCGCCTCGGGTACGCAGGCGACGGGGTCCAGGATGCCCTCCGTACGTTCCGCGACGTCGATGCGCGCGCCGGGAACGACCTGAGCTGCCAGGCGCAGCTCACGATCGACGAGTCCCTGACCCCGGCGCTCGACGTCGCCCCGTGCTACACCGGCCCCGAGGCGAACCCCGAGGAGCTGCGCGCGCTGCGCTCGGCGCGAGGGCTCGTCAACGACGGAGTGCGCTCCCAGACCTTCCTCGACCAGCAGCGCGTCTTCGACCCGGGCTACGGCGTGGACCGCAACTACTGGAAGAGCCACTTCGTCCGCGAGCTCCCGGACGAGCTGATCGACGAGCTTCTCGGCCACATGGCGGCCCTGGGCCGCCCGCCAGGCGCGCTCCTGATCGAGTCTCTGCGCGGCGCGCCGAAGGACGTGGATCCAACCACCGCGGCGCTTGGCTACCGGGATGCGGCCTTCAACATCAGCGTGATGGCGAGCTGGGTCGACCCCACCTTGGACGAGCAACAGATCGCTTGGGCCCGCGAGACTGCCGCTGCGATGGAGCCATGGGCAGTCAGCGGCGGGTACGCCAACTACATGCAGGCCGACGAGCCATTAGAGCGGGTGCGGGCCTCGTTCGGAGCGGAGGCGTTCGACCGCCTCCGGGCGCTGAAGAGTCGATACGACCCGGACAACGTCCTGCGACGGAATCAGAACATCCCGCCGCTGTAGCCACACAGCATTTGCAGGCGGTTCGCCCTCACTGCGGAGTGCGCGCAAGGCTCGCGCGGCCGACGGCCACGACTCGGCTCGGCTCTCGGTTCGACACGATTTCGACGTCGACGACCGCGCGGGTCCGTCCGGCGCGGATGCAGCGCGCGGTGACTCGGTGGGGCTCGGGACGAGCTAGTCGCAGGGCCTCGAGCTGGAGGCCGACCACGAGCCAGTCCTCCGTCTGCGACGCGCTCGCGGCCGCATACCACGCCGCGGTGTCAACGCATGTCGCCAGTGCGCCGCCGTGGAGGTAGCTGACGTCCTCGTCCTCGACGACCCCAACCTCTCTCGGCTCGAGGCGCAGCGTGGCAAGTTCGTTCTCGGCGCTGAGGAGCGTCAGTCCAAGCGACTCGTCGAGCTTCGAGGCGACTGTCGGCAGGTGCATGCGTCAATCCTCCCGGATCGGCTCGACCGTGCATGAGGATCGGGTCGACAGGGGTACCTCGAAAATGTGCGCGCTGTGATCGCCTTGGCAGGCGCGGTTGTGCTCGGCGCGATCGGGGCGGCGTTCCTCTTTGCCGGAGCCTGGATGACCGTCGGAGTGCTCGACGGCGGCCCCGAACCCGAGATCGGCAACTCCTACCTGCTGTTTCTCAGCGCCCTCGGGCTCTTGCTCGGCCTCACCTTCGTTGCCGGGGCGATTGCAGCCTTCCGGGCCAGGTGACGTTTCAGCGACGCCACGGGAGTTGCTCGAGCTGCTGGCCGGCGCCCGAATTCGCTAAAAGTGGGGCCAATGGCCCAGGTGACCGTCAGACCCCCCTCACGGTTCGTCCGGCTCGCCCGGCTGTGCAACCGGCACCGCTGGCGCACGTTCGGGCTCTGGCTACTGGCCCTGATCCTGATCCAGGTCGTCGCCGCGAGCGTCGGCGTCAAGGAGATCTCGAGCTTCCGGCTGCCGGGCACCGAGAGCCAGCGCGCGTACGACCTGCTCGCCGAGCACTTTCCCGCCGCCAAGGGCGATACCGACCAGATCGTCTACAAGGCGCGCAACGGCTCGCTCGAGGACACGGCCAACCGAACGCGCATCGAGTCCTCGATCAGGAAGGTTCGTGCGCAGAGCGACGTGGCGAGCGTCGCGAGCCCGTTCGGCGAGGGTGGGCGCCTGACGAAAGACGGCCGGATCGGGGTCGCCACGCTCAACTACAAGGAGAGCACCAACGACATCGAGCCCGCCGACCTGAAGGACGTCCAGGACGCGGCGTTTACCGCGCGCAGCGAGTCGCTCCAAGTCGAGCACGGCGGTCCTGGCGCCGAGGTGGTGCGCTTCAGCGAGAGCCAGGGCCCCTCGGAGGGCGTGGGGGTCTTCGCCGCGGCGATCGTGCTGCTGTTCACGTTCGGATCACTGGTGGCGGCGGCTCTCCCGCTGATCGCAACACTGCTGGCACTCGGCTGCGCGCTGGGCGTCATCACCCTGCTGAGCCACGTCGTCGACACGCCGGACTTCGCGACCCAGCTCGCGTCCCTCATCGGGCTGGGCGTGGGCATCGACTATTCGCTGTTCGTTGTCACCCGCTTCAGGTCGGAGTGCAGGGCGGGGTGCGCACGCGAGCTGGCGATCGAGCACGCCATCGACAAGGCGGGCCGCACCGTCATGTTCGCTGCGATCACGGTGGTGATTGCCCTGCTTGGCCTGCTGCTCCTCGGCCTGAGCTTCATGCACGGCGTCGCGCTCGGCGCGGCCGCTGCGGTGCTCGCCGTGATGCTCTCGGCGCTCACGATCATCCCGGCGCTGATCGGAGGCTCGGGCATGTTCATGGAAGGCGTCCTCGTCGAATTCGACCGGCGCGGGGGTTTCCGCTTCTGGGGCACCAGGCGCCGCATCCACATCCCTGGGCAGGCCTGGCGGGCCCGTCGAATGGAGAAGCGCGAGCGCCGCTGGGCCGAGGCCTCCGGCTGGGCGCGTTGGACGCGCGGCGTGCAGCGCCGCCCGTGGCTGGCCGCGGGCGCCGCGCTCGTGGTGCTCCTCGGCCTGGCGATCCCGGCACTGAGCCTGCGGCTCGGGTCGAGCGACGCCGGCGTCGACCCCGAGGGGACCACCACGCGCAAGGCCTACGAGCTGATCGCCGACGGCTTCGGGGCGGGCACGAACGGCTCGTTCCTGCTGGTCGCCGAGCTCGGCCAGAAGGGCGACAAGGCCGCGGCTCAGCAGGTGGCCGACGCGGTCAAGGGCGACGACGACTTCACGTTCGTCTCGGCACCGGTCATCTCGCCGGACGGACAGGTGGCCACGATCACCGCCTACCCGAAGACCGGGCCGCAGGACGCGGAGACCACCGACACGCTCGACCGGCTGCGCGACGACGTCCTGCCGGGGGTGCAGAGCAGCACCGACACGACCGTCGAGGTGGGCGGCTTCACCGCGTCCAACGAGGACTTCTCGAGCGTGGTTGCCGGCAAGCTCCCGCTGTTCATCGGGGTGGTCGTGCTCCTGAGCGCGCTGCTGCTGCTCGTGGTGTTCCGCTCCGTCGTAATCCCGATCAAGGCGGCGATCATGAACCTCCTCTCGATCGGCGCCGCGCTCGGCTTCGTGACGCTCATCTTCCAGGAGGGCCACGGGGCCGATCTGCTCGGCATCGGCACCGGCCCGATCGAGTCGTTCGTGCCGGTGCTGATGTTTGCGATCGTCTTCGGCCTCAGCATGGACTACGAGGTCTTCCTGATGTCGCGTGTGCACGAGGAGTGGGAGGCCACGCGTGACGCCTCTGCAGCCGTCGGCCGCGGGCTCCAGACCACCGGCCGGGTGATCACCGCGGCGGCCTCGATCATGATCGTCGTGTTCGGCTCGTTCGCGCTCGGCGACGACCGTGTCATCAAGCTGTTCGGAATCGGCCTGGCCAGCGCCGTCTTCTTCGACGCCGTGATAATCCGCTGCCTGCTCGTGCCGGCGATCATGGAGCTGCTCGGCCGCAGGGCCTGGTGGCTCCCGTCCTGGCTCGACCGCCGTCTGCCGCGGATCGCGATCGAGTCGCCCGACGCCGTCCACGCGCCCGAGCCGGAGCCCGGGCGCGCCTAGGTTCAGGACGTCCGCGGCGAACTCGAACCCGCGACCGCCTGGACCACAACACGGCGCGGCATTCCGGTGGGTTGCGGCTGAGTCGGAGAAAGGCGCTTCGGAACCGGGGAGCGGCGCCACTCCTGCCTTTGCGTCCCGAGCGGAAGCCGGGACGTCAGCGTTCGTGTGGGATCTCTAGGTGCGACTCGCCGCGGGCATGGTCTCCTCGACGGCCTGAAGGATGAGCTGGGTCGCGGCGTCGGGCTGCGACACGAACGAGACGTGAGAGGCCGGCACCTCCACGATCGTCGCGTTCGCGCGCTCGGCCATGAACCGCTGCAGCGCCGGCGGGATCGCCTTGTCCTCTGTGCCCAGCAGGTACCAGCACGGCAGCGTCTTCCACGCCAGCGGACCAGACGGCGTGCCGGCGAACGCGGCGGCAGCGTACGGCCGCTGCGCAGCGGCCATGACGTCCGCCGTGGCCTGGTCGACGTCGGCGGCGAAGGCCTCCCGGAACGCCTCGGGCGCGAGGAAGAGGTCCGCACCCTCGCTCCCGTCCGCGCTGGTGAAAGGCACCGGCCTGATCGAGGGCCCCACGAGGCTGCCCTCGAACCTCTCGAGCAACTCCTGCTGGCTCTCGCCCTCGTCGCACATCCACCCATTGAGATAGACGAGCGCCTTGACCTGGTCGTTGCCGGTCGCGGCGATCGAGATGACGTTGCCGCCGTAGGAGTGGCCGACAAGCACGATCGGGCCGGCCAGCGACCGCAGGAACTCGCCGAGGTAGGTCGAGTCGGCGGCGAGGTCACGAAGCGGGTTGGCGAACCCGATCGCGCGGAAGCCCTCGCGCTGCAGAGCGCGGATCTCGGCATCGAAGCCCGTCGCATCGGCCCAGGCACCGTGGACAAGGACGATCGTCGGTTTGCTTTCGTCGGGCTGGGCGGCCATGCCGGCTCCTCTCGTGCGCCGTGTGTCTTTGGAACGCCGTGGGCAGTCTCCTCCGCACGGCCGGCCGCCGCAAGCTGGTCGGCGAGACCGTCGAGGGCGGCTGGCAGCTCTGCTTGAGAGCTTGGGGTCGCGACCGACAGCGCGAGCGTGTCACCAGCAGCCCGCGGCCGTGAGGGTGAGCGACGGGACTCGAACCCGCGACCGCCTGGACCACAACTCGGCTCAGTGGCTGTTCCCGGGGGCTCTTCGCTGATCGGAGCTGACGTGCGGCGCGCTGCCGTTGGGTCGGCTTCCCGCAGAACGAGACCACCGTCGAGTCCTCGTCCGCCCGCCGCAGCGAATCAACGCGTGCGCTGGCACGGCCCAGGTTCGAATTCACCTTTCGACCTGGTCGAGCGAACTACTCGATGCGCACGGGATAGATGAGGCGGACGAAGTTGCCGTTCGGCTGGCGCACTCGCAGCACAAGTCGCGCGCGTGGCCGGGCCAGTCCCTTGACGGCCTCCCAGGTGGTGTCGTCGAGCGGAAGGTCAAGGAACGCGAACTCGCCCGGCCGCAGCGCGATGGCCACGGATCCGCCTGAGCGACCATCCGAGACGACTACGGCCGTGCCGGTACAGGTGGCCGAGGCGTCTCCGGGGCAGCCGATCTGAGCCATAGCGACAGGACGTTCCGTGAAACTGGTCAACTGATTGTCGATGTAGATGGCCACCGGCGGCGCGCTCCGCCGCACGCTCTCGCACGCGTGGTAGCGCCCCTCGTACCAGTCCAAGCGGTCAAGGCTCAGTCGGTCTCGGCCGCCTCCGCACTCGACCCTGTCCCCCGCGTCGTCGCGGAGAAGCATCGCGTCGCTGCCGGGCCCGGCCTGGACGAAGTCCCTGCCCGCGCCACCCACGAGCACGTCGTTGCCGGCGCCGCCGGTGAGGGAGTCATCGCCGGACCCGCCGAGCATCCGATCGCCATCGTCCGCGGGATGGCCGTGCGCGGCCTGGCCGTCGAGTGCATCATTGCCTCCTAGGCCGGCGAGCACGTCGCGCCCGCCGCCCGCCACCAGCGCGTTCCGGCGGCCGTTCCCGACCAGGCGGTCCGGTCCGTCGCCGCCGGTGAGGTCCTCTACGTCGCCCCCGATGCGGTCGAGCTCGCCGGGGGCGCCATCGTCGCGGTCGCCCTGCAGGTCCGCACGCACCCCGCCGCGCCGTGCCTCGTAGGAGACGGTGTCGTGGCCCCCGCCTCCGAGCATCGTGTCGCGGCCGTCGAGGCCGCGGCCCGCCCGGAACGTGTCGAAGCCAGGGCCACCGAGCATGCGGTCGCTCCCGGGGCCGCCGGTGAAGAGGTTCCCGTTGTGGGACCGCAGGAGATCGTCTCCGCTCCCGCCGGACAACCTGCCATTGGCGGTGCCGCTGTCGAGGCGGTCGTCGCCGGGACCGCCGGCGACGGCCACGACCCCCCCGATGTCCGCCTCGTACTCAGGGATCCGCCCCAGCACGTGGGTCACGTCGGCCCTATCGCCGAGCGAGACGCGCAGGTCGGCGACCGTGGCCCCGGCGAAGTCGCAGCGCACCTCCATGCTCTCCTCGACCTGGATCCGCGCGCAGCCACGCCCGGGATCGACGCCCGCACGGTCGATGATCGTCGCCCCTGCGGCGTCGAACGACACGTGGAGGCGGTTGGGCTCGCCGGGCCGCGCCGTGTACACCAGGTGTGCGAAGAGGACGGGTTCGTCCGCGCGGCCGCTGAAGGTGGAGGTGGTCAGCTCGGCGGTGCCCGCCGCCGCGACGCTCGGGAGCAGAAGCGTGCCGAGGACGGTGAGGGCGAGGAGGAGTGGTGCGCGCGGGAGGCTCACCATGCCCCGCTAAACCCGGGCGTCCCATTTCGATTCGGTCCCCGCCCAGGCTTCTACTGGAGGGTGAGCGACGGGACTCGAACCCGCGACCGCCTGGACCACAACCAGGAGCTCTACCTGCTGAGCTACGCCCACCACGCTTACGCTGGGCGGAGGCTAGCACCGGTTCGGAGGCGCTCTAGCGGCGCAAGGTCGTGCTCAGCCGGGCGGTTCGGCTCGGCGTCGTTCCGCCCACGGCCTCCAGCAGTGCGCTCACCCGGCGGGCGCGCGTCAGGGCCCTGCGGGCTGAGCGGTGGACCTTCACGCTCAGCGTCTGCGGCGTCCGCGTCGCGGTGATCCGTCCCGCCGCCAGCTCGTAGCGCTGGGCGCTCCCGGGCTTCAGCCCGAGCCTGCGCGCCGCCCGGGCCGTCACGCGTCAGCTCGCGCTCGCAGCGGGCAGCTGCGCGCGCACGCCGCCCACAGCCGCAGCCCCCTGCTCGCGATCCGCTTCGGCCCCGCGTCGCGGAGCAGCACGACCGCCCGCTTGACCGTCAGCCGTGCTGCGCCCTCCGTGAGCGTCACGGTCAGCGTCGCCTTCACCGACCGGCGCCCGCGCAGCGCCGCTCGTGCCTTCCTGCTCAGCCGCAGCCCGACCTTGGTCGTCCCGCTCCCCGACCGCCGCTTCGCCGCGCTCCCGAGCGTCGCCGGCCTCCGCCCCAGCCCGAGCCGCCGCGCCGTGCTCGCCCCCACGCTCAGCTTCGCGCTCGCCCTGCACGCGGACGCGCACGCCGCCAGCGCGCTGTAGCGCCCGGCCAGCGCGTCCGCCAGCCTCGCCTCGCGCGGTGCCAGCACGAAGCTGGCGGCCGGCTGGCGGCGGCGGCTGCGAGCCTCCCACCGTCCAGCTGTAGGTCGCCGGCGTCGCGTCCTCGTTGTCGGACCCGTCGATCGCCCGCGCGCTGAACGAGTGCGCCCCGAGCGCCAGCCCGCTGAACGCCACCGAGGCGCCGCAGGGCGCGTAGGCCGCCCCGTCGAGGCGGCATTCGAACGTCGCGCCTGCGTCGTTCGAGCGCAGCGCGAACTGGGCCGCCGTCGACGTGGTCGGGTTCCCCGGCCCGCCCGAGAGCGACGTGTCGGGCGCCGCCGTGTCGACGTTGCAGAGCGCCTTCTGGGTCGTCACACCCCACGCCTCCAGCCTGCCGATGTCGCCCTTCCCCAGGTCCCGCACCCGCAGGGTCCAGGTGCCGCGGCGGCTCTTGCCGTTGAACCGCGAGAGCTGGTCGTTCTGCGGCTTGAAGCGCCCGGCGTAGGGCGGTGCGGCGCCGCCGATCGTCTGCGTGGCGTCGTCGTCGAAGGTCGTCCCGGCCACGTTGTCGCCGAGGTTGTCCGGCCCGCCCGGGTGGTCGAGCAGGCGCACCGTCGTGCCGTCCGGCCCGATCAGGTCGACCACCAGGTCGCCCACCGCCGTGTGGACGATCCCCGGCGACGGGATCGCCACGTCGACGTTCTTGACGCGGCCGCGCTCCGCGACGAACACCGAGGAGCTCACCCCGGTCGCGCTGTTGTCGGGGATCGCCAGCGGCACCTGGCCGGAGAGGTTGGTCTGGACCGCCCCCGGACCGCCCGTCGGGATCGTCAGCGGGACGGTCTGCCCGCCGAGCGTCAGCGTCGCCCCCACGTCGGCCCCGCATGTGGCCGCGTTCGCCAGGCGCAGGCCGAACGGCGTCGTGTTCGTGCCCACGGCGTCGTCGTTGATGGCCGCGTAGGGCGACGTGCCCTGCGTGACCGTGAGCCCGGACCCGCCGCTGAGCGCCGCCGAGCCACCCGCGAAGGCGCCGACGCCCGCGTTGCGGATCTGCTCGCTCAGCTGCACCTGCTCGTCGGACTCGAGCACCGTGTCGCCGTCGCCGCCGGCGATCGTGGTCAGCTCGTGGGCGAGCTGCGGCGCCGGCTGGTCGTCCGCGTTCGAGACCACGAGCGCGAAGTCCTGGTCGATCGCGGTCGTGTCGTCGCGGGCGTCGGCGCCCACGGTCGTCCCGCGCACCGTCACGGAGAAGCTCCCCGAGGTCCCCGGAGGGAGGTACACGCTCTCGACGTTGTTGCGCGTGTCTGCGGCGCCGCCCGTGCGCGAGTAGGCGCCCCCGAAGACGTTGCCGCGGTAGGTCCGCCCGCCGTCGGCGACCTCGAGGTCGAGGTCGTTCACGAACGCGTCGCCGAACGCCGGCCCCGGCGGGTCCGTCCAGGCCAGCGTGACCTTCACCGGCTTGGAGGGGTCCTGGACCTCGAACGCGTGCATCGCGGTGTCCCCGGTCTCGAGGAAGTCGACGGGCTGCTGGTCGTAGAACTCACGCGGCGTCGAAGTCGAAGGCCGACGGCGAGGTTGACCCTCCCCCAGCCCTGGTCGCTTGTCGGGCCCGCCGGCGAGGTCGGTCGCGGTGTTGAGCAGCAGCGCCTTGGTCATCGCCGGCGACGGCGAGGTCGCCGCCCGGGCACGTTGTCGAGGTACCAGCGCCGCACCAGCGCCGCGGCGCCCGCGACCTGCGGGCGCGGCCTGCGACGTGCCCGACGCCATCGAATAGGCGGGCGTGAAGGCGGGCGAGCACAGCTCGCCGTGGTCGGCGGCGTGGCGCCTCCGCGGCAGCGCGCCGGTGATGCGCGTCCCGGGCGCGACGAGATCCGGCTTGAGGCGGCCGTCGTTCGGTCGGCCCGCGCGAGGAGAACGGGCGCGATCTGGCCGGCGTTGTCGCTCAGCGCCGCCGCGCCGCAGCCGTCGGCGGGCGTCCCGGGACGGACGCCCTCGGACGCGCCCACGGTGATGACGTTCTTCGCCGACGCCTCGGCGTTGACGCGTTCCGTCGCCGGAGCGCACCGTCGTTGCCCGCCGAGAACGACCTCCACCAGCGGCTGGTCCGCGCCGCCGGGCTGGGCGTCGCGCACGCGCATGTCGAACTCGCGCGCGCGGTCGCAGTAGGCGCCCCAGAACCCGGTGCCGCCGAGGCCCCAGGAGTTGTTCGAGATCTGCGCGCCGCCCGCCGAGGCCGCGCTGGCGATGTCGGTGACGTCGCCGGTGCTCAGGTCCGGGGTGCGGTCGCCGTCGCAGGCGAAGATCTTCGAGATCCAGAGCTTCGCGAACGGCGCGACGCCGAGGCCGAGCCTGTAGCGTGCCCGAGTCCTGGCGCGTCGCGTAGCCCGCCGCGGCCGAGGCCACGTTGGTCCCGTGCCCCGTGCAGTCCCGGAAGTCGGCGGTCGGGGTCTCGTTGTCAGTCGAGCCCGTACGCACGCGGTCGGTGCCCGCGGGCGCCCCGCCCTCGTGGAAGTCGTCGAGCGACGGCGGCGTGCCGTCCTCGAGCCCGGAGTCGGTCACGTCGATGGTCGTGTCGAACGCGGCCGTCGAGGTCCCCGGGAACTCGCCGGCGTGCCAGGTCAGGTACGTCGGCGTGCCGAGACCGGCCAGCATCGCGCCGGCGCGCTCGTCGTCCGGCGCGGGGTCGGCGTCGCGCTCGATGCTCACCACCGCCGGGTCGCGCCGCGAGCTCGTCGACCTCGGCCGGCGACAGCTCGCGCCGACTCGGTACGCAGCGCGCCGATCGTCACCCCGCGCCGGCCGCGGCCGCCGTTCACCGGCCACCGTCGTGACGCCGTAGCGCGCCTCCCCATCGGCCCGCCCCTCGACCTTGTCGGCGGGGCCGAGCGGCGGTCACCGCGCGGACGGCGCCGTCGCTCCCGACCAGCCCGGCGAGCCGTCCGACGGCCGCGCCCGCGCGCATACACGACGTACGCGTTCTGCGCCTGGTAGGTGAGCACCCGTCCGCCGGTCGCGCGCAGGCGCTCGATCCAGGCCGGCTTGGGCGGCCCGACGAACTGCACGAGCGCGAGCACCTCGCGGCGGTCGGGGGCGTCCTTGGCGGCCAGCGAGGGACGGTCGAGCAGCGGGTCGACGTCGCCGGCCGCGGTGGCGACCTCGCGCATGTCGTCGCGGCGCACGCCGCCCGCGTCGGTCAGCCGTTCCGCGTCCTCCCCGGCCGCCTCGACGAGCGAGTAGGACCCGTAGCGGGCCACGACCCGCTCGTCGCCGAGGACGCCTCCGGCCCTGTCGGGCACCAGCACCAGGTGACGTCCCGGACTCCGCGGAGCCGGGTCGTCGGGAGCGGCGTCGGCCAGCACCGCGCCGCACAAAGCGGCGAGGACCAGGGACAAGACGCTGAACAAGCCGAGGCGCGAAGCGAAGATGCGAGTGCCTTTCACACGCGGGCGCCAGTCAGAGACTAGACGCCGTTCCAGTACACCAGCGGTGCCTGCATCGGGCAAATGGGGGTCGGATCCTTGCCATTCCTGCAGGAGACCTACCGCGTGGCCAAAGTTGCGCACGCAGGCATCCCGCTCGACGTCGAGCGCGGGGACGGCTACCTGTGGATCGAGCCCAGGCTCAACCGGCGCATCACACTGGTGCGCTGACGGTCTGCTCGGACACGGCCTCGACCGTCTCCTGCTCCGGCTCGCGCTCCTCGCGGGCGCAGACCACCCGGAAGCGGCCGGTGCCGAGCTCCGGGTTGCCTCGGATCGGCAGTCCCCTGATCGTGTCCCAGCCGAGCCGCTCGAGCTCGAACGGGTTCAGCTCGACCGCGACGGCGGGCCACTCGCAGGTCTTGTTGTGATGGTCGACGGCCTTCGAGATCGCTTCGAGGTTCTTCGCCTCGGCGCTCATCGCGATGCCGGCGAGCCGATCACCTTCGCGTAGTGCTCGATCGTCACGCGCAGGCCCTCGCGGACGTCCACCTCGGGCTCCCAGTCGAGCAGCTGCGTGGCGCGCGTGATGTCGGGCTGGCGCACCTGCGGGTCGTCGATCGGAAGCGCCTCGAAGACGATCTCCGAGCGCGACTCGGTCAGCTCGATGATCAGCTTGGCGAGCTCCAGCAGGCTCATCTCGTTCGGATTGCCCAGGTTGACCGGCTCGTGGACGTCCTCGGCCTCGGACAGCAGGACGAGGCCGCGGATCAGGTCGTCGACGTAGCAGAAGCTGCGCGTCTGGCTGCCGTCGCCGAACACCGTCAGCGGCTTGTCGGTCATCGCCTGGCGCAGGAAGGTCGGGATCGCGCGGCCGTCGTGCGGGCGCATGCGCGGGCCGCTCGTGTTGAAGATGCGCGCGATGCAGGTGTCCACGCCCTGCTGGCGCAGGTAGGCCATCGTGAGCGCCTCGGCGTAGCGCTTGGCCTCGTCGTAGACGCCGCGCGGGCCGATCGGGTTCACGTTGCCCCAGTAGGACTCGGGCTGCGGGTGGACGAGCGGGTCGCCGTAGACCTCGCTGGTCGAGGCGAGCAGGAAGCGGGCGCGGTGCTTCTTGGCGAGCCCGAGCGTGTTGTGCGTCCCGTAGGCGCCGACCTTGAGCGTGTGCAGCGGCAGGCGGGCGTAGTCGATCGGGCTGGCCGGCGAGGCCATGTGGTAGACGAAGTCGACCGGCTCGTCGACCTCGAAGTGCCCCGTGATGTCGAACATCTCGAAGCGGAAGTCGGCGCCGTTCTTGAGGTGGCGGACGTTCTCGAGCGACCCGGTTTCGAGGTTGTCGACGCAGATCACGCGGTGACCGCGATCGAGCAGGTAGTCGCACAGGTGCGAACCGAGGAAGCCGGCGCCGCCGGTGACGAGCGAAGTTGGCATCGACTCAGAGGCTACATCTGGAACCGATAGCGTGCGCCTCATGGATCTGGGCGCACCCGCCTCGTACCTCACGCTCCCGCGCGGCCTGCCCGTCTACTCGAGCGACGGGCAGCGGATCGGCGAGGTCGAGCATGTGCTCGCGGAGCCCGACAAGGACATCTTCGACGGGATCGTCTTCGACGCCAGCCCGCTGCCGGGCGGGCACCGCTTCGTCGACGCTCCGGAGGTCGAGGAGATCTTCGAGCGCGGCGTCCTGCTCAAGCTCGACGCGGCTGCCGCAGAGAGCCTGCACCAGCCCTCGGCCAACCCGGCGACGATGGAGGCCAGCCCCGACGACGTCACCGAGAGCGAGCTCGAGCGCAAGCTGCGCCGCGCCTGGGACCTGCTCTCGGGGAACTACTAGAGCGAGGACGTCGGCGAAGGCGGCCGGCCTGCTGCGAGCGAGGTCGCGCTCGAGCCGGTCGCGGTACTCGGCGGCGCCGGCGGAGCCGCTCAGCAGCCCGACCGAGTCGCGCTCCCAGTTGTCGGCGTACACGCGCGCGACCCAGCCGCGGATGTAGGGCTGGAGGACGAGCGCATGCGGCGCGACCTCGAGCAGCTCGTTGACCTCCACCACGGCCCCGGCGACCGGCGAGGCGATCGCGATGCGGCGACCATGGCGGGCCATCGCCGTGGCGATCGGGCTGCCGACCTCGACCCGGTCCACGGCCCAGAACTCGATGTCGGGCGCGTGCCAGAGCACCTCGCGCAGGGGAGCGGCGACGCCGACCGTGACGAAGCCCTCCTCCTCCTCGGGCCGAGCCCAGACGTGGCGGTCGGCCAGGTAGTGGACGCTCGACGGGCAGATGGAAGAGCACGGACACACCGAGCGAAGGTGACCGCGCCCCCGGACGGAAGCCGCGCCTAGGAGCAGAAGACGTTGCGGCACTGGAGCGGGTTGCCGTTCCCGCTCGCGCTGTTGCCGCCCAGGTCGACCGTGCCGGCCGCCGCGTCGATCCCGAAGTCGCCGTTGCCATCCGCGGCGTTGCCGCGCAGGCGGGCCCCCGAGCCCTGGACCTCCATGCCGTCGCCGGCGTTCGCGTGGGTGACGTTGTCGCGCAGGAAGGTGCCGGTGGCGAGGTCGTCGACGAAGATCCCGTCCCCGCCACTGTCCAGATTCGGGTCGAGCCGCCCCCCGGACACGTCGTTCTCCGCGATCAGGTTGCCCGCCCCGGCGAGCATCGCGATGCCTCCCGTGAACCAGGCGCCGGTGACGTCGTTGTCGACGATACGGCCGCCCGACCCGGTCAGCTCGATCGCCGAGAACCCGGCGATGTCGCCGCGCGTGACCGCGTTGCGCACGACGCGCGCGCGATCGCCCTCGACCTGGATGCCGGGACCGAACACGCTGGTGACGTCGGTGCCGGCGACCACGAGGTCGTCGGAGCCGGTCGCTCCGATGCCACCGCCGCGAGCGTCGACGCTGCTCGCGCGGATCTCGTTGGCCTCGCCCCCGTCCACGACGATGCCGGCGCCGGTCGACCCGGCGTCCACGTCGCGGATCCGGTTGCGGCTCGCTCCCGACAGCCGGATCGTCCCCAGCACCTGTCCGTTGCGGACGGTCACGTCCGCGTGCCCGTCGTTGCGGATCGACTCGGCGCCGGCGCCGCTCCCGATCGCCCCCGCGAGCAGGTGTCCCGCTAGGTTCACGTCGATCCCGTCGGCGCCGATCACGAGCGCGGCGGGCACGCCCGACGGGCAGCTGAGGTTCTGGGTCAGCCGCACCGAGCTGGTGATCGTCTCCCCGCAGTCGAAGCTCTGCGTCCTGAGCGTCTGATCGGACGCCGCAGGCGGGCCCGCCGGTCTGCTGCGAGTCGGACGCGCAGAGGCGGTAGTGGTAGGTGGTGGAGCGCGCGAGCCCAGCGATCCCGACCACGACGGGGAGCGGGACGTTCTGCTGGGCGGTGGCGGTGGAGTGCGGCGTCTGGGAGCCGTAGGCGCGGGTCGGGCCGTACTGGGCCCAGTAATCGACGCCGCCGCCAACCGTGCTGACCACACGGCCGTCCACGACCGCCCCGGCCGCGGTCACCGTGCGCGGCGAGCCGGTGATCCCGGTGGCGCAGCCGCCGCACGCCAACACCACCAATCCAGCGAGCAGTAGAAGGCGAAGTGAGCGGATGGCCGGACGCTAGCATCGGGCCGCACATGCGACCAGCCCTGCTGACCGCCGCGCTAGCGGCAGCCCTGCTGATCCCGGCAACCGCCGGACGCCCGGGCACCCGGGAGCCTCGTCAGTGCGAAGCCGCTGCGCCATGGCCTCTGGATCCCCGGGACCACCTCGCGCGCGTTCAAGCTCAAGTACGCGACGACCGACGCGCGCGGCCGCCGGGCGCTCAGCACCGGCATGGTGTTCCTGCCCAAGGGCAAGGCACCGCGCGGCGGCTGGCCGGTGATCTCGTGGGCGCACGGCACGTCGGGGCTCGGCGACCGCTGCGCCCCCTCCGTCGTCGGGCCGGCGCTCCCCAAGCGCGACCGGCCCTACCTCGCCAACTGGATGAAGGAGGGCTACGCGATCGTCGCGAGCGACTACGCCGGGCTCGGCACCCCCGGGCTGCCCGCGTACCTCAACGGGCGCTCGGAGGCTCACAACATCGTCGACATCGTCAAGGCCGGTCGCTCCTATTCCGGCAAGCTCTCGCGCAGGTGGGCGGTCGTGGGCCAGTCGCAGGGCGCGGGCGCGGCGATCTACACGGCCCGCTACGCGACGAAGTACGGCGGCCGCGGGCTCGACTACCGCGGGGCCGTCGGCACGGGAACGCCGGCGTACATCGAGGACGTCGCGTACGGCCTCGCGCCGGGCTTCCCGCAGCTGTCCGCGGGGGCCAACGCCTACATCGCCTACATCTTCGCGAGCCTGCGCCGGGTCTACCCCGAGCTCGGCCTGCAGGGCATCCTCACGGCGAGCGGGCGGAAGTACCTCGACCTGGCGGAGACGGAGTGCGTGACCGACTTCGAGACCCAGCTCGAGGGCGTGGACGCGGGCCGCTTCTTCACGGGCGCGGTCGCGGACCTGCCGAAGCTCCGGCGGACGCTGGTCCGCTACATGAAGATGCCCGAGTCCGGCTTCGACAGGCCGCTCTTCATGGGCCACGGCAGCGAGGACGCGGACGTGCCGTACGTCCTGACCAAGCCGTACGTCGAGAAGCTCAAGGCCAACCACGAGCCGCTCACGTTCAAGCTCTACGACTCGGACCACAGCGGGACGCTGCTGCTCTCGCAGAAGGACACGCACCCGTTCGTGCGCAAGCTGTTCCGCGGGCGCTAGCCCCTAGCCGAACTCGAAGCTGGAGACCCCGAACGACGGTGCCCGGCTATGTCGAGAACGAGGACGGGGGCGCGGGGGCTCTCGAAGCCCGGCGCCCCGCCACGACGATCAGCACCACGCCTCCGGCCAAGAGCAGCAGGCCCACGACGACCAGGCCGATACCGACGCCCAAGAGCCAGCCCACCTTTGCGCCCACGTCGGCGTCGAGCACGACCCGCCGGTCGGCGTCAGCGTTCATGGCCACGATCGTCCACTGTCCGCCCTCGACCTCCCAGGTGACCGCCTGGCGGCCCGGCCCCTCCGCCGCCGCGACCCAGAACCGTTCGGCAGACGGCCGGCGGCGCGGCGGGCCGCCACCGCTGATTCGGTACCGGGGCGGGTCGAGGTCGTCGACCTCGGCATGCGCCACGCCGCGCAGGTAGGCATCGACATCCCCCTCGGGGCCGATGCCCACGAAGACGGGCCGCCCGCCGGGTTGTTCTGCGCGTATGCGGACACGGCCCAGCACGTCCTTCGGCACGACGTCGGCCGCGTCGTTGCCGAGGTCGATGTTCTCGGCCGTAAGCGCGTAGGTCGCCGTTGTTAGACGCTCGGTCCCAGTGGTGTAGTAGCCATCCGAGTCGCGCGCACTCGCGTGGGCACCGATTAGGGCCGCACCGCCAAGCAGAAGCGCAAGCCCGATGAGCGCTGCGACGCTACCCAGCACGACGGCCACGACGCGACCCGCGGTCCAGCCGCTCCTATCTGTGCCGGAGCGCGGAGCTGGAGGGTGAGCGTCTGGAGGGATATCGCTCATGGAAGCCGGTCAACTGGTCGTCTCCGGCCAAGCCTGACGCACCCGTGAAGAGCAAGTCAATGCCCTCCACGGCCACCGCAGAAGGTCCGCCAGCCCTAAGTGACAGAGAGGTATTGCGTTTGGCGCGCCTGATGGCTATATAGGCGCTTGTCGGGGGATGCGTTAGGGCCTGACCACCCCAATGCTTGGCCCACCGGGCCGATCCCTCGTCCTGGGGGGAGGCCGGGATGACCGAGACAGCTCGGGAGCCCGGCCGCCTCCGCCAGCTCCTCGCATCAGGGTCGCTTT
Source organism: uncultured Thermoleophilaceae bacterium (assembly GCA_963848885.1). Taxonomy (GTDB): domain Bacteria; phylum Actinomycetota; class Thermoleophilia; order Solirubrobacterales; family Thermoleophilaceae; genus JACVRW01. The sequence continues at coordinate 178,604 of CAWKFR010000002.1, forward strand.
TACCCCGGCCGTGCTCGAAATCCCGCGCTGGTCGACCGGAAACACCAGTGCCCCGGCCGTCGCCGAGGCACTGGGTGTTGGGTACCCGCCCGTTCCTGCACGGGACGGGTCGAGGCGCTACTACCGCTTGCTACCTGAGTCGGTGGCTCCTCACGGAGGAAAGCACCTGGTTGGCATTTACGCACGCCACGTCGACTATCACGTCGACGTCTCCTGACGCGACGTTGTTGACGGAGGCGAAGTAACCCTCGCCCAAGCTAGTGGTCCCAAATGCGAGGCCTTGCGCGGTGATGACCTCCGGGTGATCGACCGTGCTCGTCGCCGTATCTGTCGCCCAAGCGCTGCCGCCGGTGGGATACGTCCCAGCCGGACAGGTCGCCTCGACGACGTCGGCCTCGCCATCCGAGAAGGTCGTAACCACCTCCGGGTAGCGAAGCAGTCCAAAGCCGTTTGTCCCGTTCGCGCCCTGGGGGCCTCTCGCGCCCTGCACGCCGCGGGGGCCTTGCGCACCGCGACTTCCACGCACGGAACCCTTGAAGTCCCGCGGGGTGAGCGACCTGTTCTTCACGTCCTTGCCGGTGATCGAGTTGTTCGCGATCTGGCGGCCGGTGACCAACTGGCTCACCTGCCCGACGGGACTTGGGGCTCCTACGGCCGGCAGGGCAACGAGCAAGGCGGCCGCTACCGCGACTGCGACTGCTGCCTTCATTGGGGGGTCCCTCCCTCCATCGATATGGGCCGGAGTCCGTACCCTCTCGCGCCGCACACTTTGCTTCAAGGCATCTCGACGAATGTGCAGGTTTATGTGCAAATTCGTGGGAGGAAATGTCGGGGCGTTACCCCGGCAGCGCTGCCGCGTGTCGGGCCGGGGTGCGCGCCGGTAGCAGGAGCGGTGTGTCGTCGGCAGGCACGAAGGTGACGCCGCGGCGGGCGTAGCCCTCGTCGGCGGCCCCGATTGCCGTCACCCGGCGTGCGCGCACGACCGCCCTCAGGACGTGCTTCATCTCGAACATCGAGAAGCTCGCGCCGAGGCAGCGGCGCGTGCCGCCCCCGAAGGGGATCCACGTATAGGTGCCGGGCGGCGCTTCCAAGAAGCGCTCCGGCCGGAACGCCTCGGGATCCGGGTAGATGTCGGGGCGCCGGTGCAGCAACCACCCGCACGGGGCGGCCCGAGTGCCCGCCGGCAGATCGAACCCGCCGATCCTCATAGGCTCGGTCAGCTCACGGAGCGCGAATGGCACCACCGGCCGGACGCGAAGAGTCTCGGAGACGGTCGCATCCAGGTAGGCGTCCCCGCCCGCGTCCAGCTCTGCCTCGAGGCGGTCGAGCGCCGCGGGGCTGCGCGCGAGCCGCTCGAGGCTCCACGCAAGCGCGGTGGCGGTGGTCTCGTGCCCGGCTACCAACATCGTCATCAGCTCGTCGCGCAGGTGCTCGTCGCTCAACGGTTCGCCGCGCTCGTCGCGGGCGCCGATCAGCAGCGACAGGATGTCGTCTCGATCGACGGCGCCCTCGGCACGCCGGCGCGCGATCTCGGCGAACAACAGCTTGTCGACGCGCCGCATCAGCGGGCTCGCGCGTCGCCAGCCGCGCACGGAAGGAGCGAAGCGCTGCGCGAGGAGCAGACCGAGGAAGCGCCAGGGGGGCGTGGTGCCCGCCAGCATCCGTTCGAGCGCCGCGCGCAGCGGGGCGCTCCGTGCGACGTCATCGACGCCGAACACGGCACGCAGGATCACCTCCAGCGCGATCGAGCGCATCGCGGGAGCCACGCGAAACAGCTCATTCGTCGGCCAGCGCGCCACCTCGCGCGCAGCTATCGAGTCGATCACCTCCGCGTACGCCCGCATGCGTTCGCCGTGGAACGGCGGCAGCATCAGCTTCCGCTCGCGCAAATGCTCACTACCGTCGAGAACCAACAGCGAGCGCCGGCCGAGGGCCGCCTCGAGGAAGCGATTCGCCTGACCCGACCGCAGCTTCTCCGGGTCACCGGTGAACACCTCGCGGACCGCCGCCGGGTCGGACAGGATCACGATCGGCGGAAGCCCTGCCATGCGCAGCGTGAAGGCATCGCCGTAGCGGCGGCGGCACTCCTCGAGCAGCGGAACGGGTCTCCAGGTCCACTCAAGAACCTGACGCAGCTGGGACTGCGGTGGTCCCGGCGGCAGGCCATCCGGGGGCATGGCGCTGAGCGTCCCACGGCCCCGGCGACGCCGCAACAACGTGACTAGTGGCTCATCCTGCGAATCTGGACTCGGGTCACCCGCCGAACAGCCTGAGCAGGACCGCGCGCGGTCCGCGCGCGAGCAGGAACGGCGCGGCGCCAACCCTCTATCGCCCCGCCGTTACTTCGATGATCTCCATGTCGGCCCCGTAGTCGAGGCACACGTCGCGAACACGGCGCAGCGCGCGGAGCAGCTCATCGTAGGTCTTGTAGCTGAGCGTAATCGTGTTGTCGGTGATGTCGGAGCGAGGGAAGTACTCCGCCAGCAGCCCTTTCACGAGCCGTGGATCGCGGCCGCCGTGGAAGTGGACGACCAGCCTCAGCGGAGCTGCCACCGGGCATCCTGGAATTCGGTTGGACCCGCGTGGGCCGCGATCTCGCCGGCCTCGGCCTCACCGTACGCGCGCCTGGTGTTAGCGGAACTGCGAGTGCTGTACCGGTGATACCAGGCTGTGGAGTTCGTGCACTTCAAGGTCAGCTGCGTGCTCCGCACGGTGCTCGCCGAGCAGCTTGGAGAGGGCCGGTCGAAGTCGTGTGGCGTCGAAGTGTTCATAGGCGTCCCGTGTGCGCCATACGTCGAAGATTCTCATCCGGCCGTCCTCGTTGATGGCGGCCGTGTGGACTATCAGGCCGTCGGGAAGGTCGTCGTGGAATTGGATCTCGGTAACGACCTCGTCGTATACGTCGACGCCGACATTGGTCGTGTACTGGACAACGATGGGCATCTGCTCCCCCTTGCGCGGCACCAGCGTTTGCTACCGCGCCACGCCGGCCGGATCCCCTGCCGGAGATAGTGAGAAGACACCGGGCCCCGGTCGTCGCCGGGGCCGGTGCCGGGTACCCCACCCGCCCTGCGCGGGTAGTGCCGACTACTACCACTGAAGCGACCCCGCGCAAACCTGAAAAAGCGGATGTGTCAGGCGCGCGGTACATGCCCTCGGGGATACTGGGCGGGCGATGTCGCAGGAGAACGTGGAGGTGGTACGTCAGGCGCTCGCGGCGCTCGATCGCCGCGATGTCGAGGCGTACCTGGAAGTGGCCTCGCCGCAGATCGAGCTCATTACCTTCGCCTCGCCACTTCAAGGGCAAGGGCCGATCACCGGGCACGAAGGCATACGCGACTTCTTTAGCGAACTGTGGAGCTACTCGGAGGCGAGCGAATTCCAGGTCGAGGAGATACGGGCCGTGGGAGAACGGGTGCTGGCGTTCTTCGTCATCACAGCCACCGGACAACAGGGCATCGAGACCTCCGCGCGGGTCGCCAGCGTCTACGACCTCGAACACGGCAAGATCCGCCGCGCCCATATCTTCGCCGACCGCACCGAAGCCCTCGAAGCCGTGGGGCTGACTGAAGGAGAGTGATGGCCGACACCACCTGCCACATGTCGATCTCCCTCGACGGCTTCGTCGCCGGGCCGGATCAAAGCCGCGAGGACCCGCTCGGCAAGCGGGGCCGCGAGCTTCACGCCTGGCACCTTGGCGACGAGCGCGCGAACGAGGCGGACGCCATCGCCGAGCGCCGTTTGCTGCGCCCCCGCGGCGCCTACGTCATGGGCCGCAACATGTTTGGCCCGATCCGCGGCGAGTGGGACGAGGAGTGGTCGGGCTGGTGGGGGCCCGAGCCGCCCTACCACGCGCCCGTGTTCGTCCTGACCCATCACACCCACGCGCCGATCGAGATGGAGGGCGGGACGACGTTTCACTTCGTCACCGATGGCTTCGACGCCGCCTACGCCCAGGCCCGCGAGACTGCCGGCGCAGACGGCATCGACATCGCGGGCGGCGCCTCGACCGTTCGCCAAGCGCTGCTGGCGGGCGTCATCGACGAGCTCTGGCTCGACATCGCCCCCGTTCTACTCGGGTCCGGCGAGGGGATATTCAACGACGTCGCCGAGTTCGATTTCGAGCCCGACGAGGTCCTCCATTCCCCACTGGCGACGCACATCTGCTACCGCCGGGCGGGATGAGATGGCCTAGCGGCCCAGCGCCGAGCGTTTCTCACACGCCTCCGCGGGCGATGTCGCGGGACAAGGCTTGCGAGAATCGAGCCTGTGCGGATCGCCCAAGCCACGACCATCGCGCGGCCGTCTGAGCAGGTCTGGGAGTTCGTCGCCGACGCGCGAAATGACCCGCGTTGGTGCGAGAAGGTCGTGTCCGTCGAGCAGGTCGCCGGTGAAGGACCGGGGCCGAACGCCCAGTATCGGGTGATGCATCGCCCGCGTCCGGGCAAGCCGCCCGTTGAGTTGACCATGCAAGTCGTCGAGTTCGACCCCCCGCATCGGCTGCGGTGGCGGGAAGAGGACCCGGACGCGGTGTTCAACGTGCTGTATGAACTGGAATCAGAAGGTGCCGCAACGCGGATCACGCAGGTCGACGACATTGATTGGAAGATCGCCACGCCGTTGCGTCCGATCGGGCGGATCATGGTCAGCCGCGACATGAAGCGACAGTTCGCCTCCCTCAAGCGCCTACTCGAAAACGCAACCCCCGCTTGACCGGCGGATACTGGGCGGGCGTGTCGACGGCGAAACTCCCGACCAGATCAAGGCACGACAGCGGGCGTTTCCAGGGCCGGCTGACCGTTACACCTGTAACGCTCGCTGCATGAAGCGAGCACCCGGCGCCTGCCCGAAGGTTCCGGCGAGGGGGCGAGGGGGACCGCCCCACATCGACTCGTCGCCCGGCCACGCGCTTTGCATTGACAGCAGGCCTCTCAGGAACTCGCTTCGACATCGTTGTGTGCGAGCGATCTCGACAAGGCGCGGTGGGCGTCGAGCTGCGCGAGCAGGGTCCTCGCCTTGCCCTCGACGGCCTCGACGGCATCGGTTCCGGCGACCCAGCGCGCCGGTGGCTCGTCCGATCCGACGATCTCGATGAGGGCGCGAGCGAGCTTGGCCGGATCGCCGCCCTGCTGGCCGTTCATTCCCTGCCACGCCTTTTTGGTGGCAGCGGCCTGCTCGGCGTAGTCGTCAACCGAAAGCTCGGCCCAGGTCGTTGATTCGGGCGTCAGCAGGTCGGTGCGAAAGAACCCGGGCTCCACGATCGTCGTGCCAATGCCGAACTGCTCAACCTCGGTCGCCAGCGACTCGATGAAGCCCTCGACGCCGAACTTCGCGGCGGCGTAGGCCGAGCAGAACTCCTGGCCGATCAGCCCGGCGACCGAGGAGATCGCAACGACCTGCCCCGAGCGCTGGCCACGCATCGTCGGCAGCGCCGCGCGCGTCACCGTCATCGTGCCGAAGAGGATCGTTCGCAACTGCGCCTCGACCTGCTCGGGGGAGAGTTCCTCGAAGAAGCCAGCGAAGAAGTTGCCCGCGTTGTTGACGAGCACGTCGAGGCGGCCGAAACGCTCCACGGCGGCGTTGACCGCCGCCTCGGCCTCGTCGGCGCTCGTCACGTCGAGGCGAACGACGAGTAGATCGTCGTGCTCACCGATCGCCTTCGTGACCGCGTGCGTATCGCGTCCGGTGGCGACCACCGCGTGGCCAGCGCCCAGCGCAGCCCTTGCGATGTCGGTACCCATTCCACGCCCGGCACCAGTGACCAACCAAACCTGTTTGCTACTCATGAGTTCGAGCTCCCTCGACGAGTTATCCCGTCTCAGGAAATCAACAATCAGCAGCGCCAGGGCTGGGGGCGCGCGATATCGCTTGGAGGGCGTTTGGCCGTGCGCCATCGAGCACCAACGCCCCGGCCGTCGCCGAGGCGCTGATGTGGGTACCCCCCGCAACGTGTAGAGCCGGGGAACCCTTGCCGTGCGGGGGATCCCCTGCCGTGCGGGGAACCTCCCTGCTACCACCGGGATGCGCCCGTAAACCGACTTGGCTTCACCCTCGGGAACCGCCCCGATTCCGTGCTGCAATTGGGCTAGCGGGGTGATGCCCCCGGGAGGACTCGAACCTCCGACCCGCTGCTTAGAAGGCAGCCGCTCTCTCCAGCTGAGCTACGGGGGCGTACCGCGAGGATAGGACCCCGCGAGGTCAACCGATCGGCGAGCCCGAGAAGAAGAAGAACCACACCTCGAACACGAGCGCGGCGATCACGACGGTCACCACGATCACCCGCTCCGCGCCGCTGATGCGGGTGGCGGCATAGGCCGGGCGCTCGCCGCTGAGGCTGTTCAGCCAGGGCGTGTGGGTGCGCACGGTCGGCAGCGTGCCGGTGGCCTCCTGGTAGGCGTGCATGACGTACTTGAGCGCCTGGTAGAGGCCGATGCTGAAGCCGGCCAGGCATCCGACCACCACGACGATCGCGGTCATCGACGTCTGGCTCTCGCTGCCCTGGACCCGCGATCCGATCCAGAGCGCCAGCAGCGGCGCCCCCGTCCAGATGTTCAGCGCGAGGAACCCCATCAGGGCGGCCAGGCCGTATCGCTTGGCGCGTTCCATGGGTGGAGCGTAACCGGACCCAGGCAGGTCGCTCGAGCTGCTCGCTTGAAAATCGGGGCGCCCGGATTTGAACCGGGAACCTCCGCCACCCAAAGGCGGCGCGCTACCAGGTTGCGCTACGCCCCGCGCGCGTGAAGTGTAGGCCTGCGCCTAGATCGCGCCGTTGATGTACGCCGCCCACAGCAGCAGCGTCGACCCGACGGCCAGCAGCACGACCCCGGTCAGCGGCACCGTGCGGGCGCCGCTCGGCCGCGTCTTCTCGTGGACCATCAGCGCGGTCAGGGCGGCCATCCAGATCAGGTTGGCCGCGCCTGCGGCGAACATCACCAGCATCAGCGCCCAGCAGCACCCCACGCAGAACGCGCCGTGGCGCGCGCCGAGCGCCAGTCCGCCGGCAGGGCCGCGCCTGTAGTGCCGGCGCATGAACGACGCCGGGTGCCGGCACGCCTTCAGGCACGCGTCCTTGAGCGAGGAGAACTGGAACGCGCCCGCCAGCAGCAGCACCGCGGGCCCGATCGCCCAGTCGCGCTGCTCGACCCACGGGCTCGCCGCGACCGCGGCGTGCACGCCCGCGTCGAACGCGAACGCCAGCGCCCCGAACGCCGACCAGATCAGCGCGTAGCCGCCGAGGAAGGCGGCCATCGACCGGCCGCGGTCGGCCACGCCCTCGGTCGCTGCCGAGTACATCCGCACCAGCGGCAGGCTCGACGGCACCATCATCGCCCCGATCATCACCTGCCACGCGAGCAGGAACAGCAGGAGGGCGGGCCCGAAACCGGGCCCGCCCACCAGCAGCGAGTCATGGTGCAGAGCGCCGGCCGAACCGGTCGCCTCGGCGGCGATCGCCGCCGCCCAGGACAGCCCGATGCCGACCAGCACCGGCCGCGGGACGCCCCCGAGAGGAGGCGCAGCGAGGCGGGTGACCGTCAAGCCGCCTCTCCGCGGTAGTCGATCTCCCAGCTCGACTGGATCGCGTTGCGACCTTCGAACTCGTACGTCCAGCCCTGCTCGGGCATGTCGACCGCGAACCTCGACGCCTTCCCCACCCAGGCCGGAGCACCCGGCACGGTGGAGAAGATCGAGTTGTTCAGGGTCGTGATGCTGCCGTCGGGGCCGCGGTAGGGCTCCATCTCGGCGACGACCGTGTCGTCGCCGACGCGCAGCGTCCCGCGGCCCTCGACCACTTCGTGCGTGATCGGGGCCCGCACGATGCCGAGCTGCTCACCGATCAGCTGGGCGAGATCCGCCAGCGGACCGCCGAGCTTCCCGGAGAACGCGCTGACGAGCGCGTCCAGCTGCTCGTCGGTCGCCCGGTCGTCCACGTACAGCAGCTGCTGCCAGTTGCCCGCGAGGACGTTGCCGGGGATGAACACGACGCTCGCGAGCGTCAGCCCGCCCACGTCGACGCCGCGGATCGTGCCGGAGTCCAGGTGGTACGCGACCACCGAGCTGCACGTGCCGTTGTCGGGATCCTCCCCGATCCAGCACGGGCACAGCACGTCGCAGTTGCACGCCTCCAAAAGCGTGCCTTGGAACTGGTAGATGGCTGACGCGGACTCGCTTTGAACGGCGGGGTCAGCCGTAGCCATGGACCTCCTCCTTTCTTGGGCTGCCGACGGCAGCCCGTTCGACGAACTCACGTAGGGCCAGGTTCACGGCGACGGGCTTGCGCGCCTGGGGGCAGTGCCCGACGCCCGGCATCCGCATGAACTCGCCGCCGGTCAGCGGCAGCGAGCGCCTCGCCGCCTGCCACCGGCCGGATGCCGTCGTCCTCTCCGTGGATGACCAGGACGGGGCAGCGCAGGCGCGCGGCGATCTCGCGTGTGGCCTCCGCGTCGAGACCCTCGGCCAGCGCGGTTGCGATCAGCGTCTCGGGATCGGTCTCGAGACCCCAGCTCGACCGAGTCCTCGATCTGCTTGGTCGAGTGCGGCTCGCTGAACGCGGTCTCGAAGAAGAACCGCAGGAAGGCGGGGTAGTCGCGCCGCCAGTACGAGGCGTTGAACTTGGCCCAGCCCTCCTCGGTCTCGAGTCGCTCGAGAAAGCGGCGCGTGTAGTGCCCGCGCATCGGGTGATCCGGCACGAGCCGCAGCGCCGGCGCCACGAACGCGAGCCCGAGCACCCGCTCGGGTTGCCCGTCCGCGAACAGCAGCGAGCGCTGGGCCCCGAGCGACAGCGACACGACCACCGCCCGCTCGGTGCCGCTGGCGTCCATGACCGCGAGCAGGTCCTCGGCGTACTCGGCCTCCGCGTAGGCGGCAGCGCCCTGGAGGCCGCTCGGAGCGTCCGTTGCCGCGCGGGTCGAAGGTGACCACGCGGAAGTGGCGCGCGAAGTAGGGCACCTGCATCTTCCAGATGTGCGAGTGCACGATCGCCCAGGGCGGCACGAACAGGACGGTCGGCTCGCCGTCGCCGAAGCGCTCCCAGTGGACGCCGCGCACCTGGCCGGTCTCGTCGGGCTCGAGCGCCCTCACGCGAGCATCTCCGCGAGCTGCTCGGCGGCCCGGCGCGCGCCGTCGGTCTCGACCGGCAGGTAGTCGACCTCGCGGCCGATCTCCTCCGCGATCGCCACGGCGATGTCCTCGGGCTCCGACTCCTCGAAGCTCATGCACCTCCCCGCGCCGTAGCGCTCGAGCCGGTGGCGCACGTGCAGGTTCTGCTCGAAGTGATGCTTGAGCGGGAAGTAGATGAACGGCCGCCGGTTGGCGGTCAGCTCCATCGCCGTGGTGAGCCCGCCCTGCACGACCGCCAGGTCGCAGGCGGCCAGGTGGCGGTAGAGGTCGTGCACGTACGCGCGGACCTCGAGGCCGTCGGCCTGCGGCAGCGCGGCCGGGTCGATGCGCGGGCCGGCCACCGCGATCATGCGCAGATCGGGGACCAGCTGCTTGGCTTCGGGGAACGCTGCGATCACCTTGCGGAGCAGATCCTTTCCGACCCCCGAGCCGCCGACTGTGACAATGCACACTTGCTCGCCCGGCCCGTAGCCGAGCTCGGCGCGCAGCCGCTCGCGGTCGCCCAGCTCGGCCGGGTCGAAGCCCGACACGTAGCCGGCGAAGTCGAAGTTGCTCTCGGTCCAGTCGCGGATCGCCGGCAGGTCGGGGCCCAGCCGGTCGGGCACGATGTCCTCCGGGTTGCCGACGAACAGCGCCCGGTCGCGCACCTCCGGGTGGCCGGCGACGTGCTCGACCATCTCCGCGTTGTAGTCGGCCGTCAGGGCGGCCTCGTGGCCGTCCTGCATCGGCAGCCACCCGACGAAGTCGGTCAGCCAGGCGTAGTTGGCGCGCTTCTCGCCGGGATTCTCGTGCAGGTAGTAGTCGAGCTCCCAGGCCTCGTCGCCGACCCAGAGGTCGTAGCGCTGCTCGCGCACGACGTCGTGGAAGACCATGAAGTTCGCGATCAGGATCTCGTCCATCCGCCGCCAGGCCTGAAAGCAGTGGAGGTCGTGCTCGGCGGACTCGGACTCGATGTGGCGCGACTCGTTCGCAAGCCAGCGGCTGGCCGGGTGGATGCGCTCGCCCTCCGCCTCGAGCACGCGGGTCACCGGGTCCTGCGCCAGCCAGTCGACCTGGACGCCGTCGACCAGCTCGCGCAGCTCGCGCGCGATCGCCACGTCGCGGCGCGCGTGGCCGAGCCCGATCGGCGACGACACGTAGAGCACGCGCTTCACGCGGCGCGCTCCTGAAGCCAGGCGTCGATCCAGCCGAGCAGCTCCCTGTGGCCGGCCTCGATCCCCGACAGCTGCTCGATCTGCATCCCCTTGTTGAAGGCGACGACCAGCGCGACCGTCGCCTCGAGCGGGAAGTCGACGCCGTACTCGTCGAGCGCGCTGCCGAAGTGGGCGCGCAGCAGGCTGCGCCACTCCTCGTCGACGCGCACGAGCCGGTCGCGCAGCTCGGCCTGGTTCCACGCCATCGCCTGGAGCTCGCACCAGACCTTGGGGTAGCCGCCCTGCACGTCCTCCTGGAGCCAGCGCATCGCGGTGCGCCACTTCTCGAGGAACGGGACGTTCGTCTCGTACATCGCGGTCTGGCGCTCGATCATGCGGTCGGTGAAGCGCTCCAGCACCTGCAGGAGCAGCTCCTCCATCGAGCCGAAGTAGTAGTGCACGAGCCCGTGGTTGATCCCGGCCTCGGCGGCGACCCGGCGCGTCGTCAGGCCGGCGTAGCCGTCCTCGATCAGGAGGCGCTCGGCGGCGTCGAGCAGGGAGGTGGTGGCGGTTTGGCGGCGACTGCCTGCTGCTTCCATTGCGAGTCCGACTTAGTCAGGTGACTTAGTCGCTAGTCTAAGCAGCTCGCGAGACCCAAGTCAAGGGCAGGCGCTCGCTAGGGTGCCGCGTTCGATGGCAGACCTCCAGCCGCTGCGCACGCTTCGCTACGAGCCCTCCGCCGTTGGCTCGCTCGCCGACGTGATCGCGCCTCCCTACGACGTGATCGACGCGGAGCTGCGCGCCCAGCTCGCGGCCCGCAGCCCGTACAACGTCGTGGAGATCGACCTCCCGCCGAGCTACGACGCGGCCGCCGCCACGATGGCGGACTGGGAGGAGCGCGGCGTGCTCGTGCGCGAGCAGGAACCAGCCGTCTGGGTGCTGCGCCAGGACTACACCGACCCGGCCGGCGCGAGCCGCACGCGGACCGGCGTGCTCGCGCGCGTGCGCGTGGACGAGTACGGGCCGGGTCGCATCCGCCCGCACGAGCGCACCCACCCGGGGCCCAAGGAGGATCGCCTCAAGCTCACGCGCGCGACCAAGGCGAACCTGTCCCCCATCTTCAGCCTCTTCGGCGACCCCGAGGGCGCGGCCGCCCGGACCATGACCCAGATCGCGGCGGCCGAGCCGTTCGCGTCGGCGCCCGACCTGGACGGCACGGTCAACACGCTCTGGCGCTCCGACGACGAGAACCTGATCGCCGAGCTCCAGATGGCGCTCGCCGACGCCGAGCTGCTGATCGCCGACGGCCACCACCGCTACGAGACCGCGCGCGTGTACGCGGAGGAGGTCGGCGGCGAGGGCGAGCACCGCTACGTCCTGATGCTGCTGTGCGCGCTCTCCGACCCGGGCCTGCTCGTCTTCCCCACCCACCGCCTGCTCACGGGGCTCAAGGACGACAGCGCCAAGCAGCAGGCGATCCGCGAGGTCCTCATGCGCGACTTCGAGATCGAGCAGCTGCCCGACGTCGCGGAGCTCGAGCCGCCGGACGGCGCGGTCGCCTTCGGCTACATGGACTCCTTCCACCTGCAGCCGTATCGCGTCACGCTCAAGGACCAGTCGATCGCCGACCGCGCGCTCGAGGGCATGCCCGAGCCCTACCGCCGGCTCGACACCGCCGTGCTCGAGGCGCTCGTGCTGCGCGGCGCGCTCGGGATGTCCGAGGACGACATCTCCCACCTGCGCGGCCTCGACTACTCCAAGAACCTGGCCGACGCGATCGACGCCGTGCAGACCGGCCGCGCCGACGCCGGCTTCTTCATGCGCGCCACCCCGGTCGAGCAGGTGAGGGAGGTCGCGGAGACGGGCGAGTCGATGCCGCCCAAGTCGACCTACTTCTACCCCAAGGTCCCAACCGGACTGGTGTTCAATCCCCTGACGTGAAGATCTACACGCGCAAGGGAGACGACGGCACCACGGGCCTCTGGTACGGCGGCCGCGTGCCCAAGCACGCCGGGCGGCCCGAGGCCTACGGCTCCGTCGACGAGGCCGCCTCGGCGCTCGGCCTGGCGCGCGCGATCGCCGAGCGCGGCGGAGAGGTGTACGCGGACGTGCTGCGCGTGCAGAACGAGCTGTTCGTGGTCGGCGCCGAGCTGGCGACCGCGCCGGAGGCCGCCGAGCGCCTCGAGGCGGGGGTGTCGAAGGTCACGCCGGAGATGGTCGAGCGGCTCGAGTCCGACATCGACCGCTACATGGACCGCGTCGACCTGCCGCCCAAGTTCGTGATCCCTGGCGGCACCGACCTGTCGGCGCGTCTCGACGTCGCGCGCTCCGCCGTCCGTCGCGCCGAGCGCCGCGTCGCCGCCCTCAAGGACGCCGGCGAGCTCGCCGACGAAATCGTCGTGACGTATCTGAACCGGCTCTCGGACGCGCTGTTCGCAATGGCGCGCTTCGCCGACGAGCCGGAGCCGGAGCTGTTCGAGGGGAGAAGATGAGAGCGAGTTCACGCCGCAACGGGAAGCTGCAGCAGGACGTGTCCGTGCGCGACCACAGCCTGATCGCCGACGAGCCGCGCGCCCATGGCGGGGACGACAGCGGCCCCAGCCCCCAGGAGCTGCTCGCCGCCAGCCTGGCGTCGTGCACGGCGATCACCATGGAGATGTACGCCCAGCGCAAGGGCTGGGACGTCGGCGAGATGGTCGTGGACGTGGAGTACGAGGCCGCGCAGCGGGGGTCGCCGACCCGCTTCGTGATGCAGGTGCAGCTGCCCAAGGAGCTGCCCGAGGACCAGCGCGACCGGCTCATGCAGATCGCCGCCAAGTGCCCCGTGCACCGCGCGCTCGAGGGCGAGGTCATGTTCGAGGAGACGGTCGAACTGCGCTAAGAGGTGAAAAAGCAGGTCCTTTCTGCCGATCTAGGTGGTGGTGGACCAGCTTGCGAAGCTCCCCATCGGCGTCTACGAGACCGACCCTGCCGGCCGGTTGGTCTACGTCAACGAGCAGTGGTCCGAGCTGACCGGCATCGATGCCGAGGCCGCCCTGCACGCCGACTGGGCCAGCGTCGTGCACCCGGAGGACCGGGAGCGGGTGGTCGCCGAGTGGCGCAGCAGCCAGGAGGAGGGGCGCCCGTTCAGCCTCGAGTACCGATACCAGCACGCCGACGGCTCGGCGGTCTGGGTGTGGTGCCGTGCGGTCGAGCTACCGACGACCGCGGCGAGGTCAGCCGGCTACCTCGGTACGTGCTCCGACACCGTCGTCAGCGCGACCGTCGACCGCGCGCTCGAGGAGGCCGAGAGCCGCTTCGCCAACGCCTTCGAGGAGGCGCCGATCGGCATGGCGCTGGTCGGGCTGGACGGCCGCTTCCTGCGCGTCAACCGCGCGCTGCCGGAGATCGTCGGCTACGACTCGCAGACGCTGCTCGGGCTGACCTTCCAGGACATCACCCATCCCGACGACCTGGACGCGGACCTGGAGCTGGTCCGCCAGGTCGTGGCCGGCGAGCTGCGCAGCTACCGGATGGAGAAGCGCTACGTGCGGGCCGACGGCGAGCACCGCTGGGTGCTGTTGTCGGTCTCGCTCGTGCGCGACGACTCCGGGGAGCCGCTCTACTTCGTCTCGCAGATCGAGGACATCACCGAGCGCCGGCGCTCCGAGGACGCGCTGCGTGAGGCCGAGGACCGCTTCCGCTCGGCGTTCGACGACGCGCCGATCGGCATGGCGATCAGGACGGTCGAGGGTCGCTTCCTGCGCGTGAACCCCGCGCTCTGCGAGATCACGGGCTACTCGCGCGAGGAGCTCGAGTCGATGACGTACCGCTCGATCACGCACCCCGACGACCTGTCCCGCGACGAGAAGGGCTACAACGAGGTGATGTCGGGCCGCACGGTCCACTACCGCACCGAGAAGCGCTACTTCCACGCGGACGGCCACGTCATCCCGGTCGACCTGAGCGCGACCGTGGTGCGCGACGGCGACGGCGAGCCGCTGCACGTGCTCACTCAGGTCCAGGACATCACCGAGCGCAAGCGCTTCGAGGGCCAGCTCCAGTACCTCGCCGACCACGACTCGCTCACCGGGCTGTTCAACCGGCGCCGCTTCGAGGAGGAGCTGACGCGCGAGCTGCACGGCGCCGAGCGCTACCGCAGCACGCTCGCGGTGCTCGCGATCGACCTCGACGACTTCAAGTACATCAACGACTCCCTCGGCCACTCGATCGGCGACGAGCTGATCACCCGCGTCGGCCAGGCGCTGCGCGCGCGCCTGCGGCGCACCGACGTGCTCGCCCGGCTCGGCGGCGACGAGTTCGCCGTGGTGCTGCCGCGCACCGGCGAGCAGGCGGCGCTGGCGACCGCGGAGCAGCTGCTCGCGTCGGTCGGCGAGGTCGACCTGGTCGGGCTCGGCGGCCGCAGGGTCGCGGCGAGCATCGGCGTGTCGATGTTCGGCCCGGACTCGCGCCTGACCGCCGAGGAGCTGCTGGTCGAGGCGGACATCGCGATGTACGACGCCAAGGAGGCGGGCCGCGGACGGACCGTCCTGTACGACCCCGAGGAGGATCGCGAGGAGCGCATGCTCTCGCGCATGACGTGGGCCGACCGGATCCGCGAGGCCCTCGCCAACGACGCCTTCGTCCTGTACGCGCAGCCCGTGCTGTCGCTGTGCGGCGACCCGACCCCGCGCAGCGAGCTGCTGCTGCGGATGCTCGGGGAGAACGGCGACGTGATCCCGCCGGCGAGCTTCCTGTACATCGCCGAGCGCTTCGACCTCGTCCAGGAGATCGACCGCTGGGTCGTGTCGCGGGCCGTGGCGATCCTCGCCGAGGAGCAGTCGGCCGGCCGCGACGTGGCGCTGTGCGTGAACCTGTCGGCCAAGTCGGTGACCGACCCGGTGCTGCCGGAGCACATCGAGCACGAGCTGCGCTCGCGCGGGGCCGACGGTCGCGGGCTCTGCTTCGAGGTGACCGAGACCGCCGCGGTGGTCAACATCGACCGCGCGCGCCAGTTCGCCGAGCGCGTGGCGGAGCTGGGCTGCGAGTTCGCGCTCGACGACTTCGGCGCGGGCTTCGCCTCCTTCTACTACCTCAAGCACCTCACCTTCGACCTGCTCAAGATCGACGGCGAGTTCGTCAAGGACCTGACCACGAGCCTCACCAACCAGCTCGTCGTGAAGTCCGTCGTCGACATCGCGCGCGGGCTCGGCAAGCGCACGATCGCCGAGTTCGTCGAGGACGCCGAGACGCTCGAGCTGCTGCGCGGGATGGGCGTCGACTTCGCCCAGGGCTTCTACATCTCGAAGCCCGCGCCGCTACCGCTGGTCCAGCCGGCGCTCCCACATCTCGAACGCGCCTAGACCGCGGAAGCCGAGCTTCTCGTAGACCGGGAGGCCGAGCGCGGTGGCGACCAGCGTGCTCGTGCGCGCGCCGCGCTCGAGCGCGTCGGCGAGGCCGTGGGCGATCAGCTTGCCGGCGATCCCCGACCCGCGCGCCTCGGGCAGTACCGCGACCAGCTGGACCTCCGAGTTGCCGCCCGTCGTCGACGATCGCGGCGCAGCCGACGGCCTCGCCCCCGCGGCGCTCGACGTAGATCCGGACCAGCCCGGGCGGCAGGTCGGTCAGGGCGCGCGAGAACCAGTCGCCGCCGTAGCCGTAGGCGAGGTCGTTGATGGCGCCGACGTCGGCCAGGTCGCCGTCCGCGGTCCAGTCCTCGAGCGCCCCGGGCTCGGGCCGGGCGGGCGGCGTGGCCTCGAGGTCGGCGGCCATGGCCTCGGGCGCGGCGTCGAGCACGTGGCCCTTCGACTCGAGCAGGGCCGCCGTCTCGGCGTCGCCGTTGTGGACCCACACCGTCCAGTTCGCGCCGATCCCCTCGTAGGCGGCGGCCAGGTCGTCGTAGGCGTCGGCCGACCGCCCCGGGGTGCTCGTAGACGACCGCGTTGACGACCGAACGCGCGGTCGCGGCGGGTACGAGCGCGGCGACGAGGCCGTCGCGCTCGAGCGTGCCGGCGCCCTCGGAGCCGCGCCCGACCAGGCGGTACCAGTGCAGCATCGAGGCGTGAACCCGGTCCCACACGTCAGGTCACGCGGGCGCCCGCGGCGCGCAGCTCGTCGAGGGCGCGCTCGGAGTCGCCGGGCTCGACGTCGATGCCGCGGATGCCGCCGCGGTCGACGGTGACGTCGAAGCCCTCGCGCAGGGCGTCGGCGGCGGTCTCCTTGACGCAGTAGTCGGTGGCGAGCCCGACCACGGTGATCTGCTCGATCCCGTGCGCGCGCAGCAGCTCCTCGAGGTTCGTCTCCTCGAAGCCGGAGTAGCCCTCGAGGTCGGGCCGGTAGCCCGCGTCGACGATCGCGTCGACCTTGTCGCGCTGGAGCGCCGGGCTCAGCTCGGCGCCGTGGGTGTTCTGCACGCAGTGGGGCGGCCACGGTCCGCCCTGCTCCCGGAACGACCCGTGGTCGGCGGGGTGCCAGTCGCGGGTGGCGACCACGAAGTCGAAGTCGCCGGAGTCGATCAGCTCGTTGACGCGACCGGCGATCGCGTCGCCGTCCGGGACCGCCAGCGCACCCCCCGCCGTGAAGTCGTTCTGGAAGTCGATGATCATCAGCGCGCGGGCGATGTCCCGATAATAGGCGGGTGAGGGAGTACCTCCTGACGCCCCAAGAGGCCGCCGAGATGGACGCTCACGGCACCAAGGACGCGGCCGTGCTGGTGGCGCTCTACGGCGACCCGCTGACCGCGGTGTTCACGGAGCGCCGCGCCGACCTCAGCCGCCACGCCGGGGAGATCTCGTTCCCCGGCGGGCGCCAGGACGAGCCCGACGAGGACCTGCGCGACACGGCGTTGAGGGAGGCCGAGGAGGAGATCGGGCTGCCCCGGTCGGCGGTCACCCTCCAGGGGGCGCTCCCGCCCGTGGGCACGTTCGTGACCGGCTACCGGATCTTCCCCTTCGTGGGGACGCTGGAGCGGCCGGCGGAGCTGCACCCGCAGGAGGCCGAGGTCGCGCAGATCCTCGAGTTCACGCTGGCGGACCTCGCCGCCGGCCACGAGCTGAAGCGCCTGATCCGCAAGGGCGTGCCGATCAAGACCCCCACCTACACGGTGGACGGCCACCTCGTCTGGGGAGCGACGGCGCGGATCGTGCAGGAGCTGCTGGAGCGGCTGCGGCCGCTGATCTAGACGTCCTTCTCGATCGGCACCGCCACCAGGTTCCCCCACTCGGTCCACGAGCCGTCGTAGTTCTTCACGTCGTCGCGGCCGAGCAGCTCGTGCAGCACGAACCAGGTGTGCGCCGAGCGCTCGCCGATGCGGCAGTAGGCGATGATCGGGTTGCCGCCGTTGGTGACGCCCTTCGATTCGTAGAGCTCGCGCAGCTCCTCGGCGGACTTGAAGGTGCCGTCCTCCTTGACCGCCTGGGCCCACGGCACCGAGGCCGCGCCGGGGATGTGCCCGGCGCGCTGCGCGCCCTCCTGCTCGTAGCCCGCCATCGAGATCAGCTCGCCCGAGAACTCCTGGGGCGAGCGGACGTCGACCAGCCGGGTCGAGGAGTCGAGCGCCGCCAGCACCTCGTCGCGGTGCGCGCGGATCGCGGCGTCGCCCTCCTGGGCGGTGAACTGCTGCGCCGAGTAGCTCGGCACCTCCGAGTTGACCGGACGGCCCTCCGAGATCCACTTCTCGCGCGGGCCGTTCATGAGCTTCACGTTCTCGTGCCCGTAGTACTTGAGGTACCAGTAGGTGTAGGCGGCGAACCAGTTGTTGCGGTCGCCGTAGAGGACGACCGTGTGCTCGTTCGAGATGCCGCGGCTGCCGAACAGCTCGCCGAACTCGGCCGGGCCCAGGAAGTCGCGCTTGACCTGATCCTGCAGGTCGCGCTTCCAATCGAATCCGATCGCGCCGGGGATGTGGGCCTCGGCGTAGAGAGCCGTGTTCTCGTCCACCTCGACGATGCGGACGGAGTCGTCGTTGAGGTGGTTCTCGACCCACTGCGTATCGACCAGCACGTTCTTCGCATACTCAGCCATGGCCACAGGTCTAGCAGGCAACCGCGCGATCCACCCCCAGAGCTATGCTGCGGCCCGCATGGAACCTGCCCCGCTTCGACCGGTCCCCGGCCGCCCCGACGCCCCGGTCTCCGACGCCGCGGCCGTCACGCTCGTCGCCGCCGCGATCCCCGCTCTTCCCGAGCGCGAGCGCACGGCGCTGGCGCTGGTCGCGCTGGCCGGCACCGCCCGGCCAGCCGTCGCCATGCGGCTCGGCATCGGCGAGGAGGAGCTCGCCGTCTCCCTGGCCCGCGCGCGCAAGGAGCTGCGCCGCACGGTGGCGGCACTGCCGGGCAGCGGCTGGTGCGAGCGAGCCGAGCGCCAGATCTCTGACCGCATCGACGGCGCGCTGGCCGACCGCGACGAGCCGCGCCTCGGCGTCCACCTGCGCAACTGCCCGCGCTGCGTCGAGCACGAGCGCCGGCTGGTGCAGGCCACCGACGCGCTCGTCACGGGCGTGACGCCGCTTCCGAGCCCGCCCGTGCCGGTCAAGCAGGAGCCGTCCGCCCTGGCGCCCGTCGAAGCGGAGCCGAGAAACCGCCGAGCCCGTGCCGACGGCGAGCGCGATCGGCTGGAACGTGCTGATCGTCGTCGCGATCGTGCTCGCGCTCTTCCTGCTCGCGCTCGCCCTGGCCGGCGCGCTCGGCGTCCAGCTCTAGAGCAGCCGGCCCACGGCCGCCGTCAGCGCGGACAGCCAGGCCGGGTGGTCGTCCGGGTCGGCCTCGACGACCTCGGCCGGCAGCCGCCAGCGCTCGGACGCGTCGCGCACCGCCGCCGTGCCGGCCGCCAGCAGCGCCGGATCGACGCTCCCGGCGGCCTCGTAGACGAAGCCGCGCACGGGGGTGTCGACCAGCCGCTCCAGCAGCGTCTCGAGGCGCGGCCCGTGGAGGTCGGGCACGTTCGAGCCCATGGCGCTGCCGAGCAGCCAGCAGACGACCGTCACGCCGGCGAGCTGGGTCATCACCGTGCCCAGCCGATCCGGGTCCGCCACCACCCCCTCCGCCCCGGCCGCCTCGATCTCGGCGAGGGCGGCGCCGCGGGTCGTGCCGCGCACGGCGTGGCCGTCGGCGCGCAGCGCCTCGGCCAGCGCCCGCCCGCGGCACCCGCAGCCCACGATCAGGACGCGCGCCACCCGCTAGGAGTCGTCGCCCTCGCGCGTGCGCCGGCGCAGCTCCTGGCGCCAGCGCTCGTCCTCGGCCACCTGGGCGCGCACGTCCTCCTCGGTTCGCTCCGGCCGCCCGCTCGCCCGCCGCCGGGCGTTCTGGGCCTCGAGCATCTGGTCCACGTCGTCCAGCTCCAGCATCGCCTCCACCTCGGGCGACCGCGTCGGCTTCCAGTCGACCTGCTCCGCGCCGGACCCCGGGTACCACTTGCCGAGCGCCAGCAGGATGCCGACGCCGACGATGAGGCTGAAGACCACGAAGGCCGCGAACTCGTCGATCCCGCGAGTGTACGCTCCGCGGCCATGAGCGACGCCGTCATCCTGGACGCGGTGAGGACCCCGATCGGCCGCCACGGCGGCGTGCTCTCGGGCGTTCGGCCCGACGACCTGGCCGCCCACGTGGTGCGCGCGGCGGTCGAGCGCAACGAGCTCGAGCCGGACTCGATCGACGAGGTCTACATGGGCTGCGCCAACCAGGCGGGCGAGGACAACCGCAACGTCGCGCGCATGGCGGTCCTGCTCGCGGGCCTGCCGGTCAGCGTCCCGGGCGCGACGATCAACCGCCTCTGCGCCTCCGGGCCTCGACGCGGCGATCCAGGGCGCCCGCCAGGTCAAGGTCGGCGAGGCCGATCTCGTGCTGGCCGGTGGGGTCGAGTCGATGACGCGCGCTCCACTCGTGATGCTCAAGCCCGAGCGGGGCTTCGCGCGCGGCGACGTGAAGATGGCCGACACCACCCTCGGCTGGCGGCTCGTCAACCCGAACATGAAGCACTCGACCGAGTCGATGGGCGAGACGGGCGAGAACGTCGCCGAGCGCTACGGGGTCTCGCGCTCAGACCAGGACGCCTTCGCCCTCGAGTCCCACCGGCGCGCGGTCGCCGCCGCCGAGGCCGGCCGGCTCGACGACGAGATCGTGACGATCGACGTGCCCCAGCCCAAGGGCGAGCCGGTCACCATGCACTCCGACGAGGGCCCGCGCCCCGACACGAGCCTCGAGCGTCTCGCCAAGCTGAAGCCGATCTTCCGCGAGGGCGGCACGGTGACTGCCGGCAACTCCTCCTCGATCAACGACGGCGCCGCCTGCCTGGTGCTGGCGAGCGCGGAGCGCGCCGGCGAGCTGGGCCGCGAGCCGCTCGCCCGCATCGTCGCGACCGGCTCGGCCGGGGTCGATCCCGCCTACATGGGGATCGGGCCCGTGCCCGCCTCGCGCAAGGCGCTCGACCGGGCGGGGCTCACGATCGACGACATCGACCTGGTCGAGCTGAACGAGGCCTTCGCCTCGCAGGCGCTCGCCTCGATGCGCGAGCTGGGCATCGACCACGACAGGCTCAACGTGAACGGCGGCGCCATCGCGATCGGCCACCCGCTCGGCTGCTCGGGCGCCCGGCTGCTGGGCACGCTCGCCCACGAGCTGCGCCGGCGCGGCGGCCGCTACGGGCTCGCGACCCTCTGCATCGGGGTCGGCCAGGGCCTGGCGGCGATCATCGAGAACCCTGCGGCGTAAGCCGCCGCCACAGCGCGGTCCGCTCTTCGCGGGTCACCTGGCCCGTGGCGAGCAGCACCGCCGACGTAGGCCGCGGTGCCGAGCGCCCCGCCGACCACGACGAGCGGGATCGCCAGATCGGCGCCCGTCCCGAAGGCGAGCAGCACGAGGCCCATGACCACGGCCGCCGCGAGCGACCCCGCGAGCGGCTGGATCAGCGGCCGCAGGCGCAGGCCGGCGAGGTCGCGGCAGAGGTGGAGATGGGCGCCCACGTAGATCATGTAGGCGACGTCGGTGCCGATCGCGCCGGCGACGATGCCGAGCGGCTTCAGGAGCGCCACGTCGATGGCGGCGTTCACGGCCAGCGTGACGAGCGCGATCGGCACTCGCCGGCGCGCCGCGCCGAGGTAGTTCGCCGCGCCCGCCAGGAGCGGCGAGATCGCCGCCAGCAGCGCGAACGGGGCCAGCGCGCGCAGCACCTCGGCCGATTCGAGGTAGTCGCTTCCGAACGCGATGCGGACGAGCGGCTCCGCCCAGACGATCAGCGGCGCGAGGATGACCCCCTGCGCGAGCACCACGTAGCGGAGCGTCCGCTCCAGCGCCACGTGGTCCGGGCCCGCCTCGCCGCGCGCGAGCCGCGGCGCGACGGCGCTCCGCAGCGGCAGCCCGATGAAGAAGAGCAGCCCCGCGAGCCGATAGGCGGCCTCGAACAGCCCGACGGCGGCCACGCTCAGGATCGCGCCGATCAGGATCACGTCGATCGCGTTGAAGATCGTGAACGCGCCGTCGACGATCACGATCGCCGACCCGTATCCGAGGATCCGCCGAGCATGGCCGTGACCGCCGCGCCGCGGCCGGATGCTCCGCCCGATCGTTCTGGCCACGAGGACGAGCCCGAACCCCGCGGCGAACCCGTAAGCCGCGGCCCTGCCGACCATGGCGCCGGTGGCACCGGTCCCGAGCAGCACGATCACGATCGAGCCGGTCGTCTCCAAGGCGCTCTCGGCCAGCACCACGCGCAGGTAGACGGAGATTCGCCCGAGCGCCTCGAAGATGGTCGCCCACATGATCATCACGCTCTGGCCGAAGGTGGCGATGGCGAGGATCCGCAGCGGCCAGGCGAGATCGGGCGTGTCGTACGCGTTCGCGATCGGCCCGGCGAGCGCGATCAGCGCCAGCGACGCGGCGCCCGTGACGAAGATCTTGAGCCTGATCGCGTCGGCCACGACCGTGGCCATCGCGTCGGGGTCCCCACGCCGCTCGGCGATGAAGCGCGCGGCGCTCACCGAGATGCCGAGGTCGGCCGGGACCGTCATCAGGCCCCCGACGCCCATCGCGAGCGCGAACACGCCGTAGTCCTCCGGCCCGAGGTAGCGGACCAGGAAGATCATCAGCACAGCCGAGAAGGCGGCGCCCGAGACCTTCGAGGCGCCGGCGAAGATGGCGTTGCGGACGATGCCGTCGGCCGGCTGGCTGTCCATGTGCCTGACCTTAAGAGACCTTGAAGCGGACGCGCTTCGAGCGGGCGGTTCGGTCACTGGAGCTGTCGTGCACCTTGGCCCAGGCGCGGTAGGAGCCCGGCCGCAGGCGCGGACGCACCAGCACGCGCCGCTTCGCCCGCACGCGCAGCGTCCGCACGCGCCCCCGGCCGGGGCGCCGGATGACCACGCGGGCCGTGCCGGCCCTGACGCCGCGCAGCCGGAACTCGAGGCGCACGCGGTCCGCCGATACCCGCGGCCGGCGCGCGACGATCCGGAGTGGGGCGCGGAAGGATTTGCGCCCCGACAGCGCGCCGAACCGCCGGGCAAGCGTGTCGTAGCCGACCGTGCGGAGGCACTGGCTGCCGGGGGCGAGCCGATAGTCGCGCGCGCCGCGGCTCGCGAAGAGCGGCCTGGCGACGCGGTTCGCCACGGCCGTGAAGCCCCACTCGGAGGTGATGTCGTCGTCGCGCGACCCCCAGACGCAGTTGTCGCGCGCCACGTTGCCGGTCCCGACCGGGCCCTCCCAGTAGGAGGTGATCGCAGCCGTCGCGGCGTACGCGATCACGTTGCGCTCGACGACGTTGTCGCCCGAGGCGAACCGACCGTCTCCGCCGAACACGATGCCGCCGCGCACCGACGGCCCGGAGCCATCGACGACGTTGTGGGCGAACCGGGTCCGCTGCGCGTTGGGGTAGAGCTGGATCGTGTAGGCGGCCGAGTTGTAGAAGAGGTTGTCGACGATCTCGCCGCCGAGGACGTTCGCGGCATAGACGCCGTGGTCGTGGCTGCCGTTGTCGGGGTTCCCGCACTCGTGGAACGTGTTTCCGCGGACGATCGGCGCCACGGCCTGCCCGCCGCCCTCGTTGTTGCCGAGAATCAGGCAGCTGCGCCCGCGCCAGGCGTTCGTGATGTCCGACGCCTCGAGCACGACCCCGCGCGAGTAGATCTTGATCGTGTTGGCGCCGTCGTCGCCGGTCCCCTCGATGTCGAGCCCGGACAGCGTGATGTAGTCGGAGCCGTGGCGGATGTCGATGATGCCGACCAGCCGGGCCCGCTCGCCGGGGTAGCTGCGCAGCGTGAGCGGCGCGCCCGGCTGGCCGCCGCGCAGCGGATGGAGCACGTTGTCCTGCGAAGAGAGTACGTGCCCCCGCGCAGGCAGCCGGTCTCGCCCGGTCGGAGCGAGTCCAGGAGCTGCTGAGCGGCGTCGTCGCCCGGCGACGCGACCCGGTCGCATCGGTCCGCGGCGGCCGCGGACGCGGGGAGGGCGGACAGCGCGGCGAGCGCAGCGGTCATCGCAAGGAGGGCCTTCACTCTCCATGGATCGACCCGGACGGACCCGCGCTCGAAGTACCGGCGGTTGGGCCGAATATCCGTCCATTGCAGCCATACTGTTTTTCATGGAGCTACGCGAGCGCTACTTCTCCGCGGCGGAGGCCGAGTGGCCCGTGCGCAGGACCGGAAACCTCCGCTTCTATCTCGACTACCTCTTCGAGGGCGTCGACCTGCGCGGCGCGCGCGTCCTCGACATCGGGGCGGGCGGCGGCCGATACAGCTTCTACGCCGCCGCCGCCGGCGCGGCGCGCGTCGTGGCGCTCGAGCCGGAGGCGGACGGCTCGGACGCGGGCGTCACGAGCCAGTTCGAGCAGGTCCGCGACCGGCTTGGCGTCGACTCGGTCGAGCTCCGCAACCAGACCCTGCAGGAGTTCGACCCGGGCGACGAGCGCTTCGACGTGTTCTTCATGCACGCGTCGATCAACCACCTGGACGAGCCCGCGACGATGCGGCTCCACACCGACGAGGCCGCTCGGCAGTCCTACAGGGAGCTGTTCGCGAAGCTCGCCGGGATGGGCGCGGACGGGGCGAAGCTGGTGGCGAGCGACGCCTCCAGATACAACCTGTTCGCGAAGCTGCCCGTCCGGAACCCGCTGCAGCCGACGATCGAGTGGGACAAGCACCAGCCGCCGGAGACCTGGATCGAGCTGCTCGAGAGTGCGGGCTTCACCGACCCGCGGGTGCGTTGGTCGACGGTGAATTCGCTGCGGCGCCCGGGCCGCGTGCTCCTGGGGAACCGGCTGGCGGCCTGGTTCACCGAGGGCGCGTTCTGCCTGACGATGACGCTGCGGCGCTAGCGCGAACCCGCGCCCAGCTTCGCGCCGCCGACGTTCGCGACGACGGCCCCGCAGTTCGATCCGGGCCGCAGGCGATAGTCGCCAGCCCGGCGGTCGACGTAGACCGGGCCCTTCGCGACGACGTTGGCCGACTGCTGGAATCCGGTCAGGAACCCGATGCCGGAGGGACTTCCGCGCCCGGCGCTGTACAGGCAGTTTCGTTGGGCCACGTTCCCCTGGCCCTCCGGACCGCCGCTCCATGAGCCCTCGACGTTCCAGCGCGGGGCGGAGTTGGTGATCACGTTTTCGCGAACGACGTTCCGGTCCGAGGTGCTGCCGCCCTCGCCGGCGAAGATGACGCCGCCCTCGTTGGAGTCGATCACGTTGCCCTCGACCAGCGTCCCGTCCGCGTCGGGGTAGAGGTGCACGGCCCAGCCGCCGCGGTTGCCGATGAGCAGGTTGCTGCGGATGACCGCGCCCTGGCTGTGGGTCACGTAGATGAGGTGCGCGAGCTTGCCGGTGCGTCCGCAGCTGTGGATGCGGTTGAGCTGCACGAGCGTGTTGGACACCTTGCGATCCAGGCTGCCGATCAGCACGCAGCTGATGTTGCGGGCCGCGGTGATGTTGTTCCCGACGAGCGAGAAGTTGTCGGCCTGGATCTTGAGGGGGATCGAGTAGACGGGATCGTGCGAGGTCAGGGTGAGGCCGGTGATCCGCGCGCCCTTCGCGCCCGGCAGCGCCCAGATCGCCCCGTCGATCGTGACGTGGGCCTTTCCGAGCGGTCGCAGGGTGGTCCCGGCGCGCCGCATCGCGACCACGCCGCGGTGGCGGTAGCGCCCGGCCATGAGACAACCCACCTGCCCGCGCCGCAGCCCGCGGACGAGGCGGCCGAGGGAGCCGTAGGGGCGCGCCCTTGTGCCCCTCCCGCGCCTCGAGCCATTCGGCGCCGCGTAGCGGTCGCAGGGGCCGGCCGACTGTGCCCGCGGCGGAGCCGACGGGGCTGCGGCCGCCCGCGCCCCGTCATCGCTGTCGTCGCTCGCGCACCCCGCGAACAGGGCCAGCAGGGTCAGGACGCAGATCAGGCGAGGAGCTGTCGAACGGGGCGGCGTGATGGTCTTAGTTGTACGCCCTCTCGACAGCGGTGGTTCACTATTCGCCAACCCTCTAGTCGCGGCCGGCCCGGTCGCGCAGGTCCGCCTGGCTGTATTTGTCGACCGTCTGAGGGGTGACCTTGCCGTAGTGGCGGAGGTCGTACAGGGCATGGGCGGCCACCTCGTGATCGCGTGGCGCCAGCTGGTTCGCCCTCTCCACGAGCCTCAGGGCCTCCTGCTTGCGACCCTCGGCCGAGGCTATGGCTCCGAGGAACAGGTAGGGAGCCGAGTCGCCCGGGTCGCGTTCGAGGGCTCGCTGCAGCTCGCGCGTCGCGGCCCGGTAGTCGCGCCGGCGGACCTCGACGATGCCGGCGGCCTTGTACGGCACAGGTGTAAGGGGGTTCCAGTCGGCGGCGCTGTGGAGGTGACGGACGGCGGCGGCGGGGTCGCTCACCGCCAGCTCGATTCCGCGCTGCTGCTCCCGTGCGGCGAACCACGGCGGGACGATCGACACGGCCACGAGGAGGGCGCCACCGAGCCCGAGGGCCAGGGCCGGCCGCCCGGCGAAGACGGGACGCCGATCCCCCTCGTCGGTCTGCAGCCCGCGGTTCACGGCCACGGCCATGCCGAGCGCGGCCAGCGCGGCGCCCGCCAGGCCGGGGAACTCCCATAGCCAGTCGACCGAGCTGTGCAGGAACCAGTAGGCGAACACGAGCACGCCGGTCCCGGCGGCCACCCCGGCCAGATCCGCGCGCCGGGGACCGCGCAGCGCGGCGAGCAGGCCGCAGATGAACGCGCCGCCGAGCAGCAGTGCGCCGATCAGGCCCGTCTCTGCGAGCGCGACCATCTCGGTGCTGTGGGGATAGAGCGGCGTCTGCCCGCTGTGGCCCTTGTCGCGGTAGGCGCGGCCGAAGTTGTCCGCCCCGGCTCCCGCGAGCGGCGCTCGCTCGAACTCGCCCCAGGCGACGACCCAGTAGTCCCAGCGGTAGGTGGAGAAGCCCGAGGTCAGCCTGCTCGATCTCCCCTGCGGGCTGTTGCCGCCGTGCTTGAAGTCGCTCCAGGCGTCCGAGGCGGCCGAGAGGGGACTGCGCTCGACGACCGCGAACCCGGCAACGGCGACGAGGCCAGCCGCGACCAGCGCGACCACGGTCGCGGTGCTGATCCGGCGGGCGCTCTGCTCGGAGAGCTGCACGCGCCGCTCCGCCAGCGCCGCGAGCGTGCCCACGACGGCCAGCGCCGCTCCGGCGAGCAGGATCGCCCTGAGCGCCGCGTCGTACTCCGCTCCCGGCGGGCGGAACGCCTCCCAGTCGCTGTAGACGTCGAGGAGGGGCTGCCGGATGGCGAGCAGGGCGAGGCCGATCACGCCGAACGTCGCGATCGTGCGGCCGCGCCCGGGCACCACCAACAGGGCGACGACGACGGCGAGCGGAAGGGCGAACAGCCAGCCGCGGCTCTGACCGAGGAGCGCGGCCCCGCTCAGGATCCCGGCGCCGCCTAGCAGGAGACCCCTGACCGGCGCCGGCACCTCGCGCCGCCCGGCCAGGATCGCGCAGGGGAACAGCCCGGACATCCACAGGGCGACGTTCGCGTTGGCGTATCCGACGGGCTCGGCGAGCCTGCCCTCCTCGAAGAACTGGGTCGCCTGGTCCGCGCCGGCGACGCGAATCAGCTCGATCGAGGGCGATTGCCGCGATCGCCAAGCCGTAGCCGCCGAGCAGGGCCGCCCCGGAGCGGCCGCGCAGCGGCCAGAGCGAGCACAGCGCCAGCACGATCGCGTACAGCAGCGTGCGGTTCCCGGCGTCCCAGGCGAGCTCCTCCTGGCCGGCCCAGAGCATCGACAGCAGGCAGAAGCCGCCGTAGGCGGCCAGCAGCAGGATCGCCGCGAGCGCGAGGCGCGCGGGGCGCGGGCGCGGCAGCACCGCGAGGCAGACGAGCAGGACGGCCGCCAGCAGCAGGGTGGCGGGCATCCAGGTGACCTTGCGGAAGCCGCCCTCGTCGGCGGCGAACCAGACGAGCACCCCGAGGGTGGCGGTGCAGGGCACGACACCGGGGCTTCGCCCCAGCAGCTCGGCGACCCGGGTCCGGGGCGATGCCTCAGCGGTGGCGCTCACCTTCGCTCTCCGTGGCCCAACGCAGTCATTCTCACTCTCTCATCGGTCACGAGCCGCGTTCGCCATGAATCCTGGCGCAAGAACCCCCTGTGGGATATGTCGCGTGGACTGAATTGCTGTGGCAGGATCGAAAGCATGCGATTTGTACGGGCAGAGAGGGCCGGGCGCCGCGTCGAAAGTACTCGTCACCGGCGGCGCCGGGTTCATCGGCTCGAACCTGGTCCGCGCTCTCTTGGAGCGCGGTGACGATGTTCGCGTGCTCGACAGCTTCTCGACCGGCTACCGCCAGAATCTCGACTCGCTCGACGTGGACCTGGTGGAGGGCGATCTGCGGTCCTACGAACGGGTGGCGGCCGCGGTGAAGGGAGTCGAGGTGGTCTTCCACCAGGGTGCGCTGCCCTCGGTGCCCAGGTCCATCCAGGACCCGCTCACCTCGAGCGCGGTCAACGTCGAGGGCACGCTCAACGTCCTGCTGGCCGCCCGCGACGCGGGCGTGCGGCGGGTCGTCTTCGCGTCCTCGAGCTCCGTCTACGGCGACGCTCCTGGGATGCCGAGGCGGGAATCCCAGGCCCTGGCGCCGCTCGCCCCCTACGCGGTCTCGAAGCTCGCGGCCGAGCAGCACTGCATGGTCGCCAACCGCGTGTTCGGTTTGGAGACGGTGGCGCTTCGGTACTTCAACGTGTTCGGCGAGCACCAGGACCCCCTATCCGGCTACGCGGCCGTGATCCCGAAATTCATCCGGATCATGCTCGACCGCGAGCGGCCGACGATCTTCGGCGACGGCGAGACGTCGCGCGACTTCACCCACGTCGAGAACGTCGTCGTGGCGAACCTCGCGGCGGCAGCGGAGCCGGCGGCCGCCGGGCGCGTGATGAACGTCGCGATGGGAACCTCCCACACGCTGAACGAGCTCGTGGGAACGCTCCGTGAGTTGCTCGACCTGGACATCGAGCCCGACTACGCGCCACCCCGCCCCGGCGACGTGCCCGAGAGCCTCGCGGACGTCTCGCTCGCAAGGGAGCTGATCGGCTACGAGCCCAGCATCCCGTTCGAGGAGGGTCTCCAGCGGACGATCGACTGGATCGTCGAGCAGACCCCAGCCCGTGAGGCGCAGTCTCTCTAGGCGCGGGCGCCGGGCGCACGACGTCGCCGTCTACGCGCCCGCCGCATCGCTCTACTACGGGCCGAACCGCGACTACATGGGCGGTGCGGAGGTGCAGGCCACGATGATCGCGCACGCGCTCAAGGCGAAGGGGCTGCGCGTCGCGCACGTCGTCTACCCGGTCCCGGAGCCGCGCCGCGTCGACGCCTCCAGCCCGGCGCTCGTCGAGCGCTCCGATTGGCAGGGGGACCGCCGGCTCGGCCAGCTCGCCGAGACCAGGGCGATCTGGCGCAGCCTCGCGCGCGCCGATGCGGATGCGTACATCGTGCGCGGCTCGGGCGGCCACGTGCTGGCCGCCAGCGCGTTCTGCCGCGCGCGCCGCAGGCGGTTCGTCTTCTCGAGCTCGAGCGAGCTCGACTTCGACTTCGAGCGCCCTGACCGCAATCGCCGGATGCTTCAGGTCTACAAGGCCAGCCTCCGCCTCGGGGGCGCCCAGCTCGCCCTCCAGACCGAGCGGCAGCGAGAGCTGGCCCTGCGCGCCCTCCCGGACAGCGATCCCGTCGTGATCCCGAGCTTCGCCGAGCCGGCGCCGAGCGCGAACGGGACGGGCGACTACTTCCTATGGGTGGACCGGATCGTCGAGTACAAGCTCCCCGACCGGTACGTGGAGCTGGCCGAGGCGCTCCCGGAGGCGCGCTTCCGGATGATCGGCTCGGCGATGAGCGAGACGCCCCCCGGCATGGCCGAGCGGATCGAGGCGGCAGCCGAGCGCCTCCCCAACCTCGAGCTGCTCCCGCCCCGGCCCCGCAGCGAGCTGCTCGAGGAGATACGGGGCGCCGTGGCGGTCGTCAAGACGTCGCGGATCGAGGGCATGCCGAACGGGTTCCTCGAAGCCTGGGCCCGCGGCGTGCCGGTGCTGTCGCTGAACGTCGACCCCGACGCGAAGATCGCGGACAACGACATCGGCGTGGCGGCCGGCGGGTCGATGGAGCGCCTGATCGAGGCTGCGGCGAGCCTGTGGCGCGACCCTGAGCTGCGGACCGCGACCGGCGAGCGCGCTCGCCGGTTCGTCCAGGACGTCCACTCACCCGAGGTGGTCGCGGACCGCTGGGTCGCGCTGCTCGAGGAGCTGATCTAGGGGATGGGCCAGCTTCGCGTCGGCGTCGTGCTCGACGAGCGCGACGTTCGCCGCTGGCACGAGACCGCCATGGACCAGATCGAGCGGCTCGGCTTCTGCGAGGTGATCGTGCTCACGCGCGAGCCGGGTGGCGGTGAACCGACCGGGCTGCGCGACGCGCTCTACCGGACCTACGAGCGCCTGGACCGACGCGTTTTCGGCAGCGACGGCGACCCCCTCGCGCGAGTGCCGCTGGACCGGCCTGGAGTCCCGCTCGGCGAGATCTCCTCCCAGGACCTGGACGTGGTCGTCTGCCTGGCGCCCGGCGCATCCCGCGACGAGCTGGCCGGCCACGCCCGCTTCGGCGCCTGGTCGGTGCACGGGGAGGCGCAGCTCGTCTGGCAGATGTACGACGCCGACTTCGTCGCGCCCATCACGCTGCGCGCGACGACGCCCACGCACGGCGAGCGCACCATCTACCGCTCGGTCGTCCAGTCCGACCACGTCTCCCTGCACCGCAGCCGCTGCCGGGCCGCACGGAGGGCGGCCCACCTGCCCGCGCGCGGGCTGCGAGCCCTCCACGAGCGCATGGAGCCGGTGGAGGTCGAGGAACCCTCCACCCCGGAGCCCGGTCGATCGCGGCCGACCAACGCCATGATGGTTCGGCTCCTGTGGCGCGTCGCCGGCGGGGTCCTGCGCAGGCGCGTGAGCGGTTGGCTCGGCGAGAAGCAGTGGTTCATCGCGTATCGGCGGGGCTCCGCGCCGCACACGCCGATCATGCCTCCACCCGGCCGGTTCTACGCGGACCCGTTCCTGTTCCAGCGCGACGGCCGGCGCTACGTCTTCTTCGAGGACTACGACGGGACGCTCCGGGCGCGCCGTGATCTGCTACCTCGAGATCGACGAGCGCGGACGGTATTGCTCGCCGCAGCTCGCCCTGCGGCAGGACTACCACCTCTCGTATCCCTTCGTGTTCGCGGAGGGAGACGACGTCTACATGCTGCCCGAGACCGCGGGACACCGGACGGTCGAGCTCTACCGAGCCGCGCGGTTCCCGGGTGAGTGGACGCTCGAGCGGGTCCTCCTGAGCGATGTGACGGCCACGGACGCCACCCCGCTGCACCACGAGGGCAGGTGGTGGCTCTTCGTCGCGCTCGCCGTCGACGGCGGCCGCCCGGTCGACGAGCTCTGCCTGTTCTCCTCCGACTCCCTGCACGGCGAGTGGGAGCCGCATCCCCTGAATCCGATCGTGTCGGATGTCCGCTCGGCCCGTCCGGCCGGGCGGATCTTCTCGCGGAACGGTCAGCTGATCAGACCCGCGCAGGACTGCTCCGAGGCGTACGGGGGCCGGCTCGTGTTCAATCGCATCGACGTGCTCAGCCCGACCGAGTACCGCGAGCAGCCCATCGGCGCGATCGAGCCGGCGGTCGACACCGGGAATCTCAGGACGCACTCGTACGACTCGGACGGCACCTACGAGGTCCTGGACGGCTTTCGGATGCGCCCCAAGCTGGCGCTGGCCGGGATATCGCGGGCGGCGCCGAGCCCGCGCTGGCGCCGAGTCGACCTCGAGGCGTGAGCGCCCGCTACTCCATCGTTCCCGGCGACCCCGACGCGGACAGGCTGGAGATGCTCGACCTTGCCACCCGGAACCGCCCCGGGCCGCGGTCGAGGCTCGAGGCCAAGTACGTGAAGTACTACGAGAACAACCCGCTGGGGGCGCCCTCGCTGTTCCTCGCCCGCCACAACGAGTCCGGGAGCCTGGTCGGGATGGCGGCGCTCTTCCCGACGAGCCTCTGGATCGCCGGCGAGCGGGTCCCGGCCGGCATCGGCGGCGACTTCGCGGTCGACGAGGGACACCGCGGCCTCGGTCCCGCCGTCGCGCTGCAGCGGGCCACCATCCCACCCCTCGCGGAACGCGGGCTGAAGTGCGCGTACGGATCGCCGAACCAGTCCTCCGAGCCGATCGTCGGCCGCGTCGGGTACGCGGACGTGGGGAGGCTCACCCGCTTCGTCAAGCTGCTCAGCGCGCGCCCGCTCGTCGACCGCTACGTCAGCAGGCCCCGGCTCGCGTCGCTGGCGTCGGCAGTCGCCAGCCCGGTCCTGTCGATCCTCTCCCGCGAGCGGCTCCACAGGCGCTCGCGGAGGTTCTCGATCGAGCAGCCCGAGCGCTTCGACGATCGCTTCACGGGCCTGTGGGAGCTGGCCCGCCGGCAGCTCGGGGTGACGAGCGAGCGAAACGTCGAGCTGCTCAACTGGCGCTACGAGAAGACCGGCCCGAGCCGAGCGCCTGGCAACTACACGATCTTCGCCCTCGTCGAAGGCGACGAGGTCGCGGGCTACCTCGTCTATCGCATGGCGGACGACTCCCGCCTCGTCTACGACGTCCTGTGCCGTCCGGACAAGGCGGTGGTGGACGCCCTCCTCTCCGAGTTCATCCGCGACGCCCGCAGGAAGAAGGCCGGTTCGATCGACCTGGGCTACGTCGGGCCCCCGAACCTGCTGACGGGACGGCTGCGCGCCTTCGGATTCCTGCAGAGGATCGCCCACAACGGGCTGCTGGTCATACGTGGACGGCGAGGCGCCGTCCGGCGTGGATCTCGGGAAGGCCGAGAACTGGTACTTCCTCACGGGCGACACGGACTTCTAGACTCGCGCCCGACATGATCGACTTCGAGCTGACCGACGAGCAACGCCTGATCCGCGAGACCGCGCGCGATTTCACCGACAAGGAGATAGTTCCGCGCGCGCGGGAGAACGACCGCAACGAGCACTTCGACACCGAGCTCGTCCAGCAGATCGCCGACATGGGCTTCCTGGGCGCGATCGTCCCCGAGGAGTACGGCGGGCGCGGCGTCGACTACCGCACCTACGCGCTGATCGTGGAGGAGATCGGGCGCGGCTGCTCGGCGATGCGCACCGTCGTCTCGGTGGTGACCTCGCTCGTCTGCTCGTCGATCGTGCGCTGGGGCTCGGAGGAGCAGAAGCAGGAGTGGCTGCCGCAGCTGTGCTCGGGCGAGGCGCTCGGCTGCTTCGGCCTGACCGAGCCCGACACGGGCTCGGACGCCTCCAACCTCAAGACGCGCGCCGAGAAGGTCGACGGCGGCTGGCGCATCAACGGCGGCAAGATGTGGATCTCGCTCGGCAACTACGCCAAGCTCGCGCTCGTCTTCGCCCAGACCGACCCGGCGCTGAAGCACAAGGGCCTGGCCTGCTTCCTGGTCCCCACCGACAGCGAGGGCTTCTCCACCCAGGAGATCCACGGCAAGCTGGGGCTGAAGGGATCCGACACGGCCGAGCTGTCGCTGGACGGGGTCGAGGTGCCCGACTCCGCCCTGATGGGCGAGATCGGCGAGGGCTTCAAGATCGCGATGAGCGCGCTCGACTCGGGCCGCTACAGCGTCGCCGCCGGGTGCGTCGGCATCTGTCAGGGCTCGCTCGACGCGTCGATCGCCTACGCCAAGGAGCGCACGCAGTTCGACCGCCCGATCGCGTCCTTCCAGCTGGTGCAGGAGATGATCGCCGACATGGTCGTCCGCACCGAGGCCGCCCGCGGGCTGGTCTGGCGCGCCGGCTGGCTCAAGGACCAGGGCAAGCCGAGCACGACCGAGACCTCGATCGCCAAGCTGTACGCGACCGAGGCGGCGGTGACCTGCGCGGACCGCGCCATCCAGGTCCACGGCGGCTCGGGCTACGTGGACGACTACCCGGTCGAGCGCTACCTGCGCGACGCCCGGGTCACGACGCTCTACGAGGGCACCTCGCAGATCCAGAAGCTGATCATCGGGCGGGCCTACACGGGCATCAACGCGCTGGTCCCGTGAACCTCGTCGCCGCTCAGACCCACGGTGCGGTCGGGCTCGCGCAGCTGAACCGCCCCGACGCCCGCAACGCGCTCTCGCCCGAGCTGATGGAGGAGCTCGGCGCCCTGCTTGAGCGCTGGGACGAGGACGCCGACATCGGCTGCATCGTGATCGCGGGGGGCGACGACTGGTTCGCCGCCGGCGCCGACATCAAGGCGATGGCGAGCCGCAGCTTCCAGGAGGCGCTCACGTCCTCGTCGGTCAACTTCTGGCCGCGCCTGGCGCGGGTGCGCACGCCGCTGGTGGCCGGGGTGTCGGGCTACGCGCTCGGCGGCGGCTGCGAGCTGGCGCTGGCGTGCGACATGATCGTCGCCTCCGAGTCGGCCGAGTTCGGCCAGCCGGAGATCCTGCTGGGGATCATCCCCGGCGGCGGGGGCACCCAGCGGCTCGCCCGGGTGATGGGCAAGCAGCGCGCGATGGAGCTGGTGCTCACCGGCCGGCGCATCGACGCCGCGGAGGCGCTCCGCCTGGGGATCGTCAACCAGGTCGCCCCGGCCAAGGGCTGGCTCGACGCCGCCCTCGAGCTCGCGAGCGTCGTCGCCAGCCGGCCGCGGCTCGCGGTGCGGTTCGGCAAGCAGGCCGTGCTCGCGGCGGACGAGACGCCGCTGGCGGCCGGGCTCGAGACCGAGCGGCGACTGTTCGAGCTGGCGATGGCCACCGAGGACAGGGTCGAGGGCATGAACGCCTTCGTGGAGAAGCGCCGGCCGGAGTTCCGCGGGCGGTGATCCTCGGGGTCGTGGGCGCCGGCACCATGGGCGCCGGGATCGCCCAGCTCGGCTGCGCCGCGGGCTTTCGCACGCTGCTGCACGACCCGCTGCCGGAGGCGCTCGAGGCCGGCGAGCGGCGCGTCGGCGACGGCCTTCGGCGCTGGGCCGACAAGGGTCGCGTCGGCGCGGACGCGGCCGGGCTGCTCGAGCCGGCTCGCGCGCTGGCGGATCTCGGCGAGTGCGACCTGGTGATCGAGGCGGCGCCCGAGCGACCCGCCCTCAAGCGCGAGCTGTTCGCCGAGCTGTCGGCCGCCTGCCGCGACGACGTCGTGCTGGCGACCAACACCAGCTCGATCCCCGTCACCTCGCTGGCCGGCGCCGCGGCCCGGCCGGAGAACGTGGTCGGCATGCACTTCTTCAACCCGCCGCCGCTGATGGAGCTGCTCGAGGTGATCCGCGCCGACCAGACCTCGGACCGCGCGCTCGAGCTGGCCCGCACCACCGGCGAGGCGATGGGCAAGCGCGTGATCCTCGCCGCCGACGGGCCCGGCTTCCTCGTCAACCGCTGCGGCCGCCCGTTCAGCGGCGAGGGCCTGCGCCTGCTCGGCGAGCGCGTGGCCACCGCCGAGCAGATCGACCGCATCTGCCGGATGGCCGGCGGCTTCCGGATGGGGCCGTTCGAGCTGATGGACCTGGTCGGCGTCGACGTCGGCTTCGAGGTGGCCAAGTCGTTCGCCGAGCTGTCCTTCGGCGAGCCGCGCTGGCGCCCCAGCCCGATCCAGGCGCGCATGGTCGCCGCCGGCCGGCTCGGCCGCAAGAGCGGGCGCGGCTACTACGAGTACTCGGACGACGGCTCCTACCGGCCCGCCGACCCCGAGCCGCCCGCGCCCGGCGGCGGCGACGGGACGCTCGTGGCGGTCCTCGGCGACGGGCCGGTGGCAGACGGGCTGCGCGAGCGCGCCCGGGCGGCCGGCTTCGAGCTGCGCGAGGGCGGCCCGGCGGAGCTGGTCGTCGACGCGGGCACGGCACCCGCCGCCCAGGTCCCCGGCGGCGCGCCGCTGCTGGTCCTGTGCGCGGCGAGCAGCCTCGCCGCCCGCGGCGAGCCGGGAGCGGTGGGCTTCGGCCTGCTGCCGCCGCTCGGCTCGCTCGTCGAGCTGACGCGCGGGCCGGGCACCCAGCGCTTCGCCGCCGAGGCGGCCGAGTCGTTCTTCGCCAAGCTCGGCTTCCAGGCGGAGTGGGTCGAGGACGCCCCCGGGCTGGTGCTCGCGCGAATCGTCTGCCAGCTCGTGAACGAGGCGTGGTTCGCGGTGGGCGAGGGAGTCGGCTCGGAGGAGGACGTCGACACCGGGCTCGAGCTCGGCCTGGGCCACCCGCGCGGGCCGATCGCGTGGGGCGAGGCGATCGGCACCGAGCACGTGACGGCCGTCCTCGACGGGCTCTGGCGGGAGCGCCGCGAGGAGCGCTACCGAACCGCCCCAACTCTCTTCAGGAAGTCCGCAACTTTCCGCACGAGCTCGGGTTAGGCCGGGCATGCGCCCCCTGATCGCGCTCGTCCTGGGCGCAACCCTCCTGGCCGGGTGCACGGTCCCCCGCCCCCCTGGAGACGGCTCGATTCGCTATCGCGACCAGGTCTTCTCCGCGGTCAACGCGACCAACGACCTGACCTACGGCCGTGCACCTGACGCGAACGGCAACCCGGTCGACCTGAAGCTCGACCTCTACCAGCCCGCAGGCGACACGATCGCCAAGCGCCCGGCGCTGGTCTGGGTCCACGGCGGCGGCTTCACCATGGGCGACAAGGCGAGCGGTCGCTCCAAGGCGACCTTCTTCGCGCAGCTCGGCTACGTCGTCGTGTCGATCAACTACCGGCTGCTGTCGCCCGACGGGTGCGGGGGCAACCCCAACCCGACGCCGATCTGCCAGGAGGCGGCGCTCGCCGGCCAGCACGACGCCCAGGCCGCCGTCAGGTGGCTGCGCGCGAACGCGGCGACCTACAAGATCGACACCGACAGGATCGCCATGGGCGGCGCGTCGGCCGGCGCGGTCACCTCCGTGCTCGCATCGACCCGGTCGGATGATCCCGGCACGAGCGGGAACCCCGGCTTCTCCTCCAAGATCAGGGCGGCCGTCTCGATCTCGGGCGGGATGCCCACCAACGACGACATCAACGCCGGCGACGCGCCGACGATCTTCCTCCACGGGACCGAGGACAGGGTCGTCCCCTACGCGTGGGCGGTGCAGAACGCCGCCGCGATGTACAACCTCGGCATCCTCACCGTGCTCGAGCCGATCGAGGGCGCCGGCCACGGGCTGGCGGCCGACTACGGGGCATTGCTCAACCGGGAGTCGTCGTACTTCCTGTGGTGGGCGATGGACCTCGGATGAGACGGCTGCTGCCGGTCGTCGCGGTCGCGGCGGCGCTGCTGTCCGGCTGCGCGGTCACGCCCGCCGTGCAGTGGCAGCGCTCGACCTTCGAGGGCTTCGACGTCATCTCGTACGTCCCGCAGCACCCGCGCGGGATGGTCTACCTGTTCCACGGGACGGGCGGCAGCGCGAGGTTCGCGGACAAGGTCGAGACGACCGACGTGCTGAACCGGCTGGTCGCGCGCGGCTACGGGTTCGTCTCGACGTCGTCGACCGAGCGCACGGGCGACCGGCGCTGGAACGCCGCCGACCCGTCGCTGACCACCAACCCCGACCTGGCCCGCCTGGCGCGGCTGCAGGCGCACGTCGTCGCGACGACCGCCGTCGAGGCGAACACGCCGCTGGCCGGCATCGGCATGTCGAACGGCGCGCGCTTCGTGACGCTGTGGGGCCAGTCCTGGAAGAACGCCGGCTACCCGGTGAAGGCGATCTGGGCCAGCCACGGCCGCACCGCCGAACCGTACGCGGCGCGCGGGCAGCTGACCGTGCCGACGGTCTTCTCCACCTCGGAGAACGACTTCACGGTCGCACCGAACGGCGTGGTCGGCAGCTACCTGCGCGCCCACAACGCCGGCACCCCGAGCGAGCTCTACATCTCCCGCGAGCGCAACCTGAACACGGCGCAGTACCAGCGCATCCCCGGCATCGACCAGCAGAAGGCGAACCAGATCTTCTTCTCGCTGGTGGCGACGGGGGTCTGGGACGGGCAGGGCAACCGGGTCGACCCGAACGTGCAGGACGCCGCGGCCAAGGCGCTGGGCGCGAGCATGCCCGGGGCGGTGGCGCCGCAGCGCAACGAGATCGACAGCGAGTCGCTCCTGATCCTGGCCGTCCATCAGTTCACGGCCGAGTACGCCAACCAGGCGATCGCCTTCTTCGATCGATACGTCCCGTAGCGGGATACTTCGGTCGATGGCGACGGCCGACCTGACAGTGCTCGCCCTCGGCCGGGCCGACGTGAGCGCCAGCGGCTACATCGCCGAGATCCAGCGGCGCCTGCGGCGGCAGGACCGGGTGCGCTTCCGGATGCACGCGATGGGCACGTCCCTCGAGGGCACGACAGCGGACATCCTCGCGGTCGTCGAGGAGCTCCACGCCGTGCCGTTCGAGCAGGGCGTCCCGCGCGTATACACGGTGCTCAAGCTGGACGAGCGCCGCGACCGCCCGGACCAGACGCTCGACGACAAGGTCAAGGCCGTCGAGGACCGCCTCGGCGGCGGCGACATCTAGCGCGTCTGTACCCAGCCTCACACTCGCCGGGCCGTTGGTCGTCCAGCATCGGGGCATGGACTCCACGCCCACCATCCGCCTGGCCTCGGGTCCGGACGACCGACCGTTCCCCGAGCTGCCCGGCCCCGTCGTGGTGGCCGAAGCGGACGGCCGTGCGATCGCCGCGGTCGACCTCGAGTGTGGCCATCTCGTCGGGGACCCGCGCCAGCACGGCGCGGGCCTCATCGCGCTGTTGCAGCTGCACCGCCTCGAAGCACGGCTGATCGGCGGGCTCGTCGGCGGCTAGCCGCGACTTCTAACGCGCCGCCCGCGCCAGCTCGTTCCGCGCCGCGTCGAGGCGCGCGCCCTGGCGCACCACGGCCGTGGCCGCTGTCCGCGCGCCCGCCGGATCGCCGCGGCGGGCGGCGGCGGCGAGCCCCGACAGCGCGGCCCGCTCCGCGGCCATCGCCGCCAGCGTCCGGTCGTGGTCGGCCTCGAGCGAGCCCGGCGGCTCGAGGTCGTCGAGACGCCCGCGCAGCCCGCCCAGCCGGCGGGCGTAGCCGGCGAACTCGCCCGCCAGCGCCCGGTCGCCGGACTCGCCCGCGTCGCGCAGTCCCCGCCCCACGTCCGCGGCGAGCGCGCTCAGGTCCCTGTTGATCGGCGGCAGGTCCTCGCGGTACTGCTCGTCGTCGCTCTTCCCGCACGCGGCCAGCGCGGCGCACAACAGCAACAGCAGGCAGACGAGGCGCGGCACGGCGCGCCAGCCTAGGCCAGCAGCTCGGCGATCGCCGCGCGGTGCGCCTCGGTCGTGAAGCAGCCCGGCTCGGCGAACTCCTCCAGCGCGATCGCCTGCTCCCAGCTCAGGTCGGCCGCGTTGCGCAGCAGCGGCTTGGTCATGGCTGTGACGTGCGCCGGCAGCGCCTCGATCCGCTCGCACCATTCGAGCGCCTCGTCCATCAGCCGCTCGTGGGGCACGACCGCGTTGGCGAGCCCGAGCTCCGCCGCCTCGGCGCCGTTCAGGTGGCGGCCGCCCACGAACAGCTCGAACGTGCGCTGGTGGCCGAGCCGGCGGGTCAGCTGCCAGCTCGTGCCCACCTCCGGGAGCAGCCCGATGCGCCCGAAGGCCGGCACCAGCCGGGCGCGCTCGGAGACGACGATCAGGTCGCAGGCGAGCGCGAAGGCCAGCCCGACACCCGCGGCCGCGCCGTTCACGGCCGCCACGAATGCCTTGTCCGAGCGCGTGATCAGGCGCGCGATGCCGCCGAACTCCATCCGGATCCAGCGCCACAGCTCCGGCGTCCCGCCGCCAGCGGCGAGCATCGGCTGGGCCGTGTCGCGCATCAGGCGCAGGTCGCCGCCCGCGCTGAAGGCCGGGTCGGCCCCGGTCAGCACGATCGCCCGCACTGACTCGTCCGCGGCGAGCTCGGTGAGCGCCTCGCGCAGGCGGACGGTGAGCGCGGCGCTGAGCGGGTTGAGCTTGTCGGGGTCGTTGAGCGTGACGGTGGCGTGGGCGCCGGAGCGCTCGACCAGCACGAGCTCGGCCGCGCCGGGCTCGGCCCGGGCGTCGGCGACGGTCTCGGCGTAGGTGTCAGCCATCGGTGGCCTCCTTGGTCGTTGGGACTGACAGGGCGCCCCAGGCGGCAGCGGCGAGCTCGCGCTCGGCCGTGCGCATCGAGGTGCGCAGGCGCCCCTCGAGCCAGTGGCGGCAGAACTCCTGGGCCGGCCCGATCAGGACGGCGTAGAAGAGGTCGAACGGGATCGGCCGGATGCGGCCGGCGGCGACCTGCTCGTCGAGCCAGCGAGCGGTCGCGCTGAAGGCGCGGCGGTTGAGCCCGCGGATCTCGTCCACGGCCCTGGGCGGGCGCGCGCCGAGCAGGAAGCGGGCGCGGTCGCGGTCGGCGGCGACCCAGCGCAGGTGGTGTCGGACGAGCTCCTCGACGGTGTCGCGAGCGTCGCCGGCGCGCTCCAGGACGGCGAGCAGGCCCTCCTGGTAGTCGCGCAGGATCGCGACGTAGAGGGCCGCGGCGATGCCCTGCTTGTCGCCGAAGTGGTGGTAGATCGAGCCGACCGAGGCGCCCGACCGCGTGCGCACCTCCTCGACGGTGGTGCCGGCGAGCCCCTTCTCGGCGAAGCCGCGCAGGGCTGCGTCGAGGATCTCCTGCTTGCGATCCGTCACTAGAACATTATTCTAGTAGAGCATGCTCGACGAGTTCCTCCCCAGCTACGACTTCAACGAGGTGCACACGCTCAGCGCCGCGGCGCCCCCGGCCGCGGTGATGCAGGCGATCCAGGCGCTCACGCCGGCGGAGGTCCCGCTGATGGTGGCGCTGATGGCGGTGCGCAGCGTGCCCCGGCTGCTGAGCCGGGAGCGGCCGTCGCTGCGCGGCCCGCTGCTCGACGGCTTCCTGCGGGCCGGCTTCGCGACGCTGCGCGAGCGGCCCGACGAGGTCGTGATCGGGGGCGTCGGCCGCTTCTGGCAGCCCACCGGCGGCCTGCGCCCGATCGAGGCTGCGGAGTTCAGTGACTTCGACGAGCCGGGCTTCGCCAAGGCGGTCTTCAACTTCCGGCTGGAGCGATCGGGCGACCGCACCCTGGTCCGGACCGAGACCCGCGTCGCCACCACCGACGAGCACGCCAGGCGCCGGTTCGGGCTCTACTGGAGGGTCGTCTATCCGGGCAGCGCACTGATCCGCGTGGCCTGGCTGAGGGCGATCCGCAGGCGCGCCGAGCGCGCACGTTTGCGCTGAAAGCAGAGTGCACCTACTGTGGATTTCGGCCGGCCCTCCGCCGGACTCGTCGCTTTTGCAGCACTAAATGAACCGATCCTCTCGAATCTTGAAGCGCCTGATCGCGCCCGCCATGCTGGTGGCGGCGCTGGTCGCGGCCGCGGTGGTGCTGGCCGCGCCGCCCCAGCCCGCCTTCACGGTCGACCCGCAGCAGGGCGCGAACTGCGGGACGTTCAACTTCACCGACACGTCGACCGACGGCGACGTCGTCCCCGACCTCCTGTCGGTGCAGTGGAACTTCGGCGACGGAACCACCGCCACCGGGCTGCCGGGGAGCTCGGTTACGCACACCTACACGACCGCCAATCCGGATCAGCGCACGGTCACCCTCACCGCCACCGACGCCGACACCGACCTGATCGACCCGGACGACGGGGCCGACAGCGTCCCGACGTCGCAGACCGTCACGATCGCCAACGCGCCTCCGGTCGCGGCCTTCCCGCCCCCGCCGACCGTCCAGCTCGGAACAACGCTCTCGGTTACGGGGAGCGCCACGGACGCTGACGGCAACGGAATCGCGAGCTACGCCTGGGACGACGACGACGCGGACACGGCGTTCGACGACGCCACCACGGCGGCGCTGACGATCAACTACGCCCTCGCGACCGCGACCCCGGGCGACCAAGTCGATCGCCCTGCACGCCACGGACAGCTGCGGCGTCACGAGCACGGTCGACAACAGGGCGCAGTACACCGTTGTCAATCCGGCTCCGCGAGCGTCGTTCAGCCTCGCGTCGAACGCCATCTCCGCCGGCCAGCCGGTGCAGATCAACAGCACCTCGGTCGATCAGGCCGGGGGCTCGATCGCGCAGTACGAATGGGACCTCAACGACAACGACGTCTTCAACGAGGGAGGCGCCACCGGTGAGCTGAACGCCGCCTCGGTGACGACTTCCTTCCCGGCCGGCGTCGCCCAGATCCGGCTGAGGGTCACCGACAACAACGGAGCCATCGGCGAGGCCGCGCGCGGCGTGGCGGTCTCGGCGCTGCCGTTCCCGGTCGCCGGCTTCAGCTGGTCGCCCGCCGACCCGCTGCCCGGGC
This sequence comes from uncultured Thermoleophilaceae bacterium, assembly GCA_963848885.1. Lineage (GTDB taxonomy): Bacteria > Actinomycetota > Thermoleophilia > Solirubrobacterales > Thermoleophilaceae > JACVRW01. The sequence continues at coordinate 220,558 of CAWKFR010000002.1, forward strand.
AGCGCGTGACGCTGAGGTCGACCTCGCGGCCTTCGACCGCCGCCAACGCGCCTGCGCTGGCGCGCCTGGAGTGGGACTTCGACTACTCGGCGAGCCGCGGCTTCACCCGCGACGCCACGGGAGCGCAGGTGACGCACTCGTTCGCCACGGCCGGCGCCAAGACCGTGGCCGTCCGGGCGGTCGACACGGCCAACGGGTCCAGCACGACGCCGGACACGATCGTCGTCAACGCGCCTCCCTCCGCGTCGTTCACCAGCACGCCGAAGACGCCGACCGCGGGCAGGGAGGTCACGTTCGCCTCGACCGCCACCGACCCCGACGGCCCGATCGTCAAGCAGGAGTGGGACCTGGACGGCGATTCGCGCTACGACGACGCCCAGGGCGCGGTGGCGACGACGACCAAGCTGAAGAAGGGCAAGCGCAGCGTGCGTCTGCGGGTGACGGACTCGAAGGGAGCGACCTCCTCGGTCGTCAAGAGCATCCAGGTGCGCGCGCGCCCGCTGAAGGCCCCCGTCGACGTGAAGCGCTCGCTCGGCTACATCCGCGAGCCATGGGGCGCCAAGCTCGTGGTCCTGATCGTCCGCGTGCCGTCCAAGACGACCGTCACGGTGAGCTGCAAGGGTCGCGGGTGCCCGTCCCAGAAGATGCGCAAGCGCTCGCGCAAGCGCCCGGCGACGCTGAACTTCGCGGGCGTCAAGGCGTCCGTGCGAGCCGGCGCCAAGCTGACCGTGATCACCACGCGCCCCGGGCACACCGCCGCGTACGACATCTACACGATCCGCGGCAACAACCAGCGCCCGGTGATCCGGGAGGGCTGCAAGCCGCCCGGCGCCAAGAAGCAGCGCCCGCTGAGCCGCTGCTAGCCGCGGCCCGTCAGCGCCGCGAGCAGGCGGTCGACCTCCTCCGCTGACGTGTAGTGCAGGAAGCCGGCCCGCACGGCCCCCTCGCCGGAGAGGCCGAGCGCCCGCATCGGCTCCAGCGCGTAGTAGTGGCCGTCCCACACGTAGATGTCCTGCTCGCCGAGCCGCTGGGCCACCGAGCGGGGCGATTCGCCGGGCACGTTGAAGCAGAACGTGGGCGTGCGGCCCTCGGCGCCCCCGATGCCGTACAGCTCTACGGCGTCGCCGACGCCCTCCAGGAAGCGCCGCGACAGCTCGAGCTCGTGCGCCTCGATCAGCTCGAAGGCGACGTCGAGCGAGCCGTCGCCGAGCGAGCGCAGGTAGTCGACCGCGGCCACCATGCCGGCGACCGCCTCGTGCGACTGGGTGCCCGACTCGAAGCGGTGGCCGGGCGGGGTCTCGGCCGACGGCCGCACGCGGTCGGCCGGCAGCGAGGCGGCCAGCTCGGGGCGGATCGCGGCCACGCCGAGGTGGGGTCCGAAGAACTTGTAGGGCGAGCAGAGCAGCACGTCGAGCCCCCACTCGCGGGCGCGCAGGCGCCCATGCGGAGCGAGGTGGACCGCGTCCGCCCAGGCGAGCGCGCCCGCGTCGCGCGCCGCGGCCGCGATCCGCGCCGGGTCGGTCAGCGAGCCGACCGCGTTCGACGCGAGGGTGAACGCCACCACCCGCGTGCGCTCGCCGATCAGGCCCTCCAGGGCGTCGTGGTCGAGCGTTGCGTCCTCCGCGCGGATCGGCGCCTGGCGGACGACCAGGTCGTGGTCGTGCGCGACCAGCAGCCAGGGCGACACGTTGGCGTCGTGGTCGAGGTTCGTGACCACGATCTCGTCGCCCGGCTCGAGCGTGCGCGCGACCGCGTGGGCGAGCAGGAAGTTGAGCGTCGTCATGTTGGCGCCGAACGCGATCCCGTCCGGGTCCGCGCCGGTGAACTCGGCGGCCGCGGCGCGCCCGCGGTCCATCACCAGGTCGGCCGCCGCCGAGGTGGCGAACGCGCCACCGAGGTTGGCGTTCGACTCGCGCAGGCAGGCGTCGACGGCGTCCACCACCTCCTGGGGGACCTGCGAGCCGCCCGGCCCGTCGAAGAAGGCGGCGCCGCTCGCGAGCGCGGGGAAGCGCGCCCGCACCGCTTCGACGTCCAGCGAGGAGACCACCGGGGAGCAGGATCTCACGTTCCCTCGCCCCAGGCGACGGCGTAGGATCGCGCCGTGACCCGCCGTCGCCAGGTAAGTGCCCTGCACCGGCACGCCGAACGCTTCGTCGGGTCTCGCCTCGGCGCCTGGTCGTTCATCAACGTCACCATGCGCGTCGACCGCGTGCTGCTGCCCCTGTCGGGCGGCCGCGTCTCGGTGGCGCTCGGCGAGCAGGTCGGCCTGCTCGAGACGGTCGGCGCCAAGAGCGGCGAGCGCCGGCGCACCCCGCTGCTGTACGTGCGCGACGGCAACCACGTGGTGCTGATCGCCTCCAAGGGCGGCGACCCCAGGCACCCAGGCTGGTACTGGAACCTCAAGGCCAACCCGCAGGTCCGCTTCCTCGCCCCGGGCGGCCTGACCGGCGACTACGTCGCGCGCGAGGCGCAGGGGGACGAGCGCTCGCGGCTGTGGGCCGAGGCCGTCGACTACTACGACGGCTTCGCCACCTACCAGGGCCGCTCCGACGGGCGGCGGATCCCAGTCGTGGTGCTGGAACCCGCCGCCTGATCGATCAGGCCGCCGCCGGCGCCGCCGCGAGCGCGGACGCCCGCTCCTTGCCGGGCACCAGCAGCGCCACCAGCGCCCCGGCCGCCAGCACCGCGACGCCGACCCAGACGGCCGGAATCAGCCCGTCGACGTAGGCCTGCGGGGTGGTGAAGCTCCCCGCGCCCGTGAACACGCTGGCGAGCACCGCCACGCCGAGCACGCCGCCGATCTCGCGGATCGTGTTGGTCGCACCCGAGGCCTGGCCGGCCTGATCGGGCCGCACGGAGCCGAGCACCGCGTTGGCAGCCGGGGCGAACACCATCGCCATCCCGCTACCGGCCATCACGAAGCCGGGGACGAACATGCCGTAGGCGGTACCCGGCTCGGTCACGATCGCGATCCAGGCGAGTCCCGCCGCCTGCAGCGCCAGGCCGACGGCCATCAGCGGCCGGCTGCCGATCCGGTCGGACAGGATCCCCGCGACAGGGGCGACGAATATCGGCATCGCCGTCCACGGCAAGGTGCGCAGGCCGGCCTCGAGCGGCGAGTAGCCCTGCGCCACCTGGAAGAACTGCGCCAGCAGGAAGATCGACCCGAACGTGCCGAAGAACATCGCCAGCGACACGCCGTTGGTCGCGGCGAAGGCGCGGTTGCGGAAGAACCGCATCGGCAGCATCGGCGTGCTCGTGCGCGTCTCCCACAGCGCGAACGCGGCGAGCAGCGCGACGCCGGCGCCGATCGAGGCGACCACCGGGGTGCTCGTCCACCCCAGTGCCTGCGCGCGGACGATCCCGAACACGAGCCCGAGCAGCCCGGTGCTCGCGAGGGCCACCCCCGGCAGGTCCAGGGTGGCGTTGGGGCCGCGGCTCTCGCGCAGCACTCCGGCCACGGCCGGGATCAGCGCCGCGCCGATCGGGACGTTGAGCCAGAAGATCCAGTGCCAGGAGAAGCCGTCGACGACGGCGCCGCCGACGACCGGCCCGAGCGCGACGCCGAGCCCGGAGACGCCGGACCAGATCCCCAGCGCGAGCCCGCGCTTCTCCACGGCGAACGCCTCGCTGAGCAGCGTCAGCGAAAGCGGCGTGATGACTGCCCCGCCGAGGCCCTGGAAGGCCCTCGCGGCGATCAGCGCGTCGGTGCTCGGAGCGACCGCCGCCGCGGCAGAGGAGACCGTGAAGACGCCGATCCCGATCGCGAACACGAGCCGCCTGCCGAACCGGTCGCCGAGCGCGGCGGCGGTCAACAGGAAGACGGCATAGCTGAGGGTGTACGCGTTGACCGTCCACTCGAGCTGCTCGAGCGAAGCACCGAGGTCCTCGCGGATGCTCACCAGGGCGTTGGTGACGACCAGGTTGTCGAGGGTGACCATGAACAACGCGATCGAGACGATCGCCAGCGTCAGACCGCTGCGCCTTGTGAATGCTTGCTGCATCGTTTGCTCCTTATTGATCGACCTATCATCAGCTTGCGAAAAAAAGAGACGCCTCATCAAAGCTGCTCCCTCGCCGCGAGCGGCAGCAGCTCGTCGGCCAGCTCGAGCGACGCCACGACGTTCAGCAGCATGCCCTTGGCCATGAAGTCGCGGACCTCGTCGTCCGAAGCGCCGCTGGCGCGCCTGACGTCCTCCCACAGGCCCGTGAAGTCGCGCCGGATCGCATCGCCCAGCTCGGGATCGCCGGCGGCCGCGTGGGCCTGCATCTGAAAGCGGATCTCGTCGCGGTCGGCGAGCAGGCCGATGTAGGCCTGCCCCATGGCCTCGAGCCGCTGCTCGCTGGTGGCGTGACCGCGGGCGGCCTCGACGAAGGCGCTGCGGATGCGGTCGACCACGTGGCGGTCCACCGCCAGGAACAGCTCCCGCTTGTTGGGGAAGAGCGCGTAGATGTAGGGCTGCGAGATGCCGGCGCGCTTGGCGATCGCCGCGGTGCTTGTGGCGTGGTAGCCGTGCGCCGCGAACTCCTTGACGGCGGCTGCGATGACCTGCTCGCGGCGCTCGTCCGAGGAGCTTCTGGGCTTCGCGGTGACCGTCATGCCCTACATGTTATTGATTGACCTATCAGTAGTCAAGGCCCGCGGTGACCTCAGTCACGCAGGTCGCGGAGCACGAAGTGCAGGATGCCCCCGCCGCGGTAGTACTGCCACTCGTTCGGCGTGTCGATGCGAACCCGCGCGTCGAACGAGACGCCGCTGTCGGTGGTCACCTTCAGCGTGCGCGCGCCCTCCTCGAGCGGCTCGAGCGAGAACGCCTCCTCCCCGCTCAGGCCGAGCGACTCGACCGACTCGCCCTCGGGGAACTGAAGCGGCAGCACGCCCATGCCGACCAGGTTCGAGCGGTGGATGCGCTCGTAGGACTCCGCGATCACGAAGCGCACGCCGAGCAGTCGCGGGCCCTTGGCGGCCCAGTCGCGCGACGAGCCGGAGCCGTACTCCTTGCCCGCCAGCACGCACAGCGGCACGCCCTCGTCCGCGTACTCCATCGCGGCCTCGTAGATCGTGGTGACCTCGCCGTCCTTCTTGGTGAAGCCGCCCTCGGTCCCCGGTGCGAGCAGGTTGCGCAGGCGGATGTTCGCGAACGTGCCGCGCATCATCACCTCGTGGTTGCCGCGGCGCGAGCCGTAGGAGTTGAAGGCGCGCTGCTCGACGCCGTGCTCGATCAGGTAGCGCCCCCCGGGCGAGTCCTTCTTGATCGCCCCGGCCGGCGAGATGTGGTCGGTGGTCACGCTGTCGCCGAGCACCGCGAGCACGCGCGCGTCGCCGATCTGCTCGAAGCCGGCGGGGGCGTCCGCGGGCATGCCCTCGAAGTAGGGCGGGCGGCGCACGTAGGTCGACTCGGGGTCCCAGGCGTAGCGGTCGCCCTCGGGCACCTCGAGCCCGTTCCAGTTCTCGTCGCCCTCGAACACCTCGCCGTAGCTCTTGCGGAACATGTCCGACTCGATCGCCTGCTCCATCACGTCGTTGACCTCCTGGCGGCTGGGCCAGAGGTCGCGCAGGTAGACGTCGCCCTGGAGCGGCTGCTTGAGCATGTCGAGGTCCATCCGCCCCGCCAGCGCGTAGGCCACGCACAGCGGCGGCGAGGCGAGGTAGTTCATCTTCACCTCGGGGTGGATGCGACCCTCGAAGTTGCGGTTGCCCGACAGCACCGACGCGACCACCAGGTCGCGCTCCTCGATCTCGCGCGACACCTCCTCCGGCAGCGGCCCGGAGTTCCCGATGCAGGTGGTGCAGCCGTAGCCGACGAGGTCGAAGCCGAGCTCCGACAGCGGCTCGATCAGGCCGGCCCGCTCGAGGTACTCGGTCACCACCTTCGAGCCCGGCGCGAGCGAGGTCTTCACCCACGGGCGGCGGGTGAGCCCGGCCTCGACGGCCTTCTTGGCGAGCAGCCCGGCGCCCAGCATCACCGACGGGTTCGACGTGTTCGTGCAGCTCGTGATCGCGGCGATCACCACGGCGCCGTGGTCGAGCCCCTCGGAGCGCTCGGCTACCGCCGTGGGGGCCGCGTGGTCGTGCCCGGGCTTGGGCTCGGTGCCGCCGCCGTTGTCCGTCGGGGAGTCGCTGGCGGGGAACGACTCGGCGGCCGCCGCGTCGTACCCGTTCAGCTCGCCGTCGGTCAGCTCGGCGAGCTCGGCGACGAAGTCGGCGGCCGCGTCGGCGAGCGTGACCCGGTCCTGGGGGCGCTTGGGCCCGGCCAGCGACGGGACGACGTCGCCGAGGTCGAGCTCGAGCGTGTCGGAGTAGGTGACGTCCTCGGAGGTCTCGTCGTGGAACAGGCCCTGCTGGCGGCAGTAGGCCTCGACCAGCTCCACGCGCTCGCGCGGGCGGCCGGAGAACTCGAGGTAGCGGAGCGTCTCGGCGTCGACGGGGAAGATGCCGCAGGTGGCGCCGTACTCGGGCGACATGTTGCCGATCGTGGCGCGGTCGGCCAGCGGCAGCCGGGCCAGCCCGGGGCCGAAGAACTCGACGAACTTGCCGACCACGCCGCGGGCTCGCAGCATCTGGGTCACCGTCAGGACGAGGTCGGTGGCGGTGGCCCCCTCGGGCAGCTCCCCGGTGAGCCGGAAGCCCACGACCTGGGGGATCAGCATCGAGACCGGCTGACCGAGCATCGCCGCCTCTGCCTCGATGCCGCCGACGCCCCAGCCCAGCACGCCCAGGCCGTTGATCATCGTCGTGTGCGAGTCGGTGCCGACCAGCGTGTCGGGGAAGGCCTTGCCGTCGCGCGTCTCGACCACGCGCGCGAGGTACTCGAGGTTGACCTGGTGGCAGATGCCGGTGTTGGGCGGCACCACGCTGAAGTTGTCGAAGGCCGTCTGGCCCCAGCGCAGGAAGGCGTAGCGCTCGCGGTTGCGCTCGAACTCGAACTCGGCGTTGCGCTGGAAAGCGAGGCGCTCGGCGAAGACGTCGACCTGGATCGAGTGGTCGATCACGAGCTCGACCGGCACGAGCGGGTTGATCCGCGACGGGTCGCCGCCCAGCTCGTCCATGGCGTCGCGCATGGCGGCGAGGTCGACGATCGCCGGCACCCCCGTGAAGTCCTGCATCAGCACCCGCGCGGGCGTGTAGGCGATCTCGCTCGACGGCTCGTCGGTCGGCACCCACTTTCTGACCGCATCGGCGCCCTCGTGCTCGCCGTTGCGGAGCAGGTTCTCGAGCAGGACCTTGAGTGAGTAGGGCAGGTGCGGGGCGTCGATCGGAAAGATCTCGTAGGACTCGCCGCCGACCTCGAGCGTGGAGCTGGTCACGTTCCTAGACACTACTTGTGTGCACGACCTGGCCTGCGTGATCCACCTGCACTCGACCTACTCCGACGGGACGGGGACGGTCGACCAGATCGCCAAGGCGGGACGGCGGGCCGGAGTCGACGTAGTGCTGCTCACCGACCACGACACGCTCGCGGCCAAGCGCAACGGCCAGGAGGGCTGGTACAGGAACGTGCTGCTGCTGGTCGGCGAGGAGGTGTCGCCGCGGCGGCGCAACCACTACCTCGCCTTCGGGATCGACGAGGAGATCGACCACTCGGCGCTCGACGCCGCCGGGATCTGCGCGGCCGTCCGCTCCGCCGGCGGCTTCGGCTTCGCCGCGCACCCGTTCTCGGAGGGTTCGAGGCGCTTCAGGCGCGCGGGGCCCGGCATGCCGTTCGACGCACTCGACTCCGAGGCGCTGGGGGGCATCGAGCTGTGGAGCTTCGTGAACGACACCGGCGAGGCGGTCTCGAGCGTCCGCGAGATGGCGACCTTCCTGGCGGCGCCGGGCCGCATCCTCGACCACCCGCCGGCCCGCAACCTGCGCGCCTGGGACGAGCTCTGCAGCCGCCGCCGGGTGGTCGCCATCGGCGGCATCGACGCCCACCAGTTCGGCAAGCGGATCGGCCCGGTCGTGCCGCTGCGGCTGATGGCCTACCACCGCTCGTTTCGCTACATCCGCACCCACGTGCTGTGCTCGGAGCCGCTCACGCGCGAGCTCGAGCACGACCGCGCGCAGGTCTACGCGGCGCTGCGAGAGGGGCGCTGCTACGTCTCGGTCGACTCGCTCGGGTCGCCGCGCGGCTTCGGCTTCGAGGCCGACGACCTCCCGATGGGCGCCGAGGCAACGGCGGGGCGCCGCACGCTGCGCGTGCGCACGCCGGCCGACGCCAAGCTCCGGCTGCTGCGCGACGGCCGCGAGATCGCGGGCGGGCTGGGCCGCTCGCTCGACGCCGAGGTCGAGGAGCCGGGCGTCTACCGGGTCGAGGTGGTGCGCCGCGCCGGGGGGCGCGAGCGCACCTGGATCCTGTCCAACCCGATCTACCTGCGCGGCTAGCGCGGCAGCCGAACGACGTCCGCGTCTAGGCGTCGCGGGGTGCCAGGTTGGCGCCTCTGGCAGCCCCGGCGCTGGCGGCGACGACGAGCAGGATCGCCACGATCTCGCGCGCCTGGAGGTCCTCGCCGAGCACGATGAAGCCCGCCGCGGCGGCGGCCGCCGGCTCGAGGCTCATGAGGACGCCGAAGACGCCGGCTGGGAGGCGCCGCAGGGCCTCGAACTCGAGCGTGTAGGGGATCGCCGAGGAGAGCATCGCGACGGCGAACCCGGTGGCGAGCACCCACCCGACGAGCAGCTCCGACCCGCCGTCGGCGATGCCGAGCGGGGTGAGCGGGACGACGGCGACGAGCATCGCCAGCGCGAGGCTGCTGCCGCCCGGGGCGATCTGGCCGACGCGGGCGGCGATCAGGATGTAGGCCGCCCAGAAGCCGCCGGCGATCAGGGCGAGGGCGACCCCGAGCCCGTCGAGGTCGGCGCCGCCGAAGTCGGAGAGCAGGACGATGCCGGCGGCCGCGAGGGCGACCCAGACGAGGTCGACCGGGCGGCGCGAGCCGAAGACGGCGACGCCGAGCGGGCCGACGAACTCGAACGTGACGGCGATGCCGAGCGGGATGCGGTCCAGCGAGGCGTAGAAGGTGGCGTTCATGCCGGCGAGCGTTAGGCCGTAGAGGACGATCAGGAGGAGGGCGCGGCGGGAGTGGCCGGTCAGCCGGGGCCGCCAGATGGCGGCCAGCACGAGGGCGGCGAACAGCGTGCGCATGAACACGGCGCCGCCGGGCCCGACCTCGTCGAAGAGCGTCTTCGCGAGCGCGCCGCCGAACTGGACGGACGTGACCGCGGCGACGACCAGCGCGGCGGGCGGAACCCGATCCGCGGGGGAAGGACGGCCGGACACGGCCGGGCACGCTACCCGGGCCGGGTGGGCGGCCCGCGCCGGGTCGCCCGGGGCGCTCGTGCCGGCGCCCGCGTCGGGCGCCCGCTGGCGGGCGCCCCCTGGCGGGCGCCCCGACCCTGCGCCGCGAGTCCCCCGCGACCAACCGCACATTCGACATCACATGCGTGACGAATGTGCGGCGCGTCGGTTGGGCGCGCCGGGTGCGCGCGCCGGTGGGCGGCGACCGCGCGGCCCGCGGCGACCCGCGACGCCGCGCGGCGACCCGCGCCGCCGAGCCGGGATAATCGGACCGTGAGCGTCAGCGTCGTCAGCGCGGGCCCGGCCGCTGCGCCGCGCGAGCGGACCTACGAGGAGCTCGAGCGGATCTTCGCCGGCGTCGACGCTCCGTTCGCGTTCGTGGACCTCGACGCCATGTGGTCGAACGCGCGCGAGATGCTCGCCCGCGCCGCGGGCACTCCGATCCGGGTGGCCAGCAAGTCGGTTCGCTGCCGCTCGCTGCTCGGCGCCATCCTCGAGCAGCCGGGCTTCAGCGGCCTGATGACCTTCACCCTCCCCGAGTCGCTCTGGCTGCACCGGCACGGCTTCGACGACCTGCTCGTCGCCTACCCCACCGTCGACAGGTCGGCCATCGCCGAGCTCGCGCGGCTGGACTCGGAGCGCCCGCCGATCGCGATGGTCGACTCCACCGAGCAGCTCGACTACATGGAGGCGGCGATCGGGGCCGGGGTGGCCGCCGGGGCTTCGATCGGGGGCGGCGCAGCCCGGCGGGGCCGCGATCGGGGCGGCGAGCCCGGCGGGGCCGCGATCGGGGCGACGCGCCCGCGCCCGGAACCACGGCACGCCCCGCCCTCCGCCCGATCCGCGTCTGCCTCGAGCTCGACACCGGCTGGTGGCCGCTCGGGGGACGCCTGAAGGTCGGGGCGAAGCGCTCGCCGGTGCGCACGCCGGCGCAGGCGCAGGCGCTGGCCCGCGAGGTTGTCGCGCGGCCTCGCTTCGAGCTGGCCGCGGTCATGGGCTACGAGGCGCACATCGCCGGCGTGGGCGACCGCCCCCTCGGACGCCGCCTGCAGGGACCCCTGATCCGGGCCATGAAGCGCCGCTCCGCCGCCGAGCTGGCCGAGCGGCGCGCCGCGGTGGTGGCAGCGGTGCGCGAGGTGGCGCCGGTGCCGATCGTGAACGGGGGCGGCACGGGGAGCATCCACACGACGAGGGGCGAAGAGGTCATCACGGAGATAACGGCGGGGTCGGGGTTCTTCGCCCCCCTGCTGTTCGATCGTTACTCGGACTTCACGCTCACGCCCGCCGCGATGTTCGCGATGCCGGTCGTGCGGCGCCCGAGCGGCAGCATCGCCACGCTGCTCGGCGGCGGCTACCTCGCCTCGGGCGCCGCGGGACCCGACCGGCTGCCCGCGCCGTACCTACCGCGTGGGCTGAGACTGGACCCCCAGGAGGGCGCCGGCGAGGTGCAGACTCCGGTGATCGGCGCGGCCGCCGCTAGCCTGCGCATCGGCGATCGGGTCTACCTTCGCCATGCCAAGGCGGGCGAGCTGTGCGAGCGTTTCAACGGACTACATCTGGTGCGGGGGCAGGAGATCGTGGACGAGGTCCCGACCTACCGCGGCGAGGGGCGCGCCGAGCTTTGAGCCCATCCGGGGCTCGAGCGCCCGGACCCCCGCGACGATCGGCTTCGCCGCGGCGCTGCTCGCGTGCGCTCGCCGCCGCCTCCCCCGCCCTCGCCGAGCCCAACGTCGTCGTCCTCATGACCGACGACCAGACCGCCGCCTCGCTGCGCTACATGCCCAACGTCAACCGGCTGCTGACCCGCGAGGGCACGCTGTTCGAGAACTCCGTGGCCAGCTTTCCGCTCTGCTGTCCATCGCGCTCGACGCACCTGACCGGCCAGTACGCGCACAACCACCAGGTCCTGCACAACGCCGGCCCGTTCGGGGGCTTCAGCCGCCTCGACCACGCCAACACGCTGCCCGTCTGGCTCCAGGCCGCGGGCTACCGGACCATGCACGTCGGCCGCTACCTGAACGGCTACGAGTACTCGGACGGCGTCCCGCCCGGCTGGAGCGACTGGCACGGCGCGCCCCACTCGCACGCCTTCAACTACACGAGCTGGCGCGTCAACGAGAACGGCTCGCTGGTCTCCCACCCCGACGCGGCCCACCCGGGTGAGTACGAGACCGACTTCTTCGGCCGCCGCGCCGGCGAGCTGATCGAGCAGGCCTCGCCCGGCGACCGGCCCTTCTACCTCCAGCTCTGGTTCGTCGCTCCCCACCGCGGCTCGCCGCGCGACCCGGACGACCCGGCCGCCGTCGGCACCCCCTCGCCGAAGCCGAGCCACCGCGGCCAGTTCGACGGCGTGCCCTTCCCCCGCACCCCGAGCTTCGACGAGGCCCGCATCGGCGACAAGCCCCAGGTGATCGCCGACCGCCCGCGCCTCGACCCGGAGGCCGAGGCCGCGATCGAGGAGAACTGGCGCCAGGAGCTCGAGAGCCTCCAGTCCGTCGACGAGGCGGTCGCCCGCGTGGTCGACACGCTCGCGCGCACCGGCGAGCTGGCCAACACGCTGGTCGTGTTCACCTCCGACAACGGCTTCATGCACGGCGAGCACCGCGCCAAGGCCGAGAAGGTCCTGCCCTACGAGGAGTCCGTGCGCGTCCCGCTCGTCATGCGCGGCCCGGGCATCCCGCGCCACTGGCGCGACCCCCGCCCGGTGGCGAACATCGACGTGGTGCCGACGATCGTCGACGCCACCGGCGCGACCGCGCGGCGCAAGCCCGACGGACGCTCCCTGTTCCCGCTGCTGGCCGACCGCACCGCCTGGTGGGGGCGCGACATCCTGCTCGAGAACGGCAACGGCGCCAACAACGTCCCGCCCTATCGCGGCATCCGCACCACGCGCTTCGTCTACGCCGAGTACCTGACCACCGGCGAGACCGAGCTCTACGACCTCAAGCGCGATCCCTACGAGCTGAGCAACCTCCTCGACGACGCGAGCTACGACCCCGTTCGCCGCGACCTCGCCCACCGGCTGAAGACCCTCAAGCGCTGCGCCGGGCGCGGCTGCCAGAAGCAGCCGGCGCTGCGACTGCTGGTCAGCTCGAACGGGCGCCAGCTGCGCGACGGCGCCTGCCCGCGCTCCGACCTCGACCTGCGCATCGCCGGGCGCGACCGCGGCCGCGTCGGCGCCGCGGTCACCTTCATCGGCAGCCGGCGGGTGGCCCGGGCGTCGAGCGAGCCCGACGCCCAGCACATCCGCAGGCCGCACGTGCGCCCAGGGCGGCGCTACCGGCTGCGCGTCCGCGCCGACCTGCGCGACGGCCGCCGGCTCACGCTCGACCGGCGCCTGCGCGGCTGCGCCTAGCCGCCTAGCCGAGCACCCGGCGCAGGTACTCGTTCTCGAACCTGCGCTCGGGGTCGAGCCGGTCGCGCACCGCCTGGAAGCGATCCCACCCCGGGTAGCGCGACCGCAGCGTGGCGGCGGACTGGTAATGGCGCTTGCCCCAGTGCGGGCGGCCGTCGTACTCGTCCATGATCGCCTCGACCCCGCGGAAGTAGCCCTCGAACTCCATGCCGCGGTACTGGTGCACCGCGATGTAGCCGGTCGGGCGACCCTGGGCCGTCGACAGCAGGGCGTCGTCCGGCGCAACCACGCGCAGCTCGATCGGGAACCCGATCGGGAGGCGGCGCCGCTCGACCAGCGCCAGCACCCGCCCCAGCGCCTCCGGCACGCGCTCGCGCGGGATCCCGTACTCCATCTCGGTGAAGCGGACGGTGCGCCGGTTGGCGTAGACGCGGTGGCTCGCGTCGAGGTGCTCGGCGCGGCTCATCGCGCCCGCGACGCGCCGGTTGATCGCCGGGATCGCCCGGGGGAAGCGACGGCCGATGCGGCAGGCGACCTCGAGGGCGCCGTTCTCCAGGAGGACGTCGCGCGCAAACGACTGCCACGCGCTGGGCGGCCGCGGCTCGCGGTCGGTGCGCTCCGAGCTGAGCGTGAGCGCGGTGCGCGTGTAGGGGAAGACGAACAGCTCGAAGTGGTCGTTCGAGTCCACGTGCTCGTCGAAGCGGGCGAGCACGTCGTCGAGCGGTCGCGGCTCGTCGACGCGGTGGATCGTGAACGCCGGCACGCAGCGCAGCGTCACCGACGAGATCGCGCCGAGCGCCCCGAGCGACACCCGCGCGGCGAGCAGCTCGTCGCCCTCGCGCAGCTCCACGACCTCGCCGCGCCCGGTCACGAGCCGCAGCCGCACGACCTGCGCCGAGACGTTGCCGAAGCGCGCGCCCGTGCCGTGGGTGGCCGTGCAGATGGCGCCGGCGAGCGTCTGGGGGTCGACGTCGCCCTGGTTCTCCAGCGCCAGCCCGCGCTCGGCGAGCAGCGGGCCGAGCTCGCGGATCGTGATCCCGGCCTCGACGGTCACCTCGTCCCCGTCCACCGCCAGCAGCCGGTTCATCCGCCGGGGGTCGACCATCACGCCGTCCGTGCACGCGATGTCGGTGAAGGAGTGGCCCGCGCCGGCGACCTTCACGCGCCGGGCGCCCGCGACCACCGCGGCCAGCTCCGCCTCGCCGGCGGGCCGCTCGATTCGCTCGGGTGCGCAGCGCTGGTCGCGCGCCCAGTTGGTCCAGGATGACGTCCGGGGGCTCACGCCCCCGAGAGCCTAGGACGCCGCGGACTCCGCGGCAGCCTCGACCTTCTTAGGGTCCGGCGCCCAGTGCGCCTCGGGGTCGATCGGCGTGTCGCGCAGGTAGGCCTCGGCGTCGAGCGCCGCCATGCAGCCCGTGCCCGCAGCCGTGACCGCCTGGCGGTAGACGCGGTCGGTCAGGTCGCCCGCCGCGAACACGCCCGGCAGCTTGGTGCGCGTGGAGCGCCCGTCGACCAGCACGTAGCCCTCGTCGTCGAGGTCGATCTGGCCCTCTACCAGCTGGGAGTTGGGCCGGTGCCCGATCGCGATGAACGCGCCGGTGATCTTGATCTCGCGCGTGGAGCCGTCCTCGGTGTTCTCGAGCACGGCCTTGCTCAGCGAGCCGTTCTCCCCGGCCTCGAAGCGCTGCACCACGTAGGGCGTGAGCAGGTCGATGTTGGGGGTGTCCTTGGCGCGCTGGAGCATGATCGCCGAGGCCCGGAACTCGGGGCGCCGGTGCACGACGTCGACCTTGCCGGCGAACTTCGACAGGAAGGTCGCGTCCTCCATCGCCGTGTCGCCGCCGCCGACCACGATCGTCTCGCACTCGCGGAAGAAGGCCGCGTCGCACGTGGCGCAGTAGGAGACGCCGCGCGCGGCGAGCTCGTCCTCGCCTGGCACGCCCAGCTTCTTGGGCTCGGCGCCCATCGCGAGCACGACGGCGCGCGCCCGGATCTCCTGGCCGCCGACGTGGACGACATGGATGCCGCCCGGCTCGTCGGAGAGCTCGAGCCTGGTCGCGTCGTCGGTGATGAAGCGCGTGCCGAAGCGCTCGGCCTGGTCGCGGAACTCCTGCATCATCTCCGGGCCCATCACGCCCTGCGCATAGCCCGGGTAGTTCTCGACGTCGGTCGTCTGCTGGAGCAGGCCGCCCCAGGCGAAGCCCTCGATCACGAGCGGCTCCAGGTCGGCGCGCGACGTGTACAGCGCCGCCGTGTAGCCGGCGGGGCCGCTGCCGACGATTACGACGTTCTCGATGTCCTTGATTTCCACGTTCATCCGCTCATCACTTTACTTTCTGAAGTATAGCCCTTGCGTCCAGACGCCTCGGCCCGTTCCTGCTCCCAGCCGGCGACCGTCTTGCGCAGCTGGAAGAACGCCACGATGCCCGGCGGCACAGGCAGCCAGAAGGCGATCACCCGGTAGGTGAGGACCGCCGGGAAGACGATCGACTCGTCGATGCCGAACAGCACGAATGCGCCGATCATGCCCGCGTCGACCGATCCCACACCACCGAACGGGGACGGGATCAGGTTGGCGGCCATCCCGACGAAGAAGCCCTGCACCAGCACCGCGAACGGGACGTCGCCGCCGAAGGCCTCGAAGCTGGCCCACAGCACGGCGATGTTGGCCGCCCAGAAGCCGACCGCGCCGCCGACCGCCAGCGCGCCGCGGTGCGGGTGGCGCACGTAGGCGATCGCGGTGCGCACGCCGCTCGCCAGGGTGGCCGGCCCGGATGCCAGCCTGGTCAGGTAGCGCGTGCGGCGGTAGCCGCCGGCGAACCGCTGGATGCGCCGCTCGACGTCCTGTGGGATCAGCGCGATCGCCAGGAAGACGGCGATCACGATCGACGACACGATCGCGGGCACCACGGTGCCGCCGAAGGGAGCGTCGCCGGGCAGCACGTGGGTCCGCAGCAGGATCCCGAACAGGATCAGCGCCATCAGGTAGACGCCGTAGGTGAGGACCATGAACGCGACCATGCGGCACGCCGAGCGGCGGCGCGGCATCCCGGCCTTGCGCAGCGCCCAGTAGGTCAGGACGATGCCCCCGGCGCCGGCGGCCGAGAAGATCCGCGTGGCCGCCAGGCCCGCCATGGTGATCTGGTAGGAGGCGTTGAAGTCGAGCCGGCGCTGGACCGGATCCTCGCGCGTTCCCCTGACCACCCCGCGGAAGAGCGCGACGTAGGCGACGAACGCCAGCACGTTGAAGGCGACCGCGATCACGACCCAGTACCACGTCGCGTTGTCCAGCTTGCGGACCGCGTCGTCGAGACCGACGAGCTTCGGGAAGACGATGTAGATCCCGACCACGATCAGCAGGACCACGGCGAGCCCGCCGAGCAGCTTGCGGCGGTCGGCCAGCAGCGCCTGGAACGCCCCCATCGACTCGTCGTCGGCGTCGCGGCCCTCCTCGTCCTCCTCGAAGTCCTGCGAGGCCTCGAGCTCCTCGGCACGCAGGGCACGCCGTCGCTCGGCGTCGAGACGGCGCTGCTCCGTCCGCATCAGCTCGCCCGGGCCTCCAGCCGCTGCACGACCGCGGCGACGGCGCGGAGCAGGGGCTCGACGCGCGGCGCGACGCGCCAGATCGACTCCGCCAGCAGCAGGCCCGCGATCAGGTCGATCACGTAGTGCTCACCCAGGTAGACGAGCCCGAAGCCGAGGGTCAGCGCGTACGCCCATCCGAGGGCTGCTTGGCCGGGCCCGACCTGGGACAGGATGCGGGCGGCCATCACTGACGTGCCGAAATGGAGTGAGGGCATGGCGGCGAACGGATTGCCTTGTAAAGAATGGTAGAGCGGGTGCCAGAGGCGTCGCCAGAAGCGCTCCCCTGCCTCCGCCATGATTCGACGCACCGGGGGCATGTTCCCGTTCGCCCCGGCCCACCACGGCGGGGCGGTCGGGACCAGCCAGTAGACCACGCAGCCGAGGTCGAAGCAGGCCGCCATCAGGACCGCCGAGCGCGGGAGGTGCTCGCGGTGGCGCAGCAGGATGTAGGCGACGGTCCCGTGCGGCACCAGGAACCAGCTCCAGTGCACCAGCGACAGCCCGTACTCGAGCGGGCCCACCCGCCCCTCGCGGCCGATCGCGCGCTGCAGGCGGATCGTCGGCGTGGTGCCGAGCCCCAGCGCCCGGTCGAAGCGGATCGGGTAGTCGACCTTCACGCGGCGCAAGAGGGCATCGGGGTCGTCGTCCGGCATGTCGTAGTGGGCGAAGTAGGCCCACATCTGGAGGGCGTAGATGCCGGCGTCGCGCAGCGGCGTGCGCGGCTCGGCCACAGCGAGGGCGGCCGGCGCCGGCCAGGACAGCGCGGACACGACCGGCGGCCGGAGCTTGAGCCGGTGCCGGACGAGCGGCGTCGCGATGCCGACCGCCACCGCGCCCCATGCGAGCCGGCGAAGGGCGCGGGAGGAACGCAAAGCGTCGGCAGCATAGCCCGCAGGACCGCTTGCACGAACGAGGAGGCCGGGACGCGCCGCCGAAACGCGATCGGCGATGACCTTGCTTCGAACCGCGCTGACCGCGGCACTGATCCTGGGCGCGTTCGTCTGGTCGGCCTCGGCCCTCGCCCAGGCGCCGGTCGAGTGGTACACCGACACGGGCGGCGGCGGCGCGCTCGCCCGGCCCACGCCTGAGAGCAGGGACGGCGGATCGGTGGCCCCGCAGACCGCCACCGGCCCGGACGATCTCCCGCAGTCGGACATCAGCGCGACCGAGCCCGTCCACTCGCCGGCCCGCGCCTCTGCTGCGGCCGAGCCCGTGCTTGGCGCGCCCGGCAGCGCGCCCGCACAGCCGCGCCGGGAGCGCGCGGACGCCGCGCCCGCCCAGGCGGTCCCCACCGTCACCGGGGGCGATGACCAGGACGGGTCGAGCGCCGGGCCGATCGCGGACCTGCCGCTGACCGGACTCCAGCTGGCGATCGTCGCCGGGGCCGGGCTGTCGCTGCTGCTCGCGGGCGCGCTGCTGCGCCCGCAGCGCCGCTAGGCCGCGGCCTTCTCGAGTATCCGCACCTCGACCGGCGCCTTGTCGGCGAAGGCCCGCGCGTCGGCCTCCGTCCCGATGTGCTCGCCCCAGTGCATCGGCACGGCGACCCGCGGCTGGATCCGCCGGGCGGCCTCCGCGGCCTCCTGCGACGTCATCACGTAGATGCCGCTGACCGGGAGCAGCGCGACGTCGACGCCGGTGACGCGGTCCATCTCGGGGATCACGTCGGTGTCGCCGGAGTGGTACAGCCGCTCGCCCCAGACGTTGAGCTCGTAGCCCACCCAGCCGGCGTCGCGCGGGTGGAAAGCCCTCCCGTCGGGGTCGCGCTTGGAGGTGTTGTAGGCGGCCACGGCGCCCACGTGCACGCCGCGCACGAGCTCGTCCTCGAGCAGCTCGCCCGGCGCGATCGAGTGGACCTGCCCGCTGACCCGCTCGGCGACCGCGGCCGGGCCGACGAGCCAGGTCCGCTCCGTGGACAGCCGCTCGACGTCCTGGGGCGAGAAGTGGTCGTAGTGGCCGTGGGTGATCAGGATCAGGTCGGCGGGCGGCGAGCCGTCCGGCACCCGGTAGGGGTCTATGTAGACGAAGGCCCTGCCGGCACGGATGCGGAAGCCCGAGTGGCCGAGCCAATCGAGGGCGTCGAGGAGCACACGGACAGGTTAGGTGCCGGTGCGCGCAGCACGCCCAGAGTGACCCCGGCGGCGACGACCGCGACGGCGGCCAGTCGCTCCGGGGTGACCTCGGCGACGCCGAGCAGCGCAGAGACGACCAGGGCGCTGATCGGCAGCACGCCGGAGAACAGCCCGGCGCGCTCGACGCCGAGCAACCCGAGCGCCGAGTACCAGGAGACGAAGCCGAGCGCCGTCACGCCGAGCCCGAGGTAGGCGATCGCGCCCGCCTGCTCGGCGTCCGGGAGCGCCAGCGAGGGACCGTCGGCGACCAGGCTCCAGGCGGCGAGCATCGGGACGGCGAACAGGCACGCGTAGGTCGAGACGGCGACGGGCCCGAGCCGCTCGAGGTGCGGCACGGCGAGCAGGGAGAAGCAGGCCTCGCAGGCGAGCGCGCCGAGCGCCAGCGCCAGGCCGGCCGCGGTGATGCCGCCGCCCGCCCACTGGACCCCAGCGGCGCCGACCGCGACCACGGCGGCGGCGAGCACCACCCGCCCGCTGACGCTGCGCCCGCTCAGCAGCGGGCCGGCGAACGCCAGCACCACGGGGACGCAGCCGATGATCACGCCGACCGTCGCCGGGTCCGTCTCGCGCACGCCCTCGATCACGAAGACGTTGAACAGGACCAGGCCGGTCGCCGACAGAGCGAACAGGCCGGCCACCTCGCGCGGCCTCAGCCGGGGCAGGCGCCCGCGCGCGATCGCGAGCAGCGCGAGGCCGGCGAGCGTGTAGCGCATCGCCTGGCCTGCGGCGAGCGGATAGCGCTCGACGATGTCCGAGGCCGCGACCAGCGAGCCGACCATCGCGAGCGCCGCGGTGGCCAGCAGGGATCCGCGCAACGTCGAGCTCATCGGTCGCAGCGTATGCTGCAACTGGTTCGATGCCTAGAACCAGTTCAGCCTCTGTGAACAGGACCAGTTCGCTGGACCTGCTCGTGCGCGTCGAGCGCGGCGCGGCGCCCCTGCGTGCCCAGGTCGAGGAGCAGCTGCGCGACGCGGTCCGCTCGGGCCGGCTGGCGCCCGGCATCGCGCTGCCGTCGTCGCGCTCGCTCGCGCGCGAGCTTCGTGTGTCGCGCGGCGTGATCGTCGACGCCTACGCCCAGCTGGCCGCGGAGGGCTACCTCGTCTCGACCCAGGGCGCGCCGACGCGCGTGTCGGAGGCGGCGATCCCGGCGGCCCTGGCGGCCGCCCCTGCGGGCGCCGACCAGCCGCCGCGCTACGACTTCCGCCCGGGCGGGCCCGACGTGTCGCTGTTCCCGCGCGCGGCGTGGCTCGGGTCGCTGCGGCGCGCGCTGCGCGACGCCCCGGACGCGCGGCTCGACTACGGCGACCCGCGCGGCGCTCCCGAGCTGCGCGTGGCCCTGGCGCGCTACCTCGGCCGCGCCCGCGGCGTGCACGGCGACCCCGAGCGGATCGTGATCACCTCCGGCATGGCGCAGGGCATGGCGCTGTTCGCCCGCGCGCTGGTAGGCCGCGGCGCTCGGCGCATCGGCATGGAGGACCCGTCGAGCACGCCAGGGCGCGAGCAGCTGATCGCCAACGGCCTCGAGGTCCTGCCGGTGCCGGTGGACGCGGACGGCCTGAGCGTCGACCGGCTCGAGCAGCTCGCCCCGAGCGCGGTCTTCACGGCGCCGGCCCACCAGTTCCCGCTCGGGGTGGTGCTGGCGCCCGCGCGCCGCACCGCGCTGATCGACTGGGCCACCCGCACCGACGCGTACGTGCTCGAGGACGACTACGACGCCGAGTACCGCTACGACCGCCCGCCGGTCGGCGCCGTGCAGGGGCTCGCGCCCGACCGCGTCCTGTACGCCGGCTCGGTCAGCAAGACGCTCGCGCCGGGGCTGCGGCTCGGCTGGATGGTCGTGCCCGAACGGCTCGCCGACGCGGTGGTCGCCGCCAAGGCCTCGGACGACCTCGGCACGCCTGTCGTCGAGCAGCTCGCGCTCGCGGACTTCCTCGAGCGCGGCGAGCTCGACCGCCACCTGCGCCGCACCCGCTCCGTCTACCGCGCCCGGCGCGACGCGCTGGTCGCGGGGCTCGCGCGCGAGCTTCCGGACTGCCCGCCCGGCGGGGTGGCGGCCGGGCTGCACCTCGTCGTCCCGCTCCCCGCCGGAGCCCACGAGCCGGCCGTGCTGGCCGCGGCGCGGTCGCGCGGCGTCGGCCTGTACGGGCTCTCGGAGCACCGCATCGAGCCGGGCCCGCCGGCCCTGCTGCTCGGCTACGGGCGAATCACCGAGCCCGCCATCGGCGCTGCCGTCGCCGAGCTCGCCGCGGCCGTACGCTACGCCGCATGAGCTACGAGCACTTGATCTGGGAGCAGGACGGCGGCGTCGGGCGCCTCACTCTCAACCGACCGGAGACCCTCAACGCCTGGCACCCCGAGTTCGGCCGCGAGCTCAAGCAGGCGATCGAGACCGAGGCCGCCGACCCGTCCGTCAGGGCGGTGCTGGTGACGGGAGCCGGACGCGGCTTCTCGTCGGGCGCCGACCTCAAGGCGGGCTTCGACGTGGCCGACGACGGCATGCCGGACGTGGCCAAGGAGCTGAACGACCTCTACCACCCGATCATCGCCGGCGTGCGGCGCATCGAGAAGCCGGTGGTGGCCGCCGTCAACGGGCCGGCGGTCGGGATCGGCGCCTCGCTCGCGCTCGCCTGCGACCTGGTGCTCGCGGCCGAGTCGGCCTACTTCGGCCTCGCCTTCGTGAACATCGGGCTGATGCCGGACGGCGGCTCGACGCTGTTCGTGCCGGCGGCGGTCGGCAAGGCGCGCGCGTTCCAGATGGCGCTGCTCGGGGAGCGGGTGGACGCGCAGCGCGCGCTCGAGTGGGGGCTCGTGAACTTCGTGCACCCCGACGACAGCCTGCTCGGCGAGGCGAACGCGCTGGTGGAGCGGCTGGCCGCGGGCCCGACGCGCTCGTACGCGGGCTCGAAGCGCGCGCTCAACCAGATGCTCTACCCCGACCTCGACGACCAGCTCTCGCTCGAGGCCGAGCTCCAGCACGCCCTCGCGCGCACGCGCGACTTCCAGGAGGGCGCGCTCGCCTTCCTGGAGAAGCGCGAGCCGGCCTTCCAGGGCGCATGAGCCGCGGGCGCGACGCCGGCGCGACCGGCGCCCAGGCGGTCGGGGCGAAGGCGCTCGGCGCGCTGGCCGTGGGCGCGCTGGCGATCGGCGCGGTCGCGATCGGCCGGCTGGCAATCGGGAGGGCGTCGATCAGACAGCTGCGCATCTACGAGCTCGAGGTCGATCGCCTGCGCGTCCGGGAGCTCGAGGTGGAATCGGAGCGGCGACCGCCCGCCTGAGACGGACGGCACGAAGTGGAGCGTCCGCGGCGGGCGCAGATATGATCCGCGCGCCTTGCCCACCGGCATGCCACGACGCCTGATCTACGCCTGCCTGGCCGCGGCGCTGCTCGTCCTCCTGGCGACGGCCCCGGCCGCGCTGGCGGACACCTTCACCCCGGAATCGGGCGGTTCGCCGAACGCGGACGACATCGACACGCTCTACAAGATCACGCTCTACGTCGCGATCGTGATCTTCGTGATCGTCGAGGGGACGCTGATCTGGTCGCTGGTGCGCTACCGCCACCGCCGCGGCGGCCCCGAGGCCGCCCAGATCCGCGGCAACACCCCGCTCGAGCTGGGCTGGACGCTGGCCGCGGCCCTGATCCTGGTCGTGCTGACGGTCGTCACGTTCGTCTACCTGCCCGACATCACCGACCCGCCCGAGTCCGGCCCGGACGGGCTGCAGGCCTCCCAGGCCCGCTTCGCCTCGATCGATCAGCCCCCTCCCCCCGGCGGCCGGCCCTACCTGCGCATCAAGGTCAACGGCCAGCAGTACCTGTGGCGCTTCGACTACCCGGGCCAGCGGAAGCTGTTCAGCTACCACACGATGGTCGTGCCGGTGGACACGACGGTCGTGCTGGAGATCACCTCCTCCGACGTGATCCACTCGTGGTGGATCCCGAAGCTCGGCGGCAAGGCCGACGGCGTGCCGGGCCACGTGAACGACACCTGGTTCAAGATCCCCGCTGACCAGGCGGGCACGGTCTTCAAGGGCCAGTGCGCCGAGCTGTGCGGCCCGGGCCACGCCGACATGCGCGCGGAGGTCAGGGCCGTCACGCCGGCGGAGTACCAGTCCTGGGCCGAGCGTCAGGCCGACGGCATCGAGGAGTCCGGGAAGCTGCTCGCCGAGCAGCGCAAGTCCCGCGAGGGCGAGGAGAGCCCCTGATGGAAGCCGGGACTGCCGCACGCCGCCGCATCATCCGCCCGGAGGTCGTCCTGCGGGAGCTCAAGCCGGCCCCGCGCGGGTGGCTCTCCTGGCTGACGACCACCGACCACAAGAAGATCGGGATCCTCTACCTGTTCGCGACCTTCCTGTTCTTCATCCTGGGCGGGATCGAGGCGCTGATCATGCGCCTCCAGCTGGCCCAGCCGGACAGCACGCTGGTCGCGCCCGAGACCTACAACGGGCTCGTGACGATCCACGGGACGACGATGATCTTCCTGTTCGTCGTCCCCGTGCTCGCCGGCTTCGGCAACTACCTCGTGCCGCTCATGATCGGCGCGCGCGACATGGCCTTCCCGAGGCTGAACGCGCTCTCGTTCTGGCTGCTGCTGTTCGGCGGGGTCGCCTTCTACACGAGCATCTTCTTCGAGCCGCCCGAGGCGGGCTGGACGATGTACCCGCCGCTGTCGGACGACACCTTCTCGGCAGGCGGAGGGGTCGACGCGTGGATCGTGATGATCCACCTCACGGGCATCTCGTCGCTGGTCGGCGCCTTCAACTTCGTGGCGACGATCCACAACATGCGCGCCCGCGGGATGAGCTGGGGCCGCATGCCGCTGTTCATCTGGACGATCCTGGTCTACAGCTACCTGCTGATCATCGCCCTGCCGGCGGTGGCGGCCGCGGTCACGATGCTGCTCACCGATCGCCACTTCGGCACCGCCTTCTTCGACCCGACCGGCGGCGGCGACCCGATGCTCTGGCAGCACCTGTTCTGGTTCTTCGGGCACCCCGAGGTCTACATCATGGTCCTGCCGGCGTTCGGGATGATCTCCGAGATCCTCCCGGTCTTCGCGCGCAAGCCGATCTTCGGCTACCGGGCGATCGCGGCGTCGACGGTGGCGATCGCGTTCCTCGGCCTGCTGGTGTGGGCGCACCACATGTTCGCGACGCCGACGGCCACGGTCGTGCTGGCGTTCTTCATGCTGTCGTCGTTCACGATCGCGGTGCCCACCGGGATCAAGATCTTCAACTGGCTGGCCACGCTCTGGCGCGGGCGGATCGTGTTCAAGACGCCGCTCTACTTCGCCGCCGCCGTGCCCGGCCTGTTCGTGATCGGCGGCATCTCCGGCGTGATCCTGGCGATCTTCCCCGTCGACTGGCAGCTGACCGACACCTACTTCGTCGTCGCTCACCTGCACTACGTGCTGTTCGGCGGGTCGGTCTTCGGGATCCTGGCCGGGCTCTACTACTGGTTCCCCAAGATGAGCGGGAAGCTGCTCTCGGAGGGCCTCGGCAAGGCCTCCTTCTGGCTGATCTTCATCGGCTTCAACGTGACCTTCCTGGTGCAGCACTCGGCCGGGCTGTCGGGGATGCCGCGACGGGTCTACGACTACCCGAGCGGAGAGGGGCTGACGGCCTACAACCTGATCTCGACGATCGGGGCCTTCATCCTCGCGATCGGCGTGCTGGTGACCCTGATCAACGTGATGATCTCGCTGAAGAAGGGCAAGCGCGCGGGCAACGACCCGTGGCAGGGCAACACGCTCGAGTGGTTCACCACCTCGCCCCCGCCGCCGAACAACTTCGACACGATCCCGCGCGTGCGCAGCGTCGAGCCGATGAAGGACATCCGCCGCGAGGTCCTGGCGCGCAGCAAGCCCGTCGAGACCGTGGCGCAACCCGCGGCTCCGCGCAGCCTGTAGCCTCGTTGCCGCTGTGAAGGCGCCTCCGTCCACCCGGATAGCGGACCTGCGCAGCCGGCCGAGCCGGCGCTCGGGCTTCAGGCGGCTCGCGCTCGCCACGGCGATCTCGACGTTCGTCCTGATCATCGTCGGCGGGATCGTGCGCGTGTCCGACTCGGGCCTCGGGTGCGGCCCGGGCGGCTCGGGCTTCCACGGCTGGCCCTTCTGCAACGGCGACGTCGTTCCCGGCGTCGACCTCAACCACATCGTCGAGTACACCCACCGCGCCCTGGCGGGAGCGGTCAGCCTGATGATCCTCGCGCTCGTCGTGATGGCCTGGCGGCGCCATCGTCAGTTCCTGGGCGTGACGGTCGCGCTGATGCTGCTGATCCTGGCCCAGGCCGGGCTCGGCGGGGCAACCGTCGAGGAGAACCTCGACGAGGCGCTCGTCGCCGCCCACCTGGGGCTCGCGATGCTGCTGCTCGGAGGGCTGCTCTACCTGTGGCGGGGCGCCGAGGGCGTGCGCCCGGAGAGCGGCGGCCCGCGCATGCTGGCCATCGCCGCCAGCGCGGCTGTCCTCTGCACGGTCGTGGCGGGCGGCTACATGGCGGGGACTCAGAACTACGGGCGGGCCGACTACCAGCTCGGCGACGGTGCGCACCACGCCTGCGGGAAGGAGTTCCCCAGCTGCAACGGGGACTTCATGCCGTTCGGGCAGTCGCGCCTGGTCGACATCCACCTGACGCACCGCGCGTTCATGTACCTGGCGTCCGTGCTGCTCATCTCGCTGATCGTGGTGCTGCTGCGCCGCCGCGTGGCGCAGCGCTACGCGCTGGCGCTCGCCGGCCTGCTCGTGATCCAGATCCTGGTCGGGGCGCTCAACGTGTGGCTGGACGAGTACGAATGGCTGATCGTGCTGCACCTCGGGCTCGGGACGCTGCTGTGGGCGACCACGTTCGCGACGGCGCTCCAGGTGTCGCCCTCGCGCGAGCGCGCGCCCGGCCGTGCGGAGGCGGTGGCCGCGTGAGCTCTCAAGCACGGGTCGTGACGCCCGTCGGGACCGTCATCTCCGACTACGTGGAGATGACCAAGCCCAAGGTCCAGTCGCTGCTCATCTTCACGACGATCACGACCATGTACGTGGCCGGCGATCCCTCGCTCGGCCTGGTGGCGCTCACCTGCCTGGGCGGGGCGCTGTCGGCCGGCGGCGCGGGAGCGATCAACCACGCCCTCGACCGCGACCTCGACCGCCAGATGAAGCGGACGGCCAACCGGCCGGTCGCCTCCGGCCGCGTCTCCGTGCTGGCGGCGATCGTCTACGGGACGCTGCTCGGCTGCGCCTCGTTCGCGCTGCTGTCGCTGACCGTCAACCCGCTCTCGGCCGTGCTCGCGATGTCGGGGCTGCTCGGCTACGTGTTCGTCTACACGCTCTGGCTCAAGCGCCGCACGCCGCAGAACATCGTCATCGGCGGCGCGGCCGGGGCTGTGCCGCCGCTGGTGGCGTGGGCCGCCGTGACGGGCGGCCTGGCCGGGACGCCGCTCTACCTGTTCGCGATCGTGTTCTTCTGGACGCCGCCCCACTTCTGGTCGCTGTCGCTGCTGATGAAGGACGAGTACGCGCGCGCGGGCGTGCCGATGCTCCCGGTCGTGCGCGGCGAGGACGAGACGCGCCGCCAGATCCTGCTCTACGCCGTGCTGCTGTACGCGGTCAGCCAGCTCCCGTTCTGCGCGGGCGCGTTCGGCGCGACCTACCTGGTCTGCTCGGTCGTGCTCGGGGCGGTCTTCATCGCCGGCGCCTACCGCCTGCTGCGGCGGCCGGAGCGCCGCACGGCGCTCCGGCTCTACCTGTTCTCGCTGGCCTACCTGGCGCTGCTGTTCGGGGCGATGGTGGCCGACGCGCGGCTGTAGCCGGGCGTCACGCCTCCAGCACCTCCTTCAGCACGGCCACCCGCTCGCGCCAGTAGACCTTCATGCGCTCGGCCTCGCCGGCGTCGGGCAGCCGCTCGTGCGCCATGGCGACCACGCTGCGGCCGTCGGCCTTGGCCTCGAAGCCGACCACGATCCGGGTCCCCGAGTCGCCCCAGTCGAAGCGGGCCGACCTGGGCCGGGTGGCGGTCCGCTCGCGCAGCTCGTCGTCCGGCAGCCAGCTGCGGCGCTGGCGCTCGTCCACGACCGCGTCGAAGAGCCGCTCGACCGGCACGGACACCGTCTTGCTCGCCGTGACGCTGAAGCCGTCGGCGCGCTCCCCGACCGCGCGCCCGCCGCGGGCGCGCTCGTAGCTGACCGTCACGGCCTGGGCGTTCCAGCCGCCCGTCCCCTGTTCGTCGGCGAGCCAGCGCGCGATCTCCGCGTGCGAGCGCTCGCTCGCGCCCCACTCGTCCAGCAGGTCGAACCAGTGCTCCCAGCCATGGCCGGTGCGCCGCCGGATCGCCTCGTCGGACATGGTGAGCGGCGTCGCCTCCGGCTCCTCCGCGCCCAGCAGGGCCGAGCGCGCCGACGTGTAGCTCTCCCCCGTCTTGTCCATGCGCGCGCGGACGAGACGCTTGAAGGACTTCTGCCTGGTCATAGGTGCTCCTCTCGTCGGCGCGACACCGCGACTCACGCTCGCGGCGCCCCGCCGGAAAGGGCAGTCACCAGACCGGCGTCCCGAGAGCTCGAGCCCCCTTTGCCCCCGCTTGGGCCGGCGGCGTGAGCGCCGGAATCGGAGGTTGGGCGCGGGACGGCGCCGGTCGCGCAAGCTACCACGAATCCGCTAACCTCTTTCTTACGTGAACGTAAGGTTGACGAGCGCAAGACGGCTCGGGGTGGACGCCGACCACCACCAGTACAAGTGGTGGGCCCTCTCCTGCACCAGCCTCGGGATGCTGCTCGCGACGGTCAACTCCGGCACGCTGATCATCGCCCTGCCCGACCTGGAGCGCAGCCTCGGCACCTCGCTGCTCCAGCTCGTCTGGGTGATCCTCGCCTACATGATCGCCTCGACCGTGCTGGTGCTCACCGCGGGCCGCCTGTCCGACCTGTTCGGGCGCAAGCGGGCCTACGTGGCCGGCTTCGTCGTCTTCGCGCTCGCCTCGCTCGGCGCGGGCTTCTCCGGCAGCGGCACCGAGCTGATCCTGTGGCGGATCGCCCAGGGCGTCGGAGGCGCCTTCCTGTTCGCGAACGCGGGCGCGCTCGTGACCGACGCCTTCCCGCGCGAGCAGCTCGGCGTCGCGATGGGGACCAACACGATGGTCGCGGCCGTCGGCCTGGTGCTCGGGCCGGTGCTCGGCGGTGCGCTGGTCGAGCTGTCCTGGCACTGGGTGTTCTGGTTCAACGTCCCGCTCGGGATCGCCGGCGCGCTCTGGGGCGGTCTCGTCCTGCGCGAGCTGGCGAAGCCCGACTCGGTCCGCGGCCTGGACATCCCCGGCACCCTGACCTTCATCGCCGGCCTGACCGGCCTCGTGCT
This sequence comes from uncultured Thermoleophilaceae bacterium, assembly GCA_963848885.1. Classification (GTDB taxonomy): domain Bacteria; phylum Actinomycetota; class Thermoleophilia; order Solirubrobacterales; family Thermoleophilaceae; genus JACVRW01. The sequence goes on from CAWKFR010000002.1 coordinate 248,235, forward strand.
CGGCATCTCGAAGGGCGGGCTGTCCGGCTGGGACGACCCGGTCGTGATCGGCGGGCTGGTCGCCGCCGCCGTCCTGCTGCCCACGTTCGTGCTGATCGAGCACCGCGGGCGCGCGCCCATGCTCGACCTGACGATCTTCGAGGACCGCCTGTTCGCGGCCGCCACCGCCGCCGCGTTCATCAACGGGCTGTCGCGCTTCGCGCTGCTGTTCGTGTTCGTCTTCTACTTCCAGGGCGCCCAGGGCGACGACCCGATCACCGCCGGCATCAAGCTCGCCCCGATGGCGATCGGCATGCTGATCGCGTCCCCGCTGGCCGGGCTGGCCGCGGACAGGCGCGGCTCGCGCGGGCTCGCGGCCTGGGGCATGCTCGTCTCGGCCGCCGGGCTGGCGCTGATGATGACCCTGCAGCCCAGCAGCCCCTACTGGCAGAGCAGCCTCTGGCTGCTGATCGTCGGCGTCGGCTCTGGCATGTTCAACTCGCCCAACACGGCCGCGATGATGGGCGCCGTGCCCGCCCACCGGCGCGGCATCGCCGCCGGCGCGCGGACGATGCTCCAGAACACCGGGGCCGTCGTCTCGATCGCCTTCGTGATGGCGATCGTGACCGCCGCCGTGCCGCAGGACGTGCTCTTCAAGATCTTCTCCGGCCTCGCCAGCGGGCTCACCGACGCCCAGCTGGAGCCGTTCATCCACAACATGCACGTGGCGCTGCTCGTGCTCGCGCTGACCTCGCTGGCCGGCGCCGGCGTTTCCCTCCTGCGCCCGAGCCACACTCCCGTGCGAGCCGTGTACGGAGAGGCGACGACATGAGCCTGCGCATCGGAGAGGTCGCGGAGCTGACGGGCACCACCCCGCGCACGATCCGCTACTACGAGGAGCTCGGCCTGCTGGCGCCCGAGCCGGGCCGCGAGCCCGGCGCCCACCGCGTCTACGACCAGGCCGACGTCGAGCGCCTCCAGGAGGTGATCCGCCTGCGCCGCGTCCTCGGCCTGTCGCTGGAGGAGCTGAAGGAGGTCGCGACAGAGGAGTCCGCGCGCGCCGCCCGGCTGCGCGAGTGGCACGACGGCGTGGAGGACCCGGTCCGCCGGCGCGAGATCGTCGAGGCCGGCCTGCTCTACGTCGAGCGGCAGGCCGAGCTCGTCCGCCGCCGGCGCGTGGAGCTCGACGAGCTCGACCGCGAGCTGACGGCGAAGCGCCGCCGCCTGCGCGCGCGGCTGCGCGAGCTTCAGCCCTTGGCGGGCAGCGAGCGCGCGTAGCCGACGCCGCGCCGCACCCACGGCTCGAGCTGGCGCTTCGTGCGCACGCCCTCGGCGTCCACGCGCAGCCAGCCGGCCATCTCGCGCCCGCGCATCTCGAACGGGCGCGCGTGCGGCCTCGAGAGCAGGGCGGCGGTCTCGTCGGGCTCGACGCGCACCATCAGGCCGCCCTGTCCGCTCGCCGCCACGGCCATGTTGCCGCCGACGAGGAACGCCAGCCCGCCGAACATGCGCTGCTCGGTGACGTTCGCCTCCGCGGCGACCAGCTCGCGGATCCGGTCGGCGAGATCCTCGTCGTAGGCCATGACCCAATGGTTGCGCATGTGCCCGCCCTGGGGATAGGAGTCCGATCGAGGATCTCGTCGACACGCTCACGCGCGGGAATCCGACCGAGGTCAAGGTCGTGCTCGCCTCGGTGGCGCTCGCGCTCGCCGTCTACCAGCTCGCGCTGATCGCGGTCGCCTACGGCAAGCTGCGGCTGCCCTTCCTCGACCCGCCGCCGGCGGGCCGCTCCCACAGGGCCGTCGGGGACACGATCGTGGTGCTGGTGGTCGTGGTCGCGCTGATGTGCGTGTCGTACTTCGGCTTCGAGGACGACGCCTCGCTGCACGTCGCCTCGGCGATCGCCCTGCTCGTCGTGCTCGCCGTGAAGGTCTGCGTGGTGCGCTGGTGGCACGCGCTCGGCCGCCTGCTGCCGGTGCTCGGGATCAGCGTCTGGGTGCTGCTCGCGCTCACCTGGCTCAGCTCCGCCGGCGACTTCCTGGGGGACTCCTGATGGGCGAGCGCTCCCAGGCCGTCCAGCTGCTGGGCTCGCTGCTCGTCGCGCTCGTGATCGCCGCCGCCACCGTCGCGGTCGTCACGGCGAAGCTGGGACCGACCAGCGCGGCCGAGCAGGAGGCGATCGAGGACCGCATCGACCTGCGCGAGGAGCGCCTGAAGGAGCGCCAGGACCGTCTGGAGGAGCGCCAGAAGCAGCGCGAGGAGAACCGCTAGGCGACGCTCGTGACGCGCGCCGCCTCGGCCACCACGTCTCCCCCGAGGGTCAGCACGCCGATCGCCTCGAGGTCTTCCTGCAACGCCGCCGCCGCCGCTCCGCCCAGGGCGACGGCGTGGCCCTCGGCGAGCTCCCGGAGCTCGCCCAGCGCGGGCCGCACGCGCTCAGCGTCGACGGCGCTCAGGACCACGAGCCGCGCGTCGAGCCGGCGAGCCGTCTCCGCGATCGTCTCGACCGGCGTGTCGCTGCCGAGGTAGTAGATGCGCCAGCCGTGCGCGCGCAGCGTCAGGCCGAAGCCGATCAGCCCGATGTCGTGCCGCTCGCCGGGCAGGCAGGCGAGCACAGCGGCCGGTCCGACCCCGAGCCCCCAGCCGCGGCCGAGGGCGAGCAGCCGGGCGCGCAGCACGACGGAGGCGAAGTGCTCCTGCGCGATGGATGCCTCGCCGCGCTCCCAGCGACCCCCGAGGTCGTCGAGGTAGGGCAGCACGACGTCGCGCAGCAGGGTCTCGACGGTCGCGGCCGTGAGCACGTCATCCAGCACCCGCTGAGCCCGCGGCTCGTCGAAGGCCTCGAGCGCTTCGGCGAGCTCGGCCCGCACGGCCGGCGGGCGCACGACCGACTCGGAGCCCTGGTCGCGCAGCGCGAGCGCGGCCGCCTCGGCCGCGGCCAGCCCGGAGGCGAGGTGACGCTTCATCAGGCGGACGCGCTCCAGATCCGTCGGCGAGTACAGCCTCAGGCCGCCTGCCGACCGCTCCGGGCGCAGCAGCCCGTAGCGCCGCTCCCAGGCGCGCAGCAGGTCTGCGCTGACGCCCGACCGCCGGCTCAGCTCGCCCACCCGCAGGAGTCCCGCGCTGGCCATCGCGCCCAACTGTACAACGGATGAACAGCCTCTTGACAAGGCGGCTTGCAGTGCTAGCTTGCCCCTGGACAAAACCTGTACAGGAGGTGAACAGAAGTGCTCATCCGCAAACTCGCCGTCGTGTCGGTCGCCGTCCTTGCGATCGCCGTCGCCGGCGCCCCGGCGTCCACCGCCGGCTCCGGCAAGGACATCGTCCAGACCGCGGTCGCCGCCGGGAAGTTCAAGACGCTCACCGAGCTCGTCACGAAGGCCGGCCTGGCCGGGACGCTGTCGGGCAAGGGTCCGTACACGGTCTTCGCGCCGACCGACAAGGCGTTCTCGAAGGTGCCGAAGTCGACGCTCAAGGCGCTCGCCAAGGACAAGCAGAAGCTGCGCGCTGTGCTGCTGCTCCACGTGGCCAAGGGCAAGCTGACGGCCAACAAGGTCGTCAAGCGGTCCTCGGTGAAGACCCTCAACGGCCAGCGGGTCGCGATCAAGGTCCGCGGCGGCAAGGTGTTCGTCGGCGGCGCGCGCGTCACGAAGGCCAACGTGACCGCCTCGAACGGCGTCATCCACGTCATCAACAAGGTGCTGATCCCGCGCTAGCGCGCGGCGCGCCAGCGTTCGCCGGGCTCTAGGCCTGCTGCGAGCGCTGGCGCGTCAGCTCGCGGTCGAGGTGCATCATCCCGACCTCGAGGCCCTGGTCGGCCCGGATCACGTGCATGACCGCGTTGATCAGGGCCAGGTGGGTGAAGGCCTGCGGGAAGTTGCCCAGGTGCCGCCCCGTGCGCGGGTCGATCTCCTCCGCGTACAGGCCGAGCGGGCTCGCGTAGGAGAGCAGCTTCTCGCACAGCGCCCGGCCGCGCTCGATCTCGCCGATCTCGACCAGCGCGGAGACCAGCCAGAACGAGCAGATCGTGAAGGTGCCCTCCTCGCCCGCCAGCCCGTCGTCGGTCTCGTCCACGCGGTAGCGCAGCACGAGCCCGTCGTTGCGTCAGCTCGTCGGCGATCGCCAGCACCGTGCGCGCGCATGCGCTCGTCCTCCGCGGGCAGGAAGCGCGTCATCACCATCAGCAGCACCGAGGCGTCGAGCGCCTCGGTGTCGTAGTGCTGGCAGAAGACGCCACGGTCGTCGAGCGCGTTCTCGAGGATGTCGGCCTTGATCTCGTCGGCGGCCGACTGCCAGCGGGCGGCGAACTCGAGCTCGTCGCGGATCTCGGCGAGCCGGGCCCCGCGGTCGGCGGCGACCCAGCACATCAGCTTCGACGAGGTGAAGTGCTGCGGCTCGCCGCGGATCTCCCAGATGCCGCGGTCCGGCTCGCGCCAGTTCTCCAGCGCCGCCTCGACCTGGCGCTTGAGGATCGGCCAGATGCGCTCGGGCAGGTGGTCGCGCGACTTCGTGTGCAGGTAGACGGAGTCGAGCAGCGCCCCCCAGACGTCGTGCTGGTCCTGGTCGTACGCGCCGTTGCCGACGCGGACCGGCCGCGCGCCCTCATAGCCGGACAGGTGGTCGAGCGTGCTCTCTTCGAGCGTGTCCTCGCCGTCGATCCCGTACATGATCTGGAGCGTGTTCTGCTCGGACTCGGCGACGTCGGCGATGAAGTAGAAGAAGTCGTTGGCCTCCCAGTCGAAGCCGAGCGTGTAGAGGCCCCAGAGCATGAACGTGGCGTCCCTGATCCACGTGTAGCGGTAGTCCCAGTTGCGCTCGCCGCCCGGGCTCTCCGGCAGCGAGGTCGTCGCCGCGGCCACGAGCGCGCCGGTGGGCGAGTAGGACAGGCCCTTGAGCGTCAGCGCCGACCGCTGCAGCGCCGTGCGCCAGGGGTGGTCCGGGAACGTGCCGTGGTCGAGCCAGTGCTGCCAGTGGTGGGCCGTCCAGACGAGCCGGTCGTAGGCCTCCTCGTACGTGCTGGGCGCGGGGTGCTCGGACCAGGACAGGGCGACGAACACGGTGTCGCCCTCCTTCATCAGGGTCCGCCCCGTCACGCGCGGACCCTCGAAGCCCATGTTCATGTCGGAGGTCAGCTGCAGCTCGACGTCGGTGCCCTCGCACCGGCAGACCGCCTCGTGGTAGGCGTTGCCCGTGTACTCCCAGGTGCCCGGCAGCCGGCCGTAGTCGAAGCGCGGCTCGCAGTCGAGCGTGACCTGCACCTCGCCGTTCACGCAGCGGATCAGCCGCACGAGCACGTGGTCGGCGTCGTAGTCGGTCGGCGCGCGCCGGTGCGTGTGCGAGCGCTCGTGCTCGTGGTGCCACGGGCCGATCAGCAGGACGTCGCGGACGATGATCCAGCCGCTGCTCGTGCCCCAGCTCGTCTCCAGGACGTTCGTGCCGGGCAGGTAGCGCCGGGCCGCGGGCACCTGGATGTCGGCCGGCGCGAGCCGGAACGTGCCGGCGTCGCGGTCGAGCAGGGACCCGAACACGCTCGGCGAGTCGAAGCGCGGCAGGCAGAGCCACTCGATGTTCGAGTTGGGCGCGACCAGCGCGCAGGTCTCGCAGTCGGACAGGAAGCCGCACTCGGCGATCGGCGGGAACGTGCTCGCGCCGGCGCCGGTCTCGGGCGCCCACTCGCTCACAGGCGAGCTGCCGCGGCCGGATCGAGCAGCACGGTCACGTTGCCGTCGACGAGCGAGGCGGGCGCGGACGGGTCGGGCGGCCCGTTGAAGGCACGCGCGACGGCGTCCGCCTTGTCGGCGCCCGTGACCAGGAAGACGATCCGCTGCGAGCCGTTCACGACTGGAAGCGTAAGGGTGATCCTGGACACCAAGGGCGCCATGCCGGGCGTCTCGACCCCGACGACCGCCCGGTCGCGCTCGCCGAGAGCGTCCTCGTTCGGGAACAGCGAGCAGGTGTGCGCGTCCGGGCCGAGGCCGAGCAGGATCAGGTCGAGCGCGGGCTCGCCGGCGGCCTCGTACTCGCGCTCGTACTCGGCGGCGCCCTCGACGGGGCCCAGCTCGCCCTGCATGCGGTGGACGGTGGCGCCGGACACGCGCGACAGCAGGGCCTCGTCGGCCATGCGGAAGTTCGAGTGCTCGTGGTCGGGCGGCACGCAGCGCTCGTCGCTGAACCAGAGCTCGACGCCGGACCAGTCCGGTCGCAGCTCGGCGACCCGCTCGTAGGCGACCCGGGGGGTCGAGCCCCCGGTGATGCAGACCTGGCCGCTCGCCTCGGCGAGCAGCGAGACCGCCGCGGCGGCGGGGTCGTCTGAGACCTGGAAATCGGGCTGCACCGTGGGAGGATGCTAATCGTTCGCGCACCTCGGTTTGGGAGGAGGAACCCATGCTGCGAAGGACCCTGATCGCCCTGCTCGTGGCGGCCGCGCTCGCCCCGGCCACCGCCGCCGCCAACGACGAGCCGAACCCGCTCGTCATCGGGCACCGCGGCGCCGCCGGCTACCTGCCCGATCACACGCTGCCCGGCTACGCGCTGGGGATCAAGCTCGGCGCCGACTACATCGAGCCCGACCTGGTCTCAACCAAGGACGGCCGGCTGATCGCCCGCCACGAGCCCAACATCACGACCACCACGAACGTCGCCGACCACCCGGAGTTCGCTGACCGCAAGCGCACCGCCGTGATCGACGGGGTCGAGGAGGAGGGCTGGTTCGCATCCGACTTCACGCTCGCCGAGATCCGGACGCTGCGGGCGATCCAGCCGCTCGCGGAGCGGCCGCAGCGGTTCAACGGCAAGTTCCGGATCCCGACCTTCGAGGAGGTGATCGCCCTCGCCAAGCGGTACTCGAAGCGGTACCACCGCACGATCGGGATCTACCCCGAGGTCAAGCACTCGACCTACCACCGCAGCATCGGCCTCCCGATCGAGCGCCGGCTCGTGAAGACCCTCGACAGGGCGGGGCTCGACAGGAAGCGCTCCCCCGTGTTCATCCAGAGCTTCGAGCAGTCCAATCTCAAGCGGCTCAACAAGATGACGCCGGTGCGGCTCGTCCAGCTGATCGACGCCAACGCCGTCAACCCCGACGGGACGCTCGACTACACGGCGCCCTACGACCGGCCCTACGACTGGACGGCCTCGGGCAAGCCGGAGCTGCTGGCGCGCACGTTCGGCTACCTGACCACGGACGCGGGCCTCGACGAGGTCGCGACCTACGCCGACGGCATCGGGCCCTGGAAGCCCTACGTGATCCCCACGGCGGGCGACAGGGTGCTCCCGCCGACGACGCTGGTGGCGCGGGCACACGAGCGCGGGCTGCTCGTGCACCCGTACACGTTCCGCAACGAGGCCCACAACCTGGCCGCCGACTACGGCGGGAACCCGGTCAACGAGTACCTGGCGTTCTACGAGGCGGGCGTCGACGGCGTGTTCTCCGACTTCGCCGACACCGCGTTCGCGGCGCGCGAGCTGTTCCGGCTGCAGGAGGAGGGCTTCCCGGACGAGTAAGTCAGCGCTTGCGCTGCCAGAAGGCGATCTCGCCCGCCTCGGGGGCCGAGACGACGCTGCGCCACCCGGCCGGGCCCTCGCGCGGCTCGAGCAGCACGGACGCTCCCAGCGCCCGGGCCCGGTCGGTGGCGCCCGCCACCCCGTCCACCTCGACGTACGGCAGCCACAGGGGGCGGCCCGCGTGGCCCTCGACGATCCCGCCGGCGAGCTCGCTGCGCCCGAGGTCGAGCGACAGGTAGGAGCCGTGCGGGTCCGTGAGGCGCTGGGGGTTCCAGCCGCACGCCTGCGAGTAGAAGCCGAGCGCGCGGGCGAGGTCGGCCGTGTGCAGCTCAAGGTGTACGACCGGCTGTGGGTGCGCTTCGGGCATCGCGTTACCCTCTTAGACCGCCCCTTGCCCCTGAACTCATCGCACGCATGACAACTATCGAAGCCGCCCGCGAGGGCGACGAGCAGGCGTTCGCGCAGCTGGTCGAGCCCTATCGCTCGGAGCTGCTGGCCCACTGCTACCGAATGCTCGGCTCGGCCCACGACTCCGAGGACGCCCTTCAGGACGCGCTGCTGCGCGCCTGGCGCGGCCTGCCGCGCTTCGAGGGCCGCAGCTCGCTGCGCTCCTGGCTCTACACGATCTGCACCAACACCTGCCTGAACCTGATCGAGCGCCGCCCCAAGCGCGTCATGCCGCTGGACTACAGCCCGAGCTTCGACGCCAACGACGGGATGGGCCTGCCCCCGCTCGAGTCGATCTGGGTGGAGCCGTTCCCCGACGCCGGGCTCGGGCTCGAGGACGGCTACGCCGCGCCGGAGGCGCGCTACGAGCTGCGCGAGAGCGTCGAGCTGGCGTTCGTCGCCGCGCTCCAGCACCTGCCCGCCAACCAGCGCGCGGTGCTGATCCTGCGCGAGGTGCTCGGCTTCTCGGCCAGCGAGGTGGCGGAGTCGCTCGACACGAGCGTGGCGTCGGTCAACAGCGCCCTCCAGCGCGCGCGCAAGACCGTCGACGAGCGGCTCCCCGACGAGAGCCAGCAGGAGACGCTGCGGACGCTCGACGACGAGGAGCTGAAGCAGCTGGTTGCGGAGCTACATGGACGCGATGTCGCGCGGCGACGTCGAGGCGGTCGTCGGCCTGCTGGCCGAGGACGCCGTCTGGTCGATGCCGCCGCTGCCCGCCTGGTTCACCGGACACGACGGGCTGCGCGAGTTCATGAAGGTCGGGCCGCTGTCGGGCGAGTGGCGCTGGAAGCACATCCCGACCCAGGCCAACGGACAGCCCGCCGTGGGCTCCTACGCCTGGTACGAGCCGGACGGCGCCTACCGGCTCTTCGCCCTGGACGTGTTCACCCTGGACGGCGGCAAGATCAAGGAGATCACGTCCTTCATCAACCGCTCCACGGTCGCGCGCGACGAGGACTTCTACGACCGCTATCCCGAGCAGCCGATGGACGACTCGAACGTCAGCGTGCGGGCCGAGAGCTTCGGACTACCGGAGGTCATCGACTGACCATGTTCACCGACGCGAAGGCATTCAGCGGGTTCGCCGTCGACGACGTCGCGGCGGCGCGCGAGTTCTACGCAGACAAGCTCGGGCTCGAGGTCTCGGAGGAGAACGGCCTGCTCACGCTGCACATCGCGGGCGACCGGCCGACGCTGGTCTACCCGAAGGAAGACCACACGCCGGCCGAGTACACCATCCTCAACTTCCCCGTCGACGACATCGACGCGGCCGTCGACGAGCTCACCGCCCGCGGCGTCGAGCTCGAGCGCTACGACGGGTTCGGCCAGGACGAGCGGGGCATCATGCGCGAGCAGGGCCCGCCGATCGCCTGGTTTCGGGATCCCGCCGGCAACGTGCTCGCGGTGATCCAGATCGACTAGAGCCGCTCGCCGATCCGCAGGTCGAACCGCTCGAGCAGGCCCGGCACGGTGTCGGGCTGCATCTCCAGCCCGTAGCGGGCGTTCAGCTCGGCGAGGGCCTGCGGATCGGCGTTGAGCGCGCCGCCGAGGTCGTCGAGCCCTCTGAAGAAGTCCTCGAAGCCGGCCGGCGCGATGATCTCGAGGATCCGGCACGGCTCGTCGCCGGCGTTCCAGAAGGTGTGCCACTGGTCGCGCGGCTTGAAGACCAGGTCGCCCTGCTCCGCGTAGACGACCTCGTCGCCGAGCAGCGCTCCCATCCGCCCCTCGATCACGTAGCTGTACTCGTCCTCGCGCGTGTGCAGGTGCAGCGGCGCCGCCAGCGCGCGCGGCGACATCGGGTGCTCGACCAGCGAGAAGCCGCGGCCGGCCGTCTCGTCGCCGTCGATCATCCAGCGGACTCCGATGCTCCCCAGAAACCCGTGCCTGCCGTCCTGCGGGCCGACCACCTTCACCGAGCTCGTCGCCTCCATGTCTTCTCCTTTCAACGAACAGTAGTGTCTCGTGAACCTACACAGGTCCGCAGGATCTGTCAAGATTCAAGCGACACTTATGACCGATGAAAAGCGTCCATACCGAAAGCGCAGGCGCGCGGAGCTGGAGGCCGAGACCCGCCGGCGCATCACGGAGAGCGCCGTGGAGCTGCACGGAACGCTCGGTCCGTCGCGCACCTCGATGAGCGCGCTCGCCGAGCACGCGGGGGTGCGGCGCTCGACTCTGTACCGCCATTTCGCCGACGAGACGGAGGTGTTCGCGGCCTGCAGCGCGCACTGGAACGAGGCCCACCCCGTGCCCGACCTGGGCGCGTGGGCCGCGATCGAGGACCCCGACCGGCGCCTGCGCGTGGCGCTCGAGCAGCTGTACGCCTTCTACCGCGGCGGCGAGGGCATGCTCGCCAACCTCTTCCGCGACGAGGCGGTGGTGCCCGCCGTCGCGCGCCACTTCGGGGCCTTCCACGAGTACGTCGCCGCCGCCGCGGGGGTGCTCATGGGCGGGCGCGGGCTGCGAGGCCGCTCGCGAGCTCGCGTGCAGGCGGCGCTGGGGCACGCGGTCGAGTTCTCGACCTGGCGCTCGCTGGCGCGCGGCCAGGAGCTCGCCGACGCGGAGGCCGCCCGGCTGATGTGCGGGCTGGTGGAGGCGGCGCGCTAGCCGACCACGCGCGGCAGCCAGTCGCGCACGGCCGCGACGACCGCGTCGACGTCCTTCTTCAGGCCGTGGTCACCGGCCACGCGGGCGACCACGCGATTCGGGCCGGGCGGTGGCATGCCGAACGGGTCGCTCTCGCCCTGGACGACGAGCGTGGGCACGGCCACGGCGTCCAGCTCGGGCAGGCGGTTGTGCTCGGGGTCGTCCTTGCCGGGCGGGTGAACCGGGAAGGCGAGGCAGAGCACGGCGACGGCGCCCGTGGCGGCCGAGGTGCGGCAGGCCACGCGCGCGCTCAGCGAGCGGCCGCCCGCGACGAGCGCCAGGCCGTCCAGCTCGCCCGCCACCAGGTGGTCGACGACGGCTGTGAACGCGGCGTCGAGCTGCGCGGCCGGAGCCGGAGCCGCGCCGGCCGGCCACGAGGTAGGGCTGCTCGACGAGCGCCACGCTGACGCCGAGCGCCTGGGCCTCGGCGCTCACCGCGACGATGTCCCCGGCGCCGAGCCCGCCCGCGGCGCCGTGGCCCATCACGAGGGCGGCCTGCGCGCCCGGCACCGCATGCACGTGGGCGCGGGCCGGCCCGTGGGGGGTCTCGATCTCCATCAGGGGTCCACCGGCGTGCGGCGGTCGACGCCGCGGACGCTCTTGTCGAGGATCGAGTGCCCGGTCGCGGTCGCGCGGTAGAGGCGGTGCTCGGCCGGCGGCGTGACGTCCTCGACCGACCACGCCTCCATCCCGCGGCTCCGAGAGGCCTCGGAGAACAGCTCGATCCCGCGCTCCAGCTCGATCCCGGTCAGCTCCTCCGCGGTCGCGCTCAGGTAGACCGCCTGCCCCTCCCCCTCCGCGACCCGGGAGTCGAAGATCACGATGCTCACCTCGGGGCGCTCCAGGACGTTGCGCGAGTGCTGCGCCTCGGGCGAGGAGACCCAGTAGAAGCTGCGGTAGTCGAGCGCCGTGTACCAGACCGGCGAGGCCCAGGGGCGGCCCGACGCGTCGGCGGTGGCCAGCGTCATGTATAGGTTGGCGTCGACGATCTCCCGGGCGGTGGCATCGTTCTCGGGCATTCGCCGACGTTACCGAGTAGGAGGCCCTTCCATGCGAAAGATCAAGTCGAACTTCTTCATCTCGCTCGACGGCGTCGTCGAGGCTCCCGACAAGTGGCACTTCCCGTACTTCGACGACGAGATGGGGGCGGCGGTCGGCGCGGGCTTCGAGGGCACCGACGCGATGATGATGGGCCGCGTGCTCTACGACGAGTGGGCCGTCTACTGGCCCGAGCACCGCGACGAGCCGTTCGGCGACGTGATGAACGGGATGAAGAAGTACGTCATCTCCGACAGCCTCCAGTCCGCGGACTGGGAGAACTGCGAGGTCGTCAACGGCGACGTGGCGGAGAAGGTCAGGGACATCAAGGCGCAGGAGGGCGGCGACATCTCGATGTCCGGCAGCGCCACAACCGTCCGCTGGCTGCTGCGCAACGGCCTGGTCGACGAGCTCAACCTGCTCGTGCACCCGATCGCCGTGGGCGAGGGCCTCGGGCGGCTGTTTCCGCCCGAGGAGTCGACCACGCCGCTGGCGCTGGTGCGGTCGGAGACGTTCAAGAGCGGCGTGCTGAACCTCAGCTACGCGCCGGCGGACGGCTGACCCAGGCGCTTCTCGAACCAGTGCGTGGCGTAGGGATCGTCGTTGTAGCGGGCGATCTCGACGTAGCCGCGCGAGCGGTACATCGCCTGCGCCTCCGATAGCGACCGCTCGGTGTAGAGCCGGACGCTGTCGTGCCCGAGCCGCGCAGCCTCGGCCTCGAGGGCGTCGAGCATGCGGGCGCCGATCCCGAGGCCGCGGTGGGGGGCGTCGACCCACATGCGGGTCAGCTCGCCGACGCCGGGGGCGTACGTCTTGAGGGCGCCGCAGCCCGCCGGCTGCCCGTTCGAGCGCGCGACGAGGAACGCCCCGGCGGGCGGCACGAGGTCGGCCTCCTCGGCGGGCAGCGTGCGCCGCTCGTCCAGGCCGAAGCGCTCGCGCAGCTCGGCGAAGTAGTGGCCGAGGCACCAGCGGGCGTCGGCCGAGGACGGCGACTCGCGCTCGATCGTGACCATCGAGACGGCCAGCAGCCGCTGGACGTCGGCCTGCGCGGCCAGCAGCCGGGCGCGCTGCTCGCCGGTCAGCGGCGCCAGCGCCGACCCGGCGAACTCGTCGGCCATCCGGTTCAGAGTGCGCAGCTCGGCGCGGCCCCGGCGGGTCAGCCGCAGCAGCTTCGTGCGCCCGTCGGCCGGGTTGGGCCGCTCGTCGACGAGGCCCTCGCGCCGCAGCGAGCGGATCATGCGCGACAGGTAGCCGGAGTCGAGCCCGAGCCGGGCGCGCAGGTCGCGCGGGGTGGCCCCGGACTCACCCACCTCGAACAGCACGCGCGACTCGCCGAGCGGGCGGCGGCCCAGGTAGCGGTCGTTGAGGGCGCCGACCTGGCGGGTGACGAGGCGGTTGAAGCCGCGCACGAGCTGGATGTCGCGCTCGCTGGGCATTCTCTGACCTAGGTCAGAGAATAACGCTGATCAGGCAGGCGTGTGGCAGACGGCCTCGACGTTGTTGCCGTCGGGGTCGAGCACGAACGCGCCGTAGTAGTGGGGGTGGTAGATCTCGCGGACCCCGGGCTCGCCGTTGTCCTTGCCGCCGGCGGCCAGGGCCGCCTGGTGGAAGGCGTCCACGGTGGCGCGGTCGGGAGCCGTGAACGCGACGTGCACGCCGTTGTCGGAGCCCATGCCGCGCTTGCCGATCCAGAAGAACGGCATCCGGTCGCCGAACCCGCAGATCCCCGGGACCGGCTCCATCATGAGCTTCATCCCGAGCGGCGCGAGCGCCTGCTCGTAGAAGGCCTTGCTGGTCTCGTAGTCGCTGACGTCGATTCCGACGTGGTCGAGCTTGGGCGTCATGGGGCGGATGCTAAGGCGTCGAGCGCCGCCCGCAATGCCGGCCGCCGCGCAGCGCCTCGGCGCACCAGCGCGGACACGTGCCGGCGCGGCGGCGCCGGGACGGCCTCGGCCATGCGGACGCTCGCGGATGCTGCGCAGGCCAGCCGGGGCAGCAGCCCGATCCCGAGCCCGGCCTCGACCAGGCGGTGGAACAGGACCGCGTCGTCGGCGCGGTGCACGACCCGGGGCCTGAAGCCCGCCGACCGGCACGCGCGCTCCAGCGCCGCCGCGAACTGCGTGCCCGCCAGGCCGCCTATCCACGCCGCGTCGCGCAGTGCCGACAGGGCGACCCGCTCGCCGTGCGGGTGGCCGTCGGGCAGCACCAGCAGGAGCGGCTCGCTCAGCAGCGGATGCTCCTCCAGGCCGCCCGCCGGCGCGCGCTCGACGTCGTCGTAGCTCTCCGACACGAGCAGGTCGAGCTCGCCCGACCGCAGCAGCGGGATCCCGTCCTCCGGCTCGTGCTCGCGCACGACGCACGTCAGCTCGGGGTGGCGCCGCCGAAGCTCCGCCACCGCCGGCACCACCAATCCGGCCGCCGCGCTCGGGAAGGCGCCGATCTCGAGCTCGCCGCGCACGGTCCCCTGCTCGGCCCCCAGGTCCGCCTCGGCCGCGTCCAGCTCCTCCAGCACCCTGTCGGTGCGCGCCGCGAGCGCGACCGCCGCCGGCGTCAGCCGCACGCGCCGCCCGTCGCGCTCCAGCAGCGTCACGCCCACCTCGCGCTCGAGCTGCGCCAGCGACTGGGAGATCGCCGACGGCGTGTAGCCCACCCGCTTGGCCACCTCCGCGATCGTCCCGCTGCGGGCCAGCTCGCTCAGGAGTCGCAGTCGCCGAACGTCGAGCATCGTTTAGCGCAGCTTACGCTCACATCAACCAACCGGTGCTTGTCCTTTGCAGCGAACGGCCTGATCCTGCTTCGGTGTCAGCACCGGCCGACCGCTACGAGCCCATGCCCGGGCTGCTCGGGCTCCCCGCCCATGTCCTGCGCAGGCTCTCCCCCCGCGGGCGCAGGGTCGCGGCGGCGGCCGGCCTGCTGCTGCTCGGCGCCGCGGTGGCCGGGGCGATCGTGCTCGCGCCGCGCATCGCCGAGACGCGCCGCGAGAACGCCGAGGCCGCCCGCCGAGCGAGCGTGCTCGCGGCGCAGCGCGCGCGGGCGCGCCTGGTCGAGGAGCAGCGGCCCCGCCACGGGCGTGTGGCCGACCCCGCGCGCGGCCGGGGCGGCGATCGAAGCGGCGATCACGCGCGACGCCAGCCGGCGCGCAGCCACCGGCGAGCTGGACAACCCCGCGCGCCGGACCGTCTGCCAGGCGCTCGGCCGCGGAGACGGGCGGACCCTGCTGGGCTGCACGGCGATCACCAGCGAGCTGAAGGGCACCGCGCAGGTGCGCGGCGTGAGGGTCGGGTACAGCTACCGGGCCGCACTCACCGTGCGCACCGGCCGCTACGCGTTCTGCAAGACGAGCGGCCGCCCGGCGCTCGGCTTCGCGAGCAAGGGGCTGCCCGAGGTGCACCTGCCGCGCGCCTGCGGCGGCTGAGCCGCGTGCACTAGCTTGCGGCCATGGAAGACAGACCGCCGGTCCCCCCGTTCACCGCAGAGACCGCGCGCCAGAAGGTCCAGGCCGCCGAGGACGCCTGGAACACGCGAGATCCCGAGCGCGTCGCGCTGGCCTACACGGAGGACTCGCAGTGGCGCAACCGCGACGAGTTCTTCGAGGGACGCGAGGCGATCGCCGGCTTCCTGACGCGCAAGTGGGCGCGCGAGCTGGACTACCGGCTGCGCAAGGAGCTGTGGTGCTTCACCGACAACCGCATCTCGGTGCGCTTCGAGTACGAGTCCCACGACGCCGACGGGCAGTGGTGGCGCAGCCACGGCAACGAGCACTGGGAGTTCGACGAGCACGGCTACATGCGCCGGCGCGACGCCAGCATCAACGACTACCGGATCGAGGAGAGCGAGCGCCGCATCTAGACTCAGGTCCGTGGCGTTGCAGCGCGACTTCGACGGGGCCGAGCCGGTCAGGCCCGAGCCGGTAGAGCGGCTCGACGGCCGTCACCAGCGCCACCGCGCCGCCACGGAGTGGCAGCTCGCCACCGGCACGCTCGCCTGCCCCGCCTGCGACGCCCCCGTGCTGCCCGCTGCCGGAGCCTCCTCGCCTGCCGACCCGCTCTCGTGCGGCTTCTGCGGCGAGGCCGGCGCGGTGAGGGACTTCCTCTCGCTCGCCGAGCCGACCCGGCCGACCCGGGTCGCGGTGCGCATCCGGGGGCTCGTCGTCCGTTAGCCGATCGAAAGGAACGTGCCGTGTCCGAGGAGAAGTTTGTCGAGCTGGTCCAGAGCGCGCTCGACGCGCACGGGATCCAGGACCAGGTGACCGTGGCCGGCCGGTTCGAGCCGCGCGGCCACAGCGGGGGGATGTTCCTCGGCGGGCTGACGCTCGGCGACGCCGGCGGCATGATGGGTCAGACAGGCGAGGCGATCGGTCTCGCCGCGGGCTCACTCGCCGGCATGAAGGCAGCCGACGACGCGGCCGGCCTGCCCTTTCAGATGCTCATCGGTGTGTCCGACGCGAACGTCTACGGCCTCGGCCCGCACCGGCACGACGCTCCCAGGGCGCTCGTCTTCCAGGTCCCGCGAGCGGGTCTCACCGCCAAGGTCCATCAACGCGTGAACGTGCGCGTTCTGGAGCTGATCGACGAGGGCAGCGGATCGCGGATCGAGCTGGAGGGCAACCGGATTCCGCTGACCCACTCGCACGACGTGATCGAGGCGCTGACGAAGTGACGGTCAACCAGGTCGGCGCCGTGTTCGTCCCGGTGACCGACCAGGACCGGTCGGTCGAGTTCTACGTCGGCAAGCTCGGCTTCGAGAAGGTCGCCGACTTCACCTACGGCGGCCACCACCGCTGGGTCGAGGTCGCCCCGCCGGGCGCGAGCAACACGATCGCGCTGGTGCCGCCGAGCGAGGGCCGCTCGGCCGGCGGCGACGTGGCCCGCTGCGCCTTCGCCTGCGGCGACATCGAGGCGGAGCACCGCGCGCTCGGAGAGCGCGGCGTCGACGTCGACGAGCAGATCGCGCGCGAGGGCACGCCGCGGACCGGGCTCGTCTCCGGCGACGCGACCGTCGAGGACCCGGTGCCGGCCCAGTTCTTCTTCCGCGATCCGGACGGCAACCGCTTCCTGATCGTCCAGCCCGGCTAGCGCGCCACGGGCTCCCGGGCGCCACTGCTCGGGTCGATCAGGATCTTCGCGTGGCGCTCCGGGTCGCCGAGAGCAGCGAAGGCCGCCTCCACGCCGTCGAGCCCGACGTCACCCGTGATCATCGGCCGCGGGTCGACCTCGCCCTCGGCGAGCATCTGGAGCGTGTCGCGGAACTCGAGCGGCGAGTAGGCGACCACGAAGCGGAGGTCGATCTCCTTGTTGATCGCCATCGCCGGCCGGAAGCGGTCGTGGCCGACGCACACCCCCACCACGACCACCCGCGACCACAGCGGCGCGCTGTCGACGATCGACTCGATCACGCCCGGCACGCCGACGCACTCGAAGATCACGGGATGCTTGGGCCCGGCGCCGAGCTTCTCGGCCGCACGCCAGACGTGCCACCACCCGATCGGCAGCCGACCCAGCTTCTCGCGCGTGCCGACCGCGAGCTCGAGCGCGGAGGAGAGGTCCGGCAGGTGCCCGCTCTCGCCCGCCGCGGTGTACGGGGAGTCCTGCTGCGGGTCCACGACCACGTCGGCGCCGCAGGCGCGCGCGAGCTCGCGCCGGCCCTGCGAGAAGTCGCTCGCCACGACGGTGCGCACGCCCTTGGCCTTGAGCATCAGGATCACGCCGAGGCCGACCGGCCCGCAGCCGATCACGATCGCCACCTGTCGCTTGCCGACCTCTCCGCGGCGCACCGCGTGCCAGGCGACGGCCATCGGCTCCGTGAGCGCGGCCACGTCGGGGGCCAGCCCGTTCGGCACCGCCAGCATCATCGACTCCTGGGCGATCACCTGCTCCGCGTAGGCCCCCGGCGCCTGCGCCGACAGCCCGACCGGGTCGACCCCGCGCGAGCCCCTGACCATCGGCAGCGCCACGACCGGGGAGCCGGTCGGCAGGTCCGCCTTGCAGCCGACGCCGTACTCGGCGACCCGCCCCGAGAACTCGTGTCCGAAGACCAGCGCCTCCTGGGAGCGGCCGAAGCGGTCATAGCCGGCCTCGCGGGCCATGTCGGCCCAGTCGTCGATGCCGTGGCGGGCGTGCAGGTCGGAGCCGCAGATGCCGCAGCGCTCCACCGTCAGCCTGACCTGCCCGCGCTCGGGCACGGGCTCCTCGCGATCGACGACCGACAGGTCCGCGTTCTGGCAGACGACGGCCCTCATGCGGCCGCTATCCGACCATCGCCGCGGCCCGCTCGAGCGCGGCCGCGTAGGCGGGGTCGCGCAGCAGGGCCTGGCGGATGCCCTCGCCGAGGATGCCCGACTCGCCGCGCGACGCGCCCAGCACCGTCCAGGACGACTCGTTGCCCTTGCGGTCGCGGCGCCGCGCCGTCAGCCCGCCCGGCCCGCGGTGCAGCCCTATCGTCACGCCGCTCGCCGTGCCCAGATCCACCCCGGCGAGCCCCGGCACCGACATCGTCGGGTCGGGCTCGAGCGTGACCTGCACGTCCTGGCGGCGCCCGTGGGCCTTGCCGTGGAGCGAGCCGTTCGCGCTCACCAGCGCGCCCGGGTCCCAGTTCAGCCGCGCCGCCAGCCAGCCGCAGAACAGGAGCCCCGCGCTGGCCGACTGAGGCGCATGACCGACGGTGACCGAGTCGATCCGGCCGAGCTCGATCCGCCACTGGGGCGGGTCGAAGGTGGCGGCTACCCGCTCGCGCCACGGCGTGGAGCGCAGCCAGGCCAGGTCGACCACGTACGCCTCCTTGGCGAGCGCCTGCGCACGCGTCACGGCGGAGCGCGCGTCGAACTCGTTGACGGAGTCGACCAGCACGACCTGGGACAGGTGCAGCAGCGCGTCGACGGCCTCGGGATGGCCGTGCGGCGACCAGGTCACGGTGGCGATGTCGGTGACCACCAGCGGATCGACGATCGTGTTCAGCAGCTCCAGGTGGCGCGGGCCGAGGTCGAGCACGATGCGCTCGCGCACCAGCTCGGGCTCGCCGGCCGCCGCGTCGTGCTCGGTCGTGATCGCGACCGTCGCGTCGATCGTGGAGCGCCCGGCCTCGACCGCGCACAGGATCAGGCGCGAGGGGTGATAGCGCCCGACCCGCTCGAGGCGGTTGAGGATCTCGCCGCGCCACTCGCGGTCCACCACCACCACGAGGTTGAGCACCCGCGCCGGCGCGCAGGAGGCGTCGCGGGCGTACTGCTCCTGCAGCAGCTGGCGGATGGCGGACTCGACGGCGCCCGGGGTCGTGTCCTGCTCGCTCCAGATGCCGCCGGTGTCGGTCATCGCCGGCTCAGATCGCCCGCCACTTGTCCCCGGGCTCGAGCAGCCTGTCGGCCTCGGCCGGCCCCCCGGAGCCGGCCGGGTACTCGACCAGCGGCGGCTCGCCCTTGGACCACGATTCGAGGATCGGGTCGATGATGCGCCACTGCGCCTCGACCTCGTCGTGGCGGGTGAACAGGGTGGCGTCGCCGCGCATTGCGTCGAGGATCAGCCGCTCGTAGGCCTCCGGCGACTGCGACAGGAACGCCGTGCCGTAGAGGAACTCCATGTTCACCGGCCGGATGCGCATCCGCGTGCCGGGGATCTTCGCCCCGAGCGAGAGCGACACGCCCTCGTTCGGCTGCATCGTCAGCACGAGCTGGTTGGGCTGGACGCCGATCGAGCCCTGGGACTCGAACGCCAGGTGCGGCACCGGCTTCAGCGTGATCGCGATCTCCGTGATCTTGCGCGCCAGGCGCTTGCCCGTGCGCATGTAGATCGGGACGCCGGCCCAGCGCCAGTTGTCCACCTCGAGCCGCAGCGCGGCGTAGGTCTCGGTCTGCGAGTCCTCGGGCACGTCCTCCTCCTCGACGTAGGCCGGCACCTCCTTGCCCTCGGCCATCCCGGCCGTGTAGCGCGCCCTGACCGTCTGGTGGATGTCGACGGCCTTGATCGCGTGCAGCACCTTGACCTTCTCGTCGCGCACGTCGTCGGCCGTGAAGGTGACCGGCGGCTCCATGCACAGCAATGCGAGCAGCTGCATCATGTGGTTCTCGACCAGGTCCCGCAGCGCCCCCGAGGTGTCGTAGTACCCGGCCCTGCTCCCCACCCCCAGGTCCTCGGCCGCGGTGATCTGCACGTAGTCGATGTAGTTGCGATTCCAGATCGGCTCGAACATGCCGTTCGCGAAGCGGAACGCCAGCATGTTCTGGACGGTCTCCTTGCCCAGGTAGTGGTCGATCCGGAAGACCTGGGACTCGTCCAGCGCCGACAGCACCTGGCGGTTGAGCTCGAGCGCCTCGGCGAGGCGCGTGCCGAACGGCTTCTCGATCACCACCCGCACCTCGGCGCCCTCGCGCCTGTTGAGGTCGTGCTCGCCGAGCTTGCCGACGATCACCGTGAAGAACGCGGGCGAGGTCGAGAGGTAGAAGAGCCGGTTGAACTCGATGCCGGCGTCCTTGTCGAACTCCTCGAGCTGCCCCTTGAGCCGCTCGTAGACGGAGTCGTCGTCGAACGTGCCCGGCACGTAGCGCACCTGCTCGAGCAGCTTGTCGAGCACCTGCGCGTCCGGCTTGCGGCGCGAGTACTTCTCGATCGACTCGCGCGCCATCTGGCGGTAGTCGTCGTGCGGGATGTCCGAACGCGACACCGCGATCAGGTTGAAGCGCTCTGGCAGCGCGCCCTCGTGCGCGAGGTTGTAGATCGCCGGCAGCAGCTTGCGGTGGGCGAGGTCGCCCGTGCCGCCGAAGATGACCATCGTCGTCGGGTGGATGGGGAGCCGTTCCAGCCCCTCGACCAGCGGGTTGTCCTGTTCGGCGACGGCCATCGCGCTACTCCGCGTGCGGCTGCTTCTGGGCCACGGCGTCGTGGGCGTGCACAGCGTGCCCGCCGAACTGGTTGCGCAATGCCGCGTTGACCTTCGCGGCGAAGGCGTTCTGCCCGCGCGACGAGAAGCGCTCGTAGAGCGCGCCGGTGATCACCGGCATCGGGATCCGCTTGGCGATCGCGTCCTCCACCGTCCAGCGGCCCTCGCCCGAGTCCTCGACCCACGGCTCCAGCCGGGCCAGGTCGTTGCCCTCCTGCTCGAACGCGAGCGCCGCCAGCTCGCACAGCCACGAGCGGATGACCGAGCCCTGCATCCAGAGGTGGGCGATCTTCGCGTTGTCGAGCTCGTACTCGCTCGCGTCGAAGATCGAGAAGCCCTCGGCGTAGGCCTGCATGATCCCGTACTCCACGCCGTTGTGGACCATCTTCACGTAGTGCCCGGCGCCGGTCGGCCCGAAGTGGCCCCAGCCCGGCCCGTGCTCCTCGGTGGTCGGGGGCGCCAGCACGTCGAGGATCGGCGCCAGCCGCTCCACCGCCTCGTCGTCGCCGCCGACCATCATGCAGTAGCCGACCTGAAGGCCCCAGACGCCGCCGCTGACGCCGACGTCGACGTAGTGCAGCCCCTGCCCGCGCAGCTCCTCCTGGCGGCGCTTGTCGTCCGACCAGCGCGAGTTGCCGCCGTCGATGATCGTGTCGCCCTCGTCGAGCAGCCCGGCCAGCTTCTGGACGGTCTCCTCCGTCGGGTCGCCGGACGGCACCATGACCCACACGGAGCGCGGCGCGTCGAGCTTCGAGACCAGGTCCTCCAGCGACGTGGCACCCGTCGCGCCGTTGCCTTCGGCCTCGCTCACCGCGTCGGCACTGAAGTCGAACGCCACGCACTGGTGCTCGGAGTCGCGATGGATGCGGTGGACCATGTTGCCGCCCATCTTTCCGAGACCGATGAACCCAAGCTGCATCAGGGAAGCCTCCTTACGGCGTCCGCGGGATCGCCTTCGAGCCGGATCTGAACGGCCGTCAGGCCGTGGTCGCGCAGGGTCTGCAGGTCGCCCAGCGCCTGCGCGTTCTTGAGGTGGCGGAAGCCGTAGCCGGCCTCCGGGATATCCACGTCCTCGCCGGCGTCGTGGATGAACTGCAGGAACAGCCCCGTCGAGGGTCCGCCCTTGTGGAACTGGCCGGTCGAGTGCAGGTAGCGCGGCCCGTACCCGAACGTGGTGGCCGACTTCGTGTGGTCGCGGATGCGCAGGCGCATCTCGTCGATCGCCGCGTCGAACTGCTCCGACGGCGTCACGTAGGCCATGATCGCGACGTAGCGCGGAGGTCCCGACTGCGAGAACAGCTGCTCGGCGTCGCCGGGGTCGGCCTCGGGCAGCTCGCCCGCCTCGAGCACGCCGGCGGTGTTGTCCTTGGCCTCCTGGACGTTGGGCTGGTCGAACGGGTTGATGCCGAGCACCCAGCCCGCGACGGCGACCGCGAACTCCGCGAAGAAGAAGATGCGCCCGAGGTCGGCGGCGCCGTGCACGGCGAGCGTGATCGTCGGATGGCCGGCGCGAGCGAGCGCCTCGATCCCGGCGTCGAGGTCTGCGTCGGGCTCGGCGGGGTCGCGCAGGTAGACGAAGACGCGGTCGTCGCCGTAGGACTCGGGCGCGCCGAGCGGCTCGCCTGCGACCGGCAGGACGCCCTTGCCCTGCTTGCCGGTCGACTCGGCGATCAGCTGCTCGACCCAGAGGCCGAAGGACTCGATCGCGCCGGAGACCACGAAGGTCGCCTTGTCGCGTCCCTCGAGGGCGAGCTCGCCGAGCGCGACGCCCAGCCAGAGGCCCGAGTTGGCCGAGCCCTCGCCGAACTGCGCGCAGTTCTGCTCGGCCACCTGGGCGCGGTGCAGCATCGCCTCGATGTTCACGCCCATCAGCGCGGCCGGCACGAGCCCGAAGTACGAGAGCACCGAGTAGCGCCCGCCGATCTCGGGGTCGTTCTCGAACACGTGCCGGAAGCCGCGCTCCTTGGCGAGGTCCACGAGCGGGCTGCCGGGGTCGGTGATCGCGACGAAGCGGCTGCCGTCGTGGTCGCAGCGCTCGAGGAAGTGGCGCATGTGCGAGAGCGTCTCGATCGTGCCGCCGGACTTGGAGGAGACGATGAACAGCGTCTTCGCGAGGTCGACGGAGCGCTCGGTCGCGAGCACCGCGCCGGGGTCGGTCGAGTCGAGCACGTGCAGGCGCAGGCCGTCGGGGATCTCGCCGTAGGAGCGGCGGATCACCTCGGGGCCGAGGCTCGAGCCGCCCATGCCGAGCAGCACGGCGTCGGTGAAGCCCTCGTCCTTGAGCTGCTCGCGCAGCGCGTGCAGCTCGGAGGCGTGCTCGAGCATCTTCTCGCTGATCGTCAGCCAGCCCAGCCGGTCGCCGATCTCGGGCACGCCCGGGCCGCCCCAGAGCGACTCGTCGCGCTGCCAGATGCGCAGCGCCACGCCCTCCTTCTGGGCCAGCCCGATCCGCTCGATCAGCGCGGGCTCGAGCTCGTCGGGGATCGAAGACGCGATCGTCGGCGGGCGGCCCGTGACGATCCCCTCGCGGGTCTGCTCGACGCCGGCGATCAGCTTGTCGAAGGGCTCCACGAACTTCTCGATCCCCTCACGCAGGAGCTTGCCGGTGACCTCGCCCATGTCGATGCCGGCGCTCGCGAGTGCCTGAAGCTCCGCGGTCGGGTCCCGGTCGGCGGTCGCGCCGGTGACCTCGAGCTGCTCCTCGCAGGCGAGCAGGGTGGGCATCGGCATCGTGTTGACCGTGTGCGGGGCGACCAGCGAATCGACGTACTTGGTCTCCGGATAGTGCGGGTCCTTGACGCCGGTCGAAGCCCACAGGGGCCGCTGGACCGGGCAGCCGGCCTCGCGCAGGCGCGCGAAGCGCTCGCCCTCGAAGAGCTCCTTGAAGCGCACGTAGGCGGCCCGCGCGTTGGCGATCGCCGCGGTGCCGCGCAGGTCCTCCCGGCCCAGCTCGGCCAGGCGCTTGTCGACCTCGGTGTCCACGCGCGAGACGAAGAAGCTCGCGACCGAGTGGACCCCGAGCGCGTCGCCGGCCTCGAGCCGGCGCTCCATGCCGCGGATGTACGCCTCGGCGATGGCCGTGTAGGACTCGACGCTGAACAGCAGCGTCACGTTGACGTTGATGCCCTCCGAGATCGCCTGCTCGATCGCGGGCGCGCCCTCCTCGGTGCCGGGGATCTTGATCATCAGGTTGGGCCGGCCGACGCGACCCCAGAGGTCGCGCGCCTGGGCGAGCGTGGCGTCGGTGTCGTGCGCGAAGCCGGGCTCGACCTCGAGCGAGACGAACCCGTCGGCGCCGCCGGCCTCGTCCCAGACCGGCCGCAGCACGTCGCAGGCCAGCCCGACGTCGGTGATCGCGATCTCCTCGTAGATCCGCTTGGCGTCGAGGCCGCGCCCGGCGAGCTCGGCGATCTGCTCGTCGTAGTCGCTGGAGCCGAGGATCGCCTTCTCGAAGATCGCCGGGTTGGAGGTCACGCCGCGCAGGGAGTCCTCGCGCACCAGGCGGTCGAGCTCGCCGCTCTCGATCAGGCTGCGCCGGATCTGGTCGAGCCAGGCGCTCGTGCCGGCGGCCGTCAGCGCCGCAAGGCGCTCGTTGACCTGGGCATCGACGCTCAAGCGCGGGCTCCCAGCCGCTCGAGCACGGCCCGCGCGCGGGCGGCGACGTTCTCGGCGGTGAAGCCGAAGTGCTCGTACAGGACGGGCTGCGGGGCCGAGGCGCCGAAGCCGGTCATGCCGACCTGGTCGCCGTCGTCCGTCGTCCACTCGGACCAGCCGAGCGTGGCGGCGGCCTCGACCGAGACCCGCGCCCGCACGGCCGGCGGCAGGATGCCGTCGCGGTAGTCGGCGTCCTGCTCGGCGAAGCGCTCGAGACAGGGCGCCGAGACGACCCGGGTGGCGATTCCGTCGGCCTCGAGCAGGTCGGCCGCGTCGTTGCAGATGTGCACCTCGGAGCCGGTCCCGATCAGGATCACGTCGGGGTCGCCGTCCTTGAACGCCTCGCGCAGCGTGTACGCGCCGCGGTGGATCGCGTCGTCGGGCACGGCGCTCGGGTTCCACACCGGCAGCCCCTGGCGGCTGAGCGCCATGGCGACCGGCGTGTTCGTCTGCTCGAGGGCGAAGCGCCAGGCCAGCGCGGTCTCGTTCGCCCCCGCCGGTCGCACCATGTAGAGGTTGGGCGTGGCCCGCAGGTGCGCCAGCTGCTCGATCGGCTGGTGCGTGGGCCCGTCCTCGCCGAGCCCGATCGAGTCGTGCGTGAACACGTGGATCGCCGGCAGGTGCTGGATCGCCCCCAGCCGGATCGCCCCCTTCATGTAGTCCGAGAAGGTGAAGAAGGTCGAGCCGAAGGCCCTCAGCCCGTGCAGGTTGAGGCCGTTGACGATCGCCCCCATCCCGTGCTCGCGCACGCCGTAGTGCACGTTGCGCCCCGAGTAGTCGCCCTTGCTGACGGCGCCCCCGTCCTCGATGTAGGTGAGCGTCGAGGGCTCGAGGTCGGCCGAGCCGCTGATCAGGTGCGGCACGCGCGCGGCCGCCCACTGGATCACCGTCTGCGACGCCTTGCGGGTCGCGATGCGGCCGTCCTCGGGGCGGAACTTGGGCAGCTCGGCGTCCCAGCCGTCGGGCAGGCGGCCCTTCATCACGAGCGTCAGCTCGTCCCACTCGTCGGGGTGCTCCGCCTGGTAGGCCTCGGCCCGCTTCTGCCACTCGGCCTCGGCGGCGGCGCCGCGCTCGCCGGCGGTCTCCTTGTAATGGGCGACGACCTCGTCCGGGACGAGGAAGTGGGCGTCCGGGTCCCAGCCGTAGCCCTCCTTGGTCAGGCGGACCTCCTCCTCGCCCAGCGGCGAGCCGTGCGCCGCGTGGGTGTCCTGCTTGTTCGGCGAGCCGTAGCCGATGTGGGTGCGCAGCATGATCAGGGAGGGCTGGTCCGTGACGGCGCCGGCCGCGTCGATGGCCGCCTCGATGTTGCTCAGCTCCAGGTCCTCCTCGAGGTCCTGCACGTGCCAGCCGTAGGCCTCGAAGCGCTTCGCGACGTCCTCGGAGAAGGCCATCGCGGTCTCCCCGGCCAGCTGGATGTGGTTGTTGTCGTAGAAGGCGGTGAGCTTGCCGAGCCCGAGGTGACCCGCGATCGAGCAGGCCTCGGAGGCGACGCCCTCCTGCATGTCGCCGTCGCTCGCGACCACGAACGTGCGGTGGTCGATCAGCTCGTGGCCCGGCTTGTTGTAGCGCGCGGCGAGCATCGCCTCCGCGAGCGCCAGCCCGACGGACATCGAGATGCCCTGGCCGAGCGGGCCGGTGGTGGCCTCGATCCCGGCCGCGTCGCCGCGCTCGGGGTGGCCCGCGGTCGGGCTGCCGAGCTGGCGGAAGTTCTCGAGGTCCTCGACGGTCAGCCCGTAGCCGGACAGGTGCAGCGAGGCGTACAGCAGCATCGACGCGTGCCCGGCCGAGAGGATGAAGCGGTCGCGGTCGAACCAGTCCGCGTCGGCCGGGTTGTGCTTCATCACTCGCGTGTACAGCAGGTACGCCAGCGGGGCGAGGGCCATCGGCGCGCCGGGATGGCCGGACTTGGCCTTCTCGACGGCGTCCATCGAGAGAGTTCGGATCGTGTTGATCGAGAGCTCGTCCAGCTGCGAGCCGGTCGTCATTCGGCCCTTTCTGTCGTGGTCCAGTTCGTGCGGGGAGTATCGCGCTTCTGCGCCTCGACCTCCTGGGCGGCGAGCACGGCCGCGCCGATCATTCCCGCGTTCGTGCCGCCCTGGGCCAGCGCGATCGTGGTGCGGCGCAGCAGCGCGGGCAGCGCCCGGTTCTCCGCCTCCTGGATCGCGCGGTCGAGGAAGAGGTGACCGGCGCGCGACAGGCCGCCGCCGATCGTCAGCCGCTCGGGCTCGAAGACGTTCACGTAGCCGGCGATCGCGATGCCGAGCATGCGCGCGAAGTTCTCGAAGACGAACAGCGCGTCGCGGTCGCCGTCCTCGGCGGCCTGCACCACGCGCGCGACCCGACACCTTGCTGTCGGGGCCGAGCGCCTGGGCGAGCCGGCTGTCGGGCTTGTCCGTGGCCAGCTCGGTCGCGTCGCGCTCGAGCGCCTGCCCCGAGCAGTAGGCCTCGATGCAGCCGCGGTTGGGGCAGTTGCCCGGGCAGGGCGGTCCGTCGGGGTTGAGCGTGATGTGGCCGAGCTCGGCGCCGAGCCCGTGCGCGCCGCGGAAGGTCTTGCCGTCGATCACGACGCCGCCGCCCACGCCGGTGCCGAGCGTGACCATCACGAGATGGCCGATCCCGAGCAGGTGGGCCTCGGCGAGCGCGGCGGCGTTGGCGTCGTTGTCCACGAAGACGGGCACCTCGAAGCGCCTGCCGAGCTCGTCGCGCAGCGGCACGCCGGTGAGCGGGATGTTCACGCTCGTCTCGACCGTGCCCGTCGCGAAGTCGATCTGCGAGGGCACGCCGACGCCGATCGCATCGGGCTTGCCGACCCTCTCGATCACGCGCTGGACCACGGCTTCGATGCCGTCGAGCAGGCCCTCGGTGGTGCTGAGAACGGTCGGATCCTCGGTCGCCTCGTGGACGGTCACACCCTCGACCGCTGCCACGGCGACCTTCGTGCCGCCTACGTCGACGCCTAAGACCACGCGGGGATTCCTATCCCCGTGGAGGCCGCGACGCAAGCACCCAACCGTGCAGCGGGGTGTCCAGTTAGGTGAGAATGGGCGTATGAGCCCACCTCGGCGCCGCCTGATCGGCGGATTGGACCTCGGCGGCACGAAGATCCAAGCGGTGGTGATGGATGGGCGTCGCGAGGTGATCGGCGAGGCCAAGAGCGCGACCCCGACCACGGACGGCGCGCAGGACGTGATCCTCGCGCTCGTCGCCACGATGGGCGCGGCGTGCGCCGACGCGGGCGTCGACCAATCCGACCTGACCGGCGTCGGCGTCGGCTCGCCGGGCGCGATCGACACGCGCCGCGGCGTGGTCACCGGGGCGCGCAACCTGCCCGGCGAGGGCGCCCCGATCCGCGTCGCGGCGGGCTTCAAGACGCTCGCCGACACGCGCGCCTACGTGGACAACGACGTGACGGTCGGCGTCAACGCCGAGTACGCGCTCGGCGCCGGGCGGCGCTCGAAGTCGCTGCTCGGCGTCTGGTGGGGCACCGGGGTGGGCGGCGGCCTCGTGCTCAACGGCGAGCCGTGGGAGGGCCGCGGGGCCGCCGGCGAGCTGGGCCACGTCGTCGTGAAGCTGAACGGCGCCCAGTGCACCTGCGGCCGGCGCGGCTGCATGGAGGCCTACGCGGGCCGCGGCGCGATGGAGCTGCGCGCGCGGCGCGAGCACAAGCGCGGCCGCAAGACCGACCTCTTCAAGATCATGGAGAAGCGCGGCCGCACCCGGCTCACCTCGGGTGTCTGGGCACGCGCGCTCGACCACGAGGACGAGCTCGCCCGCGAGCTGATCGAGCGCGCCCTGGGTGCGCTCGGCGCGGGGATCGCGTCGGCCGTCAACGTGCTCGACGTCGAGACCGTGGTGATCGGGGGCGGGCTCGGCACTCGCCTCGGCGAGCCCTACGTCGAGCGCATCCGCGAGGCGATGCAGCCGCACCTGTTCGTCGACGACAAGCCGCCGCGCGTGGCGCTGGCCGAGCTCGGCGACCTCGGCGGCGCGATGGGCGCGGCGCTGCTGGTGCCCGCCGGCGCGCCCGGCCGCAAGCGCTAGTCCGGCCCGCGCACGCCCAGCTCGTCGAGGTGGGCGAGCATGTCGCCCGGGTCCTCGTAGACGCGGAACGCGCCGGCGTAGATGAGCTCCTCGCGGCCGTAGCCCCCGGACAGCAGGCCGACGCCGAGCGCGCCCGCTCGCCGCGCGGCGAGCAGGTCCCAGACGCTGTCGCCGACGACGATCGCGTCGGCGATGTCGACTCCCACCCGGGCCGCCGCGGTGAGGAAGAGGTCGGGGTCGGGCTTGGCGTAGCGGACCTGGTCGCGGGTGACCATCGGCACGTCGTCGGCGAGTCCCAGCAGCGCGCGGGCGCGGCCCGCGCTGCGCTCCTCGCCGCTGGTGGCGATCGTCCAGGGAATCCCCTGCTCGGTGAGCCGGCCGAGCAGCTCGGTGGCCCCCGGCAGCGGGCGCACGCTGTCGTAGTGGCTGAGGTAGGCGCGCGTGTGCAGGTCCGGCAGGCGCGCCACCGTCTCGTCGTCGAGCTGGTCGCCCAGCTCGCGGCGCAGGGCGGTCACGAACAGGCCGCCGCTCATCCCGATGCGGCGGTGGATCTTCCACACGGCGAGCGACAGGCCGACCGCCTCGAGCGCCTCGCGCCAGGCGATCACGTGCTGGTAGACGCTGTCGATCAGCGTGCCGTCGAGGTCGAACAGGAAGGCCGATTCCTTGCGGTCGCTCACGCTCGGGGTTTTACTGCACGTCCGATGAGGCACGCGACCATCGCCCGCCTGACCAACTCGATCTACGGAACGGTCGCTGGCGATCGCCCTGATCGCCGCCTACAGCGCCGAGGAGGACCTCGACGCGCTGCTGATCGCGGTCGCGCTGCTGGTGACGCTCTGTGTGTTCTGGCTCGCCCATACGCAGGCCGAGCTGCTGGCGGTGCGCTACGCCGTGGCCCACCCGCTGACGCGCGAGGAGCGCCGCGACGCCCTGCGCCACGGCTGGCCGATGGTCGAGGCCGGCTTCCCGCCGGCGCTCGGGCTGCTGCTCGGCGCCGTCGGCCTCGTGAAGGACAGTACGGCGGTCAACATCGCGCTGGCGATCGGCGTGGCGGAGCTGGCCGCCTGGGGGATCGCGGTCGGCAGGCGCGAGCGGCTCGGTACGCTCGGCACGATCGGCGTCACCGCCGCGAACGTGGCGCCTCGGCCTGGCAGTCGTCGGCCTGAAGCTGGTGATCCACTGATGCCCGGCTACGAGCACCTCACCTACGAGCAGGACGGACCGGTCACCGTCATCACGATCGACCGGCCCGACCGGATGAACGCGATCGGGCCGCGCACGCACCGCGAGCTGGTGGACGCCTGGGAGCGCTTCCGCGACGACCCCGAGGCGTCCGTGGCGGTGCTGACCGGAGCGGGCGACACGGCGTTCAGCGCCGGCGGCGACCTGAAGGCGGCCCTGGACGGCGAGCAGATGTCGTTCGACCCGGACGAGCCGGGCGTGCTCGGGCCGTCGCGCTGGACCGACCTCTACAAGCCGACGATCGCCGCCGTGAACGGCGCCGCCTACGCGGGCGGGCTCGAGTGGGCCTGCTGGACCGACCTTGCGATCGCCGACGAGCACGCCACCTTCGGCGTCACCTGCCGGCGCTGGAACATCGGCCTCGCCGACGGCGGCACGCAGCGCCTGCCGCGCATCGTCGGGATGCGGCGCGCGCTGGAGCTGATCATCACCGGCCGGGTGATCGACGCGGAGGAGGCGCTGCGCATCGGCCTCGTCAACGAGGTCGTGCCCAGCGGGACGTGCCGCGCGCGGGCTCGCGAGCTGGCGCACGAGATCGCCGCCCTCCCCCAGCCGGCGATCCGGACGGACAAGGAGGCCGCCGTGCGCGGCTTCGGCCGCCCGCTCGACGAGGGCCTGCGCATCGAGGCCGACTGCTTCACGCGCTCGATCTTCGCCCCCGAGACCGCCGAGGGCCTGCGCCGCTTCAACGAGCGCGACCACCCGGACCGCGTCCGCGGGGGCATCCCGGGCCGCGACTAGCCGAGTGTGGGCCCCGTAAGCGAGGAATATCCCCGCCAATAGGGCCCACACGGACCGCGGTGGGTCTCGGCGCCGTAGGTGAGGCGTGGTCGGAGCCCTCACCGCCTTCATCGCCGTCGTCTGCGCCGGGGCCCCGACCTGCGTCGCGCCGGCGCAGCCCCGCATCGCGTGGCAGCAATCGACCGCGGTCGGCAGCCCCAGCGCCGGCGCGCCTGGCCGACGGCGTCCGCCTGCCGCACGCCGGCCCAGCCTTCTTCACCTGGGACCCCGTCCTGCGCCGCTCGCCCAACCGGCCCTGGCGGCGCTGGGGCACGGACAGGCTGGTGCGGATCGTGCTGCGCGTGGCGCGCGCGGACCGGGCGGCGCATCCGCGCGGGCCGCGGCTCGGCGTCGGCGACCTGAGCCGCCCGCACGGCGGCGACTTCGGCCCGCGCTTCGGCTACATCGGCCATGCGAGCCACCAGAACGGGCTGGACGTCGACGTCTACTACCCGCGCGCCGACCGCCGCGAGCGCGCCCCCCGCTACGCGTCCCAGATCGACCGCGGGCGCTCGCAGGAGCTCGTCGACCGCTTCCTGGCGGCCGGCGCCGTGACGATCTTCGTCGGGCCGAACACGGGGCTGACCGGGCCGCCGGGCGTCGTGGTGCCGCTGGCCAACCACGACAACCACCTGCACGTGCGGATCGAGTAGCGCGGCGCTCAGAGACCGACGCGGCGCGGCCGCGGCGGCTGCGAGAAGAGGCGCCACAGGCCCGCCTCCGGCATCCGCTCGACCGCGAAGCCCTGGGCGGCCGCCTCACCCTCGATCAGGTTGGCGAGGCGCGCGTTGGTGGGGAACCGGCTGATCGCCACGACGGCGCGCAGGCGAACCGCGAGCGGCCGCTCGCCGACCCACAGGATCACGAGCGGCGGGACCGTCAGCGGCCAGCCCGACCGCGGGTCGGTCGTGGGAGTAGACGGGCGCACCTCCACCTCGATCTCGTCCCTGACGATCTCTTCCGCCTCGAGGAAAGCCCGCACCGATCGCTGCTCGCCGATCACCCTCTGACCCTAGGATCGGTCTGGAATATGCGCCACTCGAACACCCGTCTAGAACACGCCCCTCGCGGCGGACGGAGTGTCCAGGCGTTCGCCCCGGGCCGCGTGAACGTGATCGGCGAGCACACCGATTACAACGACGGCCTGTGCCTCCCCTTCGCCGTCGAGCGCGGCGTCACGGTCGCCGCGGACCCGGCGCCGGGCACTGCGATCGAGGCGCACGCGGCCGACCTCGGCGAGACCGACCGCTTCGAGCTTGGCGCCGAGGGACAACCCGCCGAGGGCTGGCGCCGGCTCGTCCGCGGCGCGGCCGCCGAGCTCGCGCGCGAGGGAGTCGAGCTGCGCGGCTGTCGACTCACGATCTCGAGCGACCTGCCGAGCGGCGCGGGCCTGTCCTCGTCGGCGGCCGTCTGCGTGGCGCTCTGCCTGGCGCTGTGCGAGGTCGCCGGCGCCGAGCCGCCGGACCGGGTCGAGCTCGCGCGGCTGTGCTCGCGCGTCGAGAACGACTGGGCGGGCGCCCAGACCGGGCTGCTCGACCAGCTCGCCTCGCTCTGCTCCAGCGAGGGCCGGGCGCTGCGCATCGACATGCGCGGCCCGCGCCTGAGCGAGGTCCCACTCGACCTCGACGGCCACGAGCTCGCCACGCTCGCCTCCGGCGCATCGCGCGAGCTCGCGCTGTCCGGCTACAACGAGCGGCGCGCCGAGTGCCGGCGCGCCTGCGAGCTGCTCGGAGTCGAGTCGCTGCGCGACGCCCCCGGCGCGGACGGCCTCCCCGCTCCGCTCGACCGGCGCGTCCGCCACGTCATCTCGGAGAACACGAGGGTCGACGCCGCGGTCGCCGCGCTCGAGTCAGGCGACCTGGCCGAGCTCGGCCGCCTGCTCGACGCCTCGCACGCGAGCCTGCGCGACGACTACGACGTCTCGGTGCCCGCCGTCGAGCGCGCCGTGGAGGCCTGCCGCGCCGCGGGCGCGCTCGGCGCCCGCATCATGGGCGGCGGGTTCGGCGGCTCCGTGCTCGCGCTGTTCGGGCCGGACGCCTCGGCCCCGCCCGGCGCGATCGGCGTCCGGCCGGGTCCTCCTGCTCGCCTTCTGCTCCACGCCATCTGATACAACGATCTGCCTGTGGACCGCCGTCTGGCCTACAAGAACATCCGCACGGGCCTGATCGCCGCCGCGATCTCCCTGACGGTATTCGGCCTCGCCTGGTTCGTCGGCCTCGTCTACTGATGGCCGACGAGCACGTCCACACCCACGGCGATGAGGCGCCGCCGGCGGGCGAGACGGTCCACCTGCCCGGCCCGACCTACCTGCCGGTGGTGACCGCCCTGGGGCTGACGCTCGCGATCAGCGGCGTCGTCATCTCGTGGTTCGTGAGCGGCATCGGGGTCGTGATCGCCGTCGCCGCGATCTGGCGCTGGATCGGCGACACGCGCCGGGACATCTCAGAGCTTCCGCTAGAGCACTAGGCCGCTCACCGCACGGCGCCGAGGTCCGACGGCAGCTCGCTGGTCGCGCCGTCGGACACCCAGCAGCGCACGATGTCGCGCATCGAGAGGATGCCTCTCATCTCGCCGCCGTCCACCACCACGAGGTGGCGGAAGCCGCCGCGGACCATCGCCTCGGCGGCCGCCTCGAGGGACCAATCCGGTGCGGCGAAGGTGAGCTTGGACGAGAGGTGGTCCGCCACGCGCTCGCGGTCCGGGTTCTCCCCGTTGCCGACCGAGAGCAGGATGTCGCGCTCCGTGATGATCCCGGGGCCGGGCTGTTCGGGGTCGATGACCACGGCCGCGCCCACGAGGCGCTCGGCCATGGCGTTCGCGGCGTCGCGCAGCGAGTGACCCGGATTCACCGTCAGGACCACGCTGCTCATGCCGTCGCGGACGTGCATGCACTCTCCCTTGACGCTAGTGGCAATTGGCTCAAGCCAACCCTACAACACAACTCGGGCATCCGATTGGCGTTTTTGCACGTATACCTGAATGGTGCGGCACTCCACCAAGCAGAGACGGCGAACCCTCTTTGAGGATGCCCTGGGCGCGATTGCGCGCGATTTCGGCGATGAGAACCTGTCGCTGGCTGCCGTCGCGCATTCGATCGCGACGTCCCGGCGCCAGCTCCAGCGGGTGTTCGCCGAGCAGGGCACCAGCTTCCGCCACGAGCTCCAGGGGGTGCGCATGTCGCACGCCGCCGAGCTTCTGAGCGCCGGCACCCTCCCCGTCGCCAGCGTCGCGCGGGCGGTCGGCTACCGCCAGGCGGCGCAGTTCTCCAAGGCGTTCCGGCGCCACCACGGCCACCCGCCGTCGGTCGCGCGAATGCGCGGGCAGGCAGCCGGCTCCGTCCTCGCCGCCTGACTTCTCGCCCGGCCGCTCGAAGCAATACACTCGCGCGCCGATGGCGGATAGGGATCCAGCGGCCGGCACCCCGGCGGGCCCTCCCGACGAGGACCCGCGGCTCGCCGGCGAGAAGCATCCGGTGGCCTGGATGATCGCGCTCGGGATCGTCTGCTCGCTGGTCGGGATCGCGATCGCGCTGGCCATCGACTGGTTTCCGGTGTCCGCCGCGGGCTCGGCCGACCAGATCGACACCGTCTACGACGTCCTGCTGATCTGCTCGGTCCCGGTCTTCGTGCTGGTCATGACCGTGGCGATCTACAGCGTGGTCCGCTTCCGGGCCAAGCCGGGCGACATGCGCGACGGGGCGCCGATTCACGGCAACACGAGGCTCGAGGTCATCTGGGTGACGATCCCCTTCCTGATGGTGACCGCGCTCGCGATCTACGGGTGGATCGTGCTCGACGACCTCGAGGCCAAGCAGCCCGACACGCTCGTGGTCAACGTGACCGGGCAGCAGTTCACCTGGTCCTTCGACTACCCCGCCGAGAAGGTCCAGTCGAGCACGCTGGTGCTGCCCAAGGACCGCCCGGTCGAGTTCCGCATCCACACGAAGGACGTGCTCCACGACTTCTGGGTGCCCGAGTTCCGGCTCAAGTCCGACGCCGTCCCGGGCCTGACCACCAAGATCCGGCTCACGCCGGACCGGGTCGGCCGCTACCAGGTCGTCTGCGCCGAGCTCTGCGGCATCGGCCACTCGACGATGCGCCAGAACGTGCGCGTCGTGCCCCGGGCCGACTTCGACTCCTGGCTCGCGCGGCAGAAGGAGTCCGCGCGCGCCCCCGCCGGCGGCGGTGGTGGCGGCGGCGGCCAGGCCGGAGGTGGCGGTGGAGGCGGCGGCGCCGACGGCGCGCAGGTCTTCGCGTCGAACGGCTGCGGCAGCTGTCACACGCTCGCCGTCGCCAAGGCGAGCGGCACCGTCGGCCCCGACCTCGACAACATCGACAAGCCCACCGCGGCCTTCATCCGGCAGTCGATCACCGACCCGAACAAGGTCGTCACGAAGGGATTCCAGCCTGACATCATGCCCCAGGACTTCGGCGACAAGCTGTCGCCCGACGACCTTGACGCGCTCGTGGAGTACCTTCTGAAGGCGCAGAAATGACCCTCACCCGTCGTCTTCTCGCACCCGGCTGGTATCGCGCCTTCCTCGGCATGGCTGTCGGCTTCCTGCTCGGCATGGGCATCGTGGTCGCCGTCCGCGCGCTCTACGGCTGGGACCCGCTGTTCGACTGGGACGCGATCATCACCGTCGGCGCCCTGGTCGCGGCGCCGTTCGGCTACCTGATCGGCATCGGCTGCTTCGACTACTGGTTCCGCTGGGCCTCGGGCGCGCCGACCGTCCCCGAGGACCACTCCGGCCACGGCGCCTACTCGTGGAAGGACTACTTCCGCGTCAACACCGACCACAAGGTCATCGGGATCCAGTACATCTGCACGACCTTCTTCTTCTTCGTGGCCGGCGGTCTGATGGCGATGCTGATGCGCGCCGAGCTCGCCCAGCCCGGCACGCAGTTCGTGGACCCGAACACCTTCAACGGGCTGTTCTCGGTGCACGCCTCGATCATGATCTTCCTGTTCATCATCCCGGTGTTCGCCGGGATCGCGAACTACGTCATCCCGCTGATGATCGGCGCGCCCGACATGGCGTTCCCGCGCCTGAACGCGCTGTCGTACTGGATGCTGCCGATCGCGGGCACGATGATGCTCGGCCTCCTTCTTCGCCGAGGGCGGCGCCTTCGCCACCGGCTGGACGGCCTACGCCCCGCTCTCGACCGAGACGCCGCTGGGTCAGCAGTTCT
This sequence comes from uncultured Thermoleophilaceae bacterium, assembly GCA_963848885.1. Classification (GTDB taxonomy): domain Bacteria; phylum Actinomycetota; class Thermoleophilia; order Solirubrobacterales; family Thermoleophilaceae; genus JACVRW01. Next base: position 283,628 of record CAWKFR010000002.1, read on the forward strand.
TCACCCTCGGCGTCCAGTTCGCGGGCGCGTCGTCGATCGCGACCGCGCTGAACTTCCTGGTCACGATCATCACCATGCGGGCGCCGGGCATGACCTTCTGGCGCATGCCGCTGCTCGTCTGGGCGAACTTCACGACCTCGCTGCTAGTCGTGATCGCCACGCCGTTCATCGCCGGCTCGCAGTTCTTCGTGCTGCTCGACCGGACGATCGGGACCAAGTTCTTCGACGCCTCGGCGGGCGGCGACGTGCTGATGTACCAGCACGTCTTCTGGTTCTACTCGCACCCGGCCGTCTACATCATGATGCTGCCGGGCTTCGGGATCATCAGCGAGGTCATCTCGACACACGCCCGCAAGCCGATCTTCGGCTACCGGATGATGGCCTTCTCGCTGGTCGCGATCGTGATCCTCGGGTTCTCGGTCTGGGCGCACCACATGTTCGTGTCGGGCATGTGGAGCTGGCTGCGCGTGCCGATGATGATCACCACGATGCTGATCGCGGTGCCGACCGGCATCAAGATCTTCTCCTGGCTGGCGACGCTCTGGCGAGGGGTGATCCACCTCCGAACACCCATGCTGTTCGCGCTGGGCTTCATCACGATGTTCACGCTGGGCGGGATCAGCGGCATCATGCTCGCGGTCGTGCCGTTCGACATCCACGTGTCGGACACGTACTTCATCGTCGCCCACATCCACTACGTGCTGTTCGGCGGCTCCGTGTTCACGATCTTCGCCGGGATCTACCACTGGTTCCCGAAGATGACCGGCCGGATGTACGACGAGACGCTCGGCAAGCTGCACTTCTGGATGTCGTTCATCTTCTTCAACCTGACCTTCGGCCCGATGCACCTCGTCGGGATCGAGGGGATGCCGCGCCGCGTGGCCGACTACGCCGACCAGTTCGCCACCTGGAACGCGATCATCTCGATCTCGGCCTTCATCTTCGGCCTGTCGTTCCTGATCTTCGTCTACAACATCGTCACGTCCTGGCGGCACGGCCCGCTCGCGGAGGGCAATCCGTGGCGGGCTCACTCGATCGAGTGGCAGGTGTCCTCACCGCCGCCCGTGTTCAACTTCGACGAGGTGCCGACGGTCGTCGGCGGGCCGTACGAGTACGGCGTGCCCGGCGCCGTCCACGCCGTCTTCAAGGAGAAGGCGCCCGCGAGCGCCGGGGTGCCCGCCCCGGCCGGCGGCGGCGGCGCGCCCCCGCCGGCTCAGTGAAGCGCATCCTCGTAGTCGCGAACGAGACGGTGGCCGGCAAGCCGCTGATCGACGCCGTGCGCGAGCGCGCCGCCGGCGACGAGGTCGACGTGCACGTGATCTGCCCGCAGAACCAGCCGCGCCACGGCTACGTGATCTACGAAAGCACGGTCCGCGACGCCGCCGAGAACCGCCTCAAGATGACGCTCGCGCTGATGCACGAGGCCGGCATCGAGGCGGACGGCGAGGTGATGGACCCCGACCCCTACGCGGCCGTGATGGACGCGCTGGGCGAGCAGGACTACGACGAGATCGTCATCTCCACGCACCCCGAGACGCGCTCCGGCTGGCTGCGCGAGGGGCTCGTCGACCGCGTCCGGCGCGCCTCGCACCGCCCCGTCGAGCACGTGGTCGTGGACCTCGACACCGAGCGCGACGACGTCAAGCGCACGCTCGTGGTCGCCAACCAGACGGTGGCCAGCCAGGAGCTGCTCGACGTCCTGCGGCGCAAGGCCGAGCAGGAGCCGCGCCGCTTCATCGTGATCTGCCCCGAGGCGGAGACGAACGGCGACGGCAGCGAGAGCGACGCCGCGCAGCGGCTCGCGCACACCCTCAAGACGCTCGAGGACGCCGGGCTCGAGGCGATCGGCCAGGTCGTCCACCCCGACCCGTACACGGCGATCCAGAACGCCCTGCAGTTCTACGCGCCCGACGACATCGTCATCTCGACCTTCCCCGAGACGCGCTCCGGGTGGCTGCGCGCCGACCTGATCGGCCGGATCCAGGCCTCCACCGGCAAGCCCGTCGAGCACGTCGTGAGCGAGGAGAGCGCCTGATGGAATCGGCATCGGTCGCCGCCCACACCGCCACTCACGACGAGCACCACGGGCCGCCCCCGGCCAACCAGTCGTCGCGGGTCGAGGCCCAGTTCCTCGGGATGCTGCTTTTCATCATCTCCGAGATCATGCTCTTCGGAGCGTTCTTCACGGCCTACTTCTTCGTCAGGGTCGTGGCCGACAACGGGGACTGGTTCCCGATCGACGGCAAGGAGCTCCCGAAGGTCATCGCCGGCGTCAACACCGCCGTGCTGGTCTCGTCGAGCTTCACGATGCACTGGGCGCTCGAGGGAGCCCGCCGGGGCAACCGGCGGGCCATGCAGGTCGGCCTGGTCAGCACGCTGGCGCTGGGCATCACCTTCCTCACGGTGCAGATCAACGAGTACGTCCACATCGGCTTCGCCCCCAGCGACTTCGCGCAGGCCTCGGTCTTCTACGGCCTGACCGGCCTCCACGGCGCCCACGTGTTCGTCGGCCTCACGCTGCTCACGTTCGCCACCACGCGCGCCTTCCGCGGCCACTTCTCGCCGAAGGAGCACCGGGGTGTCGAGGTGCCGGGGATCTACTGGCACTTCGTCGACGTCATGTGGCTGATCGTCTACAGCACCGTCTATCTCCTCTAGGCACCCGCGCTGCTCAATCCGCTTCGCTCCGAACAAGAGGCCTTTCGGTTCCTGATCTGGGTGCTGGTCGTCGTCGCGATCTTCGTCGGCCTCGTCTTCCTGATCCGCGCGCTGTGAATCCCGACCTCGAGCTGGCCGAGCGCGCCGCGCGCGCGGCCGGTGACGTGCTCATGACCTATTACGGGCGGGCGCCGGAGGGGGTTGCCTCCAAGTCGTCGGCGACCGACCTCGTGTCGGATGCCGACCGGGAGGCCGAGCGGGCCGTGCGGGAGCTGCTCGAGCGCGAGCGGCCGGACGACGGCCTGATCGCCGAGGAGGGCTCGCGGGCCGAGGCGGCCAGCGGGCGACGCTGGGTCGTCGACCCGCTCGACGGCACCATCAACTTCCTCTACGGCTTCCCGGCCTGGGGGGTCAGCGTCGCCCTGGAGGACGCCGGCGGCGCGCTGCTGGGCGTCGTGCACTCACCGATCCACGCCGAGACCTTCCACGCCGTGCGCGGCGAGGGCGCCTTTCTCGGCGAGCGCCGGCTCGCCGTGCGCCCGCCGCGCCCGCTCGACCAGGCGCTCGTCTCGACCGGCTTCTCCTACGACCCAGAGCGGCGCGCCGCCCAGGCCGAGGTCGTCAGCCGGCTGCTCCCGCGCGCCCGCGACATCCGCCGCGCCGGCGCCGCGGCGCTCGACCTCGCCTGGCTCGCGGCCGGCCGCGTGGACGCCTTCTTCGAGCGCGGCCTCCAGCATTGGGACTGGGCCGCCGGCCGCCTGCTGGTCGAGGAGGCGGGCGGCAGCTGCGTATGGATGGACGAGGGCTGGCCCGGTCTCCTCGCCGCCTCGCACGAGGCGCTGGCGGAGGAGCTGCGCGCCTTCGTCGAGCCCTAGCCCAGGAACTTCACGGCGCTGCCGAAGCCAGTCCCCAGCTCGTCCTGGATCGTCATGTGCATCAGCCCCAGCGCCTCCAGCTCGCGCGCCCGCTGCTGGCCCCCGACGTCGACCGGGTTCAGGCCGCCGTCGCGCACGAGCGTGGCGACCGTGGCCTTCGCCTCGTCGTCGTCACCGGCGATCAGCACGTCGAGCGGCTGTCCGGCGACGCCGCCGGCCTCGCAGGGTGCCCGAGAAGGTCGTGTTGAAGGCCTTGACGAAGCTCGCATCGGGCGCGAGCTTTGCCAGCTCCTGCGTGGCGGAGCCGTCCGGCGGCACGACCAGCCCGTCGAAGCTCTCGTTGACCGGGTTGGTGATGTCCACGACCGTCTTGCCCGCGAGCCCGTCGCCCAGGCGCTCGACGGCGGCGCGCGCGTCGTCGTAGTAGACCGCGAGCACCACGAGGTCGCCCTCCAGCGGGTCGGTCTCGACGCCCGCCCGGACCGAGCCGTTCCCGCCCGCCTCGCGCAGGGCCGCGACCGCTTCCTCGGCCGCTTCGGTGTCCTTGCCGACGACCGTGACGTCATTGCCGCCCGCCAGCGCCCGCGTGCCGATGCCGCGGGACATGTTCCCGGTGCCGATGATGGTTACGTGCATGGGACCCTGGTCCCCAGGGTCTCAGCCGCCAAGCAGGTACTGCACGAGCGCGTCGACCTGCTTGTCGGTCAGCTTGCCGTCGAACGACGGCATCACGCCCGCGTTGAAGCCCTGGACCACGACCTTGTCCGGGTCGACGATCGACTCCCTCACGTAGTCCTCTGGGCTGCCCTTGATGTCAGGCGACGACGCGAGGTCGTTCAGGCTCGGGCCGATGTTCCCGTTCGCCCCCGCCTTGGAGAGCGTGTGGCAGCCCGCGCAGCCCGCCGCGGTGAAGATCTGCTCGCCCGTCGTGGCCCCCGCCAGGCCCGCCTGCGCCAGCTGGCCCTGGTCCTGGCCCTTGCGGTCCACCGCGAAGGCGACGTAGGCCGCCACGTCCTTGGCGTCCTGGCCCTTCACGAGCTCGGCCGGCATCGTGCTGTTGCGGCGCGGATGGAGGATCTGCCTGTGCACGATCCCCTCGACGGTCTGGCGGGTGAAGCCGTCCGACAGCGCCGCGCGGAACGCGGTGTCCAGGTTCGGGCCGGTCGTGCCCTGCGTGCCCGCGCGCGTGAGCGTGTGGCAGGAGCCGCACTTCTGGGTGAACTGCGCCTTGCCGTTGGTGATGTCGTTCTCGTCGCGCCCGCCGCAGGCGCCGAGTGGCAGCGCGACGGCTGCCGCCACCAGTGCCGCGAGCAGCCGGACGCGAAACCGCGCGCACCCGGCCGAGCCGGGCGCTTGCGGCGATGCCGTGTTCCGGGCGAGGCTCACGGGGCGGGAACATTATCCGCTGGGGGAGCGGGATGGGGTAACGCGTCCAGGCGGCCCTGGGCGGCCGCGATCACACCCTCGGCCACGCTCTCCCAGGAGTAACGGCGCGCCGCCTCCGCCGCCAGGGCGGCGCGGGCGCGTTCCCGCTCGCCCGGCTCGAGCGTCAGCCAGGCGGTCAGCTTCGCGGCGATCTGCTCGACGGCCTGCGGCCCGACGTCGAACGAGAGCAGGGGCCGCAGCGGCGGCTCCAGCGCGGGCGCCAGCGTCGCCGTGACCTCCGCCATCCCCGAGTGCCCGGCCGACAGCGGCAGCGCGCCGCACGCGGCCGCCTCTGCCGCCACCATCCCGAACGCCTCTGGGAACGTGCTCGGCATCACCTGCGCCTCACAGAGGGGCAGCAGGTCGGGCAGGTCGTCGTGCTCGAGCCGGCCCGTGAAGTGCACGCGCTCGGCCGCGGCGGGCGCCGCGGCCAGCCATTCGGGCCCGGCGCCCTCGAGGAACTCGCGCAGATGCTTCAGCTCGCCCGGCGGCCCGCCCTCCAGCTCGCGTCCGCGCGCCGCGATCTCGAGCAGGTCGTCCAGGTCGCGCCGCCGCAGCGCGTCGACGAAGCGGCCGAGCGCCTCGCGGTAGGTGCCGAACCCGACGATCACGAGGCGCGCCTCCGGCACGCGGGCCACCACCAGCGGCCAGGCGGCCAGCAGCAGGTCGACGCCCTTCGAGACGATCAGCTTCCCGACGAAGCTGACGATCCGGTCCTCGCCGGGATCGAGCGAGCGCAGCGCGTCGGCAGCGCCGGCCTCCCCGCCCCAGGCCGCGGCGTCGCCACCCGCCACCCGCGCCGCCAGGTGCTCGAGGTCGCCCGAACCCGGGCGAAACGCGTGCACGTCGACCCCGGGCGGGCCCAGCCGCGTGCGCTGCGGCAGCTCCGGCTCCTCGGCCAGCACCTCCCAGAGGCTCTCGGCAGTGTGCCTCGACCCCACCAGCACGCCGGAGGCTCCCCTGAGGCCCTCGAGCGCGTAGGGCAGGAAGCGCTCGCGGTGCGGGCGCACCGTGTACTCCAGGGCGCTGCCGTGGACCTTGACGGCGTAGGGGGCGCGCCCCGCCAGGCCACGAGCGAGGATGGCGGGGCCCATCACGAGGTGGTTGGCGAGCGCCACGTCCGGCGTGGGGGCGTCCTGCACGGCCGCTACGTTCGAATCGAGGTAATGCTCAAGCTCGGCGTCGCTCAGCTCCGCGTACGGCTTCGCGTCGAAGCCCTCGTAGCGGTCTGCCACGTAGACCGGCAGGACGCGCCCGATGTCCGGGTTGTGGATCGTCACGCCCTCGGGGGGGACCCAGTCGCGGTCCTGGCAGAGCAGGTCGACCTGGTGTCCCATCCGCGCCAGCGCCCGCACGAGGCTCGCGTTGTAGATGTTGCTGCCGGTGCCGCGCAGCAGGTAACCGTGGAAGATCAGGATGCGCATAGCCGTGGGATCCTTCCGTGGTATCGGCAGCTATCCTTCCGCGCCGATGCCTGGCCGCCAGAAGTATCGCCTGCGCTCCCGCTCGGACCGCGAGATCATCCGCGAGGCCGAGCCGGGCAAGCGCTACGTCGACCGGGAGACCGGCGAGGAGCTCCGGGTCGTGAGCGCGGTGCTGCCGCTCGCGCCCTCCCCGAGCGAGCTCCCCTACGCGGTCGAGAACCTGCGGCTGTGCGGCTGCTCGCTCGAGCAGCTGGTCCAGAAGGACCTGAACGATTGCCCTCACTGCGGCCGGCGCCTGCCGGCCGTCGAGCGCTGACCGCCCGCCTGGGCGCGCTGATCGCCCTGCTCTGCCTGGCGATCGCGGTCGCCGGCTGCGGCGGCGACGACGAGTCCTCGGCCGACCCGCCGCCCACCGCACCCGAGCTGACGATCCCGGAGACCGACCCGCCGGCGCCCCCGCCGAGCACCAGCGAGACCACGCCTCCCACGGAGACCACGCCTCCGGAGACGGACGGCGGCGCGCCCACGCCCACGACGCCCACGCAGCCAGAGGACACGCCCCAGAACGACACCCCACCGCCCGCGGACAGCCCGGCGGAGCGCTTCGAGGACTTCTGCAACGACAACCCGGGGGCGTGCGGGTAGGGCGGGTTGCTGCTGAACGGCGGCAATGAGGGGCGCCGAGCCGAAGGTGTTTTGCAGCGTTGGGGGGTCCATGGACTCCCAAAAACTGCAAAACGCTCCGGGCCTGCCCTGATTGCTGCAGTTCGGGAGCCTGAACTCAGCTCCGGTGCGCCGGCACCGGCGATCGCGGCCGCCGCACCCGTGAGGGCAACGGCTGGCGCAGCGGTGGCTCCGCTCCGCGGCGGCGGGAGGGGCGTGCCGGGCCTCCGTGGGAGCGGTCGCGTCCGTGGCCGAGGCCCCAGCGGCCAAGCGGCAGGCGGATGCCGTCTCCGCCCGGGCCGTCCTTGCCCGGCCGTGGCTCCGGACCCTCGCCTCCGCCCCCGTCGTCGCCGTGCGACCCGTCGTCGTCGTCGCGCAGGCGGAAGAACCAGATCAGCCACACGACCAACAGGCCCACGTCGAAGACCCGAAAGCCGACCATGAAGATCCATCCCTCCGTGGTCACAGGTCGATGCTAGCGCGGGCGGGTGGCCGGGGAAAGTCCCTAACCGCCTACTTCTCCGTCTTGACGGTCGGCTTCGGGTCCGGCACGTAGGTGGCCGTGTACATCACCCTCGCGCCGTGGTACGTGCAGCCGAACACGTTGACGTCGCGAAGCTCCTGCATGGCGAACTGATCCAGGCTCTTCGGCGGCTCGCAGCGGCCCTTCGCGCGCGAGGAGCGCCACCAGTCCGAGTTGGTCAGGTTGTTCGCGAAGATCGGCGCCCAGGTCGGCACCGTGATCGCGATCCAGCTCGTCTTCTTGACCCGCATCGGCTGGTCGAGCACGAACGTCGGGCTTGAGCCCAGGTACTTGTCGACGTCGTAGATGTCGCTCTGCCCGATGAGGCGGTAGTTGAGGCGCGTCTTGCGCTTGTCACCCCGGCGCAGGACCGACAGGCGCACCTGCGGCGGCGTGTCGAAGTTGTCGTTGAAGAAGGCGATCTGCTCGTCGCTCGGCTTCGCCAGCTGCACTGTGAACGCGACGATGTAGCCGTCCCGGCGGATGTAGTACGGGTTCTTGGGCCCGCCCGCCTGGCGTCCCTGGAGCGCGGTGACGCGCACCGCCGCCTCGCACGGGTCGGCCGGGCAGCTCGACTTGACCGTGCTTCCCGGCAGGGCGCCGAGCTCGACGACGCGGGCCGAGGCCGGCTGGGCCAGGCCAAGGGTCAACGCCACCGCTGACATCAACAGCAGGATTCGCTTCATGGCCGGGATTCCAACACACGAGCCGGACCGGAGTTGCGCGGCCGCCTCACTTGTAGCGATAGGTGATCCGCCCTCGGTCGAGGTCGTACGGCGACAGCTCGATCTTGACCCGGTCCCCGGGGAGGATGCGGATGTAGTGGCGCCGCATCTTGCCGGAGATGTGTCCGAGGACTTCGTGCCCATTGTCGAGCTGGACCTTGAACATCGTGTTCGGGAGGGCCTCGACGATCTCGCCCTCCATTTCAATCTTCTCTTCCTTGGGCACGAGCGGAGGGCGCCTCAGATGAGGCGCACGTTCACCGCCTTCGGTCCCTTGTCGCCCGTCTCCTCCTCGTACTCGACCTTGGAGTTCTCGGCGAGCGACTTGAAGCCCTGGCCATCGATGCCGCTGTAGTGGACGAACAGGTCTCGGTCACCCTCGTCTGGAGTGATGAATCCGTAGCCCTTTTCGTCGTTGAACCATTTGACGGTCCCGGTAGGCACGTGCTGCCCCTTCCTGCGTGTGCCCGGCACTGCGAGTCCCGATGCACGCTCGTAACGAACTACGCCGGTGTGTACCGGCCCAACGGGGACCAAACTACCAGCAGACGGCGCTGGAAGGGGAAAAACGTTCACCCCTCGCGCAGCTCGGCGGCGACCCGGGCCAGCTCCTCCTGTTCGGCCTGCCTGGGCCGGACCGGCAGCTGGAGCGGATCGTCGTCGTAGCGCGGGATCACGTGGATGTGCGTGTGGAACACCGTCTGCCACGCGGCCGGCTCGCAGCAGTTGAGCAGGTTCACCCCGTCGCAGCCGAGCCGGTCGCGCATCCGCAGCGCGAGCCGCCTGGCGGCCACCGACGCGTTGCGCAGGTCCTCGTCCTCGACCTCGTAGAGGTTGCGCGAGTGCCGCCGCGGGATCACGAGCGCGTGTCCGCGCGTCCACGGGTTGATGTCCATGAAGGCGAGCGTGTGCTCGTCCTCCTGGACGATCTCGCTCGGCACCTCCCCGGCGGCGATCTTGCAGAACAGGCAGTCGTCCGGCATCGGCGCGCAGTGTATGCAGTCGGTGCGCGCCCGGCCGAGCCGGGCGCTTCCGCCCTACAGCCAGCCCGCCCGCTTGAACCGCCAGAACAGGAAGCCCACGATGCTCAGCATCAGCAGCAGCGCGCCCGGGTAGCCCACACTCCATCCGAGCTCCGGCATGTGCTCGAAGTTCATGCCGTAGATGCCGGCGATCAGGGTCGGGACGGCCGCCATCGCCACGTATGCCGAGATCCGGCGCATGTCCTCGTTCTGCCGCACGCTGACCTGGGTGAGGTTCGCCTGCAGGACGCTGGTGAGCAGGTCGCGGAAGCCCTCGAGCTGATCGTGCGCGCGCAGCAGGTGGTCGTTGACGTCGCGGAAGTAGGTGCGCACCTCCGGGTGGATCACGCTGTACTTGCCGCGCGCGAGGCGGTCGACCGGGTCGACCAGCGGCCCCACCCCGTGCTCGAACTGGAGCACCTCGCGCTTGAGCTTGTAGATGCGCTCGGCGGCGTTGATGCGCTCGTGCGAGAAGACCTGGTCCTCGACCTGGTCGATGTCCTCCCCGAGGCCGGCGAGCGCCGGCGCGTAGTCGTCGACGACGCGGTCCACGATCGCGTGCAGCACGGCTCCGGGGCCGTGCCGCAGCAGGTCGGGCTGGTCCTCGAGCCCACGCCGCACGCCGCCCAGCTCGCTCGCCTCGCCGTGGCGGACGGTGATGATGTAGTCGTGCCCGAGGAAGATCAGGATCTCACCGAGCTTGATCACCTCGGTCGGGTCCACGTAGCGGGCGGTCTTGAGGACGATGAAGACCATGTCGTCGAAGACCTCGAGCTTCGGGCGCTGGTGAGCGTGGATCGCGTCCTCGACCGCAAGCGGGTGCAGGTCGAACTCGCTCCGGATCGAGTCGAACTCCCGCTCGGTCGGCTCGTAGAGCCCGATCCACGTGAAGCAGTCCTGCTCGCGGCACGCCTCCATCGCGTCGTGCACGTCCACGTTCCCGTTGCGCCGCCGCCCGTCCTCGTAGACCGCCGAATCTACGATCACGAGCGCAGCCTACGCGCCAGGGCCAACGCCTGCTCCGGCGTGCCGGCCTCCCCCACGTAGGCGGCCTGCTCGAGCTCACCGAGCAGCCTGCCGAGCTCCGGCCCCGGCTCGATCCCGAGCTCCCGTGCCAGCTCGTCGCCGCGCACCGGGACGCGCGGCGGGCCGTGCTCGCGCCAGTCGAGCGCCGCGTCCATCAGCTCCCGCGCCAGCTCGAGGTGGGCGGCGGTGGCCACGTCGGCCTTGCGGCCGCGGGTGGCGAGCCGGTCGGCGCAGGACAGCAGCGTCACCTCGACCTCGACCGGCGCGGTGCGGCGCAGGTAGCGGTAGACCCGGGCCCGGTCCAGCGGGCGCTCGTGCACGAGGAAGCCGAGCACGAGGTGGTGGCGCGTCAGCGCGCCCACGAAGCGGGCGAAGCGGTCGCTCGTGCGCAGCCTGCGGCAGAGGTCCAGCACCATCCGCTCGCCGACGCGGTCGTGCCCCATGAACGTGATGCGGCCGTCGTCGCGCACGTCGCGCGTGACGGGCTTGCCGATGTCGTGGAGGAGCGCGCCGAAGCGCAGCGCCTGGCCGCGCGTCAGCTCGTCGCCGAGCGGCTCGGCCAGCGCCGGGCGGATGCGCCCTGCGGCTGCGCCGAACAGCTCATCGAGGCGGCCCTCCAGCTCGATCTGGCGGGCGAGCACCTCGAGCGTGTGGTCGTAGACGTCGAGGTGGTGGTAGTCGCTCTGCTCGACCGCGTGGAGCTCGGCCAGCTCGGGCAGCACCGCCTGCAGGACGTCGAGCCGGTCGGCGAGCGCGAGGCCCTCGAGCGCGCCGGCGGCGAGCACCAGGCGGCGCAGCTCGGCGAACACCCGCTCTCCGGCCGCCTCGGCGATGCGCGGGGCGTGCTCGCGGGTCAGCCGCGCCGTCTCCGGGTCCGGCGTGAAGCCCAGCTCGGCGACGAAGCGCGTCAGGCGCAGCGCGCGCAGCGGGTCGCTCTCATACGCCTCCGGACCGAGCACGCGCAGGGTCCGGGCCTCCAGGTCGGCGCGGCCGCCGAGCGGGTCGATCAGGTCGCCGTCGGGCGCGACCGCTCCGCCCAGCTCGTCCGGTGCGACGGGGCGCGCCATCGCGTTGATGGTGAAGTCGCGCCGGCGCAGGTCTGCCTCGATCGAGTCGCCCTGCAGCGGCGCGAAGTCGTACACGCGCTCGGCGCCCCGGTCGATCACGCGCCAGGCGCCGAAGGCCTCGGACAGGCGGAAGACGGGTCCGCGCACCTCGGCGGCGAGCGCGCGGGCGGCGCGCGCCGGGTCGCCCGCGACCGCGACGTCCACGTCGCGCACCTCGCGCCCGAGCAGCCCGTCGCGCAGGGCGCCGCCGACGATCCAGGACTCGGTCACGGCACGTGCCGGCGGGGCACCCGCGGCGTGAGCCCGCAGGTGACCTCGTAGTTGATCGTGTCGAGCCGGCGCGCCACCTCCTCGGCCAGTATGCGCTGCTCGCCCTGCGCGCCGATCAGCACGACCTCGTCTCCGACCGCGACGTCGGTGTCGGGGCCGAGCGCGATCGTGATGTTGTCCATGCTGACGGTGCCGGCGAGCGGGTGGCGCCGGCCGCCGATCAGCACGTCGCAGTTGTTGGTGAGCGCGCGCCGCCAGCCGTCGCCGTAGCCGATCGGGGCGGTCGCGACCCAGGTCGGCTCCCGCGCGGTCCAGCGGCGGCCGTAGCCGGCCGAGTCGCCCGGCTCGAAGCGGCGCACGGCGGCTACCCAGGAGCTCAGCGACAGCGCCGGCTCGAGCCCGTGCGCAGCGGGGTCTGCGCCGAACGGGTCCATCCCGTACAGCGCGACGCCGCAGCGGACCAGGTCGAAGTGGCTGGCCGGCTCGCGCAGCGCCGCGGCGCTGTTGGCGGCGTGGGCGATCAGGCCGTCGCGGCCGGCCGCCGCGACGAACTCGCGGAAGGCCTCGAGCTGGGCGTCGAACAGATCGTCGGCGGGGTCGTCGGCGGTGGCGAAGTGGGTCATCAGGCCGACGACGTTGTCGCGCTGCGCGAGCCGCAGCGCCAGCTCGCGGTCCTTGGTGCCGAGCCGGCCCATGCCGGTGTCGAGCTTCACGTGCACGCGCGGCGCGGCCTCGGCGACCTCCTCGGTCCAGGCCACCACGTCGGCGTCCGCGTCGATCGCCGTGACCAGCTCGGCGCGCGTGAGCGCGCCCATCACCAGGATCGGGGCCTCGACGCCCCGCTGGCGCAGCGCCAGCGCCTCGTCGGCCGCCGCGACCGCCAGCCAGTCGGCGCCGCCCGCGAGCGCCGCCTCGGCGGCCGCGAGACCGTGCCCGTAGGCGTCCGCCTTGACGACCGCGCAGAGCGGCTTCGGCAGCCGCGCGGCGTTGCGTTCGATCGCGCCCAGGTCAACGGTCGCAAGGGCGCGCTGCGGGCCACTCACGCCCGGCGACACTAGCGCAGGGTCAGGCCGTGCGGCAGCGCGTCGATCACGTCGCCCGCCATCACGTGGTCGGTGCCCACACGCTCGGCGGCGGCGCGGCCGGCCAGGCTGTGGGCGAGCGCACCGAGGCAGGCGGCCTCGAACGGCCCGAGCCCCTTCGCGAGCAGCGCGCCGATCAGGCCGGACAGGACGTCTCCGGTGCCGGCGGTCGCGAGCGCCGGGGTCCCGCCGGGGTTGACGGCGGTCTCGCCGCCCGGGAGCGCGACGAGCGTGTCGTCGCCCTTGAGCAGCACGACGGCGCCGCTGCGTTCGGCGGCCTCGCGCACCGCCGCCAGCCGGTGCGCCGCGACCTCGCTCGACGGGCGGTCGAGCAAGCGCCCCAGCTCGCCCTCGTGGGGCGTGAGCACGGTCGGGGCGGAGCGCTCGCGCAGCAGCTCGAGCCGGCCCGCGTGGGCGTTCAGGCCGTCGGCGTCGACGAGCAGCGGCGTCTCCAAGCGGCGCGCGACCTCGCGGGCGAAGTCCTGGGCGCTCTGGGCGCGGCCGAGGCCCGGGCCGAGCGCCACGGCGCCGGCGCGCTGCGCCATCTCCTCGACGACCTCGACCCCGGCCGGCGTGTGGAAGCCGTCGGCGTCGGGCAGCCCGCGGCTCATCTGCTCGAGCAGGCGCAGGTCGATCGAGGGCTGGATCGAGGCCGGGACGGCGACCTGCACGTAGCCCGCCCCGGCCCGCTGCGCCGAGCGGGCGGCCATGGTGGGCGCACCGGTCAGGCCCAGCGAGCCGCCGGCGACGACGAGCACACCGGAGGTGAACTTCGAGCCGTCCTCGCCGCGATGCGGGAACAGGTCGAGCACGCGCTCGGTGATCAGGCCCGCCCGCTCGGCGCCCGGCGCGCCACGCGGGACGCCGATCTCGACCACCTCCACGGGCCCGGCGTGCGCCTTGCCCGGGTGGACGTGCAGCCCGACCTTCGAGGCGTGGAAGGTGGCCGTTGCGACCGCGCGCACGGCCTCCCCCTCGACCTCGCCCGTCGAGGCGTCCACACCGGAGGGGACGTCGCAGGCGACGACCGGCGCCGCCTGGGCGTTGATCGCCGCGATGGCGGAGGCGACCGGCTCGCGCGGCGCGCCGCTGAAGCCGGTCCCGAGCAGGGCGTCGACGACGGCGCCCGAGCCGGCGAGGCGCTCCGCGGCGAATGGCTCGGGTCCCGCTCCGGGGAGGCGCTCGAGGTTGGCGAGCGCGTCGCCGCGCAGCTCGCCGAGGTCGCCCGCCGCGAGCACCTCGACCTCGTAGCCGTCCCGGCGCAGCAGGCGCGCCACGACCAGCCCGTCGCCGCCGTTGTTGCCCTTGCCGACGACGACTCGAATCGGCCCCGCGCCGGCGGTCGCCGCGGTCACGCGCGCGAGACCCTCCCCGGCCCGCTCCATCAGGTCGAGCGAGGGAACGCCGCGCTGCTCGATCGCCCAGGCGTCGACGGCGCGCATCTCGGCCGCTTCGTAGAGGGGGTCGAGCCAGGGTGGCAGGGGCATCTCGGCGCTGCAGCTTGGCACGCCTACTGCGGCAATGAGGGGGAGGGACCGGGGCTTGTCGAGTTTTGCTCGATATGCGCGGATTTCTCGACAAGCCCCCTGAGGGGCGCGGCCGCGATGCCTACGCCGGCTCCAGCAGCGCCACCGCCGCGGCGAGCGTGTCCGTGTGGGTCAGCGACACCGACGCGGTCACGCCCAGCTCCGCCGCCCGCGCGGCGACGCTGCCGCTGAGCGCCACCTGGGGGGCGCCCTCGGTGGCCACGACCTCCACGTCGCGCCAGCTCCACGCGGTCATGCCGAGCGCCTTCGCGACCGCCTCCTTGGCGCAGAAGCGCGCCGCCAGGTGCATCACCGGCCGGGCCCTGGCGGCGGCGTAGGAGCGCTCGCCGTCCGTGAAGACCCGCTCGGCCAGCCGCGGCCTTCGCCGAAGCGCGCGCTCGAGGCGCTCGACCTCGAGCAGGTCGATGCCGACGCCGCTCACGGCGGCCGAGTCTAGGCAGTCGGTGCGCACTCGGCCGAGCCGAGCGCTTCCGCCCTACTCGACGGTGACGGTCTTGGCGAGGTTGCGCGGCTGATCCACGTTCAGCCCGCGCTCGCGTGCGATGTAGTACGCCAGCAGCTGGAGCGGGATGATCGCGAGCATCGGCTGGAGCAGCCAGTCGGTGCGCGGGATCTTCACGACCTCCTCCGCGTCCACGTGGGTGCCCTCGGTGACGATCGCCACCACGTTCGCGCCGCGCGCCCGGACCTCGGCGATGTTCGAGACCACCTTGTCGAGCACCGGCGAATCGGTCGCGACGCACACCACCGGCGTCTCGTCGCTCAGCAGCGCGATCGGCCCGTGCTTCATCTCCCCGGCCGCGTACGCGTCCGTGGGGATGTAGGAGATCTCCTTCAGCTTGAGCGCGCCCTCGAGGCAGATCGCCAGCCCCACGTGACGGCCCAGGTAGAGGCTGAAGCCGTGCTCCTTCCAGTGCTCGGCGATGCGCTTAACCGGCTCGTCGATCTCGGCGATCATGTCGCTGATCAGGTGCGGCATCTGGCGCAGCTCCGTGATCAGCCGGTTGGTCACCTCGGGGCCGAGCGTGCCGTGCAGGCCGGCCAGCTTCAGCGCGAACAGCTGTATGGCCGCCACCTGCGCGACGAACGTCTTGGTCGCGGCAACCCCGATCTCGAGCCCGGCGCGCGTGAACAGGACCCCGTCGGCGTCGCGCGTGGCCTGGCTGCCCATGATGTTGGTGATCGCCAGGACCTTCGCGCCGCGCTCGCGCGCGAGCCGCATCGCGGCCAGCGTGTCGGCGGTCTCGCCCGACTGGGTGATGCCGATCACCAGGTCGTGCTCGTTGATCAGCGGGTTGCGATAGCGGAACTCGGAGGCCACGTCCATCTCGACCGGGACGCGCGACCATGTCTCGATCGAGTAGCGGCCGACCAGGCCGGCGTGGTACGAGGTGCCGCACGCGACGATCACGATCCGGCGCACGCTGCGCAGGAACTCGTCGGAGATGCCGATCTCGCCGAGCTCGATCCCCTCGGGGTGCAGGCGGTCGGCGAGCGTCTCGGCGACCGCGTCGGCCTGCTCGTGGATCTCCTTCAGCATGAAGGTCTCGTAGCCGCCCTTCTCGGCGGCCTCGTCGTCCCACTCGACCTGCTCGACCTCGCGCTCGATCGGCAGCCCGTTGACCGGCTCGATGAAGCGCGAGCCCTGCGAGGTGATCTCGACGATCTCGCCGTC
This sequence comes from uncultured Thermoleophilaceae bacterium, assembly GCA_963848885.1. Classification (GTDB taxonomy): domain Bacteria; phylum Actinomycetota; class Thermoleophilia; order Solirubrobacterales; family Thermoleophilaceae; genus JACVRW01. The sequence continues at coordinate 299,610 of CAWKFR010000002.1, forward strand.
GTTGACGAGCTGGACGTTGCGCGTCTCGGCGAGGAAGGCCGGGATCGCGGAGGCGATGAAGCTCTCGCCCTCGCCGAGCCCGACGACGAGCGGGCACTCCTTGCGGGCGCCGACCAGGACGCCCGGGTGGTCGGCCGACATCGCGACGAACGCGTAGTGGCCCCTGAGCTCGTTGTAGGCCTGGCGGACGGCCTCGGTGAGGTCGCCGTTGAGGTGCTGGGCGATCAGGTGCGCCACGACCTCGGCGTCGGTCTCCGAGGTGAACTCGGCGCCGACGGCCTCGAGGCGCTCGCGCAGGTCGGTCCAGTTCTCGACGATCCCGTTGAGGACGATGTGGACGCGGTTCGAGGAGTCGGAGTGCGGATGGGCGTTGGCCTCGGTCACGCGGCCGTGGGTTGCCCAGCGGGTGTGGCCGACGCCGGTCGAGCCGTGCAGGTGGCCGTTCGACTGCGCGACGGCGTCGCGCAGCTTCTGGAGGTTGCCGACGGCGTGGACGCTGCCGACCTCGTCGTCGGCGAGCACCGAGACGCCCGCGGAGTCATAGCCGCGGTACTCGAGGCGCCGCAGCCCTTCCAGCAGGAGATCGCGGCATTCCCGCGGTCCTACGTATCCGATGATTCCGCACATGACCGACTCAGCGTAAGCACGACTCGACGGTTTTCGCCAGTGACTGCACTATCTCCTCGCACTCTTCTTCGTGCGGAGCCTCGACCATGATGCGGATTAGGGGCTCCGTACCGGACGAACGTACTAGTACCCGGCCCCGCCCTTCGAGACGCACGCCGGCCTCGTCGACGGCCGCCCAGACCTCGTCTGCGCCCTCCAGCGCGTTGCGATCGGACACCCTCACGTTGAGCAGTCGCTGGGGCAGCTTCTCCATCGCGTGACGCTCCGCGAGGTCGCCTCCGGCGAGCGCCTCGAGCGTCAGCAGGGCAGCGGCGGTGCCGTCGCCCGCGGGCACGAAGCCGGTGTCGATGATGTGGCCGGACTGCTCGCCCCCGAACGCCCAGCCGCGCTGGAGCAGCTCGAGCAGCACGTTGCGGTCGCCGACCGCGGTCGTGGCGACCTCCACCCCGTGCTCGCTCATCGACTGGTGGAAGCCGTAGTTGGTCATGACGGTGACCGCCACGCCGTTCCCGGGCAGGCGGTCGTGCTCGCGCAGGTGCAGCGCCGCGAGCGCCATCAGCTCGTCGCCGTCGACGACCACGCCGTTGCGGTCGACCGCCAGCACGCGGTCGGCGTCCCCGTCGAAGGCGAAGCCGAGGTCGTGGCCGTCCAGGTGCTGGGCGAGCATGTCGACGTGTGTGGAGCCGCAGTCGCGGTTGATGTTGCGACCGTCGGGCTCGACGGCGATCGCGTCGACGTCGGCGCCCAGGCGGCGGAAGATCTCGGGCGCGACGCGGTGAGTGGCGCCGTTGGCGCAGTCGAGCAGCACCCGCACGCCGTCGAGGCGCAGGTCCGCGAAGCGCGCCTCGAGCTCGCGCAGGTAGTCGGCCGGCGCGCCGTGGAGCTCGCGCACGCGGCCCATGCGCGCCCCGGCGGGCTCGCCGAGCAGGCGCTCGATCTCGGCCTCCTGGGCGTCGTCGAGCTTGGTGCCGTCGGGGCCGAAGAACTTGATCCCGTTGTCCTGGTATGGGTTGTGCGAGGCGGACACGACCGCGGCCAGGTCGAACCCGTAGCGGCGCGCCAGCAGCGAGGCGCCCGGGGTGGGCAGGACGCCGCCCAGCAGGGCGTGGCCGCCTCCCGCCGCCACGCCGGCGGCGAGCGCGGCCTCGAGCATCTCGCCCGACTCGCGCGTGTCCCTGACGATCAGCACCTGGGGCGCCTCGGCCGGCGAGATCGCGGCCGCGGCGCGGCCGAGGGCGGTCGCCAGCTCGGCGCTCAGGAACTCGCCCGCGACCCCGCGGACGCCGTCGGTGCCAAACAGCTTGCGGGGGGCAGTGCCCCCGTCCACCGTGCCCGACTCCATCTGGCGGCTAGCGCTTCGAGAACTGCGGCCGCTTGCGGGCCTTCTTGAGGCCGGCCTTCTTGCGCTCCTTCACGCGCGGGTCGCGCGTGAGGTAGCCGCGGCGCTTGAGCTCGCCGCGCAGCGCCGGGTCCGCCTCGACCAGGGCGCGCGCGATCCCGTGACGCAGCGCCGTCGCCTGCGCGGACACGCCGCCGCCGTGGATGCGGGCGACGACGTCCATGCGCGTGTTGTAGCCCGCCGCCTCGAGCGGCTGACGGGCGACGCGCTGGAGCCTCACGCGCGGGAAGTACTCGTCGAGATGACGGCCGTTGATGCTGAAGGTGCCCTCGCCCGGCTTGAGGATCACGCGCGCGACTGCGCTCTTGCGCTTGCCGGTGGCGCCGTAGCGGGCGTCGGCGGCGAGGTCGAGCGGCGTGTAGGCCACGGGCTCCGGCTCGCCGGCTGCCTCGTCGGAGTCCTCGGCGCCGTCCTCCTCGGCGTACTCGGGGTCGGCGTACTGGGCGTACTCGCCCTCCTGGGGCGCCTGCTCCTCGAGCACGAGGTCGGGCTCCAGGTGCATGCCCGGGATGACCTCCTCCTCCCCGGCCTGGGCGCCGCGCTCGCGGGCGGGCCGGCGCTCGCGCGAGGGCTCCTCGGCGGCCGGCTCCTCGGCGGCCGGCTGCTCCTCGCGGCGGGCTGCTCCTCCTCGGCCGGCGGCCGGCTCCTCCTCGGCGGCGGGCTGCTCCTCCTCGGCGGCCGGCTCCTCGGCGGCGGGCTGCTCCTCCTCGGCGGCCGGCTCCTCCTCCTCGGCCGGAGCCTCCTGCTCGCCCGCGCCCGACAGCGCCTCGGCGCCCTCGATCTCGGGGCCTACGGGGGCGCTCTCGTCGGGCGTGTCCGAGGGCGCGTTCTCCTCCGGCTCGCCGGCGGCGCCCTCGGGCGCCTCGTCCTCCGGGGAGTTCGGGTCGCGTTCCTCGGCGAACATCAAGCTTCGACCTCCAGTGGCTCTGGCTTCTGAGCGGCGTGCGGGTGGTCCGGTCCCGCGTACACCTTGAGCTTGCGCAGCTGGGCGCGACCGAGCCGAGTGCGGGGCAGCATGCCCTTCACGGCCAGCCGGAGGACCTCCTCGGGGCGCCGGTTGAGCATCTCCTCGAGCGTGCGGCTGCGCAGCCCGCCCGGATAGCCGGAGTGCCGGTAGTAGCGCTTCTCCTGCCGCTTCTTGCCGGTCACGCTGACGAGCTCGGCGTTGACCACGATCACGAAGTCGCCGACGTCGATGTGAGGCGTGAAGTCGGGCTTGCGCTTGCCGCGCAGCGCGTCGGCGATCTGCGTCGCCAGGCGGCCCAGCGTCTTGCCGGTCGCGTCGACGACGAGCCAGTTGCGCTCGCGCGAGTCGGGTGTCGCCACGTAAGTCTTCATTGCAAAGGGGCCGCCGGGGGCGGCCGGCCCGAGAGTGTAGCGGCCGTGTGGTGACGGCCACGGGCGGGTATATAGTGCCGCGTCGCAAACCAGCCGAATCCCCGATCGGCGATCTGCCGTGTCCGGTCGGGGAACGGGGGAACCGTTCGGGGACCGGGCATTCCGGGCTCCGAGGGGGCGAATCCACCGGACTGCCCCGGTGGTAGCGCCAAGGCGCGAGCCCGTCAGCTAACCCCGTAGGCCGGAGGAAAACGAAGGCCGTAAGAGTGCGAGAAACCCACGTTGCCGCGGGCCGCTGCGCAGTTGCGCTCGGCCTGTCCCTGGGCCTGCTGGCCCCCACAGCCGCGGCCCAGTCCGGCGGTGGCGGCGGCGTGTACGTCGCCACGCCCAAGGTCTCGAAGGTCACCTGCGTGCGCGGGTGTGCGTCGCGCTCCCGCGCACAGGGCAACAGCACGGTCAAGCTGACCGGCTCCGGCCTGGGCTCCGCCGCCAAGGTCGTCTTCAACGGCAGCTACGGGCGCGGCGACGACCAGTCCGCCGCCGTCCGTCCGCGCTCGGACACCGGCGCTCTCGGTCCGCGTCCCGGTCGGCGCGGTCAGCGGCCCGGTCACGGTGATCACCTCGGCCAACGCAAAGTCGCGCCCGACGAAGCCGCTCGCGATCCTCCCGCCCCCGCCGCCTGCGCCCAACCCGGTGCTCAGCCCGGTGCCGGGCGTGCTCGCCGGCGCCGGCCTGCGCGTCGAGACCGGCACCAGCCGCACCCGCGCCTACGTCGGCGCGCGCCGCGCGGTGACCTTCTCCTTCCGCCTCACGGGCGCGCTCGCCACCGCGCCGACCGTCAACCTGGTCCGGGTCAGCGACGGCGCGACCGTCAAGACCTGGGCTCCCGGCGAGGCGGCCTCGGGCATCGTGCAGAGCATCACCTGGGACGGTCGGCTCGGCCGCAGCGCCGCCAAGCCGGGCCGCTACTCGTTCCAGCTGACGGCCGCGAGCGCCGCTGGCGCGCAGGTGCGCACCGCCCAGGCAGGCGACGCCGAGCGCGACTCCTTCGACCTCTACGACAACATCTTCCCGATCCGCGGCAGCCACCAGTACGGCGGCGGGGCGGGCCGCTTCGGCGCCGGGCGCTCCGGCCACAGCCACCAGGGCCAGGACGTGTTCGCGAGGTGCGGGACGCCGCTGGTCGCCGCCAGCGGCGGCAAGATCAAGTTCAAGCAGTACCACGCGGCGGCGGGCAACTACGTGGTCATCGACGCGGCCGGCACGCAGGTCGACTACGTCTACATGCACCTCGCCGAGCCCACCCCGTTCCGGCCCGGCGACCGCGTCTACACCGGGCAGCGGATCGGGGCGGTGGGCGACACGGGCAACGCCGACGGCTGCCACCTCCACTTCGAGCTCTGGAACCCGCCCGGCTGGTACGACGGCGGCAGGCCGTTCGACCCGCTGCCCTCGCTGAAGGCCTGGGACGGCTGGTCCTAGCCACGGGAGCGCGAACGGCGCCCCTGCCGTAGCCTCCCGCAGCGTGCAGCCTGGCCCGCTGGCCGACCTCCTGCGCGACTGCATCGCCACGGGTGACTTCGCGCAGATCTCGGACGTGTACGCGCCCGGGGCGGAGCTCGACGCGTCGCTGCCGGGAGCGCGGGTCAAGCGGCGCGGCCCCGAGGCGATCGCGGAGGTGCTGTCCGGCTGCTTCGAGGGTCCCGGGCGGATGGTCGAATGGACCCCGACCGGCGGCGACGGGGGCGTCGCGGCCTGGGTCGAGCGGGTCGACGATGGCGGAGCGGTGCGCCAGCGCCACTATCTGCACGTCCGCGACGGGCTCGTCGCCCGCCATTGGGTCTACGCCGCGCGCCCGCGCACGGCGGAGCCGGACGCCGCCCGACGGCGGGCGAGGCCGCTCGAACGCGGCTCGTCTCGCAGGACTCGGCGAGCGTCGCCGAGCGGACGAGCCGCTGGTCGCGACCGGCGGATGGTCGGGCAACCGGATCGAGCGCGCTCGTGCTCGCCGACGGCCGCGCCCTGATCGCGAAGCGGATCGTGCCCGGCACCGACTGGATCGGACGCGTCACGCACGACGACCGGGCGCGAGGCGCTTCTGTTCGACGTCCGGCATGCTTCGACCGCTTGCCCGGCGCGATCGACCACGCGGTCGTCGCGGCCGAACGCGACGGCGAGGCGTGGTGGGTCGTGACGCGCGACGTCTCCGGTCCGAGCTGCTCGACGAGGCCACGCGGCTGACCAGCGAGCGAGAACCGGTTCGTGCTGAGCGCGGCGAGCGGCGATGTGGGAGGAGTTCTGGGACGAGCGCGTCCCGCACGTCTGCACGCTCGCACGGGACTGCTTTCCGCTCTGCTCCCTGGCGGTCGCCGAGGCGCGAGCGCGACGGCCTCGACCTGCTGCCGAAGCAGTACGACGGCCTTCTGGGAGGCGTTCGCCGAGGCCGTCGACGCCGACGTCGCGGAGCGCGGTGCTGGCCCTGGTGGGCGACCCCGCGCCTCTGGTGGCGGCGCTCGAGCCCGCGGCATGACGCTCTGCCACGGTGACATGCGCGACGAGAAGATGGGGCTGGGCGACGGCGACCGCCTGGTGCTGCTCGACTGGGGCCGCGCCAGCGCAGGGCCACCCGGTGGTGGAGCTTCGTCTGGTACCATCGTGCCACGACGTGCTGGCGGATAGACGGCCACGCCACGACGAGGTGGTCGAGGACTACCGCGCGCGCGCGCGGGGAGCGCGACGATCCGCTCGCCCTCGAGCTCGGGCGTGATCGCGGGGCTGGTGCATGTACGGCTGGGTCTTCGGCCACAGCGCCGGTTGTCCACACGGACCCGGCGCGAAAGAGAATGGGCCCGCGAGGAGCTGGACTGGTGGGTGCCGCGCGTGAGGCGGGCACTGGACGAATGGGGTAGCCATGCCTGACTACAGCTTCAAGCGGCTCGAGGAGATCCCGGACGTGCTCGGCGACTACCCGGGCGAGATGCGGATGACGGCCGCGAGCGACATGGGCACCGAGCAGGTCTCCTTCACGTGGCGGCGGATGCCGGCCCAGACGGGCGGCAAGGGCAGCTACGGCCACCGCCACAAGACGCAGGAGGAGATCTACTTCGTCGCGTCGGGAAGCCTGCAGTTCAAGCTGGAGGACGAGGTGGTCGACCTCGCCGCGGGCACCGTCGTGTGGATACCCCCGCAGGTGGTCCGCTCGGTCTGGAACGAGGGACCCGCCGACGCGGTGCTGATCATGTGCTCGATCAAGTCGGACGATCCCGGGGGCGACCACGAGACCATTCCCGGCTTCTGGCCTGCTTAGCTACTGGCGCCACTCGCGCAGGCCGTCACCGTTGGTGAGGGCCTCGACCGCGGCGCGGCAGGCGAAGGCGAAGACGATCATCACGAGCAGGAGCTCGAGCGCGCCTCCGGCGCGCGTTGCCGCGTAGGCGAACACGATCGCCACGACGACCCACCGCCAGACCGCCAGTCGGGCTCCCACGCGCCACGCCCGTCGTCCTCCGGCTGGTCCGGCTCGCGCGCGTGGACGTAGGCGACGAAGGGCACGGCGGTTCAGGGAGGGTACTCCGCGCGGGCGGCCGGTCGGCTAGGTTGGCGCGATGCCCGAGCCCCGTCCGTCGGTGGTCGAGTTCCCCGCCGACGACGTCGAGCGCGCCAGCCGGTTCTGGGAGGGCCTTCTGTCGGTCGAGCTGGAGGCGCGCGGCGAAGGCGAGGGCGAGGGCTTCGAGACGCGCACCGGGGGCGCCCGGATCGGCGTCCATGCCCGCGGGCGCGGCCCCGGCGACACCTGGTCGCTGCCCTACTTCGCGGTCTCCGACATGGCGGCCGCGATCGAGCGCGTCGAGGCGCTCGGCGGGAGCGTCGTGCACCCCGGCGACCGCTGGGCGATCTGCAAGGACTCCGAGGGCACGCCCTTCGCCCTCGCCGCCGACTAGTTCAGGTCGCGGCGGCGAAGCAGGTAGGCCCCGGCCGCGAAGAACCCGCCGATCCAGGCGAGCTCGGCCAGCACCGCGAGGCCGGGCGAGAGCAGGTCGAGCTCGTCGGAGCCGACGTCGGATGCCGGGATCTGCTGGATCGCCGCCGGCAGCGCGCTGAACGGCGTGAACCTCCCAACCTCGGGGGCCAGCGCGATCACGGTCGGCTCGATCGCGAAGCCGAGCACCAGCACCCCGACGATCGCGACCGGCTGGTTGCGCACGAGCGTCCCGAGCGCCAGGCCGAACGCGCCGAGCAGCGCGGCCACCTCGGCGTTGCGGATGATCTGGCCGATCAGCTCCCCGAGACCCGGGGTGGGCAGGTCGCGCGCCGACAGGATGATCATCCCGACGATCGCGATCGTGATCGAGATGAGCAGCGACAGCACCAGCCCGGCCGCCGCGAACGCGAGCGTCTTGGCGGTCAGGAAGCGCAGCCGGTTGGGCGCGGCCAGCAGCGAGCTGGTGATCGTGCGGTGACGCCATTCCCCCGTGATCCCGACGATCGCGAGGATGACGATGAACAGCCCGCTCGTGTCCGCGGTGAAGACGTCGGTCAGCACCGAATCCGCGGTCGGCTCCGACAGCACGCTGACCAGCACCGCGATCAGCAGCGACGTGCCCACCGCGACCCCGGTCAGGGCGAGGAAGGTACGGGTCGTGCGCAGCTTGATCAGCTCCGCGCGCAGCAGGGCGGTCATGCCTCTCCCTCGGTGAGCTCGAAGAACACGTCCTCCAGCGAGCGCGACACGGCGACCAGCTCGGCGAGCGCGACGCCGTTGTCGGCGGCGACCTGCCCGACCGTCAGCGGCTCCACGCCGCGGACGACGAGCGCGCCGCGGTCGCCCGGCTCCACGGGGTGCCCGGCCTCGCGCAGCAGCCCCGCCAGGCGCTCGCCGTCGGCGGCGCGCACGCTCGTGACGGGCCCGTCCGAGCTGCCGAGCACGGACTGCAGCTGGCCGCTGCCGCGCAGCACGCCGTGCGAGATCACGACGACGTCGTCGACGCTCTGGGCGACCTCGGAGAGCAGATGGCTCGACACCAGCACCGCGCGGCCGCGGCCGGCCTCGTGGCGCAGCAGGTCGCGCATCCAGCGGATGCCGGGCGGGTCGAGCCCGTTGGCGGGCTCGTCGAGGATCAGCACCTCGGGGTCGCCGAGCAGGGCCGCTGCGATCGCGAGCCGCTGGCGCATGCCCATCGAGTAGCCCTTGACGCGGCGGTCGGCGGCGGAGGTGAGGCCGACCTGCTCGAGCACCTCGGCGACGCGCTGCTCGGGGTGGCTGCCGGCGGCGGCCAGCACGCGCAGGTGGTTGCGGCCGCTGCGCCCGGGGTGGAAGCTCGCCTCCTCGAGCACGGCGCCCACCTGCGAGCTGGGATGCGCGAGCCGCTCGTAGGAGACGCCGCCGAAAGTCGCCGTGCCCGAGGTCGGGTGGATCAGGCCGAGCAGCGCGCGCAGCGTCGTGCTCTTGCCCGCCCCGTTGGGACCGAGAAAGCCCGTGACGCGGCCGGCCTCGACAGAGAACGACAGGTCGCGGACGGCCTCCACCCTGCCGAAGCTCTTGCTCAGGCCCTCGAACTCGATCGCCGCGCTCATGGCCGCGGCCTCACCAGTCCGACGTCATAGGCGTAGACGACCGCCTGCACGCGGTCGCGCAGGTCGAGCTTGCGCAGCACCGACGACACGTGCGTCTTGACGGTGGCCTCGGTCAGCACCAGCCGGGTGGCGATCTCCGAGTTGGAGAGGGCGAGCGCGACCAGGCGCAGCACCTCGCGCTCGCGGCCGGTCAGCTCGCCGAGGTCGGGCTGGGCGTCGTCCTCGGGCAGGACGGCGGCGAAGCGGTCGAGCAGCCGGCGGGTGACGCTTGCGGCGAGCAGGGCGTCGCCGCGTGCTACCACGCGGATCGCCTCCACCAGCTCCGGCGGGCGGACGTCCTTGAGCAGGAACCCGCTGGCGCCCGCGCGCAGGGCGGCGAACACGTACTCGTCGAGGTCATGGGTCGTCAGGATGATGATCCGGGCGGAGGTACCCGCGCCGACGATCCGGCGGGTCGCCTCGATGCCGTCCGTGTCCGGCATGCGGACGTCCATCAGCACGACGTCGGGCTCCCGCTCGGCCGCGAGCGCGACAGCCTCGTTCCCGTCGGCCGCCTCGCCGACGACCTCCATGTCCTGCCGCGCGTCGAGGATCATCCGGAAGCCGCCGCGCACGAGCGCCTGGTCGTCGGCGATCAGGACCTTGACGCTCACGCCGGCTCCCGCGGCAGACGGGCGTGGACGCGGTAGCCGCCATCGGGTCGCGGACCGGCCTCGACGCTGCCGCCCAGCAGCGCCGCGCGCTCGCGCATCCCGACCAGGCCGTGCCCCCCGCCGCCGTTGAGCACCGCCGCGCGGCCGTCGTCGGTCACGTCGAGCTCGAGCGCGTCGGGCCCGTAGGAGAGCCTCACGTCGGCCCGCGTGGCGTGGGCGTGGCGCAGCGTGTTGGTGAGCGCCTCCTGGACGATGCGGTAGGCCGACAGGTCGACGCCGGGCGCCAGCACGCCCGCATCGCCCTCCCGGTGGACCTCCACCTCGAGGCCGCCGGCGCGTAGCGAGCGGGCGAGCTCGTCGACCCGCTCGAGGCCGGGCTGGGGCTCGGTGATCTCCTCGTCGAGGCCGGGCCGCACGGCGCTGAGCAGCCGGCGCAGCTCGCCCATGGCCTCGCGCCCGGCCTGCTCGATCGAGCGAATCGCCTCGCGGGCCTGGTCGGGGCGCTCGTCGAAGACGTCGTCGGCGGCCGCGGCCTGGACCACGATCATCGAGACGCTGTGCGCGATCACGTCGTGCAGCTCGCGGGCGATGCGGGCCCGCTCGGAGGCCATCGCGGCACGCTCCTCCTCCTCCTTGGCGAGGCGGCGGTTGCGGCTGGCGTCGCCGAGCGCCCAGGCGCCGACGGCGAGGCCCATCGTGAAGACCGTGTCCTCGACGGTGGTGGTGAAGATGTTGGTCGCCGCCAGGACGAGCAGGCCGGCGAGGCCGATCAACGAGACCGAGCGCGGGCGCCGGGCGGCCAGCGAGCCGATCACGTAGAGGCCGGCGAACGGCACGACCACCTGCGGGTAGAGCAGCTGGAAGCCGAGCCCGGCCAGCAGGACGACCGCGGTGACCAGCTCGGGCGCGCGCCGGCGCCAGTGCAGGGCGACGGCCTGGACGGTCACGAACAGCAGGCCGGCCAGCAGGACGACGGTCGAGTCGCCCTGGCGATCCGCCTCGTCGAAGACCATCAGGATCGAGGAACATCCCGATCGCCCAGGGGATCAGCGGTGCTGCGAAGCGCCTCAGATGTCCGCGCCGGGAGCGCATGCCCCGAATCGTTCCCCAGAACCGGGCCGGCCGCATCGGCCGCGAGTATGAATTTCGGGCTCAGGCCGAAGTAGGAGACGCCTCGACGGCCGCCTTGATGGCGGCGGCGAAGTCGTCGGCGCCCTTGCGGGCGGAGCGCAGCGCCAGCGGCGCGAACAGCTTGCCGATGCCGTGACCCTCGAGCACGTTGTGGATCGTGACCCGCGTCCCGCCGCCCTCGGGGGCGAGGTCGTAGCCCCCCTCGGTGGCCGTGACCTGGTTCTTCGAGACCTCCGCCCAGCGGATCTTCGTGGGCGACTCGAACTCGGTGATCTCGAACTCGCGGTTCGTCTTGACCCCCGCGTCCTTGACGGTGCTGGCGTAGACCGTGCCGACGCCGACGGGTCCGTCGGTCGTCTTGCTGATCTCGAGCACGCGCGGGCTGAACTTGGGGTCGTTGGTCCCGTCGGAGAGGAACGCGAAGACCTCCTCGATGGGGCGGTCGATGACGGTTGTCCCTTCGAAGCGGCCGGCCATGCCCGCATCTTCTCAGAGAGAATGCACGGCCATGGCCCAGATCACAGAGCGCGAGACCCGGCAGATCGACGAAGCGAACGCCTCGGGGCGAACACCGGTCGTGTTCATCCACGGGCTGTGGCTGCTGCCGAGCAGCTGGGACAACTGGGCCGGGCTGTTCGAGCAGGCCGGCTACGCGCCGCTGACCCCCGACTGGCCGGGCGACCCGGAGACGATCGAGGAGGCGCGCGCGAACCCCGACGCGTTCGCGAAGACCACCGTCGGCCAGGTCGCCGACCACACGGCCGAGGTGATCGGGAGGCTGTCCAAGCAGCCGGCGGTGCTGGGCCACTCGACGGGCGGTCTGCTCGCGCAGATCATCGCCGGGCGCGGGCTGTCGGCCGCCACCGTGGCGATCGACCCGGGCCCGTTCCGCGGGGTGCTGCCGCTGCCGCTGTCGGCGCTGAAGTCGGCCTCGCCCGTCCTGCGCAACCCCGCCAACCGCGGCAAGGCCGTGACGCTCACGCTCGACCAGTTCAAGTACGGCTGGGCCAACGCGCTCGGCGACGATGAGGCGCGGGAGATCTACGAGCGCTACCACGTGGCCGCGCCCGGCATCGCGCTCAACCAGATGGCCAACGCCAACCTGAACCCGTTCACCGAGGCGAAGGCCGACACCAAGAACCCCGAGCGCGGCCCGCTGCTGATCATCGACGGGGAGAAGGACCACACGGTCCCCTGGGCGATCGCGAACGCGTCCTACAAGCGCCAGAAGCGCAACCCGGGCGTGACCGAGATCGCGCAGATCCCGAACCGCGGACACTCGCTCACGATCGACAGCGGGTGGCGCGAGGTAGCCGAAAAGTCCCTGGAATTCGTCAAAAGGTTCGCGTAGGTTCACGTCGTGAACGTTCCTGAACAGCCCGCGCCGCTGGCAGTCCCCGACCCGTCGGGGCCACCTTCGCCGCTCGGCTATCCCGTCCAACTCGAGATCTCCCAGCCGGCGGAGCTGAACCGCTGGCTGCCGCTCGTGAAGTGGCTGCTCGTGATCCCCCACCTGTTCGTCCTGTTCTTCGTGGGGATCGCCGCCTTCTTCGTCGCGATCTTCGGCTTCTTCGCGGTGCTGATCACCGGCACCTGGCCGCGCGGCGCCTTCGACTTCATGGTCGGCACGTTCCGCTGGGCCTACCGCGTGGCCGCCTACATGCACCTGATGGTCGACCCCTACCCGCCGTTCAGCCTGGCCGACGACCCCTCCTACCCCGTCCGCCTGGACATCGAGTACCCCGAGCGGGTCGACCGCTGGCGCCCGCTCGTGCAGTGGCTGCTCGCGATCCCGTACCTGATCGTCGCCGGGATCCTCTACTGGATCACCGGCCTGATGACGATCGCCGCCTTCTTCACGATCCTGTTCACCAAGCGGATCCCGCAGGGCGTCTTCGAGCTGATGGTGCCGGGCCTCCGCTGGAACCTGCGCGGGAACGGATACGCGTACTTCCTGAGCGACCGCTACCCGCCCTGGGTCTGGGGCTAGCGGAACAGCTGGCGCACCTCGGCGGTGAACGCGCCCTTGTCGCCCAGGCCGGCGTCGAGCGCGCCGAAGAAGCGCTCGCGCTCGTTCGGGCCGAGTGACGCGTTCAGGTCGTAGGCGGAATAGAGCAGGAACAGCCGCAGGCGCGGGCCGATCGCGGGGTCGGCCCGCATCTCGGCGACCGCCGACCGCAGGCTCGCGCCCGCCTGGGCGAAGGTCAGGTTGACCGGCCACCCGTAGTTGTCGTTCAGCGCGGTGCCGTTGTTGGTGCTGATGCCGTACTCGGTGATGTCGATCGGGACCGTCCCGGGCGCGCCGTTGGCGGCGGTCTGGGCGATCAGGCGGTCGAGCTTGGCCTTCCAGTTGGCGCGCGGCCCGTACGGGTGGACCGTCCAGCCGTCGACGATCCGGCCCAGGTTGGGGGCGGCGTCGAACATCGAGTCGACCCACGCCGACGAGCCGGTGCCGCCGTCCTCGCCCTGGGCGAGCAGGCCGACCTGGCGCCCGGTGCCGGCGATCGCCGCGTGCGCCTGGGCGAAGCGGGTCGCGTAGAGCTTGGCGCGGTCCTTGTAGGACTGGTCCGACCAGGTGTCGCCGTACTGGTGGGAGTAGGAGGTCTCGTTGCCGAACTCGATCTGGCGGACGGCGAGGTTGCCGTCACGGCGCCCGCTCCAGAAGGAGCCGCCGGGACCGAACTCCGCCGCCCAGCCGGCCAGGTTGCGCGCCTCGGCCTCCGAGGGCATGCGGCCCTCGAAGCCGGCGAGCAGGACCGCCTGCACGCCCTGTGCGGCGAGCGCGGCGACGCTCGGCCGCAGCGCCGAGGCCGGGGTCTTGATGTCGAACTCGATGCGGACGACGTGCGCGCCCAGGCGCTTGGCGGCGACCGCCGAGCGCGGGGGGTCGGCGGTGCCGGCCAGGCCCGGCCTGAAGCCCTTGACCGAGGGCAGCGGGGCCGGATCGCGCAGGGCCGGCGGGCGGCGTGCCGACGGTCCTGAAGCGCTTGAGCTGCGAATAGACCCGGCGCCCGCCGCGGCGGCGCGGGTCGACGGCGAGCCGGTATTCGTAGAGCGCGCCGGCGCGCAGGCCCCTGACGCGCTTGGCGATCGCGACGCGCTTGCGCTGACCGGCACAGGCGAAGTGGCGCTTGCGCGTGACGCGCTTCCACTGGTGCTTGCCGGTGCGGCGCAGCTGGAGCCAGATGCGGCCGTGCGGCCGGACGTGGCGATGGGCGCGATGGCGACGGTGCTTGCGCGCCTGCTTGAGGGCGCCGCAGTGGACCTTCGCCTTGAGCGTGGCGGCGTGGGCGGTTACGTGGGCGGCCGGCCGAACCTCTAGGCGGCAACCTGTTGCGACGGCGGCGACGAGGAGGACGGCGAGGGCGGCGACAAGACTTTTCGGCATGCAGTTGCTATCGGGGGGTCGGCGGCAGGGAACGAAAACGTGGGAGAGGTCTTGCGGCACCGGCCCTCCTTGGCCGGCGGCAATCCGACGGGCATACCCACTCCGCGCGTTATGACAACCTCGGTACCCGGTGGATCGCCGGCGCCCGGTGTGCGAGCCTTGCGCCGTGAGGCGACCTGGCCACCTCTCCCTCGCGCTCGCGGCGCTGCTCGTCTGGCTCGCCGTCCCGGGGGTCGCGAGCGCCGCGCCCAAGCTCAAGGTGCAGGGAAATCGCCTCGTCGACACCCGCAGCGGGCTGCCGTTCGTCCCCCGCGGCGTGAACTGGCCGAGCTTCGAGTACGCCTGCAGCAACGGCTACGGCTACTCCAACTCCGCCAGCGCCGCGAACGTGGGGCCCGACGCGGCCGGCGCGGCGCTGATCGCCAGCTGGCACGTCAACACGGTGCGGGTGCCGCTGAACCAGGACTGCTGGCTCGGGGAGGACGGGCTGCCCCGCTTCGGCAATGCGTCTGGCTACCGCGCCGCGGTGCGCAGGTGGGTCTCCACGCTGCACAAGGCCGACCTCGCGGTGGTGCTCGACCTGCACTGGTCGGGGCCCGCCGGAGTGGTCTCGGACGGCCAGCGCGCGTTGCCCGACGACCGCTCAGGCGACTTCTGGACGTCCGTCGCGCGGACGTTCAAGAAGGACCGCTCGGTGATCTTCGACGTCTTCAACGAGCCCTACTCGCGCTACGCGGCCGACGGCACGCTGGTCTTCAACCTGACCTGGCAGTGCTGGCGCAGCGGCGGCTGCGCCGCGCCGCGCACCGGCGACCGCCAGGCGCTCGACGGCGGGACCTTCACCGCCGTCGGCTTGTGGTCGCTCGTGGACGCGATCCGAGCGGCCGGCGCCAAGCAGCCGATCATGCTCGGCGGCGTCGACTACGCCAGCGACCTGCGCGAGTGGCTCGCCAACCAGCCGGCCGACAAGCAGGTGATCGCGAGCTTCCACAACTACGGCGGCCACCTCTGCCACAACGAGCGCTGCTGGGACGACGTGATCGCCCCGATCGCCGCGGAGGCGCCGGTCGTCACGGGCGAGTTCGGCGAGACCGACTGCCAGACCAGCCCGGAGAGCTTCATGGACTGGGCGGACCGCCACGGGGTCGGCTACCTGATGTGGGCCTGGTGGGTCCTGCCCGACACGGACTGCTCGACGCTCACCGTGCTCGCCGACGCCACGGGCACCCCCCACGCGCCGAACGGGACGGCGCTCAAGGCGCACCTCGGCGGGCTCGCGCCGCGCGTGTCGCTCGCCGGCCCGCGGGCGCAGGCGCTCGACAAGGCCGTCGAGGTGAGCGTGAGGTGCACGCGCGCCTGCTTCGCCTCGGCGACCGGACGCCTGGTCGCTGCCGGCCAGGGCTTCGGGCTGAGGACGGCGGGGCGAACGCTGCGCTCGAAGAGCAGGAAAACGCTCGCGCTGAAGCTCTCCACCAGGGCCCGCAGGGCGGCCGCCAAGGCGCTGGCACGGCATCGCCGGGTGTCGGCGCGGATCACCGTCGCGGCGGGCGCAGGGACGCGCAAGACGGTCGCGGTCAAGCTCCGCCGGCCCTAGCGCTGTCACATCCGCGCCGTGCCACACGTCATCGGGTTAGACCGATCGACGAAAGGAGCGCCCAATGGACGCGCGCGACACCGGACCTGCGCCCGACGAGCTGCTGGGGGAGGTGAACAGCCTCCTCACCGGCATGGGGGTGCTGTCGGTGGCCCTGTTCCCCTTCGCGCTGCCCGGGCTCGTGCTCGCGCTGGCCCTGGCGCTGCCGCTGGTCATCCTGGGGCTGCCGGTGCTGGCGCTCCTCGCGCTGGCACGTGCGGCTCGAGCCGCCACCAGAGCTCTGCGACGGCCAGCCCCACCAGAATCCCCAGAGCGCTCCAGCCGGCGCGCTGCAGCGCCACGCCTACGCCCTGATAGTCAACCGCGCTGACGGTGAGCAGGGCCGTCGGTGTGATCAGCACCACGAGCCAGAAATAGCCCCGCGCGAACAGCGAGAAGAGGCCGAAGGCGGCAAGGCCCTGGCACGCCACCATCACCCACTCCGCGCCGGTGAAGACCGCGATCAGGGCCATCAGGGCGGTCCCGCCGAGGGTGCCGGCGGCGCGCTGCACGGCCCGCACGTCGCTGGCGTGCTCCTCCGGCTGGAGCACGGCAAGGATCGTGAGGGGGACCCAGTAGCCGTGCTCCAGGTCCAGCAGCTGGTAGGCGAGCGTCGTCCCGGCGACGATCGAGGCGAGCCGCAGCGCGTGCGCGCGCAGCAGCGGGTCGCCCAGTTGGGGCTCCGGTCGAGCCGACGACCGCGCGCCGGCGTAGGCGAGCGTCATCAGCACGACCCCGGCGAGCCGAGCCCGCCGCGAACCAGAGCACGCGCTCGCCGACGTCGAGCGTTCCGGCCGGGAGGCCGTTCGTGATCACGAAGATCGCGCCGACCACGAAGCCCGTCAGCGCGCCGTCGTGGCCGAACGCGCGTAGGAAGGCCGCCAGGCCGACCACCGCGAAGGCGGCGACGACCGAGGCGGCGACGCTGTCCTGGACGGCCGTCGCGATCGCCACCGACAGGCAGGAGGCGAGCGCGGCGCCGGAACCCCACCCGACCCGCTCCCGCAGGCCGCCCCGGGGAACCGCCAGCGCCGCGTTCAGCCCGCCGAAGCAGGCCGTCACACCGATCTCGGGCTCACCGGTGGCGACGCCGAGCGCGAGCGGCGCGCAGGTCGACAGCCCCCCGGCCAGCCCCGCGCGCACGTCCACCCCGCGCCGCTCGACGCGGAAGGCCTCCGCCCACAACCAGGATCGCGCGGCCACCGACAGGAACTATCTCAGCGCACTCTCAGGTCGGCCCGGCGATCATTGGGCGGTGGGCCGACTGCCGATCCGCGCGCGCCTGACCGCGACCTTCGCGGCTGCCACGCTGCTCGTGCTCGCGGCGGCGGGCCTGTTCGTGTACCTACGGCTCAAGGCTGACCTCAACGAGAGCGTCGACGCGGGGCTGAGCTCGCGCTCGGCAGCGGTGCTCGCCTCGGGCTCGGCCACGGCGGGCGCGAGCGGCGACCCCGAGGAGGGGTTCGCGCAGCTGCTGCGGCCGAACGGCAGGGTGATCGACAGCTTCGGCGGACTGCGCGGGCGGGCGCTGACGCCGGCCGAGCTGCGGAGCGCTGCGGCCGGCGAGCGCATCCTCGTCGAGCGGCGGCTGACGGGCGTCGAGGGCACGACGCGCGTGCTGGCCCGCGGGGAGGGCGCGCGCGTCGCGGTCGTCGGCCAGTCGCTGCAGGACCGCGACGAGACGCTCGCCAACCTCGTCACCTCGTTTGCGATCGGCGGACCGCTGGCGGTCCTGCTGGCTTCGCTGCTGGGCTACGTGCTGGCGGCGTCGGGGCTGCGGCCGGTCGAGGCGATGCGGCGCCGCGCCGAGGAGGTGTCGTTGACCGGCGCCGACGAGCCCCTCCCCCTGCCGGAGGCCAACGACGAGATCCGCCGGCTGGGCGAGACGCTCAACGAGATGCTCGGCCGGCTGCGCCGCTCGTTCGACCGAGAGCGGCAGTTCGTGGCGGACGCGAGCCACGAGCTGCGCACGCCGCTGGCGGTGATCAAGACCGAGCTGGAGGGCGCGCTGCGCCGCGGCGGGCACGACCCGAACGTGCAGGAGGCGCTGGTCGCCTCGGTCGAGGAGTGCGACCACCTGGCACAGCTCGCCGAGGACCTGCTGGTGCTGGCGCGCACCGGCGGCAGCGAGCTGCCGACGCAGCCCGAGTGGCTGAGCGCGGCGGAGGTGCTCGACCGCGTGCGGCGGCGCTTCGGCGACCGCGCCGCGCAGCGCGGACGGTCGATCGCGGTCGACGCCGACCCCGCCCAGCAGGTCTACGCGGACGAGCTGCGCCTGGGCCAGGCCGTGGGCAACCTGGTCGACAACGCGCTGCGCTACGGGGAGGGCGAGGTGACGCTCGCGTCCCGCGCCGAGCGCGGCGGGCTGGCCATCGAGGTGTCGGACGAGGGCGACGGCATCGCGCCCGACTTCGCCGACCGGGCGTTCGAGCGCTTCACGCGCGGTGATCGGGCACGAACGCGGTCGGGGTCGGGAACCGGGCTCGGGCTGGCGATCGTGCGCGCGATCGCGGCGGCGCACGGAGGGCGCGCCGAGATCGCGGACGACCGGGGCGCGACCGTGCGGATTTGGCTTCCCAGAGCGGCGCAAACCGGCTCAGGGCCATCTCAGGAGGCCGGGGTAGCTTCACTCGCCGATTCACCGGACACATTTCAGGAGGCGAACGAGACGTGAAGGAAAGGTGAAGGGGGCCGTCATCGCAGCGGTCGTGCTCGTGGCGCTCGCCATCGGCGGGGCCGCGATCGCGGGGGCCGCCGGCGGAGGCGACGACGAGAACAGCAAGGCGATCACGGGCAGCGCGCTCGACCGTGCGTCGAAGGTGGCCCTCCAGGAGACCGGCGGCGGCAAGGTCACGGGCACCGAGGCGGGCGACGAGGAAGGGGCCTACGAGGTCGAGGTCACCAAGGACGATGGCAGCCAGGTCGACGTCCACATCGACAAGAGCTTCCAGGTGATCAACGCCAAGGGCGAGGGGATCACGGCGAGACAAGAGCAGGGCGGGGAGCACGAGTCGGGCGACTCGAACTGACCCTGACCGCCGGGCGGGCCCGCCGGCTCGGGCATAGACTCCGGCGATGCCGCTGGAGCCCCGGGCCGGCGACCGTCCGCGCACCACGCCGACCAACCCGCACACCCAGCTCGACCAGCAGCCGACCGATCTGCGCTGGGTCGAGGAGCTGGCCGAGCGGGTCTTCGCGCTGCCCGGGGTGGTCGAGCAGCCGAGCGGCATCTCCGTGCCGGGCGCCCGTGCGCTCGTGCTCGCCGACGGGGAGCCGGCCGGGCCGCCGGAGGCGTTCCTGATCGGCCGCGAGTTCGCCCACCTGCATCCCGCGCCTGACCACAGCCTGCACGCGATGCTGCCGACTGAGCTTGTCGAGGAGGCGGTCGACGCGGGCTGGGCGGAGCCGCACCCGGTGGCCCTGCGGGGCCTGATCCCGCGGACCGCGGTGATGGTCTACGCGCCCCGCGACGACGCGGAGCTGGGCGTCGTCGAGCAGCTGGTGCGGGCGTCGCACGCGTTCGCGCGGCCGTCCGGCGCGTAGTCGATCAGGACACCGTCTGGACCGGCACCTCGAAGAACTCGACCGAGGTGCGGCGCTCAGACGTCCCGGGGCTCATCGCGTTGAGAGCCTCGTCGCCGCGGCGCATCGCATCCTCGCTCTCGAAGAGGGTGACGCCGAGGCCCTTGCCGGTCTCACGATTGACCAGCATGAGCATCTTCGCGCCCTCGAGGCCCGGCGGGGTGTCGTCGGCCTCCACCGACGATCGGACCGTGTCGATCGCCTGGTCGACGTTGGCTGGGTCGCTCTCGAAGCTCGCAACGCGCGCGTACATCTGGCCTCCTCCGGTGTGGACAGCGGAGCTTACGCCCGGTGCAGCGGCTCGGAGGTGCGAGACTCGACAGCTCTGGAAGAGGTGACGACAGCAGACGGGCGGACGTTCCACGTCAAGCCCCTCGAACAGAGCCCGACTGTCGAGCTCCCGGAAGAGTTCGCGCCGAGCCGGCTCGGGCGGCGCACGCTCCAGGTCGTCGCGCTGCTCGCGGTCGGCGGGCTCGTGCTGCTGTTCGCGCCCGGGCTCGGTGAGGTCCGCCACGTGCTGGGCAGGGCCAGCCCCGAGTGGGTGTTGCTGGCGGTGGCGCTCGAGGGGCTCTCCTGCGTGTCCTACGTGCTGATGTTCCGGCCGATCTTCTGCCCGCGCATGCCGTGGCGCACGAGCTGGGAGATCGGGCTGGCGGAGCTGGGCGCGGGGTCGGTCGTGCCGGCGAGCGGAGCCGGCGGCCTGGCCCTGGGAGCGTGGATCCTGAGCCAGGGCGGGATGCCCGCGGAGCGGATCGCTCACCGCTCGGTCGCGTTCTTCTTGATCAAGAGCTCGGTCAACTTCGTAGCGGTGGCGGTGCTCGGCACGATCATGGCCCTCGGGCTGGTCGGCCCGGACCTGTCGCTGTGGCTCACGGCGCTGCCGGCCGCGGGCGCGCTGCTCGTGCTGGCCGCTGTGCTGGTGGTGCCGCGCTTCGGCGTCGGCGCGCCGGCCGAACCCGACGCCGGCAAGACCCGCAAGGCGGTGGCGGCGGTCCGGAAGGCGCTGGTCGGGGGCACGGCCGAGGCGGTCCAGATCGTGCGCTCGCGCAACCTGCTCGTGATCACGGGCGCGCTCGGCTACTGGCTGTGGGACAACGCCGTCCTGTGGGCGACGTTCCACGCCGTGGGCAGCTCGCCACCGATCACGGTGATCCTGATGGGGTACCTGATCGGGCAGCTCGGCGGGCTGCTGCCGCTGCCGGGCGGGATCGGGGGCATCGACGGCGGGCTGATCGGGACGCTGATCGTCTACGGCGCCCCGGCGGCGGCGACAGCTGCCGCGGTGCTGATCTACCGGGTGATCCTGTTCTGGCTGCCGCTGCTGGTGGGCGGCCTCGCGTTCATCTCCGTGCGGCGCGGCTTGAACAACCCGGACCGGCCGGAGCTGTGCGTGGTGCCGGCGGCGCCCTAGCTGCGGCGGCGGTAGCCGATCTTCAGGTCGTCCCGCCACTCGCCCGGGGTCTCGGCGAGCTGCCAGAGGCCCTCGAACCGGTCCGTCCGAAGCGTGGCGGAGTAGCGCTGGTCGAACCCGGGGGCGTCGCGCCACATGCGCAGCACGCCGTCTTCGAGCGAGATGCCGTAGGTGCGGCGCACCCCGCGCGAGTCGAAGTACTCCATCACCAGCCCGTCGCCTTCCTCGGGAGCCCCGATGACGCAGATCCCGTCGGGGAACTGCTCGTGGCCGGCGTGCGAGCGGATGACGAGGAAGTGGCCGCCCTCCCACCACTCGAACGTGATCGTGCCCGCAACCACCGCGTCGACCAGCGGGTGCGCTGCCTCGGTGTCCCAGGTGCCGATCAGCGCTTCGAACGGCTCGAGGGCCGGATCCCGTTCGCCCATCGTCCGCGAGTCTAGGTCCTAGCTCTCGTCCGCGGTGGCGAACGCGCGCAGCGCCGACAGCGCCGGCACGAAGTAGTAGGCGCCGGTCTCCGGCGTGGTGTAGCGGGTGAGCTCGTCGCGCGGCCCGTCGCACCCGGCCATGTTCTCGAGCATCCGCGCCAGGGGGTCCTGCGCGGCGGCGAGGCCCACGAACATCGTGCCGTGGGCGGTCACCGTGCCGTAGGGCATGTTGCGCCGGAAGATGTGGCCGAAGTCGTCCTGGTCGGTGCGCGCGACGTGGGAGGAGTCGGGGCGGTCGCCGAGCTCGACGGAGTCCGCCTTGGTGCGGCCCATCGCGTGCTCCTGCTCTGACGTCGAGAGCGCCTCCCAGGCCGTCGCGTCATGCGGCCAGCGTTGCAGCAGGAGCACCGAGCCGCCGGCGCCCGGCGCGCCGGGAGCGACGAGTGCGACCTCGGGCGCGCGCGCAAGGCTCGGGTTCTCGGTGCCGTCGATGAAGCCCGTCAGGTCACGGTCGTGGCGGTAGGGCCAGCTCGAGGTCTCATGGGCCACCCGCGCCACGGGCGCCAGTGCGGCGATCGCGGCGCGCGCCTCGTCGAAGACGACGTCGTAGGCGCTGCCCGCGAGCCACAGGAGCAGGTCGTGCTGGGTGGCGGGCATCGTGAAGCCGTCCGGGCCGGCCACAGGTGCGTTGAACCCCTCCAGCTCGGCCGGCGCGGGCGCCCCCGCCCGATCGCGCCACAGCTCCGGCCGGAAGCCCGCCACGAGATTGACGCCACCGATCGTCGTCCGAGGCTCGCGCAGGTCGGCGACGCGCGTCACGGCGTCGCGGGGGTCGGCGCCCTCGCGCAGGTCGAACTCGAGGTACGCGTGCGAGGACGTGCCGAGAGCGAAGATCCCCGACTGCGGTATGGACGCGTCCGCGGTCAAGCGGATTCGTCGGCGTCGAGCGGCGGGCCGCCGAACGCCACCTCGTTGCCGTCCGGGTCGCGGTAGTGCGCCTTGCGGACGCCGTTGGAGTAGGTGAGCCGCTCCTCGGGCTCGAGGCCGCGGTCGGCCGCGGCGGCCACCTGCGCGTCGAGATCCTCGAGGAAGATCGTCACCACCGAGTTGCCCGCGCCCTCGGCGTGCTCGACGACGTAGACCGAGCGGTCCTCGGCGAGCGTCCACACGGCCTCTGTGTCGTGCGGGAAGAACGCGGGCTCGCCGAACAGGCGCTCGTACCACGGCCGGGCCGCTTGGAAGTCCCGCACGCGGAGGCCGGCGAAGAGGTGCAGCGCCATCGGCGCGAGTCTAGGCCCACGCTCCGGGCTCGGTCGCTCAACGGCCCCCGGGATGCCCGCCGTGCGGCGACGGAGCCCCGCTCTGCCCGGGTCCCTCCACGAGCACCGTGCTCATCATCCCGTGGTCCTCGTGGGCCAGGATGTGGCAGTGGAAGACGTACTCGCCCGTGAACTGGATGAAGTGCATCCTGATCTTGATCTCACCGCCCACGGGCAGCGGGAACGTGTCGGCCAGGCTGCGCGCGTTGTAGGGCCGCCCGTTCACCGACATCACCTGGAAGTCGTTCACGTGGATGTGGAACGGGTGACGCTCATGGCTCACGTTGCGGATGGTCCACTCCTCCACCGCGTTCAGCTTCACGCGCTGGTCGATGCGCTTGTGGTTGAACTGCTTGCCATTGATGAAGAACTGGTTCGTCTTGGTGTTCTCCGAGAACACGATCGTGCGGCGGCGGTCAACTGTCATGTTCTGGAGGTCGGGCAGCGGGCCGAGTGAGGTGGGAAGCTCGGCGGGTTGGAGAGCGGGCCGGTCGGGCCGGACCGTGGCGAGCACGCGGCCCGGGTACTTGTCGCCGGCCGGGCCGGTGTTCATCTTCAGCGTCCGCAGCCGATAGTCGGCCCCGCCGTGACCCTGAACGAGGACGTCGTAGCGCTTCGCCGGCGGGAGCGTGAGCGTCCCGGCGCTCCACACCCGCCCGACGGGGTTGCCGTCCTCAGCGATCACGTGGAACCGGCTGCCGTCGAGGCGCAGCCGGTACCAGATGTCGGCGCTCTGGTTGCCGAGCCGCCACAACTGTGTCTCGCCCGGGCCGATCCGGAGGATCGGGTTGACCAGGCCGTTCACGGTGCGCGTGGTGGGCGCGCCCGAGTTGATGTTGCGGAACACGATCTGGTTGCCTTTCGTGATCTGCACGTCCTTCAGGACGATGTTCCGCTCGACGATGCCGCGCAGGTCCTCGGGCAGGCGCGTCTTCAGGCCGTCGACGATCAGCGCGCCCGACAGCCCGCCCATCACCTGCGCCTCGACGTTCCCCACCGGGACGTCGTGCCAGTGCGAGTGGTACCAGTAGGTGCCGGGCGCCGCGTCGAGCGGCACGTGCACGACGTACTGCGCGGTCGTGCCCGGCGCGACGGTTCGCAGGACGTTGTCGGACCTGCCCCGGGGCGAGACGTGCATCCCGTGGAAGTGGAGGTTGGTTGGGTAGCGCAGCCTGTTGACGAGCGTCAGGCGGACCGTGTCGCCCGGCTTCACCCGCAGCGTCGGCCCCGGGAACGCCTTGTTGTAGGCGCGCCCGAGCACCCGCCGGCCGCCCACCCGGACCATGCTCTCGTCGGCGACGAAACGCGTCCGCAGCACACCGTTCTTGCTCGTGATCGTCCGCGGCGCGCCGAACGGCCTGCCCTGCGCCGTGGGGAAGCTCGTCTTCACGCGCGGCACGGCCGCCATGACCACGCCGACTCCCGTGCCGCAAACGATCAGGACCGCCGCCGCGAGAGCGAGCCGCGCACGGCGCCGACTCACGCGGTGATGCCTTGTCCTCGGTCCTCCGACAAACTGGCGGCGACTCTACGCCCGCCGCAATTCCGGGGCAAGAGCCCCCGATCACAGCGAGAGGGAGTCTCCACGAGCTCCCGGTTCGGCTCAGCGGTAGTCGGTTTTCTTGACGGTAAGCTCGCCAACCGGTCATGACTGCTCCGTCGCATGACGTCGACCCGCGCGTCGACCAGTACATCGACGCGCTGCCGGACTGGCAGCAGGCCATCTGTCGGCAGGTCCGCGAACTCGTCCACGCCGCCGACGCGGAGGTCCAGGAGACGATCAAGCGGAGAGTGCAGCCCTACTTCGTGCTGCAAGGGAACATCTGCGCGCTGCTGGCCACGAAGGACCACATCAACGTCTTCCTCTACGACGGTGGGATCGTTCCGGACCCCGACGGCATCATCACCGGCGGCCACGACAACGAGACGGCGAGGACCGTCGCCGTCTACGAGGGCGAGGCGCTGAACACAGCGGCGCTGCGGACGATGTTCGAACAGATAATCGCCAACAACCGCGCCGGCGGCTGGCGCAAGCTCAAGGGAGACGCTTGAGTTGCTGATGGTGACATGCAGATGCGGCGCTTCAACGCCGAAGACGGTGGCCCGCTGTTCTAGGCAGCGCTGCCGGCGGCTTCGAGGGCTTCCGCGTGCGTCAAGAAGTCGCGGATCCGAACGATCTTCCCCGCTCGAAGATCAAAGACCTCTCCGACTTCCTGGCTGAACTCGATGCCAGTCACCCGGGCGGTCAAGTCGAGGTGACCGAGGACGAGGACCGACTCGCCGAGATCGCGGAACTCCTGAGGGCGATTGGTGAGACGTTCCCACGCCTCGCCGCGGTCCTGCCGCCAAATCTCTCGCGCGCCGTCATGACCTCGGTAGGTGGTTGCCTTCCCCTCAAGGCCCGGCTGGATCGCAGGGCGCCACTCGACCTCGGCAGCGAGCTCGGCCAAGAAGGCGTCCAGATCATCGGCATTCCACGCGTCGACGGCGCGCTGGACGGTCTCCACGTTCCCCTGCGACATCGCCCGCCCAGTATCCCGCGGGCTACGGAGGGAGCCCCCCCCCCGGAATGAAAGCGATGAATTTGGCCGCGGATCGCGGTCTCAGTATCTGCGGCCATGGTGGCTGCACCGAAACCGATCGATTGGGGTGGGAATGGGCAGGATGAAACAGGTGGCTGACGGCGTCTGGGTCCGGCAGAGCGAGTGGGTCTGGACCAATTCCATCGTGGTGCGCGGGGAGGACGGGTTGATCCTGATCGATCCCGGTATCCATGGCTCCGAGCTAAAAGAGCTCGCCGATGACCTTGATGGGCTCGGCGCACCGGTGGTGGCCGGGTTCTCGACCCACCCCCACACGGACCACCTGCTCTGGCATTCCCGGTTCGGCGACGTGCCCCGCTACGCCACCGCCGCCGGCGCCAAATTCGCAGCTGAGACCCGAGAGCAGCAGCTGGAAGGGCCGGAGGAGGATGGCTGGTCGGACGTCCCTCTCGAGCTGATCGCGCTCGTCACCCCGCTGCCCGCGGACGGCGGACCCGTGCCGGGCGAGATCATCGAGCATCAGGCACATGTCGTCGGCCACGCTGCGATCGTGCTCGCCGACCGCGGCGTCCTGCTTGCCGGCGACATGCTCTCCGACGTCCTGATCCCGCTCTTTGACCCATTCCAAACCGATCAACTGGGCGCCTACGAGCAGGCATTCGACCTGCTGGACGAGGCCGTCCGGCGAGTCGATGTGGTGGTCCCCGGCCACGGCGCTGTTGCCAATGGTGAGGAGGCGGCGGCCCGCCTCGCCGCTGATCGTGCCTACATCACCGCACTGGGCCGCGGCGACGAACCGGTCGACACGCGTCTGGAGGAGGACTGGCTCGCCGGTCCGCACCGGTCGAACCTGGAGCAGGCCCGGGGGCGGTAGGTCTTCTCGGACGAGCCTCCTCGATCGGTGACTTCCGCTTCTCGCGCAAAGCGGCACGCATGTGTAACCCACACTGAAACGTTCGGGCGGCTGGGGTAGGGTTGGCGCGCGTCCCCCAAACGGGCACTGGACCCGCGAGCGACCGAGGAGGAGACAGTGCGGAGAGTCAAGCTGATCATCGGAGCGGTCTTGCTTCTGGGAGTCCCGGTGACCCTCGCGGCCGCCCAGTCGTCCGTTCCCACCGTGGGCGTGAGCGCGTCAGGCTCGAACGTCGTCCTTGACCCCTCCGGACCGATCGGTGCGGGTCCCACGCGCTTCACGTTCGAGGGGCGGGGCGAGTTCAACCTCGCCACGTTGCGGGCGGGAGTGAGCGTCGATCAGCTGCGCCAGTCCCTTTCCAACCCCAGCTCCGTGAAGGCGCTCGGCCAGGTCTTCCTCGAAGCGACGGCGGCGCCCGGGCAAGGCGGTCACCGTCGACCTGCGGCCCAACACGACATACGTGGCGGCCGTGATCGCGGGCCGTAGGAACGCGTTCACGACCTTCACCACGGGCGCCCCCAACGGAGCGACCGCGCCGCGGCCGGACGCGCGTATCCGAATGGTCGACTACGGGTTCCGCGGTGCAAAGACCCTGCCGCGAAGCGGTCGCATCCGGGTCGAGAACGCCGGGACGACCCTCCACTTCGCGATCGCGTTCCCGCTCCGTCGAGGCGTGTCGAACCGCCAGGTCAACCGAGCCCTCCGCGGCACGAACGAGCGGGCCCTCGGGCGTGTGGTCGCGGGCGAGCCCGTCGACGTCCAGGGGCTGATAAGCCAGGGCTCGACCAACGACAACGAGGTGAGCTTCAGCCGTCCCGGGCGCTACGCGATGGTGTGCTTCTTCAGCGAGCACAACCGGCTCGGCATGTACCGGGTCGTTCGCGTGCGCTGAGGTCTAGGCGGCCAGCTACCGCTCGTGGTCGGACTTGCGCCGCTCGTCGTCGGCGTCGCCTTCCTCCCGCCGGGCGGCCTCGCGGTGACGCTCGGCTCCCTCCGCGTCGCGGAACATCTCGGACGTCTCGGCCGCCTCGCGCTCGGCGCGAGCAGCCCGCTCGTGCTTGGTGGCGGCGCGGTCGTGCTCACGGCGCTGCCGTCTGACCTGCTCATCGTCGCGGGCCATCGGATTGAGCGTACCGGGCGACGAACCGCGGCTCGACGCGCGGTTGGTGGGATGCTGCGCGCATGAGCAAGCTCAGGAAGGTGGCCGGCGCGGGCGCGGTGCTCGGAGCGTTGGCCGGAGTGGCCGCCGCCGTCGGCCCGTTCATCACGAGCGAGGCGGTAGAGGGCGTGCTCGAGCGTGTGCGAAGGTCGCTTCCGGCGCGGCGCCGCCCGGCTTCGAGTGACCGCGACTAGTCTCGGCGACATGGCTTACACGACCGCCGAGGCACGACAGGAGCTGCTCGACTCGCTGGCAGCGGCGACCGAGGAGCTCGGCTTTGCGCTCGCGGCCCTGGGCGCGGCGTACGAGCAGCTGGACGAGCACAACGCGGACAGGCTCGAGGAGGTGCTCTTCGGGCCGGTGCAGGTCGCGTTCGGCCGGGCGAAGAGCACCTACGCGAAGTTCGCCGAGCGGTACGGGTTGCCGGGCCGGACGTTCGAAGCAGCGTCGCCCGGGCTGCCCTCGACCGGACCGAAAGGGTTCATCGACAGCGCAGTAGGGGCCGTGGCCGATGCCGACGGCGCCCTGGCCGGGCTGCAGGACTCGGGACTGCCGGCGGAGGTCGGAGACGTGGAGCTGCGGGCGGCGCTCCGGGACGTGCGAGCGCTACTCGGCGACGTGCGAAAGAACGCCCTCGCGCTCGAGCGAACGCTCGGGCGTTAGCGGGCTGCCCACCGGCCCGCCGTTTGGCAAGGCCGCCTCGCGATACGTTGAGGAGGTGGCGCCCCACGCGCGTGTCCTGAGCTTTGGATCCGCCGCGGCGGTAGTGGTCGCCGGTGTGATCTGCGCTGCGCTGATCGGCGGGTCGACGGGCGATGCGCTGGCCATCGCGCTGATCACGCTCGGTCTCGGCGCAGCCCTGCTCCTGATCTTCCTGGAGGTGGGACTGAGCGAGGAGCGAGACCTCGCGAGGGAAGAGGAGCGGCGACGGCGGCGCTCCGCCGATGGACAACGCCGGCTGCGTCCTCGCCGCTGGCCCCGCCGGCCCGGCTGAAGCCCGGGCTAGCTGTGGCGCGGATCGAGCGAGGCGTGAATGGAGCGGACCACCAGCGCGCCGTCCCCCACGGCCGCCGCCACGCGCTTGGTCGAGCCTTCGCGGACGTCGCCGACGGCGAAGACACCGGGACGTGTGCACTCGAGCATCAGCGGGCCGCGGTCTGCCCCGTTCCAATGTCGGGCGAAGTCCGGGTGGCGCCGCGCCTCCTCGCCGGTGACCACGAAGCCCTTGTCGTCGCGGCCCACGTAGTCGACCAGCCCCTCCGACCTCGGAGAGGCACCGATCATCGCGAAGACGGCCGTGGTCTCGACGCGGCGATCGGGTCCCGAGCCCGAGATCACAACCGCCTCGAGCTTCTCGTCGCCCTCGAGCGCCCTGACCTCGCACCCGGACCAGACGCGAACGTTCGACTTGGCCTCGATTTGATCGACCAGGTAGCGCGACATCGCCAACTCGAGCCGTCGCCGGGCGACGATGTGGACCTGGCTGGCGTGGTCGGCGAGCTTGACCACCGCCTGGCCGGCCGAGTTCCCGCCGCCGACCACGACGACGTCCTCCGTCGAGCATTGCTGGGCCTCGATGTGGGTCGCCGCGTAGTACAGGCCGTGCCCCTCGAATCGATCGGCATTCTCGGCCGGCAGCCGGCGATAGTCCGCACCCGACGCCAGGACCACCGACCGGCCCCGGACGCGCTGACCGTCGGCGAGCAGGATCTCGCGCAGGCCCCCGGCCTCCGGCTCGGACACCTGGGACGCCTCGTGGACGCTGGAGATGACGGCGCCGAACTTGCGCGCCTGGAGCGTCGCCCGTCGACTGAGCTCCGCGCCGGTGAGCCCGATCGGAAAGCCGAGGTAGTTCTCGATGCGAGCGCTCGTACCCGCCTGACCACCCGGGGCGAAGCGTTCGACCACCAGCGTGCTGAGACCCTCGGATGAGGCGTAGACGGCGGCCGCCAGGCCCGCCGGTCCACCGCCGAGGACGACGACGTCGAAGCTCTGGCCGTCGACGTGCGCTCTGAGGGCGAGCTCATCGGCAACCGAGCTCACGGTGGCTCGCCTGATGACGCTGTCGGAACGGACCAGAACCGGGCAGTCGGCGTCCCCGATGCCGAGCCCGTCGAGCAGGACCCGGCTTTCCTCGTCGGTGTCGAGGTCGTGCCAGGTGAAGGGAACGAGGTTGCGCTCCAGCAACTCCCTCACGGCGAACGCCTCGCCCGACCATCGTGAGCCGATCAGCCGCTGCTGACCCAGGCCTCGGCCCTGCAGCCACTCCCGGCGCGTGACCATCGTCCGCAGGAGGAGGTCGCCGAGCTCGGCCGCGGTCGCGACGACCTGGCGCACGTCCTCCGGCGGGAGCGCCAGGAGCGAGGTCGGCTCGGCCGCGAACCCGGCGGCGAGCGTCGGCTCGCCGGTGAACATGGAGATATCCGCGGCGAACGTCCCCTCCCGGCATTGGGTGAAGTAGCGGTCACCCTCCGGCGCCTGGTCGATGATGTCCAGGGCTCCGCCGAGGACCACGTACAGCGGGGTCTCGCGCTGGCCGTGCTCGAACACGAGGTCCCCGCGCGCGAACGACAGCTGGGTGCCGATCTCCGCCAGATACTCAACCTGCTCCGGCGTCAGTCGTGGGAAGAGAATGGGATCGTCGGGGTCGAGGAAATCCTCGACCGGGGTCGGCGCGTAGTCGCTCGTCATTCCTTCGCGTTGAGCCTAACGGCCGCCTCCCGGGAGGCGGGTCGCACCGTGATCAATGGAGGGTGGGTCGGTAGATGAGCTCCTGGGTGTGGCCGTCGAGCGTCCGGTTCTCGACCAGCTCCAGGTCGAAGTCGGCCGCACCCTTGAAGATCGGGTCCAGCCCGGTCTGACCGGTGATCACCGGGAAGAGCGTCACCTGCACGCGGTCGACCAGGCCGGCGGCCATCAGCGCCCGGTTCAACGACAGGCTGCCGTGCGAGCGCAACGGCACGTCGGACTCCTCCTTGAGCCGGGCGACGACATCGACGGCGTCACCGCTCACGACGGTCGCGTCCGGCCAGTCGAGGGGTCCTTCCAGCGTCGTCGACACCACCGTTGCCGGCAGGTTCGTCATCCGAGTCACCCATGGGTCACGCACTTCGGACTCCTCGGTGCTCGACGCCAGCATCCGCGCGAATGCCCGATAGGTGTTGGCCCCGAAGACCATCCGCTGGTCCGCCTCGTACTGGGCAAGGCGGTGATCGAGCAACTCGGGGCCTTGCTTGCCCCAGTAGCCGGTCCAGTCGGCGCTGGCGGCGCCGTAGCCGTCGAGGCTGGAAAAGACGTCGAAGGTGTAGCTAGCGGGCATGTCGTTCTCCTCGAGGTGCGGTTGATCGGTGTGGGTATAGACCGGGACACACTGCGAGACTCATCGCAGGTGACCACGCAGCTCAGGGGGGAAAATGGGGACCGACGAGCGGCGGCTCGAGGCGCTCAGGCAGGTGCTGGAGGCGTTCAACCGACACGACCTCGACACGATCATGTCGTACTTCGCCGACGATTGTGTCTTCGAATCTCCGCGCGGACCCGATGCCTGGGGGCGGCGCTTCGTGGGCAAGGATGAAGTCCGCGGGGGCCTCGCCGCCCGCTTCGATGGGATCCCGGACGTTCACTACGCCGAAGACGATCACTTCGCTTGCGGCAAGCGGGGCGTGTCGGAGTGGACGATCAGCGGAACGACAGTCGAGGGTCAGCGAATCGTTGTCCGCGGTTGCGACCTGTGGACCTTCGGTGACGACGACAGGCTGACACGCAAGGACTCGTTCTGGAAAATCCGCGAAGCGTGACGGCCGGCGCGATGTCGGAGAAGAACGTCGAGACAGTTCGTCGGGTCTACGAAGGGGTGAGCGCCCGCTTGGAAGTACCCCGGGCGCTGTTCGACCCGGACTACGAGTTCGACAACACGGAACTCTGGCCGGATATCGCCGACGTCCTGGGATTTGAAGCGGCCCAGGAAGCCATGCGCGAGTACTGGGAAACGTTCGAGGCTTACCACGTCGAGATCGAAGAGGTGATCCACGCCGACGAGGAGTGGGTTGTCAACGTCGTTCGCGATGGCGGGCGGATGAGAGGGACGGACGCCGAGGTGTGGAACCGCTTCTTCCACGTCTGGACCTTTCGTGATGGGAGGATCGTTCGCCTCTCGGTACACACCGACCGCAACCGCTCCCTCGAAGCCGCTGGGCTGGACCGGAGAGAGGCCGACCCGCTGAGCCCAGATCCACCGACGAGCGATGAATTCATGCGATCGGATAGGTCTACATCGCCATGAGCGATCGAAAAGTGATTCTCAAGATGGTCATGTCTCTCGACGGTTTTGTCACCAGCACCGACGGGACCCATGAATGGATGTTCGAGTGGTTCGGCGACGACTCTGGTGAGTGGAACCGCCGCGCCCTCGAGGAGGCCGGCGTTCACGCGATGGGCCGCCGCAGCTACGAGATCATGGGCCCGCACTGGGCCGCGTCCGAGGGCCCGATCGCAACCGCGATGAACGAGAAGCCGAAGGCCGTCTTCTCCCATACCCTGGAGAAGGCGGAATGGGGACCAGTCGAGATCTTCGGCGGGGACCTGGGCGCGGAGATCGCGGACCTGAAGGCTCGGGACGACGAAGGAACGGTCCTGGTCCACGGCGGCCCCGGCTTCGCCAAATCGCTGACCCGCCTGGGCCTCGTCGACGAATACCAGCTGACGACGGTTCCGATTGCGATCGGCGCGGGCCGCAGCCCATTCGCGGAGCTGGGAGAGCACCTGAAGCTGGACGTCGTCGAAGAGGAGCGCTTCTCGAGCGGCGCGCTAGCGCAGATCCTGGTGCCGAAGCGATGAGTCACGCTGGCGCGGTCACCGACCATGCAGACTTGATCCTGAGGGCCGCTTCTCGCGCGAAGCGACACTCGTGCTCGGACTGCTCCCTCGCGTGGAAAGCGCAACCTTTCGCGAGATACTGCGCGGGCGATGTCGCAGGAGAACGTAGAGGTGGTGCGCCGAGGGGTCGAGGCGTGGAATCAGCACGACGCCGACCTCTGGCTTAGCTATGCCGCGCCCGAGATCGAGTGGATGCCAGCTGGTCCCGCGACGGTGGAGCGCACCGTCTATCGAGGCTACGAGGAGGTGGCGACTGGGTTTGCCGCGGTGTGGGAGACCTGGGAGGAGTTTCGCTTCCAGGAGTCCGAGGTCCGCGACCTCGGCGACTCGGTGCTCTGGCTGGGGCGCGTGAAGATGCAGGGCGGCGCCAGCCACGTCGAGCTAGACCAGGAGTTCGCCATCCACGCCGTGCTACGCAATGGCAAGGTCACGGCCGTGCGCACGTTTCTCGTCTGGGAGGAGGCCCGGGAGGCCGCCGGGCTCTCGGAGTAGCCCTTTGGACGAAAGGCGGCAACGGTGCGGGCACCCGAGTCGCGCGACCGCAGCTTCCGCTTGAGGCACGGCCTCAGTGATGCCCCTGGGGAGTGAGCCGGAGGATCGGAATGCTGCGGCCCGCCCGGGCTGCCGTCTCTCTGTAGCGGGCGAACGCCGGGAGGACGCGGTCGGCGAGTTGCCAGAGCCGGGCACGCTCGGCCTCATCTTGGATCACCTCCGCTTGAAATGGCCGGCCGGCGAGTAGGACGTGCGGGTTCGCGCGGGCGTTGTAGAACCATGAGGGGTTCTCAGGTAGGCCCGCTTGCGAGGCGATGATCGTCACCCGCTCTCCGTCGTGGAAGTAGACGACGGCGTTGCGGCGTACGTGGCCCGTTCGAGCGCCGCGCGTTTCGAGCAGCGCGGTCGGCAGGAGGGCGCCTGTTCGTACCCGGCCGCGAGTCACGCGCATCAAGACGGGATCGACTTTCCACATGACGAGTCCCCACGGACGGGTTCTGGCCAGCCACGTCATGAATCGTGTGCTGACGAAGGCGACGAAGAGGCGGTGGACCGGGCCACGGCGGGCGTGTGGGTCGACACGTGGAAGAGGATGAGACGCGGCCATGGACATCACCGGTTGCGACGCCACAACTTAACCGTCTCCGACGCCACCGACACACGGCGCTATCGCCTCCGCTCGAAAGCAGCACCACCCACGTCGCTCCGGGCCCGGAGTGTAAGCGGCCATCGAGGCTCCCCACTTCATCCAGTTCGCACCGTCGCGCCTGGCGCAGGAGGGGTTGAGGACAAGCGCTGGTGGGGCCTGGGGCTCATCTGCGTCGCGATGTTCATCAGCGCGATGGACATGACGATCGTGAACGTCGCGCTACGCCGGCAGGCGTCCACACCTGCGGTCGCCCCGATGAGTTTCCGGAGTCGGCGGGGTCCAAAGCGGTATGTCATCCATCCCGGAAAGAAGGCAGCGCATGACGTCACTGATCCTGAAGATGTCTGTCTCGCTCGACGGGTTCATCGCACCGGCCGATGGGAGCTCCGACTGGGAAGCCGCAGGACGCTCTCCCGACAGCGGCGAGTGGGTCCTCGACACCGTGAGCAACGCCGGCGCACACCTCGTGGGCGCCGCGACCTACGCGCGCTGGGCCCGCCTCTGGCCTGGTGCATCCGGGCCATTCGCGGCGCCGATGAACGAGATCCCCAAGATCGTGTTCTCGAACTCGACCACGTCTGCCGACTGGGGCGAGACGACGATCGCGACCGGAGACCTTGCCGACGCCGTCGCGGGTCTAAAGCAGGAGCGTCCAGGCGGATACCTGCTCGCGCTGGGCGGCGTCCGATTCGCTCGATCGCTCGTCGAGACCGGGCTGATCGACGAGTACCGCCTCGTCGTCCACCCAGTCGTCCTCGGTGCGGGCGAGCGGCTGTTCACCGCACCCCTCGCCATTGAGCCAGTGAGCACCACCGCCTTCAGCGGCGGAGCCGTCGCTCACGTCTTTACGACAGCCATGACCGGACCTAATCGGGTCCAGCCCGCTCTCTGAGACACCACAGCGGCTGCCCTCCGGCCGATCGGCCACCTTCTCAGATGACCAACTCCGGAATGCCGGCCACCGGTCGTCAGGGCCGTCTGCGGCGAGGGGCGCTTGCCTTGCTCAGGTCGGGCGAGTGTGCCCCGCGAACGATCAGCCGTGGGCGCAGGCCACACCCGGGCTTCGCTCGGACGGGCGTCGAGAAGATCCCCCGACCGTTCTCGTACCAGAAGAGGGTCCTGCCGTCGGGCGACCAGGACGGGTCGGGCTCCGGGCCGATCTTGCGTCCGGGCCCGATGGCGCAGAGGGGCTCGGACGCCGTCGATGGGTTGCGCGTGCGGTAGATCTGGATGGTCGCGACGCTCAGATCGGCCGTGTCTACCCGGAGCGGTCGGCGCATGACCGCGAACCTGTCGCGGGCGCGCGTCATCTCTGCGTCGGCCAGGATGTAGGAGTTGGTGCCGGTGTCAGGGTCACGGCCAGGGTCACGGTAGAAGTCGACGCCCCTCGTCCTCTGGCCCACTCGGTTCGTGAAGATCTGGGCGTTGAAGATCCCGTAGCTGGTGCTGAGAACCCGCCGGGAGTCGATCCACGCGGGATAGTTGTAGTCGTAGTACCCGTCCGTCAGCCCGATCTCCTTGGGGGGGCTCCTGCGGAAGTCGAAGAAGTCGGTGAACCATGCGGCCACCGTGGGCCGGGTCTCCGATGTGCGCGGGTCGTAGAACGTCGAGTAGATGGCGTTCTGGGTCGCCGTGATCCGGCCGTTCGGGGAGAGGTCCACGAAGAACGGCTCGGTCGAGAGGCTCGGTGACGGGTTGATCGCCCACTGGCGCGGTCGGACGATCCGCTGGCCGTTGGGGCGGAAGGAGTGCAGGAAGACGCTCTTGAGCGCGACGATGGTCCCGTTGTCAGCGATGCTGGGCGAGTAATAGGGGTTGCCCCGATTCCCGTCCCGAGTCAACCGGACCTGACCCGACCCGTCGGTCCTCGCCATCCACACGTTGCTCTTCTTGATGAAGACCATCGAGGCGCCTTGCGCGGGAGCAGCTAACGCAGTCCCGACGAGCAGCAGAGCGAGGGCGACCATCCCAAACCGGGACATCGGCCCACGCTACTCGGCCCAGGTAGACCCCGTCAATGTCGCGGATACACCAGTTTGGGCCACCTTGTGCACCCAGCCTGGGTAACCGCCCGCAGGAGACGAAACTGACCGCCCCTCGAAGGCCCCGGCGGTCGTCACCTGGCGGCAGACCGTAAAGGAGTCGAGCCGGAGGCGAGCGAGGGGAATGAGCGAAGCGAATGACGAGGTCTGCAGACGGGTGACGACCGCCGGGGCCCTGCCACGCGGCCTACTCCCACTCGATCGTCCCGGGCGGCTTCGACGTGATGTCGAGCGTCACCCGGTTCACCTGCGCGATCTCGTTGATCATCCGAGACGCCACCCTCTCCAGCAGGTCGTACGGCAGCCGCGCCCAGTCCGCCGTCATCGCGTCGTCGGACGTCACCGCCCTGATCACGACCACGTAGCCGTAGGTCCGCTCGTCGCCCTGCACGCCGACCGACCGCAGGTCGCCCGGCAGCACGCAGAACGACTGCCACAGCTCCCGGTACAGCCCGGCCGAGCGGATCTCGTCCTGCAGGATCGCGTCCGCGTCGCGCAGGATCTCCAGCCGCTCCTTGGTCACCTCGCCGCCGACCACCCGGATCGCCAGCCCCGGCCCCGGGAACGGCTGCCGCCACACCAGCCGGTCGCTCATCCCCAGCTCCGCGCCGACCGCCCGCACCTCGTCCTTGAACAGCATCCGCAGCGGCTCCACCAGCTCGAACTCGAGATCCTCCGGCAGCCCGCCCACGTTGTGGTGCGACTTGATCGTGGCGGCGCCGGTTCCGCCCCCGCTCTCGATCACGTCCGAGTAGAGCGTCCCCTGCACCAGGTAGCCGGGATTGCCCAGGCGCGCGGCCTGCTCCTCGAACACCCGGATGAACTCCTCGCCGATGATCTTGCGCTTGCGCTCCGGGTCGGTCACCCCGGCCAGCCGGGCGAGGAAGCGCTCCTCCGCGTCCACCGCGATCAGCGGCACCTTGAACTGGTCCCTGAACGCGGCCACCACCTGGTTGCCCTCGTTCTTGCGCATCAGTCCGTGGTCGACGAACACGCAGGTCAGCTGCTCGCCGACCGCCCGGTAGGTCAGCAGCGCGGCCACCGACGAGTCCACCCCGCCGGACAGCCCGCAGATCACCTTCCCGTCGCCCACCTGCTCCCTGATCCGCGCGATCTGCTCCTCGATCACCGACTCGGCCGACCAGGCCATGTCGCAGCCGCAGATGTCGCGCAGGAAGGTCTCGAGGATGTGCGTCCCGTACGGGCGTGTGCACCACCTCGGGGTGGAACTGGATCCCGTACAGGCCCCGCTCGACGCTCTCGATCGCCGCCACGGGCGACTCCGTCGACGACGCCAGCGCCGTGAACCCGGGCGGCGCCTCGTAGACCGTGTCGCGGTGGCTCATCCAGCAGCTCTGCTCGTCCGGCGTCCCCGCCAGCAGCCGCCCGGCCGACGACACCATCAGCCGCGAGCGTCCGAACTCCCCGACCTCGGCCCCCTCGACGCGCCCGCCGAGCTCGAGCACCATCGCCTGCATGCCGTAACAGATGCCGAGCACCGGGACGCCGAGCCCGAGCAGCTCCTCGCGCAGGTGCGGGGCCTCCGGCGCGTAGACCGACGCCGGCCCTCCCGACAGGATCAGCGCGCGCGGCCGGCGGCGCGCGATCTCCTCGAGCGGGACGTGGTGCGGCAGCAGCTCCGCGAACACGCCGCACTCCCGCACCCGCCGCGCGATCAGCTGCGAGTACTGGCCCCCGAAGTCGAGGACCAGGACCTCATCGGTGGCAGCCGCCGGCGCCGGCGAGGACGCCCGAGCCGCTGCCTCCTTGGTGCTCACCGAGGGCTTTACTCGACCAGCGCGGGATCGCCGGCCGGGCTCGCCGTTGCTTTCGAGTGCGCCGTCGGCTCCGGGGTGGGGCACCGCCGCCGAGGTCGCTCCCATGCCGACCTCCTGCTCGCGCTGCAGCTGCTTGCCCTCGCTCTGCAGCGCCGGGGCGACCATCACCTCGGCCTTGTGGAACGCCGGGATGTCCTCGTAGCCGGTCGTCGCCATCGACGTGCGCAGGCTCCCCATCAGGTTGAACGTGCCGTCGTTCTCGTGGGCGGGGCCCAGCAGGATCTGCTCGAGCGTCCCGTTCTGCGTCGTCTTCACGCGCGCGCCGCGCGGCAGCGAGGGATGGAACGTCGCCATTCCCCAGTGGAAGCCGCGCCCCGGCGCCTCGTAGGCCCGTGCCAGCGGCGAGCCGATCATCACGGCGTCGGCGCCGCACGCGAACGCCTTCGAGACGTCCCCGCCGTTGCGCATCCCGCCGTCGGCGATCACCTTCACGTACTCGCCGGTCTCGAGCATGTGCTGCGAGCGGGCGGCCGCCACGTCGGCGATCGCCGTCGCCTGCGGCACCCCGATCCCCAGCACCCCGCGCGTGGTGCAGGCGGCGCCCGGGCCGACGCCCACCAGCACGCCGACCGCGCCGGTCCGCATCAGGTGCAGCCCGGTCGCGTACGAGGCGCACCCGCCGACCACGACCGGCACCGGCACCTCGCGGATGAACTCCTTCAGGTTGAGCGGCTCGCTGCGCGTCGACACGTGCTCCGCCGAGATCACGGTCCCCTGGATGACCAGGATGTCGAGCCCCGCCTCGATCGCGGTCTCGTAGTAGCTGCGCACGCGCTGGGGCGTCAGCGACGCCGCCGCCACCACGCCCTGCTCCTTGATCTCGCTGATCCGCCGCGCGATCAGGTCCTCGCGCACCGGCTCGGCGTAGATGCGCTGCATCTCGGTGGTGGCGCGCTCCTTGTCGTAGGAGGCGATCCGCTCGAGCTGCTCGTCGGCGTCCTCGTAGCGGGTCCAGATCCCCTCGAGGTTGAGCACTCGCCAGCCCGCCGAGCTTGCCGAGCTCGGCGGCGACGTCGGGGGAGACGACGCCGTCCATGGCGGACGCCAACAGCGGCAGCTCGAAGCGATAGGGGCCGAGCGTCCAGGTGATGTCGATGTCGTCCGGGTCGCGCGTGCGCCTCGAGGGCACGATCGCAATGTCATCGAAGCCGTATGCGCGGCGGCCCTTCTTGCCCCGCCCGATCTCTACTTCCATTGGCCGATCCTAGGTTCGCTGGCGGACGAACGCCCGACACTAGCAGGGCGTCAGAGCACGCCTTTTGCGGAAACTGCGGGGCTTGCGAGGCTCTCCAGGCGGACCTCGGGCAGCAGCCGCTCGACCTCTCGCTGCTCGAGCTGCCCGGCGCCGAAATGCTGGGTCGACTCGGCGCCGCAGGCGACGGCGAAGCGCAGGCAGTCCTCGTTGTCGCGGCCGCTGTAGCGGGCGGCCACGAACCCGGCCAGGAAGGCGTCGCCCGAACCCACCGACGAGACCGGCTCGAGCGGCTGCAGGGTCGCCCGGTAGAGGTGGCGGTCGCCGCCCTCGCCGAGGATCGCGAGGCACCCGTCGGCCAGCGTCATGACGCCCTCGTGGGCGCCCGTCTCGATCATCTCCTCGATCGCGCGGCGGCGGTCGTCCTCGTCCGAGAACTCGCGCCCGACCAGGCCCTCGGCCTCGAGCTCGTTGGGGGTGACCACGTCCGGGCCCTTGCGGGTCGCGACGATCAGCGGCTCGCCCTCGGAGTCGAGCACCGTCGTCACGCCCAGCCGGCGCATCTCCTCGATCAGGCGCCCGTAGAGCGCGGGGTCGACGCCGCGCGGCAGGCTGCCCGCGAACACGCAGACGGCGGCGCCCTTGGCGAGGTAGAGCAGCTTGTCGACGAACAGGTCGAGCTCAGCCTCGGACACGTGCGGGCCGTGCTCGTTGATCTCGGTCTGCTCGCCGCTGGTCGGGTCGACGACCGCCGTCGAGGTGCGCGACTCCTCGCGTATACGCACGAAGTCGTTGAGGATGCCCTCCTCGGTCAGGTGCTCGACGATGCGCGTGCCGGTCGGTCCGCCCGCGATGCCGGTGGCGATCACCGGCTGGCCGAGCGCGCGCAGCGCCCGCGCCACGTTGACGCCCTTGCCGCCCGCCATCGCGGTCTGCTCCACGGCGCGGTGGCGCCGCCCGAGCCGGAAGTTCGGCACGGCGAGCGTCTTGTCGATGGCGGCGTTGAGCGTGACGGTGATGATCATCTCTTGACCAGTCTGAACCGCACCCGCAGGCGCAGCGCAAGAAGGGCGACGCCGAGCAGGATTGCGAGGACGGCGATGACGGTCAAGGGGACCCCCAACACCGAGACGAGCACGCGCAGCCGTCCCCGCTTCGGGTACGGCCTCCGCCGTCACGAGCGGCACCCGCCGTACCCGCTCGCCGTCGACGAACACGGTTACCGATCCTACGCGCGCCCGCGCGTCGAGCGGGCCTGAGACCTGGTCGGGGGCGTTGACCGCGCGGCGCACGCGCTGCCCGTCGCGCAGGGTCAGCACAGCACCCCCGTTGGGGTACGAGCGCCACCTGCTCGTCGCGGTACTCGATGTCCGCGCGGGCGAGCGGCCGGGACGGAGTCGAGCACCCGCACGCGGTGGAAGCGGCCGAGGCCCCAGCGCAGCAGCTTCAGCGTGTCGGCGTCGCGCGCCGCCTCGCTCGGCTCGCCCATCACGACCGAGATCACGCTGGCGCCGCCGCGCCCGTGCGCCGCGCCGACCAGCACGTAGCCGGCCTGGGTCGTGTGCCCGGTCTTGACTCCGTCGACGAAGGGGTACTCGGAGATCAGCATGTTGCGGTTCTCCACCACCCGCGGCCGCGCGCCCGACTCGAGCTGGGCCGCGGGCAGGTCGACCACGCGCGCGAAGCGGGGCCGCTGCATCAGGTCGAACGCGAGCGCCGACAGGTCGCGCGCGGTGGAGTAGTTGGCGGGGTCGTCGAGGCCGATCGGGTTGGCGTAGCTCGTGTCGTCCAGGCCGAGCTCCTGCGCCCGCGCGTTCATGGCGGCCACGAAGCGCGCCCGCGATCCCGAGATGCCCTCGGCCAGCGCCTCGGCGGCGTCGTTGGCGCTCTCGAGCATGAGCGCCTCGAACAGGTCGCTCACGCGCATGCGCTCGCCCGGGCGCAGCCCGATCTGCGACTCGACCGGCGCCGGGCGGTAGTCGGACGCCTTGAAGACCTGACGCGGGCGCGTGCGCTCGAGCGTGAGCAGCGCGGTCATCAGCTTGGTCGTGCTGGCGATCTCGCGCCGCGCGCCGACCCGCTTGGCGAACATGACCTCGCCGTCGCGCCCGTCGATCACGATCGCGGCCTTGGCTCCCGGCACCGGCGGGCGGACGGTCGGCGGCGACGGCCTGCGCCGGGGCGGCGAGGGCCGCGAGCGCGAGCAGGAGCTGTGGCCGCTCGCCTCACTCCCGCAGCTTGATCCTCTGCCCGACGATCAGGTTCTGCGGGTCGAGTTCGGGGTTGAGCGTCTGGATGCGGTCGACCGGCACGCCGGTCTTCTCCGAGATCAGCCTCGAGCGTGTCGTTCAGCTTCACGGTGTAGGTGGCGCGCACCGGGCGCTGGCGCTGGGCGCTGGGTGGTGGTCCGCTCCGTCGTGACGTTCCGCGCGGTGTCGTCGCTCGAGCCGCCGGAGTCGCTCGACGCCTGGACGACGACGAGCACGGCCGCGACGGCCAGCAGCAGCGCCAAGGGGGCGAGCAGGCGTGCGGCGCTTCGTCGTCGTCCTCCTGTGCATCGATCCTCCCCCCGAGCGCGCGAGCTTAGAGCGCCCTAGAGGTCCCAGGCGGCGGCGCGCAACTCCTCGGCCGCGGCCGCCGCGGCGGCCGGCCGGGTCGCCGCCGCGCTCGGCGTGCGCGTTGACGATCGAGCGCGAGGCGGTCACGAGGCCGGCGGCCGGGTGCGGCTCGAAGGCCGCCGCGAGGTCCTCCACGCGCCCGCCCTGGGCGCCCACGCCGGGCAGCAGGAAGACGGCGCGCGGCATCAGCTCGCGCAGGCGGCCGAGCAGCTCCGGCTGGGTGGCGCCCGTCACGGCGCCGACCAGCGACAGGCCGCAGTCGCCCGTCAGCTCGGCGCCGAGCTCGTCGGCGAGCCGGGCCAGCCGCTCGTGCAGCGGCGGGTCGCCCTCGTCCTGGAGCTCGGCGGCGCCGGGGTTGGAGGTGCGCACGAGCACGAAGCAGCCGGCGCCGGCGGCGGCGGCGGCCTCGATCAGCGGCTCGAGCGAGTCGCGCCCGAGCAGCGGGTTGGCGGTGAAGGCGTCGGCGCCCAGGCCCGCGACCGGGCCGAACGGGCCGTCGGTCTCGCCCCACCAGCGCCTGCGCGTACGCGCGTGCGGTGACCGGCACGTCGCCGCGCTTGCCGTCGGCGAGCACGAGCAGGCCGTGGTCGCGCGCGATCGCGACGGTGCGCTCGAGCGCCTCCCAGCCCGGGCGCGCCGAGGCGCTCGAAGCAGGCGAGCTGGAGCTTGACCGCGACGCAGGCGGGTCCCGCGGCGACGATCGCCGCGCGGCAGTGCTCGGCCACGGCCTCGGCCGTGTTGGCCCGCGCGAGGAGGCCGCTGTCGCCGGCACCGGCACCGGCGAACCTGGCCAGCGCTTCCGGCCACAGGGCGGCCGGGTCGGGGTCGAGTCCCAGTACGACGCGGCTGCGGCGCTCCTCAACGAGCGCCGCAAGCCGGTCGCAGAAATGCGGTCGCGAACCCCCGGTCAAGGTCGCGACACTCGGGTCAGTCGGTCAGGCGGAGGACTTGACGGCCTTCTTCAGCGCGGAGCCGGCGCTGAAGCGCGGCACCTTGCTCGCGGCGATCTGGATGCGCTCGCCGGTCTGCGGGTTCACGCCCTGACGGGCGCCGCGATCGGCGACCGAGAACTTGCCGAAGCCGGTGAAGTTGATGTCTCCACCGCGCGTCAGAACCTCTTCGATTGTCTCCAGAACTGCATTGACGGCCTTGTCGGCCTCGCCCTTCCCTAGGCCCGAGCGGTCGGCCACCTGGTCCACGAACTCGGACTTCGTCACGATCTCCTCCTTGCCGGGGGCAACTGAATCGGCCGCAACGTAACAACGCCTGCGGACGACAGAAGCCGGTTTTTCGCTTCCAGAGCGGAAAACCGCGCTCCTTACGTGCTATTCCGGGCTCCTCAGGCGCCCGAAACGGACATCTCTGCGACCAGTATCGGAGGTGCCTTGACGCTGCCGCCGAAGGGCACCCAGCGCGCTCTGGACCCCACTTCGCGCACCGCTTTGAGCATCGAGACGAGGTCCGCTGGCGATCGTCAGCTCGCGCACCGGGGCCCCGGCTCGCCGCCCTCGATCAGCCTCCCGGAGGCGCCCACGGAGAACGTCCCGGAGACCGGGTTGACGCCCGAGTGGAGGCCGGCCACGTCGGTCACGAACAGACCCTCGCCGGCCTCGCGGAACAGCCCCTCGAGGTCGTGCTCGCCCGGCTCGAGGACGAGGTTGGTGGTCCCGACCGACGGCGGCGAGCGGTACGAGCCGCGGCTGGCGTTGGCGGTGGTGGAGCGCCCGGCGCGCCGGGCCGTGCGCACGTCGAACAGGAAGGTGAGCAGCCTGCCGTCGCCGATCAGCGGGGTGCGCCGGCTGGCCGAGCCCTCGCCGTCGAACGGCGCGCTCGACGGGCCCTCGGGGTCGGTCGCGTCGTCGGTCAGCACGAGCACCGGGTCGGCGATCTCGTCGCCCTCCTTGTCGGCGAACAGCGAGCGGCCGCGCTGGACGGCGTCGGCCGACAGCATCGAGCCGATGAACCCGATGAACGACGCGGCCACGAACGCGTCCAGCACGACCGGGCAGCGACGGCTCTCGGGCTGGCGCGCGCCGACGAGCGCGAGCGCCCGGTCGGCCGCCTCGCCGCCGATCGCCTCGGGGTCGAGCGCGCCCGGGTCGCGGCCGAGGTCCACGCCGAGCCCGGTCATCAGGTCGGCGCCCTCGCCCGCGAACGCCGAGGCGTAGGCCCAGGCCTGGGTCGCGTCGTAGCCGGCCGAGAAGCCGCGCGAGTTGGCCAGCGCGACGCTGCCCTCGGCGTCCGAGTAGGTGGCGTTCTCGACCTGGGTCACGCCCGGCCGCGAGCGCGCGGCCCGCTCGATCGCGAGCGCCAGCTCGACCTTGCGCTCGGTCGACCAGTCGCGCAGCGCCGGCGACGCGAGCCCGGCGACCGGCGTCGCGCCGAACTCGTCCGGGCAGGCCGCCGTGCTCGTCGGGGTCGGCGGCGTCCGCCGCGGCCCGGGCCGCGCCGGCGACCTCGGCCACGCCCGCCTCCGACAGGTCGGTGCCGTAGGCGTAGCCGGAGCGCCCGTCGACGAACGCGCGCACCCCGACGCCGCGGCCGCCGGCGTCGCTGAGGCTCTCGACCTGCCCGTCGTAGACCTGGATGCGCCGGCTCGTGGCCTGCTCGGCCCAGGCCTCGGCGTCGGTGGCGCCGGCGTCGCCGGCGGCCTCGACGGCACGCCGCGCGACCTCCTCGAGGTTCACGCGGTCCCGCCCACGGTCAGCTCCCGGATGCGCACGTGCGGCTGGCCGACGCCGGCCGGGCACGGACTGCCCGCCCTTGCCGCAGTAGCCGCTGGCGATCTCGAGGTCGGACGGCGATCCCGTCGATCGCCGCGAGCGCGTCGATGCCGTTGCCGACCAGCGTCGCCCCGCGCACCGGCGAGCGTGACCCGGCCGGCCTCGATCAGGTAGCCCTCGGACACGCCGAAGACGAAGTCGCCGGTGGCCGGCTCGACCTGGCCGCCGCCGAACGAGACCGCGTACAGGCCGCGCTCGATCTCGCCGATCAGGTCCTCCGGGGTGGCGTCGCCGGGGGCGAAGTAGGTGTTGGTCATGCGCGGGATCGGCAGGTGGCGGAACGACTCGCGCCGGCCGTTGCCGGTCGGCTGCGCGCCGTCGCGCCGCGCGGTGACCAGGTCGTACAGGTAGCTCGTCAGGCGGCCGTCCTCGAGCACCGTGGTGCGCTGGGTCGGGATGCCCTCGTCGTCGATGCCGTCGCTGCCCCACTCGTTCGGGCGGCGCCCGTCGTCGTAGGCGGTCACGAAGCCCTCGGCGAGCTGGTCGCCGAGCCGGCCGGCGTAGACGCTGGCGCGCTTCTGGACGGCGTCGGCCTCCAGGCCGTGCCCGACCGCCTCGTGCAGCAGCACGCCGCCGAAGGCGTTGCCGACCACGACGGGCAGCCGCCCGGTCGG
This sequence comes from uncultured Thermoleophilaceae bacterium, assembly GCA_963848885.1. Classification (GTDB taxonomy): domain Bacteria; phylum Actinomycetota; class Thermoleophilia; order Solirubrobacterales; family Thermoleophilaceae; genus JACVRW01. Next base: position 343,811 of record CAWKFR010000002.1, read on the forward strand.
CGCGTCGACGGCGTCGAGCAGCGTCAGCGCGCGGCGCGCCGCCTGCTCGGCCACCTGCTCGGGGTCGGCCGCGATCAGCTCCCAGCCCGCGTGCCCGCCGCGCGTGTCGGTGCCGGTCTCGACGCGCCCGTCGCGCCTGGCCACGACCTGGGCGCTGAGCCGCACGCGCGTGCGGTCGTCGGCGCCGGCGCGGCCGTCCGAGCCGAACACCTCGACCTGGCGGCGGTTCTCGCCGTAGCCGATCCGCACCTGGGTCACCTCCGGGGCGAGCCCGCGGGCGCGCTCCTCGCAGGAGCGCAGCACGGCCGCCTTGCGCTCGACCTCCACCTGCTCGGGGCGCAGCTCGATCGCGTGTCCCTGGGCCGGGGTCGCCGCGCCCAGCCGCGCCGGGCTCGCGCGCCTCGTCGCCCAAGGCCTGCGAGGCCGACTCCGCCACTCGCAGCAGGTCCTCCTCGGCGAGGCCGTCGACGTGCCCGTAGTAGGTCGAGTCGCCCTGCACCACGCGCACGCACGCGCCGCGCTCGCGGCCGCCCTGCGGGCGCTCGACGCGGCCGTCGTCGAGCGAGATCGCGAAGCCGTGGCGGGCCTCGGCGTAGAGCTCTGCGAAGTCGCCGCCGCGCGCCAGCGCGCGCTCGAGCACCCGCTCGGCGAGCGCGGGCTCGACGAGGCTTCACGACGGCGCCTCCTCGGTCCGCGCGGCACGCCGGCGCGGCTTGCTCTCGGCGTCGGACTCGTCGACCAGCTCGACCATGCGCTCCGCGGTGTCGAGCAGGCGTTCGTAGCCGCGCCCGTCGGGCTGCACCAGGCGTGCGTACCCGGCCTCGTCGTAGACGAGCACGCGCGGCTCGCGCTCGCGCTGCATGCGCCGCACGGTCGCGGCCACGCCCTCGGCGAGCCCAGCGGCGCGCCCGATCGGCCCCTTGCGCCGCTCCCTCATTCGATCCCCAGCTCCGGCACCGGCGACTCGCCCGCGGCGGCCTGCGGGTCCGCGTCCTGCGCCGCGGCCGGCTCGGCGGCGGGCGTGGCGCGGCGGATCGGCGTGCCGCCGTCCAGCTCGGCGAGCACCGCGCGCAGGTCCATCAGCATCAGCGAGGAGAGCGCGTTGCGGCGGGCGACGGCGGCGAGCGTCCAGCGCGGGCGTGCGCGACGCGTACACGGTCCCGCCGTCGACCTGCACCTCGGCCTGCTCCGGCGGGCCGCCGGGCATGTCGCGGTGGGCCCGGTCGACGGTCTCGAACAGCGTGCGGGCCAGCTGGGCCAGGTCGCCGGAGCGGCCGTCCGTCACCCCGTGCGAGGCGATCGGGGCGCCGGCGGCGTCCAGCAGGACGGCGGCGCGGGCGTCGGCGGACAGCTCGCAGAGTCGCCGCGCGGCCGCCTCGGGAGTGGGCGTCCCTGCCATGAGGTCAGAATACCGGCGTGCCCCTGTCCCGAATCTCGTGGCTGGTGACCGTCGCGATCTGCCTGATCGCGGCCCTGCTGCTGCTCCTGAACGGCTACTACGGCTACTCCGGGATCCTGCTCGCGGTCGGCGCCTCGGCGGCCGTCAACCTCCTGTAGGCGGAGGCTGCGCAGCCGGCCGGCCTCCGCCTCCGCCTCGGCCGGCTCGGTGTGCACGATCACGTCGCCCAGCGCAGGGCAGCGTTCGCGCACCTCCTCCTCGATGGCGCCGGCGTGCCGGTGGGCGGACGGCAGCGGCTGCTCGCCCGGCAGCTTGATCGTGACGAGAGCGATCCGGCCGCCCTCGCCGTCGCGGAACGAGATCGCCGCGGGGTCCATGCCGGTGATGCGCCGCACCGTCGCCTCGATGGCCTCGCGCTCGGTCGCCGTCTCGTCGCGCGCGGGGCGGCTCGCCCAGTCGGTCCCGGCGAGCGGCTCGATGTGGGTGTGGACGTTGCGCAGCTCCGGGATCGCCTCGAAGACGACCCCCTCGAGCCGCTCGACCACGCCGTGCGACTCGGTCAGCGACAGCTCGCTCGGCAGCTTGACGTGGAGGGACAGCTCGTACCCCTCTGGCAGGTGCATCACGCGCACGTTGTGAACCTCGCGCACCTCCGGCACGCTCGACGCCGCGGCGGTCGCGCGCTCGCGCAGGTCCCGCCCGGACGGGTCGCTCGGCTCCACGTGGACGACGACGTCGGCGCCGGGCAGCGCGTCCTCCACGACCATCTCCACGTCGTCGGCGATTGCGTGCGCCTGGGTGACCCCGGAGTCGGGCGGGACGGCCAGCACCAGGTCGGCGAAGTAACGGCCGGCCGCCTGCCGGACACGGATGCGGCGCAGCTCCAGGGGCTCGTGGAGGGTCTCGAGCGCGGCCCGGATGCGCTGCTCGGCCTCGACCTCGGCGCGGTCCATCAGGACGTCGACCGACCGCCGGGCGAGCCGCAGCGCCGCCGCGATGACGAGCCCGGCGACGAACAGGGCGGCGGCCGCGTCCGCCGAGGGCTCCCCGGCTGCGACGAAGATCATCCCGATCAGCACCGCCACCGAGCCGGCCAGGTCCGAGGCGAAGTGGAGCGCGTTGGAGGCGAACGCCGGCGAGCTGAAGCGCCGCGCCGCGCGCCGGCTGGCCAGCGCGCGCGAGGCGTCCAGGGCGATCACGACCGCCAGCACGACGAAGGCCCACCAGGTCGCCTCCACGCCGTGCCCGTCGCCGGTGATCAGGCGCCGCAGCGACTCCGCCGCGATCGCGACCGACACCAGGATCAGGAACGCGCTCTCGCCCAGCGCCGCCAGGTGCTCGGCCTTGCCGTGGCCGTACTGGTGGTCGCGGTCGGGCGGCCGGATCGCGACCCGCACCGCGTACAGGGTCAGGAGCGCCGCGACCAGGTCGGTGCCGGAGTGGACCGCCTCCGCGATGAACCCGAGCGAGCCGGTGACCAGACCGGTGACGAGCTTGACCGTCACCAGCAGCACGGCGGCCGCGACGCTCAGCAGCGCGGTGCGGCGCCTTGAGGTCCACTCGTTCACCGCCGTCTGCGCCCCCTGAACAGGTCCACCAGCGGGCCGCGCATGCGACCCTCCTCCTCGGCACCGGCGAGTCTGATCGCGAGCGCGCGGGCGGCGCGCCCGCGGTGGCTGATGTTGTCCTTCTCCTCCGGCTCGAGCTCGGCCATCGTGCGCTCGTCGCCGGGGTAGTCGTCCGGGACGAAGGCGGGGTCGTAGCCGAACCCCCCGGTGCCGCGCGGCTCGTGGGTCAGGCGCCCCTCGCAGCGACCCTCGACGACGGCCTCGGCCCCGCCCGGCTCGACGTAGGCCATGGCGCAGACGTAGGCGACCCGCGTGTCTCCGTCGGGCGACACCTCGCGCAGCAGCTTCGCGAGGTTCTCCTCGTCGGTGGCGTGGTCGCCCGCGTAGCGCGCCGACCAGACCCCGGGCGCGCCGTTCAGAGCGGCCGCCTCGATGCCCGAGTCGTCGGCGACCGCCGGGCGCCCGGTCGCCCCAGCCGCCGCGCGGGCCTTGCCGAGCGCGTTCTGCGCGAACGTGGTGCCGCTCTCGGGCGGAAGCTGGATCTCGTCGGGCAGCGGCTCGAGCTGGTGGGGGCGCATCGAGCGCCGAAGCTCGACCAGCTTGTGCTCGTTGCGGGTGGCGACGACGAGTCGCACCGCTCTAGACGATCGCGGCGCCGACGGCTTCCTGCTGGGCCGCCCGCAGCCGCTCGATGCCGGATGCCGCCAGCGCGAGCAGCTCGTCCAGTGAGGCGCGCGACAGCGGGGTGCGCTCGGCGGTGGCCTGGACCTCGACGAGGCCGTCGTCGCCGGTCATGACGACGTTCGCGTCGACCTCCGCGGTCGAGTCCTCGGAGTAGTCGAGGTCGAGCAGCGCGCGCCCGCCGACGATCCCGCACGAGACCGCGGCGACCGACTGGGTCAGCGGCAGCTCCGCCAGCCTGCCCTCGGAGATCAGGCGCCGCATCGCCAGCTCGAGCGCGACGTAGCCGCCCGTGATCGCGGCGCAGCGGGTGCCGCCGTCGGCCTCGAGCACGTCGCAGTCGATCCAGACGGTGCGCTCGCCGAGCGCCTTGAAGTCGATCACGCCGCGCAGCGAGCGCCCGATCAGGCGCTGGATCTCGACGGAGCGACCGTCGGGGCGGCCCTTGGAGATGTCGCGGCGCTTGCGCTCGCCCGTCGACGCCGGGAGCATCGCGTACTCCGCCGTGACCCAGCCGCGGCCCTGGCCGGCCATCCAGCGCGGGACGTCCTCGTCGACGCTCGCGGTGCAGATCACGCGCGTGCCGCCGGCCTCGATCAGGGCCGAGCCGGTGGCGGTGCGGACGAAGTCGGTGACGAAGTTGATCTCGCGCAGGTCGTCGGGCGCGCGGCCGTCGTTGCGGGGCTCGGTGCTCATGCCGCCCTTCTTCCGGGGTTCGTGGTCGCGACCTGCACCTGCTCGACCTCTCCGATCGGGAGCTGGAGGAAACGCGTGCCGACGCGGCGGAACTCCTCGGGGTCGCCGGTCGCGAGGAAGCCGTAGCACCCGCGCCGGTGCTCGTCGTTCTCGAGGCCGGCCTCGCGCAGGGTGGTCTCGACCTCGGCCGCGATGGCCTCGCCCGAGCTGACGATCGTCACGCGGCGGCCGAGCTCGCGCTGGAGCACCGGTCGCACGAGCGGGTAGTGGGTGCAGCCGAGGATGACGGTGTCGACGCCGGCGTTCTTGAGCGGGCGGCAGGCGCCCTCGACGCAGGTGAGGGTGCGGTGATCGACCTCGCCGCCCTCCTGGATCAGCGGCGCGAGCTCCGCCGAGGCGACCGCGTGGAGCTCGGCCTCGGGTGCCGCCTCGGCGAGGGCGGCCGCGTAGGCGCCGCTCTTGACGGTGGCCGGGGTGGCGATCAGGCCGACCCTGGCGTTCTGCGTCGCCGCGGCGGCGAGCCGCGACTCCGGGTGCACCACCGCGACCACCGGCACCTCGCGCTCGAGCTCGTCGCGCAGCGCGGGCAGCGCGGCGGCCGTTGCCGAGTTGCAGGCGACCACGAGCAGCTTCGCGCCGCGGTCGAGCAGGATGCCGGCCAGCTCGCGCGCGAACTCGGCGAGCTGGGCGGCACTGCGGTCGCCGTAGGGGAAGCGAGCGGTGTCGCCCAGGTAGAGAAAGTCCTCGTGAGGAAGCGAGACGAGGCACTCGTGCAGGGTCGTGAGCCCGCCGACGCCGGAGTCGAACACGGCAACGGGCAGGGTGCGGTCGGGGGTCGCCACGGGCGCCAATGGTCGCAGGCCAGGCGGAGCGCGGGCGGGCGGCTCAGACTATCTCGCTATGTCTAAGTAAATCCTTTATACATCGCGAGAAGTATTTAGCCTGGGTCGGTGACCGCGTCGATCGAGGGGAACCGACGCCGCAGGTAGTCCGCGAACAAGGGCACGGTGAAGTCGAGCGTGGCGTGGCGCGGGCTGTACACGAGCCCCTTCTTGATCAACGCATCGCGCTGCACCGAGAGCTGGCGCGGCGATCGCTTGCCGAGCAGCCGCACGAGGTCCGCGATTGCATAGGGAGGTCGATCGAGCTCGGCCAACGCACGCAGGACGCGGCGCTCCGCCGGGGTCGCGCGCTCAAGGCGAACGAGGAAGAAGCCGTCGTCCAGCGCGTGGCTCGCGAGCTCCCACCCGCGCTCGACATCCCCGCGGTCGATCCGAGATCCCGTCGCCACGTTCCACGTGTACTTGCCGCACTCCTGGATGAAGTAGGGGTAGCCACGCGTGCAGTCATACGCGGCGGCGAGCGCGCTCTTGGAGAACGCCACCTTGCGTGCCCACGCCGGCCGCGCGAGCGCCTCGTCTGCCGCTTCCCGATCGAGACGGTCGATCGCCGGATAGGTGAACAGGCGCTCCGCATAGCTCTTCGCCTCGCCCGCCAGCGCGGGAAGGCTCGGCAGGCCTGCCGCCACGCAGGTGAGCGGTAGCGCCTTCTGGTTGATCCGATGCAGGCCGACGACGAACGGCCCGAGCTCGGCCGGGTGGAGGAACTGCACCTCGTCGAGCAGGAACAGCACACCCCGGCCCCGCTCATCGGCCGCCGCTCCGAGCGCGACGAGGAGGTCTGTGAAGTCGTCGCTGAGCGAGTCGGTGTCCGCCTTGCCTCGGCCGAGGTCGAATCGGATCTCGAATCCGTTGGGGTCGACCACGGTGAACGTGCTCAGCCGATCGAGCGCCGAGCCGCAGCAGGCGCTTGACCCTCGTACCCGGCTTGAGGTCATCGACCAGCCGACGACAGTGCCGCGCGACGAGCCCGGGAAGCGACGTCGACTCCTCGCATTCCTTGAACACGGTGAGCCAATCGCGCTCGACCGCCAGGTCCTCGAAGGTGTTGAGCAAGACCGTCTTGCCGACGCCGCGCAGGCCACGCAGGATCATGCTCTGATCCGCGGCGCCCCGCCGTAAACGCTCGAGCATGATCTCGAACGCCTCGATCTCAGCGTCGCGACCCGTCAGGGCCGGCGGCTTGGTGCCGGCCCCCGGCGCGTAGGGATTCTCGCGAGCGTCCAAGGCTCTACGGAACTATACCCCCGTATAAGCAATATCGTTATACATGCTCAGAGCCCCTTAGAACTGCACCTTCTTCACCGCCTCCTTGATCTTCCCGACGATCACGTCGCCGAGCTCCTTGCCCTGTCCGGTGCGGAAGCCCTTCATCGCGGCCACGACGCCGGCCATGACGAGGGCCACCAGCAGGATCAGCGCCACGTACTCCACGGTCCCCTGACCGCGGCTCTCGCGCAGCGCCTGCCCGGCGCGCAGCAGCTTGATGTGGACGAGTCCGATGAAGCGGTACATGTCGACCTCCCGAGTCGATGGATGCCAGGGGGTCGATGCTGCGCCGATCCGGCGCACGGCTCCAGACGCGGGTGTGACAAGTAAGTGACAACGGAGTCCCCTGCCAAGATGCGGGCGTGTGCGGCATCGGAGCCATCCTCGATCCGATCGGCGCCGCGAGGCCGGACGCCGCTCAGCGGATGGTCGACGCGCTGCGCCATCGCGGCCCTGACGGCGACGGCGTAAAGCGCATCGGGCCGGTCTCGCTCGCCCACACCCGGCTGGCGATCATCGACGTGGCGGGGGGCGACCAGCCGCTCGTCTCCGAGGACGGCCAGGTCACCCTGATCGCCAACGGCGAGATCTACAACCACCGCGCGCTGCGGGCGAGCCTCGAGGAGCGCGGCCATCGCTTCGCCACCGGCTCCGACTGCGAGGCGATCCTCCACGCCTACGAGGAGCACGGCCTCGACTGCGTGCGCCGCCTCAACGGCATCTTCGCCTTCGCCCTCTGGGACGCCGCCCGCGGACGCCTGGTCGCCGCCCGCGACCAGTTCGGCGTCAAGCCGCTCTACTGGTGCAGCGACGGCACCCGCACCGCCCTCGCCTCCGAGATCGGCGCGCTGCTCCACGCCGGCCTGGCGACCCCGGAGCTCGACCGCACGGCGCTCGACCACTACCTCGCCTGCCGCTTCGTCCCCGCCCCGCGGACGCTGTTCCGGGGCGTCAGCAAGCTGCCGGCCGCCTCGCTGCTGATCGCCGAGGAGCAGGGCGCGCCTCGAATCGAGAGCTGGCGCGACGCGCCCGGCGACCCCCTCCGCGACGTCTCCGACGAGGAGCTGGCCGACCGGCTCGCCGAGCACTTCACCGACGCCGTCGAGCGCCAGATGATGTCCGACGTCCCGTACGGCGCCTTCCTCTCGGGCGGGGTCGACTCGGCCGCCGTGGTCGCCGCGATGGCGAAGCGCGCCCCCGAGCCGCCCAGCACCTTCACGATCGGCTTCCCCGGCCACGGCGAGCTGCTCGACGAGCGCGCGCCCGCCGCCGAGAGCGCCCGCCTGATCGGCACCGACCACCACGCCACCGCGATGGTCGAGACCGACTTCCTCGCCGAGCTCGCCACCGCCGTGCCGCGCCTCGAGGAGCCCTGCGGGATCCCCTCGGCGCCCGCGCTCGCCCAGCTCTCGCGCTTCGCCGCCGGGCACGTCAAGGTCGTGCTCGCCGGCCAGGGCGCCGACGAGCCGCACGGCGGCTACGGCCGCCACCAGGCCGCCGTGCTGCTCGAGCCGCGCGCGCCTGCTCCCCGCCGCGCTCGCCGGTCCCGCCGCCGCCGTCGCCCGCGCGCTCCCGCGCGCCGCCCGCGCCCGCCGCGCCGCGCACCTGCTGGGCGGCCGCGGGGACGCCGAGCGGCTGCTGCGCCTCGTCGAGATCACCGACGCGCCCGTGCGCCGCGCCCTGCTCGGCGACCGCGGCGACGACGCCGAGAGCGAGCGCCTCCAGACGGCGCAGGGCGTTCTGGCCGGCGTCGCCGGCCGCGACCTGCTCGAGCAGGCGCTCTACCTCGACACGCGCATGTTCCTGCCCGACGGGATCCTGATCTGCAACGACAAGATGTCCATGGCGGCCAGCCTCGAGCTGCGCGTGCCGTTCCTCGACGTCGACCTGATGCGCTTCGTCGAGCGCATCCCTGCGCGCTCCCGGGTGCGCCCGCGCCAGGGCAAGCGCCTGCACCGGCTGGCGATGCAGCGGCTGCTCCCCGCCCAGATCGCCGACAGGCCCAAGCACGGCTTCTCGACCCCCTACGACGACTGGCTGCGCGCCTCGCTCGGCCAGGAGGTCGAGCGCCGCTACGCGCCCGGCGAGCCGCTGGCGGGCGTGCTGCGGCCGGAGGCCGTGCGCACGCTGGTGGACGAGCACCGCCGCGGCCGCGCCGACCACAAGAGCATCCTCTACTGCCTGCTCGAGCTGTCGGAGTGGCACCACGCCTTCGTTGAGGCGCGGCAGCCGGGCCGTGCGCAAGCGGACGGCCCGGCCGGCCGCGCAGCGGTCAGATAGGCCGTGAGGCTCCTCTACGTCCACTCGCGCAAGGCCAGCTTCGTCGCGATCGACCGCGAGATCCTCGCCGAGCGCTTCGAGGTCGAGGACCTCTACCAGCCGAGCCGCTGGCCGAACGCGGTCGAGGTGATCGGCGGCGTGCGCAGGGCCGACGTGGTGTTCGGCTGGTTCGCCTCCTGGCACACCTTCTTCCCGATCACGCTCGCCTGGCTGCTGCGCAAGCCGTCGGTCCTGATCATCGGCGGCTTCGACACGGCCAACATGCCCGACATCGGCTACGGCTACCAGCAGGGCGGGCTGCGCCGCTGGGCGAGCCGCTGGATCATGCGCCGCGCCGGGCGGCTGATCACCAACTCCGAGTACAGCCTGAGCGAGATCGAGCGCAACACCCCGATCCCGCCCAGCCGCGTGACGGTCGTCCACCACGGCGTGCCCGACCCGTTCGGAGACGCCCCGAGCGCCAAGCAGCGGCTGGCGATGACGGTCGGCGCGATCGACGCGGGCACGCTCGTCCAGAAGGGCCAGTTGCCCTTCGTGCGGGCCGCGCGCGAGCTGCCCGACGTGCGCTTCGTGTTCGCCGGCAAGTGGCTCGACGACTCGGTCGAGCGCCTGCGCGCCGAGGCGGACGGGCAGGGTCGACTTCACCGGCTGGCTGTCCGACGAGGACCTGCACGCGCTCTACCGGGAGGCCGCCGTCTACGTGCAGGCCTCGCGCCACGAGGGATTCGGTCTGGCCGTGGCGGAGGCCATGCTTGCGGGATGCGTGCCTGTCGTGGTGAACGCGACGGCGATGCCGGAGGTGGTCGGCGACGCCGGCGTGCTGATCGAGTCGCAGCGGCCCGAGGAGGTCGCCGACGGCATCCGCCGCGCCCTCGCGCGGGGGCCGGACGCGAGTCGCTCTGCGCGCGAGCGTATCCTCACAACCTTCCCGATGGCGAGGCGGAGGGACGGGATCTTGAAAGTCGTCGACGAGGCTCTGGCCGGGCGTGATTGAGCGAGGACAGAGGCGTCGCCTGCGCGAGCGCAAGCGCGAGCGCGAGGACCTGCTGCTCGACCTCGGCGCGATCGTCTACGAGCTGCACCGCCAGGGCAGGCGGGCGCCCGATCTGCTCCAGCGCAAGGCCTCGCAGCTGACCGTGGTCGACGACGAGGTGCGCGAGCTCGAGGCGGCGCTCGGCGTGGAGGACGGCGAGCCCGTCACCGAGGAGGCCGGTGCGCTCGACCTCGAGGCCGAGCTGGCGCAGGCCGAGCAGGCGGGCGACTCCGCCGAGGTCCACGACCTCGAGGAGGAGGACGACCCGGCGCTGGAGGACGACGACCCCGCGCTGGACGAGGACCACCCGGCGGCGGAGGATGACGACCCGGCGCTGGAGGAAGACGACCCCGCGGTGGAGGAGCACGAGCACGAGGAGCCGCGCGCGTGAACTGCCCTCGTTGCGGTGAGGAAGCGGAGCGGGGCCAGCTCGTCTGCCTCGAGTGCGGCGGCCGGCTGGCGCTCAAGCCCGAGCGCGACGAGCGGCGCAGGTTCGAGAACGTCCCCGCGATCGCGCTGCTGCTGTGCGTCGTGGTGATCGGAGCCGCCGCGTTCGGCTTCGCGCTGAGCGAGCTGACCGACGGCTCGGGCGGCCAGTCCTCGGCGGCCGACAAGCCCGAGCGCTCCACGCCCGCCGCCTCGACCGGCTCGCCCGCAGACGGAGACCGAGACCGGCGCCTCGCAGCAGCCGAGCCGCAGCCTGCTGCTCGAGTGGCCCGACGGCGTGAGCGGCTACACGGTCGTGCTCGTGTCGAGCAGCGACCGGCCGGCCGCGCGCCGGGTCGCGCACGAGGCGGCCAAGTCCGGGCTCGAGGCCGGCATGCTGCGCTCCGACGACTACGACCTCGGCACCGGGCTGTGGATCGTGTTCGCCGGCCGCTTCGACACCCAGGCGAGCGCCGAGCGCCAGGCGAACAACCTCGCCGAGCGCTACCCCGGCGCCTACGCCACGCTCGTCAAGCCGACCGGCTAGAGATCCCAGTAGCGGCCGACGGTCGCGGCCGCCTGCTCGACCAGCGGGCCGCGCGGGAACGAGCCAGGCTCGCCGCCGGAGGCGAGGCTCTCCATCGAGACTGCGACCGAGGAGGCGAGCGCGTCCAGGTCGTAGCCGCCCTCGAGCACGTAGCCGACGGGCTTTCCGAGCGTGAGCGCCTGGAGCGCCAGCTGCGCGTAGGAGCCGGTCTCGAGCATGCACTCGGCCAGCGGGTCGTCGCGGTGCGCGTCGTAGCCGGCCGAGATCAGCACGAGGTCGGGGTGGAAGGCGCGCGCCGCGGGCAGGACGACGTGCTCGACCAGCCCGCAGAAGGTCTCCTCACCCGAGCCGGCGGGGACCGGCAGGTTGATCGAGTGGCCCTCGCCGGGCCCGGCGCCGACGTCGGACAGCGGCCCCGAGCCGGGCCAGAACGGTGACTGGTGGATGCTCGCGAACAGCACCTCTGGCGACTCGCGGAAGATCGCGTTGGTGCCGTTGCCGTGGTGCACGTCCCAGTCGAGCACGAAGACCCGCTCGGCGCCGAGCGAGTCGAGCGCGTGGCGCGCGGCGACGGCGACGTTCGCGAACAGGCAGAACCCCATCGCGCGGGTGAACTCGGCGTGGTGGCCGGGCGGGCGCAGCGCCGAGAAGCCGGCGCGCTCGCCGGCCGACAGCGCCTCGACCAGCGCGCAGGCGCCGCCCGCGGCGTGCAGCGCCGCCTCCCAGGAGCCGGGCCCGGAGGTCGGGGTGTCGAGGTCGAACGCCGCGCCGCGCTCGCAGGTCGCGCGGACGAGGTCCACGTATTCCTGCGGGTGCACGGCGAGCAGCTGCTCGTCGGTGGCCGCCGGGGCCTCGCGGAGCTCGTAGCCGAGCCAGTCGCGCCGTTGAAGCTCGGCCTCGATCGCGCGGATCCGCTCGATCCGCTCGGGGTGGCCGGGGCCGGTGTCGTGCTCGAGCGACGACGGATGGCGAAAGAGGACTGGCACGCGCGCCGGTACGGTACCTGCGGTGAGCCCCTCCGACCCGCTGCGTGTGGACGTGGCCGTAGTGGGGGCCGGCGCCGCCGGGCTGTATGCCGCGCTCAGCGCGGCCGCCGAGGGCGCCCACGTGGCGCTCGTGACCCGCTCCCCGCTCGCCCAGACGGCGTCGTTCTGGGCGCAGGGCGGGATCGCCGCGGCGCTCGCGGACGACGACTCCCCCGAGCTGCACGCCGACGACACGCTCGCCGCCGGCCGCAACGCCGCGCGGGCCGGCGCGGTGCGGGTGCTGTGCGAGGAGTCGCCTGGCCGCGTGCGCGACCTGGAGCGGCTCGGCGTCAGCTTCGACGCCGACCGGCACGGCAACCTCGCGCTCGGCCTGGAGGGTGGCCACTCGCGCCGGCGCATCGTGCACGCGGGCGGCTCGGCGACCGGGCGGCGCATCACGCGAGAGCTGTCCGCGCTGGCCGCCGTGCACGAGCGCATCGAGGTGCTCGAGCCGCGCGCCGCCACCTCGCTGACGACGCATGAGGGCCGCTGCGTCGGGCTTGTCGCGCGGCCGCGCCGGGGCGACCCGCTGCCGCTCCTGGCGCGCGCGGTCGTGCTCGCCACCGGCGGCATGGCCGCGCTCTGGGAGCGCAGCACCAACCCGCGCGGGGCGGTCGGGGCCGGGCTGCTGCTCGCCGACTCGGCGGGCGCCGCGCTGGCCGACCTCGAGTTCATGCAGTTCCACCCCACCGCGCTGCGACTCGAGGGCGCGCGCGACGGCTTCCTGATCACCGAGGCCGTGCGCGGCGAGGGAGCGACGCTGCTGGACGCCGACGGCGAGCGCTTCGTGGACGAGCTGGCGCCCCGCGACCAGGTCGCGCTCGCCATCCAGGCCGAGCTGCAGCGCAGCGGCAGCGACTCGGTCGGCCTCGACATGCGCTCCGTCGACCTCGCGCGCTTCCCCAACATCGCCGCCGCGCTCGAGGAGGTCGGCATCGACCCGCGCCGCGACCTGATCCCGGTGGCCCCGGCGGCCCACTACACGATGGGCGGCGTGGCGACCGACATCGACGGGCGCTCGTCGGTGCCGGGCCTGTACGCGGTGGGCGAGGCGGCCTGCACCGGCCTGCACGGCGCCAACCGGCTCGCCTCGAACTCGCTCGCCGAGTGCTTCGTGTTCGGGCGCCGGGCGGCGCTGGCGGCGGTGGCCGACCCCGAGCCGCCGGCGGTCGCGGCGCCAGACGAGACGATCCGGACGCTGCCGCCGCCCGACGAGACGCGCGCCGCGCTCTGGCAGCGCGCCGGCCTGCGGCGCGACCCCGACGGACTGCGCGAGCTGCTCGGCGACCCGTTCCCGCTCGCACGCCTGATCGGCGCCTCCGCCCTGGCGCGCGAGGAGAGCCGCGGCGCCCACCAGCGCGTCGACCGGCCCGATACCGACCCCGCGCTCGACCACATGCATACGCTCTGCGGCAGCGGCTCCGAGCCGCGCTTCGAGCAATGGACCTAGAACGCGAAGAGCTGTTCCGCGAGGCGATGGCGCACCTCGCGTCGGGCGTGACCGTGATCACCACCCGCCGCCCGGACGGGCTGCCCTGCGGGATCGCCGCCACCTCGCTCGTGTCCTACAGCGCGCGGCCGCCCTCGCTGCTGGTCTCCGTCTGGCACGGCTCGCGCTGCCACGAGGCGCTCGCCCGCTGCGAGCGCTTCGGCGTCCACCTGCTGCGCTCCGACCAGCTCGAGCTGGCCCACCGCTTCGCCGACCGGGAGTCCCCCGACAAGTTCGCCGGGCTTGCCTGGTCGTGGGATGAGGACGTCCCCAAGGTGGGTGGCGTGCTCGCCTACCTGCGCCTGCGCCGCGCGGACAATTTCGTGCGCTACGACCACACGATCCTGATCGGAGACCTCGAGTCGGGCCGCCTCGAGAGCGGCGAGCCGCTCGTCTACGCGCGGCGCCGAATGGACTGGCTGATGTCCCCGATGATGCCCTGAGACGGACCGGTTTCTCTCACCCAGGCTGGCCAGCCAGCCAAGTTCGGGTTAAGTTACGTTCGGAAACCTCATAACGGGGGTAACTGAACGGCCAGTCGGTTTAACGCCAACTCAATATATGTTGCGTGGGACCTGGGGTACGTTTCAAACGCCGCATCGTCTCGGGCAAGGGAAAGCCCGCGGCAAAGATGACTGGGTAAGGGAGGCCCGATGTACCAGTTCAGTCGCTCGCTCTATCGGGAGCTGGCGCAGGATGTCCTCGCCGGCAGGGGCGGAGACATCTCTGCAACAAGGATGCAGTTCCTTCGGGCGTGCGAGTCCTCCATGGAGCGGCTCGCGCTAGACAGGCATTACTTCGCGAAGCCGGTGCGCACGCTCTTCAACGACGTGCGTCACTTCTTCCCGATGACGGACCAGATGCGGGTCTACCGCATGTGCGAGAAGCACATGGAGTTGGCCACCTCGTATGTGGACAGCCAACTGCGCGAGGGCGTGACCTTCGACGGTAGCCCGGCGTGCTGCCATGCGAGCACACGGAGAGGCACCGCGTGTCAGCGCGTGCCGCTGCCGGGCAGCAAGTACTGCCCGTCGCACAAGCACCTCGACGACGATTTCGAGGTCGTAGCGGCCTAGCAGGACCTTCGCCGTCTAGCGTCCACGCCGATGATCCTCGGCGTGGACGTTGGCGGCACCTTCACCGACGCCGCGCTGCTGACGGGGGACGGGCTCGTCACGGGCAAGTCGCCGACCACGCCCGCCGACCAGTCCGAGGGCGTGATTGCCGCCGTCGAGCAGGCGCTCGACGCGGCCGGCGCCGAGGCCTCCGGGGTGGAGCGCTTCGTGCACGGCATGACAGTGGGCACGAACGCGCTGCTCGAGGGACGAGTGGCGCGCACGGCCCTGCTCGCGACCGAGGGCTTCACCGACCTCGAGGAGCTCGGCCGCCAGGCGCGTCCCGAGCTGTACCGGCTCTGCGCCGGGCATCCCCCGCCGATCGTCCCGGCGCAGCTGCGCGTGGCGGTGCCCGAGCGCACCGGTCCCGACGGCGTCCTGCGCGAGCTCGACGAGGACGCGCTGCGCGCGGCGCTCGCGGAGATCGACTGCGAGGCCGTCGCCGTCTGCCTGCTGTGGGGGTTCCGGCACCCCGGCCACGAGCGCCGGGTCGCCGAGCTGGCCGAGGCGGCGCTCGGCGGAGTGCACGTCTCGACCTCGCACGAGACCGCGGGGGTGTTCCGCGAGTACGAGCGCTGCGTGACGACGATCGTCGACGCCGCCCTGTCGCCCCTGCTGCGCGGCTACCTCGAGCGCCTCACCGAGCGCGCCGGCGCCGCCGGCCTGCCCGAGCCCGAGATCATGCTGTCGAGCGGCGGCACCGCCGGCGCCGGCACCGCGGCCCGGCACGGGTCCTGGACCGTGCTGTCGGGCCCGGCCGGCGGCGCGGTCGGCGCGGCGCGCGTGGCCGGCGCCGACGCGGTCGGGCTCGACATGGGCGGGACGTCGTGCGACGTCTCGCTGCTGCTCGGCGGCAGCGCGACGGTGGGCAGCGGGCGCAGCGTCGGCGGGCGCGCGCTGGCGCTGCCGATGGTGGACGTGCACACGGTCGGGGCCGGCGGCGGCTCGATCGCCTGGCGCGACCCGGGCGGCGCGCTGCGCGTGGGGCCGCGCTCGGCCGGTGCCGATCCCGGCCCGGCCTGCTACGGGCGCGGCGGCACCGAGCCGACCGTGACCGACGCCGATCTCGTGATGGGCTGGCTCGCCTCGGGGTCGCCGCTGGCCGGCGGCGTCACCCTCGACGAGGACGCCGCCCGCGCCGCGGTCGAGCGGCTCGCGGACGAGCTCGGCCTGGGCATCGACGAGGCGGCCGCCGGCATCGCGCGCGTGGCGGGCGCCGAGATGGCCCAGGCGGTGCGGGTGGTGACGGTGGAGCGCGGCGTCGACCCGCGCGAGCTGGCGCTCGTCGCCTTCGGCGGCGCCGGGCCGCTGCACGCCGCCCAGATCGCCGCCGAGCTCGGGATGCGCCGGGTCGTCGCGCCGCTGGCGTCGGGGGTGCTGTCGGCGCTCGGCCTGATCGTCTCCGAGCGCCGCCGCGACGTCGTCGAGAGCGTCCTGCTGGGCGGCGACGCGCTCACGCGCGAGGCCGTGGCCGAGGCGGTCGGCCGGCTCGGCGAGCAGGCGCGCGCCGAGCTCGGCGAGCGCGAGGCCGAGCTGCGCGCCGTCTTCGACCTGCGCTACGCCGGCCAGGCCTTCGAGCTGTCGATCGACGGACCGCTCGAACCCGAGCCGGACGAGCTGCGGCGCGCGTTCGACTCGGCCCACGAGGAGCGCTACGGCTACTCGGACCCCGACGCCGAGCTGGAGCTCGTGACGATCAGGGTCGCGGCCGCCCTGCCGGGCGCCGAGCCGCCGGCGGCCGCGGCGCATGAGGCGGAGCGGCGCGGCTCGCGGCGAGCGCAGTTCGACGGCGACTGGGTCGAGGCGGAGGTGCTCGGCCCCGGCGAGGCCGAGCTCGACGGCCCGGCGATCTTCGAGCTGCCCGGCGCGACGTTGGTCGTGCCGCCCGGCTGGCGCGCGCGCTCGGACGCCGCCGGGGTGGTGATGGAACGCTGAGCCGGCTCGACCCCGTCACCCTCCAGGTCATGCTCGGCGCGCTGCGCGCGGCCTGCGACGAGATGGGCGCCGTGCTGGTCCGCTCCGCCCACTCGGCCAACATCAAGGAGCGCCGCGACGCCTCCACCGCGCTGTTCGACGAGCGCGGCCGGATGGTCATGCAGGCCGAGCACATCCCGGTCCACCTGGGCGCGATGCCGTCGGCCGTGGCTGCGGTGCTCGCCGAGCCGCCACGAGCCGGGCGCGGCGTGGATCCTCAACGACCCCTACCGCGGCGGCACGCACCTGCCGGACATCACGGTGATCGCCCCGCTCTTCCACGGCGGCGAGCACGATCGGGTTCGCGGCGAGCCGAGCCCACCACGCCGACGTCGGCGCGCGCGAGCCGGGCAGCATGCCGGCCGACTCGCGCTCGCTCGCGGACGAGGGCGTCGTGATCTCCCCCACCCGGCTCGACGAGGAGACTCTGCGCGAGCTCGCCGCCCGGATGCGCAACCCGCGCCAGCGCGAGGCCGACCTGCGCGCCCAGCTCGCCGCCGGCCGCGCCGGGGCCGAGCGGGTCGAGGCGCTGATCGAGCGGTTCGGGCTCGACAGCTTCCGGGCCGGGCTCGAGGAGACGCTCGACTACGCCGAGCGGCGCACCCGCGCGCGCATCGCCGAGCTGCCGGACGGCAGGCGCGAGGCGAGCGACGTGCTGGAGGCCGCCGAGGGGGACCTCGAGCTGCGGCTCGAGGCGCGCGTCGAGGGCGACTCGATCACGCTCGACTTCTCGGGCTCCGCCGACCAGCACGGCGGCAACCTCAACTGCCCGCTCGCCGTGACCCTGTCGGCCTGCTACTTCGCCCTGCGCGTGCTGACCGACCCGGACGTGCCGCCCTGCGAGGGCGCCTACCGCCCGCTCACGGTGGTCGCGCCGGAGGGCAGCCTGCTCAACGCGCGGCCGCCCGCGGCGGTGGCGGCCGGCAACGTCGAGACCTCGTCACGCGTGGCCGACCTCGTGCTGGCCGCGTTCGGGCACGCGCTCGGCCAGGGCACGATGAACAACCTCACGCTCGGCAACGACGACTTCACCTACTACGAGACGCTCGGCGGCGGCCAGGGCGCCTGCCCCGACGCGGACGGGCCGAGCGCCGTGCACGTCGCGATGTCGAACACGCTCAACACCCCGATCGAGGCGCTCGAGCTGGAGTTCCCGCTGCGCGCCGTCGAGTACGCGCTGCGCCGCGGCTCGGGCGGCGCCGGGCGCACGCGCGGCGGCGACGGCGTGGTGCGCGAGCTGGAGGCGCTCGCCGAGATGCGCTACTCGCTGATCACCGAGCGTCGCCGCCATCCGCCGCCGGGCGCCGATGGTGGCGAGCCCGGCGCGCGGGGTAAGAACCTCGTCAACGGCGAGGAGCTGCCGGCGAAGGCGTCGGGCAACCTCCATCCCGGCGACCGGTTGCGAATCGAGACACCTGGAGGTGGCGGACATGGCGGGAATTGAAAAGGTCGGCTTCGCCGGCCTGGGCATCATGGGCGGCCCGATGGCGCGCAACCTGCGCGAGGCGGGCTACGACCTGTCCGTCTACACGCGCACGGCCGAGAAGGCCGAGCGCTTCGCCGCCGAGCACGGGGCGCGGGCGGCCGCCACGCCGGCCGAGGCGGCCGAGGGAGCGGACGCCTTCGTCACGATGGTCCCCGACGGCCCCCAGGTCGAGCAGGTGCTGCTCGGCGACGAACGGCGCCGTCGCCGCGCTGCCCGAGCAGGCGCTGATCGTCGACATGTCGACGATCTCCCCCACGGCGTCGCGCGCGATCGGCGAGCGCGTCGCCCCGCACGACTTCATCGAGGCGCCGGTGTCCGGCTCGAAGCCGAAGGCCGAGGACGGCACGCTGACGATCTTCGCGGGCGGCACCCCCGAGGCCTTCGAGCGCGCCCGCCCGCTGTTCGACGTGATGGGCGAGCGAATCGTCCACGTCGGCCCGCTCGGCCACGGCCAGATGGCGAAGCTGCTGACCAACACGATGGGCGCCGTGAACGCCGCCGTCCTGGCCGAGGCGGTGCGCACCGCCAAGGCGGCCGGGCTCGACGAGGAGGCCTTCCTCGAGGTTGCGGCAGGCAGCGCGGGCGCGAGCGCGATGCTCAACCTGAAGGGGCGCCCGATGTTCGAGGAGAGCTGGGAGCCGGTCCTGTTCAAGCTCGAGCACATGCTCAAGGACGTCCGCCACACGCTCGGCGAGGCCGAGGCGCTCGGCATCGACCTCAAGCTGCCCGCTGTGGCGGAGGGCTTCTACGCCCGCGCTGCCGAGAACGGCCACGGCGAGGAGGACTTCGCGGCGGTCTACACCGGCGTGGACTGAGCGCCGAGCGCTGACTAGAGTGAGCGGGGTGGAGGCCATCCCGACCCTGCCCGTGCGTCCGCGCTTCCGGGGCGTCGTGCACCAGTGGTCGTTCTTCGTGGCGCTCGCCGCCGGCTCAGCGCTGGTCGTCTGGGCGCCCGCCGGCCGCGCCACCGCGGCCGCCGCGATCTACGCGGCGGCGCTGGCGGGCCTGCTCGGCACGAGCGCGCTCTACCACCGCGTCACCTGGCAGCCGCGGGCGCGCACCTGGCTGCGCCGGCTCGACCACTCGATGATCTTCGTGCTGATCGCCGGGACCTACACGCCGTTCGCGCTGCTGGTCCTTGACGGCACGCTGGCGAAGGTCGTCCTGGTGGGCGTCTGGTCGGGCGCCGTCGCCGGGATCGTCTTCACGCTGATCTGGCCCAACGCCCCCAAGTGGCTGACCGCCGGCACGTACGTGGCGCTGGGCTGGTTCTCGATCGTCGCGGTGCCATCAGATCACCGCGCAGGCCGGCGCGGGGGCGCTGGCGCTGCTGGGCGCGGGCGGGATTGCGTATACGGCCGGAGCGGTGGTGTACGCGCGCCGGCGCCCGGACCCGCGGCCCGCGACCTTCGGCTACCACGAGATCTTCCACGTGCTCGTCGTGGTCGCCGCCGCGGCGCATTTCACGGCAGTTGCGGCTTTTGCGTTGCCGGCCGGCGCCTGACCGGGGCCGGAACGTGCCGTTGCGCACGAAATTTCCCTTGAAACTGGGAAGTTCTTACGCCAAAATGAGCCGCCGCGTCCTCGCCGACCCCAGGGCAATCGAAACCGGACGCGACGACTTTCGAGGTTTCTCTCTCCATGCCAGTTGCATTCAAGGAATGGGCGATCACCGTGCGCGCGCTTGCCGAGGGCGAGCAGCTGCTGACCCTCCGCAAGGGCGGGATCCGCGAGGAGAACAAGCACTTCGAGATCGAGCACGACCGCTTCTTCCTCTACCCCACCTTCGACCACCAGCGCAACGACTGCGTCCGCGACGCCCACGTCCCTGAGCTGGGCCGGGCGCTCGAGGAGGGTGTCTGGCCGGACAACGAGCCGCCCGCCAAGGCGCTCGTCCAGGACGGCGGGATCCCGCAGCCGGACCGCGTGCGTATCCGCTCCTGGGCCGAGGTGGCGGCGAGCTACCTGATCACCGACCCGCGCGCGATCGACGCGCTGTCGCCCTACTACGTCTGGACGACCGACTACGCGGAGAAGCGGCTCGCGTGGAAGCGCCGTCATCCGCTGCACGTGATCGTCCTGCGCACGTACCGCATCCCTCGGCCAGTGACCGTCAAGGTGCGGCCCGAGTACCACGGCTGTCGCTCGTGGATCGAGCTGTACAGGGACCTCCCGTTCGAGGGCACCCCGGTGCTCTCCGACGAGGAGTTCGAGCGCGCCTCGGAGGAGATCGAGGCGATCGCCTCCGGCGCGCCGCGCCCGTTCCGGCCTAGGCCGTCGGCGCGCCGAGCGCTCCGCTCGGAGCGGCTCGTGGCCCGCGCCGCTCCTGCGAGAGTCTCGGCCGTGGCCTGGGTCGAGTCCCACTCCCCCTCCTTCTCGGCCCGCTACGACTCGGGGCACACCGAGGAGGCCGCGTCGGTGCTGGCGGCGCTCGAGGTGCTGCGCGACGAGCTGGGCGGCCTCTACGAGCACGTCCCCGACCAGATCGGCGTCGTGCTGCACCCGCGCCCGATCGCGCTCACGCTCGCCCATCCCTGGCTGCCGCTCGCGCGGCGCGCGGCCGCCCCCGCCGCCCGGCGCTACTACGCCGGCTGGTTCGGCGAGTACGCCATCCACACGCTCTCCCCTGGCGCGCTCGAGAAGCGCGCCTCGGGCGTGCCCGGCTCGCGCGAGGCCCTGTTGCTCACGCCCCAGCACGAGTACGCGCACCTCGTCGTCGGCGCCAACAACCCCTACCTCCCGCCTCCCTTCTCGATCGCCACCTTCCGCCGCTACGTGCGCTGGGCCTGGCTGTGCGAGGGAGCAGCGACCTGGCTGTCGGGCCAGGCGCCCCTGCTGCGCGCCGCGATGGTGCGGCGCCTGCGCGAGGGCGGCCGGCCGGCCTTCCCGCCCGAGCCCCGCGACGCGATGCTGCTGGGCGGCACGGTCTTCACCCTGCTGGAGCAGGAGCACGGCGCCCGCCGCGGCCGCGGCGCTCGCGACGAGCGACCTCGAGCGCGGCCACCGCTCGGTGCTGGTCGACGCGTTCGGCCGCCAGCTCGCGGGCGTGGAGCGGGACTGGCGCGAGCTGCTGGACGCGCTGCGGGCGAGCTAGGCCGCAGAGCCCGAGCGTCTTGGCGATGATGTTCTTCTGGATCTCCGACGTGCCGCCGTAGATCGTCCCGACCACGGCCGAGCGCAGGTAGCGCTCCATCGGATACTCGGTCGCGTAGCCGTAGCCGCCCATCATCTGCATCCCCTCGAGCGCGCAGCGCTTGGCCAGCTCGGTCGCGGCCAGCTTCGCCATCGACGCCTCCTGCGGCAGCATGCGCCCGGGGTCCTCGTCGGTCAGCGACGCCACCCAGCGCACCAGCAGGCGCACCTGCGCGATCTCGGTCGCCAGCTCCGCGAACCGGTGCGAGAGCGCCTGGAAGGTTCCCACCGGCCGCCCGAACTGACGGCGCTCCTTGCTGTAGGCGAGCGCGTCGTCGAAGGTGCGCTGCGCCAGCCCGAGGGCGGTGGCCGCGAGGATCGTGCGCTCGTAGTTGAGCCCGGCCATCAGCTGCGTCCAGCCCCCGCCCGCCGCGCCGAGCAGCGCGTCCTCCGGGACGCGCACGCCGTCGAGGTGGATCTCGTTGGTCTCCTCGCCGCCGAGCGTCGGGATCGGCGTGATCGTCATCCCCTCGGTCTCGCGCGGGACGAGCACCATCGACATGTCCTCGTGGCGCTCGCCCGAGCCGGTGCGGCAGACGATCAGGATGTGGCTCGCCTTGTGGGCGTAGGAGCACCACATCTTGGCCCCGTCGAGCACCCACGAGCCGTTCTCGCGGCGGGCGCTGCGTCTTCAGGGCGGCGACGTCGGAGCCGGCCTCGGGCTCGGACATCGCGATCGCGAGCGTCCCGCCGCGCACGACGCGGCCGAACAGGTCGCGCTTCTGCTCCTCGGTCCCGAAGCGGTTGAGCGCACCGACCACGATCAGGGTGACGCCGTACGCCGCCACCGGGATGCGCCCCCGCGCGGTCTCCTCGAGGAACAGCGTGGCGTCGAGGAAGCTGCCGCCCGACCCGCCGTACTCCTCCGGGATCTGGAGCCCGTACCAGCCCAGCTCCCCCATGCGCGCGGCCACCTCGTCCGAGTGAGCGTCCTCGGGGCGCTCGAAGCGCTCGCGCTCCGCGAAGTCGCGGATCGCCTCGACGAACGCCTCCTGCTCGTGAGTGAGCTTCACGCCTCGACAGCGGAGCTCGTCGCTGCGCGGCCGGCCGAGCCGGCCGCTTGCGCCACCTCGCGCGGCTTGAAGCGGTTGAGCTCGCGCAGCGCGATGACCATCTTGTGGACCTCGTCGGGGCCGTCGGCGATCCTCAGCCAGCGACCCTGCCGCCACTGGGCGGCCAGCGGCACGTCGTCGGACATGCCGAGCGCGCCGTGCACCTGCATGGCGCGGTCGAGCACGCGCTGGTGCATCTGCGCCGCGATCACCTTGATCATCGAGATGTCCTGGCGGGCGGCGCGCTTGCCCTCCGTGTCCATCCTCCAGGCGGCGTGCAGCACCATCAGGCGGGCCGAGTCGATCTCCATGCGCGACTTCGCGATGAAGTCCTGCACGAACTGCTTCTCCGCGAGCGCGCCGCCGAACGACTCGCGCTCGTGCGCCCGCCTGCACATCAGCTCGAAGGCGCGCTCGGCCGAGCCGATCGCCCGCATGCAGTGGTGGATCCGCCCCGGGCCGAGCCGGTCCTGGGCGATCGAGAAGCCGGCGCCGCGCTCGCCGAGCACGCTGTCGGCCGGCACGCGGCAGTCCTCGTAGAGGACCTCCCAGTGCCCCGGCCCCTGGTCGTGGCCCATCACCGGCACGGGGCGGACGCCCGTGAAGCCCGGCGTGTCGAGCGGGACCAGGATCATGCTCGCGCGCTTGTGGGGCGGCGCGTCGGGGTCGGTGACGACCATCGCGATCGCGATCGACGCGCCGTTGTAGCCCGACGTGAACCACTTGTGGCCGTTGACGACCCACTCGTCGCCGTCGAGCTCGGCGCGCGAGACGAGCTGGGTCGGATCCGACCCGCTCGTGTCGGGCTCTGTCATCGAGAAGCACGAGCGGATCTCGCCGTCGAGCAGCGGCTGGAGCCAGCGCTCCTTCTGCTCGTCGGTGCCGTGCTCGGCGAGGATCTCCATGTTGCCGGTGTCCGGCGCGGAGCAGTTGAACACCATCGGCGCAACCGCCGCTGCGGCCCATCAGCTCGCAGAGCATCCCGTACTCCCAGTTGGTCAGGCCGGGGCCGAACCGCTCGTCCGGGAGGAACAGGTTCCAGAGCCCCTCGCCCCGTGCGCGCTCGCGCAGCTCCAGCAGGAGCTCGGGATACGCGACCCCGGGGCGAACCTCGCGATCGAGCGCCTCGACGGCCTCGCGCTCGACCGGGTCCACGTGTTCCTCCATGAAGTCGCGGACGCGATCGAGGAGGGCGGAGACGCGATCGGATGGTGCGAAGTCCATGTGCGGCAGCCTACCGCTACGCTGGCGCGCCAATGCCCAAGCTGCTGGTCGAGAAACGGGACCGGATCGCGTACCTGACGCTCAACCGGCCCGAGGCCAAGAACGCGATCGACCCCGAGCTGCACGAGGCGCTCTGGGAGGCCTGGGAGGACTTCCGCGACGACGACTCGGTCGACGTCGCGATCCTCACCGGCGCGGGCGACGCCTTCTGCGCCGGCGCCGACCTCAAGACGCTACATCCCGCCGATCATCAACGAGGCGACGCCCGGCTGGGTGCGCGACAACGTCGCGACCGGGCCTCGGCGGGCTGACGCGCGGCCTGCACCGGATCGCCAAGCCGACGATCGCCGCGGTCAACGGCTGGGCGCTGGCCGGCGGGCTCGAGCTGGCGCTGGCGTGCGACATCCGGGTCGCCTCCGAGCGGGCCCGCTTCGGGTCGTTCGAGGCGCGCCGCGGCTACCACCACGGCGACGGCGGCATCGTGCGGCTGGTCAACACCTGCGGCACCGGCGTGGCCCTGGAGATGCTGCTGACCGCCGAGCCGATCGACGCCGAGCGCGCGCTGCGCTGCAACATGGTCTCGCGGGTGGTCGCCCACGACGACCTGATCGAGGCGGCCGAGCAGGTCGCCGCCTCGATCCTGCGCAACTCCCAGTCGGCGGTGCGGTCGGCCAAGGAGACGATCCTCGACGTAGTCGGACGGCCGCTCGACGAGCAGCTGCGCATCGAGGCGCTGAACGGCTACTCGAGCTTCGACCGCGAGGAGACGCTCGGGCTGCTGCAGCGCTTCTACGACCGCACCGACGAGGGTCGCGCGCCGGGCTAGCCGAGCCGCTTGCGGCTAGCTCTGAAGCAGCCAGGCGATCAGCGCGGCGCCCGCCCCGCCGAGCGCGATCGCCGCCACCAGCTTGACCGGGTTGGGCCGCGGCGCCGCCCGCGCCGGCGGCGCCAGGTCGGCCGAGTGCAGCAGCTCGCGCGCGGCCTCGGCCCCGGCCTGCGGGACCAGCACGTCGCGCGGGCCGGCCGCCAGGAAGTCCGGCACGTCGAAGCCGGCCGAGCGGCGCAGGATGCTCGGCACGCCCTCCTCCAGCAGCAGGCCCTGGATCAGCTCGGCCTCGGCCTGGTTGCGCCCGCCCGCCACGCGCACGAGGTCGCCCTCCGTGTAGCGCGGGTCGATCTTGCGCGCCCGCGCGTGTGCCTCGCTGAGCGGCTCGTCCAGCGGCTCGCCGCGGGCCTCGACCAGCGGCATCCCGCAGCGGACGCAGAACGCCTCGTCGCCCGCCGGCACGTTGCCGCACCCCGGGCAGACGAGCTCATTCGACATCGAGCGGCTCCTCCTCGACCTTGCCGTCGGAGATCCGCCAGACGCGCACGTCGGGCTCGTTCTCCAGCGAGACGATCAGGTAGCGCCAGTGCGGGTAGTGGGCGAGGTTGATGTCGGTCTGCGACGGCTCCGCGGCGCTCTTGGGGTGCGAGTGGTAGATGCCGACCTCGAAGCCCTCGTCGTCGAGCTCGTTGGCGGCCCGCAGCGCCTCGAACTCGAACTCGTACCCGTAGGGGGAGTGGCGCCTGTTGACGGCCCGGAAGACCTCCTCGACCACGCCGTCGCGGGCGCGCAGGTAGCCGCAGCACTCGTTCGGCGCCTCCTCGCGTGCGTGCGCGACGAGCTCGTCCCAGTCCGCGCGCGAGATCCTCACGTCGCGAAGGCTAGTCGCGAAGCGTCCGGCTCGGCCGGACGCGCACGGTTCCTTATCGTGCCGCCGATGCCCTCGACCCTCACCCGGCGCGGCGCGCTCGGCGGCGCTGCCGCGCTCGCGCTGGCCTCGTGCGGGGGCGGCGATCCCGCGCCGGGCGGCAAGCCGCGGGCGGGGTCGGGCGCCGGGCTGCTCAACTCGATCGTCGCGTTCGAGCACGCGGCGATCGCGGCCTGGGCGACGATCGGCGAGGTCCTGCGCGGCGAGGGACGGTCGTACGCGCGCGCCATTCGCGAGCGCGAGATCGCGAACGCCGAGCGCATGGCGGAGCTGGTCCGCGACATCGGCGGGACTCCGCCGCGCAGCCGCCCGCCGGCCGAGTACGCGCGCCTGTTCCCCGAGCTGCGCACCGAGGCGGACGCGCTCCACTTCGCGCGCGACCTCGAGGAGCGCCTCGTGCGCGCCTACCTCGAGGGCCTGCGCCTGCTGCCGGGCGCCGAGCAGCGCCGCGCGGCCGCGCAGGTCGCCGCCGCGCAGGCCGAGGACCTGGCGGTCGTGCACGTCCTGGCCGGCGACCCGGCCGCGCCCCGAGCCGTTCGTGACGGGGGCGCTGTGAACCGGCGCGAGGCCCTGCTCGGGGCCGCGGCGGCGTCGCTGGCGCTGGCCGGAGGGGCGCGCGCCGCGCCGCGATCCGACGATCTCGAGCGGCTGCTCGGCCTCGAGCGCCGCCTCGCCGCGGCCTACGAGGCGGCGCTCGCCCGCGACGCGATCGACCCGGCCCTCGGGCGTCTGCTGCTCGGCCACGAGCGCGAGCACGTGCGCGGGCTCGAGCAGGCGCTCGGCGGAGGCCCCCGGGCACTCGCCCCGGCGCCGAAGACGGGGCTGGACTTCTCCAGCAGGCGGGCGTTCGCGCGGTCGGCGCTCGACCTGGAGCGGCAGACTGTCGATGAGTACGTCGATGTGCTCTCCACTCTCGGCAACGACCGCCTGCTCCAGCCACTCGGCTCGATCATGGCGTGCGGCGCGCAGCACGAGGTGGCGCTGCGCCAGGTGCTCGGGGAGGACCTGCTCCAGCGCAACTAGCGGCGGCCGCCGCGGTTAGGGGTCGGATGCGGCGGCTGCTGTTGACGCTCGTCCTGGTCCTCGGACTCGCCCCCCAGGCCCAGGCCGCGTGGCACTTCGAGCTCGGGATCGGCGAGCAGCAGCCGCGCATGTTCGACGACCCGCGCTTCGGCGCGCTCGGCCTCGACCGGGTGCGGATCGTGACGGCCTACGACGTCGTCTGCCACCCCGGCGTCGAGCAGCTCTACCTCGACAACTGGCTGGCGGCGGCGCACGCGCGCCGGCGCCCGGCCGCTGGTGGCGTTCTCGTTCAGCCCGCGACCCGGCCAGCGCTGGAGGCTCCCCTCGTACCGCACCTATCTGCGCTGCTTCCGGCAGTTCCGGGCGCGCTATCCGCAGATCCACGAGTTCAACCCCTGGAACGAGCCCAACCACTCCTCCCAGCCGACCTTCCGCCACCCGCGGAAGGCGGCCGGCTTCTACAACGCGATGCGGCGCGCCTGCCCGCGCTGCACGGTCGCCGCGGGCGACGTGCTCGACTGGAGCCACCTCGACAGCTGGCTGCGGCGCTACCGCGCCGCACTGCGGGGCCGCCCGCGGCTGTGGTCGATGCACAACTACCTGGACGTCAACCGCCCGCGGCCGTGGCGACGGTCGGTCACGCGCAGGATCCTGCGCATCACCCGCGGCCGGCTCTGGATCACCGAGACGGCCGGCGTCGTGCGCTCGCGCCGCTACACCGGGCTACGACGAGGAGCGCGCGGCCGGCGCGACGCGCCGGATGCTCGCCTTCGCGCGCCGCTCCCCGCGCATCAAGCGCGTCTACGCCTACCAGTGGCAGGCCAGCTGCAACGCGCGCGCGTGGGACTCCGGCTGGTTCCGCTCCGACGGCGAGGCGCGGCCCGCCTACCGGGTGATCGTGCGGGCGCTGGCGCGCGAGCGCAAGCTCGACGCAGCCGAGCGTCGCGGCGCTCGACCCCCCGCTCACGCCCGCCACGCGCACCTGGTGCACGCACACCGCTCGAGCGGCAGTACCCTGAGGGCTACCATGGGGTTCATGTCCGCTCCAGGCCCACTCGAGATCATGGTGATCCTCGTGGTCGCCCTGCTGGTGCTCGGACCCCAGCGCCTGCCCGAGGTCGCGCGCTCCGTCGGCAAGGGCATGCGCGAGCTCAAGGACTCGCTGCAGGGAATCGGCGACGACGACCACGACGACGATCGCTACGCGGTGGACGAGCCCGAGGAAGAGCTCGCAGAGGACGAGCGCCCCAAGGCGCGCCCGGTCACCTAGCCGTTACCAGAAGGACGCCGAGTCGAGAACGCCCTCGGCCTCGAGCTGCTCGACCGTCTTCGAGTAGACGCCCGAGCTGAGGTACTTCCAGCCGTCGTCAGGGGCGACGAAGACGACGTTGCCGTCGTCGAGCTCGTTGGCGACCCGCACGGCGATCGCCGCGATCGCCCCGCTCGACACCCCGAGGAAGAGGCCCTCCTCCTCCAGCAGCTTCTTCGTCCACACGACCGAGTCGCGGTTGGAGACGAAGATCTTCCGGTCGAGCAGCGACAGGTCGATGATCGGCGGGATGTAGCCGTCCTCCAGCGAGCGCAGGCCCTGGACCAGCTCGCCCTGGAGCGGCTCCGCGGCCACGACGAGCGTCTCGTCGTTCTCCTCCTTGAGGCGGCGGGCGTTGCCCATCAGCGTCCCGCCGGTGCCGAGCCCGCCGACGAAGGCGGACACCTCGTCGAGCTCCTCGAGGATCTCGACCGCCGTGCCGTGGTAGTGGGCGTCCGGGTTGGCCGGGTTCCCGTACTGGTAGGGCATGTAGTACGACGAGTCGGCCGCGGCCAGCTCGAGCGCCATCGCGACGGCGCCGTTGGAGCCCTGCTCACCCGGCGAGTAGACGATCTCGGCGCCGTACATGCGCAGCAGCTGGGTGCGCTCCTGCGTGACGTTGTCCGGCATGACGACCTTCAGCGGGTAGCCCTTGCGCGAGCAGATCATGGCGAGCGAGATGCCGGTGTTGCCCGAGGTCGGCTCGAGGATCGTCTGGCCGGGAGCGATCAGCCCGTCCTCCTCGGCGCGCTCGATCAGCGAGCGCGCGACGCGGTCCTTGACGGAGCCCGTCGGGTTGTAGCTCTCGAGCTTCGCGTAGATGCGCACGCCGGGCTTGGGGCTGAGACGGCGCAGCTCGACGAGCGGCGTGTTGCCGATCGCCTGGACGATGTCGCCGTACTTTCCCCCGCACGGTCTGTTGTCGAGCCGTGGCTCCAAGGCTTCAGAAAGTGTAGTACCGCTACTCGGTGAGCACGGTGTCCTCGTGGGAGTAGGCCGGCGAGCAGCAGCAGAGCAGCCGCAGCGGCTCGGTCCCGGTCGCCCAGAGCTTGTGCCGCAGGCCCGGAGCGATCACCACCGTGTCGCCCGGGCCGACGTCGCGCACGGTCTCGCCGAGGCGCATCCGGCCGCTGCCGTGCGTGAAGAAGTAGATCTCCTCCGTGACCCGGTGGAAGTGCTCGGTCGTCTCGCCGCCGGGCGGCAGGCGCGCCTCCGCGAGGCTCTGCTTGACGGCGTTGCCGCTCGCCGGGCCGGCGACCTCGCGGATCTCCGATCCGTCCAGCGTCGTGAACGGCTCGACGCGCTCCAGGTTGTCGATGCGCACGCCGCCCAGGCTACGGCAGGGGACGCCGGTAACGCACCTCCAGGATGTCCGCCCAGACCTGCTCGCGGCGCTCGCCGCCGTCGCGCTCGAATCCACTCGCCTCGTAGAAGCGGTTGGCGCGCTCGTTGTCCGCGAACGACCACACCGTCGCGAAGGAGTAGCCGCGGCTCGGCGAGGTCGGCCAGGGCGGCGTCGATCAGCGCCCGGCCGACTCCGCCGCGCCACCGCCCGACGCCGACGAACAGGCTGCGGACCTCGCCCACCTCGGCGGGGGCGTCCGGGTCGCGGCTCGACCCGCAGCCGACGAACCCGGCCAGCGCGCCGCCCTCGTCGGCGACCAGCAGGCTCACGGCTGGGTCCGCGAGCCCCTCGCGCATGCGCTCCGGCGCGGGCTCGGGGAACGGATGGCCCTCCGGCAGCAGCGGCGTGAAGGCCGCGCGGGCGCAGTCTTCCCAGAGCCGGCCCCAGGGCTCGATGTCGTCCGCGCTGGCCGGCCTTACGACCAGGGTGCGCCGCCCGCCATCGCGGGCAGGATCACGATCGTGTCGGAGTCCGACACGCCGGTGTCGAGACCGTCGAGCACGCGCACGTCCTCGTCGTTGAGATAGACGTTGACGTACCGGTTGAGGTCGCCCTCCTCGGAGAACAGCTGCGACTCGGTCGCGGGGTGCTGCTCGGCCAGCGCGCGCAGCACGTCGCCGACGTTCGCGCCGGAGGCCTCGACCTCCTTGGCGCCGCCGACGGAGGCCCGCAGGACGGGAGGAATCTTGACCGTGCTCATGCGGCGGGCAGACTAACTGCTGGCCGGCGCGAAGCGCGTAGCTGAGCGTCCGAAAGCCGAGCAGCCCAAGGACGCAGGGGCGAAAGCTTGCTCAGCAAGCTGAGGCCCGAGGACGCGGGGATGCGAAGGCTTGCAGGGCGCTCAGCCCGCGCCGGCGCAGAACAATTCGTAGTCCGGGAAGACGCCCATCTCCTCGTCGGAGATCGAGTCCGGGTCGCGCGAGCAGATCGGGCACTCCGGGTCGCGGCGCACCTTGAGCTCGGTGAAGGTCGTGCCGAGCGCGTCGTACAGCAGCAGGCGGCCGGCCATCGTGTCGCCGGCGCCCGTGATCAGCTTGATCACCTCGACCGACTGGAGCAGGCCCATCACGCCGGGCAGCACGCCGAGCACGCCGGCGGCGCCGCAGGAGGGCGCCAGCTCGGCCGGCGGCGGGGTCGGGTAGAGGCAGCGGTAGCACGGGCCCTCGTAGGGGTGGAAGACCGACAGCTGCCCCTCGAAGCCGAGGATCGAGGCCGACACGACCGGGATCTGCAGCCGCACGCTGGCGTCGTTGAGCAGGTAGCGCGTGGGGAAGTTGTCGAGGCCGTCGACGATCACCTCGTAGCCCTCGACGATCTCCATGATGTTCTCGGCGCCGAGCCGAACGGGGTGCTTCACGACGTTCACGTCCGGGTTGATCTCGTGGATCGCGATCTCGGCGGAGTCGACCTTCGGAACGCCGATGCGATCGTTCGAGTGGGCAACCTGGCGCTGCAGGTTGGACAGGTCGACCACGTCGTTGTCGACGATGCCGATCGTGCCGACGCCGGCGGCGGCCAGGTAGAGCGCGGCCGGGGAGCCGAGCCCGCCGGCGCCGAGCAGCAGCACCTTCGCGTCGAGCAGCTTCAGCTGGCCCTCGAGCCCGATCTCGGGCACGAGCAGGTGACGCGAGTAGCGCTCGCGCTGCTCGCCGGTGAGCGCGCGCGGGACCTCGACCTCGTAGCCGCGGTCCTTCCACAGCGTGATGCCGCCGCGCATCGACGCGACGTCCTCGTAGCCCATCAGCTCGGTCATCGTGTGGGCCGCGAGCGCGGAGCGGTTGCCCGACGCGCAGTAGAGGATCACGGGCTGCGAGCGGTCGGAGACCGCCCCCTCGATGCGCGACTCGAGGTGGCCGCGCGGCACGTGCACGGCGCCCGGGAGGTGGGCCTCCTCGAACTCGTGCTGCTCGCGGACGTCGACGATCACGGGCGGCCGGGTGCCGTTCCCGTTCGAGTCGCGATCGTGGACCTCCTTGGGGTCCACCTCGCGGATCTGGTCCTTGATCTTGCGAAGAACTTCAGCGCCGGAAGCCATTACTTCACAAAGAATAGCGCCGGGGCGCCCTTACGAGCGCCCCGGCGAAGACCCAGACCTAGATTTTCGTGCGGAAGCCCCGGTTGGCAGTCGCCTGCTGATCGAAGCCTCATCAACAGTTTCGGGCCAAGCGCTTCGTGCCGATATGGGGTGGAGACCCCATTTGCCGAATCCGGGCGCATTCCGATCAATGGACAGACCACGCATGACTCGCCGCGACGACTCCCTCATTGGACAGATCGTGGCGGCCAACGTCGTGCTGTTCGCGCTCACGCTGCTCGCGGCCAGCGTCGCGGCCGGCCTCGACCTCGGCGCCAGCAACGAGCGCTGGGAGTTCCTGATCATCGCGCTGGCGATCGTGCTCACGCTCTGCACCAACCTGTGGATGCTCCAGCGCCGCTTCCGCCCGCTCGAGCACCTGATCGACGAGATCGAGGCCATCGACCCGTCGGAGCCGGCCCCGCTGGAGCTGCGCCGGGAGAACCCCGTCGAGGAGATCGAGCGCCTGTCGGCCTCGTTCCACGGACTGCTCCACCGCATCGAGGAGGAGCGCCGCAGGTCCGGGCAGCTCGCCATGCGCGCGCAGGAGGAGGAGCGCCGCCGGCTCGCGCGCGACCTCCACGACGAGGTCAACCAGGCGCTCACCGCCATCCTGCTGCGCCTCGAGGCGCTCGCCCAGGAGACCCCGCCCGAGCGTGAGCCGGAGGTCGCCGAGCTCAAGCGGCTCGTGAACCAGGCGATGGACGAGCTGCTCAACCTGGCCCGCCAGCTGCGGCCGTCGGCGCTCGACGACCACGGCCTGGTGCCCGCGGTGGAGACCCAGCTCAAGCGCTTCTCGGCGCGCACCGGCATCGAGGTGCGCCTCGACACCCGCGGCGACCCGGACCTGCTGCCCGAGGTCGTCCAGACGGCGATCTACCGCGTCGCCCAGGAGGCGCTCACCAACGTGACCCGGCACGCCGGAGCGACCGTGGTGGAGCTGGACCTGGGCGAGCAGGAGGGCGCGGCCGAGCTGCGCGTCCGCGACGACGGCGACGGCTTCGACCCGGCCGTGATCGCCAGGGCGGCGTCAGAGGAGGCGACCGGCGGGCTCGGCCTGGTCGGCATGGCCGAGCGCGCCCGGCTCGTCGGTGGCGAGCTCGACGTCCGCTCCGCTCCCGGCGGCGGGACCTCGATCACGCTGAGGGTGCCCGGATGATCCGCGTCCTGATCGCCGACGACCACGGCATCGTCCGCTCCGGGCTGAAGATGCTGATCGACCGCCAGACGGACATGGAGGTGGTCGCCGAGGCCGACGACGGCGTGGCGGCGCTCGAGTGGACGCAGTCGCACCGGCCCGACGTGGCCGTGCTCGACGTGTCGATGCCGCGCATGACCGGCCTGCAGGCCGCGCGCGAGATTCGCTCGCACGTGCCGGGGACGCGCGTGCTGCTGCTGTCGATGCACGACGACGAGCGCTACTTCCTGGAGGGCCTCGCCTCCGGCGCCTCGGGCTACGTGCTCAAGCGCGCCGCCGACACCGACCTGATCGGCGCGGTGCGCATGGTCGCCGATGGGCGCACGTTCCTCTCCGGCGACGCGCAGCGCGCGCTGATGGACGAGTGGCTCGAGGGCGGCCGGATCGAGCCCGACGACCCGCTCACCCCGCGCGAGGTGGAGGTGGTCAAGCTGATCGCCGAGGCCTACACGAACCGCCAGATCGCGCAGACGCTCAAGCTGTCCGAGAAGACCGTCGAGTCGCACCGCGCCAACGTGCTGTCCAAGCTCGAGATGCGCGACCGCGTCGAGCTGGTGCGCTACGCGATCCGGCGGGGGCTGGTCGAGCCGTAGGGCCCGGAGCGCCTACCGGATCAGGCAGGTGGAGGTGCCGTGGGCGAGCAGCTTGCCCGCGGCGCTGCGGACGTCGCCCTCGACCGTGGCGACGGTGCCGCCGCGGTGGACCACCCTGCCCTCGGCGACCACGCGGCCGGTCTCGGCGCTGATCGGGCGGACGAGGTTGAACTTGACCTCGAGCGTGACGTAGGCGGCGCCCTGCGGCAGCGTGGAGTGGACGGCGGCGCCCATGGCGCTGTCGAGCAGCGTCGCGGCCACGCCGCCGTGGACGCTGCCGATCGGGTTGTAGTGCTGCTCGCCGGGCTCGAGCGAGAAGACGACCCGGCCCTCCTCGGCCTCGTCGAGCGAGAAGCCGAGCAGCTCCTGGATCGGGGCGGTCGGCAGCTCGCCGGCGACGATCGCCTGGAGGAACTCGAGGCCGCTCGCGGAGCGGGCGCGAGCGGCGAGCTCGCCGGGGTCCTGCCAGCTGACGGTGAGGGTGCGGTCGGACATGGCGGCGCGGGCAGGTTAGCCCGAAGCGGCCGGCTCGGCCGGCTGCGCAGGGGACGGCTAGCCTGACGGGCGTGAACGCGCGCGTGCTCATCGCGCTCTTCCTGGTGGCGTTGTTCGCCCTGGGCGCCGTGGTGCTGGCAGCGGACTCGCAGGACGAGGCCGACGGCGCCGCCGTCGGAGGCGGCGGCTTCGAGGGCGCGCGCATGCCCGCCGGGGTGCGGGCGCCGGACTTCACGTTGCGCAACCAGGACGGCGAGCCGGTCAGCATGCGCGAGCTGCGCGGCAAGCCGGTGATCGTGACCTTCCTCTACACGACCTGCGACGACACCTGCCCGGCGCAGGCCCAGACCGTGCGCGGGGCGCTGGACGACCTCGGCGAGGACGTGCCGGCGCTGGCGATCGCGGTCGACCCGCCGCGCGACACGCCCGCCCGGGCCCAGGCGTTCCTCGCCAAGGCACGCGCGCTGGGACGGATCGACTTCGTGCTCGGCACCCGCGCTCAGCTCAAGCCGCTCTGGAAGGCGTTCTTCATCCGCCCCCAGTCCGTCAACGAGGAGCACCAGGCCCGCTTCACGCTGGTCGACAAGAAGGGCTTCCAGCGGATCGGGTTCCCGGGCGACGAGGCGACGCCGGAGACGCTGGCGCACGACCTGCGGCTGCTGGCGCAGGAGTAGCCCGTCAGCCCGGGTTGCGCGGGCCGTAGAAGAAGTCCCGGTCCGCGAGCCCGGCGACCGCCAGGATCAGCGTGAACGTCATGAGCCGGGCGAAGCCGCCGAAGTCGAGCGCCTTGCTGATCAAGCGTGCGGGCACCAACAGGATGCCCGCGACCAGGAACGCCAGCGCGTAGCTCTTCACGCCCGCCGACGCTAGCCGAAGACGAAGTGAGCGAGCAGGGCAATTCCTGTCCCCATCCATGTCCACCTAAGCTCGATTCGGGCGGACCTCACCCCAGGTCGGAGACGAGTCGCGACGGTATTGCCGAACAGCGCTCCCACACCCGCCCCGATGAGCGCGTCCTGGAGGATCGGCAGCTGCTCGAGCACCGCGAGCATCGCTCTCGATCAAGGCTCCGGGCGACAGGCCTCGCCCCCGGGCGAGCTTCTCCGACCACCTAGGTAGGATTTGTGTCGTGATGTTCTCGACCAAGGCGGAGTACGGCATCCGCGTGATGGCCCACCTCGCCCGCCGCGACGGCAGCCAGCCGATCAGCCTCGGCTCGATCGCCGATGCCGAGCGGCTGCCGCTCGCCTACCTCGAGCACCTCGTTCAGCGGCTGCGCAAGGCGGAGCTGGTCGAGTCGCACCGCGGGGCCCACGGCGGCTACACGCTCGCCCGGCCCGCGCCCGAGATCTCGATGGCCGAGGTGGTGGCCGCGCTCGAGGGCGAGATCGCCCCGATCGAGTGCATCACCGCCGACGCCGACGGCGTGCTCACCTGCGCGCGCGAGGGCGCCGAGCCCTGCCCCACCAAGCTTCTGTGGACCCGGGTACAGGGGTCCATCGTCCGCACCTTGAACGACATGACGCTGGACGACCTGATCCAGCCACTAGCGAAGAGGGAACCAGCCACCGCATGACGCTTGAGATCCAGAACCTGCACGTCCGCACCGAGGACCGCGAGATCCTCCACGGCGTCGACCTGACCGTGAAGCGCGGCGAGACGCACGCGCTGATGGGCCCCAACGGGTCCGGCAAGTCCACGCTCGCCAACACCCTGATGGGCAACCCGAGCTACGAGGTCACCGAGGGCCGCATCGTGCTCGACGGCGAGGACATCACGGAGGCCGACCCGGACGAGCGCGCCCGCGCCGGCCTGTTCCTGGCCTTCCAGTACCCGGCCACGATCCCGGGCGTGTCCGTCGCGAACTTCCTGCGCATGGCCGTCAACGCCGGCCGCGAGGAGCCGATCAAGGTCAAGGAGTTCGGCGCGCTGCTGCGCGAGAACGTCGACCTGCTCAAGATCAGCGGCGACTTCACCAAGCGCTACCTCAACGAGGGCTTCTCGGGCGGCGAGAAGAAGCGCGCCGAGATCCTCCAGCTCGCGATGCTGCAGCCCGACTTCGCGGTGCTCGACGAGACCGACTCGGGCCTCGACATCGACGCGCTGCGGATCGTCTCCGACGGCGTGAACGCGATGCGCAACGACGAGCGCGGCTTCCTGATCATCACGCACTACACGCGCATCCTCGGCTACGTGCGCCCGGACTTCGTGCACATCATGCTCGACGGCCGGATCGTCCGCGAGGGCGGCGCCGAGCTGGCCGACGAGCTCGAGGAGAAGGGCTACGAGTTCGTGCGCGAGGGGGTGGCCGGGAGTGCCGGCTAGCTTCGTGGAGGAGCGCCGCAAGGCGGCGCTGAAGGCCTACGAGGCGGAGCCGATCCCGACCTGGCGTCGCTCCGGCTTCTGGACGACGACCCTGCGCGGCCTCGACCTGGACGCGCTCGAGCCCAAGCGCTACGAGGAGGGACTGCCCCAGCTCGACCTCGGCGACGATCAGCACTCCGCGCTGATCGTGCAGCGCGGGGCGAACGTCGTCCACACCGACGTCGTCGACGACCGCCTGACGGTGATGCCGCTCGAGCAGGCCGTGGTCGAGCACGAGGAGCTCGTGCGCGAGTACTTCGGCAAGCGCCTCCCCCACGACGAGAACAAGTTCGCCGCGGGCAGCGCCGCGTTCTGGACCGGTGGCGTGTTCGTGCACGTGCCCAAGAACGTCCAGATCGAGGACCCGATCCAGATCGCCTGGGTCATCGACGAGGCCGGCACCGCGCAGTGGGCGCACACGCTCGTCGTCGTCGAGGAGCACGCCGAGGTCAGGATCCGCGAGTTCTTCGAGGCCCCCGACTTCGAGGGCCAGGCGCTGCACGCCGGCGCGTTCGAGCTGTACGCGCTGCCCGGGGCGCAGGTCGACCTGGCCCACTACCAGGACTGGGGCCGCGGCGAGGTCTACGACCTGTCCACGCGCCGCGTCGAGATCCGGCGCGACGCGCGCGTGAAGTGGGTGCCGATCCACCTCGGCGGGCGCCTGACCAAGCAGACGCTCGACATCATCACCGCCGAGGAGGGCTCGGACATGCGCCACACCGGCATGTACTTCACAGAGCGCGACGAGCACCTCGACCTGTTCACGAGCGACAAGCACGAGGCCGGCCACACGACGGGCGACACCGTCTGGAAGGGCGTGCTGACCGGCGAGTCGCGCGCGTCCTACGAGGGGCTGATCCACATCGTCCCGAAGGCGCCCGAGGTCGACACCTATCTCCAGACCCACCAGATGCTGCTCTCGCCGAAGGCGAGGGGCGACGCGATCCCGTCGCTGATCGTCGAGGTCGACAACGTCAAGGCGTCCCACGGCGGCACCGTCGGGGAGCTCGACGAGGAGCAGATCTTCTACATGATGAGCCGCGGCGTGCCGCGCGCCGAGGCGGTGCGCGTGCTGGTCGAGGGCTACTTCGAGGAGGTCGTCCAGCGCCTCGATGACCCGGGCCTGGAGGACCTCGTGCGGCGGCGTATCGCCGAGAAGCTCAAGGGCGCCGAGGACCAGGTGCGCGAGTTCATCGGAGAGCGCGCGGAGGCGGTCTGATGGCGGTCGCGGCGACGGACATCCGCGCCGACTTCCCCGTGCTCGCCCGCGAGATCAACGGGCACCCGCTCGTCTACCTCGACTCGGCGGCGACCTCGCAGAAGCCGCGCCGCGTGATCGAGACGATGGATCGCTTCTACTCGCACAGCTACGGGACCGTGCACCGCGGCGTGTACGAGCTCGGCCGCGAGGCCACCGAGCTGTTCGAGGGCTCCCGCGAGCGGATCGCCGCGTTCGTCAACTGGGACCCGAAGTGCTCCATCTTCGTCCGCAACGCCACCGAGGCGATCAACCTGGTCGCGTACTCGTGGGGCCGCGCGAACATCGGCCCCGGCGACGAGGTGCTCATCACAGAGATGGAGCACCACTCGAACATCGTGCCCTGGCAGCTCGTCTGCGAGGAGACCGGCGCGACGCTGCGCTACCTGTCGGTGTCGGAGGGCGGCGAGCTGTCGCTCGACGAGCTCGACGAGGTGCTCGCCGGCGGCAGGGTCAAGCTCGTCGCCGTCGCCCACGTCTCGAACGTGCTCGGCACGATCAACCCGGTCGCCGAGATCGCCCGCCGCGCCCGCGCAGCCGGCGCGGTCAGCGTGATCGACGGCGCGCAGGCCGTGCCGCAGCTGCCGGTCGACCTGGGCGCCATCGACGCGGACTTCTACGCCTGGACCGGCCACAAGGCGCTGGGCCCCGCCACGGGCCTGCTGCACGGCCGCCGCGAGCTGCTCGCCGAGATGCGGCCCTTCCTCGGCGGCGGCCACATGATCTCGCGCGTCGAGCGCGACCACTCGACCTGGAACGAGCTGCCCTGGAAGTTCGAGGCCGGCACCAACGCGATCGCCGAGGCGATCGGGCTGGGCGCCGCGATCGACTACCTGGGCGAGATCGGGATGGAGCGCGTGCGCGAGCACGAGCGCGAGTTGACCGCCTACGCGCTCGAGCGCCTGCCCGAGGTCGAGGGCATCGCCCTGTACGGGCCCGAGAGCGTCGACAGGCGCGGCGGGGTCGTGCCGTTCACGATCGAGGGCATGCACCCCCACGACATCGCCGAGCTGTGCGACCGCGAGGCGGTCTGCGTACGCGCCGGCCACCACTGCGCGCAGCCGCTGATGCGCTGCCTGGGCGTGGGCGCGACGGCGCGCGCGTCGTTCCACGTCTACAACGTGCGCGAGGACGTCGACCGGCTGGTGCACGCGCTGGGCAGCGCGCGAGAGGTGTTCGACCTCTGATGGACGCGCTGTACCGCGACTACATCCTCGACCACTACAAGAACCCGCGGAACTTCGGCGAGCTCGACCCGCACGACCTCGAGTTCCACGACCACAACCCGCTCTGCGGGGACGAGCTGGGCGTGCACGTCGTCATCCAGGACGGCAAGGTCGCCGACCTGCGCTTCCACGGCCACGGCTGCGCGATCTCCCAGGCGGCCGCGTCGATCTCCTCGGACGAGCTGATCGGCATGCCCGTCGAGGCGATCCCCAAGCTGGACGCCGACTGGGTGATCGACCAGCTCGGCATCGAGATCTCCCCCACGCGCCGCAAGTGCGCGCTGCTCAGCCTCAAGGTGATGCGCGGCGCGACGACGGGCGACGCCAGCTGGCCCGAATAGCCCGGCTAGGCGGCGTCGGACGCCGTCGCCGGGTTCGCCTTCGCCCAGTCGACGATCTGCTGCGTGCCCTGGATCACCTCGTCCTCGTCGGTGACGAGCACGGGCACCCAGTTGCTGCCGGTCAGCTCTCGCACGGGCTTGCGGGTCGGGTTGAGCGCGTCGCCCAGCAACCCCCAGCCGTAGGTCTTCTGCACCTCCGGGTCCCAGCCCGCCCCCTTGAGCGCGTCGTGGGCGTTGTGGCACGGGTGGTTGCCGGGGCGCGGGCGTGGGGAAGGTTCCCCAGCACACGTAGAGCTTCATGGGCGGACCCTATTCCACAGCGCGAGGAAGCCGTCGTAGTCGTGCGCCGGCTGTGGGGAGCCCCAGGTCTTCTGCGCGATCAGGCGCAGCCGCGGCGCGATCCCGCGGGTGGTCTGGGCGAGCGTCTCGCCGTCAGGGACGTCGTTCCAGACGTGCAGCTCCGATCCGAGGATGCGGTCGCGGTGGCGGCGCACGACCTGCGGCGGGTTGGGCGGCACCGGCACGTTGATCGCGAGGCCCCCGAAGGCGTTCACCTGCCAGGACTCGTAGGCGGCGCGCATCGACGGCCGCACGCGGCCGAGCGGGCTGACGACGTAGTACGTCGGCCACCAGCCGGCGTTCAGCACGCGATGGCCCTGCGCGAGCAGGGTACGGGGGCCGGGCCCGGCGTGGTCGGCCCACCACTCGACCACGACGCTCGGGCGCAGGCGGACTCCCGTCAGCCCGTCGTGCCACACGCGCAGCGTGCGCCCGTGGGCGCGCACGAGCGAGTCGATCCAGTTGACGAAGGCGCCGAAGTCGCCCGGACCGGCGTACTCGTCAGCCCCCGCGTGCCACCAGCGGCCGCCGAACAGGTCGAGGTACTCGAGGATCAGGTCGCGCGCGAACGGACGGGCGGCCGGGTCGGTGATGTCGAGCAGGTCGGGATGGCCCGGCACCTGCAGCTCCGGGTGCCGCGCGAGCGCGGCGGCGAGGTGCCCGGGCATGTCGAGCTCGGGGATCACCCGCACGTGGTAGCGGCGCGCCTCCGCGAGGATCCCGCGCACCTGGCGCTTGGTCAGGTGCGGGCTCGAGACGACCTCGGGGTGGCCGTCGCTCTCGATGCGGAAGCCCTCGTTGTCCGAGAAGTGCAGGTGCAGCTGGTTGAGCTTCAGGTAGGCCATCAGGCGGATCTGGCGCTTGATCCACGCAGGCGGGAAGTAGCGGCGGCCGTTGTCGAGCATCAGGCCGCGCTCGGGGTAGCTCGGCCAGTCGCGCGCGTGCCCGGGCTGGATCGCGCGACCGGTGTTGAGGCGCTGGAGGACGGTGCGCGTGCCGTAGAAGGCACCCGCGGGGGTGCGCGCCTCGATACGCACGCTCGGGACCCACTTCGAGGCGATAGCCCTCGCGCCCCAACCGGCGATCGCGGGCGCCGAGGGCGAGCTCCACGTCGCCGGGCCGCGGCCCGGCGCCCCCGACCGCGGGTCGGCCCAGCTCGCGCGCGAACAGGGCCGCGTCGGCGGCCAGCCGGCGGTCGGAGAAGACGACGCGGCTCGACCGACGCAGCCGGAACCAGTCGCCCGAGCCGCCGCGCCACTCGCGCACGGCCGGGATCGTCGGCGGCCTCGCCGGCAGCGGCGGTGGCGTGGTGAACGCGGTCGCAGCGACGAGCAGCTCGACGAGCACCGCGCGAGCCTATTCGCCTTGACAGATACCGCTGGTATCTGGATACTGTCGGTATGGCAACGGTCATGACGCGAGCGGAGCGGCGGCAGCGCACCCGTGGCGACCTCGTCGACGCCGCCGAGCGCCTCTTCACCAGCCACGGCTTCCACGCGACCTCGATCGACGCCGTCGCGGGCGAGGCGGGCTTCACCAAGGGAGCCGTCTACTCGAACTTCGCCTCCAAGGAAGACCTCTTCTTCGCCGTCTACGAGCGCCGCGTCGACCGCCGCGTCGAAGAGATGGAGGCGGCCCTCGCGACGTCGCCAAGCGCGCGCGAGGCGGTCGAGCGCATGGTCCCGGGAGCGGGCGGTCGGGCGCCTGCGACGGACGGCTGGCTCGCGGTGTTCTTCGAGTTCTGGGCCCACGTGCTCAGGCATCCCGAGCTGCGCGGCCGCTTCGCGATGCAGCATCGGCGCGTGATCGAACCGCTGGCGACGGCCTCGGCGCGTTTCGCCGAGGAGGAGGGGGAGCGCCTGCCGGAGGACCCCTTCAGGCTCGCGACAGCGCGCTTCGCGATGCAGCTCGGCCTCCAGCTCGAGCGCCTCACGCAGCCGGAGGTCGTCGACGACGACTTCAGCCGGCGGATGGCAACGATCCTCATGAACGGGGGAGCCGATGGGCTATCGGATTAAGCGCCTGGGGGACCTCGCCAAAGGAATTCGCGAGAGCAAGGCGATGCTCGAGCGCGAGCGCTGGCCGCGCGTGCGACTCGAGGCCTTTCAGCAGGAGCGCCTCGACGAGCTGGCTCGCTACGCGGCGGCGCACTCGCCGTTCTGGAGCAACCGGCTCCGCGCCGGCCCGGTCCGGCTGGACGAGCTGCCCGTGATGACGAAGTCCGACCTGATGGAGCGCTTCGACGACGTCGTCACCGATCCGCGGCTGCGCCTCGCGGCGTTGCTCGACCACCTGGAGCACGTCGACGGCGACGAGCTCTACCTGGGCGAGTACCGCGTGATGACCTCGAGCGGCTCGTCCGGGCGCAAGGCGGTGTTCGTCTACGACCGCCCGGCCTGGCGCGGCTGCGCCGCGATGTTCCTGCGCCGCAGCGACTGGCACGGGATCAAGCCGAGCCTGCCGCGCAAGCGGCTGGCGATGGTATGGGGCGCGTCCCCCGCTCACATGAGCAGGCGCGGCGCCCAGTCGCTCGACGTCGGCATGCACCGCCTCTTGCGCCTCGGCGTGACCCAGCCGCTCCCGGAGCTCGTCGACAGCCTCAACGCCTTCGCGCCCCAGCACCTGAGCGCCTACCCGTCGATCGCCGCGCAGCTGGCCGACGAGCAGGTCGCCGGGCGGTTGCGGCTGCGCCTCGACGGCCTGATGTCCAACAGCGAGCCGCTCACGCCCGAGCTGCGCCAGCGGCTCGAGGACGCCTTCGGAGTGCGCCCGTACGACTTCTACGCGACCACCGAAGGCCTCTACGGGACAGAGTGCACGGAGGGGTCGCTGCACCTGTTCGACGACATGTGCGTCGTCGAGAACGTCGACGGTGACGGCAGGCCGGTTCCCCCCGCCGAGGTCGGCGCGCGCCTGCTCGTGACCAATCTCTTCAACCGCGTGGAGCCGCTGATCCGCTTCGAGGTCACCGACCTGGTGGCCATCGATCCCGAGCCCTGCCCCTGCGGGCGGTCGCTCACGCGCGTGCGCTCGCTGGAGGGGCGGGCCGAGGACGTCCTCCGGCTCGCCGGCGTCACCGTCCACCCGCTCCAGTTCGCCGTGGTCACGGCGGACCCGGACGTGCGCGAGTTCCAGGTCGTCCAGCAGGGCGACGCGCTGCGCCTGCGGGTTGCGCTCCGCGACGGAGCCGACGGCGCGCCCGAGCGGCTGCGCGCCTGCGTCGGGGATCGCCTCAGGGGGCTCGGGGTCCCGCGGCCGTCGGTGGAGGTCGAGACCGTGGACGAGCTGGAGCGCTCGCCCGGCGGGAAGCTTCAGATGGTGGTTCCCGACCGCCTCAGTGCCGGCGCTCCGGGAAGCGCGTGAGCCCGTCGTCCGGAATCGGCTCCCAGGGCGCCGCGTAGGCGACGAACTGCCGGTACGAGGGCCGCACGCCGGGATCGTCGTCGAAGGTTCCAAGGCGCACGCCGAGCTGCTCCGGGTCGGCCGGGTTGCGCGAGAACAGCGCCGAGCCGCAGGCCTCGCAGAACAGCTTCGCCCAGCCGCCCGGCGGCTCCCAGGCGCGCACCACCCGCTCGCCCCGCACGATGCGCACCGACCGCGGCGCGGCCAGCGCCGTGGCCGACGCGGCGGCACCGGTTCGCTGCTGGCAGCGTGAGCAGTGGCAGTACCCGGCGGCGATCAGCGGCTTGTCGACCTCGTAGCGGACCGCACCACAGAGACAGCCCCCGGTGAGAGGCAGCTCGGGGCTCATGCGACGAATGCTACAACTCCGACCTCGGCAGTCGGAGAAGCCGTGTCGAGCGCTAGAATCGGACGCGATGGCAGCCACTGACAAGACCCGCATCGCCAAGCCCAGCCCGATCAAGGAGAACGAGCAGGGACAGCTCGTCGC
Organism: uncultured Thermoleophilaceae bacterium; assembly: GCA_963848885.1. Taxonomy (GTDB): domain Bacteria; phylum Actinomycetota; class Thermoleophilia; order Solirubrobacterales; family Thermoleophilaceae; genus JACVRW01. The sequence goes on from CAWKFR010000002.1 coordinate 386,437, forward strand.
CAAGAAGGGCGTCTCGCGTGACGTGATCGAGGAGCTCTCCAAGATCAAGGGCGAGCCCGCCTGGATGCGCGAGAAGCGGATCAAGTCCTACGGGATCTTCGAGCGCAAGCCGATCCCGACCTGGGGCGTCGACCTGTCCGACCTCGACCTGTCGGAGCTCGTCCTCTACTCGCCCCCCGAGGCGGGCCGCTACGACAGCTGGGACGACGTCCCGCAGGAGCAGAAGGACACCTTCGAGAAGCTCGGCATCCCGCAGGCGGAGCGCGAGCACCTCGCCGGCGTCGTCGGCGTGTGGCGCCAGGAGCCCTTCTACGAGGGGCTCAAGAAGGAGTACGCGGACCAGGGAATCATCTTCTGCGCGATGGACACGGCGGTCACCGAGCACGAGGACCTCGTCCGCGAGCACTTCATGAACAAGTGCGTCCCGCCGCAGGACAACAAGTTCTCGGCGCTGCACGGCGCGGTCTGGTCCGGCGGCTCGTTCCTCTACGTCCCCAAGGACGTGAAGGTCGACCTGCCGCTGCAGGCCTACTTCCGCATGGAGGGCGCCAACGAGGGCACCTTCGAGCACACGCTGATCATCGCCGACGAGGGCTCCGAGGTGAACTACATCGAGGGCTGCACCGCCCAGACCTACTCGGTCAACTCGATGCACTCGGCCGTCGTCGAGATCTTCGTCAAGGAAGGCGCGAAGGCGCGCTACACGACCGTCCAGAACTGGTCGAAGGACGTCTTCAACCTCAACACCAAGCGCGCCATCGTCGAGGCGCACGGGACCGTCGAGTGGGTCGGCGGCTCCATGGGCGCCAAGAAGGTCATGCTCTACCCCGGCTCGTTCCTGATCGGGGAGGGCGCCCGCGCCGACCACCTCAACGTCGGGGTTGCCTCCGGCGACGTCTGGAAGGACACCGGCGCCAAGGTCGTCCACCTCGCGCCGAACACCAACTCCAACATCCTCGCCAAGTCCATCTCCAAGGACGGCGGGATCATGGGCTACCGCGGCCTGGTCCGGATGGGCCACAACTCGCAGGGCTCCAAGGCCCACGTGCAGTGCGACGGCCTGATGATGGACGACCGCTCGCGGTCGGACACCTGGCCCGACATCCAGATCCAGAACCCGCACGTCACCGTGGCCCACGAGGCCGTGGTCGGCAAGATCTCCGACGAGCAGCTCTTCTATCTGCAGTCGCGCGGCCTCTCCGAGGAGGAGGCGGCGGCGATGATCGTGAACGGCTTCATCGAGCCGGTCACGAAGGAGCTGCCGATGGAGTACGCCGTCGAGCTGAACCGCCTGATTCAGCTCGAAATGGTCGACAGCATCGGCTGACCCGGCTGCGGAGCATCGCCAGCCGGCGTCATCGGCGCTCGGCGTACTCAGTACGCCTTCGCGCCTGCTTCCTTGGCTGGCGGGCTCCTCGCCGGGTCGGCTAGGGCTCCGATCGCCCCTCGATCGGATGGTCGGGGGCCGGGTTGAACGATGCTCCCTCGACCAGCAGGCCCGGACCCGGGACGTGGTTGAGCTCGAGTCGGATGCCCTCAGGGTCGCGGAACGAGAGCGAGTAGTAGCCCGGCGCCCAGGGCCCTTCTTCCGGTGGCCGGACGATGTCGGCGCCGATCTCCTTCAGGAACTCGTAGACGCGGTCGACGTCCTCACGGCTCCGCGCGCGGAAGCACAGATGATCGAGTCCCGGTCCGGTCTCGACGTGGGCGACCTCGGCGTGCTCGGCATCCGCCTCGCGAATCGCCACCGCGGTGCGGCCGCCGACGTAGTACACGAAGAAGTCCGACCGCGGCGAGACGGCGTTCAGCCCGAGGAACGGCATCAGCAGGTCGTAGAAGGCGATGCACTCGCGGATCTGCTTGACGCGGAGGATCACGTGCGCGACGCCGTTGATCTCGATCCCGTCGCGCGACTCGCCGGCCATCGGCGCAGCCTATTTGGCGCCGTGCCGTAGAACTACGGCATGGCCAGGGCTAGACGCGCGCTCGGCGCGGCCTGTGTCGCGCTCCTCGTCACCGCGGCCCCCGCCGCCGGCAGCAGCAGCCACTTCGGACGCTGGACCTTCGATCGCTTCGGACTCCCGGCGTTCGTGTACGGCGTCGACCAGCGCACCGACCCGCTGGCGCGCCAGCCGGAGCTGCAGGGCGCGACCGCTGCGCAGCACCAGGTCGGAAACGACCGCATCGTCGGCCAGGCGTTCAACCACGGCTACACGCAGCTCTGGAGCCAGGAGCGGCGGGCCGAGTGGGCGAACCGCTACGACCAGTCGACGCGCCACTACGCCGGCGGCTTCGGCTGGCTGCACGCCGGCGGGCGGACGCTCAGCACGCTCTACCTGGACCTCCCGGCGCGGGCGGCGGAGCGCGTGTTCGGCGTCGGCTCGTACCGGCACCGGGCGCGCGGGCTCGGCTTCGAGGTGGACGAGGACGTCTACGCGCCGTTCGGAGACGACCCGGTCCTCGTCCACGACGTCGTCATCCGCAACCCCTCGCGCAGGACCAGGCGGGCCTCGTGGTTCGAGTACTGGGACGTCAACCCGTTCGACCGCGAGCACGGCCGCGCGATCGCGGTCCGCGAACCGCGCTGGAGCCCCCGGCGCCGCACGCTGAGCGCGCGGCAGCTGCCCGGCGACGGCGACAACCGGCCCTTGACCGTCTTCCTGGCGGCGCTGCGCGGACCGGTCCGCGGGCACGAGACCTCTGTCGCCGACTTCTTCGGGAAGGGCACGCGCGCCGTCCCGGCGGCGGTGGCCGCCGACCGGCTCGGCGGACCCGGTCACGCGGCGGGCACCGGGCGAGCGCTGTTCGCTCTTCGCACCCCGGTCCGCCTGCGGCCGGGAGCGGCGGTTCGCCTGCGCTACGTGTACGGGCTCGCGCCCGGCCGCCAGGTGGCGCCGATCGTGACGCGGATCGGCCGGCAGCGCGACCCGGCGGCGGCCTCGGCCCGCCGCTGGGCGCGCTGGCTGCCACACGCCGACTTCGGCGCGCGCCGGCGCTGGGTCGCGCGCGAGCTCGCCTGGGACGCCTACCTGCTGCGCTCCGCCACGGTCTACGAGGCGGTCTGCGGCCACCACACGGTCACGCAGGGTGGCTACTACCAGTACGGCTTCGGCCAGAACCTCGGGTCGCGCAGCTGGCTGCACTACGCGCTGCCGCTCGTCTACACGCAGCCCGAGCTGGCGCGGGAGATCCTGCGCTACTCGATCTCGCTCCAGTCGCGCGACCCGGATCGCTTCAACCAGCTCCCCTACGGCACCGGCTCTCTGTGCCGCAGGGTCGAGCTCGGCAGCTCGAGCGATCTGGACTTCTGGCTGCTGCTCGCCGCGGGCGAGTACGGGCTGGGCGCCCGGGACCCGCGCTTCTTCGACGACCGGCTGCCCTTCTACGAGGGCGGCGCGGCGAGCGCCTGGCGGCACCTGAAGATCGCGTTCCGCCACCAGGAGTCGCTTCGCAGTCCGCGCGGCGGCTACCTGGCCGGCGACGCGGGCGACTGGTCGGACTTCTCCAGCGAGTACCTGGGCATGACCGAGACGCTGCTCGTACCCGCCCAGCTGGCCTACGCCTACCCGCGCCTGGCCGAGCTCGCCGAGCTGCGCGGCGACCGTCGCTTCGCCGCGACCCTGCGGCGCCGCGGCGCCGAGCTGCGCGCGTTCGTCGCGCGCCAGTGGACCGGCCGGGGCTGGTACGCGCGCGGCTTCTCGGGCGACCGCCTGATCGGCAGCGGAGCCATCTTCGGGGAGCCGCAGCCGTGGGCGGTGCTCGCCGGCGTGCCGACACAAGCCCGGGCCCAGCGGCTCGTCGCGAACATCCGGCGCTTCCTGACCGGGATCGGGGCCCCCGGCGGACCGAGCCGGATCGGCTCGACGATCTCGCCGGCGGCGGCCGACCCCGACGTCACGGAGCCTCGCACCGCCTCGGGCCCGCTCGGGGACGCCGGCCCGCTGGTCGGGGCGTCGCAGTTCCCCGGCGGGGTGTGGTTCGACGTGAACGGCTGGCTCACCTGGGCGCTCAGCCAGCTCGACGGTGTCGTACCGCACGCGCGGCGCTACGCGTGGGACGAGTACACGCGCAACACGCTGGAGGCGCACACCCGAGCCTTCCCCAACCACTGGAACGGCACGATCTCGAGCGACGACGTCTGCAACGGCTTCTACTCCCCGGAGCCCGCGCGCTGCGGGATCGGCGGAGCGGTAGACGCCTGGGCCGGGGAGATCACCGAGCAGCCGACGTGGATGGTGATGAACGCGATCCGGCTCGCGGGCGTCACGGCCACACGCAGGGGCTACCGGATCGCGCCGCACTACCCGTTCAGGCGCTTCTCGCTGCGCACGTCGCAGATCGGGGTAACGGCGCGCCGGCGGGAGCTGCGCGGTTACGTGACGCCCCACATGCGCGGCCCGGTGCGGATGAGCGTGAGGCTCCCGGCGGGGCGAGCCGTGAGGGCGTTCGCGGACGGGCGATCGGTGCCGTTCCGGATCCAAGGCCGCGAGGTCGCCTTCGAGCTGCGCGGCCGGGCGGGCGCCCGGGCCCGCTGGGCCGTGACGTTCGCGCGGTAGGCTCGCCCCGATGGCGACGGTCTCCTACACCCGCATGGCGGACATGACCGCCGCCGACCTCGAGCTGATCAACGCCGACGCGGAGGAGGACGCCCGCGAGCTGCCGGCGAGGCTGATGAACGCGGTCGCCGAGCTCGAGCGGTTCCAGGGGCCGCTGAAGGTCAGCCGGCTGGAGCACTCGCTGCAGTCGGCGACACGCGCGTTGAGGGCGGGCAAGGACAAGGAGTACGTGGCGGCGGCGCTGCTCCACGACATCGGCGACGGCCTCGCGCCGCACTCCCACGGCGAGATGGTCGCGGGCGTCCTGAGGCCCTTCGTGAGCGAGCGCGTCTGCTGGGTGATCCAGAAGCACGCCCTGTTCCAGGCCTACTACTACGCCCACCTCGAGGGCGGGGACCGCAACGCGCGCGACAAGTACATCGACCATCCCTTCTACGACGACTGCGTCGAGTTCTGCGAGCAGTTCGACCAGAACTGCTTCGACCCCGACTACGACTCGCTGCCGCTCGAGTCCTTCCGGCCGATAGTCGAGGAGGTCTTCCGGCAGCCACGGCACGCGGCGGACGACCTGCCGGCCCCGTGAGCCAGCTCGACTTCAACGAGGAGCTCGCGGCCGAGATCGAGGTCGTCTACCGCGGGCGGGACATCCTGCGGCGGCGGGCGCTCGTGCACGAGGCGCTCGGAGCGAGCCCCGGCGATCGGGTGCTCGACGCGGGCTGCGGGCCCGGCTTCTACACGTCCGAGACTCTCGAGCGGGTCGGGCCAGAGGGCTCCGTGGTGGGCGTCGACCGAAGCGAGCCGATGCTCGCCCTCGCCGCCAAGCGCTGCGAGGGCCACGCGAACGTCGCCTTCCACCAAGGCGACGTCACGGCACTCCCCGTCGCCGACGCCGACTTCGACCGCGCCCTCTCGGTTCAGGTGCTCGAGTACGTCGCCGACATCCCGGCCGCCCTCGCCGAGCTGAGGCGAGTGCTGCGCCCGGGCGGGCGCCTGCTGCTCTGGGACGTCGACTGGGCCACGGTCTCCTGGCATTCCGAGGACCCCGCCCGCATGCGGCGCTTCCTCGCCGCGTGGGATGAGCACCTGTCAGACCCCTCCCTCCCGCGCACCCTCTCCGCGCAGCTGCGGGCCGCCGGCTTCGAGGACGTCGAGCTGACCGGCCACGCCTTCGCCACCGACGACGTCACCACGGAGACCTACGCCGGCGGCCTCCTGAAGCTGATGGCGGACTACGTGGGCGGCGACGAGGCGCGCGCCTGGGCCGACGAGCAGCGCGACCTCCAGACACGGGGCGAGTCCTACTTCGCCTGCATCCAGTTCTGCTTCACCGCGACGCGGCCGGGCTAGGGCAGGATCAGGTGCAGGTCGCCGAACTCGTGGCGTAGGTACCCCGCCGCGGACGCCGCCTCGTACGAGCGCCGAAGCAGCGCGGCCCCGCCGATCGCCTCGAGCATCTCGAGGTGCGAGGAGTCCGAGTCGTGGAACCCGGACAGCAGCCCGTCGACCGCCCTGATCGGCGTCTCCGGTGCGATCACGAGGTCGGTCCAGCCGTCGCGTGCGCGCACGCGCCCGTCCGCGCCCGCCGCGGACTCGAGCGACCGCACGACCGTCGTGCCGACCGCGATCACCCGCCCGCCCAGCTCGCGCGCCAGGTTGGCGCGCTCCGCCGTGAAGCGCGGCACGCGGAACCACTCGGCGTGCGGCGACTCGCCCGCCTCGAGCGAGGACACCCCCGTGTGCAGCACCAGCGGCGCGACGTCGACGCCGGCCGCCACCAGCTGCGTCACCAGCTCGGGCGTGAACGCCCGCCCGGCGCTCGGCATCTCGGCGCTGCCCGGCTCGTTCGCGTAGACCGTCTGGTAGCGCCGCAGCGGCCAGGCGTGGCGCGTGTGCCCGTAGCGGATCGGCTGGCCGTGGCGGGCGAGGTAGTGCGGCACGGGCGCCGGCAGGTGCAGCGCCGCGAGCCACAGCCTGCCCCCGCCGTGGCGCTCCAGCAGCGCCGCCGTGGCGCCGCCCGGCAGCAGCAGCACGTCGCCCTCGGCCCCGCCCTCGAAGCGCTCGTCGCCGCGGCGCAGCTCGACCAGCCAGGCCGAGCGGTCCGGCAGCGGCGCCGACAGGTGCATGCGCAGGTCGCCCTCGGGTCCGCGCACCGGCAGCGCCGCCGGCAGCGTCGAGGAGGTGTTGATCACGAGCAGGTCGCCCGGCTCGAGCAGCTCCGGCAGCTCGCTGAAGCCGGCGTGCAGCAGGCTGCCGCTGCTGCGGTGGGCGACCAGCAGCCGCACGTCGTCGCGGCCGTGCCCGCGCACCTCCGCCGGCGTGTGCGCCGCGGCCGGCTGCGCGCTGGCCGCGATCATCGCGCCGCCGCGATCAGATCGGCCGCCGCGTAGCGCCCGCTCGGCAGGTCGCCCTCGAGCAGCGCGAGCAGGCCCGGGACGCGCTCGGCGGGCGGCGGGCGATCGGAGATGTCCTCGCCGGGGAAGGCGTCCTGGTGCATGCGGGTCCGCATGTCGCCGGGGTCGACCGCGTACACCCTGAGGTCGGGGTGCTCGGCGGCGAGCACCCGCGTGAGCTGGTCCAGCGCCGCCTTCGAGGCCCCGTAGCCGCCCCACCCCTCGTAGCCCTCGACGGCCGCGTCGGAGCTGACGTTGAGGATCGTCCCGCCGCTCGGCATCCGCGGCAGCACGAGCTGCGTGAGCGCGAGCGGAGCGACCGCGTTCACGCGCAGGATGCGCTCGAGCGCCGTCAGCGGGAGGTCCCGCAGCGCGGGCAGCGGGCTCGGGCCGAGCTCGCTGGCGTTGTTGGCGAGCAGCTCGATGCGCTCGCCGGCGGCCTCGACGAGCGCGCGCCGGTGCGTCGGGTCGGCGACGTCGCCCGCGAGGGCGACCACGTGTCCCGACTCGGCGAGCTCGCCGGGGACCGACGGGAGGTCGCGGGCGTCGATCACCACGCGCCAGCCGCGCTGCGCGAGCGCCTTGGTCAGCTCCAGGCCGAGGCCGCGGGAGGCGCCGGTGACGATCGCGGTGGAGGTCATCTACGCCGAGGCTAGGTGGCGCCCGCGGCCGCCACCATCGGGAATTGGTCCTAGGACCGGCGCCCCACCTCGTCGTCTCCGACCAGCCCGGCGCGCACCGCGTAGAGCGCCGCCTGCGTGCGATCCGTGAGCCCGAGCTTGCTGAGGATGCTGCTGACGTGGGTCTTGACGGTCTTCTCCGCGATGTCGAGCTCGCGCGCGATCAGCTTGTTCGGCAGGCCGCGCGCGATCAGCTCCAGCACCTCGCGCTCGCGGGCGGTCAGCGCCTCCTCGGCGGCTGGGCGCTCGGCCTCCGAGAACTCCTCCATCAGGCGCGCGGCGACGGCCGGGTGCAGCAGCGCCTCGCCCTCGCCGACGGCGCGGATCGCCCGCACCAGCTCGGCGGGCTCGACGTCCTTGAGCAGGTACCCGGCCGCGCCCGCGCGCACGGCGGGGAACAGCTTCTCGTCGTCGAGGAAGCTCGTCAGGACGAGCACGCGCGCCTCCGGGCGCAGCTCGCGCAGGCGCCGGATCGCCTCGACCCCGCCGATCCCGGGCATCACCAGGTCCATCAGGACGACGTCGGGCTCGTGCTCCCGGGCCGCCTCGAGCGCGGCCTCCCCGTCGGCGACGTCGGCCACCACCTCCATGTCGTCCTGCAGCTCGAGGAACGTGCGCAGGCCGGTGCGGACGACCGCGTGGTCGTCAGCGATCAGGACGCGGATCTCCGCCACAGTCCACCTCCAGGCCGATCGTGGTCCCGCGCCCGGGCGCGGAGTCGATCCGCAGCCGGGCGCCCAGCGCGCGGGCGCGCTCCTCCATCGAGGTCAGGCCGAGCCGGCGCGACCGCAGGCCCGCCTCCTCCGGCTCGAAGCCGACGCCGTCGTCCGACACCGTCAGCGCCAGCCCGCCGGCCTCCTCTTCGAGGCGCAGCTCGATGTGCTCGGCGCGCGAGTGGCGCAGCGCGTTCTGGAGTGACTCCTGCGCGATCCGGAACACCTCCTCGTCGATGCCCGGGCGCAGCCGCGGCGTACCGCTCAGCTCGACCGAGATCGAGGCGCGGTGGGCGCGGCCGAGCAGCTCGACGTGCTTGCCCAGCGCCGCGCCCAGGCCCTCCGTCTCGATCTCCGCCGGCCTCAGCTGGAAGACGAGCGAGCGCAGCTCCACGACGGCCTCCTGAGCCAGCTCCTGGAGGTGCTCGACCTGCTCGCGGGCGGCGTCCGAGTCGCGCTCGAGCAGGGTCCCGGCGGACTGCGCCGCGAGCACGACTCCGAACAGCTTCTGCACCAGCGAGTCGTGCAGCTCGCGGGCCAGCCGGTTGCGCTCCTCGACGATCGACAGCTCGCGGCTGCGCTCGTACAGGCGCGCGTTCTCCATCGCCACCGCGGCGTGCGGGGCGAGCATCTCGATCAGCTCCTGGTCCTCCTCGCTGAACCCCTCGGCCCGCTCCTTGTCGGTCAGGTAGAAGGCGCCGATCACCTCCCCGCGCGCGACGATCGGCACGCCCAGGAACGAGGCCATCTGCGGGTGGGCGGAGGGCCACCAGCCGCGGAAGCGCGGGTCGCGCTTGATGTCGAGCGTGCGGTAGGAGTCCTCCGACTCGAGCATCGCGCCGAGCAGGCCGTGGGTGCGGGGCAGGGGCCCCATCGCCTCCACCTCCTCCTCGGTCATGCCGGAGGTGATGAAGCGCGCGAAGGCGCCCTCGCCGTCGGGGACGCCGAGCGCCGCGTAGCGTGCCCCGGCCAGCTCGCGCGCCGTGTGGACGATCCGACCGAGCACGGTGTCGACCGACCGCTCCCCGGCGATCGCCAGCACCGCGTCGCTCATCGCGCGCACCGCGCCGCTTCGCGCCTCGTTCATCGATGGCCACGATACGGCGCGCCGGAGCGCGCCGCATCGGGCTTTGGACCTAGGCCGGCCGCGGCCAGGGCAGCCCGCGCCGGCGGATCAGCACGAGCGCGAGGCCGAGCAGCACGACGATCCCGCCGGCGATCCAGGGCAGCGGCGAACCGCCCCCGTCGCGCTTGGGCTGGTCGGCCGCGGCCGGCTTCTGCTCGGTTCGGCCGACCGCCTGCAACGAGTCAGCGGGGAAGGGCGCGATGTCGCGGGTGACCTCCCGGTAGACGCGTTCGGCTGTCGCGGAAACCGGCATCCAGGAGTAGCCGCCGTTCGGGTCACCGGCCCGCATCAGCCCCGCTGCGGGAACGATCACGAAGCTGAAGCTCTGTCGCTCGCCCTCGTCGACCGCGATGGTCACGCGCACCCTGTACCAGGGAGCGCCGCCCGCGGGCGGGTCGGTCGGCGAACCGCCCTCGGTGAACGCCAGCAGCGCCTGGCGGTCCTTGACCGTCCGGCAGTCCGACTTGCCGCACACCTTGGCGGCGACCGGCTCCTTGGCGACCGCCGCGCCGGCCGGGACCAGCCAGGCGGTCAGGGCGATGCAGATCGCAAGTCGTCTCATGACCCCTTTACAACCGCCACGCCCGGGCGGTTCCGCGGTTCACGGACGGGCCGCTCGGTGCCGATGCCTCGAGGGTGGACGTCAACGAACTCGTGCTCGTCCAGGGCATGGCCGACACGAAGCGCGCCCTGCGCCGCTGGAACGAGCACCCGTGGCGCATGCTGCGCCCGTGGGCGACCCTCAGCCTGCTGATCTCCGTGGCCCTGCTGGGCGCCGTCTACGCGGTCGCGAGGCTCAGCACGCCCGACCCGACGGCGTTCCTGATCCCGGGCTACAACTCCAAGGCGACCTTCCAGGACTACCTGGCCGTCCTGTACCGCAACTCGCTCGTGCTCGCCCTGCACGCGATGGCCTGCGTGGCCGGCTTCATGGCGGGCAGCTCGCTGCCGCTGTCGGCGTCCAAGCGCAGCGGCCTGTCGCGGTGGGTGCACGAGAAGGCGGGCCCGCTGGCGATCGGCTTCGTCATCTGCGCGACCGGCTTCTCCCTCTGCACGCAGGCCTACGTGATCGGCGGCAGCGCGTCGTCGATCGCCGCGGAGCTGGGCACCGGCCCCGGCCACCTGCTGCTCGCGCTGGTGCCGCACGCGCTGCCCGAGCTGTTCGCCCTGTTCCTCCCGCTCGCCGCCTGGATGGTGGCCAGCCGGGCGGGCCAGTGGGAGGACCTGCTGGCGGCCACGTTCGTGACCGTGGCGATCTCGGTGCCGATCCTGCTCGCCGCGGCCGCGGTCGAGATCTGGGTGTCGCCGCAGCTGCTCGACGCGCGATCGGCTGCGCCCACTGAAAGGCAACGGGGCGGCCCGAAGGCCGCCCCGTCGCAGGTACCCAAGCGGCTAGGCCGCTGTCAGCACTTCTTGTCCTTGGTGACCGGGGACTTCTGGCCGGTCTCCGAGACGAACGTCACCTGGATCGAGCGCTTTCCGCCCTTGCAGCCGACGGCGGAGTAGAAGCCGACCTTGCGCTTCTTGCCGGCGACCTTGACCTTGCCCTTGGAGACGATCTTCTTGATCGAAGACGTCACGTCGCGCACGGTCACGTCGAGACCCTGAGCGGGATGCAGCAGCTCGGGCGGCACCGTGAAGCGCAGCTCCGAGGACTTCACGCCCTTGATCTTGACCGTCTTGTACGGAGCCAGGATCGACGGCGTGCTGCGCGGCCAGGCACTGGCCCTTGTACTGGTCGTCGAGGCTCGGCGGAGCGGGCGTGATCGGCGTCGAGCCGGATCGCCAGACCACCGGTCTTGCCGATCTTGCCGGCATCGCCGTAGTTGCCCGGCTTGAGGTTGAACAGCGAGAGGTTGATCACGCAGTTCGAGCTCGTCGTCGGCACGTTACGCGCACCGACCAGCGCCTTGATGATGCCGCCGCCTACCCTGGCCTTCTTGCACGCGCTGCGCAGCGCCCGCCTCGTCGGGGTTGTTGGCGCCCGACGTGCCGCCGGAGCAGCTCGGGAAGGCGCCCGGATAGGTCACAAGACCCTCAGCACCGATGCGGTACTCCTTGACCGGGATACCACGGTTCGCGGCAACGTCATCCGCGACCGTGTAGCTGAAGTCAAGCGATACCGGCACGCGGCTTGCTGGCCGTGCCCTTCGCGCGGGGCTTCGTGTCGCCGTCAACCGTGTAGACGTTGGCAGCAAACGCGACCGAAGCCACCGCAATGGCAATCACCGCGGCGAGCGCGGGGATCAAAAGCTTTCGCATTCCTCCTCCTGGAATGGTCACCGGGGAACCGTACGTCGAGCGGCCCGCTCTCACGGGCGCGCCCAGCCTATAACACGACCAGCGCCATTTCGATGCGGTACCGCGTCGGGCAGGATACGGGCCTCAGTGCGCCCCCCGCCCGAGGCAGAGATCTACGCGCCGGAGTTCCCGAGCCAGCTCGAGTGGCTGAACGTCGCCTTCCTGCGGATGAACACGCTGCTGGGCCGCGGCGCGGTGCTGGTCGAGTTCTGGGACTTCGCGCGCGTCAACTCGCTCCGCACGATGCCCTACCTCAAGGCCTGGCACGAGCGCTACGCCGAGGCGGGCCTGCGCGTGATCGGCATCCACTCCCCCGGCTACTCGTTCGGGCGCGACCGCGACGTCGTGGCGCGCGCGGTGGAGCGACTCGAGGTCACCTACCCGGTCCTGCTCGACCCCGAGCTCGAGGCCTGGCGCATCTACGGCAACATGGGCTGGCCGGGCCGCTACCTGTTCGACCGCACCGGCAAGCTCGTCTTCATCCACTACGGCGAGGGCGAGTACCTCGAGACCGAGCTGGCGATCCAGGAGCACCTCGGCGAGCTGCGCGAGCCGCTTGCGCCGGTGCGCCCTGAGGACGCCCCCGGCGCGCTGCTGGAGCCGCAGACCGCCGACATCGCCCTGCCCGCCGAGCGCGAGCGGCTCGAGCTCGTGCGCGACTGGTCCGACGGGGACGACTGGATCGAGGCCGCCGACGCCGGCGCGGCGGCGAGCTTCAGCTTCAGCGGCGGCGCCGCCTTCGCGGTCCTGTCGGGCGCCGGCGTCGAGCCGGGGCTCTACGAGGTCGAGGGGCGAGTCGAGGCCGAGTCGCCCGGCCTGCGCCTGCACGGCGTGCAGTTCACGCCCGCGCCGCCAGCTCCCGGCGAATCTCCTTCGGGAGCATGAAGCGGACGTCCTCCTGGACGACCTCGAACTCGGACACGTCCTTGGTCCCGCGCGCGCGGAAGAACTCGACGAGGCGCTGGACCAGCTCCTCGGGGGCGCTCGCCCCGGAGCTGATCCCGACCACGCGCTTGCCCTCGAGCCACTCCTCGCGCACCTGGGTCTCGTTGTCGATCAGGTACGAGTCGGCGCCGTGGTCGCGCGCGACCTCGACGAGCCGGTTCGAGTTCGACGAGTTGCGTGAGCCGATCACCAGCACCAGGTCGCACTCGCGCGCCATCTGGCGGACGGCCATCTGGCGGTTCGTCGTGGCGTAGCAGATGTCATCCGACTTGGGCCCGGTGATGTTGGGGAAGCGCTCGCGCAGCCGGCGGATGAGGCGGTCGGTCTCGTCGACCGACAGCGTCGTCTGCGTGAGGTAGGCGACCCGGTCGGGGTCGGGCAGCTCGAGCCGGTCGACGTCCTCCTCGGTCTCGACGAGGACGAAGGCCTCGGGCGCCTCGCCCATCGTGCCCTCGACCTCCTCGTGTCCCTCGTGGCCGATCAGCACGATCGTGTAGCCCTCGGCGGCGAACTTCTTGGCCTCCACGTGCACCTTCGTCACGAGCGGGCAGGTCGCGTCGATCGTCTTGAGGCTGCGCGACCCGGCGTTTCGATGCACGCTCGGGGCGACGCCGTGCGCCGAGAAGATCACGGTCTCGCCGGGCGGCACCTCGGTCTCCTCCTCGACGAAGATCGCGCCGCGCTCGCGCAGCTGCTCGACCACGTGCTTGTTGTGCACGATCTCCTTGCGCACGTAGACGGGCGGCCCGTACAGGGTCAGGGCGCGCTCGACCGTCTGCACGGCACGATCGACCCCGGCGCAGTAGCCGCGCGGGGCCGCGAGCAGCAGCTTGTCTGGGGCCGACGCCACGCGTCAGAGGCTAGCGACGAAGCGGTACACGGCCTCCCCGGTCGCGTCCAGGCTGCGCTCGGATACGGCGGACAGGTCGTCGCAGCGCCGGTGCCAGCACGGGAAGTCGAAGTCGATCAGGTCGATCGACGGCACGCCCTGCTGGATGAACGGGATGTGGTCGTCCAGGATCGAGCCGCGCACCCCGGCGGGGAAGTGGCGGCCCACCCCGACGGCCTTCGCCGCGGCCCGCAGCTCGCCCCACAGCTGCTCGTCCGACGAGCCCTCGCGCGGCGTGCTGAGGCGGCGGTCGCCGACGAAGTCGAGCAGCACCATCGCCCTGGCGTCGCGGTAGCGCCTGGCTGCGACCTTGGCGCCGCGCAGGCCGCGCTGGGCGAACCTCGAGTCCGGGGTCCCGCGCGGGCTCTCCTCGCCGTCGAAGAGGATGAACTTGATCGTGTGCCGCGGTCGCTCGAGCGTGCGCGCGAGCTGGACGAGCACCGCGGTGCCGGACGCGCCGTCGTTGGCGCCCACGAAGCCGGGGATGTCCTTCGTGTCGTAGTGGGCGCCGACCACGATGTAGCCCGGCTCGCGGCCGCGCACCGTGCCGACCACGTTGCGCAGCCCGCCCGGCACCGCCTCGAAGCGGCCGTTCGGGAGCAGCCGGCGCAGCCGCCGGGCGAGCCGGCGCGAGGTCTGCGAGCCGGCCGGGCCGCGGCCCCAGCTCGACCTGCTCGCGCAGCAGCTTCCAGGCCGCCGCCGAGTCGAAGCGGTCGGCCGTCGGGCGCGCGACGTGCGCGGGCGCGCCGTCGGCCTCGTCGTCGACGAAGGGCAGGTTGTCGGTGGCCACGAGCACCACCAGCACGATGCCGATCGCCACCTGCAGCGCCAGGACGGTCCCGAGCAGCTTCACGGGAGCGATTGTGGCGGGTAGATTCCCAACATGGCCAAGCAGGGACACAAGGACCGGCTGAGCTCGATCGACGCCTCCTTCCTCCATCAGGAGAAGCAGGCGTCGCACATGCACGTCGGCGCGCTCGTCATCTTCGAGGGTCCGGCGCCGACGCACGAGGAGTTCGCGGCGCACATCCAGTCGCGCATGGACCTCGTGCCGCGCTACCGGCAGAAGCTCGCCTTCCCGCGCTTCGAGATGGGCCGGCCCTTCTGGGTCGACGACCCGAGCTTCAACATCGACTACCACGTGCGGCACACCGCCCTGCCGCGCCCGGGCTCGGACGACCAGCTGCGCCAGCTCGCCGGCCGCATCTTCTCCCAGCGCCTCGACCGCTCGAAGCCGCTCTGGGAGGTGTGGCTGATCCAGGGCTTCGAGGGCGGCAAGTTCGCCGTCATCTCGAAGACCCACCACGCGCTGGTGGACGGCGTCTCGGGGGTGGACATCGCGACCGTGCTGTTCGACCTCCAGCCCGTCCCGCCGGAGCCCGCCGAGCGGCACGGAGTGGGTCCCCTCGCCGGCGCCGTCGGACGCCGACCTGATCGCCGAGGGCATCAAGGGGCTCGTGCGCACGCCGGTCTCGCTGGCCGGGCGCGCGCTCGGCGCGGTCACCAGCCCGGGTCGCTCGCTCGACCAGGCGCGCGAGGCCGCGGAGGGACTCGGGGAGGTCCTCTGGGCGGGAATGAACCCGGCGCCCGACGTGCCGCTGAACGTCCCGATCGGGCCGCACCGGCGCGTGCGCTGGGTGCAGAGCCGGCTGAGCGACTTCAAGGAGATCAAGGACGCCCTCGGCGGAACCGTCAACGACGCGGTGCTCGCGGTCGTGGCGGGAGCGCTCGGCCGCTGGCTGCGCACGCGCGGCGTGCGCACAGAGGGGCTCGAGCTGCGCGCGCTGGTGCCGGTGTCGATCCGCGCCAAGGACGAGCGCGGGGCGCTCGGCAACCGGATCGCGGCGATGCGCGGGCCGCTGCCCGTCTACGTGAAGGACCCGGTCGAGCGCCTGCACCAGGTGCAGGAGTCGATGGGCAACCTCAAGCAGAGCAAGCAGGCGCTCGGCGCCGAGGTGATCGCGGGGCTGACCGACTTCGCGCCCGCCGACGCTGCTCGCGCAGGCCTCGCGGCTCAACTTCTCGACCCGGCTGTTCAACCTGATCGTCACCAACGTGCCGGGGCCGCAGTTCCCGCTCTACCTGCTCGGGCGCGAGATGCTCGAGATCGTCCCGATCGCGTTCCTGCCCGAGAACCACGCGCTCGCGGTCGCGATCATGAGCTACAACGGCAAGGTCGACTTCGGCCTGCTCGGCGACTACGACGCGATGCCGGACATCGAGGAGTTCGGCTCGATGCTCGAGGACTCGCTCGCGGAGCTGCTCAAGGAGGCGCGCAAGCGCAGCAAGGCCGCGGCCTCCGCCAACGGCGTCAAGAAGAAGCCTCCACAGGGTTCCCGTCGCGAGCCCAGTACTCGAAGCCGCCAAGCATCTCCCTGACCGGCCGGCCGAGCTCGGCCAGCCGCAGCGCCGCCTTGCAGGCGCCGTTGCAGCTCGGTCCCCAGCAGTAGGCGACGACGGGCCCGTCGGGCAGCGCCGCCACGCTCTCGGCGCTGATCTCGGAGTGGTGCAGGGAGACGGCTCCGGGCAGGTGGCCGGCGTCGTAGGCGGCGCTGCTGCGCGCGTCCAGCAGCACGAAGTCGGCCTCGCCCGCGCTCAGCGCGGCGGCCACGTCGGCGACGTCGGTCTCGTGTTCGAGGCGGTTGGCGAAGTGCGATCTGGCGTCCATGGGCACAGGCTGCCGCGGAGCCGCGCCGGGCGCCACTGTCCGAAAAGACATTGAGCGCTACGATCCGGACATGATCCACGGCGTCACGGTGCTCGCCCACGACGGGCTCGCGCCGTTCGAGCTGGGCGTCGCGGCCGAGGTCTTCGCCCTGCCGCGGCCCGAGCTGGACGTCGACTGGTGGTACGAGTTCTCGGTCTGCGCCGAGCGCCCCGGGACGCTCGCGGCGGTCGGCGGGTTCGGCCTGACCGTGGAGCGCGGCCTCGCCGAGCTCGAGCGCGCCGACACGATCGTCCTGCCGGGCTCACCCGACGTGCACGGGAACCCCTCAGAGCGGCTCGTGGACGCCCTGGTCGCCGCGCACGCGCGCGGGGCGCGGCTCGTCTCGATCTGCTCGGGCGCGTTCGTGCTGGCCGCGACCGGCCTGCTCGACGGCCGGCGCGCGGCGACCCACTGGCGCTACGCCGACCTGCTCGCCCGCCGCTACCCGCGCGTGCGCGTGACCCCGGACGTGCTCTACGTCGACGGGCAGGACATCCTCACGTCGGCCGGGACGGCGGCCGGGATCGACCTCTGCCTGCACCTCGTGCGCGTCGACCACGGCGCGTCCGTGGCCAACCAGGTCGCGCGCCGGATGGTCGTGGCCGCCCACCGCGACGGCGGCCAGGCCCAGTTCATCGACCGCCCGGTGCCCGCCCGCCCGGCGGACGACCCGGTCGCCGCGGCGATGGAGTGGGCGCTCGCCCGCCTGCCCGACCGCATCGGCGTCGACGACCTGGCGCGCCGCGCGCACCTGTCGCCGCGGCAGTTCAGCCGCCGCTTCCGCGACGCGACCGGCGCGAGCCCGGGTGCGTGGCTCCTGCGCCGCCGCCTCGACGCCGCGCTGCCCCTGCTCGAGTCGTCGGACGAGCCGGTCGAGCACGTGGCCGCGCAGGTCGGGTTCCCCACGCCCGCGGCGTTTCGGCGCCACTTCACGCGCGCCTACGGGCTGGCGCCTTCCGCCTGGCGCCGCAACTTTGCGGCGCGGTAGGTTTCCCGCTCGCCATGGGAGAGCAGACGGCACAGGTCAACGGGATCGAGATCGCCTACGAGACGATCGGCGACCCGTCGAACCCGCCGCTGCTGCTGGTGATGGGGCTCGGCATGCAGCTGATCCACTGGGACCGCGAGCTGTGCGAGCAGCTCGCCGAGCGCGGCTTCTGGGTGATCCGCTTCGACAATCGCGACTCGGGCCACTCGACGCAGATCTCCGCGCCCGTCCCGAACCTGCCGGCGCGCGATGCTCGGCCTGCGCGTCGACGCGCCCTACCTGCTCGGCGACATGGCCGACGACGCCTTCGGTCTGATGGACCACCTCGGCATCGAGGCGGCGCACTGGTGGGCGCCTCGATGGGCGGGATGATCGCCCAGACGATGGCGATCAAGCGACCCGAGCGGGTGCTCTCGCTGACGTCGATCATGTCCACGACCGGCGAGCGCCGCGCGGGCCGGCCGAAGCTGCGCGTGTTCGGCGTGCTGATGCGCAGGGCGCCGCAGGACCGCGAGGGCTACATCGAGTCGTTCCTGCGCACGTTCAAGCTGATCGGGTCGCCCGGCTTCCCGTTCGACGAGGAGCGCGGCCCGCACGCTGGCCGGCGACGACCTACGACCGCGGCCACCACAGCGCCGGCACCGGCCGGCAGCTGGCGGCGATCATGGCCTCGGGCGACCGCACGCAGCAGCTGCGCTCGGTGCGGGTGCCGACCACGGTCGTCCACGGTCAGGCCGACCCGCTGGTGCCGTTCCGCGGCGGCCGCGCCACCGCGGCGGCGATCCCGGACGCGCGCCTGATCGCGATCCCCGGCATGGGCCACGACCTCCCGCGAGAGGTCTGGCCGCAGCTGATCGACGCGGTGGTCGAGACGGCGGGCCGCGCCGCGACGCCGGTGGCCTAGCGCGGCGCCGGCGGCCGGTGGTCCGCCGCGAGCGTCCGCGCCAGCGTCAGCGTCTCCGCGTCCACGGACGTCCTCGACCAGCTCGTAGCGCTCGGCGTACTCGGCCAGGACGGCGTCGCGGACCGCGTCCCAGGGATGCTCCACGGCGCCCACCGTGGCCGGGTCCCAGTCGAGCCGAAGCGCCGCGTAGACCGGCTCCAGCACGCGCCGGACCGATGCGCCGTCCTCGGCCACGATGACCGTGCCCACGTGGGCCCCTCCCGCGATCACGCGCTGGCCGATGCCGGCCAGCTTGCGCGCGCCCGCGGCGTTCACGCTGAAGCGCCCGGGGCAGTACTCGCCCGGCACCTCCCCCACGCGCGCGTCGACCCCCAGCCGCCGCAGCGCCCGGGTGATCAGCTCAGCGCTCTCCTCGAAGCGGGCCTGGATGCCGCGGCGCGGGTCGGGGTCGGGCACGGCGTGCGCGAGCTCGAGCGTCCCCTCGTGGAAGACCGCGGCGCGCCCGCCGGCCAGCCGCAGCACGGCGCCGAACCCGGCGTCGCGCGGCCGCCGCCACGGCGTCCGCGTAGCCGGCCGCGAGCGCGTCGCGCTTGGCGAACGCCACCACCCGCGCCGGGCGGGCCAGCCGCAGCGTCTCGGGCAGCTCGCCCGCCGCGACGCGCCGCATCGTCGCCCGCGACACCGCCGTGTCGAGGGCCGGATCGTCCGGGAAGGAGTCGAGCAGGACGCGCAGGCTCAGTAGCCCAGAGCGAACTTGGCTTCCTCGCTCATCATGTCCGGCGTCCAGGCCGGCGTGAAGGTCATCTTCGGGTAGACGCCGGTCACCCCGTCGAGCTCGCTCACGAACTCCTCGATCTGCTCCGACACCTGCGGGCCGATCGGGCAGCCGGGCGAGGTCAGCGAGAACGTCACGAACACCTCGCTGCCCTCGACCTCCACGGTGTAGATCAGGCCCAGCTCGACGAAATCGAGCCCCAGCTCGGGGTCGATCACGTTCGTGAGAGCGTCCTGCACGTCGTCGACGGTCGGCATGAGAACGAGGATAGTAGGGTCAGATCGCTATGCCGCTGCTGGGCCCTCGGTCTGCTGTTCATCGTCGTCCCGCTCGCCGAGCTGTACGTCATCCTCAAGGTCGGCGACGCGATCGGCGTGTGGCCAGACGATCCTGCTGCTGGCCGCCGACTCGGTGCTCGGCTCGCTGCTCCTGCGCGCGCAGGGCCGGTCGGTCTGGCGCCGCTTCAACGAGACGATGGCGGCGGGCCGCGTCCCGCACCGCGAGCTGATCGACGGCGTGCTGGTCATCTTCGGCGGCGCGTTCCTGATCACCCCCGGCTTCCTGACCGACATCGTCGGCCTGGTCCTGCTGATCCCGCCCACGCGCGCGGTGGTCCGGCGCCTGGTGGCGCGGCGATTGGGCCGGCGCGTGGTCGCCGAAACGCGGCGAGCCCTTCGACGTCGAGGGCACCGCCACCGACTACGAAGAGCCGGTCAGGCGGCTCGAGCGGTGAGCACCGAGGCCTTCGCCCTTTCCTTCTTCGACCCCGATCGCGAGCTGTACGGGACGGCGCGGTCGGGTGCCACGCTGCTGTTCCACGGACGCGAGCCCGCCGCCCACGCCGACGGCCCTGAGGTCTCGCAGGACGGCGACGGCTGGCGCGCCGAGCTGGACGGCCGCCTGTCCCTGCGGCTCGAGCCGGCCTGCGGCGAGGTCGAGCTGGACGGTGTCACGGCGCGCATCTGCCGGGTCACGGGCGAGGTCGACGGGACGCGGGTGGACTGCCTCGGCACGTTCTCGGTCACGACCGTCGCGCCGCGCTGGGAGGAGCTCCAGGCCGTGCGCAGCATCTCGGCGCTGGTCGACGAGGGCACCGGCCTGCTCGCGCTCGCCCGCCGCCCGCGCGAGGCGGCGGGTCACGACGCCGAGGAGATCCGGGCGGGCCTCTTCATCGACGGGGAGCTGCACGAGGTCGAGGAGGCGCGCATCTCGACCGTCTACGACGCCGGCGGGCGCCAGCGCAGCGCCGGCCTCGAGCTGTGGCTTCCGGGCGAGGAGTACGCGCGCCGGGGCTCGGGGCTCGTGATCGCGGGCTCGACCTTCGAGCTCGAGGCGATCCAGGTGCACGCGGCGGTGTTCCGCTGGCGCCTCGACGGCCGCGAGGGGATCGGCGCCTACGAGCTGATGGTGCGCGTGCTGCCGCCGGTGGCGGCGTGATCCGCGCGCTGATCAGCGACTTCGGCGGGGTGCTGACGACCCCGCTCGCAGCCGGCTTCCTCGCCTACCAGGAGGAGGCGAGGATCTCGCTCGAGGACCTCGGGCGCGGGATGCAGGCCGCCGGCGAGCGCTACGGCGAGCACCCGCTGTACGCGCTCGAGCGCGGCGAGATCACCGAGGAGGAGTTCGCCAGGCGCCTGCGCGAGCAGCTCGACGACGGGTTCGACCTGACGCGCCTGCGCGAGCTGTACTTCGAGCTGATCGAGCCGAACGCGCCGATGATCGAGTTCGTGGGCGAGCAGCGCAGCCGCGGGCTGCGCACCGCGCTGCTCACCAACAACGTGCGCGAGTGGGAGCCGCTCTGGCGGGCCAAGCTGCCCGAGCTGGACGAGATCTTCGAGCTGGTGGTGGACTCCGCCTTCGTCGGCATGCGCAAGCCCGAGCCCGGCATCTACGAGCTGACGGTCGACCGCCTCGGCGGCGGCCTGCGACGCCGAGCGAGTGCCTCTTCGTCGACGACCTCGAGGCCAACTGCGAGGCCGCCCGCGAGCTGGGCATGACCGCCGTGCGCTTCGAGCACTCCGACCAGGCGATCCCCGAGCTCGAGTCCGCGCTAGCGCAGTAGGGCGGTGATGCCGGCGGCCAGGGCGGCCCGCGCGCGGGCGACGCCGAGGCGCTGGTGGGTGCGCCAGCTCTCCCACGCCGACCACGAGCAGTGCGCGATCAGGGCGGCGCGGCGCGGCGCGCGCTCGTCCGCCGGGATCGCGTCCAGCTCGCGCCGGAAGACGCGCTCGGCCTCCGTCGCCTTGGCCTGGCGCGCGGTCGTAAGCCAGCCGGCCACCGAGGACGACTCGTGCTCGATCAGCAGCGCCGCGCGTCGCACCCCGCCGATGCGCTCGTAGAGGCGCCCGCGCTGCTGGGAGAACTGCTCGCACGCGCTCGGGCAGCGGCAGGCTCGAGTCGATCGGGCGCAGCGTCGGCATCACGCGGTCGTACTGCTCGCGCGCGACGGCCTCGAAGAGCGCCTCGCGATCGGGGAAGTGCTGGAACACCGACCGCTCCGAGACGCCCGCCCGCGCCGCGATCTGCGCGGCGGTCGGGGTGAGGTGCCCCTCGTCGAGCAGGGCGAGCAGCGAGTCGACGAGCGCCTGGCGGGTGCGCTCGGCGCGCACCGTTCGCCCGTCGCGCTGCTCTGGCCTGGCGCTCATCGGCACAGCATATGGTCCCGGTCCCACGAATTTCCGCAAGTTGCGGGCTCGAATTGGCGCGGCCCCTTGACTGGGATGGGCCCCCCTGGTCTACTGATCCTCGAGACGCGGACGGAGCGCAAAGAGCGAAGCCAGAGGTTGTGAGGCTCGCCGCGCAGCGCGTCGGCTTCGGCCGACGAGCGCGCACCTCAAGCGCAAAGTTCGCGTCTCTTTTTTGTGCCCGCGGCCGGGCAGGGCCGCCTCAGCGCCCCCGCGCAGCCAGCTCTCGCTTGGCGATCTTCCGGAAGCGGCGCATCTTCTTCATGTTCAGCCGCGCGCGGGCGACCGCCCCGGCGGGCGGCAGCTCGAACCCGCCGAGCAGCTTGCGCGGCACCACCGCCCATGCGCCGTCCTCCTCGACCAGGTCGCCGCGCACCTGGAAGTTGCGCTGCCAGGTGAAGTCGGGCGAGTGGTCGTGGGCCACGACGCAGGCGAGCCCGGGCTGCCAGGGCACGCCCACCGGCGCGCCGCCGAGCCGCACCCGCCGCGCGGCGCTGTCGACCTGCACCGGCAGGCGCACGGAGAACGGGAAGCCATCCGGCGCGACCAGCGAGACCACCGCCTCGGGGTAGTTCGCGCCCAGCTCCTCGATCCGGTCGTCCCACACGGCCGCGCCGCCCTGCGCCGGAGCGTGGGAGTCCAGCGGCTCCTCGTCGTGCCCCGAGCGGACCTCCTCCATGTGCGCGTCGAAGAGCTGGGGCTCGCGCGCCGGGTCGCCGTCGGCCCAGACGTAGATCCGCTCGGGCCGCGCGTGGATGTAGATGCGCGTCAGGTACCAGCTCAGGAAGCGGTCGAAGGCCTTCGGCGGCATCTGGCTCGCGGCCGCCGGCAGCTTCTCGGCGATCTCGCGCTTGTAGCGGTCGCGGTTGGCGTCGAGGTCGCGGTCGTCGACGTCGCGCGATGCCCTGCACCAGCACCTGGGGCGTGCCCTCGAGACCGCTCCCGGTCGGGTCGGAGAACAGCATCGCCACCTTGGGATTCGCGCGCGCGTCGTTGGCCTTCTTCGGGTAGCCCAGGCCGGTCGTGACGTCGATGCACGGGTCGCCGGGCCGGTAGTACGGGAGTCAGCGGCCAGGTGATCGGCTGCCCCTTCGCGTCCACGGTCGTGAACTCGGTCGTGATGAACGTGTCGAAGACCTGTTGGATCTCGGCCGGAAGCGTCGCTGTCATGGCGCGATTCAATCACGCTGGAGCGCGCTCCCAGAGCGGAATTGGTCCGCTGGGCGGTCCGCGTCCTCAAGCCACTCTCCCGATAAACCGATGGGGGTCGTGGACGCGTGCGAACTGACCCGGACAAGCGCTCTTGCCGGGCGCGCCTGCAGGCGCGCCTCGCCGCCGCCCACGCGGCCGGCCGCGCGCGCCTGCGCGCCGAGCGCGGCTCGGTGCTCGTCGAGGTCATGGTCGGCGCCGTCGTGCTGGCCATCGCGACCCTCGCGATCCTGAACGGCATCGACGGCGCGGAGAGCGCCGGCGCGAAGAACAAGGCGCGCTCGGTGCAGGCCTCGCTCGCGCAGCAGGACATCGAGCGGATGCGCTCGATGCCGCTGTCCCAGCTCGACGGCCTGAACCAGACGCGCACGGTGAACGTCGCCGGCGTGGACTACACGGTCGTCTCGCGCACCGACTGGGTCAGCGACAAGCTCGGCGTCATCAACTGCTCGGCCACCAACGCGCAGGCCGAGTACCTCAAGCTCACCAGCAAGGTCACCTCGCCGATCACCGGCAGCAAGCCGCAGACCGAGACCGGGCTGCTGACCCCAGGCACCGGGCAGCTCAGCAACACCAACGGAACCGCGACCGTCCAGCTCAGCGACCGCAACGGCGCCGCGCTGGCCGGAGTGGCCGTGGGCCTGTCGGGCGCCTCCACCCAGAGCGCGACCACCAACGCCCTCGGGTGCGCGGTGTTCGGCTACATCCCGGCCGGCAGCTACGCGATCACGGTCAGCTGCTGCGTGACGAACGACAGCGAGCCGGCCACCGACGCGATCACGGTCTACGCCGGGCCGCGCGAGCTACAACGCGATGCAGGTCGACGTCCCGGCCAAGGTGCGCGCGAGCTTCACGCAGCCGGTCGGCCAGACCTTCACCACGTCGATGCTGTGGGACCAGATCACGGTCAAGAACGGGAACCTGCTCGGCGTCGGCGGCACCAAGATCTTCACCAGCACGACGGGCCGCAACGCGACCGTCGACGGCGCGGGCCTGTACCCCTACCTCGACGGGGTCGGGGTCTACGCCGGCTCGTGCGCGGCCAACGACCCTGAGGCCTACAAGGCCAACTACTTCGTCCCCGGCGCCCCACGCGGCTGGACGGCGCTCAACCCCGGCGACAACCCGCGCACGGTCAGCGTCGAGATGCCGACGCTGCGCGTGCACGTCACGCGCGAGCCGGTGGGCACCCCGACGGCGACCGTGCCCTCGTGGTTCCGCACGCAGCTGCGCGTCACCTCGCTCGACACCGGCTGCGTCAGCCCCCTCTACGAGGTGCAGCCCACCGACCGGGCCACCAACCTGAACAGCGCCGTGCACGTTCGACCTGGCGCTGCCGTTCGGCAAGTACCGCATCTGCGCCGCAACCCGCGGCCGCACCTCGGGCACGACCGGCACGGCCACTCCGGCCGCCACCACGATCGACCGCCGCTACACGACGACCACGACGGCGGGCACGAGCCCGGCTGAACCCCGCCGACCAGGCCCTCACCACGGTGCCTGCGCCGGCCAACAAACAGATCACGATCACGACGCCGAGCACCGCCACGACGGCGAACCCGGCCTCCCTGTGTTACTGATGCGCCGCCGCCTGCGTCAGCTGAACTCCGACGAGTCGGGCTTCACCCTTCCGGAGCTGCTCACCGCGATCGTGATCGGCATGGTCGTGCTGATGGCGGCGTTCATGCTGCTCGACCGCACGGTCTCCAGCTCGGCGCGCATAGCCGAGCGCCAGGAGGCCGTCCAGCGCGGCCGCCTCGCGATGGAGCTCGTGACGCGCCAGCTGCGCTCGCAGGTCTGCCTCGCCGACGACACGCCGATCCTGGCCGGCGACGACAACTCGGTGACCTTCTACGCGAACCTGAGCTCGAACCCCAACTCCGCTCAGAAGCGGGCGCTGCGCTACGTCGCGGCCGAGAAGCGCATCTACGAGGACGTCTACACCGGCACCGGCACCTACCCGACGCTGACGTTCCCGACCTCGCCCACGACCTCGAAGGAGCTGCTGCGCCCGGTCGTGCAGGCCAACGAGAAGGTCGGCAGCACGCTGGTCCCGCGGCCGATCTTCCGCTACTACCGCTACGAGCCGGGCACCACGACGGGGGAGCTGCAGCAGGTGACCGCGCCGCTCACGACGGTGGGCCCGACGGCCACGCGCCGACCGTCGTGATGATCAACGTCGCGTTCGCCGCGCTCCCCGTGAAGAAGGTCGAGCGCGCCACCGACGTCAAGGACGGGACCACCTTCGCCAGCGACGTCTTCGTGCGACTGGCTGATCCGACCAAGCCCACGGAGGGACCGGCGTGCTTGTGAACCGACTCAAGCGACTCAAGGAGCAGGCTGGCTTCACGACCGTCACGTTGATGGGCGTCCTGATGGTGGGCGGCCTGTTGATGATGGCCACCTTCGCCGCGGTCGACCCGGACATCACCCAGTCGCGCGACGACGTCGACACCAAGCAGGCCTACGCCGCGGCCGAGTCGGGGCTGCAGTGGTACATGAACGCGCTGGGCCGCGACAACACCTACTACCTCAAGTGCGCCAACCCGCCGGCGCCGAACGCGACCGAGGTCGCTCCGGTGAACCAGCAGTGGACGTCGGGCACGTTCAAGTGGCGCAACGTCAGCGGCGAGCAGTCCAAGTACGGCATCGAGCTGATCCCCGCGGCCGGCTACTCGTCCTGCCTGACCACCGACCAGTACTCGATGATCAACCCCGAGGGCAACATGCAGCTGCGGATCACGGGGCGCTCGCGCGACGAGACGCGCACGATCCTCGCGACGCTGCGCCGCCTCAACTTCCTGGACTTCATCTACTTCACGCACTTCGAGACGCTCGACCCGGCCGCCTACTCGGACCCCGCCGCCGCCACCGCCGCGTGCGCGAAGTACCGCGCGCAGCGCTCCAGCGGCTGCACGGAGATCCAGTTCGCCGACAACGACAAGGTGCTGGGCCCCTTCCACACCGACGACAACGCGATGATCTGCGGCAACACCCAGTTCGGCGAGAAGTCGACCGACCGGATCGAGTTCAACGGTCCGACGCCCTACGTGGACGCCGGCGGCTGCAACGCCGACCCGAACATCGTCGGGACGCAGATCTTCCCCGCCGGCGAGCTGGACATGCCGCCCTCCAACCAGGAGCTCAACAACATCGCGCAGCCCGCCTACCGCTACACGGGCAAGACCAAGATCACGCTCAACGGCACCAGCATGACCGTGACCAACGCGAACCTGTCGGGCGGCGTGCAGACGGTCGCGCTGCCGTCCAACGGCGTCATCTACGTGAACAACTCGTCGTGCACGGCCAGCTACGACCGCACGCCGGACTACACGGAGGGCAACGGCTGCGGCAACGTCTACGTGCACGGCTCCTACGGCGCCAACCTGACGATCGGCGCCGCCAACGACGTGATCGTCGACGGCAACCTGACGCGCGGGAGCAGCGATCTGCTGCTCGGGCTGATCGCCAACAACTTCGTGCGCGTGTACCACCCCTGCAGCAACGGGACGAACGGGACCGGGTCGACCTCGAACATCGACATCGACGCCGCGATCCTCGCCCTCAACCACTCGTTCATCGTGGACAACTGGGCCTGCGGCAACTCGCTCGGGAACCTGAACGTGGACGGCGCGATCGCCCAGTACTTCCGCGGCCCGGTCGGCACCAGCGGCGGCACCGGCTACATCAAGAACTACACCTACAACCGCCGGCTCAAGTACCGCGAGCCGCCGTACTTCCTCGACCCCCAGGTCGCCTCCTGGCGCGTCGCGCGCCAGACCGAGCAGGTCCCGCCGCGGACCGTGCTGCCCTAGGCGGACAGGAACGCGCGCAGCTCGTCCGCGAGCAGCTCGGGAGCGCTCCCGGCCGCTCCGTGGCCCTGGCCGTCGAGCGTGGTGTACGCGCGCGTCCGGGATCGCCTCGGCGTAGGCGGCGGTCGAGCGGTGCGCCCAGTCCGGGCTCTCGGAGCCGACCAGCAGCAGCGCGGGGGCGTCCAGCTCGCCCAGGCGCAGGTCGGCGAAGCGGAAGTCGCGCTCGGCGCGAAACTCGCGCGGGACCGTCGGGCAGGCGGCGAGCCGGGCCTCCCAGGCGGGCGTGCCGGTCATGGCGTCGATCTCGGCGTCGGCGTAGCCGCCGACGTCCGTGAGCAGGGCCCGTAGCGCGGGCTCCGGGTCGCCCGCCTCCAGGTGGTCCTCGAAGCGGGCGATCCAGGCCTCGTCGACCCAGGCGCCGCCCACCGGGCCCTCGTACAGGACCACGCGCGGCAGGCCCTCGACGCGCGTGGCGGCGCCCGCCGCGACCAGACCGCCGTAGGAGTGGCCGAACAGCAGCGCGTCGGGCCCGGCCTCGCGCAGCACGGCGGCGACGTCCTCGAACTCGGCCTCGGCGGAGTAGGCGCCGTCCGGGCCGTCGCCGGAGTCGCCGCGGCCGCGCCGGTCGAGCGCCCAGACCGTGAAGTCCTGCTGCAGGTGCGGGCGGACCAGGTCCCAGCCCCAGCGACCCGCGGAGGCCCCGTGCACCATCACCAGCGGGGGCCCGTCGCCCTCCACCTGGCAGGCGATCGGCACTCCGTCGGGGCTCGTCACGTGGCGCAGCACGGGTCGCGCGACTATACGCAGGCCCCCGCGCGCCCACAGCCCCGCGCCGCGCGCCCGCGCGCCACGAGCGGCCTGTACGAAGCGGGCGGCGAAACGGTCGTTGGGCGGGACCGTGAGCGGCTGCGCGTAGCCGCGCCTGACCAGGAGCAGGTTCACGAAGCGCCCGTCCTCGCGTGTAGACGTAGGCCAGCGCCCTGCCGTAGCGGTCGCGCCGCTCGACGCCGAGCGAGTAGCTCACGCGCGACCCGATCGGGAGCAGCCGCCTGACGAACGCCGAGGCCTGGCGGCCGTAGCACTCGGCCCGCCCGAACACCTCGGGCGTGTCGATCCCGATCAGGCGCACCTTGCCGATGCCCGACAGCCAGAGCGTGTCGCCGTCCGTGTGGCGCGTGACGCGGGCGGGAAGGCGCTCGCCGGGCGCGCCGGAGTCGGTCGCCGAATCGTCCGCGCAGCCGGCGAGGACGACCGCCGCCAGGAGCGCGGCGGCTAGTTGTCGGAGCCGAGCCTGTCCCAGCAATACAGCTCGACCGCCTCCGCGGCGAGCTCCCTCAGCCGGGCCGGTGACAGCCACGGCAGCACCGTGTCGAGCGCCTGCTCCTCGCTCACCCCGGCCTCGAAGGCGTCCTCTCCCTTGAACCCGGCCGCGATCCGCAGCGCCTCGCGCCGGTGCTCGCCGAGCCCGGTGAACGCGCCCAGCAGGAACTCCTTGTTGGCGATCGGCTGACCGACCTCGAGCGACGCGTGCCAGGCGGCCAGGATCGACAGGTCGTCCTCGTCGAGCTCCTCGACGGCCTTGGCGTAGTGCACGAGCAGCTCGTCCTCGGGGATCTCGTCAACCCAGGCGCGCACAACCTCGCCGAGCAGCTGGCGGCGTGCTTCGCGGCCGACGCTCTCGGCGACGACCCTGATCGCTTCCTGTGGCTCGATGAAGCAGAGAGGCATCAGCCCTCGCTCTCCTTCGGGGGGTTGCACAACGGTCAGCGCCAGAGTAGGTGCGGGACCTGACGGAACGGGGGATCAGCTGCTGCTGAGGGTGTGCTGCTCGTCCCAGGAGCACAGCGCGGCCCTCCCGGGCAGTCGCCGCACAGCTCCCGGTGCGGCTCGGCGCTCGGCTCGAAGCGCCCGTCCACGACCCCGGCGGCGAGGCCGAGCAGCTCCGCCTCGAGCCGGTCGGCCTCCGCGGCCTCGTACACCGCCGACGGCCAGGCGCTCGGGCTGCTCGAGGAAGCAGTGGGCGACCTCGACCCGCTCCGCGCCGCTGCGCAGGCCCGCGAGCGCGTAGACGAGCCGCTGCGTCGAGTAGGCCTCGGCGGTCAGCTCGACCGGGTCGCGGCCGTCCAGGGCGTCGCTCTTGTAGTCGACCACGAGCAGCCGGTCGGACTCGACGGCGTGCACGTCCACCACGCCGTTGACGAGCAGGCTGCGCCCGCCGGCGCCCGGCGGCGACAGCGTGAAGGCGAACGGCAGCTCCGTGCGCACGCGCTCGGCCCGCGCGATGCGCGCGAACAGCTCCGAGCCGGCGAAGCGCTCGACCATGTCGCGCAGGTCGGCGACCTCCTCCGGCGTCGCGATGGCGCCGTGCGACTCGACCAGCTCGCCGACCTCGGCCTCGCTCGCGACCGCGGGCCGCTCGAAGTCGAGCCGCTCGAGCAGCTCGTGCACGAGGCTGCCGCGCAGCAGCGCCCCGAGCCCGCCGGCGGGCAGGTCGCCGGGAGCGGCGGGCGACTCGGCCCGCGGCAGGCGCAGCGCACGCTCGAGGTAGAAGCGGTAGGAGCAGCGCCGGTAGGCCTCGAGCCCGCTGTAGGAGAGCCGCGAGACCGGCAGCGCGCGCGGCGCCGGCAGCGTTCCCAGGCCGAGCTCGGGCTGCGCGTTGCCGCCGGCCGGCTCGGGCTCCGCCGGCGTCGGGAACGCGGTCGGCCTCGGGGAGCAGCTCGTCGACGATCGCGGGCGTCAGCTCGGTCACCGCGACGCCGGGGCCCGGGAAGCCGCGCATCAGCCAGCGCATCGGCTCGCGCATGTCCTCCGGCTCCGGGCGCTTCTCGAGGTCGGTCGCGCCGCTCAGCACGAGGTGCTCCTGGGCGCGCGTGACGGCCACGTAGAAGATGCGCCGCTCCTCCTCCTCGCCGAGCGCCTTCTGGCGCTCCTTGATCTCGGCGAGCCGGGCGCTGTCGAGCGACGCCCCGCTGAGGTCGGTCAGCCGCAGGCCCGTCATCCCGTCGTCGGAGATGCGCAGGCGGCCGTAGTCCTCGCGGCCGTCCTTGCCGAGGTCGGCCACGCACACCACCGGGAACTCGAGCCCCTTGGCGCGGTGGACGGTCATCAGCCTGACCGCGTCGAGTGCCTCGGCCTCGAGCGGTGCCTCGCCCTCGCGCGACTGGGCCTCGTCGAGCTCGGCGAGCGTGTCGATGAAGCCGCGCAGGTCGCGGCCCTCGTCGGCCTCGAACTCGCGCGCCATGCGCATCAGCTTGCGCACGTTGGCCATGCGCCGGCGGCCGCCCTCGAGCCCGAGGATGTGGCGGTCGTAGCCCGGTGCGCGTGACGGCGCGGTCGATCAGCGTCTCGAGCGAGACCTGCGACGCCATCCGCCGCTCGGCCTCGAACAGCTCCACGAAGGCAGCGGCGCGGCGGCGGTCGGCCGGCGGCAGCAGGTCGTCCAGCTCGTCGAGCGTCCGCAGCAGCCACCACGGGTCGCGGCCGGACTGGTGCGACTCCATCCCGATCAGCGCCACCGCGTCGAGCGAGAGCCCGGTCAGCGGCGACGCCAGCACGCTGTACACGGCCAGCTCGTCGAGCGGGTTCGCGAGCGCGGCGAGCCAGTGCCGCAGGTCCGCCACCTGCTGCTGGGCCCAGTAGCCGCGCCCGCCGACGACGTGGGTCTGGATGCCGCGCTCCTCGAGCGCGCGCTCGTAGAAGCCCATGTGGGTGGTGGCGCGGAACAGCATCACGATGTCGCGCCACTCCCAGCCGCCCTGCTCGTGCAGCTCCTCGCACGCGCTTGGCGAGCAGGCGCGCCTCCGCGGCGCGCCAGGGCGTGGCGGCGTGCATGGCCGGGCCGAACGGGTCGTCGCCCGAGGAGCGCCTCGTCCCAGCGGCGCTTCTCGCGGTCGGTCACGAGCAGCTCCACGCATGGGCGACAGCCGCGGCGCGCCGGCGCGCGCGCCCGGGCGCCTCCTCGAGCGGCTCGAAGCGCGTCCGGCCAGATCGAGCTGAAGCAGCGGTCGATCGCCTCCAGCACCTCGCCGCGGCTGCGGAAGTTGATCGGTGATGCTCTCCGCGCGCCCGGCCGCGTCGGCCTCCGCCCAGTGGCCGCGGAACACCTCGACGTCGGCGTTGCGGAAGCCGTAGATCGACTGGTTCTCGTCGCCGACCCGGAACAGGTTGTCGCGGTCGAGCTGCTCGATCAGCTCGTTCTGGAGCGGGTTGGTGTCCTGGAACTCGTCCACCAGCACGTGCGCGAAGCGCTCCGCGTACTGCCGGCGCAGGCCCTCGTGCTCGGCGAGCAGGTCGCGCGTGAGCAGCTCGAGGTCCTCGAAGTCGAGCGCCGAGCGCGCGCGCTTGCCGCGCCCGTAGCGCTCGCCGTAGAGCTCGAGCAGCACGCGCAGCATGCCGTGGTCGCGGTACTCCTTGTGACTCGCTGCAGAGCGCGGCGTACTCGGCCAGCGCGTCCACGTACTCCAGGCACGGCGCCGTGCAGAGCGCCTTGGCGTTGCCGCCGAACGAGAGCTTGTCGAGCTCGCCCGGCTCGGCCAGCTCGCCCGCCCGGAAGGCGCTCGAGCACCGCGGCGCAGCGCTCGACGCTGCTCGAGCGCGCGGGCGACGCTCGACCCCGCCGCCGGCCGCGCCGAGCTCGCGCAGGGCGCCGCGCCGACCGCGGCCTCGAGCCGCTCGCGCTGGCCGCCCACCCGCGGGGCCGGCAGCGGGTCGAGCCGCGGGTGGCGCGCGCCGCGGCTGCGCAGGCGCGAGTAGGCCGTGCGGACCATGTCGCCGAGCCCGTCGGGGGTGTAGGCGGCGACCAGCTCGAGCCGCTCGGGGTCGCTCTCCATGAAGGCCTCCAGGGCGCCGTCGAAGGCGTCGGCGGCGATCCGCTCGGCCTCGAGCTCGCCGAGCACGCGGAAGTCGGGGTCGATGCCGGCGCTGAGCGCGTGGGCGCGCAGCACGCGCGCGCAGAAGCCGTGGATGGTCGAGATCCACGCGCCCTCGGCCGCGCGCGCGTCGGCGCGCCGGCCGAGCTCGACGAAGCGCCTGCGCACGCGCGTGCGCATCTCGGCGGCCGCCTTCTCGGTGAACGTGATCGCGAGCATCGACTCGACGGGCACGTCGTCCTCGGTCACGGCCCGCGACGAAGCGCTCCACCAGCACGGTCGTCTTGCCGGTGCCGGCGCCCGCCCGCACCATCAGCGAGCCGTCGCGGCGCGCGACCGCGCGCTCCTGCTGCTCGGTCAGGCCGCTCATCCCTCGCACCTGCAGATCGACGGGTACGAGCAGCCGCCGTTCCAGGCGCAGGCGTCCGGGTTGCAGCCGAGCTCGCCGCGGCGCATGCGGTCGTCGGCGTCGCGCACCTGCCCGAGCGCCCACTCGAGCTTGGCCCGGAACTCCTCGGGCGGCAGGCGGTCGTTGTCCTTGAAGTCCGAGCCGAGCTCGGCGACGTCGTCGGCCACCATCCCGCGCGGCGTGTCCGACCGGCCCAGCGGCACGTACACGCCGCCGGCGGCGCGGACCCCGAGCAGCGCGCTCGACGACGAGCATGTAGAGCGCGGCCTGGAAGCGGTTCTCCGCCTCCCACGAGCCGACCTTGTACGAGTCCACCCGCTTGCCGCTCTTGTAGTCGATCACGAGCGCCATGCCGTCGCTCACGTCGACGCGGTCGATCCGCCCGCGGACCTTCAGGCCGGGCGCGATCTCGACGGGGTCGCCGGCGTCGCCGACTCCGAACGGCAGCTCGAGGTGTCGGGCTCGAACCGCCGTCGCGCTCGGCCTCGCGGCGCAGGGAGCGGAACAGGTCGAACTCGAGCCGCCGCACCGCGGCCTTGACGCGGGTCTCCTTCGGCGACAGCTGGAAGTCGGACTGCTGGTTCCCGCAGCGCCTGGAGCAGCAGGCGCTCGGCGCCGCAAGGTTCTCCCGCGTGACGCGGCGCTCGCCAGTCTCCTCGCGCAGGCGGGCGAACGTCGACTGGAGCACCGCGTGGGCGTAAGGCCGCGCACCATGCCACTCCGGGTCGGGCACCAGCTCGTCAGGCCTCAGGACGTTCCGACGAGCCACTTCACGGACAGTCCGAGAAGTTCTCGAGCGCGCTGGCGGAGACAGCTCGCGGGCGGCCAGGCCTCCAGCACGGCGTCGGAGGTCAGGCGGGCCGGCGGGGTTTCGACGCGCGGCGCCCGGCCGCCGACAGCGCGCCGCGACTCCTCCTCAGTGGGCGCCTCGGCGAGCGACCAGGTGACGTCGGCCAGCGAGCGCGTCGCCGCGGCGGCTCCCGGCGCCAACAGGTCCCCCACGTCCTCGACGAAGAACGACTGCGACTGCGGGTTGCCCTCCTCGTCGCTCGAGCGCAGGAGAGCATCAGCAGCCGTTCCGCCCGCGAGCCGCGCAGGTAGAACAGGTAGCGCGCGCGGTCGAGGCGGTCCTCGCGGACGGGAAGGCGCAGCCCGCTGGCCCGCGCGATCGAGCGGCGGTCCTCGTCGGAGAGGAAGGGCTCGGGCGACGGCGCCGGTGGGGAGCTCGCCCTCCTTCATGCCGCCCACGAACACGGCGTGGAAGCGCCGCGCCCGGATCGCCTCGGGCTAGGCGACCTGCACGCGGTCGGGCTGGGGCGCTCACCGAGATGCACCCGCACTCGCGCAGCACCGCCAGCACCCGCGCCGGGATCCGCGCCGCGAGAGCGGGACGGCCTCGATGAGGCCTTCAGCTGGCCGAGGGCGTCGCGGGCGGCCTCGTAGACCCGCGGGTCGTCGCGCTCGGGCCCCTCAAGATGGCCCCGGCGGCGGTAGGGGGCGACGGAAGCCGCTCGAGCTGGCGTCCAGCTCGGCCAAGAAGGCGGCCCGCCGCCCGCCTGGCGCAGGCGGTCGAGCTCCTCGAGCTGCCAGTGCTCCCGCTGCCAGAGTCCGCGCGCGGCCGCGGCGCTGTGCGCTGCCGTCGCGGCGCAGCTCCGCCTCGAGCCGGTCGGCCATCCCCGGCTGTCGCAGCAAGCCCGGCGTGCGCAGCCAGGTGAGCAGGTCGTCGGCAGACGCCGTCCGCATCGCCGGCGCAGTGCAAAAGCGCCAGCAGGCCGGCCGAGCCCGTGTGCGCGAGCGGCACCGGGCGGTCGATCGAGAACGGGATGCCGTAGGCGTCGAAGACCTGTTCGAGCAGCGAGGCGTACTCGTCCGGGCCGCGCAAGACGACTGCGATGTCGCCCGGCTCGA